>NZ_LLYY01000017.1 GCF_001484965.1 Shouchella shacheensis | reverse complement strand
CGCCTAACCGACATTCATCTCCCCCTTATCGCTGGGCTCCGCCCTACACGCGCTTGAAGAGGGGGTCTTCTTTCGGAAACCGATAAAACAGAGGATTGGTGGAGATTCGACACCCTTCCCCTCTCCAAGCGCGAAGTACGTCTAAATATGCGCTTCCCCGGGAAATGAAAAAAGTCTACTCGTCTTCATTTCCCGCTTTTCGTCTCAAGCGCCCCACTCGTTTAACGGCTTCTGCGTGTTCTTTTGCTGTCTCCGCATAAGCAAGTGCTTCGTCGGCATAAAGACGGGCCTCGTGTACGTTTTTAGAATGATGTTCGAGCAAAAGTGCGCACTGGGTGGCACTGTGCCAGCTTTGATACGAGTGCCGAAGAAGGAACTTATAGCAAGCCAACGACTCATCGTGGCGCCTTTGCTTCTTAAGGAGATCCGCTTTTTTCAACAAGCTGGCTAACGCTAACTCCCCCTCTTCTATAAGGAGCCCTTCATACAGAATAAGTGCCTTCGACTCCTCCCCCACCGCTTCATACCAGCGAGCAATTTCGTATATCTCTTTAGCCGTTGCTTGGTCTGGAGCCCCAAGGATTAACGCGGTCATCTCTGCATAGAGTGCGATTAGGGAAAGCAAATCCCACTCATGGTGGCAAAACACCCCTTCCACAAGACTCGGGTCCTGCTCCCGGACAAAGTCAAAGTAAAGCATTGGAACTAGATAGGAAGGCGTATCCTCACTTCGTGTAAAACAGAGCTTCTCTTCTTCTATCACCCCGAGCCCACACGATGGCAGCGTGTCCTTCCAGAGACGCCGGGCCCCGTGGAGCAAATCAAAATGGCCGAATTTCGGTAGCTTTGGTACACGATCACGGACGAAGGTATGCCTGGTCTTCAATCTCGGCCAGTCAAAAGCTTTGCCGTTAAAGGTCACAAGATGATCCATGGATGCCACATCCGCTAAGAAATGGTGATACAGAGCTACCTCCGCCTCCGGACCTGGCAGGAAGAACTGCCTAATGAGCACATCCTCCTCTGTAAACTTTGCGTACCCAAGCAAAAACATTTGCGTACCGGCTCCACTTGAAAGTCCTGTCGTTTCCGTATCAAAGAACAGCAGCTTCTCTCGCTCAATCCCTTTGCAAGAAAGGGGGTGGGTTTCCTTACACGTTTCCCAGCGCTCCAGTATATCGACCATCTCTTTAAACGTATAGCGTCCATGCTTTTGTTCGTAAGGGATTCGTCGCTCGCGAACGTAAATCGAGGCGCCGTCGAATTCACGTCTCTTCGCCCCGAGGTCGGTCCATTCTTTGGACGTGTTGCGTGCCTCCTTCTTTTGCCCACTTTCCACACCCTTTATGTTGATATGGCCTTCCATCCGCTTGAGCTTTGCTTTTAAGTTAATAAAAACTCCTCCACTCTTATTTCGGTATGTGAAATTTTTATCTCTTGACCATTCGCTCCTCTCTGACCTGAGGATGCTCTTGCAACAACCGGACGAGTCTGCCAACGACGCGTTTAACGCCACCTTCTTCTGACTGAGCACCAACGCAGGCTGGACAACCCGATGTACACAGACAAGAAGAAAGTAGCGCCTGAACATGCCCTAAAATCACCTCGGTTCGCTTGTGCACTTCCTTGGCGAGGCCAATCCCTCCTGGGTAGGAATCATAGACAAAGATGGTCGGAGCCTCTGAATGTTCCGCTTTCATTTGCGGGACGACATGAAGATCGCCGCGATCGCACATGACATGAATCGGTGCGACATGTCCAATCAATTGCGCGAGACCAACGAGTGCTTGGTCGAGCGTCTCCTTGCCAAAGCGCTCAATCACCGACTCATCAAAGCTCAGCCACATTGCGCTTGTGTGGAGCTCTTCCTCCGGCAAATGGATCGGCCCTGACCCAATGTTTTCCATCGTGCTTACGCGAAGCTTTTTGAAAATGGTCGCCTTCGCTCTCACCATCACATCGCCATAAGAGACGGTCGCGTACGATTCCTCTCGTGTCGCGTCTTCTTCCAGCACAGAGAGAGACACCGCTAAATTGGCATCGGTAAAATACTCTACGTGCACTTCTCTAACAAAGGCCTTCTTTTCCTCCCAATCTAAATGTTCGACCTGGTACTGAACGCCTTGATGCAAGTAAATTGCTTCATCGTGCAACAGTGTCATCGCGCTGAATCGATCCATCTCGCCGATCACCGTATGATTCGTCACATCGCTTTGGTCGATAATGACGACATTTTCCTGTGAGGCAGAGCGCAAGCTAATGCCGTGGGCAGGGAAGGCATCGTTCATCCAATACCATCGCCCAGCGCGCTCGTGAACGACGTGTTTTTCAGCCAGAAAGTCCAAATAATCATCGACCTCTTCTCCACCAAAGACATCTCCACTTGAAAACGGCAGCTCATAGGCGGCACATTTTAAATGATCAAGAAAGATGACCAAATTGTTCGGATTCAGTCTGGCAACCTCCGGCGATTTCTCAAAAAAGTATTCCGGATGGTGGACGATGTACTGGTCAAGCGGCGTAGAACCAGCGACCATGATGACAACCGCTTCATTTTGTCGTCTTCCCGCCCGGCCGGCCTGCTGCCAGGAGCTAGAAATCGTCCCTGGGTAACCGGTCATGATACAGACTTGCAGCTGACCGATATCCACACCCAGCTCAAGCGCGTTGGTTGAAACCACCCCCTTGATTGTCCCTGAACGCAATCCCCGCTCAATCTCTCGGCGCTGCTTTGGCAAGTAGCCGCCGCGGTAGCCTCGAATCGCATCCTCCCCAAACCTCCGCTTCGTTAATTCCTGCAAGCGACTGAGAATCAGCTCGACGCGAACGCGGCTCTTCGCAAAGACAATCGTTTGAATGTCGTTTTTTAAAAATGACTTTGCGAGTGCATCCACTTGCATGAGCGCACTCTGGCGAATGTTGAGCGGTTCATTGACAAGGGGCGGGTTGTAAAAGATAAAATGCTTCTTCCCCGTTGGCGCCCCGTTATCATCGATCAGGGAAACCGTCTCTCCTGTTAATTCTTGCGCTAGCTCCCTTGGATTGGCAATGGTCGCCGATGTACAAATAAACTGCGGACTGGACCCGTAGTAGGCACAGATCCGTTTTAAACGGCGAATGACATTCGCTACATGGCTTCCGAAAACCCCTCTGTACGTATGGAGTTCGTCGATAACGATGTAGCGGAGATGTTCAAAAAAGGACACCCATTTCGTGTGATGCGGCAAGATCGCTGAGTGCAGCATATCCGGATTCGTAATCACAACATGTCCAGCTTTGCGAATCGACTGCCTGATTTGCGGGGCCGTATCTCCGTCATACGTGTGGCATTTTACTGGGACCCCCATCGCCTCGATCAGTTCATTGATATCGCTCATTTGGTCTTGAGCGAGCGCTTTTGTTGGAAATAAGTAAAGGGCGCGGCTTTCTTCATTGCGCAAAATTTCGGCCAGCACCGGCGCGTTATAGCAGAGCGACTTTCCAGAGGCGGTTGGCGTCACCGCGACAATATTTTCGCCTCTCTCTGCCCGTTCGAAGGCAGAAGCCTGATGCGTGTATAGCTCGCCAATGCCGCGCGTAGCAAGTGCCTGTGTTAAACGGTCATCCATCGACTCTGGTGGGAGAACGGCCTTGGCAGGCACCGCCTCTATTTCTTGCCAATGCGTAACGTTGGCGTCCTTCTTTAACCCTTCAAGCAGCTGCGTAAGGTTCTTTTTAAACATTGTGGTACCACCTTTGTTTATTCTCTCTCTATTTTAGCGAATGGTTGTTCTGCTGGCTAGCCTTTCACCTAAAATCGAGCCAACAAGTTAGTGGTTATGTCATGCACTCGTTTTCGAAATTGTGTATACTTACATTAATTTCGGTTTCCGAAAAATAAGAGGCGCTGGAGGAGAAAAAAATGGAATTAACCAAACGTCAAGATGTTCCCGCGGAGCAAACGTGGAATTTAGCTGATTTGTTTTCATCCAAAGAGGCATGGGAACAGGAGCTGAAGGAGCTTGAGGAAGACGCGGATAAGCTGTCGATTTACACGGGAAAGTTAGGCGAGCGTGCGAGCAATCTCTTGCTCTGCTTGCAAGCGAGAGAAGCGCTGCTCGAACGAGGGGTACGTGTCATGACCTATGCAACCCTTACCCTCTCGGGCGATGGTTCTGATTCCGATGCTCAGGCAAGCGCGAGTCTCGCCCAGCAAGTCTATGCGTCTGTTCAAGCCAAACTCTCAAACGTAGAAGCAGAAATCCTTGCGTTGCCGAAGAGCTTAATTGAACAGTTTGAAAAAGAGGAATCTGAGCTTGCCACGTATCGAGTCTACTTACATAAAGTGATGAGTGACAAGCCATACGCGCTTACGCCCGAAACGGAAGAAACGCTTGCGGCGCTCGGCCCTGTGATGAATGCCCCTTACGCGATTTATTCAACAAGCAAATCAGCCGACATGACCTTCCCTTCTTTCAGCGGGAAAAACGGCGAAGAGCAACCCCTTTCCTTTGCGAGATTTGAAGATCAGTACGAGCTCTCACCAAACACAGAGGAGCGCCGCCGCGCTTATGAGGCCTTTGACGGGACGCTTCAGCAGTATGAGCACACCTTTGCGAAGACGTACGCCACCGAAGTCACCAAGCAAGTAACGCTTTCTCGCATACGAGGGCATCACTCTGTGACGGATATGCTGTTGCATAGCCAGGATGTGACACAGACGATGTATGAGAATCAGTTAGACATCATTTACAAGGAACTCGCCCCTCATATGCAGCGCTATGCAAAGCTAAAAAAACGCGTGCTTGAGCTTGATGAGATGCGTTTCTGTGACTTGAAAGCGCCGCTTGACCCTGACTTTGAGCCAGAGACATCCTATGAAAAAGCGAGTGAGATGATCAAAGCAGCGCTTGAACCTTTAGGTGAAGAGTACCGCTCGATGCTAGATCAAGCCTTTGCCGAACGGTGGGTCGACCGAGCAGACAATATCGGCAAAGCAACCGGCGCTTTTTGCTCCAGCCCGTACGGGGTGCACCCCTATATTCTGCTAACATGGAAAGATACGATGCGAGGAGCTTTTATGCTTGCTCACGAGCTTGGCCATGCCGGCCACTTTTATCTTGCCAATGCGCACCAGCCGCTCAATGCAACAAGGCCTTCCACGTATTGCATTGAAGCTCCGTCGACGATGAATGAATTGTTTCTTGGCAACCATCTATTAACGGCCACGGAGGACCCGAGAATGAAGCGCTGGGTGCTGATGCAATTTATCGGGACGTACTACCACAATTTTGTGACGCATTTGCTTGAAGGCGAATTCCAGCGCCACGTCTACCGCTTCGCCGAAGACGGACAGCCGCTGACGGCCACGTTGCTGCGGAAAACGAAGCTTGAGGTTCTCCAAGGATTCTGGGGCGATGCCGTCGTCCTTGATGAAGGAGCCGGAAGAACATGGATGCGCCAACCACACTATTATATGGGACTGTATCCGTACACGTATTCTGCTGGTCTAACGGCCGCGACCAAAGCGTATTCTCTCTATCAAAACGAAGGACAGCCAGTGATTGATGCCTGGCTTGAAATGCTCAAGGCCGGTGGTACGAAGCAGCCCCTCGACCTGCTTCGCATGGCAGGAGTGGATATGGAAGACCCGGAAACGATTCGCGACGCCGTTGCCTACGTTGGCACACTGATTTCAGAGCTTGAAGAAAGCTTTGCTTAAGCATCTGAGAAGGCCCTTGAGGAAGGTCCTCAAGGGCTCTTTAACGACTGGACGCGAGCCCAAGGCCGGTTGTCCTGCCACTCCATCGTGACTGGTACGCCTAAAGCTGTACTGACAAACTCTGACGTTAGCACGTCTTCTTTTAGACCAGCAGCCAGTATTTTCCCTTCTTTTAAAAGCAGGACATGCGTAATGGATGGCACAATCTCTTCAGGGTGGTGAGTCACATAAAGAAGCGTCGGCGCTGTTTTCGTATCCAAAAGCTTCTCAATGCTCGCAAGAAACTGCTCCCGAGCTTGAAGATCAAGGCCGCTTGTAGGTTCATCAAGAATGAGCAAGTCCGGGTGATTCATCAACGACCGGGCGAGGAATGTCTTCTTCCTTTCCCCTTGGGACAAGGTGGACAGTGGCGCGTAGGCCACCGTCTCCAAAGCAAATTCACTCGCGAGCTTCAGTGCTCGCTCACAGTCCTCCTGCCTCACTTCCTCGTGAACACCAATCGATGCATGAATTCCGCTGACAATCACATCAACGCAAGCCATCCCTTCATGCGTTCGATAGCGTTCATCAAGGGAAGCGCTCACCCAGCCAATGTTTTTGCGCAGCTCATGAAGCGCGACTGTACCAAACCGCTGATCAAACACAGAGATTCCGCCCTTTGATACCCATTCATACCCAGTGATTAGTTTCAGAAGCGATGTTTTGCCCGAGCCGTTCGCGCCTAGAATCGCCCAGTGTTCCCCGGGTTTCACCTTCCAGTTGAGACTTGCCAAAAGTGTTCGTTCATTACGTACAAACGTCGCTGCGTCCACTTCAATGATTGATTCCATTGTCCGCCCCCTATGTATAGGTCTTTCTTTATCTATCTTATCACAGACATTCGATTTTTCAGTTAGCATGGTGCGGTTTGTTTCCCATTGATGCTAAAGCGCCACCAGACGCATGTTGATCAACATAAAATAGCACCCCGGTACACGAATGTACGGGAGTGCTAGAATGACGCTATTCTTCTTCACTCGCTTGCAGCAATGCTTTATAGCCCGAGCGCGTGAGTTGGTTGTCTTCATCTACGTAGTTGGTTTTGGCGAGTGCGTCTTTGCTTTCTTTGGAGAGCCTTGGCACGAGCCGCTGGATCTCTTGGTTCAACTCTTGAAAAGACCCGTGATCGAGAATCCGCTCGTCAATGGAGGCCGCCATTTCTTTCATCGGACTTTCCTTTACAAACATTCGCTTCGCACCACTAACCATGGACATCATTCGATTCGAAGCATTTAACCATTCCTCGCGCACTTTGGACGTTTCTTTGTCTGCTTCCTGAATTTTTTCGCGAAAACGACTTTTATCAGCTTCTTCTAAAGCGGTCTGACTTAATAGATCCTCAAAAATTTGCGTCCGATCAAGGTCGAGCTTTTGCAGCTCAAATTCCTTTTGTTCCAGGGTTCTTAAGTCATTGGCTTTTGTTTTTTCTACCTCGTCCTCATCCTCCACTTCCCTTATAACTGCGACCGATCCTTTTTCCTCAAGCAGCTCCTCAAGCTGCTTAAAACGGTAAACCACAAACCCACTTAACCCAAGCAGCGCAGCCAAAACAACTGCCCGGTACCATCGTTCTTCAAATATCGCTAAGTAAAAAACAATTGCTAATGCAACGGCTACTCCAGCATAAAGCAGCCAGTTCTTTTTTGACGTTTCTTCACTCATAGTTCTCCCACCTTTTCCATTAAGCAGCGTCCATGCTTTTTTACGAGGATGAGTTCCTTGCATTTTATCCTTTCCTCCTCGCTTTGTCTATACCTAACGAAGAAGCGGCTTTACGAATGGCTGAAGCTCCCCTATACTACTCTCATAACCGGAAAAAGGGGAGGCGCAAACATGAGCTACGTGATTCGAGAGGCGGCGGTGGCTGATGCCGAAGCGATTGCGACGGTCCACGTTCATAGCTGGTTAAGTACGTATAAAGGAATTGTGGCGGACTCGTTTTTGGAAACACTATCCATTCGGGCACGTACGCATCGGTGGCAAGACATCTTAAAGGGCAATCAAGGCCCTGTGTTTGTTGCCGAAGCTGAAGACGGCTCTATCTTCGGCTTTGCCAATGGCGGGCGGAAACGCACAGACGGTTACCCCGATTACGACTATGAGCTGTACGCGATTTATTTGCTCAAAGAATACCAGGGCTTTGGCGCAGGGCGGGCGTTGGTAGAAACCACACTGAGAGATTTACATACTCGGCTTGGCGCTCCTTCCGCCGTCGTCTATGCGTTCACAGATAATCGTCCTGCGTGCGAATTTTATGGAAAACTTGGCGGCGCAACTCTCGGCAACAGCTCCTTCACGATCGCTGAACAATCATACGAGGAGACCGCTTTCGGTATTCCGCATTTGGAGCGGTTTGCTTAGCGGAGGAGCGGTGGTCCTACTCACATATGAAAGCAGCTTAAGCGAAACTTCACTTGGACTGCCGGCGTACTTCCAGCGTCAGCTAAAAAAAGCGACCCTCGTTCGGTCGCTTTTTTTCTTCCTATAACGCCTCGTACCACTCTTTTGCCGCCTGGATTTCCTCCCGCATCAGCTCATGTCCACCTTCTGTCCAGAACGTTTTCACTGCTGCTCCAGCGCTTTCTAAGTCGCGCTTAAGCTGCTCCGTTTCCGGCGCCGGGATCATTGGGTCGTGTTTGCCTGCGCCAATAAAGACATTCGCATTTTCAAGGTTTGGAAGTGCCTCTTTCTGTTGCGGAACCATCGCATGAAACAACATCGCGCCTTTGAACACGGCCCCGTGCTCATAATAAAGGTTTGCGGCAATATTCGCTCCATTCGAATAGCCGATCGCCACGAGATTCTGCCGATCAATGCCGTGCTCCGTGGCCGCCTCTTCTAAAAACGCATGAAGTTCATCCGTGCGAAGTTTTAGGTCTTCCTTATCAAAAACGCCTTCTGCTAAACGCTTAAAGAACCGCGGCATGCCGTTTTCTGAGATGTTCCCGCGGATGCCTAAAACCGACGCTCCTTCATCAATCATGTTCACAATCGGGAGCAAGTCTTTTTCGTTCCCGCCTGTTCCGTGTAGAAGCACAAATGTTGGCTTCGTCTCATCTTCGCCTTTAACGAAAAGATGCTTATGGTCACTCATGGTCGCCCTCCTAGGATTTCGTGTTTAATGGCTTGATTTTGGCTTCGATTTCCGCTCGCTTGCCTTCGAGGTACGGTGGCAATGCGAGGGATTCCCCTAGATGCTCAAAGGATTCATCGCCTTCAAATCCTGGCCCATCTGTTGCTAATTCAATCAAAACGCCGTTCGGTTCACGGAAGTAGAGCGACTTAAAATAATAGCGCTCCACAAAACCAGAATTTGGCAACCCGTAGCTTGTTATACGCTCAACCCACTTGTCCAGCTCTTCCTCGCTTTCCACACGGAGAGCAACATGATGAACACTGCCACGGCCGGGACGCTCCTTTGAGGTTTCTGCATCTTGAAGCAAGTAAATTTCTGCTCCTGTGCCCCCTTCACCCGTAGCGTAGACATCAACCATTTTCTCTGATTCTTCCACCGTTCGCTCGTAGCGGAACCCGAGAATTTCCGTTAATACTCGGGCAGTCACATCAGCGTTACTGATCGTCAGCCGCACCGGTCCAAGCCCATAAATAGCGACATCCGCCGGAACTGGACTCTGATCCCAAGGCTTCCCCCCTGCAACACCGGTATTCTCTTCATCAGAAACAAGCATCAAACGCTGTCCTTCAAAGTCCTCGAAACGAATGGACTGACGCTTTCCCTCGGCTTGGATTCCTTCATGCGCCACATGATAGTCATCAAAGCGATGCACCCAGTATTGGAGAGCTTGATTTGAAGGGACTCGCAAAGAAGTCGTTGAAATGCTGTTGGTGCCTCTATACGTTGTTCCCGCAAAAGGAATTTCAAAAAAAGTTAAATCCGTGCCTGGATTTCCGCGTTCATCGGCATAAAACAAGTGATAGACCGAAGTATCATCTTGATTGACCGTTTTTTTGACGAGCCTCATCCCGAGTACGTCGGTATAAAAGCGTACATTTTCTTTTGCATCTGCCGTGATTGCCGATACATGGTGCTGTCCCTTGATCGGTTTGAGGTTCATTCAAATTCCTCCACAACTGTTTGTTTTTGGAGCTTTCTCATCAGTTCAAGCAATTGTTTCTGCTCTTCCTTTTTCAGCGGTTCAAACAAAGACGCCTGAAATGCCGACTGTTCAGGCATTACCTCTGCTACAAGCGCAGCCCCATTTTCCGTTAAAGCGATTGTTTTTGTCCGCCATTCTTGCTTTCTTGTGATATAGCCACAGCTTTCGAGCTTGGTCAGCGTGTGTGTCATATTTCCTTTTGTGACGAGAAGCTTTTCCGCAAGCTCTCCCTGCGCCACAGGCTGAAAAGCACGAACCTGCACAAGCGTATCAAATTGTGAGAGCGATATGCCCCACTTTCTTACGTGCTGATTGGACATTCGGTTGCTCTCATGGTAGAAGCGAGCGAGGCGAAACCACAGCGTCAGCGCTAAGCGTTCGTCCTTTTTAAATGAGTTCATCTTGTTCCTCCAATGATTAGTTTAGCATTAAACTGATAAAAGCGCAAAATGACAGAAGGGTTCTTAATACCGAAATGTACAGGCGCCCTGCTCACGAGCGACAAGTTCTGAAGAAACCTCGAGCAAGTGGGCGCCAGAGCTAGACGAAGGCCCGGAATATTATTCCGGGCCTGTTTGCGTATGATTCCTTGCCTTTAACTTCTCAATT
Source organism: Shouchella shacheensis (assembly GCF_001484965.1). Classification (GTDB taxonomy): domain Bacteria; phylum Bacillota; class Bacilli; order Bacillales; family Bacillaceae_D; genus Shouchella; species Shouchella shacheensis. The sequence continues at coordinate 75,828 of NZ_LLYY01000017.1, read as the reverse complement.
TCTGCCTCAAGCATTTCCACGTACTCGTCATACGCCGTAATAAATGCTTCCCGGCGGTATTCCTGTTCTTCGTTCTTCATGGCCTCAATTTTGTCTTTGAGTTCTTTCTTCGAAGGTCCTTGTCTCTCAATCATGTCATATCCTCCTCCCTCAGCTTACGATTCAATAGCCTTGAACACTCCTGTTCATATTCCCTTTACTTTCTGTTTTAAACCTTATCTCTGTTACACAACAATCAAACAGAAAGGGAAACACAAAAAAAGAGGCCTAAGGCCCCTTTTACGCGTAAGATTCATTAATCATTTCTAAAATGGACGGTTCCCTCTGTGTATCATGCTCTTCTTGTGTCGGATTCGGTTTCATTTCTGCCATTTCGATCACATCTCCTCTGTTCAGATTTGTTTATCTATTTACAGTATACGCCTGTTGTATTATAACAGTCAACCCATTTTTAAAATTTGTTTTATAACATTTCCATCTCTTCCCGGTGCACAAAAAAGCCCCTGGAGTCAGGGGCTTTTTCTAATCGTTTCTAACAGTCATTTTCACGCCCGCAATCGTATAAATCGCGTGTGCGACGCCATGCTCTTCATTTGTTTTCGTCACATAGTGGCATTCCTCTTGAATCTTGCCTTCAGCGTTCCCCATAGCAACCGCTGTACCCGCTTTTTGAAACATTGAGACGTCATTTAAGTTATCACCAAGCGCCATGCAGTCTGCCAAAGAAACGCCTTTGCTGTTTGCAAGAGCCTCTAGCGCAATTCCTTTTTGCGCGTTTTGATGCGTAATTTCAAGGTTATCTGCAGCTGAAGCACTGACAGCATACGCTTCGTTTTCCTTTAAGCGATCCCTAGCCGCATTTAGTTGATCCGCCTCTAATGAGAACGCGAGCAACTTAAGAATTGGATGTTCCTGGTCGATTAGCTTTTCATAGGAATCAACTGGTTTTACAGAGCCATTTTCAAAGCGCTTCTTAGCCATAGCCAGCATCTCTGCTTCACTTTGGTCGGATCCTGTAGACTTCAAGACATCCACCACCACAGCGAGCGCTTTGCTATAGTTATCGGAGTATGCACCTTCGGTTGTATAGACTTCAAAATAAACGTCTTCTGCACGCAAGACTTCAATCGCCTCTCTTACAAGATCTCTAGAGAGAGGCTCCTCAGCCACAAGCTCCTGCTGTTCATTGTGCATTTGCGCTCCATTCACACTAATAATCGGAAGTTCCAACCCCGCTTTTTGCAGGGGAAGCCTTGCCTCTCTGAGGTCCCGCCCCGTCGCTACGGCCACGATCCGACCGTCTGCAAGGGCGTCTCGCACCGCTTGAGCGTTTTCTTTTGATACCTCTTGTCTATCATTCAGTAGGGTCCCATCCATATCAGTCACAATTAGTTTCATACTCGTCACTCCACTTCTCGTTGTCGCTTCTTATTCTAATCAATGAGTCCTGATGATGCAAACGAATGAAAATCTTGCACGTGGCACATACTACGGGAAAGACGACGCTTATGGAAGGAGTTTCTAGTTATGAAAAGCGTACACAATTGGTTTATTCTAGGCATTGCGCTGCTTCTAGTTGTGACAGGGTGCGTGAGGGGAGATACAGTAGAAGAACCCGGTGCTCTCTCTGAAAGGGAGCTCAGCTCTTTATCCAATACGCGGGAAGTGAATCATCGTGACCTGGTCGTGAATGATCAAATGGTGCTTTACGAGGAACAAATGCGTACCTATGTTGAAGGGCTGCGCCCCTCTCTTTCCGATCTTGGAAAATCGCTTTCTAACGGAGATCAAGAGCGTGCCTTAGCAATTGCGGGAGAACTGCAGGACGACGCTACGCATGTCCGTCTCTTTGTTGAGCCTGAGCCGTTCGCAGGGTTCATTGACATTCACCAAACGTTCCTTGTCTCGATTGAATCTTTGATTGAAGCATTGCAAACCGAGTCGCCCAATGAACAAGAACAGCTTCACTACGAAAACGCGACGCTTTCCGCTGATTTATTAAGTCGAGAATTTACCGCTGTCGTCAAAAAGTATGGGTTAAAACCACAGCGACAAACGAATGTCGAACGATGACTGTTTGTACAATTATTTGACTTCTTTTGTGAAAATGATGTTTCTTTCTCTGATTCCGGCTATAATGGCTTAGGGAAAAATCAAGATTACACATAGACGGAGTGGAAAATCATGATCCAAATAGACATTGAAGCTAAGCGTAATGAGATGCTTTGCGTTGCCAACAAGTATGGGATGAATGCCAGAAAAACCGTGAAGTGCTCGCAAGAATTGGACGTGCTCCTAAACTGTGTTCAGTTTTATCGCATGCAGAACCGAGGCTAAGCGAAGGAGCAGAGAGGAAGGGCCTGCTTCTTTTAACAGAAAACCATTGCAATTGGCCTGAGGGTCTGTTACTGTAGACGTAAGAATATGAACTGAACAAGTTAGTGGGAGTAGAGGTGCGAGAACGATAAGTAAGGTTTTCGAGGAGAATGAGCTCCGTTTGGAGAAAACCTGAAAGGCGTTTTTGCCGAAGCGAGTGGTACTCATCAACCATTTTAGCTGGGGTTGCTACTTAACAAGTGCAGCACTGTCATACGTTTGTATGGGGGGCTTTCTCACACATTGGCACAGGTTTTTACTGTCACCGTGCAACAATGAGCCACCCTCATTGTTGTTTTTTTGTGCTCACACACATGCCCTTGCTTATCCGCAACTTACGTTCTAAGGAGGAAATGGAATATGGATTTTGGACAGATTATAACGGCGATGGTTACTCCTTTTAATGAACAAGGCGGCTTTGATGCTTGTGCAACACAGTCACTCATTCGTCACTTAATCGAAAATGGGTCGGACTCCATTGTTGTAGGTGGTACAACTGGGGAATCGCCAACCCTTAGCTTCGAGGAGAAAAAACAGCTCTTTGCGGTTGCGGTTCATGAAGCGAATGGCGAGATTCCCGTTATTGCCGGAACAGGCTCCAACAACACCTGGCAGACAATCGAGTTATCGCTTGCCGCCGAGGCCGCTGGCGTGGACGCCCTTATGATTGTGGTTCCCTACTATAACAAACCTTCTCAAGAAGGTATTTATCAACATGTAAAAGCTGTGGCCAATGCCACTCACTTGCCGATCATGCTATACAATGTTCCAGGACGCACAGGTGTCTCCATGAGCCCTGAGACGACACTCCGGCTTGCGACACTACCAAACGTCGTGGCCACAAAAGAGGCAAGCGGAAACCTTGATGCTGTTACCGAAATCATTCGCTTGGCACCAGAAGATTTTGCTGTCTACAGCGGCGATGATAGCCTTACACTTCCGATGCTCTCGCTTGGAGCTAAAGGCGTTGTTTCCGTCGCTTCTCATATTGTCGGCAGAGAAATGAAGGAGCTTACGAATGCCTTTTTCACTGGTCATGTGCAGGCAGCTAGCGCGATCCATCAGCGACTGTTTCCTCTCATGCGTGGCATGTTCATGGCTCCAAACCCAACGCCTGTAAAAGCGGCTTTGGATGCTTTTGGCGTCCCGTGTGGCTCCGTTCGCCTCCCACTCCTCCCTCTTACCAATGAGGAAGCAGGGGCCTTAGATCAGCTGATTGCTCCGTTTAGGCCTTATGCAGCTCTGCCATATGAATAACATGAAAAAATCAAAAAGATCGAGCCCGCTGGTTAAGGCGGCGCTCGATCTTTTGCTTTCTCTTATTCGCTAAACCCATACTCTTTTTTCAATTCCTCCAGCTGCTCGAGGCATAAGGCAGCCCACTTACTGTCCTGCTGCTGGAGTTTCTCCCACTCCTCTGCCCATGCCTCTTTTAGTGACGCTGTATAATCCTGCACTCCACCCTCATAAGGTTGAACCGTGCTAAGGGGCATCCATGACTTTTCCAAGTACGCCAGCGCTTTTCGCTGATGAAACAAGGGAACATCCACCTGTTTAGGGTGGTGGAGATCCCCCTGCATCGGATGCTTAAGCACCGCTAGCACTTGAATCAACGCGCGGTTCTCTTGCTCGACTCGCTCCATCATCTTGCCAAGATAGACACCTGTTTTGTATTTCGCCCGCACAAGCTCCATTTCGTCCCTCCTTACGTCATCAACAAGAAAATCACAATGATAAATACAATCACGATCAGAGCAGCAATCGGTCCGCTCCATAGTGCTCTTTTGGGTCGCCCCATCATAAGTCCGTGAATGGCAAGCCCTCCAAACACACCTGCTGAAATGAAACCGGCCATCATCAAGACGACCAGTACCATTCCTTCGCTCTCCGTCAACTATGACGCCTCCCTACAAACCTGGGACAAGCCACGTAAACAGCCCCCACATAAATTCGGATACTGGCACAAGATACGTCTCTGAAAACTGCCTGAGCGAATGGTTGTCCGTAAATGCCTCAATCACAATCAGCGTAAACGTGCCTGTGATCGTCAAGATCGCAACAGCCAGAACAAGCACAAGCAGACCCACATAGATGAAGACAACTCTTAGCAGCCATCTGAGCCAGGCAGGCCACTCTCTCCTTTGCTTTTTCTCTGCTTCCACACCAAGTTCCCCCTCTAAATACCTTCCCCTCCATCGTACCAAATTTTAAAGAGAAGCGGATAGCGAAATAACGAAAAAACTACGAACATTGAACGAAAGGCGGCGGGGGTCTGAACACGAGCGACAAGTTCTGGAGCGACGGCAGGTTCAAGCCCGGTTTTGGCTTGACCTGGCGGCGTGAAGAAACCTCGAGCGAGTGGGCCCCGCAGCTAGATCACGAAAGGCGGAGGCGGGTCGCATCTACCCGCCGCATTCAGCGCAAAAAGGCAAAGACTACGCCGAGAAACGCGGCGGCTCGTCTTTGCCCCAATAGATGCTGCCAAGAGCGAAATGCTCGAGGAAAAGGTCCTCATTCAAATGATAATGAAACTGAAAGTAATGCCCTCTTTTAGGAGGCCGGTCAAGGCGCACATGAAAGCGGAGCAAGTCCTCTCCTGTGGCACTGTTGTAGATATGCATAATTTTTTCGCCTCGCCCAGCCGCTGGAGCTTTCGACACGGCCAGCTCCTCCAAGGTCGTAGGGTCATAGTTTACGAGAATTTTCTCAACAGCATCGCCTAGCGCTGGGATGATTTGATCTTTATAAGAAGACTCTATTCGACTAGCAATGCCTGTGCCAAACTTTTGTAACCCTTGCTTCGTCGCCTCATCGAGAATGAATGTTTCGGTGAGCCAGAGAGGCCCAATATTGACATCGTCATAATTTGGAGCTTCTGAAGCAACCACCGCAGGAAGCAACTCGTACTCGTCAACATCAATTTTTGAGACAAACGACTTAGCTTCTCTCGCGTTTTTTCCGAAAACGACATCGTTTTCCTCCGATGTCAACAATCCGAATGATAAAAAGGTTAGCATGACCATGACCATGCCTTTAATGTGGCGCATCATCATCCTCCACCTCACATCCGACAATTTTATTCTATTATCGCATGAGGCTCACCTATTGGCTACTACTAATCTAAGAAAAAGAGTCAAACATTATGGCAAATACGTATCCCCCATCAAAAACCGGTCACACTCTCTCGCGGCTTCTCTTCCTTCATGAATTGCCCATACAACAAGGCTTTGACCACGACGGTTGTCTCCAGCCGCAAACACGCCCTCTTGGGTGGTCTCGTACTTTCCGTACTCAGCTTTCACGGTTTGCCTGGACGTGCGTTCTACTTGTAAGGAGTCAAGCACGGCTTCCTCCGGTCCAGTGAACCCAACAGCAAGCAAAATAAGGTCTGCTTTCCATACTTGTTCTGTACCGGGAATGACCGTCCGCACTTTATGGCCGTTTTCATCGAAGCTTGTTTCCACCTGTATCGTATGCAGTTCACGAACATTGCCTTCTTTGTCCCCGACAAATTTTGTTGTCTGCACTTTGTACGTCCGTGGATCGCTGCCATAGACCGCCTCTGATTCTTTGTGCGCATCTTCGACGTTGTGGACGATCGGAAAGAGCGGCCAGGCGTTATCGGGTTCGCGCACATCGCTTTTTTGTTTGTTAATATCAAATTGAGTAATGGAGGCCGCTCCGTGACGGACCGCTGTTGTGATACAATCGGCTCCTGTATCTCCTCCGCCAATCACAACCACATGCTTGCCTTTTGCTGAAATATAGTTTTCATCACGATGGTTAGAGTTCAACAGGCTCTTCGTATTTGCGGTGAGAAAATCCATTGCATAGTGAATGCCTGTGAGCTCCCGTCCTTCGGTATCAACATCTCTTGGTTTTGTGGCTCCTGTCGCCAAAATCACAGCGTTGTATTTGCGGCGCAACTCGCGGGCGGTCACATCTTTTCCAACGTCGACACCCGTTTTAAATTCAATGCCCTCTGCTTCCAGCAGGCTGACACGACGTTCCACGATGCCGAATGCAAGCTTCACATCAGGAATCCCGTACGTAAGCAAACCACCGATGCGGTCGTCACGCTCAAAAACCGTAACCAAATGGCCCGCTTTGTTTAGCTGAGCGGCTGCTGAAAGGCCGGCGGGACCTGAGCCTATGACGGCCACTTTTTTCCCCGTACGCGTTTGTGGTGGCTCAGGTACGATCCACCCTTCCTGGAAGCCACGTTCGATGATATGGTACTCAATGGATTTAATCGAAACGGGGTCATCGTTGATGGCAACGGTACAAGAACCTTCACACGGCGCTGGACACACACGGCCGGTGAACTCAGGGAAATTATTCGTTTTATGAAGACGGTCAAGCGCTTCCTTCCACTTCCCGTGATAGACAAGATCATTCCACTCGGGAATCAAGTTGTAGACCGGGCAGCCAATTTCGCCGGAACCGATCATATCGGTACCTGCTTGACAAAATGGAATCGCACAATCCATGCACCGAGCACCCTGAGTCCGCAGAGAGGATTCGGGCATCAAGAGTTGAAATTCTTGCCAATTCTTCGTGCGTTCAAACGGGTCTCTCTTCGATGGGTTTTCACGCGTATAGTCTATAAATCCAGTTTGTTTCCCCACAATCATCACTCCTAACTATTCAAGCACGTCCGCATGTAGAAAACAGCGGGGAGGCTTGTCGCCGCCCCACAATCCTTACGAACCACCGACACGTGATTTCGCGTTTTTGTTTTCATCAAAGGCCATCATCGCTGCTTCATGCTCAGGAACGCCTTCTTTTTTCAATCGTTCAATCGTTTCGAGAATGCGCTTGTAATCTCTCGGGATCACTTTGGTAAACGAAGCCACGGATGTGGACCAATCTGCAAGTATCGCTTCTGCTCTGGCGCTAGCTGTTTCCGCATGGTGCTCTTCCACAAGGGCTTTGAGCACAGTGGCGTCGTTGTCAGAGAGCTCTTCAAGCAAGACCATTTCTTCATTCAAGTGTGTTTTAAACGTGTTATCCTGATCAAACACATAGGCAATCCCGCCAGACATTCCAGCTGCAAAGTTTTTGCCTGTACCACCGAGATTGACAACCATGCCCCCAGTCATGTACTCAAGGCCGTGATCACCAACACCCTCAATCACAACATGGGCACCGGAGTTTCGCACACAGAAGCGTTCGCCAGCCTGGCCAGCGATAAAAGCCTTCCCGTCTGTCGCCCCGTAAAACGTCGTATTGCCAACGATAATATTCGAGTGCGCTTCAAACGTGGCTTGCTTTGACGGTCGAACAACCAATTTCCCGCCAGAGAGCCCTTTGCCCAAATAGTCATTCGCATCTCCCTCAAGGCGAAGCGTCATTCCTTTTGGCACAAACGCCCCAAAACTTTGACCAGCTGAGCCTGTGAACGAAAACTGAATCGTATCTGGCGCTAGTCCTTCCGCCCCAAATCGCTTGCTGACTTCACTACCGACAATGGTACCAACAACGCGATCCGTGTTGCGAATCGGTGTGGAATAGGTGACGAGTGTTCCCGTTTCAAGGGCGGGCGCAGCTGCTGGCAACAGCTCTCGTGCATCAAGGGACACCTCAAGTAAATGGTCTTGCCCACTTGTGCAGCGATGGGCTTTGTCTTCTTTCCCTTTAGGTCTGTAGAGAATGCTGGATAGCTCCACATCACGAGCTTTCCAGTTGTTCACTGTCTCGCTTTGCTTAAGCAAATCCGTGCGTCCAATCAGGTCATCAATCGTCTTGACGCCAAGCTCAGCCATGATTTCACGCATTTCTTCGGCGATAAACGTCATAAATCGAACGACATGATCTGCTTCTCCCATGTACTTTTTTCGAAGTTCAGGGTTTTGCGTGGCAATGCCGACCGGGCACGTGTCCAAATGGCAGACCCGCATAATTACACAGCCAAGAACGACAAGAGGTGCTGTCGAAAACGCGTACTCCTCCGCTCCAAGCATAGCCGCGATCACCACGTCCTTGCCCGTCATCAGCTTGCCGTCGGTTTCAACGGTGACACGGTCGCGCAGATTGTTCATCACGAGCGTCTGATGGGTTTCCGCAAGACCAAGTTCCCACGGCAGTCCCGTATGCTTGATGCTCGTACGCGCAGCCGCACCTGTCCCGCCGTCATAGCCGCTAATGACAATGCCGTCCGCTCGGCCTTTCGCTACACCAGCCGCAATCGTTCCCACGCCTGTTCCTGAAACGAGCTTGACGCTCACTTTAGCGGCAGGGTTTGCATTCTTTAAATCGTGGATCAGCTCTGCGAGATCCTCAATCGAGTAAATGTCATGATGCGGCGGTGGAGAAATTAAGCCCACGCCTGGTGTAGAGCCCCGTACTTCGGCCACCCAAGGATAAACCTTCTGTCCAGGAAGCTGCCCACCTTCCCCAGGCTTCGCCCCTTGAGCGACTTTAATTTGGATTTCGTCCGCATTAACAAGGTAGTGACTGGTGACACCAAACCGCCCTGACGCCACTTGCTTAATTGCGCTTCTCCTAAGATCGCCGTTCTCATCAGGCGTAAATCGCTCAGGATTTTCTCCACCTTCGCCGGTGTTGCTCTTCCCGCCGAGACGGTTCATTGCGATGGCTAGCGTCTCGTGCGCTTCCTCTGAAATCGAACCATAGGACATCGCCCCTGTCCGAAAACGTTTCACAATGGACGCTGCTGGCTCTACCTCTTCAAGCGGGATAGAAGATGTCGTTCCGGAGGTGAATTCTAGCAATCCACGAAGTGTCGTCTGATCGTCGGTTTGTTCATTGATCGACCTTGAATAGTTTTTAAATAACTCGTAATTATCGTTACGACACGCATTTTGCAACATATGAATCGAGTGCGGATTGTATTGATGAGGTTCTCCGCCTCGGCGCCACTGCAGGTCATCGCCAGGCTCCAATTCCTCGTCAAATCCTTCACGTGTTGTAAATGCTTTTTCATGTCTTGCGAGCACTTCTTTCGCAATCGTATCAAGCTTGATGCCGCCAATTCGTGAAGATGTCCACGTAAAATACGTGTCGATCACTTCTGGGTGAATACCAACCGCTTCAAAAATTTGGGCCCCGCGATAGCTTTGAATCGTTGAAATCCCCATTTTCGATAACACTTTCATAACACCCTTTACAGCGCCCTTCACATAACGGCTGCATGCTTCAATATAGGAATAGGAATCAAGCAGTTTATTTTGAATCCACTCATCAAGCACATCAAACACAAGATAGGGATTTACCGCTTCCGCTCCGTAGCCGAGCAGCAGAGCATGGTGATGAACTTCACGCGGTTCGCCTGATTCAACTAGTAAGCTAACGTTCGTCCGCGTTCCTTGACGAATGAGGTGATGGTGGAGACCGCTGACCGAAAGCAGAGCTGGCATAGCCGCACGGCTACTGGACATCGCTCGGTCACTAAGAATCAGAAGGGTCGCACCGCCTTCAATCGCTTTGTCAGCTTGCACGAAGAGCTCCTTTAATCCTTTTTCAAGCGCGTCTTTTTCTCCGCTTGCCGCAAAGAGCGTATCAAGCGTTGCCGCGCGAAAGCCTTCCATTTTGTTGTGCCGCAATTTGGCAAGCTCTTCGTTGTTGAGAATTGGCTGCGGCAAATGAATGTGGCGGCAGCTTAGCGGCTCCGGATTTAACAAATTGCGCTCTGCGCCAATCGTCGTTCCAGTCGCTGTAACGACGACTTCGCGAATCGCGTCAATCGGTGGGTTCGTTACTTGCGCAAACAGCTGTTTAAAATAGTTGTACAACAACTGCGGGCGCTTGGAAAGAACTGCTAGCGGCGAATCATACCCCATCGACCCGACAGGATCACCCGCTTCCTTCACCATAGGAATAATCATTTTGTTTAATTCTTCGTAGGTGTATCCGAAGGCAAGCTGGCGCTGCTTCACCTTCTCGAAGTTCGTGTCACAAACATTGGCTGATTCCAAAACATCTTCGAGCTGAATCAAATGATCGCCCACCCACTCCGCGTAAGGATGTTCGGACGCGATCTGTGTTTTCACTTCTTCATCAGGAATAATGCGTCCTTCCTCCAAATCGATTAATAGCATATGCCCTGGATGAAGTCGTTCCTTCTTTTCAACGTTTTCTGGAGCGATATCAAGCACCCCAACCTCAGAACTCATAACGATATAATCATCTTTCGTCACGTAATACCGTGACGGACGCAGCCCATTTCGGTCTAGGCTCGCTCCTATTTTCGCGCCGTCTGTAAAGACAATCGCTGTCGGACCATCCCACGGTTCCATAAGGGTGCTGTGGTATTCATAGAACGCCCTTCTCTCTGGGCTTAGCTGTGCATTGTTTTGCCAGGGTTCAGGAATCATCATCATCGCTGAATGGGCAAGTGATCGTCCCGAAAGGCTCAAAAATTCCAATGTGTTATCAAACATAGACGAATCACTGCCGCTCTTATCAATCACAGGCTTGATCTTCTCGATGTCTTCTCCAAAAAGCTCGGAAGTGAAATTCGCTTCACGCGCATGCATCCAGTTCACGTTTCCTTTAACGGTGTTAATTTCCCCGTTGTGGATCATGTAGCGATTTGGATGAGCCCGTTCCCAGCTTGGAAATGTATTGGTACTAAACCGAGAATGAACAAGCGCAAGCGCAGATTCAAACGCCGGGTTATTAATATCCAAATAAAACTGGCTGACTTGAGCCGTTGTCAGCATGCCTTTATAGACGACGGTGCGACTTGAAAAACTGGCAAAATAAAACGATTCCGATTCTGGCACAATTTGATCAAGGCTATTTTCACAGCGCTTGCGCACAACGTATAGCTTGCGCTCAAACGCCTCCACGCCAAGCGCTTCGGGTTTTTGGATAAACAATTGCTCAATCTGTGGCATTGACCGTAGAGCGGCTTGACCTAGCATTGAATCATCCGTAGGAACAGACCGCCAACCAATGACATCAAGCGCTTCTTCTTCGAGAATGAGTTCTATTTTTTTCTTACAGGTGGAACGAACGCTTTGTTCTTGCGGCAAGAAAAGCATGCCCACCCCATAGTCCCCTGCCTCAGGCAACGAGAACGCTGTCGCGGTTTTCAGAAAGCGGTGTGGGATTTGCAAAAGCATGCCTGCGCCGTCCCCTGTGTTTACTTCATCCCCTTGACCTCCACGATGCTCAAGGTTCTCGAGCATCACAAGCGCATCCTCAATCACTTTGTGAGATTTTTTGCCTTTCATATGCGCAAGAAAGCCGATCCCGCAGTTGTCATGCTCAAATTGCGGATCGTAAAGACCTTGCTTCTTCGGAAATTCTACGCTGCGCACGAACACCACCCTCTCTCCCAAAAATCGTTATATTTTTTCTCTATGAACATCTCTGTGGCAATTATTCAAGAGTATATCAGTATTCTGATATTTCGGCAAAATAATTTTTGTGTTTTTCTTTGATGAAAACGCTTCATGCCCTATTCTTTCAGCAATAGTTTTTTTAGAAAGGGAAATGAAAAGCGAAAAACCCTATGAATATAAACACTTTTGAATGTATAAAAATTCATTTCTAGATAAAAAAGGAAATCCGCTTGACAACTCAACTGTTAAAACACATTTGTCTATTGACGAATGAATTCAGTCTACACAAGGCGAACATTCCGTGTTTAGAAGTTTATCGCCAAATGACGTATTCGTCAAGCCTCTCTTCCTTCTATAGTAGAATGAATACGGCACATCGGTTGTCCGTGTGATTGTGGTATCTGCAGAAGGATTGCCTCCCTTCCTAAAATCCGTCATAATAAGAGTACGAGTAAGAGACTTGAAACTTCGAGTTCAAAACAACGTACAATAATAAGATGAGAAATCTGACTTACAGAAGTCGAAGCTTTTATGGCTTTTAGTCTATTGAAACTTTGGAGGGACATCGATCATGATGAGTGAACCAACTTCTACCGAGAACCATGATTCGCAAGTTCGCAGTGCTAGGCAAAACGAGACGCTCGAAGCCTATAAAAATGAGACGAACGTCGAAGATCTTCTGGAAAAATTGGATTCCTTGGGGGAAGATGAGCAGAAGGAAGCTGGTGAGTCCCTTGAGGCCCTTAAACGACCGGTAAAGGAAATGATGAATGATAATTCCAATACGCTCCCTACTCAGCTTCATGAACTCAAGGAGATGGTTGGGCAGTTAGAGCCTGAGTATTTAAAGGATTCTCAGTTAAAAAAATGGGTCAATAAACTGATGCGTCGGAGTCCCGTTGAACAATACGCCAAACGGTATCAGACGGTAGAGGCGCAAGTGGAGCATATTATCGAAGGACTTCTAACAGGAAAAGATAAGTTAGAAGAAGACAACGTGATGTTGAAGCAGCTCAAGGTTGTCGCCCAAGAACGAATCGAGAACTTAAATGAGCAAATCGGGCTTGGTAAAGAACTCCATGAAATGCTTGAGGCGGAAATGACCTCCGAACGTTGGGCGGATAACACAAATGAGCTAAAAAAAGGGCAGCTTAAAGTGACAACGCGCGTCAAAAACATGCAGCAAGCGGTGATGGTTTTGCAGCAGTCTTTGGCTTCTGTCGATTTGATCATGGAAAACAATGACAAGCTGGAGGAAGCCATTTTTAACGCGATTACGATGACGAAAAACATTATTACTGTCACAGCGTCGATTCAGCTCGCTCTCAATAACCAACGAAAAGTGATCGATGCGGTTCAAAACGTCAATCAGGCAACGGAGCAAATGCTTCTCTCAAACGCTGAACTCCTTAAGCAAAATACGGAAGAGACGCTGAAAACACTTGAAGAGCCAGCCATCGCTCTCGATGCCTTTAAAAAAGCGTATGACAATGTTTTCAAAGCAATTGAACTAACAGAAGAATCCAATGAGCGCATTGTCACCAATGGAAAGCAGTTCATAGAAGAAATGGACAATTTGAATCGAGACATGCAAACCAAACTACTAAACCGGTAGTTCAACGCTGGATCAAAAGTAAGGTTGGACGAGACAAAATAGCGATAAGCGGATGGGAGGGGTTGAGTTGAAATCACTTTCAATGAGTTCCTTTTTGCAACTGTTCACGCCTGCTCACAAGCGGCCTGTGGATGAACATTTGTTACAAGATGAAACCACGACACGGCTGATTGCCGATACTGAGCGCCTCTTAAGGCGTATGGCCGACAATGCTACAGGGAAGAACGAACGGCGCACGATCCGTCGCCGCCAAAAGGACTGGGACATTAAAGTCAAAATTTCCTATAAGCATATTCGGCTCCTTGTGGCAGATACGAAGCATTCCCGCTCCCCTGTTCACAAGCGGATTCGCGTCACTTGCTACAGAAAATATGTGAGGTCCGCAAATGGTGTCGGTCTACTAAGAGAAGCAACAATTCACTATTTGAAAGACGGTCGAATGCATGTGCGCTCTGTACAACACTCTTCGCTCTTTAAAGGGATTCTATACGGGATCAATCGAATTGACCTCGCCTACGTCGGTGGCAAAAGCGAAGAAGCCTCCTTTGATTTGCTTGCGACTCGCGAAGAACAGTTAAAGAGCAAGCAGGCAAATGATATTCATGTGCTGTCTCAGGAAGCCAAACGCTACGTACAAACGATGCAGCAGTTTTCGCTTGATCCGATGCTTGAAAACAAACTTACGCGCATTCTCGCACAGGTGAAGCGACTGGAGGATGACTTTTCTCTTCTAGGTTACGAAGAAAAGCATACCGTGCGCAGACTTCTAAAAGAAGATCTTCCGAGCCTGATGGGCGCTTACCTTGCTCTCTCTAAAGCCAATCAAATGGAGCAAAAAGACAATGTCTTCGTCTCTCTATCCAAAATGGAGCTTTCCCTTATTGGACTGAACGGGGAGCTGGAGACTACCAAAATCGAACGAATGGAACATGTCCTGCGTCTCCAAGAGCTACGCTATGACCAAACGAAACCATCCGACCCCTCGTAACCGCCCCGTGCTTGCAGGAGTGCGATGGTTTTCGTTATAATAACGATTAGAAGGAACAATGATGTTCCAGCAACTGCGATTGCCATCATGAAACCTCTTTCACAGGGACACTTAACGGAGATCATTGCGATCGTTTATATACGAAACTTTTAAAGGTGTGAGGAAAGAATGAATCGTAACCAAGCACAGCAAGCCATCGGTCAATTCCTTGTAATCGACCTTGGCGCAAATGGACGTTATCTAGGAGAACTGCTCGACGTCATTGCAGAACCAAAAAAGCCATGGCGCGGCAAGCTTCGCGTGCATTCGGTTGTCTCACTGCCAGATTCCATTTTCGAAGGAGGCACCGTTTCACTGCATCAGCTCCCTTATGAGGATGGGGATGTGGCTCTTGTTCCGAGTCATAAACTTCATCGCCCACCTCGGCATTTACCTGCAGAGTCTTTTATTGATTCCATTTTAACAGACCTAAAAAGACGGCATATCCGCTTAAAAAATGATTCCAGTAGCAACACCGTTGAGCTAGAAGCATTAGAAGTGTACATTAAGACACTGTCGAGCCAAAAACGTCGCACGAGGGGTTCACAGCAGACACCCGTGACTCCTTTCTACATTCAATACACGTTTCACATTCAAGACGAACAAATGTACCTATCCGATGAGCACGGAGAAAAGTTGCAGCTAGCTCCTTCTTCATTTGAATATAGCTGGAACGTGCATGATATGCTCGTATCCGGACATTACGAAGGAGACGGGGTGTTTGTTCGCGCCAATGGGCAGCGCTATGTTCCAGAGGAAGGCGCCACCTTTTACATCGACCAGAAACAATTTGACCCGTACTTCATCTTGCGAAATGAGCTCGATCCCGCTGCCTTGCAAGGCTTTGAGCATAATTTAAAAACGTTCGGGCTCACTCACGATGATTTGATTCACTGCTACAACTCGCTGCTTGAACAGCTCCTGTACAGCGAGAGCGCTCACTCATTCTCAGGCGTCAACTTCTTAACGTATCAAACGGATGAGCAGTTTGTACTCATCCAGCATCATTTTAAGCGGGAACTGCGGCAAGCCCATGCCCCGGAGCGAGTTTATGACCGATTTGAATTTACGACGGATAAAGGCAAGCGCACCATCGCCCTTTACACAAACGCCCTTTCTTAACCGAAAAGCGCAGGCGGGTCGTCCAGAAGCGAGAATTTTGGAAGGCCTGGACTAGAAATCCCGGTTTTGGATTTCGGGCCAGGACTGAAAAATCTCGAGCTTCTACCCGCCGGAGCTAGACACCGAAAAGCGCAGGCGGGTCGTCCAGAAGCGAGAATTTTGGAGACCCGATAAACGAAATCCCGAACTTGGATTTCGTTATCGGGGTGAAAAATCTCGACGCTCCTACCCGCCGCAGCTAGACAACCCGAAAAGCGCAGGCGGGTCGAAAGGAGCGAGGATTTTGGAAGGCCTGCACCCGAAATCCCGGTTTTGGATTTCGGGTGCAGGACTGAAAAATCCCGAGCTTCTACCCGCCGCAGCTAGACACCGAAAAGCGCAGGCGCCCTGCTCACGAGCGACAAGTTCTGGAAGAACGGCAGGATCAAGCCCGCCCTTGGCTTGATCTGGCGGTCTGAAGAAACCTCGAGCGAGTGGGCGCCGCAGCTAGATCATGAAAAGCCGCTGCAACCAAGCAGCGGCTTTTTTAACTTCGAGTTCCGTCCCTCGAATACCAAGCAAGGAGGGCATCACCAGTCTCATCGGCAAGGTCATGGACCGTGAACGAGCGACCAGCCAAACTGGATTGGACATTCACTTCAAAGCTTGAGAGTGCGAGATACTTTTGTAGAAACGAAGTGCTACGGGTCGCCGCCTGCACCTTCTGTCTTGGTGTCACGACCACTGTCTGACTTAGCGTTCGATAACGAAGCCAGACATGTTGTTCGTTGAATCCTGCTCCGGCATCTTTGTACTGAAGATAGGCAAGCAGCGCAAGGAGTACAATGAAGATGGCTGCCAATGCCCCTAAGGTGCCGAAGAAATAAATGGCCACACCTGTAAGAAGAACAGGTAGAATGAGGTTGCGGATAAAAAAGCGTTTGGCCGCTCTTCCCGGAGCCGACATCATCTCTCGCTCAAAGGCAAACTCAGGCAGTGTCTCCTCAAAAAATGCGGGCAAATCACGTTTGTGAATCAGGGGAACCAAGAGCGTGGAACCCTGCTCCTGTGCATTGCCTCCCCCTGCCGTTTCAACGTAAATAGAGACAAACCCAAATGGCTGTCGCAAGACATTGCGAATCATTCGCACCGCGGTAATTCGTTTATGCTGAAGCGTTAGTTCCCGGCGTTCCAAGAGCCCTCTTGCCACAACCATTTCCCGCGGATAACGATCAATCTTGAAATTGCCATACGTAATCACCGTAATCAAACACGAAATCAGCCACGAAATAAGTAGTACCCCTATGACAACAACGATCAAAAGCAACACCCCAAGACCTACGAGCAGTTCTGCTGTCTCCTCATAAAAGGAGTCTGGGATAAACTGCCCTGCCTGTGATAAAACAGCCAGAACAGCCGAAATCACCAACCCCAGCCCACTTGAAGTGAGCGCCGCATATAGGAGGCGCTTCTTGCCTAAACGCCATGTATGGAGTGGAGCTTCCTCAGCCTCCTCTTCTGCGACCCGTCCTTCCTCGTCTCCTGCTTCTTCGCTCGTGTCTGGCGGCTCCGTTGCTTTCTTCAGCAGCTCTGCGCGAATCACGTCCGCACCATCTCGCGTGACGGCCACAAGTTCTGCTTCTGCTTCCTCGCCACCGCCGGCGGTGTCTACTTTCACTTTTACGAGGCCAAATAGTCGCTGCAGGACACCGGCATTCACATTAATGCTTTGCACTCGTTTGCGGTGGATGTAGCGCTTCTTTTTGATGAATATTCCCTGCTCAACATAGAGTTCCCCTTCATTTACCTGATAGCGATATTTAAACCAACTAAGCACGGCCGTCAGAACAAGTAGAACAAAGATACCAGCAAGCGCGCTAAAAAACATCCAATTCAAGTCATTTAGAAAGAAAATAATCACAAAAGGAAGAATAAACGATTTCAATGTACTAACAGTGTTGATGAGAATCGCGGCCGGATGCTGTCTTTTTAGCTCACTCATCTTCGTTCACCGAGGCAAGCTCCGCAATTTGATCTCTTAGCGCGTCCGCGTCCTCTAGAAACAGTGTCGGAATCGAGTGTGTTGTAGCCGCAGAGGTGATAGAGACTGCCGCCATTTTGTATCGTCTTAAAATCGGTCCCTGTTCCGTGTCGACATGCTGAACGCGAACCATAGGGATCAGTGTACGTCTGACGATCACCACTCCCTGGCGAATGTCAATCTCTTCATCCAATACTTCATAGCGAAAACGATACCACTGAATTTGAGGCCAAATGACAATGCGGGCCAATCCGTATAAAAGTACGACACCTATCAATCCCCATAAGATCCAGCTTGGCAAGTTCTCAAAGAAAAAGTAGCCGAGGAGACCATAGGCTACGGGAAACAAGGCGAAAAAAAGCGTGTCGAACGAATTCTGAATTCGCCAAACCTGAATCGCCTTCTTTGGCAAGCGTTGGCTAGGCTCCTTTCGCATAGCACCGCCCCCCTTCAAATTTCATTACTATGTAGATCACGCGCCCTGCCCGCAACGCAGCGCGCGTGTCTTCTATTCGTCTTCCTCATCATCCGTGACGTAAACGAGTTCCACTCCTTGTTCCTGAAACCAATCCAAAAGGCGCTGATTTTCTTCAAGATCGTACAAGAGTCCAATCGACTCTACCAGCTCGATCTCTTCCACTTCACCATTTTCGGTATCCTCAATAAGCTCCAACAAGTCTACCATGTTCTGCTCCTTGATTTTAGCAACAATGTCCTCAATCGTCGTCATTTCCAGCACCCTCCTACTTCTGCCTCGCCTCCGTCATTTGTTTCCAAACGGAACCTTTGGCGGCTTCTCCACCTTCAATGCGTTCAAGGGCCATTTTCACTTGCAGCGCTACCTCAAATTCACTGTCCTCTTCGGCCTCTTTCAACGCGGGAACGGCTCTCTCATTGCCAACCTCATACAAAAACATCGCGGCCCGCCAGCGGACGAGCTTATTCTTGTCCTTTAATGATTCAATCATGGCCGGCTGTGCTTTGAGTGAGCCGATATCCGACATACAGTCACCGGCGGTCCGGCGCACAGTCACAGAAGGGTCTTTTAACGCTTTTTCCAGCAGCGGCAGCACGCCTTCGGTCTCGATCATTCCAAGGTACATCGTGGCGAGACGGCGGATGGAACCTTTGTCATCGCTAAGCGCATATTCAAGCACAGGCAGGTCTTTCTCTTTCGGGTCCATTTGCTCAAGCACGGCAAAACGATCGCGCCAGTCTTCTGCTTGCAGCATATCGATGCTAATGTCTTTAAAACGAGCCGCAAACGCCTCGGCCGCTGCCTTTTCCCCTTTGGCTAGTTGAACGAGGCTGTCTAAGCGAGACTGGGGATACGCAGCACTCGTTTCCTCAGCTACATCTTTGGCCATTTGTTCAAGCTCTCCGTAACGGGCCCCTTGATCCTCCCACTTGCGCGCTAGAACGACATTGTCCTCTTGGAGTTGCGCCTTCGCTACAGCCTCTGCAAAACGTGATGGCAAGCCTTCGCGGCGCTCTTCTTCTCCGTCCGAGACTTTCACCTGCATCGGAATCCCCTTGAACATCTGTAATTGGACCGTTACCTCTCCGAACCCTTCCGTTGGGCCGCTTGCTTCTGCCTGCTCCGCCTGCTCTTCCCCAAACCGTTCACGAACCTGAGGAAGAATTCCTTTCCAGTCCACCTTAGGATGGCGATCCACAGCAAGAAAATCGCCGACATGATACACCTGTTTGATCCCTTCAATTTCAAACAATTCCTGAATAAACGCTGGAGCATCCGCTTTGTTTTTTTCTTGGTAGGTCGTGCTTGCTCCCTCGGGTGCTTCACTTAAATTCAGCTTCATCGTATTTGGACTAGGGGTAGGTTCTATCGAACGTATAAACATTTTTTCCTCCTCCTGCATCAAAATCTCCATCAAATTTTAACATAGAGCACAGGGAGTTGCCAGTTTAAGCCGGCCCATTAAGGGTATAGAAAAATTGAAGCGCTAAAGCAGCCGAAACGATGATGTTCTGGTACAATAGACGAAAAGGAGGCTATGCACAATATGCGATTCGCTTTTTTATCTGACATTCATGGAAACGCCACGGCTCTTGAAGCCGTACTGAACGATCTTCGAAGCAAGCAGATTGACCGTGTCTACATACTGGGAGACCTTTGCTTTCGGGGACCCGAACCCAAGCGTGTGCTCGATCTCGTAAAAGCGTCTGGAGCCAACGTCTTGAAAGGGAATGCCGACGAGTGGCTCGTGCGTGGCTTTGAAAAAGGAGAATTGCCGGATGAAGCGCTAGAGGGCATGAACAAAGAGCGCGACTGGACGCTTCAGCGGCTAGACTCTGAAGACATGGACTATTTAAAAAACTTGCCTGAGTCCTTTGTGATTGATGAAGGAGAAGACTTGATTATTCACGCCTTTCACGCGACGCCAGACAGCCTGTTTAATGTCGTTGAGGGGGACGATACCAAGAAGCTTGAGGACGTCATTATGCAAAAAGACGATGCCGATGTCTACATTTATGGACATACACACGTCCCTTACGTTCGCTCTATGCATGGCAAAAACATTGTCAACACGGGAAGCGTAGGGATGCCGTTTGACGGGCACCCCCTCGCCTCCTATGTCATTTTAGAAATCGAGGACGGCACCCATCGAATTCATTTGAACCGTGTCCCATACAACCGCGAACACGTCGTCGAGATTTACAAACAGAGCGGGTACCCAAATATCGAAGCGATGGGAACAGTCATTTACTATGCGGTCCGTCCGTCTTAATCCTTAAAGAATACGGGCGACTTCTTGCATGATTTCCGGCAATGTCGCTTTATCGCCAAAGGTTTGGGCGACGTCGCCTTCCCTAGTAATCAGAATCGTCGTTGGCACGCCGCGGCAGCCGTAGACATCGTAGACGTGCGTTCCTTCGTCAGCAAGAACGGGAAAGGTAAATCCATGGTTCTCTAAGAAATGGGCAAGATCCACGTTCCCTTCTCGCCCGGTCACGTTGATGGTCATAAAAACAAGCGTCCCCGCTTCCATGTTTTCATAAAGGCGCTGTTTTTGTAGCAAGTCGTTTATCGTTTATGGAGTCTGGGCACCAGCTTGTCCAAAATGTAAGCATCATGGCGTGGTCCCCGGCATCTGTCAGGGACCACGTTTCTTGTGTTCGCACATTCGTCAGCGAAAAATCCGGCGCTTTCATTTGATCCCCTCCATTTGGTCTCATGTCAAGCAAGCAAAAAGCCCTTCTTTACGAAGAGCTCTCTGTGCAATGCTCATTGTAAGCAAGAGCAAGATTTCGAACAATATCTTCAGGTTCGGCCCCCTCGATCTGTTCCCGCGGAATAAAGTGAACGACTTCATCCCCTTTAAGCAATGCCATCGACGGCGAAGATGGTGCGTACTCCGGCATATGGGCACGCATCTCGGCGGTCGCTTCTTTGTCCTGTCCCGCAAACACAGTAACCAAGTGATTCGGGGTATGGTCATGCTTAAGCGAATAAATCGCTGACGGCCGGGCAAGGCCAGCTGCACAGCCACATACGGAATTAATAAACACAAGCGTCGTCCCCTCTGCGTGTTCAAGATATCCCGTTACGTCTTCGGCTGTTGTTAATTCTTTAAAGCCAGCATCCGTCAGTTCCTGACGCATGGGCCGTACGACTTGGCGCATGTACTCTTCATAGGCCATTGACATTTGTTGTCGCCTCCTTATCAAGTGAACGTTGTTACGAGTGAATAAAATCACGTACGTGCATGACGGATTGAAAGGCATGCATGCGACGGATCACTTTTCCCTGTTTATAATAAAGCAAGCACGGCACGCTTTCAATTTTTTCGTTCTGGGCAAAAGCAGGCGCAAGCTGAAGATTCAGCTTTTGAATTTGTAGCGACTTCTCTGCGCTCTCCAGAATTTGAAGCATCTTTTCCGCCTGATGGCAAGTGCCACAAAAAGGAGAAAATAGATACAAAAAAAAGGATTTTTCTTCATGAATGAAGCCTTCCAGCTCCTTTATTGTTCGTTCTTTCATGAAGAAGACTCCGGTGCCCGAGGCTTTGCCAGTTCATATACCATCAGGTCCTCTGCGACAATCGTACCGGGACGTCTCTGTTTAACCTCCTGCATATAGGGACGAGAGTCGCGAGCGTAGCGAGAAGAGACGTGCGTCAGCAAGAGCTGCCGAACTTCTGCCAAATCGGCCAGATCACAGATGTCCGCGATGGTCGAATGCCCGTACCCGTGGGCGACCTCCTGCTTATCAGAGGCAAACGTCGCTTCATGGATAAGCACGTCGCACCCTTTGGCAAACGGAACGAGTGCAGACACAGGCTTCGTATCTCCAGCAATAACGACCACACGGCCCTTCATCGTCTCACCTAGATAGTCCTTCCCGTTGAGCTCCCTCCCATCCGCAAGAATGACCGTCTTTCCACTCTTAAGTTCCTTATAGAGAGGGCCTGGTGGAACCCCTTCTGCCTTTAGCTTCTCTACTTGCAGCGCACCGGGCTTATCCGCCTCCGTCACTTTAAACGCAAAACTCGGCACAGGGTGGTTAAGCCGAAGCACATCAACCGTTTTATCCTCGAGCTCGAGCAAAGGACCGGGCTCAAGTTCAACAAAGGAAAGCCGATAGCGGAGCGTCGTCTGAGAAACGCGTAGCGACACATCTACAAAGTCTTCGATTCCCGGGGGGCCATAAATAACAAGCTCGTCCTTCGCTCCTTGAAACGAGCGCGAACTAAGCAGCCCCGGAAGTCCAAGTATGTGATCCCCGTGAATGTGAGTAATAAAGATGCGCGTAATGTCTGATAGACTCAGCGCTGAATGAAGCAGCTGATGCTGTGTTGCTTCCCCGCAGTCAAAAAGCCACGTCTCGCCCCCCTTTTCCAAAAAACGCAGCGCAAGAGCGCTCACGTTGCGGTCGATCGAAGGAACACCGGCGCCAGTGCCTAGGAAATGAAGTTCCACCGGCTAGCTCCCTGCAATCGCATCCGCAAACGCTTTGGCGTAAGGAGGAAGATCCGGCGGTCTGCGGCTTGAAATTAGATGCCCGTCCACGACGACGGCTTCATCATGCCAGATCGCTCCAGCATTTTCCATGTCATCGCGGATTCCTGGAGTGCTTGTGACATTTCTGCCGCTTAAAATATTGGCGGAAATCAGCACCCAACCCGCGTGACAAATCTGTCCGATTGGTTTCTTGTCGGCGTCCATTGTTCGTACGGTTTCTAAGAGCTCCGGAAAGCGGCGAAGTTTATCCGGCGCCCAACCTCCTGGAATTAAAATCGCGTCGTACTCTTTCGCACTTGCATCTTTAAAGGCCAGATCAGAGGTGGCAGGCACCCCGTATTTTCCACTGTACGTCTTATTCGCCTCTGCTGCCGCCAAATCCACGCGTGCTCCTTCTTCCTGCAGGCGCAGAATCGGGTACCATAGCTCCAAGTCCTCAAAATCTGAGTCCAGTGCAGAGAGGATTCGTTTCCCTTCTAGTCTCATCCGCGTCTCCTCCTTCATTCCTTAAATTAACAGCGAGAACAAGTTTTCGTTCTTGTTGACTTCTTCATAGCCAAATCCGATCTGATTCATGCGTTCGATCAGGCCATCGTAGTCTTTGCTATTTTTCAGCTCAATGCCAATGAGCACCGGCCCTCTTGATTTATTGTTTTTCTTCGTGTACTCAAAGCGCGTAATGTCATCGTCTGGCCCGAGAACATCGATAATGAACTCCCGCAAGGCGCCAGCTCGCTGCGGAAACTGTATAATGAAGTAATGCTGAAGCCCCTCGTAAATCAGCGAGCGCTCGCGCATTTCTTCCATCCGCCCAATATCATTGTTGCCACCGCTGACAATACAGACGACCGTCTTGCCCTTAATTTGCTCTTTGTAGAAATCGAGAGCCGCAATCGGCATGGCTCCTGCGGGTTCAGCAACAAGTGCATTTTCATTGTACAACTTTAAAATCGTTGTGCAGATCTGGCCTTCTGGGACAGGGATCACATCATCGAGAAGCTCCTTGCAAATCTCAAACGTCTTCTCGCCCACTCGCTTCACCGCTGCGCCGTCCACGAATTTATTGATTTCCGCCAACTCCACGACTTTTCCCTGCCGAATCGACTCCTTCATGGAAGCAGCTCCGCTCGGCTCGCAGCCAATTAGCTTCGTCCGCGGGCTAATGCTTTTTATGTACGTCCCAACCCCGCTAATCAGACCACCACCGCCGACGGAGGCGAACACATAGTCCGGCGACTCTTCAATATCGTTCATAATCTCAAGGCCGACCGTGCCCTGACCAGCAATCACTTTGTCCTGGTTAAACGGGTGAATGAACGTCATCCCGTGCTCCTCACAGTACTCCATCGCCTCGTCATAGGAATCATCAAACGTGTCCCCATTTAAGACGACGTCCACGTAGTCCCTGCCGAAAAATTCAACTTGCGCGACTTTTTGCTTCGGCGTTGTCGATGGCATAAAGATCACGCCTTTTGTCTTCAGTACCTGGCAGGTGTAGGCCACACCCTGTGCATGATTGCCTGCACTTGCACAGACGACGCCGCTTTCTAGCTCTTCTTTGGATAGACTAGAGATTTGGTAAAACGCTCCACGAATCTTAAAGGAACGAATCACCTGCATATCCTCCCGTTTTAAGAGAACCGTACAGCCGTAACGTTCCGATAAAAATTGGTCCTTTTGGAGCGGTGTGTGCGTCACGACATCTTTAATTTGTTGATTCGCCCGAATGATATCTTGTAAATGCGTTGTCATGAATAAAGAGTCCTTTCACCGCGAAACCTTTACGTATAAATGTCTGCGTATTTATGAGTGGCTTTAGTTTATCACACTCCCCTCTGAATGCGAAACCCTTTCGCACGCCTCTCTAACAGTTGCGCAAGCTGGCTTGACCCTCTATAATGAAACTGAGACCGCTATCAATCGTTCTTTCTTACATAGCATTTGAGGAGGTTTTTGTATGGGTAAAAAAGTAGCTTTTGCCGTGGCCATTGCGCTGCTCTTCGTTCTTTTAGCGCCGCTTGAGCCTGTGCTTGCAGCTGAAACGTCAGAAGATGCGAGTGCACTGGATTCAGGAGGATTATTCACCCCTCTTCTTTCCATTCTCTCGATCGGGACGCTTGTAGGCATGGCCTACTTAATGATCGCCGACCGAGGGTAACCCGAAAAGCGCAGGCGGGTCGAACAGAAGCGAGAATTTTGGAAGGCCTGCACGAGAAATCCTGATTTTGGATTTCCGGGCAGGACTGAAAAATCTCGACGCTTCTACCCGCCAGAGCTAGACACGAAAAGCGCAGGCGCCCTGCTCACGAGCGACAAGTTCTGGAAGAACGGCAGGATCAAGCCCGCCTTTGGCTTGATCTGGCGGTCTGAAGAAACCTCGAGCGAGTGGGCGCCGCAGCTAGACAATCCGAAAAGCGCAGGCGGGTCGGACACAAAAAAGGCTTCCGCAAAAGGAGGCCTTTTTTTAGTGTTCGAGCTCTTCTAACACAATGGTGAGCACATAGCGCACAGCTTTAAAGGTCTCTCGCTGTCGCTTCATTCCAGAAGAGGGATAAAACGATTTGATCGCGACGACGTCTAGATTCTCCACCGTTTGCTCAATTTGCTGTACATGGAGATCTCGAAACTGTCTCTCCCTTACAAACGCTGCCGCAAGAGGGTGCCACTCTGCGGCAAGCGGCTGAACCTTATCGGCAAATGGCTTCACCTTGCCAAAAAAGTCCACTTGGTAAGTTGCATCTTTCTTAACGGTTTCTATATAAAAAGACTCCGCGCTCGCTGTTGCTTCGAGCAATTGTGCCGTACAGCTCGCAAGACGTGTGAGTTCGCTTGTTGTCATCAGAGCACCTCCGCTTCTAGTGTAGCAAAGGCGACCTTTGTTTTAAACCGATAGCATTTGGGCGATCGCTTTCCAAGGCCCTCTTTTTACCTTCGCCCCCCCATGCACTCTTGCAGACTCTCGCCCTACCTTTTGCTCGTTCATTTTCTCTTCAATCCTCTCCATGCGACTTTCAAGCCGAGAAAGCAAGCCTGCCATCTCGTCCAGTTCTGAACGATGTTTTAAAAGCTGATAGCTAACGACGTCATCTGCCTTTGCCTCCAATTTTTCCTCAAGCTCATCGACATGAGTGAACAATTGCGCAAGACGTGCTTCATACTGTTTCGTGGGTACGGAAAGAGAGCGACTTATGGATTCTTTTGGTTCTTCTCCCTCGACCGCTCCTCCTTCAATGCGAATTTCCTTCATTCGTTTGCCGGCTTGTAGTTGTTCATGAATGCTTGCGAGCTGCTCGACGTCGCTTTTTGTATAGAGAAAGTGGCCTTGATCATTCACGTCACAAGCAATGCCAAAAAATTTCGTCCAGCGCTGGACGGTCGTTGGATTCACACCGAGGGATTCTGAAACATCCTTTGTTTTGAGTAACACTTCCATGCTAAGCCCTCCTAAGAAATAATGGATTTTATCCGATTTGCGTATGAAGCATTTCGACCTTTCCTTTAGAACCTCCTCTCCCTCCGACAAAACTAGTACAGGTTCGCCAAAGTTAGTGGCTTTTAGCTAAAATTCATATTTCGGACCCCTCGTCCCTATTGCGACATCGTCCATTATTTTTTACATAAACCAGACCGGATGTTGTCATACTGAGTAGAGCACCGAAGAGGAGGTGTGGAGCATGGCTAAGAAACGGGGAAACAAAGGAGAAAACAAAAAGCCTGAGAACGAAAGCCGTTACACAGGCGACAAGAAGCTTGGGGGACCCGATCGTCCTTCGACATAATAAAGCAAGACAGGACAGCTCATCCGGAGAAACCGATGAGCTGTCCTTTTTTTTGACTAGCTCCAGCGGGTAGGAGTTAACCAACCCCCCTACGCTTTTCTACAAAAAAAGTTTATCGTGTAGCCAAGCCATCGCACGTACTTCTAACGCTTTTTCGCGCACCCAGGCGCTTTCGTCCTTTGGTCTTTTTAGCTGAACAGGCGTGAATAAGTCTTCAATTTGGGAGCGATTAGAGAACCAGTCCTCACGATGAGGGGCTCCATGAGCGATTCGCGGGTAGGCAACCCTTAAAAGCGGGGCCTTTTCCGAAAGATTCCGAGGCTGTCGACGCTCATAATCATGCCGCGACCCGGTCGGTTCTGTGATACGAGCAAAAGTGGCGATCTCCGTCCCGCAGTCTGGATGGTACAATAAAGCCGCTAGCTGCTTGCCCAGTTCAATTCGGGCATGCGCCTGGGCGAAGTCACGTACAGAGCGAACATAAAGATTCCCTCGCGCGTCAGGGAGAAGCACAAAGCTAAAATGAGCGTGCTCCTCCAAAATGTATAGAACCGAATGAAACAATTGCCCGGCGAGCGCTCTCTCCATCAAGCGCATTTGCAGCATTTCCTGTTCGTTAATAATGAGTGCCGTCAGCAGTCGACTCTCGTCTCTCTCGTCCCAAAATCTCTGCCATTCCCGTTCCATAAAGCGTGAAATACCAAGAGGGAAAAGCAAATGGAAGAGTGGTCTTCCCTTCTTTTTCGAGGCTGCATAGACCAGAAGTTGCGGATACGCATCATCAAAAATCAGCCAGTTGGCTCGCTCGTAAATTTTGAAAATTTCGTTTGCACGCTTGTTTGAGAGCAACTGTCTATAAGGAGCTCTGCACAAATCGGTCATATTCCAGCCTGCATTGCGTGAAACCATTCCGGCGAGCAGCGCCCAGCGTATCTCCGGATACCGTTTAGCAAACGCTTCATACGCCTTTGTCCGGGCAATATTGTCCACGTTATAAAAGCCGGTTGTCCTACGAATCAGGCCGACCCTACCCATCTACCCACCCCTTTCTTCATGAAATTTTCATCAACTGTAGCCCCTCACATATTTACTGCAAGAAAACATATGGTAGAATGATGTGATGAACCTCTCTCTACTTTCCCGCAAATAGAGGAGGCTCATTCATCGCAAACCAGAATAAGAAAATCACAAGGGTTGTGAAGAAGATGGCTATTCGTTATCCTAACGGAAAAACGTATGCGGGGAGCGTGAACAAAAGACAAGCAAACCAGCGACTCCCTAGCGACTCCTATTCGAAGCGAGGTATGCGATTAGAAGAAGATATCGACGAGTCGAACGATTTTTACTTGGCACAGGGCGAAGCGGTCATTCATAAAAAGCCAACTCCTGTACAAATCGTCCACGTCGACTACCCGAAACGAAGCGCTGCCGTCATTCGCGAAGCCTATTTCAAACAAGCGTCGACGACCGATTACAACGGCGTGTATCAAGGTTCCTACATTGATTTTGAAGCGAAGGAGACAAAGAACAAATCCTCCTTTCCACTGAAAAATTTCCATGCGCATCAAATTGACCATATGCGCCAAGTCGTTCATGCTGGAGGCATTTGCTTTGTCCTTTTATGCTTTTCGCCCACGCGCGAAGTGTTTTTACTGGATGCCACTCATATGATTGACTTCTATGACAAGCAGCTACAAACACGAAAATCAATTCCAAAATCAGCCATCCAAAAGTACGGACATGCCGTTCGGATTGGCCTTCATCCCCGTATTCATTTCTTAGAAATTGTAAAAACCGTTTACTTTTCGGGGGATTGAGGATAGGAATGACAGAAAGGAAGAGTACAAATGTCAGACGAGTTAAATACAAGACAGGGCAGAAGAAAGGCACAGGAGCGGGTGAAAAAGAAAAACAAGGATAGCGGAAGTGGCGGTGGAGGTAAACGCGGGATCTTCAAGAAAATTTTAGTCGTGCTCGCCATTCTCGCAGGCATAGGCGTTGTTGGCGGTGGGATTACAGTCGCTGCAATTATCGCCGGTGCTCCTGACTTGGACGAAGAGCAGCTCATGCTCGCCCAATCGGTGCAAATTTATGATATGAACGATGAGCGCGTCTCAACACTCGATTCAGGTGAGACGCGAATCAATGCCAGTATTCACGATATGCCCGATCATTTAAAGAACGCTTTTATTGCTGTGGAAGACATGCGTTTCTATGATCACTCCGGCATTGATGTACGCCGCCTTGGTGGAGCCATTGTCGCCAACGTCACCGAAGGCTTTGGGTCGGAAGGCGCCTCCACCATTACGCAGCAGCTGGTAAAGAACTTATTTTTAAGTCAAGAAAAACAACTCACACGAAAAATACAGGAGCAATATCTGGCCATACAGCTCGAGCGTCAATACTCAAAAGACGAGATTCTTGAAATGTACTTAAACCAAATCAAC
The DNA here is from genome assembly GCF_001484965.1 of Shouchella shacheensis. Taxonomy (GTDB): domain Bacteria; phylum Bacillota; class Bacilli; order Bacillales; family Bacillaceae_D; genus Shouchella; species Shouchella shacheensis. The sequence goes on along the minus strand of NZ_LLYY01000017.1, from coordinate 47,148 downwards.
TTAGGATCTTCCGCCGGATACGGGGTTCAAATCGCATCAGAGCGCTATTTTAACAAGTCGCTCGATGAGCTTACGATTGCCGATGCAGCGGTCCTTGCCGGGATTCCGCGTCGTCCGAACTTTTATGACCCCCATCGTAATCCGGAGAATGCGGAAAGCCGTCGAAACCTCGTGATTGGCTTAATGGAAGAGCAGGGGCATATCACCGCTGAGGAAGCCGAAGAAGCACGAAATACGCCGATTGAAGAACAAATGGACTACAACCGAGAGGAGAGCTACCCTCACTCAACGTTCTACGATGAAGTCATAGATGAACTGGAGTCGATGGAGGAGCTCACGGTCAACGACATTCACAACTCCGGACTAAGAGTCTATACAACACTTGACGTCGACGCACAGAACCATGTGGATGATGTGTTGAAATCCGGGGATTACGACATAAACTTTCCAGATGACGAACAGTTTGCGACCGGCGTAACCCTTCTCGATACCGCCACCGGAGCCGTTCGTGCTTTTGGGAATGGCACAGAAGAAAACGACCAGCGTGTGACTAATTATGCCACGGAGCGTAAGCAGCCGGGCTCAACGATCAAGCCGCTACTTGACTACGCACCGCTGATTAATGAACAGCAATTGTCCACCGGTCATATTATGGTCGATGAGCCGTTTAACTATTCAGAAGGTGAGCAAGGACCCGTCAACAATTTTGATGGAGGGTATCAGGGCGCGATGTCGATGCGGCAAGCTCTTGCTCAGTCACGGAATGTCCCGGCCGTGAAGGCTCTCCAACAAGTTGGCAAAGACAATGCCTATGACTTTCTTGAACAAATGATGCCGCTGGATGAAGGAGATGACGGACGCCCCGAGGCTGGAGCGATTGGCGGATTGTCCCATGGATTTTCGACTGAACAATTAGCGGGCGCGTTTGCTGCGCTAGGCAACGGCGGTGAGTTTACCGAGCCACACACGATTCGCAAAGTTGTTTTTCCAGACAACCGCGAAATCAATGTGGAGCCCGAAAGCGCGCGTGTAATGGAAGACTACACGGCATACATGGTCACAGACATGCTCAAAACCGCCGTTGATCGTTCCTCAGGTGGTACGGGCGGAGTCGCTGTCGAAGGCCTTTCCAACGTACCAATTGCCGGTAAAACAGGAACGACGAACTTTGATAATCGGGATGAACTGGGCTTGCCAAGTGATGCTGTCCCGAGCGTCTCGTTCTCGGGGTACTCCACCGATTACACAGCCTCCGTTTGGGTTGGTTTCGATCGGGGACCGAATCCGGAAAATGAGGAGACGATGGATAACTTCCTTACCTATAGCAGCGGCAATACTCAACTTGCCCAGCGCGTGTTTAACGAAGTTATGAAAGGCGTCTCTACTGATGATACCCCCGACTTTGAACAGCCGGATTCCGTGGTAGAACGAGCGGTGGAAGCCTCAACCGGTCTTCTTCCAAGCCCAGCAACGCCAAGCAGTCAAATTCGCACGGAGCTCTTCGTTCGCGGAAATGAAACGAACCAGGTTTCGGAGGAATACGGCATTTCCGATCCGAGCAACGTCTCCTGGGACTACGATGAGGATTCAGGATCGGTGACGTTCACATGGAGTTATCCGGGGGATGAAATCGATGACGTCAGCTTTAATACGAACATTTCCAGCGGTTCACTCTCAGGCGAGACCAACTCTAGCGCCACCCTTCAAGGAGCTGAACCTGGAGAGACGTACACGTTTACTGTGCAGGCAGTCGCTGACGCGGACTCCAGCTTGACAAGTGACAGCATCTCGGTGGAGGCTTCTATTCCAGAAGCCGTCGTAGAGGACGAGGACGAGAACGACGAAGAAGTGGAAGAGGAAGAAAGTACGGAAGAAGAAGCCACTGAGGAGGAAGAGCCTGAAGTGGAAGAGGAACCTGATCAGAGCGAAGACACCGAAGAAGATCCCGGTGACGGAGCTGATAACGGTGACGCTGATAACGACGAAAATGGGTCTGATGAGTCGGAAGCCCCTTCTGATGAAGGCGAAGGAGACGCCGGCGAAGAAAACGGGAATGACGGTGGCAACGGCGACTCAAATGGGTCCAATGGCGACGATAGTGAAGATGGTTCCAATGAGTCTGACTCTGACTCTCCTTCTGAAGAAGACGGAGAGTCAGGGGAGGCGGATGAAAGTGAATCCGACAACGCTAATTCTGATTCCGATGAAGACGCAGAGGGCTCCGAAGAAAACGAGGAGTAACTTCATTACCACCCGAAAAGCGCAGGCGGGATGAGAAAACCGCCGCAGCTAGACCTCGAAAAGCGCAGGCGCCCTGCTCACGAGCGACAAGTTCTGGAAGAACGGCAGGATCAAGCCCGCCCTTGGCTTGATCTGGCGGTCTGAAGAAACCTCGAGCGAGTGGGCGCCGCAGCTAGACACGAAAAGCGCAGGCGGGTTGCCAGAAGCGCGAATTTTGGAAGGCCTGCACGAGAAATCCCGATTTTGGATTTCCGGGCAGGACTGAAAAATCTCGACGCTTCTACCCGCCGCAGCTAGACAAAAGAGCCTGCTAAGTGACCGAACGGTCTTTAGCAGGCTCTTTGTTAATTAGTCCGGGAAGGGCAATTGTTCTAGCTGCTGCGCTTCCTCTCTTATTTGTCTTGCCAGCTTGGGGTCGCTAAGTTCTTTTAAACGCTCCCTTTCGCGCGTTAGCGCCTGGGCGACCTCGTTCGTTCCTGCTATCCAAAGCTCGCTGACGTGCACGAGTAACGCTTCTTTAAGGGCTTCTTCAGCCTCGCGTAAGAACTCCTGGCCCACGGCAGTCGCTTTCTCTGCGACCGCTTCTCTTAGTCGCATGGACTCCCCGCCTTCAAAAAAGGCCTTCAGACTTGTTAGCTGATTCAGATCCTCGCTCAGGCCGATCTCAAGCTGTGCACGCGGCAGTTCCAGGTTAAGCGAAGTGTCTTGCTGCTTTTCATAGAGGAGAACGCTTGGGTGGCTTTTCTGAATGGTCGCCTCCCATTCAGAAAGCCATTTTTCATAAGCCTGTGAAAGAGAGATCTCAAGCCTCACTTTCGTCGCGCCCAACTCTTGATCGAGAAACAAGGCACCGGATTGCAGCCAGTTCTTTACCGCCGTTGCAAGCGCTAAACGCTGTTCCCTTCTCCCAGAACCCTTGACCGTTGTTACGTTTACATGCTCGAGATACGTGTCGAAAAGCGTGTAGCGTAAACGCTCCCGCAGATAGAGAAAGAGTTCGCTCGTCTCCTGCTTCGCCCCTGTCGCAAGCGGTCGCTCTCCTTCCTTCTCAAGCTCCGTTACAAAGTGCCTCGTGCTTGCTTCAAGCGTTTGTTTTTCTTGTTCTTGGACTTCGCGGTTAGAGGAAGCATAATCGCTCGTTTGTGTTAGCACCTCGATGTAATGACGGCATTGGTTGACGAACAAGGAAAGACTGAGCTGCTTTAGTGTGGCGAGGATCTCACTGTACAAACGACCTTCAAACACCGCAAATAAACTTCTCGCTTCTCCTGCGCTTTGCTTTTCAAGCAACCCTTCTTTGCTTGAAACCGGGTACAATCGAGGGTCTTCTACTCCCGCAGCTTGCAGAGAACGAAACACATATTTCTGCACGCCGCTTAATTCCGCTTGACTGCTGGCCAAATCCGCTGCGTTTAGTATGAAGAAAAGCTTGTTGGTAGAAAAATGAGCGTTGATTTTCGCCAGCTGCTCCAAAAACTGGGCATCGGCCTTTGAAAAGGAATGGTTGTAATACGTGACATAAAAAATCGCATCTGATTTCCGCACGTGCTCATAGGCGACGTTCGTATGTCGTCCATGGATGGAATTCACGCCAGGAGTATCAACTAGTGTCATGCCCTCTTTCGTGATCTTGGCATCATAGTAAATATGCACATGCCCAATCAAGCAGGCATGCGTTTCTGTCGCCACTCGCTCCCCTAATTCCTTTAAGGAAACAAGCGCCTCGCTCCCTAAGTGATGCTCGTGTTTTTTGAGACTTTCCTGAACCAGTTCCAGATAGTGAAGCGCGTGCTTTTCCTCTGAGGTTTGCGCTTTAAGCTGCTTTGTTTTCATCCGCGGAAGGGTACCTAGGGTTACACCTGCCTCGAGCGTTCGCGCGACAGCCTGAATTTCTGCATCTAGGGCCTCTGCCGTCTTGTAGGTCACTTGGACCTCCCCATGCGCATGCAGCTCCGTTGATGCCGTCACCGTCGTTACCGTCGCCGTCGTTGGGTGCGGGGACACAGGTAGTACGTCCTCTCCAAGAAGGGCATTGGCAAAGCTGGACTTTCCCGCACTAAACGCGCCAAATAAGGAGATCGTGAAACGCTCGTGCTCAATACGCTCAAGGCTCTCAAGTAGCTGTTCTCGCTCGTAGCTCAGCCACGGTTGATCGACAAACGCTGCAAGCGTTTGTTTCGCCTTGTCCAAAGGAACGTTGGCCATATTCGTATCGCTCCGAGACAAGGACCTTTCTTCGTTTTTCCACTCCGTAGCGATCACGCTTGAGGCTGGGAGAACCGCTTTCGCTAACGAGTGGCTCTCATTGGAATTCTCTTCCGTATACGGATTCCTCAGCTCCTCTTCTATCTGTGCTTCAAACGCGCCTCCATCCTCAAGCGCTCCTGCCTTACGTTGTAGTTCACCGATACGCTCGTGATAGGCTGCTCCTTCCTCCTCCATTTTCCATAAATACGCACGAGCACCTTCAAGTTGCGCAAGAGAGTTTGCAAGCGTTTCTTCCTGTCTTGCAAAATGATCCTCTAGCTCTTGAACCCCGGTCCTTAACGCCGCATGTGCTCTGCTTTGCAGCCGTTTAACAATTTCACCGGTTCGTTCCTTTGCGAACGCGTAAACAAACGCGTCCCCAACCGTTCCACTCGGTTGGTGCCGCTGGAAAAATTCTCTGTCCACCGTATAGGCGACTTGCGTAACGGCCTCATCAAACGCTTCTTTGCTTTGCAAATGTTCGCGCGGGATCGTTTTTAATGATCGCTGGAGATGAAAGACAAGTTGTGAATCCACTGTATCCTGAAGTGCGTTTATGAGAGCATCGAGACGTCTTTCACGCTCTTCCTTTGTCTTCTTTTTGGACCTTAGAACCCCTACTTTAAACGAGGAGGCCGCCGATTCCAGCCAGGCTTGTGCTTTTTCCATCACCTGCGCGGGAAAAAGCGTGACTTGCCTGAAAAGTGACTCCCAATCCTCTTCAAACGACTGCTGCATTTTGTCAGCAGCCCCTTTGGCACGCTCGTATTCCTGCTCCAGTTTATCAAGAGCCTGGACTTCCGCTACGTCGAAACCATCCGCCTCTATCTCGTCCCAAATCGCTTGTTCTCGATCCAAACGTTCGTTTTCCAACCTGCTCACAACCGCCAAATAAAAGCTGCGCTCAAGCCGTTTCCGACTCAGTTTCTCAAGAGAACCCCCCGCGAAAAGCAGCGCTTTCATATCACGGGAAAAGCTTGTAAATCGGTTGTGTTTCCCCTCTCTTCGCGTACTCGTGTAGTAAAGGCGCATATAGGAAATCTCCCACTTGCCAAACGTCTCCTCTGTAGAGGCGTGGAAGGCTTCAAACGAAAGCTCTTGATCGTTGTGCTTATCCACTTGGTTGATGACAAGGAAAAGCGGTTTGCCTTCATCGCTTAACTGCTTTAAAAACTGCAAATTCGTTTCCGCCTGAACATGATTGTAGTCCATCACATAAACAATCACATCCGTGGTATAAAGCGCCTCAAGCGTCATCGCCTGATGCGTCGGGTCGGTGGAGTCCACTCCTGGCGTGTCATATATCGTGCTACTTGCCCCCAGGAAGGAAAGAGGGGCTGTAATGGTGAGCGACTTGATTCCTGCTCCGTCCATTCCCCACTCCCTCACTTTTTCCCATGGGATGTCCCCTTGCCAGTGCTGCGTCTGATCAGCGACCGTCGTCATCGCGACGCCAAGCGGCCCATTTTGAATGGCAATCATATTGGCACTTGTCGGGATTGGACTTGTCGGCAATACCTCTGCGCCTAGCAGCTCGTTCACAATGGTGGATTTGCCCGCGGAAAAATGACCACAGAAAGCAAGGTCAAAACGTGGCTTCTGTTGTTTGGCGGCAAGGGCCGCCTCGTGCTGTTTCTCTTCTTCCGTCCATCGCACCGGACGCATTACATCCATCGATTTCACGTCATTCGTTCCTTTCTCTACACAAGAAGAAATCGCCTTCGTCATGACCTGACTTTAGCCTTCAAGCGCTTTTGCCCTTCTCGGCACATCTCTAGGAGTGGACAGCTCTCACATTTTGGCGAGGCGGCTTTACAGTGATACCGGCCAAAAAAAATTAGACGATGATGGCTGGCGGACCACTCTTCTTCTGGAAGCTTCCTCATCAACGTCTCTTCCACCTGGCGGACATTGTCCTTCCAGCGACAGATGCCGAGGCGTTTTGAGACACGTTCCACATGCGTGTCGACCGCAATCGCTGGCCGACCAAAAGCCACACTTGTGACAACATTTGCCGTTTTCCGGCCAACACCTGCAAGCTCCTCCAGCTCTTCACGTGTTTTTGGCACCATTCCTGCGTGATTTTCAATCAGTGACTGGGAAAGCTTCTTAAGATTCTTTGCTTTGTTTCGAAACAGTCCAATCGAGCGTATATCTTGCTCCAACTCTTCAAGCGGCACTAAAGTGTAATCTTCTGGTTCTTTATATTTGGCAAACAAGTGCGGGGTGACCTTATTCACAAGGGCATCGGTGCACTGTGCCGATAACACCACCGCCACGAGAAGCTCAAAAGGATTGTTATGCACGAGCTCGCACTCAGCCTCCGGAAATAGCTCTCCCATCGTCTGAAGCGCCTGCTGTGTATCTTTTTTCGAGAGCATCAGCACCTCCTCCTACAAGTTCTCTAGCCAGTGAAAGCTCGGAACCGTTTGATCTGGCTTTTTGGATGGCGTCTCTTTTTTTGGTGTGCGCTTGCGAAAGCGGTCGCTGTGATTTTTCGCCTGCTCGACCGTTTGAATGCCGTTTCGCTTCCATTCAAACAAGATCCGGTCAATGTAGCGGAAGTTTAACTTGCCCGAGACGACCGCTTCTCGGAGAGCCGCATAGATCAGCTCTGTGCTATGACCGTCCTGGTCCAACCACATCGAAAGCGTCTCTGCTTCAATCGGTGAGAGAGGGCGCGCGAATTCCTGTTCAAAACGCTGGTAGAGCTCTCCTTCGTTCGATTCATTTTTCTTCTCTTCGGCGTTTTGCTCCTTGCGCTCAAGCAGCTGAATGAGCGTTGCCCAAAGCGGCTCAAGCGTGTAGTACTCATAAAGAATGCCATTATGGTCCCATTTATTTTCAAGAGCAAGGAGCTGTTTTTTCACAAGCGATCCTAACAGCTGTGCACACCCATCAAGCGTAAGCGTCATCCGCTCGCTTAAGTGCTGCGGTGTCGGAAAAGCGTCCCCGCTATCGAGAAAAAACTGCACATGGAGAAGCGCAGCAAATTCCTGCTCATTCATGCCCAGATCCGTATAATGTTCAAGCAAAAGCTGCGGGACTGTCACATGCTTCTGATTCGCCCATTTCATAAAAACATCATTCATCATTACCACCCCTGAACGTTTAGTATAACATGCACCACCCTTCGAGGCGTAGCTAATCCGAAAAGCGGAGACGGGTTGCTTAGAAGCGCGAATTTTGGAAGGCCTGCACGAGAAATCCTGATTTTGGATTTCCGGGTAGGACTGAAAAATCTCGACGCTTCTACCCGCCGCAGCTAGAGCAAAAAAGTTGACCCGAACGATAGGTCAACTTCCGCAATTTATGGGTAAAGCCGGTTTAGGAGCCGCGGAAAACCAATGGTTTCCCGAACATGATCAATGCCCGCGAACCAGGCAACCGTACGCTCAAGACCGAGTCCGAATCCAGAATGAGGAACGGAACCGTATTTGCGTAAATCCAAATACCACTGGTATGTATCAAGGGAAAGATTGTGCGCCTTGATTTCTGCTTTGAGCAGATCATAATCGTGAATTCGCTCAGAGCCGCCAATGATTTCTCCGTAGCCTTCCGGGGCAATCAAGTCCGCGCATAGGACAACATCGTCCCGCCCTTTGGCTGGCTGCATGTAGAACGGCTTCAAGGATTTCGGATAATGGGTAATGAAGACCGGCTTGTCGTAATGCTCAGCAAGCGCCGTTTCGTGAGGCGCCCCAAAGTCATCGCCCCATTCCACATCGTCGAACCCTTTTTCTTTAAGCAGCGTGAGTGCCTCATCATACGTAATGCGTGGAAACGGGGCTTCAATCGCTTCCAGCTTGCTACCATCTCTATCTAGCTGTTTAAGCTCAAGCTGGCAATTTTCCCGTACACACTTCGCCATAAAGGCCACATAGTTCTCTTGAATGTCCAGGCTTTCTTCATGTTCCACAAAAGCCATTTCTGGCTCAATCATCCAGAACTCAATCAAATGCCTGCGTGTCTTCGATTTTTCTGCCCGAAACGTCGGCCCAAATGTAAAGACGCGTCCAAACGCCATCGCCCCTGCTTCCGCATAGAGCTGCCCGCTCTGTGACAGGTACGCATCTTCATCAAAGTATTTCGTATGAAAGAGCTCCGACGTGCCTTCAGGAGAGCTGCCCGTTAAAATCGGAGAGTCCAGCTTCGTAAACCCGTTTTCAAAAAAGAAATCATAGGTGGCACGAATGATTTCGTTTCGAATTTTCATGACGGCATGCTGACGCTTCGACCGCAGCCACAAATGGCGGTGATCCATTAAAAATTCCGTCCCGTGCTCCTTCGGCGTAATCGGGTACTCCTTCGCTTCGTGAATGATCTCAAGCCCCGTAACCGCAAGCTCAAAGCCGGATGGCGCACGGTCATCTTCGCGAACCGTTCCCGATACGTAGACAGAACTTTCCTGGGTGATGCCTTTGGCTGCTTGAAACAGCTCTTCTTCAACCTCAGCCTTAACGATTACTCCTTGAATAAAGCCTGTTCCATCTCTCAACTGCAAAAAAGCGATTTTTCCACTTGAACGTTTTCCGGCAATCCACGCTCCAATGGTTACCTCTTCATTAACATAACGCCCCACTTGGGCAATGGTTGTTTTCACTAAAAGTCCCTCCTGCACTTACTCATAAAACGCTTTAATAGTATACCCTCTGGCAAAAATGGAAGTCAACGGTGAGACTAAGGTCCTGTCCTTAAACTATAGTTTTTGACAAAGGACCCGTCAGCAAAGTCAATGTAGTAAAAGACTTTACGGTCCGAGTCGTCCATGTAGGTAAGCTCATACACAGGGGCGCCGTCCTCGTAGCCCAGGCGTAGACCGTCAAATTCAACACTTGCTCCAATTTCTTGCTGGGCGGCTTGCCATGCTTCTTCCTCTGTGAGGCCCTCTGAAGCAGGAAGAACGACAGGCTCGCTTGATTCCTCTTCTTCTGGAAGCTCCCGAAACAAGTCTTGTTCGATCCAAGCAATGAGCGCTTCGCCGTCCTCGTTCATCCCTCTTGCCACATAGTACCCCGTATTTCCATGGTAAAAGTTCACGGTTTCAACTTCCGCAAAACCATGTTCGCTTTGCAAGTAGGCACTCGCATTTTCGTAGCCTTCCGCAAGCGGCTCACGGACGACCTGATACCCGTAGACAAACAGTCCGATGACCACCACTAAAAAGGCGCCGCTCCCAAGCAGTATCCATTTTTTCATAAAAAACCTTCCTATACTTCATAAATCGTCAGCGTTATTTTTGACTCATCTTTCTCATCCAATGAAAACCCAAAGGTTAACTGTTTGTCTTTTAAGGTTCGGTTCAGTGTGTCCACCACTTTATAGAAATCATCGCTATAGTTTACGGTCACGGTAGACAACACTTTCATTTTTTCTTGTGCATCCAATCTGATCCGTCCTTTCCTAATGGGGACTTATGCGCTCCAATTTATGTTCGCTTGCCACAATCATTGCTAAACATAGCTGCTTCCTCCCCGGTCATACTAAAGATACGCCAGTTGAAGGGGGGCGTAGGACACGATGAATAAGAGCGATTTAGCCAAATGGTATCAGGAGCACAAAAGCACTGCTTCTCTGCTTAGCCGCTCTTCTCTTTCGAGTGAAGAGGCGTGGCCTGTGACCATACGACAAACCGCATTCCCGGATTTGTTTATTCGTTCCTCTGCTCAAGGAGCAGATACGCCGGCTGATCACGATTAAAAACCTTCTGACCACACCTCAGTAGTAGGCGGCCATCGTCGTCGCCTACTATTTTCCATCGTTCAACCTGCGATACACTCGATTCGCTTCATACATAATCGCCTCTTCATCAAGCGTAAGAAGCACATTGTCTTTCATAAGAGGCGTTCCCTGAACAAACACGTCGGTCACATCGCTTGCCTTGGCCGCGAAAACGAGGTGGGAGAGAATGTTTTCTTCCGGTTGCAAATGAGGAAGACGCGGATCTAGCAATATGAAGTCCGCAAGCTTGCCTTGTTCGATCGTACCGAGATGGTCAAAGCGCAAGGCCTGTGCACCGGATGTCGTCGCCATTTGCAAGGCCTCTATCGTTTCCACCATGTCTGCCTGCTCATTGATTCCACGCTGCAATAGAATGGCCATACGCATTTCTTCAAAAAGGTCAAGGGTGTTATTGGATGCAGCGCTGTCCGTTCCAAGACCGACAATGACACCGTGCTTAAGCATGCTCGCCACAGGAGCCACGCCGGAGCCAAGCTTTAAGTTGCTTTTCGGGTTATGGCTGATGGCGGCATTGCGCGACTGCAAGAGTTCCATGTGCTGCTCATGCATATGAACGCCGTGCGCAAAAAGCCATTCCGTCCCCTCAAGCAAATGACGGTCCTCAAGCAACTCCAGTGGGTGAATGCCTTCGTTATCCATAACGTCGGTAATTTCTTTGCGCGTTTCGGCTAAGTGCATATGTACCGGCAATTTCGCATCCCTTGCAGCCTCAACAATTCGCTCGACGTAATCAGGTGGACACGTATAAAGTGCATGAGGGGCAAGCATCGTTTGAATGCGGCCGTCGCCTTTTTTATGCCACTCACAAGCAAACGCTAACGACTCATTAAGCTTCGCATCTTGCTCTTCTTTTGAACATAGACCAATCACTGAACGCATTAAGGTGGCACGCATCCCCGATTGAAGCACCGCTTCAGCAAAGTCCGGCAGATGCAAATGGTACATATCAAGAAAAGTCGTCGTCCCTGACTTAATCATTTCCACCATCGCCAGTTCTCTGGACACTTTCGTGGCCCGTTCATCGAGCTTCGATTCAAACGGCCAGATATCCTGCTCCAACCATTCATTTAGAGGCAAATCATCGCTCATGCCGCGCATCAAGGTCATGGCGGGGTGGCCATGGGTGTTAATGAGCCCAGGCATGAGCCATTTGCCTTTGGCGTCCACCACTTCGTTTGCCTTGCCTCGAATCTCGTTGTCAGGCTCTCCTTCCTCCACTCGAATAAAAAAGCCATTCTTCATCCACACATAGCCACGATTAATCACTTGCTTCTCTTTATTCATCGTTACAATTCGAGCATTCCGAATAATCGTACTCACGATTCTTCCTCCCCAAATTCGAGCTGTAATTGCAGCAAATCCTCAAGTTTTCCTTCGTACATTGGCACGTTTGGCAAAGAGCGTACAAAAGCCTTTCCGTAACGGGCGGTTACAATGCGTCGGTCAAACACAAACACACAGCCAACGTCTTCTTTCGTGCGAATTAAGCGGCCAAATCCCTGCTTAAAGCGAATCACGGCCTGTGGCAACGAGAGGTCGGTGAACGGGTTTCGCCCTTCGTCTTTCGCCTGCTCAATTTGCGCTCGCATCAGCGGCTCGTTCGGTGGTGCGAACGGGAGACGAACAATCACCAAATGCCCCAGCTCCGTTCCTGGCAAATCAACCCCCTCCCAAAAACTGTTGGTGCCAAAAAGAATGCCTTGCTCCACGTTTCTAAAGAGTTTCAGAAGGCGGCTGCGGCTACCGCTCGTTACCCCTTGCCCGATGAGCTGGACAAGATTTTCGCTATTTAAATCTTTAACATAATAATAAACCTTACGCAAAAGCTCATAAGAGGTAAATAAAACGAGTACTTTCTCTCGGGTAACCTCGGCAATCCGCCAAATTTTAATGGCTACATCGCTGGCAAATAGTTCGTCTGCTCGTGCGCTAATAGGCGGAAGGTCGGAAGGAACGAGAAGCTTTGCTTGTTTTTCATAAGCGAAAGGCGACGGAACATGAACGGTTTTCACGCCAAAATCTTCGAGGCCTAATCGCTGCACTTGGTAGGAAAACGATCCGTTAACGGTTAACGTCGCTGATGTGAGAACAACGCTTTTCTTTTTCGCGAAAAACCGATCGGCAAGCTGTTCAGCCACTTGAATCGGTTTGGCCACTAAGTACGTCGCGTTCTTGGCCCCTTTGGGCTCCGCCTCCATCCAGTAGGCGAACGTCTCATCATACTCAAGCAGCAGCTCATACAAGGCTTGAAGATGCTCTGAAAAGATGGCAATCGTTGTCTTTGCATCCGCTAGACGAGAGCGGTCAATATAGCTCATTGTCTCACTGGCCTCGGTTAACACCGCACTCGCATATTCAAATGCTTGAAGCACAGACTCCCCGTTCATCTGGATGCGCATCGCACACTCAAGAACCCCTTGCCAAAGAGTGCCCTTTTCCGAGAAGCTCTTGTACATATGACTTGCCCGGCCGATGTCCGTGGGCCCTTGTTCACTCGCCTTCAATGTGTAGGCGTGAAGCATGCGAAACAGTTCATCGACATCCTCTTTCACAAGCGAAAGGGTGTCTCGAGTTTCCTGTAAGGCGATCGTTTTCGCAAGCCGTCCTCCGATCTCCTCAAGCGTGCCTACCACGCTTTGCTCTTCGTTTCGATCGAGCTTTTGCAACACAAAGGAAAGCGACACATAATCCGTTTTTACGCCGAAATAATCACCGGCAGCTTCTTCCAAATGATGCGCTTCGTCAATCACGGCATGAGAATAGCTCGGAAGCACATGGCCTGCTTGCGTAACATCGGTTAGAAGCAACGCATGGTTGGTGATTACAAGTTCAGCCTTTAAGGTGGCCTGACGAGCTCGGTGGTAAAAACAGCGGGAGGCCCACGGATTGTATTTGCCTAAATCAGAAGCCCCATCGCTTTGTACCTGAAACCAGAAGTTTCTTCCTCCTGATGTTAAATTCAACTCTTCAACATCGCCGCGTTCGGTTTCCAGAAGCCAGACATGCAGCTGCGCTTTTGTTATTAAGACATCATATGAATCCTCCGCAATACTCGCAAGTGACTGCTCAAACTTGCGCAAATCTAAATAGTGCCTCCGCCCTTTTAGCACAGCGACATGGACTGGAAACGGGGTCACGGCCTCAAGCAAAGGAAGATCCCGCTTCAATAACTGCTCTTGCAAGGGAATCGTGTACGTACTAATGACGACCGGCTTTTTCGCCTGCTTGGCGTAATAAGCGGCGGGAAGCAAGTACGCAAGCGATTTGCCTGTGCCTGTGCCCGCCTCAATCAAGGCATGCTGATGCTCGCGAAAAGCATGGTTCACTTCATGCATCATCTGTGTTTGTCCGAGGCGTGTTTCATAGGAAGAAAAGGCTTGGGCAAACGTGCCGTCCTCGCCAAACAAAAGTTCCTGCGCTTCCTCAAACGTTGTTACCGGTTCCTCTGGAGCGCTTGAGCTCCCTACTTCTTGCTTTTTTAAGGCGAGCTGGCGGTAGCAATCATAGTCGTCCTCTCCGGTCTCCCCGCTTTTTAGCTTCATGCGAATCAGAGGATCAAGCAGCTGCTGCCAGTCGCTTTTGAGTCGCTTTCCAATCGGTAAGAGCTGCTGCAACGTTAGAAGAGGCAGCGTTTCAATTGTATGTAGCAGCGCAAGAAACAACTCAGCAGTGGAATACGCGTCGCTATCGGCTTGATGAGGGCGGTTGTGGTCTAAATCCAGGCTCGTGGAAAGCTCTGTCAGCTTGTAGCTAATCTGCTTTGGCCAGAGCACACGACTCATCTCGACCGTGTCAAAAACCGAGCCATTTGGAAAGCTATACCCTTCAAGCTGGAGCTGCTGTTCAAGAAATCCTTTATCAAACGGGACATTATGAGCAACAAAGTCACAGCCCTCCATAAAGGCGAGCAGCTCCTTCGCCACCTCCTCAAATAACGGCGCTTCGCCGACATCTTCGTTATCAATGCCTGTTAGTTCCGTAATAAACGGGGGGATCTCCTGCTTTGGATTCACGTACGTCGTAAAGCGTTCGGAAATATGTCCCGCTTCCACTTTTACCGCCCCAATTTGAATGATGCGATCTCCATGAGCAGGAGAGTGACCCGTTGTTTCTAAATCAACAATAACGTATCTATGTGACATTCTACACCTCTATTTGCGGCACGCGGCCGCATCACGCTACTGCCAATGATTTGCAAGAAGCTGCCAGGACACATGTGCTTCAGGATCCGTCTCACCAAGGGAGGCCAGCAGATTCACCGCCCGCTCATCCCCTAGAAGTGCCTTGTTCCAGGCAAATCCATGCAAGGACGCTTGCGTTTGGCCAGCGATGAACATCATCTGCTCATAACAATAGCAGGCCAGTTCATGCTCGCCAAACCATTCACTACGATGAGCGAGTGCTTGCAAAGCCTCCGTTTCCTTCAACGACTCGGCACACTTCAGCCAGACGCCCCTGCCTTCTTCAAAGCGGCCGGCCTTCATGAGCGACAGCCCTAGGAAATACAGGGCCTCCGTGTCCTCTCGATGTTCCTTCGCGTATTCAGCAAAACAATAGGCAGCGCTCTCGTGCGCGTGAATAACATAATAACATACCCCTAAATTATACACGACATCGGCGTTGTCTGTTAATGATTTCGCTTGCTCAAATTGTGAAATGGCTGCTTCCATTTCGTGAACCAGTACGGCGTGGAGCCCCAAGCCAATATGGGCAAAATGTTCGAGCAAAACGTCCCGTCCAGCTTGAAGCACGAACAGAAAATGCTCTCTAGCTCTCTCCAGTTTGTTTGCATATAGACAGGCAAAGCCTGCGTAAAGCTCTCTCATGGTATCAGCCTGACCTGTCGCGCGCTCGCTCGCAAGTGCTTCTGCCGCCTCTTCAAAGCGTTCAGATTGAAACAAGCGTGTGCCCGCCGATTCGTAGGTCACGGCTTGCGGTTCCTCTTCCATGCGATCAACCAGTGTTTGAAATTTTTCGTCCATCGAGATCCAAGCATCCAGCATAAGACCCATCATTTTCTCAAGCGTCTCAAGATGAATGCTGTTCTCCTTTTCATATGGCTTTTCCCATACATGCTCGTAGAGCGCCTGCCATTCATTTAACCACTGATGCAAAAAAATCCCCTCCAGATAGTCCTCACTTAGGTAAAGTGTGCAACATCCGAAGAGGGAATATGTGCGCTAGAGAACGGTAGAAGCTGGTTCCGTTCCTAGCATTTCCACGATACAATTGTCCTGGTCAAGGATCGCCACTTTCGGGTGGTGGGTCTGTGCCCTCGATTCATCCATGAGCGCATAGCTAAGGATAATCACGACATCGCCCGGTTGTACGAGCCGTGCCGCTGCGCCGTTCAAACAAATACCTCGACCGCCTCTTGGCCCTTTAATCACATAGGTTTCAAAGCGTTCGCCGTTGTTATTGTTGACGATCTGCACCTTTTCATTTTCGAGAATGTCGACCGCTTCCATTAGGTCTTCATCGATCGTAATGCTACCGACGTAGTTTAAGTTGGATTCCGTTACTCTAGCACGATGCAACTTTGCTTTCATCATCGTTCGAAACATTTGCATCCCCCCGTTTCTCTGTACGTACCTCTACCAGGATGTGGTCGATTAAGCGGACCTTGGAAAACTGGTAAGCAAGAGCGATGATCGCTTGGCCACTTAGCTCCTCCTGTTCGTGCAGCTCTGGATAGCTCAGTGCTTCAACGTAATCAATGGCGCCATGCCTGAACTGTTGAAGCTCCTCCTCTACAATGGAGACAAGCGAGGTACGCTTTTGTTCCCCGGTCTCGACGGCCCTTTTTGCCTTTTGTAAAGCCTGGGATAAGCGCGGCGCTTCCGCCCTCTCCTCAGGTGTTAAACGGACGTTGCGCGAACTTCTCGCAAGCCCGTCTTCTTCCCTCACGGTCGGTGCCGCTACCACTTCAATCGGCACATAAAATTCCCGCACCAGCTGAGTGATAATCGCTACTTGCTGCGCATCCTTTTGCCCGAAATACGCTCTTGTTGGCCGAAAGAGACCAAACAGCTTCAAGACAACAGTCGCCACACCGTCAAAGTGACCGGGGCGGCTTTTGCCGCAAAGAACGCCCGCTCCCTTTTGCACGTGGACGATCTGCATCGGCTCACTTGGATACATTTCCTCCACCGAGGGATGAAAAATCAAGTCACAGCCGGCCCTCTCAGCGAGCACTCTGTCTCGTTCGAAATCACGCGGGTAGGAGTCGAAATCTTCTTCTGGAGCAAACTGGAGCGGGTTGACAAAAATACTGATGGCAACAAACTCGTTTTCCGCTTTTGCTTTTTTAATTAACGAAAGATGCCCTTCATGCAAAGCACCCATCGTCGGTACGAGACCGATGGAAGCGCCTTTTTCTCGAATGCTTGAGAGCGCTCGCTCAAGCTCTGCCCTCGTTCTCACAATCATCATCATGAGCGACCTCCGTACAGGCTAAGACGCGCTTCGTCCTTCATCGTATACGTCTGGGCAAGCTCTGGAAAGGCACGCTGCTTCACCTCGTCTACATACGCCGTGAGCCCTTCTTGAATCTGATGGGAGATGTGGACGTATTGCTTGACAAACTTGGCCACTCGTTCCGATTCATAGCCGATGACATCATGGTAGACAAGCACCTGCCCATCCGTCTCGGCTCCAGCACCGATGCCAATCACCGGAATGTTAAGCGTCTGTGCAACAAGTGCCCCTAGTTGACGTGGGACACATTCGAGCACAACGGCAAACGCTCCTGCTTCCTCAAGCGCTCTCGCCTCCTGAAGAAGCGCTTTCGCTTCTTCAGCGGCTTTTCCCTGAACCTTATAGCCGCCAAGCACGGCGACAGACTGTGGGGTTAGCCCAAGATGCCCCATTACCGGCACGCCAGCAGCAACAAGCTGCCTGACGGTCTGAGCGATCTCCGTCCCACCTTCCAGCTTCACCGCGTCTGCTCCGGCTTCTTGAACCAAACGGCGTGCATTGTTCGCTGTTTCCCTGAAATCGGCTTGGTACGTAAAAAAGGGCATGTCGGTCACAATAAACGTTTCCCTGGCGCCACGTTTGGCGGCTTTGGTGTGCAACACCATATCATCGAGCGTCACAGGAATCGTGGAGTCATAGCCAAGCACGACCATGCCTAGCGAGTCCCCTACTAAAAGCAAATCAACACCTGCTTTCTCCGCAAGCGCCGCCGACGGAGCATCGTAGGCGGTAAGCATAGCAATCGGTTCCTTTTCTTGCTTCATCTTTTGAAACGTTGCGGTTGTCTTCACGTTTCTCCCTCCAGTTCAATGTGTTCGTTGAACTGCACGAAACAACGAAAAAGAAGCCTTCTTTCCAAGAGAAAGAAGGCAGAGAGGTAGCGTGTGTGTAAAGGTCGAACATTCATGCACGCGCTTTTATGCTGTCCCGGTCCAACGTGGATCCACGCAGCAAGCCTCAAGCGTTCTTTCCCATTTCGGTGCCGTTCTCACAGATACAGCCCTTGCCCTTTCAGTATAGCATGGAGTTATGTCCTTTTGTCTAGTTCAATGTCTGCGGAATACACAAAGTGTTCTGCACCATTTTCGTCTTTGAGGCGGAGAATCCCTTCATCCGTGATCCCAAGCGAATACCCGTAAATGACCTCTTTTGGAGTTCGGGCGTACAGATACGTGTTCACGCTGATCGAACGCGCTTCCCATAGCGGACGAATCCGAACAAAGCCATGGTCGACATATTCATCATAAAGCCACTCAAACTCGTTTACGATCGCGGCTACAAGCGCTGCTCGTTGGATCGTTCGCCCCGCTTCTATAGAGAGGGAGGTGGCAATGTCTCCAATCTTTTCGGTAAAGTCCTCCTGCTGCTGGTTAATGTTCACGCCCATTCCGACAATCACAAACTGGACAAAATCAGGATCTGCCGCCATCTCCGTTAAAATCCCGACCAGCTTTTTGCCTCCGAGCAAAATGTCATTTGGCCACTTAATGTCACAACGAAGCCCTGTCTCCTGCTCAATCGCCCGCGTAATGGCTACCGCGGCTAAAAGTGTTAGCTGTGGCGCCCGGTGAGGTTCGATATGCGGGCGAAGAATCAAGCTCATCGAGACGCTTGTCCCTTTTTTTGACTGCCACGGACGTCCAAGCCTACCGCGCCCTCCCTGCTGCTCGTTGGCAAGCACAAGTGATCCTTCTACGGCTCCTTTGTTCGCCCACTCGTGGGCCACCGTCTGGGTGGAACTCACCGTGTCATAGTAATGAAGCTCACGCCCGAGCCGCTCTGTCTTCAGAAACGCTCCGACATCGTGGGCGTGAATGGTGTCTGGCCGTCCCGTCAGCCGGTAGCCCCGTTTTGGAACCGATTCAAACGTATAGCCTTGGTCCCTAAGCGCCGTAAGCTGCTTCCAAACCGCCGTTCTTGAGACTCCTAACTTTTTGCTCATCTCTTCACCGGAGACGTACTCCCCTTCTTCCAGCAGAATTAACAGTCGTTCTTTCAATGTCTCCCCACCTCCTTTAGCGCAGCCTTAAGCAGCAACTCACGCTTATTTTCCAATTGCCTTGTTACGACCGCATATTCGGCAAACGCCAGTGCTTCGGCGAGCCAAGGCCCTGGCTGATCCTGACAAGCGTTCAGAAGATCCTTGCCGCTGATCGCGAGCTCTGAGCGACGAGTAATTGGCAAGGAATCAAACTGTGCTTTAACATCAGCCGCCCGTAGTGCTTGAAGCCCGCGGTCCTTCCTTATCTCTTCGGTAAGTACGGCCACCTCAAGCCCGTTCTCATAAAGCGACCCATCATCAAGCGCCGCTCTCATCCGATGTTGGTACATTCTCCAGATTTGCTGCCCCACCTGCTTGGTTTTATTGGCAAGAGGGAGTTCCGAGAGGGCATCCGCAGAACGAAGGCTTACAAGCAGCTCTGCCCACGAGCGACATTCACTCTCCCAGTGCACGGACGGAATCGTTTGCAGTTTTTTTAGCTCAACGTCCCCGAGGCGGAGTCCCGGCAAATAAAGGCCCACCCCTGTTTCACAAAGCAAAGAAAGCGCTCCTTGCACGCCGCTCCCTGCCAACAGCTGCCACAGCTCCTTCACCACTCGTTCCTTGGCCACTGTCGCGATCGTTTCTGCAAACTGAGTCATCTCTCTTTTAAGCAAAGGATCAACGGCAAAGCCTAGCTCACTGTGAAAACGAGCCACCCTAAGCAAGCGCAGCGGATCATCGGCAAAGCTCCGGGCAGGATCATAGGCTCGCAGCAGCCCCTGCTCTAGATCCACTTGACCACCTGTTGGATCGATCAGCTCCCCATGCACATCCATGGCGAGAGCATTAATCGTGAGATCCCTGTGCTGTAAATCCTCTTTCAGCTCACGCCCGCGCAGCGTCGTCACCTCTGCCTGAATGCCGTTATGAAAAAGCAGCACTGTCTCATGATTGTTGTTCATTTGCACGGTTTTTGGAAAGATTCTCCGTACTTCGTCAGCCGCTGCGCTCGAGGCGACATCTACATCTGTGATCGGTCGCTGGAGCAAAAAATCACGCACCGCCCCGCCGACGACGTAAGCGCTATGCCCCGATTCCTCAAGTTTTTTAAGGATTGGGATCGCCTGGACCCACGTCATGTTTCTTCCTCGCTTTGTTCTAACATTTTTTCGTACAAGCGCTCATACTGGCTGACAACATACTGAGAGTAAAACGTGGTCTTTACGCACTCAAGCGCCGCTTCGCGGAAGTCCGCAAGCTTTTTCTTGTTTTTCAGAAGCTCTACCGCCCGTGTGGCCACACACTCGGTATCGCCAAGCTCACACAAGTAGCCGCTCACGCCGTCTTCAATCACCTCAGGAATCCCCCCGACTTTCGTACCAATCACTGGCACACCGCAGGCCATTGCTTCCAGCGCCACAAGCCCGAAACTTTCTTTCTCGCTAAGCAAGAGCATTAAATCACTCATCGATAGCAGCTCAGCGATATGCTTTTGATTGCCAAGCAGGAGCACACGGTCCTCAACGCCAAGCTCTGCGATTCGTTGACGGGCAACGGGGACTTCCGGACCGTTGCCAATGAGGAGGAGCTTGGCCTTGCGCTGTTGTTGAATCAAATAGAAGCTGTTAATAATGTCTGTGATCCGCTTAACGGGACGGAAATTGGAAATGTGAATCAACACATCCTCATCTTCGTCGATGTTGTACCAGTCTTTAAGGCCCTCCACAGGCTTCGGGTAATACTCGCTCTCATCGATAAAATTATAGACGGTCTCAATCGACTTGTCGGTCTCAACCAGTTCCTTCGTTTGCCTAACTAAATCTTGCGACACAGCAGTGACCAGATCCGACTCCTCAATCCCAAAACGAATAAGCTGTCTTAGCGAGGGGTCCCAGCCAAGAACGGTAATGTCCGTCCCATGCAGCGTCGTCATGATTTTGACCTCACGTCCGCTCATTTGCTTTGCCAGAATCGCACAAACCGCGTGCGGCACCGCATAGTGAACATGCAGAAAGTCTAACTCCTTTGTGCGGATCACGTCCGCCATTTTGCTGGCGAGCGTTAAATCATAAGGCGGATGCTGGAAGACCGAGTACTGGTTCACCTCGACTTCATGATAAAAGATATTCGGGTAGACTTTATCATCAAGGCGAAACGGAACGTTCGATGTGATAAAGTGAACTTCATGCCCTCTTGAAGCGAGCTGTTTTCCAAGCTCCGTCGCCACGACGCCAGAGCCACCAACG
This sequence comes from Shouchella shacheensis, assembly GCF_001484965.1. Lineage (GTDB taxonomy): Bacteria > Bacillota > Bacilli > Bacillales > Bacillaceae_D > Shouchella > Shouchella shacheensis. Next base: position 26,211 of record NZ_LLYY01000017.1, on the reverse strand, counting down.
GTCGGATAACAGCTGATGCCGATTCGTTTCTTCTTCAATGTCAGTCGTTCCTTTCAAGTAAATTCCCCATAAGAAGCGGCAGGCGGGAGCAGAACCCTTCTGCCGCCGCAACACCGACTTCTTTTCCGAAGAGTTTGTCTCTCGCTTCGACGGCCTCGATGTAATCATCGGTAAGCGGCGTGGAGACGCCCTCTATTGGTTGAAATTGACTTTTATAGGCCTGAAGTGCTTCGCGCTTTTTATCTTGGACCTTTGTAATATCAACAACAAAATCAGGTCGTCCGTAACCGTTAATAAAATATGTAAACAGCGCTTCTGGTTTGTGAGCGACTTCGCTCTCCGGTGTCTGATACCGACGAATCCCGGCGTTAAACACGGCTTCACGAACGAGCTCCCCGCATTCTCCGTGATCAGGATGCCGGTCCCCTTCTGGCGCAAACACAAGCCTCGGCCGGGTCTTGCGGATCAGCGCCACCACCTGCGCAAGCTCGTTTGGCGTGACTGATGGCAAGCCACGATCCGAGAAAGAAAACTGGAAACGAGAGGCGCCAATGGCCTCTGCCGCCCGCTCCGCTTCCTTCTGCCTCGCTTCCACCGAGCCGTTTGACGAGAGCTCCGCTTTTGTCAACGCGCAAAGACCAACCCGATACCCATCATTCACATACGTGGCCAGCGTTCCTGCCATGCCAATTTCCACGTCATCCGGGTGGGCGCCAAACGCGAGAATATCCAGCTGCTGAAGGTTCAACGGCCTCAGCTCCTTTTCCTTTTTTATGTATGGTGGAAATCCATTCAATAATTTTTTGCGTCTTCTTGGCTGCCGCATTATACTTACATCCGCCACTTTTCCCGTACATTATAGCATAATTCCGCCTCGTTACCTCACAGACAGGCTTCCTCTTTTGAATGGTGTGAATTCTTAACGAAGATCCCGTCCTAAAAAAACGGCAACCCCGGTTCCGCGAGAAAACCGAGATTGCCGTGCCTATTTCCTGTTGCTAACACGTTTCTTCTTGCTCATGCATCGTTTCGCGAAACTGAAAATCCCCACGTGCTAGTCCTTTAATCAACACTTCAGCCGTACCAATATTCGTTGCAAGAGGGACACACTGCACGTCGCACAGACGAATTAACGCCGTAACATCCGGCTCATGAGGTTGAGCCGTTAACGGATCACGGAAAAACAAGATCAAATCAAACTGGTTCTCCGCCACCAGGGCGCCGATTTGCTGATCTCCCCCAAGCGGACCTGACTTAAAGCGGGTGACTGTGAGCGCTGCTGCTTCCGTGACCCGTGTGCCCGTTGTCCCTGTCCCGTAAAGGTCGTGTTCGGTGAGAATATCCTTATAGGCGATACAAAAATCCACCATTTCCTTTTTCTTCTTGTCGTGCGCAATCAGTGCAATTTTCATCCCCTTCGCCTCCTCATCAGTCGATTAAGTGTTCAAGTCCATAGACGAGCGTCTCAAGCGTGAGCACCTTCTCAACGGCTAATTTCACTCCCGGCATAAAGCTTTGCCGGTTTAAAGAGTCATGACGAATCGTGAGCGTCTGCCCGACACCTCCAAAAATCACTTCTTGGTGAGCGACGCGACCAGGCAAGCGGACGCTATGAATGCGCATTCCCTCCAGCTCTGCCCCGCGAGCGCCACGGAGTTCTTCTTTTTCCTCCGGGTGGCCTTGCCGCTTTTCGTCCCGCTCCCCTGCAATCAGCTGCGCTGTTTTTATGGCGGTGCCAGACGGAGCATCGAGCTTGCCATCATGATGCTGCTCGATAATTTCCACATCGGTCATATAACGGGCAGCCAGTTGCGAGAATTTCATCATCAAAATCGCGCCGATTGCGAAGTTTGGTGCGATAATCGCGCCAAGTCCCTTTTCTTCAGATAGGGTCCGTAGTTCGGCAATATCAGTCTCCGAAAAGCCCGTCGTCCCGACAACGGGCCGCACGTCATGACTGAAAGCAATTTCCATATGCTTCCGCCCGAATTTAGGCGCAGTCAAATCAAGCAACACATCTACATCATGCTCGGATAGACAACGAGCTACGTCTGTATACACCGGGACATCTTCGTTTGGCAGCCCTTCTAGGTCTGAAAGTGTAGCTCCATCATTCTTTGAATCAACCACGGCCGTAAGCGTAAACGTTTCTTCTTCTAACGCAAGGGAGACTGCTTCCCTCCCCATATTTCCGCGCGGACCTGCGACAACGACGTTTATGGTATTCATTGCTCCTCCTCCACTCTACTCCAGCGATCTTTATCTCTAGTGTTGAATTTGTGCATCACTAAACCATGCGCTTCTTCCAGGTCAATATGTAAAGAGTTGGCGAGACAAATCAGAACAAAAAGCATATCGCCTACTTCCTGTTCGATCGTTTTTTCCTCTTCCGTTGCTTTCTTCGGCTTTTCCCCGTAGTAATGATTCACCTCTCGGGCTAGCTCACCAAGCTCTTCGCTTAACCTTGCCATCATGGCCAGCGGGCTAAAATATCCTTCCTTGAACTGTCCAATGTAAGCATCCACTTCCTCTTGCATTGCGGCCATCGTCTTCGCGTTTGACACTAAGCATCACCTCTTTCATCTCTTCTATCGTAGCGAAAAGCGCTGGTTTTCGCAATTGTAAAGATAGGGAGTCCACCCTCGAGTTGTTTCTTTTTGCCTAGCAAACGAGTACACTAGAAGGCAGGGAAATTGAGAGGAACGAACAGCAAATAGGAAAGGGGGGATGTTACGTGGCAAAGCACGCTAAAAATGTTCTCTTTATACTGCTCGGAACGGCGATGATGTCGTTTGGTCTCGTGTACTTCAATATGGCTCACAACCTCGCGGATGGGGGCGTCACCGGGATTACGCTTTTGCTCTTCTTTTTGTTTTCAATTAACCCGGCGATCTCCAACCTCGTGATTAACATTCCGCTCTTTTTTATTGGATGGAAAATGCTTGGACGAACGACGTTTATCTATACGCTCATTGGCACCTTGAGCCTATCGGTCTTTCTGGATCTCTTTCAACGAATTCCGTCGGTGTTTGAATTATACGGGGACCTCATGCTCGCCGCACTTTTTGCAGGCGCGATCGTCGGTGCCGGCCTCGGACTCGTGTTTCGTTTCGGCGGGACAACAGGCGGGGCTGATATTATCGCCAAACTCTGCCTCCGTTACTTTGGCTGGAGCATCGGTCGCACCTTCTTTGTTTTTGACTCCTGCGTGATTATCGTCTCTCTCCTCTACTTGGAGCTACATGAAGCGATGTACACACTCGTCTATGTGTTTATTGCGGCCAAGGTCATCGACTTCATTCAACAAGGGGCCTATTCCGCAAAAGCAGCTTTCGTCATATCGGAGCGAATGCCGGAAATTTCGGATGCGATTTTACGTGAGATGGGGCGCGGTGCTACGACCTTGCAAGGAAAAGGGACGTTCACCGGTGCGGACAAGGAGATTCTCTACTGCGTCGTTGCCAGAAACGAAATTATTCGTTTTCGAAACACCGTGCACAAAATTGATCCGAGCGCGTTTTTGACAATCAATGATGTGCAGGATGTTCACGGGGAAGGGTTCACGCTAGATGATCAGAAGAAACCATTGCAAGACGAACGATAAATGCCTTTAATTCTTGAATAAGCGAAAAATCCGTGAGAACAGCTCGACTCTCACGGATTTTTGTATGGGGATTTGGCAGCCCCTCTTGTGCTGAGGAGACAGGATTTTGATTTACCTATACTTGTACGGTAAATGAAATTTATATTGTTCACGACCAGACGCTTTGAAAGCGAACAGCCTCATACATCAAAATACAGCGGGTAGTGAAAGGCACAGTTCTCGTTAAAAGGGACCCCGCACTCAGGGCAGGCGTGCACATGCATGTACGTCTCTATGGAATGTTCGGTCTTACAAACGCCGCAAAGAATGGCTTTTTCGCTAAATAGTGTCTTGGGCCAGACCTGAATCGCATGGTCTGCTCCTTCCTCGTGGCATTTGTAACAAGGGTAATAGGTGTTACAGCAGGCAAATTTAATTGCTACTACGTCTGAATCTCCACGGTAATGCTTGCAACGAGTTTCGCTGTCAACAGGAAAGCCGGCGATCTGAATCACTCTCGATCCACTCCTCTAGGTTAAACTTGGAAGGTTCCAGATACTGCAATAGTGTACTAACAACATGACGAAGATCGAGGTCTGCGCATTCAACGTTTTTCTTACTGTTTGGTGTGCTACGGGCATCTTGCACCAGCCCTGCTTTCTAACGGAGCCGCTCATTCCTAACGCTCTAAGTATAGCACGAATCACCGAAAAGCGCAGGCGGGTCGAACAGAAGCGAGGATTTTGGAAGACCTGACAAAAGAAATCCGACTTTAGATTCCGTTGTCAGGACTGAAAAATCCTCGCTTCTACCCGCCGGAGCTAGACACGAAAAGCAGAGGCGCCCTGCTCACGAGCGACAAGTTCTGGAGCGACGTCAGCATCAAGCCCGGCTTTGGCTTGATCTGGCGGCGTGAAGAAACCTCGAGCGAGTGGGCGCCGGAGCTAGACACTACCGAAAAGCGCAGGCGGGTTGCTCCTCAGGCCTGAACAACATCGACGCTCTACCAGTCGGAGCTAGACAAAAAAACCGCACCAGTCAAGGTACGGATTTGCGTGTTAATCACGTTGAGACAGAAAAATGAGGATAAAGCGTGCGAGTTCGAGCACAGCCACAAGTGCCGCCGCTACATAGGTTAACGCTGCCGCATCGAGTACTTTCTTCGTCTCTTTTTCTTCATTATTTTGGATGACCCCGCTGGAAACCATTTGTTCCATCGCTCGATTACTGGCATTGAACTCGACAGGAAGAGTCACGACTTGGAAAAGGACAGCAGCTGCAAAGAAAACGATGCCGATAAGCATCATCCCGCTAGCGAGCGTTGATCCCCCGCTGGCTCCTGCTCCAAGCAACATCCCGGCGATAATTAAAAACATCGCCGCATTGGAACCAAAGCTTGCTACTGGCACAAGGGCGCTGCGGAATTTCAAAAACGCGTAGTTTTCTTCATCCTGAATGGCGTGTCCGACCTCGTGCGCGGCTACAGCGGCACCAGCTACCGATGGGTTGCGATAGTTATGTTCCGACAGACGGACCACCTTTGCACGTGGATCGTAGTGATCCGTCAGCGTTCCTTTTGTCGCTTCCACTTTAACATCATAGATGCCGTTGTCGTTTAAGATCTTGCGGGCAACTTCTGCCCCTGTCATGCCGGAGGAGTTGTGAATTTGCGAGTACTTTTTATACGCTCGCTTCACTTTCCCTTGAGCAAGAAGGGGGATGATCATTAAAAGCGCAAAATAAAGCAAATATGCTCCTAGTCCCATTTGTTTAATCACCTCATCTTGCAATTTGTTACGTCTAATTTTACCTTGTAACGTCAAAGAAAGTCAAATTAGACACTCATGTTCACAGTGAAAAAGGGCGGCCCGTTCAAGGGTTGGTCAAACGTTATTCTTTTGCTTTCACTTTTTCTTTTTCCGCCTTGTATTTTCGATAGCCGACGTAGGAAAGTGACGTCACAACCGCACCACCAATCGTAAGCATCACCCAAAGCAGCGAAGGATCGGCTGAGTCTTCTTCGATTTGCTGAAAAAGTTTTTCGTACTCTTCCTGCATCATTTCTACGTGTTTTCCTGCTTCTTCTAGGTTCGACGATTGATTGGTTAAGTATGCATTATACGAATCGAGACGCTGAATCACCTCTGATTCCAAACTTATCGTAAGAGCCGGTCGAATCACAGAATAGTGACTTAAAAATTCATTAAATTGACGAGTGAAATTCTCATTCTCCCCAGCATTTGCTGCGTCTCTCGTTGCTTCAAGGGCGGACATTATCGTCTTCTGCGAATGAAGCCAGAGTGGGTGGTGCTCTCCTGATAGGGCATCCACAGTTAAGCGAAAGGAAGTCACTGCTTGCAACCGCTCTTGAGCGCTTGTCTCCACGGCTGTTAAAGCTCCCTCCGCTTTTTCAAACGATACGGTCAACGTGCGCAACGATGACATCGTCCACTCCTTGTTTTCAACCTCACCATCAAGAAACGTTTCTGAAAACAACCCCATCAGCTTTTTTGCCTCTTCGTACTTCTCCTGCTTGGTCAATTGCAGGACTTGATCCGCTATATGGTTGAGTTCCGCCCACGACTCTTTTTTATCATCATTTGCCGCCATTACCGAAAATGGCAGGACGATGAGTGCGATTGAGGCGAGCAGCACCTTAAAAAACCGCATATCTTGTCCCCCCTCTGCTAATTCAATCCTATGTTGAGGAGGACAAGAGTAGACCATTTTCCTGAGCGGCGGTTTGACGTTAACGAATCTTTTGTGAGGATCTTCTTCGGATGGTGGGGATTCTATGGTGCCACCCCCGCTACCTCACGAAAAAGCGTCGCACTTTTAGCACGACACTTTCACTTCTTTAATGAGACGGCAACTGAAATTTCGCTGATCCCTTTCTTAACGTCAGCATATATATCACGAGCAGCGCCGCCATTCCTAGCCAGAACGTGAAATACGCCACTTGGTCTACATAAGGATGCACATATCGGCTTAACCCAGGGTGCATGCCAAAGACATAATCAATGATGTCATTATGTACCGTCCAGACAGCGGCAAAAACGAGATGCCATCGTTTCAAACGAAAATAAGGCGCAAACAGCACTGCTTGGAGGGCCATGCCCGCATGAGAAAGGTTAAGCATCCAAATTTCCCAGCGCATCTCGCCCCCGAGAAGCACAGTGGACGTGTTCATCACACAGGCCCAAATGCCGTATTTAATGAGCGTAACCCCGGCTAGTGCTTCCATTAAGCCCCAGTTCTTGCCGCGCAAAAAAGCAATCAAGACAAACACAAAGAACAGGCTTGCTGTCGGGCTATCGGGAACGAAAGGGATAAAGTGAGGCGGCGTTATCGCTAACTGATTTTTGTACCACCAAAATCCGTAAATCGTGCCGAGCCCGTTGATAATCAGCAAGGCAACGAGCATGGTCCGATGCGAGAGAATCGCATACAGGTAGGAGAGCAACTCCAACCCCCCTCTTTCTCGAAAAAAGAGCGTCCTTTACTTGCGAATGCCACGCAACTAAAAGACGCCCCCTCCCTCATAATTATTCTGGATCTTCGCCATGGTTCGCAATATATTCAGCGAGGATTTGCAACTCTTCATCAGAGCCTTCAAACTCTCCTCCTGGCATCGCTCCTTGACCATTTTCAACAATTTCGATGACTTCTTCCGGGGACTTCTCGGTTTCAAGAAGATTTGGTCCCGCTGATCCGCCGGTCATCTGATCCCCATGACAGCCAATACAGGACTGTTGCTGTGAATAGATCTCATACCCTTCCGCTTCCATATCAATTTCCGCTTCCTCGGTCAACTGCCCTTGCTGTGCAGCCACTTCCCAGTCATGCTGGTCCACCGACTCCCATGTTAGAAAAATTACGGAAATCACGCCAAGCATCATGAGAGCTGTTGCAATCGGGCGACGATGCGGGCGGCGTTCCTTCGATGTATCCAACCATGGAGCAAGTAGCAACGCGCCAAACGCAACCCCTGGAATAATGACTGTTCCTAAGACGTTGTAATCTCCAGAGGCAAACTGGTATTTAATAAGCTGGAATAAAAACAAGAAATACCAGTCAGGAAGCGGAATATAGCTCCCATCTGATGGATCGGCCGGTGCCTCAAGGGGAGCCGGATGGGCAACCGTTAAGCAGAGAAAGCCCATCAAAAAGACGGCCCCCACCATCCATTCTCTCAGAAGGAAATTTGGCCAGAACGCTTCCGTTTTTCCTGGATACTCGGAGTAGTCTTTTGGAATGTTTGCCTTGCGATTATCCGCTTTAACACGGGAGTCGCCGACAAATACCATTCCTTTGCCTCGATGCATGAAATTTCCTCCTTCTTGTATTGTTATTTAAGTTGACCTATAGAGGTCCGGAAATCCCTTGACGACGAATCATAATAAAATGAGCGCCAAGCAGGCCAAGGAGGGCTGCAGGCAAGAAGAAGACATGAATCGCGAAGAAACGCGTCAATGTCGCTGCCCCAACGATTTCACCACCGGCCAGAAGGGCGTTCGTGAAGTCTCCAATAATCGGCACACTCTCAGCAATCTGTAAGGTGACAACAGTTGCCCAGTAAGCTTTCATGTCCCAAGGCAGGAGATAGCCTGTCAGTCCTAATGCAAGAATGACAAAGAAAAGCAACACGCCGACCACCCAGTTAAGTTCACGTGGTTTTTTATAGGAACCTGTAAAGAAAACGCGCAGTGTATGTAGAAAGATCATAACGATGACGACGCTTGCTCCCCAGTGGTGCATCCCGCGAACAATGACCCCGAAAGCCACATCGCTTTGTAAAAACTGAACCGATGCGTGTGCATTAATGATATCCGGTGCATAATACATCGTTAGAAACATTCCCGACAAAATTTGGATGACCGTCACAAAGAACGTCAATCCACCAAAGCAATAGATGAACGCAGAGAAGTGGTGAGCCGGGTTCACGTGCTCTGGCACTTCGTGGTCCGCAATATCGCGCCACATTGGCGTAATATCAAGACGCTCATCTACATAATCATAAATTTTTTGTAGCATCAATTACGCCCCTCCCTATCTCTGATTCACTTGCCCAAGGTACACTTGTCCATCTTCTACTTGCACATCAAAAATATCAAGCGGTCGCAAAGGCGGGGTACCTGACACATTTTGACCATCTGTCTCAAACAACCCCCCATGACACGGGCAATGGTAACGCGAGTCGTCTTCTTCGTATGTCACTGTACATCCTAAATGCGTACAGGTCGTAGACAGCGCCACCACTTCATCTCCGTCTAAGTAAATATACGCTTCGTGCTCGACCGTTGATTCGTACCAAGAGTCTTGTTGATCAAAACTAAACGTAAAGCGCTGTGGAACGTCTGTCAGGTCGTCGAGATCCGTGACATAGTGCATTTCCGACTCTGCTCCCGCTGTCAAAGCTGGGTCGAGGGCAAAGCGCACCATCGGCATGAGCATTCCCGCTGCCATGAATCCACCTACGCCTGTGAGCGTATACGATAAAAATTGACGTCTTGATACTTTGTGGTCTCTCTCGCTCACTCTTTTTCCCCCCTAACACGTTAAAATCGACTCAGTCCATCCCCCCGAGCCTCTTAACAAATAATACTAGGACGTTACCATCATACTATAAGCGGATACATTTCGCAATATCCGTTGGAACAGCGCTTTCAGTTATTTTGCTGCCATGCATCTGTTAAAACAGGCATCAATTGCTTGAGCTGACCATTTAAAAGTTCACGGCGATTGGCCGGCTCGACAAACTCAAGCGGAACGGAGGGAACAAAAAGCAGCCGCATGTTGTCAAGCTGGCCTTCTTCCGGCTTCCATGTACCGTCGGAGGTAAGCAGCACCACATGTTTAAAAGAAACCGCAAGCTCTTCATACCAATGGGTAAGGCGGAGGACACGCTCTTCTATTGTTTCCGAACTAGTGTATGAAAACGGGGAAAGGAGCATCACTCTTCCGCGGAACTGTCGCTCGAGCTCTTCTGCAAGCAGCAAAGCGAACTCTCCCGTTTGTGCCGCTGTCTTCGGCTCTTTCAACCAAGTGGCCTGTACAAGTGGAACAAGTGCCGTATCCACATAGTCTACCGCTTGTAGATAGGTATCCATATCCTTCGCTTTAAAGCGCATGCTCATACATCCTTTCTTTGAAAACTCTCTTAGCATTATAGCACGGAAAAACATAGACGGGTCGACTGAAAGCAAAAATTGTGGACGGCAAAACGTCTCATTCTCTGGCATGAACGATACCCGCACACCCTGGCGCCTCGTCTAGAAAATCCAAAAAGCTTCAGCGGTTCCTACCCGCTGAAGCTAGACAAAAGAGACTTACAACCACGCTCGATTTCGGGGAAGGAAAAGCTTAATCTTCACTTTCGTCACTGTCAAGCAACAAGGAGGAAGGCTCGGTTTCATCAAGCTTCTTTAACTCCTCCGTTAACGTCATAAACGCCGTTCGGTCCCCTTGATCAAGAGCTTTGTCGATCGCTTCCTCCAGACGCTTTCGCTGAAATTCTTGAATCGACTGCGTTAAAAGTTCCTCTGCACGCTTTTCGATTGCCTCCACTCGTTCCTTTGTTTCTGGTAAAAACGGATTGTCTTCTAACACTGCTAAATACTGCGTAGAGGTTGAAACTCCACTAAAATGCAGTTCGATATAAATATCCTCCGTTTGATTTAACCGAATGTCGTGAAAGGCTTTTTCACAGTCCGTGGTAACATGGTGATTCTTGCGAAACGAAAACGGAATTTGATCCACGCCCTGAGCCGAAATCACGAGTGCTTTTGGCGCCCCCTCACTGCGACTGAGAAAATGAACACGTTCCATTAAGCTGTCATCGTTCATTAAATAGTTGAGAAGCCAGGCACACTCTCTTCGCTTTAACTGGTATCGTTTCAGAAACCCTCTCAAAAACGCCTTCTTATCCATAACGGGAACCATGTTACTCATACTTCTCCCCCCCTTTTGGTCATGTGAGGCCTTCATCACATTTGTTTGACTTGAGTAGTGTTTCGCCTTTAAAAGGCAAAACTCCTGTTATTTTCCGGGAGTTTATTTCAACAAATGCTGTGCTTTTTAGCGATCCTCAGCAAGCGATTCTAATAGCTCTGTCACATCGGCTCGACCTGGGTCGAGCGCACGTGCTTTTTGCAATAAGTCAACGGCCCGTGTGCGCTTGCCCTCTTCAAGGAGGAACTGACCATACTCGCTCAGAAAATCGGTGTCCTCATAAAACGTCGCGTATGCTTCTTCATACAGCTGTGCTGCCTGATGATACTCCTCCTGGTCCGCCCTGGCAAAGGCTTCATACCATGTGAGCATTGCATCGGTTTCTCCATAAGAGGAGGTATGCTCAAGCAGGTCAAGCAAATCCTCGCTTCTCTCCTGCGCGCGCAAGTAAGCAGACAGTGTTTGCAGAGCCTCCATATTTGACGGGTTCAGAGCAACGGCCTGTCTTAAGTAGCCCTCCGCTTGATCTAGATCTTGCTTCTTTAGAGATAGCTTACCCGCAAGGAGGTAAAGGGAATCATTGAATTCATCCATGCCCATGCCATCTCTTAGGACTTCTAGCGCCTCATCAAGACGGTTTTCAGCTTCATAAGCACGAGCCAGAGGGAGATAGACGCTTGTAAAATCAGCATCAAGTGTCTTTACCCCTTCCAGCTGCTCGATCGCGACGGTATAGTCGCCATGCTGATAGGCTGTGAAGCCAAAGTTAAACATTGTCGTCGGCGTAAATTCATCCTTTGCACTTTGTTGATACAGCGATAGAGCGTCTTCAAACTGGCCATTGGCACTGTAAGCTTCTGCAAGCTTTAACCCTACATTCACACCGCCAACATCTTCCTTCGTGTAATGCGCTTGCTTTAAGTAAGGAATGGCTTTATTGTATGCGCCTTGTTCCAAATAAAACTCGCCAAGAGCATAGGTTAGAATGATTTCTTCCGGTGCTTTTTCTCTGGCAAAAAGCAGCTTCTGCTCTGCAACCTCATCGAGCGCTTGAAGTTGATACAAATCAGCAAGCAAAAGCTGAGCTTGAAGAAACGCGTCGTCGTCTTCATGAATGTCAGAAAGCAACTCAATTGCCTCATCTTCCTTATCGGCATCAATCTTCATTTCTGCCGCGAGCACATAGAGACTGCCTTCATCTGGGTAAAGGACCATGAGTTCCTCGACCAACTTCTCGGCTTTTTCCACGTGTCCAAGCTCATAGAACAGCTCTGCCACTTGATATTTTTGCTCGTGATCGCTCGTATCCATCGCCTGGTCGAGAATTTCAAGACCCGCTTCCACATCTCCACGTTCAATGGCCTCTAAAACACGCTCTTGTAGGTTCACATTTGTTCCCTCTCTTTTTATCGATCCTCAGGAGTCATTCGCGTACATCCTTGTTCTGATATCGTACGCTAAACGCTCCCGTCTCATGACCATTTCGTCTTCTTTCCTCTATCATAATCAAGAAACACACGCGTTTCAACCAATCTGTTCGATGGCCGCGCGGGAATTTTTTTAAAAAAGATGTAGCAAAAGTGTTGACTTTGAAAGCGTTTACGTTTATATTTTAAGTAGCGTATGGTTTCTCTCCACTCCTATCCATACATTTTAGCTCATGTAGCTAACTCCTCTTCCTGTAAACGCTTACGTTTTACGCGGGAAGAGGAGTCTTTTTTTTGCTTATAAACCCAAAAAGCGCAGGCGGGTCGCTCAGAAGCGAGAATTTTGGAAGGCCTGGACTAGAAATCCCGATCTTGGATTTCGGGCCAGGACTGAAAAATCTCGAGCTTCTACCCGCCGGAGCTAGACAACACCGAAAAGCGCAGGCGGGTTGCCCAGAAGCGAGGATTTTGGAAGGCCTGCACTAGAAATCCCGTACTTGGATTTCAGGGCGGGACTGAAAAATCCCGAGCTTCTACCCGCCGGAGCTAGAAAAAAACGCCCCTGCGCTGCTCGCACAAAAGGCGTCTTCTTTATCCAGCTGCGGGCCCACTCGCTCGAGGTTTCTTCACGCCGCCAGTTCAAGTCAAGTTCGGACTTGATCTGCCGTCGCTCCAGAACTTGTCGCTCGTGAGCAGGGCGCCTTCGCTTTTTCTTCCTTGTAGGCGACGTAAGTCTTCAAAAAAGCGGGGGTAGGATACGGCAATCGCCTCGCTACCTGCAATTTCTACCTCACCATCTGCCACAAGGCCGGCAATCGCTAAAGCCATGCCGATCCGGTGATCTCCGTGCGAATCTACCGCTCCTCCTGACAGTTGGCTCGGGCCGTGGATGACCATGCCATCTTCGGTCGCCTCGATATCAGCTCCTAGCTTGCTGAGCTCACGAACGACCGTATCAATTCGATTCGTTTCCTTTACTTTCAGCTCCTCTGCATCGCGAATGACCGTCGTCCCATCAAGTTGCGTGGCCAGAACAGCAAGTACAGGAATTTCATCGATCAAACGAGGAATAAGGCTTCCTCCAATGGTTGTCGGTGCGAGCTTCCCTGAGCGAAGACGAATGTCACCGCTTCGCTCTCCACCCGTTGTCTTTTCATTTTCAATTTCAAGCTGCGCCCCCATCTCGCTGAGCACATCGATGATTCCTGCCCGTGTTGGATTGAGGCCAACTTTTTTAAGGATGACGTCGCTACCTTCAACAATGCTTGCCGCAACGAGAAAAAAGGCGGCGGATGAAATGTCCCCAGGGACATCAATGTCACACGCTTCGAGCGATTGACCACCTTCAATCGAAACGGTTTTTTCGTTGCGAGTCACCTTAACACCAAAGGCTTCAAGCATACGTTCGGTGTGGTCACGAGTGGCCTCGGGTTCCGTAACGGTGGTCGTCCCTCTTGCTTGCAAGCCGGCAAGGAGCACCGCCGATTTCACTTGCGCACTTGCCACAGGGGACGTATAGTGAATGGCAGTGAGCCCGCCGCCGCGAATGGAAAGTGGGGTTAAATTGCCATGATCTCGTCCTTCAATACTCGCCCCGAGTTCTTTCAATGGCTCGGTTACTCGAGCCATTGGGCGTTTGGCAATCGAGGCATCTCCGGCTACGGTTGCGTGAAACGGGCGACCGGTAAGAACGCCAAGCATGAGGCGAATCGTTGTACCAGAATTGCCGACATCGAGCACCTCATTTGGTTCCTTCAAGCCATCAAGCCCCGTACCACGAACATGCACAGTGTCATCGGTTTGTTGGACCTCGACACCCATTTTCCGGAAACAATCAATCGTACTCAGACAATCATCGCCGGGTAAAAAACCGCGAATAGAGGTGGTCCCATTTGCCATTGCTCCAAACATCACGGATCGATGTGAAATCGATTTATCTCCCGGAACTGTTAATTCTCCTTGCAAGCCCCGCGTCGCTTTCGTTACGACAGCTACTGCTCTATCTCCCATTTTCTTACCCCCTTAGACAACGTACGTTTCGTACATATGAGCCCCTAGCTGAATCTTCCCAAGCTCTCTATCTTCTTCGGAGCGAAAGCTAAGACGAAGGACACCCATAATATCTTCACGTGTTTCTAATATACGAATATTGGTAATGCTTATCTGTTTTTCGGCAAGCAGATGCGTCACATCGGAAATCACCCCGGGATGGTCAGGAACATCCACGTATAAATCATAGAACGATGGAATGGCTCCACGCTTGCGCACCGGCAAGCCTTCCCGAAACGATTTGGCATCTTCGAAATACCGATAAATGCCGTCGCCATCCTGTGCATCTATAAGCGAACGAATACGCTCCATTTCCACATCCCATTCATCGAGCAACCGTAGCATTTCCTCTTTGTTATGAAGCAGAACGTCACGCCACATCGTGGGAGACGCAGAGGCAATGCGCGTAATGTCGCGAAAGCCTCCAGCTGCTAGCTGAGCGACTTCAGGTTCATCCTTTTGCAAACGTTCGAGCTGGTGCACGAGGCTTGCGGCTATGATATGCGGAAAGTGGCTCACCGTCCCAGCCATGCGATCATGCTGGGCTGGGCTTAACGTCAAAAAGCGCGCCTTGGTCCCTTTTAGTAAATTTTGCAGGGCAATCATTGCTCGGCTCTCTACATTTGCAGGAGGGGTTAGCAAGTAAAAGGCGTTTTCAAATAAATGGGCTCTTGCTGCGCTAACGCCGGTTTTGTGGGAGCCTGCCATCGGATGCCCCCCAATAAAGTGGACATCCTTGCCTTCAAAACAAGCCGCCGCTGTAAAAATTTCTTGCTTCGTTGATCCGACATCGCTGATGATCACTCCGCTTTTTAGAGGAAGCCTGCAAAGCTCATCCAAAAGGGAGACGGTCCTAGTGACCGGTGTGGCAAGAATGATAAAGTCTACATCTTTTACACATTCCTCAACACTGGGAGCGATATGATCAATGACCCCAAGCGATTTGGAGATGTGCAGCTGCTCTGTGGAAATATCATAACCGATAACGGTCACATCGTGCTCACGTTTAATCGAAAGGGCGATGGAGCCCCCGATCAGTCCTATTCCAATGATTCCTACTCGTCGTTTCATCCTTGTCACTCCAACATAAAATCAATCAAATGTATGTCTAGCTCACACGCCTAGCCCAGGCAATATTTCGTTACTGACCTGCAAGAGCTCTCCATTTTCTTCTTCACTGCCTATGGAAATTCGAATCGCCGTTGGGTAGCCAAGCGCTTCTCCAGAACGAAGGATAAAGCCTTTTTCCAAGTAGGCTTGGAAGATCTTGTTTCCTAACACACCAGTCTCAATCAGCAAGAAATTCGTTTCCGAAGGATAGACGAATAGCCCGCGCCCTTCAAAATAAACGCGCAGACGCTCCCGTTCTTGGCGGTTTTTTTCTTTGCACTCGTTGATAAAGGTTTCGTCTTCGAGCGCTGCTGCGGCCGCAATATGACCAAGCGTATTGTTGTTAAACGGGGGGCGAACAGGGTCGACCGCCTGGGCAATCTCCTTTTGAGCCATACCGTACCCAACACGCAAAGCGGCAAGGCCATACGCCTTTGAAAACGTTCTGAGGACAACGAAGTTCGGATACTCTTTAAGAAGGTCAAGGCTTTTTGGATAGTCCTCACGTGCCACATATTCAAAATAAGCCTCATCGCAAACGACGATGCAAGACTCTGGCACACGCTGTAAAAAGTCGATCATGCTCGCTTCATCGAGAGCGACGCCATTTGGGTTGTTCGGGTTACACACCCAGACAATGCGCGTCGTCTCATCAATTGCAGCAAGCATCCCCTCTAAATCGTGGGATCCATCTTCCTTTACAGCTACTTCACGAATGATCGCCCCTTCGATCGTTGCATTCAGCTTGTATTGCGAAAAGGTCGGCGTCGCCATGACTGTGCTCGTCTCAGGTGTCAGAAAGGAGCGGCAAAAAAACTGAATCACTTCATCAGAGCCATTGCCAAGGATGAGCTGCTGTTTATCAAGTGCGTGTTTGGCAGCGAGTTTGTCTCTAAGTACAGTTCCATACCCGTCTGGATAGATCGAAGTGGCCGAAGCTGCGTGTGTAATCGCTTTGGCTACCAGAGGGGAAGCTCCATACGGGTTTTCGTTTGAGGCCATTTTCACGACTTTCGTCAAGCCGTAGTCTTGTTTTACCTCTTCGATTGGTTTGCCAGGCGCATAAGGAGGCAAGCCTTGAATTTGTTGTTTTGCGAACATCACGGCACCAACTCTCTCTTTCAATCTCCTTGTATCGTACGACGAAATGGCAGTGCTAGCAACTAGGTGCGCGACGTTTCCTTTTGCCCGCGAAGGTGGTCGACGAACGCTTGAATTTCAAGAAGAGCGGCCTCTCGTGTCCCCTCATGCTTCAAGTCTTCCGTGCGCCGGCCTACTTCTCTGACAATCGCACTTCCCACTACCACTCCGTCCGTCCATTCATTCATCTGCTCCACCTGCAAAGGCGTGGAAATGCCGAAGCCGACGACAAATGGGACGGAACTTTCCTTCCTCACTGTTTCCAGAAACGTCTGAATGTCCGGGTGCAGTTCACTTCTTGTGCCTGTGACGCCGAGCGACGACACACAATAAACGAAGCCCTGTGCCGCTCGCGCGATTTTTTCCACACGCGCTTTGGATGTTGGAGCAACAAGAGATATCACAGCAAGATCATTTCGTGCGCAGAGCCCCGCAAGTTCCTCGCTTTCTTCAAACGGCAAGTCAGGCACAAGCACGCCGTCGATTCCCAGCCCCCCCGCCTCTTTGCAAAAACGCTCATAGCCATACTGCAGCAACGGATTGGCATAGGTGAACACAATCACCGGAATGGTAAGCCCACGCGCTCTCATCTTGGGCACAAGACGCAAGGCTTTCTCTAACGACATCCCTCCAGCCAGCGCACGCTTGGACGCCTCCTGAATCGTCGGACCGTCTGCCAGCGGATCCGAATACGGAATGCCAAGTTCTAGCACACTTGCCCCGCTTTCTTCAAGCTTGAGAGCGAGCTCAATCGTCGCTTCTGCAACCGGGTCGCCGGCGGTAATGAACGGAATAAACAGCGGCTTTTTCTCTAAGGCGTTTGTTAGACGCTGACTCATGACTCCTCACCCCCGAAATGCTCATGAAGCGTGTGCATGTCTTTATCGCCTCGCCCGGACAAACAGACAAGCACCGTCTCCTCTTGGCTCATGGTCTTCGCTTTTTCAATCGCTGCCGCAAGGGCGTGAGCAGACTCCACGGCCGGGATAATGCCTTCCTTTTTCGACACATAGGCAAGCGCATCAAGCGCCTCTTTATCCGTGACGGATTCATAATTCACGCGTCCGCTATGAGCAAGATAGGCGTGCTCTGGTCCTACACCCGGATAGTCGAGCCCGGCAGAAATCGAATAGGGTTCCGTTATCTGCCCAGATTCATCCTGGAGCAAATACGTCAACGATCCATGAATGATGCCCTGATTCCCTTTGGAAATGGTGGCTGCATGCTGATTTGTCTCCACCCCAAGTCCGGCTGCCTCGACGCCCGTGAGCGCTACATCATCCTCAAGAAACGGGTAAAACATGCCAATCGCGTTGCTACCGCCACCGACGCAGGCAATCGTTTGATCCGGCAACCGGCCTGTGACCTCGAGCATCTGTTGTTTGGCCTCATCGCCAATAATGCGCTGGAAGTTTCGCACCATTTTCGGATAGGGGTGCGGACCAACAACGGAGCCAATGAGGTAGAAGGTATCAAGTGCGTTTGCCACCCAGTAGCGAATCGCCTCATTTGTCGCGTCTTTCAGCGTCTGACTGCCGGACTCCGCCGGTACCACCTTGGCACCGAGAAGTTCCATGCGAAAGACGTTCAGTGCTTGGCGGCGCATGTCTTCCGTGCCCATGTAGACGATGCACTCCAAGCCGTAACGAGCCGCGATCGTTGCTGTGGCCACTCCGTGCTGCCCCGCACCCGTCTCCGCAACGAGCTTCTTCTTGCCCATCCGTTTGGCAAGCAGTGCCTGCCCAATCGCATTGTTGAGCTTGTGAGCGCCCGTGTGGAGCAAATCCTCCCGCTTCAAATAAATCCGGGCTCCTCCTAATTCTTCGCTTAGGTTTTTCGCATAAGTAAGGGGCGTCTCTCTGCCAGCAAATTCACGCAGTTCGTTTTGTAGCTCTTGTTGGAACGCTTCATCCTTCGTAGCTGCCTCTAGCGCTTGCTCAAGCTCCTCAATGACGCTCATCAACGTTTCTGGCACGTATTTGCCGCCAAACGGTCCGAATCGTCCTCGTTTATCTGGAATTGTCGTCATGCTCTCATCCCCATTTCTGACTCTAACTCTCTCATCCGCTGTAGACTTTTTCGTCCGTCTTTTTCAATCCCGCTTGATACATCAATCCCATCAGGATCGTAGGCTAGAAGGCTAGCGATATTTTCAGGCGTAATCCCTCCAGCAATGAAAATAGGCACCCCCTGGCGCCGGCCTTCCTCGATATAGCGGGGAACATGAGCCCAGTCAAACGATTCTCCTGTCCCTCCCCACTCATCGGCAACGTTGCAGTCCACCACATAGCCATCGGCGACGGCATCAAAGCGTTGCATCTCGGATAAAGCGTCACTTGAATGATGGATCGCCTTCCAGACGGGTAGCCCCGTCTCCTCTTTCACCTGCTGGATCGTTTCAGGATTTTCTTTTCCGTGACACTGAATCACATCGATCGCTACCCCACATACGGTTTCTGCAATCACCTTGGGCTCTTCGTGCACGAAAAGCGCCACGGCTTTCTTTCCCCCTAGCTGCCCGGAAGCAAGCCACTGGGCCACCGAGTCGCGCGTGACTTGGCGCTTGCTCTTTGCAAACACAAACCCGACGTAGTCCGAGCGTCCCGCAGCCGCCGCCGAAACATCGTCCGCATGGTGGAGCCCACAGTATTTAAGCTTCATGGCCGGACTTTTCTCCGTAAAACAACGTCGTTATAGCGGCGGCCTGATCCTCACTACGCATCAGCGATTCACCTACGAGCACCGCTTTCGCCCCTGCTGAGCGCACACGCTCGATGTCTGCGGACGTGTGGATCCCGCTTTCGCTGACAATCACCACGCCCTCTGGAATGAGGGAGGCCATCTTTTCGGTTTGCGTGAGAGAGGTCTTGAAGGTTTTTAAGTCACGGTTGTTCACGCCAATTATTTCCGGTGTGAACACAGCGAGCAGTTCTTTGAGCTCTTCTTCGCTATGCACTTCCACTAGGCATTCCAGCCCACTCTCATACGCCTTTACATACAGCTCATGCAGCGTATGGATGTCGATAGCGCCGACAATGAGTAGCAGCGCATCAGCACCTGCGCGTGCCGTCTCCTCCACTTGAAGGGGAGAGATGATAAAGTCCTTGCGCAAAACAGGAAGCGAGACGCTCTGTTTCACTTCTTCGATATAAGAAAGATGACCCTGAAAATAGGAAACATCGGTAAGCACACTAATCGCGCTTGCCCCTCCCTTTTCGTATCCCATTGCAATTTGACGCGGCTCGAACTTCTCACAAATGATGCCTTTGGAAGGAGATGCTTTTTTCACCTCAGCAATTAAGCCGAGCGGGTGTACGGACTGAAGCAATGCCTTCTTTAGCGAGAAGTGTGTCGTCTCCACTTGCGCTGGCAAAACGAGTGAATCTAGCTCTTTCTCTTTCGTTGCCAAAATGTTAGTAAGCATGTTTCGCACCTTCTCTTTCTACTTGCATGCGCTCTACGTAGCGAAGCGTCTGCTGTTGTTGGATCGCCTTCTGTGCCTGATGAACCCCTTCTGCGATGGAAGAGGCGCGGTCAGCGGCGTACAGCGCTGCTCCAGCATTCAAGGCCACAATGGAGGTCGCAGCCTCATTCGCTCTGTTTTGCAAGATATCGCGAATCAACGAAGCACTTTCAAAAGGAGTTTCCACTTGAATGTCTTCGAGTCGTCCGCGGTTGAGCCCTACATCTTTAGGCGAGAGCGTAAAGGTCGTCAGCTCTTCTTCCCGGACTTCTACCACCTGTGTCTCGCCGTGAATGGCACATTCGTCGAGCCCATCCGCCCCGGTTACAAGGAGCGCATGTTTCGTTCCGAGTCTTTGCAAGGCCTCGCCCATCTTCTTGGCGACATCAAAATCATAGACCCCAATCAGCTGATGCTGTGCTCTTGCTGGATTGGTTAGCGGTCCGAGGATATTGAAAATCGTGCGGAACCCAATTTCCTTACGCGGGCTCACCGCATGTTTCATCGACTGATGGTACAGCGGCGCAAATAAAAAGCAAAGGTGGTTTGTAGCAAGCTGTTTCGCTGCTTCTTCGCTGCTTGATTGAATGTCCACACCAAGCTGTTCCAGAACATCCGCACTCCCGCTTTTGGAGGAAACAGAACGATTGCCATGTTTCGCCACAGGAACATCCAGCGAGGCAAGCACGAGAGCCGTCGCCGTTGAGATATTAAACGTTCCAAGGCTGTCTCCTCCCGTGCCACAGGTGTCGATCACACCAGGCAGTGTATGAGGCAAAGCGGTCGCAAAGCTGCGCATGCCTCTGGCGAATCCCGTGATTTCGTCCGCCGTCTCGCCGCGGAAGCGCAGCACGGTAAGAATGCTTGCAATTTGGCTTGGGGTCGCTTCCCCGTTCATGATGGCATTCATAAGCACTTCTGCTTCATGCTCCATCAAGGTTTCGTGGTTCATGCATTTGGTTAGCATTTCTTTGATCACGGGCGCCCCACCTCTTCCGTTGCAAACATTTCCTCGGCCACTTCGATCGCATGAATCAAAGCGCGGGCCTTGCTGCGTGTCTCCTCATACTCAAGTTCCGGCACTGAATCAGCGACGATCCCGGCGCCCGCCTGAATATGGGCTTTGTTGTTTTCAACAACCATCGTTCGAATCGCAATGCATGAATCTAAATTGCCGTCAAAGCCAAGGTAGGCAATTGCTCCTCCGTAGAGGCCGCGCCTTGTCGGCTCGAGTTCCTGTAAGATTTCCATTGCGCGAATCTTCGGGGCGCCAGACAATGTCCCGGCCGGAAAAGCTGCTGCCAGGGCGTCGTAAGCGGTGTAGCCTTCCGCCAGCCCCCCCGTGACTTTGGAAACAATATGCATCACATGCGAAAACTTGCCGATCTCTGCGAGCGTTGGCACAGACACCGTCCCATAAGTGGCAACGCGGCCAACGTCGTTGCGAGCTAGGTCCACAAGCATGTGGTGCTCCGCCTGTTCTTTGTCATCGGCAAGCAGTTCCTCTTCAAGAAGAGCATCCTCTGTCTCTGTGGCGCCTCGTTTTCGCGTGCCGGCAATCGGGTGGATCTCCACATGACGACCATTGACTTGCACGAGTTTTTCCGGAGAACTGCCCACTACCTCGCGGCCGCCAATACGCAAATAGAACATGTACGGAGATGGGTTGATATAGCGCAACACACGGTATAGTTGCAGCCCACTGACACGAACGGGAACGGTAAACCGTTGGGAAAGCACCGCCTGGAAGATATCGCCTGCGCGAATGTATTCCTGAATGGCTCGCACATCTCGCATGTACGCTTCTTTTGTATAGGTGGAGTCAACGACCGCTTGCTTTTTTGGACCTTCCGTCATCCGAGTCAGACCGGTCGCCTCAGGCTGCTCTAAGCGCTCGAGCAGTTGGGCCACTTTGTCTTTCGCGGCATAGAAGGCTTCTTTCGCCCGTTTTTGATCGTTTGTCACAAGGTGGATCACGGTTAATTTCTTGGACTTATGCTCATAGGCAAGCAGCGTTTCACAAAATAAAAAATGATAGTGCGGAACGGTGTTCTCTCTCCCTCGAGCAAGCGTTGGCTCGATTGTCTCAATCGCATCGTAGCTCATGAAGCCAACCGCCCCGCCTCGAAAAGGGATCTGCCCTTCCGTCGGTTCTGGATTGATGATTTCAAAGGTTTCCGCGAGCGTTTGCTCAAATGTGGTACCGGAAACAAGCTCTTCGCCGGTATGACAAACGGTTGCCGCATAGCGCCCGTCTTTCTCCATAAACTCATACTTCGGCGTAAGCCCGATAAATGAATAGTTCGCCCATTCTGATTCAGCGTCACCGCTCTCTAGGATAAACGCCGCTTCTCGTTCAAAGGTTTGAAAAATTTGGATTGGTGTTAAGCCATCTGCAAACACGTGCTCGACATAGAAGCTCGTGCGATACGCGCTGTAAGAAACGCTGAATGACTCATAAGAGGTTTCCTTCACAATCACTCACTCCTTAAGTGGTGAAAATGAAGAGCGGGGAGGGTATACATACAAGGATCTATGGAACTATGAAAAACCCACTTCCAAACAAGAGGTTCCTCTATAGATGTGCTATTGCCTTGTAACTACTCAGCTCAACTGAACTCCGCTCTGCTCATTCTCATCTTTTCGTCTTCTCTCTGCTCTTGCGGCTACCTTCTATGGCAACCCTTGGCGAGTAGTGTACCTTATCCCCCCGCGCTCGTCAAGGTCATTCTGCGCCCATATTTTACAGGGAAGTTGTGCGTGGCATGCACCCCGCTCCTTTGACTCTAGCGCCCCGCTAAATCCGGACGAAGCGCCTTGGCTTCGTGCAGAAAGATGTGTTCCACCTCAGCCTGTGTCTTCGTTGTGTTCACCGTCATCATGACGCGAATGCAAAGAGGCAAGCTCCCTTCAACGGAAATTTCCCTCGCGCACATCACTGGGACAAGCTCCCAGTCATTGAGTTTTCTAAGGGCCCGGGCAGGAAACGCCGCATCAATGTCTGCTGTCGTTGTCACAAGGACCTGAGCGACCTCTTCTGGCTTAATGCCGTTCTTTTTAACCATTTCCCTGACGAGCTCTTCTGTAGAATCGATGATTTTCTCCGCATTGTTTGCACTTACGGTTGTGGCTCCACGTATACCTCTGACCACTGTTCACACCCCCATCTCTTCTAGCAAGCATTCACGAACGAACGCCTGATCCAATTCTCTTGTATACGCGCTCCCCACCTTGTCTAGAAGCACCATCACGATCGTCCCCGCCGTCGCTTTTTTGTCTTTTTGCATAAGGGAGAGGAGCGTCTCCGCATCCAACCCTGCTGGCATTTCTGTTTGGTAGCCAAGCGTTTGATACCAAGACGTCAGCTCAGCAATCGGCAGCGTACACGGCTTGAACTTCTCACTCATGCGCATGGCAAACAGCGTCCCTATCGCTATCGCTTCCCCGTGAGTGATCGTGCCGTAGCCAAGGGCAGACTCAAGCGCATGGCCGAGCGTATGACCGAGATTCAAGTACGCACGAATCCCCTCCTCCTTTTCATCCTCCGCCACAATCTCTGCCTTGATTTCAATCGCTCGTCGGACCATTTCATCCAAACTCTTCGGCTCAATCGTTGTCAGTTTTTTTACGTGCTCGTTTAGCCATTGATAAAACGCAAAATCTCGAATGAGGCCTAATTTAACAATTTCTGCAAAACCAGAGCGCCATTCTTTCTCAGGGAGTGTGTAAAGCAAGCTCGTATCATACAAAACCGCTTCCGGCTGATGAAAGACACCGACCATATTCTTTCCCGCGGGGAGGTTAATCGCCACTTTTCCACCGACACTGGAATCGTGGGCAAGCAGGGTCGTGGGCATTTGCACAAATCGAACCCCACGCATATAAGTCCCTGCTACAAATCCGGCAATATCGCCAACCACGCCCCCGCCGAGCGCAATCACCACCGACTTGCGATCGAGTCCAGAGGAAAGCGCTGCTTGCAGCAGCTGCTCGTAACTTTGAAAAGACTTGGAGGCTTCTCCCGCTTCAATCACGGCCGAATACACCGGCACCGTCTCTTCAAAGCTCTCAAGTACTTGATCCAAATAGCGAGACGCCACTTCCTGGTCGGTGATCACAAAGTACGATGAAGCCGGGGCAAGACGTGCAATGATCTCACCTGCTTTTTGCGCTATCCCTGACTCAATCTGCACGTCATACGATTTTGATGGCGTTAATACAGGCACACGCATGGCTTAAAATTCCCTCGCTTCCTCATTATGACGAGCAATATGGGCCGCGATCGTGTCAACTTTGTCTGCGCCAAACGATTCGAGCAGCGCTTTTGCTACTTCCCACGCGACCACATTTTCACAGACGACCGAAGCCGCGGGCACCGCACAGCTATCGGAACGCTCGACGCTTGCTGAAAAAGCTTCCTTGGAATCAATGTCCACACTTTGGAGCGGTTTATAGAGGGTCGGAATTGGCTTCATGACACCTTTAATCACAATCGGCATCCCATTCGTCATCCCACCTTCGAACCCTCCTAAATTGTTCGTTTTCCGGCTATAGCCTTGTTCTTCATCCCAGGTAATTTCGTCGTGCACCCTGCTCCCAGGCAACCGCGCTGCTTCAAAACCAATGCCCACTTCCACGCCTTTAAAGGCGTTAATGCTCATAACAGCAGCGGCAATTTTCGCATCAAGCTTTCGGTCATATTGAACATGGCTCCCGAGCCCAATCGGCACGCCTTCAATCACAACCTCAACGACTCCACCAATGGAATCTCCGTCCTGCTTGGCCTGGTCAATTGCTGCCATCATCTGCTCTCCCGCTTGCTCATCAAGACAGCGGACCGGCGATGCTTCAGAGCGTTCACGCAGATCCGTCATGGAAGAATAAGAGGTATCTACAGCGCGTATTCCTCCTATTTCTAGCACATGCCCGCCAACTTGAATGTCAAATGTACGCAAGAGTTGCTTGGCGAGCGCCCCAGCAGCTACGCGAACCGTCGTCTCACGAGCCGACGAGCGCTCGAGTACATTGCGCATATCCCGATGGCCATACTTGATCGCGCCATTTAAGTCCGCATGACCCGGACGGGGCCTTGTGACTTTGCGTTTGATTTTTTCTGCCTCTTCGTCGCTGATGGGCGCTGCCCCCATCACCTTTGTCCAGTTTTTCCAGTCCTTGTTCTCCACCACAAGGGCGATCGGAGCACCCGTGGTTTTCCCGTGGCGCACGCCGCTCGTGATTTGAACTTGGTCCTTCTCGATCTTCATCCGCCTGCCGCGTCCATAGCCGCCTTGCCTGCGCGCAAGCTCAGCATTAATATCTTCAGCTACAAGCTGGAGCTGAGCCGGGACCCCTTCTATAATGGTCGTAAGCTGTGGTCCATGTGATTCTCCAGCTGTTAAATACCTCATGCTCAACATCCTTTCGCTACTATGTATCCCATCCAACGCTTTATCGCTTTTGTGCGTTAAATTATAACATGATTCCTGCTAAATGTCTTTAAAAATCAAACTACTTTCTGGTAAAAAAATGGCTCGATCGATTGAAAGCCGTGCTGCTCGGGGCGAAACATTTGCTCCGTGCTGCCTACAAATAGAACGCCGCCGACAGCGAGCGAACGAGCAAAGCGTTTGTAGATGTCTTGCTTGGCTTCTTCCGTAAAGTAGATTAGCACGTTGCGACAGACGATTAAGTCGCATTCCCTCGGGTAAGGATCGGAAAGCAGATTGAGTCGCTTAAATAAAACACGCGATCGTATCGACGGGATCACCTTATACGAGCCGTCCCCTCGCCTGTCCATATAGACACGCCGGACCGAAGCGGGCATTTCCTTTAAGGCTCGTTCATCATAAATCGCTTGCTCCGCTCGCTCCGTCATGCTAGCGTCAAGATCCGTCGCGAACAACTTGCCTTCTTTTAGTGGAATTCCCATCTCGTCTAGTACCATCGCGAGTGTATAGGGCTCCTCCCCAGAAGAACAAGCCGCGCTCCATACCTTTAACGCGGAGGTGTTTGGAAGTTTGGGAAGAACCCTTGTTTTCAGCTGCTCCCAACGAGCATAATTCCGGTAAAACGAGGAAACATTGATGGTCATCCTGTCCAGGCATTCCTCGACAAGCCATGGGTTCGAACAGAGAGCTTCAGCGTAGGCCCGAAGATTCGCGTAGCCAGACCGCTCACCAAGGGCCGCAAGGCGACGCTCCATCTGCGGCTGCTTATACAGTCGTAAGTTCACCCCTGTTAGTGTATGTACCTGCTTGACGAAAAATTGATAGTCATCGTTCATGCGCGTCCTCCGATAGTAGGGTCTTGGTTTTTATCATACAGGAGTGAGGCAAATAGGGGAAGGTTGATTTCGAGCGTCTCCAACTATGGCCGTCGAGAGATGGGGCAGGTCTTGTTCCTCGGCGGCGGTTGAGTTAATAGTGGAAAGAAAAAAGACAATCAAAACCACCCGTGGTAACGGGTGGTTTGCTCTGCGGCTGAAAGCC
>NZ_KQ947396.1:37265-97024 GCF_001484965.1 Shouchella shacheensis | reverse complement strand
GATATCTCATAAATTAACCATTGGCACTAGAAATGATCAGTCGCGATTTTCGACTGATCATTTCTAGTGCCCAACCAAACGAAGTGCGGTAGGAGTTTGCTCAACATTGGTATCAAAAAAAAGTGTCCACTTTCTTGACAGAAGTCCAAGAGGGGCCGGAATGCGAGTGAGAAGCGCTGGAATATGCGTGAGAAGAACCGGAATATCCGTGAGAGGAGCGCGGATGTGCGTAAGGGGAGCCGAATGTCGTGAGAAGAGCCGAATATGCGAGAGAAAAGCGCAAATATGCGTGAGAAGGACCGGAATGTGCGAGAAAGGAGCGCGGATATGCGGGAGGTACAGGATTCTGATTCATGAGGAGCCCTCTTTCCTGTGTGCTTGTGATAATCCAGAGGGAAGCCAAAAAAACCTTGCTCGTTCACAGGAAAGAGCAAGGTCATCCGTTCTTCTTTTGATAGGTTTCCATTAACTCATGCGCAAGATTTCCTGATTGGAACTGCTCCACAAGCATGTCGAGAAACTCATAGTAATAAAGGGAGTCGGTAATTTTGTGCAGTGTGTATTCGGCTTCTTCTCGAACGGCCACTGGCGTTTCCTCATCATCAATGAGTGCCTGGTAGCGAGGACGCGCTTGTTTAATGGCTTGGACATTCACACTTTTTTCACGTTCCCATCGTCTGGTGAAAAAGGAGATAAAGAATTGAAAGAAGTCTTGTTCCGCTTCGTATAAGTCCTTTCGCTCCCCTTTGCGGTAGACGCGGTGAATGATTTTTTCCTCCATTAGTTTGCGCACACCTAGGCTCATGCTGCCTTTGCTCATGCCGAGCTCATCACGAAGCTGGTCCAACGTCATTGGCTCCCCATTTAAATACAAGGTTGCGTACAGTTGCCCAACAGAGCGATTCACTCCGTATATGTCCATTGTATCGGCGAGGCCATCTTTAATGAGGCCATGAATGCTTTCGATTTCTTGACGAGCCTGTTCCTCGTTCGTCATATAAACACCTCTCGTTTAAAATGTTTCGAACAAATTTAACGACAGTATAGCTTTTCTGGCGACGGATTGCAAGGTGGTTGAGAAAAATTGGCCAATGGGTGGGAGTTGACATCATTTCTACGTGTGTTACGATCATACCATATCTAAAATATTTAATCTGTATTAAACATATTCAACGTAATGGAAGGATGAGAGGACAAATGAAAAAAAGAATGTTGCCACTTCTTGCTCTTAGCACTCCTTTGTTTCTTGCAGGCTGTGGCGATGAAGATGGACAAGCGGAAGAAAATAAAGAAATTGAACTTGTCTACGTCGCCTGGGAATCAGAAATTGCCTCGAATAATGTGATTAAGGAGGCGCTGGAGCAGGCAGGCTATGATGTCACGCTCACATTGGTGGAGCAGAGCATCATGTGGTCTAGTGTGGCCAACCAAGAGGCGGATGGCTTTGTGGCTGGCTGGTTGCCAGATGATATGAGAGCCGATTATGAGCAGTACGGCGACGAGATGGTAGACTTAGGTGCCAATCTGGAAGGCGCTCAAACAGGTCTTGCTGTTCCGACGTACATGGACATTGACAGCATCGAGGAATTGTCTTCAGATGTTGTAGAAGAAATTACAGGCATTGACGCAGGCGCAGGGGTTGTCATCGCAACAGAGGAAGTGCTGGATGCTTACGACATTGACGATGTCGCGTTATCGACAAGCTCGGATGCCTTTATGACGGCAGAATTAGACTCTCGCTATAACGCGGAAGAACCGGTTGTCGTCACGGCATGGCAGCCGCATTGGAAGTTCAATTCCTATGACCTGAAGTTCTTAGAAGATCCGCAGGGAATTTATGCGGAAGATGGAGAGATTCGTACGCTTGTGCGGGAGGGACTAGAAGAGGATGATCCGACCGCTTACCAAATCCTTGATAATTTTAGCTGGACACCAGAAGATATGAACGCAGTCATGCTCTATGTTGAAGAAGAAGGCATGGAGCCAGAGGAAGCTGCGGCTAAATGGGTGGAGGATAATCAGGAAACCGTTGATGAATGGATTAATGTTGACGAATAAGTAGAAAAAAACGTCCATGAGATTTAGGAGCTCATGGACGTTTTTTGGTGCGAGCGTTTTTAGCAAAGGTTTGCCGTAGTTCTGCTTCTACCCCTGCGATTTCAATTGGTCAGCGATCTGTTTGCGGACGGAGGCGATCTCATCTTCAATTGCTGTTAGCTGTTTCATAGCGGCAGCCACATTTCCTCCAGTTGTTTCCACTTTCTCGATGTCGCCTTGGATGCGAACGAAATCGCTTTTTAACTCGGTTAATCGATGTTCTAGCTGTTGAATGGTTTCCATATGGACGCCTCCTCTAATTATAACGATAACGTATCACAAAAGAAGGGGAGGGACAACGAAAGCGGATGTGCTACAATCATCAAAAAGGGGGGACTGAACATTGAGGGCATTGCTCGTTATTGATTACACGGAGGATTTTATTGCCCACGATGGAGCACTGACGGTTGGGGCTCCGGGGCAGGCGGTTGAGCAGAAAATCACGGAGACGATCGAAACGTTTCACAAGGCCAATGATTTCGTTGTATTTGCCGTAGACGTCCATGACGAGGGCGATATCTACCATCCTGAAACCAAACTGTTTCCCCCTCATAACCTCAGAGGAACAAAGGGACGCGATCTGTACGGAAGAGTGGGGGAGTTGTACGAGGAGATCAAAGGGAGTGCCAACGTCTATTTCATGGATAAAACTCGCTACTCGGCGTTTGTTGGGACCGACCTCGATGTGAAACTTAGGGAACGTGGCATCACGGAGGTTCATTTGGTCGGCGATGTGACAGACATTTGTGTGCTGCATACCGCGGTGTATGCGTACTCGCTTGGCTATGAGCTCGTGGTGTATAAGGATGCAGTGGCAAGCTTTGATGCGGCGGGGCATGAATGGGCATTGGGGCATTTTGAGAACGCGCTTGGGGCGAAGGTGCTTTAAGAAAAAGAGAGGCAGAGAATTCCGCTGAGGGCCTTCTCTGCTTCTTTTTATTTCTTGATGAGGATGTTGACGACGAACTTTGACCAGCTTTCCAGCCGCTCGTAGATCTCTTCCTTTTTTAAATCGGAAATGGGGACCCAGCGTCCCGTCATCTGATTCACTTCTTTCACTTCAACAGCCGCATCATCTGCTAGTTCAAGTACGGACAGGATGCCAATGTGAACACGGCCGACTTCCTCTTCATCGTCGTTAATTAAGCCAATCGCTTTGGTTTTTTTCTGTTTGTCTTTATCAAATTGAAGTTCCTCATGAAGTTCGCGATCGGTGTTGGCTTCAAGCATCTCCTGAAAGCTTGAGGACATAATCGTATTCATATGACCGCCAAAGCCGAGTGATAACTTATTGTGGAGCCGTGCTTCCCCGGCCCCGCTTAGACGCTCATACAAAAAGATGTCATCCTGGCGTCGGATCACGACGTAAGGGATGGGCTGCTTGTAGGAATCATTCTCTTCAGCGTCTCCACGTCGCATTTCGCTAAAATGGCGATTGATCCGGTTCATAATGGTGGCGATGTTTTCTCGTTCGCTCGTTACGCCTTGAAACACAAGTGATTCATTATGAAACACATGCTTCCGAGGCACAACGACAATCATTTCATCCATTTTGCCCAATTCAGTTCTCCCCCTATCCTGAAATCTACACATGCAGGTAAGCCCGCAAGCCACTGTACATATAGACATGTCCATTATCATACAGTGGCCGGTGCAAATCAAGAAGATTTTTCATCTGTTTGTCTGGAAAAATGAGCGATCGTTCGGTATTGGACGCAAAGAAACCGGGCACTGCCCGGTTTCTTTGGTTCTAGAAAATGAAAACATTCACAGCTGCGTTTGCGGTTCTTTCTCTTCACTTGGGAAGAAAAAATCATCGTCCCGCAGTGGTTCTACGGTGGCCTTTTTGTACCCATTTCCCTTCATGGAGAAGAAGTCGTGTGATTTGGTTTTTGTGTTTAAGCCGTTAAGGATAATCGGGTTGATTTCCTCCTCTTCAAAGTACGGATCAAAGCCGAGATTCATCAGTGCTTTGTTGGCGTTGTAACGGATGAATTTCTTCACGTCGTGAGCAAGACCGACCGGATCATAAAGTTCTTCTGTGTAGACAAGCTCATTCTCATAAAGATCCTTAAGCAGTTCGAGGGAGAACGCATGAAGCTCTGACTGCTTTTCTGGCGTTTGTTTGTTGTAAATTTCCTGCGCCAAGAGCCCCACATAGACCCCGTGGATCGCCTCGTCGCGGAGAATCAAGTTGATGATCTCTCCACTTTGCATCAATTTCCCCTGCCCGTAGAAATAAAGAGGGTAGTAGAATCCGCTGTAAAACAAGAAGCTTTCCAGATAGACGGAAGCCACCATTGCTTTAAAGAGCGAAATCTCATCGCCTTGCTGAATGTTTTTGTAAAGGGTAACGATGCGATCCGCTTTTTTCTGTAAGCGCGGGTTGGTTTTGACCCACTCAAACACGTCATCAATCTGCTCGGTGGTGGCGAGCGTCATGAAGATATTGGAGTATGATTTGGCATGGACGGCGTTTTCCATCATGGCCATGAAATTGAGTACCGCTTTTCGCTGATGGCCAGCCACATGATCGGCGACAATCGGCATCCCTGTGTTGCCTTGCTCCGTATCGAGGAGGGTCAGTCCAGCGAGTACTTTCATATACGTGTCCTTTTCATCTGGCGTTAAGTACTTCCATGTGAGGAGGTCGCCATTCAAGGCGACCTCCTCTGGAAGCCAGAACTGCTTGACGTTTTGGTTATAAAACATTTGTGTGAAATCATCTTCATGCTTCGACCAGTTGGCCGCATCATAGACATGACTCATACTATCTCTCCTTTCATTTTGCACCTTAGACGACGCAGGAGAGGCAATCGTCCTGGCCTGTATCCTTCGTTCGCGCATAGTACAATGTCTTGATTCCTTTATGATGAGCGTACAAATCAATCCGGTTTAAATCGCGGGTGGTCATTGTGTCTTTTAAGAACAGTGTGAAGCTAATGCCCTGATCGACATGCTGCTGGATCGTTGCAATCATATCAACGACTTTAAACATGTCCATATCGTACGCTTCTTTAAAGAAGAACCAGTTGCTCGTATCAAGGCCAGGCATTGGGTAGTAGGTTTTCGAATTTCCATAGGTGCGTTCTTCAATTCGCTCCATCACAGGCATGACCGACGCGGTTGCTGACTGTACGTACGAAATCGACCCCGTTGGCGCAATCGCTAGACGGTAGCTGTGGAACAAGCCATGCTCCTGTACGAATGCTTGAAGCTCCTTCCAATCCTTCTGTGTAGGGATGTGCATCCCGGTAAAAAGATCAGCGACTTTGGCGTGTTTGGGCGAAAAGTCACCTTCCATGTATTTCCTGAAATAGTCGCCTGTCGCATAGGTGCTGCCTTCGTATCCATAGTAGGTTTCGTTCTGCTCACGCGCAATTTCTGCTGAACGTTTGAGAGAGTAGAAATTCATCATCATAAAGAAGGTGTTCGCAAAATCACGCGCTTCTTCGCTTTCATAGGCGATGTTGTTTGCGGCAAGGTAGCCGTGCAAATTCATTGCCCCAAGGCCGATCGATTTCATCATTTGGTTTCCGCGACGAACGGCCGGCGCATTGACAATATCGGTGGAGGCCGATACGCGAGTGAGTGCATCCGTGGCTAGGCTGACCGTCTGCTCGAGCGACCCGTTCTTCATCACATTTAAAATATTGATTGAGCCGAGGTTGCACGAAATATCTAAGCCAATTTCATCGTCTTGGTCGTAGTCGTTGTAGGTGGACACGGCAGACGCCTGCAAAATCTCTGAACAAAGGTTGGAGAACTTGACGTTGCTGATGTGGTTATTGGCATGCGCTTTGTTGACGTTGTCGGCGAACATAATGTATGGGTAGCCGGACTCTGAACGCAAAATCGCCAGCTTCTGCATCAGGCGGCGCGGGTTGACTTTGTCTTTGCGCACATTTGGGTTCTCCACAAGCGTCTCGTACATGTCATCCATATTCATTTCGTCTAAATACTGACCGTACTCTTTATAAACCGTGTGCGGGTAGAAAAGGTAAGCGTCCTTATCTTCTCGAGCCAGCTCGACAAATTTATCAGGGATGACCACGCCAATCGAAAGTGTTTTGACACGTACATCTTCATCAGCGGAGATTTTGCGTGTATCAAGAAAATCGTTCACATCGGCATGAAAGATGTTTAAGTAGGCCGCGCCTGAACCCTGACGCTGTCCCATTTGATCGGCGTAGCGAAACGCGTTATCAAGCAGCTTCATCACACCAACGACGCCTTTGGTCGCATTAGCAACATCTTTAATCGCTTCCCCTTTCGCCCGTAGCTTGGAGAGATTGAGAGCGACGCCGCCGCCCAGCTTGGAGAGCTGCATGGAAATATCAACCGCGCGGCTAATGTCGTTCAACGAATCATTGATCTCAAGCAGAAAGCAAGAAACAAGTTCTCCGCGACGCTTGCGGCCGGCGTTGAGAAAGGTTGGCGTTGCTGGCTGAAATTCTTGGGAGATCATGGTCTCCACCAGGGCTTTAGCTCTCTCGATATCGCCGTCTCCAAAAAATAAAGCAACGACGGAGACGCGATCTTCATAACGTTCAAGAATCTTCGTTTTGTCATTCGTTTTCAGGGCGTAGTCATTGTAAAACTTAAATGCGCTCATAAACGAAGGAAAGCGGAACTTCTTCGCATAGGCGAGGTTGAAGACTTCTTTTACCTCGTCCATCGTATAGAGCTCAAGGAGCTGCTCTTCATAATAGTCGTTTTTAATGAGGTAGTCGATTTTCTCTTCTAGGTCATGAAAGAAAACGGTGTTCTGGTTGATGTTGTCAACGAAATAGCTATGTACCGCTTCCTTGTCTTTGTCAAACTGGTACACACCATCCTTTGAAATCATCAGTTCGTTATTGAGCTGAACCCACTTTGGTACTTGATTTTGTGGCATAGTTTTCGACCCCCTGTATAAATGCATGCACGTCCGAAGACGTACCGGAAAGCTCAAATTTGTGAAGGATGGGAACGTGGTAAGTTTCCCTAATGACGTCCGCACTGTGAGCAAAATTGTCGCCCCAAATCCGGTTTCCACTTGCCGCTACGCCGCGCAGATTCTGTCCATTGTTCTCAAGGAAGGCTCGCGTGGTTGGCGACATCGTACCGAATCCGGTGGTGTACGTAATTAATAGAAAGGGCTCGTCCACCACCATATTGGCGTCAAGCTGCACGATGTCCGAAAAAGGGAGCTTCGCAACAAAGCGCTTGACGTTTCCTGTTTTAGAATCAAAGACAATTTTCACGAGTATCACGATCCTACTGGTATAAGGATAAGTTTCTTGCAAAGAAGCAAGTATGTATTCTTCTATACCACATATAGTAGAGGATAAACGCCATTAAATCAATATATAGATATTGCCCACAGGCTGTGCATAATCGACTGTATGTCGGGCGGCTCTAGGAGAAGAGCTGTGGACAACTATTTTTCAACCAAAGCCATAAAAAAAACGCCCTGCGAGACGCAGAACGTTTATCATTATACTAGCACTACGATGAAAAAAGCTAGAGGAAATGAAACGGGTAGAGGCGAGGAAGCCACTAGTAATGATTTGTAGTATGATGGGGAGGATCATACGAAAAAAGGAGACATACGATGGGACTATTAGCTGGGTTGTTAGGGAACGCGTCACAGGTGGACAACAAGGAAGTGGAACGAGAGGTAAGCAGCACTCTTGTTCCAAATGAAGAGGTGGACATCGGCTTTAAGGTTGTTAGAGACTTGATTGTTTTTACGGACAAACGGTTGATTCTTGTAGACAAACAGGGGATGACGGGGAAGAAGATCGAGTATCACACCATCCCTTACCACAACATCGCGCACTATAGTGTGGAGACAGCGGGGACGTTTGATTTGGAGGCAGAACTGAAAATTTGGGTGTCTGGCACGCCTGAACCGATTGTGAAACCATTTAAAAAAGACAAAAGCATCATCGATGTTCAAAAGGCTCTGTCCATGTATGTGCTTGGTTAAAGGGGAGCGGGCATAGAGGAAGCTAGGGGGGTGACCATCTCCTAGCTTTTGTCTAGCTCCGGCGGGTAGAAGCGCCGAGATTTTTCAGGCCTGCACCGAAATCCAAGGTCGGGATTTCTGGTGCAGGGCTTCCAAAATTCACGCTCCTGAGCAACCCGCCTGCGCATTTCGGTATTGTCTAGCTCCGGCGGGAAGAAGCGCCGAGATTTTTCAGGCCTGCACCAGAAATCCAAGGTCGGGATTTCTGGTGCAGGCCTTCCAAAATTCACGCTCCTGGGCAACCCGCCTGCGCCGTTTACACGTTAATCGCCTTCAATCAATAAAGGCAACAAGGCCTCTGCCCAGCTTTCATGCCCTTCAATCGTTGGTGAGCCTTCGCTGACATAGTCATCCAGTTCCGCGTCATCGGTCTCCGGCCATGCGTCCCAGTGATCCACGTACGTAACGCCGTCCAGGTCTTCCGCAAATGTATTGAGCACGTCAATCTGGTTTAAATATGGTCCCGTGCTATTAATGGGATTGGTTGGCATCAAGATGATTTCGGTCTCCGGCAATGTTTCTTGAAGTTCGGCCAGCATCGCTTCGATGTTGGCGATTGAATCAGCCGGTTCCACCTCGCCATTGTCATTCAAGGTAAGAGATTCAAAAAAGAGGATGTGCGGGTCCGAATCAATGACCGCCTGAATGGAATTGCTGTTCACGATGGTCTCGCTTGTCGCTGTGTCGACATCCTCGATGACCGAAGTCACTGGCAGTGGGGAGGTAACCTCCTCTACGGCTTCCGTGACAAGCTCTGGCCATGTGGGCCCGTCCGTACTCGTAAGAGAGCTTGAGCCGAAATAAGTGAGTCGCAGTTCGTCAAGCCCTTCTGTTTCCTGAATATAGCCGCCAACCAACCCGTCGCTAAACGTGGAAGTGACTTCTTCCGTTTCATCGCCGCTCTCTTCATTGCCCACGGTTTCCTCAGGCACGGGCGCCCCTCCTGCATGTGCTTCCTCCGCAATCGCGTCAAGCCTTTGCTGGTAAGAGAAATAGCCAATCACAATAACTATCAAGGATAAAACAATCGTTAAAGGAAAAAGTAGTTTCTTCAAATAAAAAGCGTCCTTTCTGTAATGGATACGTTAGTTCTACATTGAACTACCCACCACTTAATTTCTACCGAAATTTGAAGTGGGGGATTCCTACGAACACCAGCGTAACCGCCAGTTGTTTTAGTAGGCTAGCCCCGTAGTCCCTACGGTTAGAAGTCTTAGTGCTTCATTTTTTACGTTGATACTTGCGTTTACATCTCGATCGTGATGGGTGCCACAAGAGGGACAGTCCCACTCACGTAACGCGAGATTCTTCACGTCCTTATATCGGTATCCACAGCACGAGCACAATTGACTGGACGGGAAATTTTTCGCCACAGTGACCACCTGTTTCCCGTACCACGTGGCTTTGTATTCAAGCATCGTGCGAAACTCGGACCAACTGACTTCACTAATAGCTTTGGCCAACTTGCGGTTCTTCAACAAATTGGATACCTGCAAATCCTCTATCCCGATGACATCGTGGTTTTTGATGATCGTGCTAGAGAGTTTATGCAGGTAGTCCGTTCGTGCATTGGCGATCGTTTCGTGGATACGAGCGACCATCCGTTTTTGTTTCTGGTAGTTCTTCGCTTCGTCTAAAGGCTTCCCATCTTTTAATGCTTGCTCCTTCCGTCTGGATAGGACTCGTTGAGCATCCGCTAATTTCGTTTCAAGGGCACGCAGGAAACGTGGATTCTTATACACTGTACCGTCGGAAAGAATCGCAAAATCTTTTAACCCAACGTCAATGCCAACAGAAGAATGGGTTTTAGGTTGATCGTAGATGTCCGTTTCCACTAAAATAGAAACAACGTATTTCCCCGTAGCGTTACGTCTAATGGTAGCGCTTAACATACGGCCTTCCACCTCGCGGCTTTTCACAAAGCGGATCAAGCCGAGTTTAGGCAACTTGAGTTTGTTGCCAACAATCGCAATATTTTCGTTGGTATTCTTTGTGGTGTACGATTGAACGTTGTTGTTTTTGGCCTTGAATCGCGGCGCTTTTGTTTGCTTTTTGAAATAACGAGCGTACGAATCAGCGAGGTGTTTCAGCGACGATTGAAGGGCGATGCTGTCGACTTCTTTTAGCCATGGAAACTCTTTCTTTAGTTGAGGAAGTTGAGAAGAGCAAGCGTTATACGTTAATCCTTTTCCTGTTTCTTTATACGTGTAATTCCAAAGAGAAAGGAAACGGTTAAATACAAACCTACTGCATCCCATCGTTTTGGCGATGACGATCTTTTGTTCTTTGTTCGGGAAGATCCTAAATTTGTACGCTTTATGGACGAGCATGGATGTTCACCTCGCTTCCCTTTTGATTATCAGGAACTTTTGTTCCATATTTTAATTATATCATTCGTCGAAAAAGATGAAAACCCTTTAGGCTATCGCCTAACCGACATTCATCTCCCCCTTACCGTTGGGCTACGCCCTTTACACGGTCGAAGAGGGAGTCTTCTGTAGGAAACAGGTAAACGACAAAAAGTGTGGGAACTTGTCGTTTTTTTAAAAGTTCGACCATATCAATATGGAAGCGAGTGCTTGGGATCAATCGCGGGGAGGTCGAGGTGGCGAGCGACTGGGAGGAGGGTTGTTCACTTTCTCAAACAGTATGTGACTTCTACGAGGTTCTTGAAGATTCGATGAATGTTGTAAAAAAGCACTCGCTTTTGTTTGGCGTGTGTTAAACTAAACGTTAGATCTTAAACTATGAAACTAGGGGTAATTGAGATGCCTACCATCATTCCAAATAAAACGGCTCGTGGGATCACGATCTTTGTTGATTTGCTCTTGATCTTGCTTGCGTACGGGCTTGCTTTTACGATGCTTAGCGATAAAATGTCGCCGCGTAACTTTGAGGCATTTGGCTCCGTTGTGCCGTGGATCCTTTTGATAAGCGTGCTTTTCTTGAGTATTTATGAACTGGATCGTCTTGTTCAGTATGACATCTGGGACATTATCCGCAAGCTGACAGTAGCGATTACCTTCATCATGCTGCTTACCATGACGGTATCGTTCTTCTTTCGAGAGTTCGCTTTGCCACGTTCGCTGATTTTAGTCGCGCATGTGAATGCATTTTTCCTGCTTTTAGGATGGAAGACCCTATACACGAAATACAACCAGGTATCACGGAGAGGCAAAGTGATGTTCATTGGCTCGGCTGCTGAGTACGATGAAATGGAAGAGAGTCTTTCCACCTTCCTTTCAAAGAACAGTTACGTGAAATGCTATGACAAAAAAGAATCTTTGGCACAGCTTAGAACGCAGCTTCTTCAGTACAGCGTCATTTTTCTAGGCTCAGGGTTGGATGAAGACAAAAAGGAACGGCTCATGTTCCATGCGATGAAAAACAATAAGCTCGTCTACGTCGTACCGAAAGTGAATGATATGCTTCTAATGAACACGTCGGTCACTTCCTTGGATGACACGATGATTATGCAGGTTCGTCCGTTTATGCTCAGCGTCCCGCAGCTAGTGCTCAAGCGCTTGATGGATATCGTTGTTTCCTTTGGCATCTTGCTTGTGACGCTACCGGTCTTCTTGTTAACGGCGATCGCTATTAAGACAGAGGACAAAGGCTCGATTTTCTTCCGTCAAGAACGGCTAGGGAAATACCATCAGCCTTTCAATATCTTGAAATTCCGTTCGATGGTGGAGAATGCGGAGGAACAAACAGGACCAACGCTTGCCAAGTCCGGCGATGCTCGTATTACCAAAATGGGCCGGTTTATTCGCAAAACGCGCATCGATGAACTGCCACAGCTGTTAAATGTTTTAAAAGGCGATATGTCACTCGTCGGTCCGCGCCCGGAGCGCGACTTCTTTGCCGACAAGTTTCAAAGAGAAAACAAGTGGTTTAACTATCGTCATGCCGTGAAGCCGGGAATTACGGGCTACGCGCAGGTCATGGGGAAATACACGACCAATGTTGATAAGAAGCTGAAATTTGACCTACACTACATTCGCAACTACTCCCTGTGGCTTGATTGCATCATCTTGATGCGTACAGTGCTTGTTGTGATCAACAAGGCGAAGTCAGAAGGAGCGGGGGAAGCTCCACGTAGGAAGCAGAAAGTCACGTACCTTCCTAGAAAAGAAGGAAACTATCGTTAGGAAAAACGCGCCCCACGCGAAAGAGCGTGGGGCGCGTTTTTCTCATTTCAAACAGACACTGACGTTTCACGAAAAGCTAGATGGCGAGGGCCCTTGTATTTGTACGGACATACTGCCTCATTTTCGCGTATAATGGGAGACAGAATGTTCGTTTAGTCAAAGCTAAGGAGGGCTTACATAATGACAATCTTAGTCACAGGCGGCGCTGGCTACATCGGTAGCCATACAGTTTTGCACTTATTAGATAAAGGAGAGGACGTTGTCGTTCTTGATTCTCTTGAAAAGGGCCATGCGGGTGCCCTTCAAGATGTTCCTTTCTATCAGGGGGAATTGCGTGATGAACCCTTGCTTGATGAGGTATTTACTAAACACAGCATTGACGCGGTGGTTCATTTTGCCGCTCATTCGCTTGTTGGGGAGAGCGTGGAACAGCCTTTGTATTACTATGAAAACAATGTTCTTGGGTCTCACGCGCTCATCAGTAAAATGGTCGAACATCATGTGAAACACATCGTCTTTTCATCGACGGCGGCAACGTACGGCGAACCGGAGCAAATCCCGATTGTGGAATCTCTTCCGACAGCACCGACAAACCCGTACGGTGAGACGAAGCTTGCGATTGAAAAAATGTTACGTTGGTGCGAGCCAGCGTACGGATTGAAATCGGTCTCCCTTCGCTATTTTAATGCGGCGGGTGCTGATCCGAAAGGACGCATTGGCGAGGATCATTTGCCAGAGTCGCATCTGATTCCCATTGTCCTGCAAGTGGCGCTTGGACAGCGACAACAGGTGCAAATCTTTGGCGATGATTATGACACGGAAGATGGGAGCTGCATTCGTGATTACATTCATGTGATGGATCTTGCGGATGCTCATTATCTCGCGTTAAAGCATTTAAAGCAAACGGGCTCAAGCGAGGTCTACAACTTAGGCATCGGGCAGGGATTTTCGGTGAAGGAAGTGATCGAGGTCTGCCGCCACGTCACGGAACAAGAAATTCCGGCTGTGGTTGCTCCGCGCCGAACCGGTGACCCTGCGACGCTGATCGCTTCTCCTGAAAAGGCGAAAGCGCAGCTTGGCTGGGAACCTCGCTACACCGATTTAAGCGAGATTGTGGCCCATGCTTGGGGCTGGCACTCGAATCATCCGAATGGATACGAGAAAGATAAGTAAAAAGTGTAAAAAGCGCTTTTCCGTTGAGGAAGAGCGTTTTTTGTTTAACTCGTGTGAGTTAGAGCGACTGCAAATGCTAACACTAAGGGAAAAGGCGTGTAACGTTTTCCTCATAGATGACAACTGTTGCTGTTCTGATGAAAACAAATGGTATTTCCCAATATACAAGCAGAGAGGAGAGTGAGAAGAGTGGAAGTTTACCTCGTAGCATTGATGACCAGTTTTGCCGCTGCCATAGCGATTACACCGTTGGTCGTTAGGTTCGCGCACAAGTGTCATTTTGTCGACCATCCAGATGAACGAAAAGTACATAAGGAAGCGATGCCTCGCATCGGAGGCTTGACCTTTATTTTCGGGATGCTCGCAGGACTTATTTTCTTAACAGATGTTCTCGTTAGCGAGTGGAGGCAGGTGAGTGCGATAGCGGTTGGAGCAGCGCTGCTAGTGGCAGTTGGATTACTGGATGACCGTTTTGTTTTAAGAGCCCGCTCGAAAGTCATTGTTCAAATCGCAGCCGCGTCCATCGTTGCGTATTCTGGAGTCGTCATTGACTTCATTGCGATTCCTTTTGGAGAGCGGGTGGACTTAGGTTTTCTTAGCTATATGGTTACAGTGCTTTGGTTCTTGGCTGTTATGAATTCCATGAACCTTATTGATGGGTTGGATGGACTAGCTGCTGGGATCGCCATTATTGCCTGTTTAACGATGCTGGTCATCGCAGTAGGCAACCCTACGGCGTATGGCCTTGTTTTAGCGATTGGTGTCACTTTGATCGGCAGCACAGGAGGGTTTCTTGTTTTTAATTTCCATCCAGCCAAGCTTTTTATGGGAGACACGGGCTCTCTCTTCCTTGGTTACATGATCGCAGTGATGTCGATTCTAGGGTTTTTCAAAACTGTGACAATGGTCAGTCTCGTTGTTCCGCTTCTAATTCTTGGAGTACCGATGATCGACACGATGTTTGCGATCATACGAAGAACATTAAATCAGCAAAAAATTGCGGCCCCGGATAAAGGTCATTTGCACCACTGTCTGCTTGCCAGAGGGTATGGCCACCGCAAAGCAGTGCTGCTAATGTACGGGGTAAGCATCCTGTTTGCCATGAGTGCACTGCTTCTCTCGAAAACCGGAATTTGGCTGTCGCTCTTTGTCCTTGTTGTGGTAGCCACGTTCATTCAACTCTTTGCTGAGTTTATCGGACTGATTGGCGACAAACGCCAGCCGTTGTTAACGGCCATTCGAAAGTGGGTGCAAGAGCGGGCGACCCTGCGAAGCAAATAGTGAAAAGGACGAATTTTCTAGATCCCTATGATCTGATGCAGAGGGTGGTTAATCGAGCTGAATGAAAAAAACGTCCAGAGGTGATCACCTCTGGACGTTTCTTTGACTTATGTCATTTCAATGTGTTTTGCCTGAACCCAGCCTTCATCCTTCCCAACTTTCACTTTTACCCAACCGTCTTGTTGATCAAGAATTTCTACCGTCTGGCGGTTATTGAGCGTCGTAAGGACATTGTTGCTAAGGCTTGCGTCCGAGCGCAGATCTACACGAGATTGTGTCACGCCAGTGTCTGGAAAAGCTAGTTCAACTTCCTCTTCCGTGACTGTGGACTCCTCCTCGGTTGTCTCCTTTTCCTCCGCTTCCTCACTTGGAGTTGAGTCAGCTTCTGCTTCCGGCGTTGGTGCCTCGATTTCTTCAGCAGCAGTTTCCTCTGTCTCCTCCGAAGAATCAGCGTCAGGCTCTGGATCTCCCTCTACATCTGAGTCAGAAGGAGAGGGTGCTTCTTCATCTTTGGAAGCCTCGCTTTCATCGGAAGCAGGCTCTTCCTGAGGAAGGGAGTCAAGGCTTTCGTTCTCAGAGCCCAGAGAAGCTTCATTCGCCTCATCCGGAGAATGAGCGTCAAGCTTCACAGTTTCCTCTACATCCGAGTCAGAAGGAGAGAGCTCCTCTTCGTTGGAAGCCTCGCTATCAGAGGAAGCAGGCTGTTCTTGAGAAACCGAGTCAAGATCCTCCTCCTCGGAACCAGGAGAGACCTCCTCGGCCTCGTCCGAAGAGTCGGCATCAAGCGCCGCCTTTCTTTCTAAGTCAGACTCAGAAGCAGTGGTTTCCTCTTCGTTGGAAGCCTCTTCCTCTTTACGGGATGCGGCTTCTTGCTCTTCACTCGCGGTCACACTCTCTTCAACAACCTCTTCCTGAGAGTTGACACTAGTGTTAAATGCTTCTTGATTGTTCTCTCTTGCCTTCGGAGATGCCTCTTCTTCAAGCGACGTAGACTCAGTGTCCTCAGGAACTACGGCCCCGAACGTGCTAAACGTAGCCACGCGACTAGCAGCCGCTTGACGTGATCCAGCTACGTTTAAGTAGTCCGCGGAAACCCATCCAGTCTGATTCCCAGCTCTGACTTGATACCAGTTGCCCTGTTTCTGAAGCAACTCCAAGTTCTGCCCGTTATTGAGCGTCGTTAAAATGCGATGCGAAGTGCCAGCACCGGAGCGCAAATGAAGACGAGCGGTCGTTGTAGCTGAGCCAATGGAAGGAGTGGTTTCACTCGCACTGCTGCCCGACCCACTCACATTTAGGTACTCCGCAGAAACCCATCCGGTTTGGGAACCGGCTTTAACCTGATACCAGCTGCCCTGCTTTTGAAGCAAGGTGAGCGCCTGTCCGTTGTTCAGCGTCGTTACAATACGGTTCGAGGTACTCGCACCGGAGCGAAGGTTAAGCCTTGCGGTGGTGGTA
Organism: Shouchella shacheensis; assembly: GCF_001484965.1. Classification (GTDB taxonomy): domain Bacteria; phylum Bacillota; class Bacilli; order Bacillales; family Bacillaceae_D; genus Shouchella; species Shouchella shacheensis. The sequence goes on along the minus strand of NZ_KQ947396.1, from coordinate 80,851 downwards.
GCCGATCCAATGGAAGACCCTTCACTCGCATCTCTGCTCGACCCACTCACATTTAGGTACTCCGCAGAAACCCATCCGGTTTGATCGCCAGCTTTAACCTGATACCAGTTGCCTTGTTTCTGAAGCAAGTCGACGTTCTGCCCGTTGTTCAATGTCGTTACAATACGATTCGAAGTCCCTGCACCGGAGCGAAGGTTAAGCCTCGCGGTAGTGGTGGCTGAGCCAATGGAAGACCCTTCACTCGCATCTCTGCTCGACCCACTCACATTTAGGTACTCCGCAGAAACCCATCCGGTTTGAGTGCCAGCTTTCACCTGATACCAGTTGCCTTGTTTCTGAAGCAAGTCGACGTTCTGCCCGTTGTTCAATGTCGTTACAATACGATTCGAAGTCCCTGCACCGGAGCGAAGGTTAAGCCTTGCGGTGGTGGTAGCCGATCCAATGGAGGAAGACCCTTCACTCGCATCGCTGCCCGACCCACTGACATTTAAGTACTCCGCAGAAACCCATCCCGTCTGAGAACCGGCTTTAACCTGATACCAGTTGCCTTGTTTCTGAAGCAAGGCAACGTTCTGCCCGTTGTTCAATGTCGTTAAAATACGATTCGAAGTCCCTGCACCGGAGCGAAGGTTAAGCCTTGCGGTGGTGGTAGCCGATCCAATGGAGGAAGACCCTTCACTCGCATCGCTGCCCGACCCACTGACATTTAAGTTCTCCGCAGAAACCCATCCCGTCTGAGAACCGGCTTTAACCTGATACCAGTTGCCTTGTTTCTGAAGCAAGGCAACGTTCTGCCCGTTGTTCAATGTCGTTAAAATACGATTCGAAGTCCCTGCACCGGAGCGAAGGTTAAGCCTTGCGGTAGTGGTAGCCGATCCAATGGAGGAAGACCCTTCACTCGCATCGCTGCCCGACCTACTCACATTTAAGTACTCCGCAGAAACCCATCTCGTCTGAGAACCGGCTTTAACCTGATACCAGCTGCCTTGTTTCTGAAGCAAGGCGACGTTCTGCCCGTTGTTCAATGTCGTTAAAATACGATTCGAAGTCCCTGCACCGGAGCGAAGGTTAAGCCTTGCGGTAGTGGTAGCCGATCCAATGGAGGAAGACCCTTCACTCGCACTGCTGTCTGACCCACTGACATTTAAGTACTCCGCAGAAACCCATCCCGTCTGAGAACCGGCTTTAACCTGATACCAGCTGCCCTGCTTTTGTAGCAAGTCCAGTTCTAGCCCATTATCGAGCGTCGTTATAATAGAATGCGAGGTCCCTGCGCCAGAACGAAGGTTGAGCCTCGCAGTGGTGGTGGCTGAGCCAATGGAAGACGTGTCTTCTTCGCCACTTCCTGCCTCGTTTATGTAATCAGCGGAGACCCAACCTGTGCGGGAACCGGTTCTCACTTCGTACCAGTTGCCTTGCTTTTGTAACAGTTCGAGCGTTCGCCCTTGATTCAAGGTTGTGAGAATGCGACTGGAAGTGCTCGCCTCTGTCCGCAAATTAAGCCTCGCGGTCGTTGTGCCTGAGCCAATCGAAGGGGAGCCTTCATCAACATGGTCATCGCTACCGTCCGCGTTGACATAGTCCGCGGAAACCCATCCCGTCTGATGCCCCACTTTAACCTGATACCAGTTGCCTTGCTTTTGAATGAACGTAAGCTTCTGTCCACTGTCTAATGTTGTGAGGATACGACTGGAAGTGCTTGCCTCAGAGCGTAAGTTAAGACGTGCGGTCGTCGTGCCCGAGCCAATCGAAGGAGTTTCTTCTTCGACATTATCGGTTCCTTCAAGATTCACGTAGTCTCCGGACACCCAGCCTGTGTGTGAACCCGCCTTCACTTGATACCAGTCCCCTTGCTTTTGCAATAGTTCAAGCGTTTGACCACTATCCAATGTTGTGATAACAGAAGCCTGGGTTCCAGGGGCCGTGCGCAAATTGAGCCTCGCGGTAGTTTCACCCGTTGAACCTGAAGGCATCGGCTCTATTTCACCAGCTGTTCCACCTGGTTGATTTAAATAAACAGGGACATCGAAATTCAGTGAATAGTCATCAACAGAGCTGTAGAGTCGGGACATGGTATGCGTTTGCTTTGAAGCCCATCCAATATCTGTTGCATATTGGTGACTGCCAGGGTTGGCAGGATTCCATCTCATTTTATATAAAGTGTCCTGCCCTCGGTCGATGTAGCTTCGCGAAACAAATTGAGCTCCCCCCACAATCGCGTCTTCAACAGTGAACCAGCCTTGGTTATAAGCGTACTGGGCCCCTGATCGCACAGCGCTCCCATCAAAAGCACCTATGCCAAAGACGTTGTAGACGGTTCTGCCGTTTTGCTCCACCCCTCTCGCCAACTGGGAGGCCCCGTTTCCAGTCTCAAGCAATGCGTGTGAAATCAAGTAAATTTCATTGATGCCGTGGGTTCTGCTTGCATTGATAAAAGCTTGTCCTTGGTTGCTCAAAACACCTTTCCCACTTAACAGCTGATTGTTAATGGAGCTAGCGCTTAGGCCAGCACTGGAGGATAAATTCAAGAACTGCATATAGGATGGTGTCCCCTGAGAGAAATTGCTTGGGTTCAGGTGGGCAGCAACCTCAGAAGAGCTGGCATTTTGCCATCGGCCATTTCTGTCTGTCTGAGGACTCACATTCATTTGTCTTTCCAGCGCCTGTTGAAAACTAATGTTGTAATGAGTCTCTTTCGTTGTCGTTGAACTCGCAAAAGCGCTTTGCAGCGGAAAAGCGAAGGCAACGAGTGCCATCACCGAAGCGGTACCGCCGGCAGCGAACAATAAGTGTTTACGAATGATTCTCGCCTCCTTAAAAATATGGCCTAACCTATGAATCTAGCCTTCTCTATTATCGTCGAAAAAGAGTGAGATGTTAATAGAATATCGACATTTTCTCTAAAAAAATTGTAAAAAAAACCATGGTTCGCTAGCCGCACTCTGATCTACACAATCCGAAAAGCGCAGGCGGGTCGACCAGAAGCGAGGATTTTGGAAGGCCTGGACTAGAAATCCTGGTTTTGGATTTCGGGCCAGGGCTGAAAAATCCTGAGCTTCTACCCGCCGGAGCTAGACAAAAAAACACTGACTCTTTTAGTGAGTCAGTGTTTTTGTCTCAACCTTTGTTTTTTAGGTTCGTTAGTAATTGTAGTTTGGTTCGGGTTCTGAAGGCTCAGTGGAAGGAGGCTCTTCTACTGGAGCAGTCTCAGACGGTTCAGTAGGTGGTTCTTCCACAGGGTTAGTCTCAGAAGGAAAGGGATTTTCATACTCAAGATGTTCTTTCAACCGATTTTGTATTTCAAGCAAAGAGTTTTCATCCACTCTAAAATAGGAAACGCCGTCCATTCCTCTAAAATCCGCTCCTTCAAACTGCAATGTTTCAATATCACTAATAGAAGAAGCGTATCCGTGAAGAGAGATGAGGTGACCAAACTGCAGGTCTGTAATCATGTTATCGCCAATGCTGTCGAACACATCATCAAAACGATGGATACTGGAGAAGGAGGCAGCTTTCTCAATCATCGCCTCAATTACTTGTTGCTGACGCTGGCCACGGCCAAGGTCTCCGCCGCTATCGGGGTGTTTTCGCTCTCTTGCATACGCCAAGGCATGTTCTCCGTCTAAGTGAGAAGGCCCTTCCTCAAATTGTAGGAATTGTCCATCGTGTGTAAAATCGAAAGTGAAGGACACATCAACCTCAATGCCCCCAAGCGCATCAACAATATCTTCTAGGCCTTGGAATTTTACAAGTGCATAATGGTCTATAGGAATATCAAGTAAGTGTTCAACGGTATCAATCGTCATGTCGATGCCACCAAAGGCATTGGCATGTGTGATTTTGTCCATGGTTCCTTGGCCGACAATTTCTACATAAGAATCACGCGGGATACTTGTAAGAACAATCGAGCGTTCTTCCTTATTAAAGGTGGCCACAAGCATCGCATCTGTACGTGCCCGTTCTTCACCAGGTCTTGCGTCGTCCCCGAGTAACAGAACCGAAAAATTGTCTTGCCCAATGTCGATCGCTTCAGCGCGCCGCTCTGATTTCTCTCCGCGATCAAGTCCCCTGTAGGCCTCATTTGCTGCATTGCTCGCTTGCGTAGCTAGATAAGCGAGACCAGACCCAACAACGAGAAAGGCAAGGATGGTCACAGTCAACAAAATTTTAAGAACACGTTTCGTCTTTCGTCGACTGCGTCTACGCGATCGTGATTCATTATCCATCATGAGTACCCTCACTTTTATAATCAGAAATAGAAGAGCCATTCAGTAATAATATACAATTCGACTTTTCATTTTACCATAGTTTATTCGATATGCCTATGGGCGTTAAGTTAATTAGGAGATTAGAGTTTTATGGAAATAGGAATATGTAAAAGAAGTCGACGAAAATGGGGGTGATGATCTCGGCGATAAGCCCAATGTAACCGCTGTTTTTCAGAAAATAACTTCTAAACAAGCACAAACTGTTATATAATTTCACAAAGAAATATGCCTTACTTTCAAATTTTCTATTGCTTTCTAAAAACTTCTCTTTTATACTTAGGCTAATAATTTTACGAAATCAGTTAACTTTCAACAATTTTTTAATCAGAATCGAAAGAACAGTGAACGATTTTTGCTTATTGGGAAATGTGGAAAAGAAGTGAGTTGATGGGATGTCAAAGTTAGATACGTTAGATTTCTCTGTTCTTTCCCTGCTTCAGGAGAACGGAAAAGCTTCTTATAGCGATATAGCGAGAAAGCTCTCAGTAAGCGAAGGGACCATTCGTTCAAGGATTGGGAAAATGGTCAAGGATGGTGTGTTTGAATTTATTATCCACGTCAATCCGAACAAAGTCGGTCTATGCGTCCAGGCGATTATTGGACTTACGACGAAGCTCGGAAGGCAAGAGGAAGTCGCTGGCTGGCTTCATCAGTTTCCAGAAGTTCGCTTTGTCGCTGCATTTTCCGGGAAACATGACTTAATGCTACAGGCGTATTTTTCAAGCAACGAAGAGCTTGTTCATTTTGTTAACAAAGAACTGGCCAAGCTGGACGGGATTGACACGGTCGATGTCAGCATCGAATTAAAACAGTACAAGGATTCGTTTTCATACGCGATCCCTAAGAATTCAAATAATTCAATATCGAGCTAGGGTGGTCAAGATGGATAAAAAGAGATTGTTACGCCTAGAAAACGTAAAAACATCCTTCCTCATTGGCGATGATTATTATGCCGCCGTTGATGGAGTCTCTCTGGATGTAGGCAAAAACGAGATTCTCGGCATTGTCGGAGAGTCCGGATCAGGAAAAAGCGCACTGGCTTTCTCAATTATGGGCTTGCACCCGAAGAAAAAGTCGAAAATTGAGGGGCACATCTATTATAAAGACGAAGACATTGCCACTGCTTCCGATCGAAGGATGAACAAACTTCGCGGAGGGGACCTGGGCATGATTTTTCAGGATCCTTTGTCCGCCTTAAATCCTTTAATGACGATGGGCGATCAAATTGGTGAAGCGCTTCTTCTTCATACGAAACTTGGAAAAGAGGAACGCAAAGAGAAGGTGATACAGCTCTTAAATCAAGTAGGAATCCCTAGACCGGAACTCGTGTACAATCAATATCCGCATGAACTTTCCGGAGGCATGAGGCAACGGGTCGTGATTGCAATAGCGATTGCCAATGATCCCACGTTTTTAATTGCGGATGAACCGACAACGGCACTCGACGTTACCATTCAATCGCAAATTCTAGACTTGATTCGCCGGTTGAAGGACGATTTAGACAGCGGTATCATCCTCATCACACATGACTTAGGGGTGGTCGCGGAAATGGCGGACCGGGTAGCAGTGATGTATGCGGGTCAAATTGTCGAAATAGCGCCAGTTCGCGAACTGTTTAAAAACCCAAAACACCCGTACACACGGTCGCTTTTGCAGTCCAACCCAACGGTGAATGAAGCGAAAACGAAATTACACGTGATTCAAGGGGTCGTTCCGTCTCTTGTAAACTTGCCGAGGACCGGATGTCGGTTCGCCAGCCGAATTCCTTGGACCCCAGAATCGGCCCATGAGGAAAACCCTGAGCTTCATGAAATTTCACCGGGACATCTTGTCCGCTGTACCTGTTACAAAGAATTCTATTTTCCAACTAAGGCAGAGGGGGCGGCAGCCGATGGGATTTCTTAATGTTTCTGATTTGAAAGTTCATTTTCCGATTAAAGCCGGCATTCTCAAGCGAACCGTCGGTTACGTGAAGGCTGTGGACGGAGTCTCCATTGAACTCGAAGAAGGCAAAACCTACGGTCTTGTAGGAGAGTCCGGTTCAGGAAAAACCACCACTGGTCGCGCGATCATTGGGCTAAACGAGATTACTTCCGGACAAGTTTTGTTCAATGGCCATGACATTACGAAAAAGAACCGGAAAACTTATGACTACAAGCGTGATGTGCAAATGGTTTTTCAGGACCCCTTTTCTTCATTAAATCCAAAGAAGCGAATTCTAGATATCGTCGCGGAACCATTCCGGAATTTTGACAAGATGAATAAAGAACAAGAGCGTAAAGCGGTGGAAGAATTGCTCGATAAAGTGGGGATCTCTAAAGACAGCATCTTTAAATACCCCCACGAATTTTCCGGCGGGCAGCGCCAGCGGATTGGCATTGCCAGAGCGATTGCCTTAAATCCAAAGCTAATTATCGCCGATGAACCGGTATCAGCTCTGGATGTGTCGGTGCAGGCACAGGTCCTGAACTTTATGCAAGACATCCAGAAAGAACTTAATCTTACATTCTTATTTATTAGCCATGATTTAGGCATTATACGCCATATTTGCGATCGTATCGGCATTATGTACAAAGGACGGTTCGTCGAAGAAGGCTCGCCCGACGATATTTTTCAAAACCCGCAACATATCTATACGAAGCGATTGGTCTCAGCAATTCCGGATATTGACCCGGACAATCGGGAAGCACAGAGGGCCTTTCGGAACGAAATCAACCAAGAGTACAATGAACATTTTGACAACTACTTTGATGAAGAAGGTCTTGCGTACCCACTCACGCCCGTATCGGACACGCATCTGGCGGCCTTGCCGGAAAGAGGGTGAGGGTAGGATATGTGGAAATTTATTGTGAGACGGACGTTGATTGCGATTCCGCAAATCTTTGTACTAAGTGTGCTCGTCTTCTTCATCGCCAGCCAAATGCCAGGGGATCCATTCTCGGGCCAAATTGATCCAAACGTGACGGCTGAACGGTTAGCAGAGCTCCGTGAAATTCATGGATTAAATGATCCCTGGTATCAGCAATACGGGCGTTGGGTAGCCAATGTTGCACAGGGAGATTTCGGACAATCGTTTCGTTACAGTATGCCTGTACTTGACCTCATCGATGATCGCATTTGGAATACGGCAGGGTTAGGGGTTTTAACACTCGTGTTCTCATATCTACTCGCCATTCCAATGGGAATCACTAGTGGACGCTACAATGACACGATGCTTGATCGAGGTATTGCCGGGTATACGTATATAGGATTTGCGATGCCAAGTTTTATTTTCGGGTTAATTGCGTTGTTCTTATTAGGGTATCAATTCCGCTTGTTCCCGACGGGGGGGAGTGTAACACCGGGTCTAACCCCTGGTACATTTGATTATGTGCTAAGCAAAATCTACCACATGACGTTGCCTGCTTTGTCACTCGCTTTTTTGACAACAGCGAACACGGTTCAGTATTTGAGAAGTGAGGTCATTGACACGAAGCATAAGGAGTTTGTTGTAACAGCTAAAGCAAAAGGGGCTAGTGAGGATAGGGTGTATAACCGTCATATTTTTCGCAACTCCCTGCTGCCGATCGCTGCTTTCTTAGGGTATGAGATTACAGGAATCCTTGCGGGTGCTGTCTTTATTGAACGTGTCTTTAGCTTTCCAGGAATCGGGGATTTGCTTGTAAGTTCGATACTACAAAGAGATTATAGCGTAGTTACAGCTTTACTAATGTTAACAGGCGTACTAGCTATAATAGGAACGATGTTGTCGGACATTATTTTAAGCATTGTAGATCCGCGAATTCGAGTGAAATAAAGGGAAGCGAGGGGTGAAGTATGGAACAACCAAGGGTTAAAAATGCTGAGCAAATAGAAGTAGTCAAAACGCCATCTGGATTCAGAGTCATCATGAAAGAAATCTTGAGAGATAAAGTTGCGCTTATATCATTAATCTTTTTGATTTTAGTGGCGGGATTTGTATACGGTATCTCTTTATTTTTGGACCAGGAGCAAATTGTAACCGTTGATTTATTTGCGATTTTTCATCCGCCTTCATCAGAGTTTTGGCTTGGGACCGATCACGGAGGTAGAGATGTCTTTGGTCAACTGATTATTGGTACTAGAAACTCACTCACAATTGGGATTGCTGTTACGGCCCTTTCTGGGATTATTGGATTGGTTGTTGGACTCGTCGCTGGTTATTTCGGGGGGCAAGTAGACAATGTCTTAATGAGAGTGCTTGATTTCTTCCTCATTCTACCTACAACAATGCTCATCATTGCTTTTGTGGCGATTGTGCCGAACTACTCCATCCTACAGTTCACGTTAATTTTTACGGCGTTCATGTGGATGTCAATGGCTCGATTAATTCGCTCCAAGGCTTTGCAAGAAAGCTCACTTGAGTACATTCAAGCGTCCAAGACATTAGGCACACCTAATAGTAAGATTATTTTCAGTCACTTGCTGCCAAATTTAAGTTCGCTTGTCATTGTCAATATGACATTAAGTTTGGCAGCCAATATCGGTATTGAGTCGGGCTTGTCCTTTTTAGGATTCGGTTTCCCAGAATCAACGCCGAGCTTAGGAACATTGATGAGTTATGCGACGAATCCTCAGATTTTTGAGCTTCGTCCATGGGTCTGGTTACCTGCATCAATTCTCGTTCTGGTTTTGATGCTGTGTATAAATAACGTCGGTCAAGCGCTGAAGCGTGCGACGGACGCAAAACAAAGAAGAGGCTAAGGGGGAAAAGGGAATGAAGAAAATGTTAAAGCCGAGGTTTATGTTTGCGCCTGCGTTAGTGTGCGTGCTGGCTCTAGGGGCATGCAGTGATGAAACTGGCGGCGAGGGTGACGGAAATGGCGGCGGTGAATCTGAAGGCAATGGCGGGGAAGAGACTGTAGAAAATGAAGATGGCCTATACTCTATTGATGATTTTGAGATAACGAAAGACAATGAAGGGGATGCCATTGGGGGGACGTTAAACTACGGGGTTGTTACGGATACACCGTTTGAAGGAACCTTAAATTGGCAGTTTTATTCAGGGACTCCGGATGCAAGGGTGATTGAATGGTTTGATGAATCATTATTTACTCAAGACGAGGCTTTTGGTGTGACGGACGAGGGTGCTGCTACGATAGAAGCGTCCGAGGATAACCTGACCTACACGATTACAATTAGGGACGATGTAAACTGGCATGACGGGGAACCTGTCACAGCAGAGGATTATGTTTTCGCGCATGAAGTAATCGGCCATCCAGACTATACAGGCGTCCGCTATGACTCAAGTTTCCAAAACATTGAGGGCATGGAAGAGTATCATAACGGAGAAGCGGATGAGATCTCAGGCTTTAATATTATTGATGAGAAAACCGTAGAACTCACCTATCTTGAAGCAACCCCTTCGCTATTATCAGGTGGGATTTGGTACTACCCAATGGCGAAACATGTGTTTGAAGATATGGAGGTAGCGGATATGGAGGGTTCTGATGAGATTCGATCGAACCCCATTGGATTCGGACCGTTTAAAGTAGAGTCGGTCGTTCCCGGGGAGTCCGTCACTTTTACGGCAAACGAAGACTACTGGCGTGGAGAGCCGTTGCTTGATGGCGTTACGTTAAGCGTAGTCAATCCAGATACAGCGGCTCAAGCTCTAAGAGCAGGGGACATTGATATGGTCGATCAATTCCCAGCTACTCAATTTGCGGACAATGCCGACATGACAAACGTGGAATGGTTGGGTCGAGTGGCCCCGGGTTGGAGCTATACTGGATTTAAGCTTGGTACATGGGATGCCGATGCAGGAGAAGTTGTTCCGGATGAAGATGCTAAAATGGCGGACCCGGAGCTTCGAAAAGCGATTGCCCATGCAGTTAACTATGAAGACCTTGGAGAGCAAATGTATGATGGGTTGCGCTTCCCGGCTACGACTGTAATCCCGCCTTACCATGCTCTTTATCATGATGAAACGAACGAAGGCTTAGGCTATGATCCTGACTTGGCCAATCAACTCCTTGACGACGCAGGGTACGAGGATGTTAATGGTGACGGGTACAGGGAAACACCTGAAGGAGAAGAACTAGTCATTACACTTGCGGCTATGAGTGGGGATGCAACGGCTGAAGCTGTAACAAACTATGAAATTCAAGCGTGGGATGCTGTCGGTCTAAACGTTGAATTGCTGGATGGCAGCTTAACGGAATTCAACTCCTTCTACGACCGAGTGGAAGAAGATGATCCGGCGATTGACATGTACTCAGCTGCGTGGAGTGTCGGGTCGGACGTAGATCCTTCTAGTCTATGGGGACCGAGGGCGTTGTTTAACTATACTCGCTACACGGACGATAGAATTCAAGAATTGCTAGCAGACGGCCTTTCTGACGAGGCTTTTGAGGTCGACTATCGTCAGGAGGCGTACAATGAGTTTCAAGAGTATATGAACGAAGTTGTGCCTGTCGCACCGACTCTTTACCGTCTTGAAGTTCGTCCTATGAATGAGCGCGTTAGCGGTGTTACATGGGAAGTTGGAAACAATGATTATGGCTTCCATACCATCCAGCTAGATGCTGAAGAGCCTGCAGTGGACGAGTGATGTTGTTCTGAAATAAGAGGTTTCATAGATCAGGGGGAGAGCGTTACGCTCTCCTCCTCATTTTATTTATTTTTCATGTCAGAACAAGGTTTTCCTAAGTGATGAAAATATTTTTGGGAATATTTTAAATTAATTTGTCAAGCCTTTGTCCGCGTTGTAAAATAGCAAAGAAGAACGCTTGGTGTAAAACTAAAAGCGTATTCCGAAATTTAAGGAGGGTAACACCATGAACTACATTGCTGAACTGAATGCGTTCCACACACGCCAGGAGACAAATCCACTCACCCCCAAGGCGAAGGTCCTTTGGTCCGTGCTAATGGATGTTTGCAATCGAACAGGCTGGAAGCAACCATTCACCGTTGCCGTCTCTGTTCTCTCGGTGAAGACGGGGCTGACTGAAGACCAGGTTTTCAAGGCCCGTCGAGAAATGGTCAAACACAAATACATCACCGTTCACAGCCGTCCGGGCAAGGCAGCGGCCTACGAGATTCATTCTTTGAGAATTGATTACGCCGTCACACCCCCAGATAACGCCTCTGAAGCAACTGCACTCAAGTCGAACGAGCCTTCTGACCTTTCACCTAAAAACCCTCACCTAGATTTACCACATGATGAAACGAATGACCCATTGCATGAGGATTCGCATGGAGATGTGCAAGGGGAAGCGCATGACCAATTGCAAGGAGATGTGCACGGAGATCCGCATGCATTAGTTAAAAAAGAAAAGACGATACCAGACCATACCAAAGCAGAAGAAGAGCTTTTAAAAGAGGTGCTCCACTTTTGTCAGGAGCAAGGATTTGAGACGCCTACTACGAGAGTTAAAAATGCGATGCAAAAGTGGTGCACGGACAGTGCCTTTGAGGCGCCCAACGAGGTGGTGATTGAGGCGATTCGGCGCAGCGTTGCAAGAGGAGTGCCTCAGTGGCAGTATGCGGCTTCGCTGCTTCTGGATTGGAAAGAAAAGAGACTGACGCGCTTGGCGGATATCCACTTCGCCGACCCTAATCGAAGTTTGTTCCACCGTGAGACTAGGAAGGTCAATAGGGATTGGGGAGATGAGTTTCGGATTCCAGATGACCGCCTTGGGTTCTAACATGGCTTTGGCGGTTGAATCGTGAATGAGTGAAGAGCGCCTCTCTTGGAACAGGGGAAGGGGTTTCCTTTCCAGCGCCGCCATATGATTTCAAAGGGGCAATCAAGGATCGAAAAACGTTGGAAGACCCTCTGCATCGCTGGTTGCTCTTTTTGGATGAACAAATGCCCGAGAAAACGATAAAGGGTTGACGGAAATGGACTCGAGCATTCGGAAGGCCGAAAAACGTTTGAAATGGCTTAGCAGTAATGAGGAGATCAGGCGCCTTTATGTGGCGCGCGAGGAATCGTTGATTGAGCGGAACAGTTTGATTGATGAGGGGATGGAAAAGGAATAGAAAAAGGAAGAAAAGAAGTACAAATAACAGTCGTCGCTCGAATGCTTGAGAGAGGCGAAGATCCTGAGAGGGTCGCTTCTCTTACAGGTCTCGATCTGGACTGGCTCAAACAGATTCAATGCTCGCGGTACGTAGTGGTAGATGGTCCGAGGCTTCCGAACATCCATCCATGAGCTCAATTCTTTGCGGAACGAGCTCATGGATACCGTTTAGACTAAAGGATTACGAATCTTTCGCCGTAGAACGAAAACCCTTAGGTAGGTTCATCGTCTAAAAGGGGGAGGACACGCTCCAGACCCCACTTATCCCGCCTTCTGCACCACCGGCAACCGCCAACTGTAGCGGTTGGTTAGCATCCGCAGCACGACAATGGTGCCAAACAATACATACAAAAAGATGGCGTGGTTAAGCCCGAGTCCAACGACAAGTCCGGCTAGCAGCGCCCAGCCTGCATAAATATCACTATGCAGAACCATCGGCTTCCTGCCCGCAAGCACATCTCGTACGACACCGCCGCCGACCCCTGTTAACACAGCGGCCATCATCACCGCAACTATCGATTCATTCGCGCCTTGTGCGAATAACGCTCCCTGAATCGCAAAGGCAGAAAGCCCGACGGCGTCAAAAAAAACCCCCCAACGGAACCAGTGGCGAAACCAAGAAGACGGGACGACAAAAATGAGCGTGATAAGAACAAAGGTCGAGACGAATAGCGTGGTCTGAGCCCAAATCTCGGAAACGGGGAGACCGATCACGACATTGCGAATCATCCCACCGCCGAATGCAGTGATAAAGCCAAGGGTGTAGACACCGAACAAGTCATATTTTTCATCCAGTGCGACGAGTGCACCTGACAAGGCGAAGGCAAGTGTACCGGTAAGCGTGAATATTTCCCAAGTGTCCAAAACGATTCCCCCATTTATAATAATGATAGAGTTGAAACAGGGAGGGTAATTCATGAAGACAGTCCTACTAACAGGGTTTGAACCTTTTTTAAATCATCAAATGAATCCGACACAGCAAGTCGCAAGCGCCCTGGATGGCGAGCAACTAGCTGGATTTCAAGTGAAGTCACTTGTTCTTCCAGTGACGTTTCGTGAAGCGGCTGACACCGTCCTTAAAGATCTCAGTGAAAACGAACCAGCCGCTTTGATTATGCTCGGTTTAGCGGCAGGCCGTACACAGGTGACTCCCGAGCGTGTGGCCATCAACGTCATGGACGGTGAGCGGGATAATGATGGTGTCAGAAAAGAGGATGAACCCATTGTCGCCTCTGGTCCCGATGCGTACTTCTCAAAGCTGCCGGTTCGGAGAATAGTGAATCGGATGAAGGACCACCAAATTCCAGCGGCGATTTCCAATACGGCCGGAACCTATGTCTGTAATTTTCTCATGTATCGCGTGCTTCACGCATTAGCGAACCAGGGTAAATCGATTCCAGCTGGGTTTATTCACGTTCCTTACTCTCACGAAATGAACCTCTCCGCGCAGCCAAGCCTTGCGGAAAGGGACATGACTCAGAGCATACGGGTGGCCATCCGCTCACTCGCTGAGGATTAAAGCGCGTCTTCCTCTAAATACGTGAGCGCGCCCTCTTTTACAGTCGCTTGGCCATTCGTTAATTCGGTTACCCAAGCGTTGAATCTCTCTAGTTCCGTGCTTGGAACATAGACTTCCATTTCCACTTGATCGAGGTAGTGAATGTCTTTAAGGAGAAAGCTTGATTGCCGAATTTCATTTTCTACTTTTCCAAGCCATGTATAGTCTATGGTGGCGTGCATCACTTGGGTGAGCGTGCGCGTAACGAGGCCGATGGCTTGAAGGCCTTCCGTAACGGCTCCTCCGTAAGCGCGAATTAACCCGCCGGCTCCGAGTTTTATGCCGCCGAAGTATCTAGTCACAACAACGGTTGTATCTTTCAGCTCTCTTTTCTTGAGTACTTCTAGCATGGGGACTCCAGCCGTACCACTTGGTTCCCCGTCGTCATTGGCTTTCTGTATAAGGTCGTTTTCACCGATTAAATAGGCGGAGCAATTGTGAGTTGCATTGCAGTGCGCTTTTTTAATCGCTTCGATAAAACGCAGCGCTTCTTCTTCCGTTTCGGTGCGTTTGATATGGGCAATGAAGCGTGATTTCTGAATCACAATTTCATGGTTCCCTTCTTTTTTCACCGTTCGATACGTTGAAAGCAATGCGGCTCACTCCTTTCGCAAGTTGTCTAGATTTCATAGGTTTAGGTTGGCAGAGATGTGCGGCCACCGTCGCTTCGAGCGCACGAATCCTACAACAACTCAAGCCAGTCCACAAAGCTTTTTCACGAGCCTGTGACTGGTTGTCGTGTGTTTTTGACACTTTTACACATATCCGTTATCGTGATGTAACACAGCTTTGGTAGTATAGGCGGTGTTATAGAGAAAACGACCTAGGCAATCGTGCGCTTGGAACCAGCCTCCCAACGCAAGTGAGTCTGGTCCACCAACCCATGATTTATCGTCTTTTTCTAAGATATTCTAACGCTTTTCCCATGGAGATAGTGTAAGATAAGGATAGCGGAAAAAAGAATAAAAAGTAAAGCAAAGCAAAGGATGCTCTTTTCTGCTTTTAGAGAACGTGTTTCGGTAGTCATAGTGAAACAAGGTGAGAAATGACGATGACAGATGCAAAAGTGCTCGATCATATTATTACGCAGACCCTTGATTCAGTGGGAACCAGCCGTGAGAAGATTTTTGAAATCGGGGAGCGTTCGCGGAGTGAATTTGAGGATCTGGAGAAAGAGTTAAAAAAGATTCGTTCAAAAGTTGCAACGGTGATTGAAAAGACGGATCGCACGATGATGCATTCCCGCTTTTCTAGAAATCGACTGGCGGAAGTGAGCAGGGAATTTACGCGTTATACAAATCAAGAAGTAAGACAGGCTTACGAGCGAGCGAACGAGTTCCAAGTCCAGCTTGCGGTTCTCAGGCAGGAGGAAATGCAGCTCCGCGAGAGACGAGATGATATCGAGCGGCGCTTGCGAAATTTAAAAGTTACCATTGACCGTGCCGAACAGCTTTCCGGCCAAATGTCCATTGTCTTTGATTTTCTGTCTAGTGATTTAAAGCAAGTCGGCGAATACATCAAGGACGCGGAAGAGAAGCAGGCTTTTGGTCTTAAAATTATCGAGGCGCAGGAGGAAGAGCGACGGAGGCTTTCCCGAGAAATTCATGACGGACCAGCGCAAATGATGGCGAATGTGATGCTTCATTCCGAGCTTATCGAGCGCGTCTATCAGGAGAGGGGCATCGAGGAGGCATTATCGGAAATTGGCAGTCTCAGGAAAATGGTCAAATCCTCTCTTGCTGAGGTGCGCCGGATTATTTACGATTTACGCCCGATGGCGCTTGATGACTTAGGACTTGTGCCCACGCTGCGAAAGTACCTGGAAACCATTGAAGAACGACACCAGATTCCTGTGGTATTCAAGCACTTTGGGCAGGAGCAACGTCTCGCTCAGCGTTTTGAAGTGGCCCTGTTTCGCTTAGTTCAAGAAGCGGTTCAAAATGTGATTAAGCATGCCAACGCGAAGGAACTATCGGTCAAAATTGAACAGAAAACAAGCAATGTTTCACTGGTGATCAGAGACGACGGAAAAGGGTTTGACCCGTCAAGTCTACAGGAGGGCACCTTTGGATTAATGGGCATGAAAGAACGAGTAAGCATGCTAAGCGGTGTATTAAGCATCCACTCCAAGCCCAGGAATGGGACGACTATTATGATCCAGCTACCAATACAAGAAGAAATGCAAACGAATTACAAAACATAGTGACGTAGACAATGGGCTGCTAAAGAAGGCGTCACTCGAGAGGTGAAAACAAATGAATGCAATCGACAAAAAGGAAATCCGTATTATTATCATCGACGATCACCCTCTTTTTCGCGAAGGGGTGAAGCGTATTTTGGCAATGGAAGAACAGTTTGCCGTCGTGGCTGATGGGGAAGATGGAAGTGAAGCCATTGACCTCGTACGTGAGCATCAGCCGGACGTGATTCTCATGGACATTAATATGCCGAAACAGAGCGGTGTTGAAGCAACCAAAGAACTCGTGAAGACGTTCCCAAAAGTCAAAGTGCTCGTCTTGTCGATTCACGATGACGAGTCCTATGTCTCTCACGTGTTAAAAACAGGGGCATCTGGCTATTTGCTAAAAGAAATGGATGCAGAATCTCTCGTCGAGGCGGTTAAAGTGGTCGCCTCCGGTGGAGCGTATATCCATCCGAAAGTAACACATAACTTGATTAAGGACTATCGTCGACTGGCGAGGCAAGACGAGGCGCATCAGGATTCTGTTGGGTATCGTGAAGTGGAATACCGCAAGCCGCTTCACATTCTTACTCGAAGAGAGTGTGAGGTTTTGCAGCTCATGACAGATGGTCAAAATAACCGCAACATTGGGGAATCGCTTTATATCAGCGAAAAAACGGTTAAAAACCATGTGAGCAATATTTTGCAAAAGATGAACGTGAACGATCGAACGCAGGCCGTGGTTGAGTCTATTAAAAAGGGATATGTGCTCGTTCGCTAGATTTCGAGATTATTTCTCGGGAAATGTCGAGAGCGCTCAACATTTGCTTGAACACCCGCTCGATTTTCGATACATTAGGAAAGAAGCGCCGGCAAACGCCGTGTGTGAGGAAAAGCGAGGAACGGATGTGGCAGTATGAGAAAAACGGCAATTGTAACGGACAGTACAGCGTATCTCTCGAAAGAAGAGTGCGTGCAGCTCTCCATTCACACGATTCCTTTAAGTGTCGTGTTTGGCAACGACAGCTATCAAGAGGGGGTGGATTTAACCACAGAGACGTTTTATAAAAAGATGGAAGACACCTCCCTTGAGTTACCGACCACCTCTCAGCCTGCGATTGGCTCCTTTGTGGATTTGTTTGAAACGCTCAGAAACGAGGGCTATGAAGAGATTGTTTCCATTCATCTCTCCGCAAAAATTAGCGGGACCTTTCAAACCGTCGTTTCTGCAGGAGAGATGGTGGATGGCATCCAAGTCTATGCGTTTGATTCGAAGATTAGCTGTGCCCCTCAAGGATTCTTTGTACGAGAGGCGGCGAAATTAGCGCATGAACAAGAGGGTGGTGAGACCATCGTTCACCATTTGGAGGGCATACGCTCGCAAATGGGGGCGTACTTCATGGTCGATAACTTGAACCATTTGAAACGTAGCGGCCGTCTCAGTGGAGCCCAGGCACTTGTTGGCAGTCTGCTGAAAATTAAGCCGATTCTTCACTTTGATAACGGGGAAATCGTTCCATTTGAAAAGGTACGTACGGAAACTAAGGCCCTCAATCGAATGTTAACCCTTTTGGATGAAGACGTGAACAAAGGCGACGTCAATGAAGTGGTCGTGATTCATGCAAACCGACGTTCAGGCGCTGAAGAGCTCAAAGAAAGAATTTTAGAGCGCCATCCCAACCAACATGTTCGTATCAGTTATTTCGGTCCTGTGATTGGCACTCATCTTGGGGCCGGAAGCCTCGGTGTCAGCTGGTATTAATCCAGCTGACATTCCCCCTCTCAACTTTCTGAATAGGAGATGAACGAATTGATTCCATCTTCCCCTCCCCCTCCCCCTCCCCCTCTTACCTCCCTGCGTTCTTGTCTAGCGGGTCGCAGACTCCTCCGCTCCGAACTTCCTTTTGCCGACGCTCTTCTTGAGGCGGGCATAGAGGCTCAATTCATCAAGCAGGAACCTGCTCTTCTACGTGAACATGGAGAGTGGCGCTGTGTGCGCTGCAACAACAGAGACCAACGTCTGTTTGCCTCCCACTCGTGTGCGAAATGTTGTAAGCGCTGCGCATATTGCCGTCACTGCTTGAAGCTCGGTAAAGTGATGAGCTGTATGAGCTTGTACTCTTGGAGCGGTTCGCCTTTCGTCTACGAGGGACTAAAAAATGCCTGCAGCTGGAACGGCTCCCTGTCGATGCATCAGCAGAAGGCAGCGGCAACATTGGTCAAGGCGGTTGAAGCCAAAAGCAGATGCCTGTGCTGGGCCGTTTGTGGGGCCGGGAAAACGGAGATTCTCTTTCCTGCGCTAGAGCAAGCCTTTGCCAAAGGGGAGAGAGTGGTGCTTGCAACGCCAAGAACGGATGTTGTCAAAGAACTCGCCCCTCGCTTCAAACAAGCCTTTCCGCAAA
This sequence comes from Shouchella shacheensis, assembly GCF_001484965.1. GTDB lineage: Bacteria > Bacillota > Bacilli > Bacillales > Bacillaceae_D > Shouchella > Shouchella shacheensis. The sequence continues at coordinate 62,396 of NZ_KQ947396.1, read as the reverse complement.
TTGTTCAAGCCGTGCTTTATGCAGGGCAAAAGCAGCAACCGCTTCATGCCCAGTTTGTCATCGCCACGACTCACCAACTTCTCAGGTATTTTCAAACGTTTGATTTGGCGATCATCGACGAAGTGGACGCCTTCCCTTTTTCCTACGATCCAAGCCTCGAACATGCCGTAACTGCAGCCTTAAAACCTTCTTCTACTCGCATTCTTCTAAGTGCCACCCCGTCAAAAGCATTGCTAGGGGAGGATGTACAAACGATCAAAATTCCGGTGCGTTATCACGGGTACCCACTTCCTGAACCAACGTTTCGCTGGTGTGGCAATTGGCGCCGATCACTTGCGAGAGGGGCACTTCCCAAGAAATTGCTGCACTGGATTTATGAAAACGAGTCCTTTCCGCGGATGGTCTTTGTACCCTCGGTGCACGTATTGGAATCGCTCTCAACCGGGTTGAAAGATGTAGGCATCTCACACAAGGCGGTTCACGCTGAAGCTACCGATCGTCATCCCGCCATTGCGGCGTTTCGCAAGCAGGAATGTTCGCTTATTCTCACCACAACGATTCTGGAACGAGGGGTCACGATTGCCAACTTGCAAGTAGCCGTCCTCGGTGCCGAAGACGATATGTTTACCGAAGCCGCTCTCGTGCAAATCAGTGGTCGCGTTGGGCGCAGCTCAAGTTGTCCAACAGGAGAGATCGTCTTCTTCCATTTCGGAAGGACACAGGCGATGAAGGACGCCCTCCGCCACATACGAGCGATGAATGAAGAAGGAGGGAATCGTGAATGAATCTTTGTCTGGTCTGCGGAGAAAGTTTCTGGCAGCCGTATAGCTGGAAGAGTCTGTTTGGCCTCTCAGAGCACAAGGGACTTTGCCTCAACTGTTCAGAGAAGCTCGTTCGCTTGGGAGAAAGAGGCTGCCTTCGTTGTCATAGAAGCCTTGAAGGGGATCAGGTTGTACGAGCGAGAGAAGGGGTTTGTTATGACTGTATTCGCTGGGAGAAGCGGTTAGGAGAAGACGTCTTAAAAGCGAATTACTCTCTCTTTGCGTATCAATCGCTTGTGAAAGAAATGATCACCAGCTATAAGTTTAGCGGCGATGCAAAGATGAGCGTCTTCTTCTCAAAGGAATTGGAAACCGTTTATCACCGATGGTTTGACGCCTGTCTCGTTGTTCCCATTCCTCTTAGCCCCAGCCGCCTTGCTGAAAGAGGCTTTAATCAGGCTGAACTCTTGCTGGAAGGATGGGCGGTGGACCCGAAACTTTTATATAGAGAAGAGCGGGAGAAGCAGAGCAAAAAAGGGAGGAAGGAGCGAATTTCACATGTGAATCATCCTCCGTTTTATTGCGCGCCAGCGGAAATCAGCCAATTAACGCTTCAGGATGTCCTGCTTGTCGACGATATATATACAACAGGGACTACCGTCAGACAAGCGGCCACCGTTTTAAAAAACAGCGGTGCGCGTTCGGTTTCATCCTTAACGATCGCCCGGTCGTAGAGGAAGCGGTGTCGTTTTGTTAAAATGATAACAACTAAAAGGTGATAGCATGGGAGAGTTAGCAAACTGTGGTCGATGCGGAAAGGTCTATGTGAAAACGATTCAAACGATTTGTCAGGATTGTTACAAGGAGGAAGAAGCGTGGTTCAAGGCGATTGACCGATTCCTTAGCAAAAAGGAAAACCGCGCAGCGTCGCTTGAGGAGATCCATCAAGAAACCGAGGTCCCTGTGAAAATCATTCAGCAGTTTATCCGCAAAGGCAGGCTGCTGCTTCAGCATTTTCCTCATCTTAAAGTCCCTTGTGAAAGATGCGGAGAAACAACGCAGGGAGGACGGATTTGTTCAGCGTGCATCAGTCAGCTGAAAAAAGGGTTGGCAAAAGCCGACCGAGAGCAGCAAGTTCAACGCAAGCAGCACCCGTTCGATGAACCAAACGTAGAACGTCCTCCTGACTATAGGCTTAAAAGAATTTTGGGTCAAAATGACCATCAATAAACGGCGGCGAGCCGTCGATAACTAAGGTGAGGCAGGTGACGGATAATGAAAATTAATGAAACCGGATCATTCCAAGCACTTTCTTATAAAAAACAAATGGAACAGCAGCAGCGTACAACAGAAGTGAAGGCCGTTGCAAAACAAGATCATTTGGAAATATCGGCGGACGCAAGAGCCATGCATGTGAATCATCAGGAAGGAAACGCGCGTTCAAGTCGAATCGAAGCGTTGAAGCAGCAAATTGAAAGCGGAGAGTATGAAATCCATTCTCAAAGAACGGCCGGCGCGCTTTATGATTACTGGAAAAAGGGAGGGAAATAACGAGATGAAGGAAACGCTTGATCAGCTGACGCAGATACATGAGGAGCTGCTTTCTTCTGCTTACGAAAAGCAAAACAGCCTTTTGCAGCAAGATATGGCTGCACTGGATACGACGACGCGTCAGGAGACCTCCCTTGTGGCGAAGGTGCGTTTTTTTGAAAAGCAGCTGAAAGCGCGACTCGAGTCGATCACTATGGGAGCGAATCGTACCTTCTCGGAATGGCTAGCCACAAGCGATGATCCGGACAACACAGAGCTGCAAGAAGCTCACGAAAAGCTACGGGCCACCATAGAGAAGGTGAAGCAGGTGAATGGGGTCAATCAGCAGTTAATACAAGATTCCTTGTCGTACGTTCAGGCGTCGCTGCAAGTTCTTAGGCCGAGCGAGGAAGACACACGCTACACCAAGAAGGCGTCGCACTTAGATAAAGGAACAAGTCAAGGTCGCTCCATTTTTGATTCCAAAGCGTAAGAAAGGGGGAAGGAAAGATGTCGACTTTTTTTGGCTTGGAAACGATGCGTCGAGCTGTTGGGACGAACCGTGCCGCTTTGCAGACGGTCGGTCATAACATCGCCAATGCGGGAACTCCCGGGTATTCAAGACAGCGCGTGAACCTCCAGGCAACCGGCGGATTTCCAAGTGCGGGAACACAACAGACAACCATCAACGGTCGCCTTGGAACGGGTGTGGAACTCGGAAGTGTCCAACGTGTCCGCGATCAATTCTTGGATAAGCAGTTCCGGACAGAATCAAAAAATGAGGGTTTTTATTACATGCAGACACAGGCGCTTGAGAGGTTGGAGGACATCTTTAATGAGGCGCCTAGCAATGACGGGGGAATGCCAACAGGCACCTTGTCAAGTCAGCTTTCCGCTTTTTGGAACAGCTGGGCGGAGCTCGGTGCGGGTCAAGAAAACCGAGCGGTCCTGAGGGAACAGGCAAAAAGTGTGAGCGATACATTTGCGCATCTACATACATCGATCACAGAAGAAAAGGAAGGGCTGGAGCGAGAGGCAGCCACACAGATGAAACAGGTCAATACCCTGCTCGAACAGATCGCTCAAAACAATCAGCGAATTGCGCAAGCAGAGGCAAGTGGCCATTTGCCGAATGATCTATACGATGCCCAAGACCAACTGGTGGATCAGCTGTCTGGCATGATGGACATTACTGTCGAACGCCAAACGCTGTCCGGGCAAGCCAAAGGGAATGCGGAGGGTGTTTACGAGATTGCATTAAAGCAGTCCAACCAGTCAGAGCAAGATCTGACGTTGGTCTATGCGAGTGGCGAGGAGCCAAGGCAGCTATCACTGTCTAAGGATGACGCAAATGGAGGGTTTAGTTGGAGCTTTGAAGGTGGCGAGCCCGTTGATCTAGGAAGGGGCGAGTTGGCCGGACTGGCGGAGTCGCACAAGGTTTTTGAGGAAGCCTTGCAAAAAGTGGATGAGATTGCGGGGGCCTTTGTTCAAGAGGTCAACGAAATCCACCGGCTGGGGTTCACAAAGGATGGTGTTCAAGCCGGTGATTTCTTTGTAATTGATGGGGACGTTGCCGCTACCTCGATAAACGTACACGAGAGAATCGAGTCTGACTTGGCTCAAATAGGCGCTTCGAGTGGGGAAATCGCTGGCGATGTCACGAATGCCCAGCGCATGGCTGAATTAAGGGATCACGCAACTATCGGCGGAGCTTACCGAGATTACATGGAGGAGCTTGGGGTGAGGACGGCTTCTTCCAGGCAGAACCTCGAAGCCTCGACAATGCGAATCGCCAATATTGAGACGAACCGAATGTCTGTGAGCTCGGTTTCGCTTGATGAAGAGTTGACGATGCTCGTTCAGTATCAACATTCGTATAACGCCGCTGCCCGAGCGTTGACGGCGATGGATGAAATGCTTGATCGAATCATTAACGGCATGGGTGTCGTAGGAAGGTAAGGGAGGGAGCCAGCAATCATGCGCGTAACACAAGGAATGATGACGTTTAATGCGCTTCGTCAGACGACTCAGAGCTATGCACGGCTTGGAGAGCTGAATGAACAGCTCTCGACGCAGAAGAAGATTAGTCGTTTCTCGCAAGATCCGGTCATTGCCACGAAGTCGTTACAGCATCGTGAAAGCTTAGCCCAAATAAACCAGTTCAAACGGAATATGGGGGAAGCGCACAGTTGGCTTGATCAGTCGGACGCGGCGCTCACCGAAACAACGGACGTACTAAGCCGAGTCCGTGAGCTAGCAGTTCAGGCGGCTAACGATACGTACAGCGAGGAAGAACGGAACAGCGTCGCCAGAGAAGTGCACGAACTGCGCGAACATTTACTCACGCTCGCGAATACGAACGTGAACGGCAAATACATTTTCAACGGGGCGGACACGACGAACAAGCCTGTCACCGATGGAGACGTGTCCATCAATAGCCAAACGGTGGAGCTTGAGTTGCAAAAAGGGGTTTTTATCCAAGTGAACGCGCAGGCCGGGAATCTATTCTCCCAAGAATTGTTTGACGATATGCAGAGGTTTATCGATGCTCTCGGGAATCCTGAGGTCACTTCTGATGAGCTTTCCTCGTTTCTTGGAGAGGTCGAGGGCTATTTAAATTCGGCGATTGATGTGCATGCCGAGGTTGGAGCGCGGATGAGTCGGGTGGATATGGTCGAAAATCGCCTAGCCCAACAGGAGTTCTTGCTCAAAGGCCGCAAGTCCGAAAATGAAGATATTGACTTTGAAGAAACCGTGATGAATTTACTGGTGGCTGAAACGGTTCATTCCGCGGCACTGGCCTCGAGTGCAAGGATCATTCAACCGTCACTGCTTGATTTCTTGCGTTAAGCGTAGGATATGTAAAGGGTAAACCAAAACGCGGGCATGGTCGATGCTTATGAGGACAAGCTCCTCTAATTCGAGTGAAAGGATGATATCGATGCGGCTATCGGGGATGTCTTCGGGTCTTGACATTGATCAAATGATGAAAGACCTGATGCGGGCAGAACGAATGCCTGTGAACAAACTAGAGAAGCAGCGAACGGAAATTGGTTGGAAGATGGATGCTTACCGGGAAATTAATATTAAAATGAGAGCTTTTCACTCCAACATCTTTGACACGGTGATGCGAAGCTCACAGATGCAAAAGCGGAGTGTGAATTCCTCGAACCCAAGCATTGCCTCAGCTACAGCGTCTTCCAATGTGGGGAATACCTCCTTTACGCTAAACAAGGTAAACCAGTTAGCGACAGCGGCGACGGCTGAAGGGGATCCACTGACCGCTGAGAAAGGTGGAGGCGTAAACGAATCTTCCTCATTAAAAGAACTCTCCGGTGATATGAACTGGGTGAAAGGCAGCCTGCACAAAGAAACCCACCAGGTGGATAATGACGGAGCTTTTTACTTGAACCATGAAGCACTTACGTCCATTGATCAGGCAGTTGTTAAAGTGGATGGAAAAACCTATGAGGTAGTGACAGCTACTGGGGATTTGAACGATGATCAAGTGCTCATCACCGAAGAGGGAAAGGTGCAATTCAAACAGGGTGCGGTAGCGGAAGGCGCTTCCGTTGAGGTGACGTACTTGAATGAATACGCACAAAGAAGCGTCAACATTCCAGAGCCGGATGAGGATGGCGTTCGTGAAATTCAGCTGGCTCAAGGGTTGGAAAACATTAAACTCTACGCCAACGGAGAAGAAGTATCCACGGATAGTTTTGATTATAGCGACGGCAAACTGACCATCCATACAGGCGTTGAGCTGGAAGGGCCCGTGACCTACCGTTATACGGATCAAACAGAATACACCAAGTCTTCGGTTCGTAGCGTGAACGCCGATGGGAAGGAAGACGAGAGCTCCTTTTTCTTCCGCTCTACCGATTCGTTAGCAACAGTGATGCGGACGATGAGAGATTCTGATGCTGGGGTCAACGTCTTTTTTGATGATTTTAGCCAAAAGCTCGTAGTGACCCGCAAGGAGACGGGTGCATTTCCAGGTGTGGAAGGTGACACCTCCTCACAGTTATCGTTTTCAGGGGACCTGTTTGCTGGAGTCTTTGGCTTAAACAATAACGTAACAGCTGGTCAGAATGCCCAATTTAAGTTGAACGGCATTGAAACAGAGCGCCGGTCCAATTCGTTTTCAATCAGTGGCATGTCGATTACATTAAAGGATGTATCGGGGGGGCCCGTTACGCTGAGTGCGTCTGTGGATACGGATTCGGTTTTTGATACGATCAAAGGGTTCGTGGATGAATACAATGAAATGCTTGAACTGGTTCATGGACGACTTGGGGAAACCTATTACCGCGATTTCGATCCGTTGACAGATGAAGAAAGGGACGCGCTCTCAGAAACGGAAGCTAAGCGCTGGGATGAGAGGGCCCAAAGCGGAATGCTACGGAATGATGCCATGCTGCGCGGGCAGTTGGAACGAATGCGCCAGGGACTCTACACGAATGTGCTTGGGGACGGAACGTTTACTCACCTTTCGCAAATAGGGATCACGACCTCACGTGACTACAATGAAGGTGGAAAACTTGTGATCGATGAAGATCAGCTTCGAGCAGCGATTGAGGAAGATGTAGACGGTGTTTACACCCTGTTTAGCGGGGACGGGTCGACAAGCGCTGAAAAAGGAATTGCTCGCCGGATGCGTGATGACTTGCAGCAGGGAATGAGCGCGATTGCGCGGCGTGCCGGAGGGTCGGAAGGATTTCATCAAAATCATCAATTTACCTTGGGGCGAGAGACAAGCTCGGTGGACGACCGCATTTCCAACTTTGAACGACAACTAGAACAAAAGGAAGCCCGCTATTGGCGTCAATTTACAGCGATGGAACAAGCGATGCAGAGGGCGAATCAGCAAAGTGAATCGTTGTATAACTTACTCTATGCAGGCCTTTAGAAGGGGGAATCGTGGAAGTGGGAGCATTTAAACAAGCGGCTTATAAACAGCAGTCCATCCAAACAGCCTCGCCAGGTGAGTTAACGCTTATGCTCTACAATGGCTGTCTAACGCAACTTAAGCAGGCCAAACGGGCGCTGGAAGCAAAGGATATTGAAGCAAGGCATCTCCATATTGGGAAAGCGGAGACGATCATCCGTGAACTCATGGTGACGCTGAAGCAGGACGCACACATCGCGGGAGAGATGCTACGAATGTATGAGTACATTTTGCATCAGCTGATTGAAGCAAACGTCAAGCAAGATGAACAAGCGCTTGATGAGGCCATCCTGTATGTCACCGAGTTTCGTGATACGTGGAAGCAAGTGATACAGCGTGATAGACAAAACCGATACAGCGCAGGCGGGGGCCACGAATGACAAGGATGGAGGAGGCGCACAGAGTGACCCGCAGGCTTCTTGAATCTTTGCGCACAGGACTGCCAACCTCTGATGATGAGCGAGAGACGTTTCTAGCGGCCGCGCGAGATTTGCTTGGGGAAAGAGAGGCGGTGCTAAAGACGCTCACACCGGAAATGAGCAGTGAAGAAAAGGCGGTCCGGGAGTTGCTGCTACTGGACAACGAGCTCAGGCAGGAACTCACCTCGATTCAGGCGCTGATCAAGCGTGACATTCAAGAACTCTCCCTGCGACGAAAATCGAATCAACGCTATTCTTTTTCGCAAATAACGGATGGTATTTATGTGGATAAGAGAGGCGTATGATAAGGGAGTATGCACTGTTTAGTACGAAAAGGAAGCTCATGAGACAATGTCTCATGAGCTAATTCTGGTCTTCCTGTTGCAAGGCGGTCTCTTTTGCTTCCTCTGGCAGCTGAATGCTCGTTTCATGATTGTAATCCGTCATCACAAGGGAGAGTTCTTGGCGTAAGGTAACCGGATCATCATCCTCTTGGTTCACATCCACCTCAATGGCGGAGTTCGTTCCTTCTAGCAAGAATGTTTCCTTGTTGATGAAGAGCATGTAATCCAGCTGGGCGACTGAGTATTCATCCGTATTTCCTCCCACGATGTCGAAAAGCTTTATGCCAAGCATTTCGAGATGTTTTGCAATTTTTTTAAGATCCTCGCTATTCGCTTCAATGGAAATGGTATAGATATCCTCTTCCTCACCGAGCGTTAAATAGTCCTTGGCGCTTAGTAACAAAGAGAGCTGCTGGTCAGGGGTCAGCCCAAGGGGATTCGCATGTTTGGATGCCGAAGTCAGTGCCGGGTCCGACACGGTCCAGCCGTCTTCTTCGGTGTATGAATAAAAACCGTCCTCCGTTAGATAGCCCACATGTTCCTCTTGAATGGTGTCACTGCCCAATGGGGTGGTGACAAAGTTGGTAGAGAGCATCGACGGATTTTCTTGGTAACTGAGGCGTCCCTCGACCTCTCGATTGCTATATGAATCATCATAAATAGGGTCTCCTCGTTGATCAAAGGCAAATTCCTTCATTTGCACTTTTGCTGAGAAGCTCGTTATCTTCTCATCTACTTCCAGCGACTGCTGGATCACATCAGCTGCAGAGAGGTTTTCTGAGTTCAAATCGGCAGACTCTACCTCGTCTACGGAATGGGGAGAGTGTAATTCGTCGAGATTCTCTGATGAACTGGACGTGCATGCCGCAAGAATAAAAACGGAAGCCAAACCAAAGAAGAGCCAGCTCGTTTTTTTCATGTATGTTCCACTCCTAAATTAAAGCTGTTCCAAAAAGAAGAAAAAAGTTATGTTACATTTTCATTACAAAGGATGTCTTTCATTGTAACAAAGCTATTCGGTAATAGAAATAGGAAAATAGAACTAACCAGCGGAGACAGAGAAGCCTATGGTTGTGCTTCACTTGAATGCCCCTCGTCTTGCTCCGGCGGGTAGGAGCGTCTAGATCTTTCGTGCTGACAACGAAATTCAAGATCGGGATTTTCTTTTGGTCAGGTCTCCAAAATTCTCGCTCCTGAGCACCCCGCCTGCGCTTTTTGATTCATCGTTAAATAACCTCAAAAACACCAAAAAAATTCGACACATTTTGCGTATATTTGGTCGGTATTTCGGGGCTAAAACGCCTTGTTATGGAAAGCGCTCTCAAAAGTAGCGTATCTCCTTCGACAAAATCAGACAACATTCTTTCAAATGTATGAAGAATAAGGGTTTGACTTTGCAGAACTTCGCTGTTATAGTAAAAACTGTGGAAAAAGCACCACAATGAATTTTCAGTAACGAAGGGAATGTGAAGCATGCAAGGAAAAGTAAAATGGTTTAATGCAGAAAAAGGTTTCGGTTTTATCGAGCGTGAAGATGGAGACGACGTATTCGTACACTTCTCTGCAATCAACGCTGAAGGATTCAAAACGCTTGACGAAGGTCAAGACGTAGAATTCGAAATCGTTGAAGGCGCGCGTGGACCGCAAGCAGCCAACGTAGTTAAGCTTTAATTCACATTCCTGATTGGATTTGAATAATAGCTAATTATGATCCCATCTCAAGTTTCTTGAGGTGGGTTTTTTGCGTTTTTCACTAAATGAGGGGCTTTTTCATTTCGTGGTTTAAAAAGGATTTGACCAGGGTATTGTAGAATAAGTAGGGTAGAAAAGGAGGAGTTCTTAATGCATTATAATATTCGTGGCGAAAACATTGAAGTAACTCCAGCAATACGAGAATATGTCGAGAAAAAGGTTGGCAAGCTCGAAAGATATTTTGACACGACCCCAATAGCGGATGTAAACGTAAAGCTACAAATTCTTGGTAACAGCGAGTCCAGTATCGAAGTAACCATTCCGATGCCGAAGCTGCTCCTACGTGGGGAAGAAACCAATGCGGATATGTACGCAGCGATTGACATCGTTGTAGAAAAGTTAGAGCGGCAAATTCGCAAACACAAAACGAAAGTGAACCGCAAGTTTCGTCAAGAAGGAAGCTTGAAATATATGTTTAAAAATGAGCTAGAATCGCTCAGTGACGGATCGGAAGAAGAGGATTCGGACGATCTGGATGTGGTACGTACGAAGCGTTTTAACTTAAAGCCGATGGATGCTGAAGAAGCCATCTTGCAAATGGATATGCTTGGACATAGTTTCTTTGTCTTCTCCGATGCTGAAAGCGGCAGTACCAATGTTGTCTATCGTCGGAAAGACGGGAAATACGGGCTGATTGAATCTGAAGCCTAAGCGAAGAGTTCACATAATCAAGGCGTAGCCGACTTCCGGTTGCGCTTCTTTGTGCGCGTTTGGACTTGCGGACGCCCTGTCTTGTAAGGTGGTATGGAACCTGATAAACTATAGCGTACAGGATTTCCTTTCAAAAGAGTACGCTTTAACGGAAATAGATGAGCCAAAGAGAGGAAGATTGGATGCTTGGGTTATTAAAAAAAGTGGTTGGTGATCCTAGCCAAAAGCAGCTAAAGAAAAATGAGAAAATCGTGGACCAAATTGAAGCATTAGCCGATGATATGCGTAAACTCTCTGATGACGGCTTAAAACAAAAAACGGTCGAATTTCAGAAGCGAATGGAGGACGGAGACAAGCTAGATGATATTGTCGTGCCCGCACTCGCTGTCGTTCGTGAAGCCGCAGGCCGTGTGCTTGGCGAATATCCGTACCGTGTTCAACTGCTTGGCGCTCTTGCTCTTCATCAAGGAAACATTGCGGAGATGAAGACAGGGGAAGGGAAGACGCTTGTCGGTACCATTGCTGTTTATGTCCAAGCCCTCGCCCGTAAAGGTGTGCATATTGTCACGGTGAACAACTACTTGGCTGGACGTGACCTTGAAAATTACGGACGTATTTTCCAGTTTCTCGGTCTGACGGTCGGGCTCAATGAAACGGGTTTGTCCAGAGAGGAGAAACAAGCCGCCTACGCCGCAGATGTGACCTACAGCACAAACAATGAGCTCGGGTTTGACTATTTGCGTGACAATATGGTGCTGTACAAAGAACAGATGGTTCAGCGCCCGCTGAACTTTGCGCTTGTGGACGAAGTCGATTCTATTCTCGTTGATGAAGCAAGAACGCCGCTGATTATCTCCGGCTCAGTGGAACGAAAAACACAGCTTTATGCACAGGCGAATACCTTTGTGCGCGTTCTTAAAAATGAAGAGGACTACACGTATGATGAGAAGACGAAAAACGTTCAGCTGACCGAGGAAGGGGTCAATAAGGCTGAGCGTGCCTTTAATATTGATAATCTTTATGACCAAAAACATGTCCAACTCAACCATCACATCACGCAAGCGCTGAAGGCTCATGTAGCGATGGAGCGCGATGGCGATTATGTGGTAGAGGACGGAGAGGCTGTCATCGTTGACCAGTTTACCGGTCGCTTGATGAAAGGGCGGCGCTACAGCGATGGTCTTCACCAAGCGATTGAAGCGAAGGAAGGCCTGCAAATCCAAAAGGAAAGCATGACTCTCGCATCAACCACGTTTCAAAACTACTTTCGAATGTATCAGAAGCTGGCCGGGATGACAGGGACGGCGAAAACGGAAGAAGAGGAATTCCGTAATATTTACGGGATGGATGTGATGGTCGTTCCAACAAACAAGCCGATTGCTCGTGAGGACAAGGCCGATCTCATTTACAAAACAATGGAAGCGAAGTTTAAAGCGGTGGTGCAAGAGATCGAGGAGCTGTATAAAAAGGGGCAGCCTGTGCTTGTCGGGACTGTGAGTGTTGAAACGTCTGAGCTTGTTTCCAAGATGCTTGCGAAAAAGCGGATTAGGCATCATGTGTTAAACGCAAAAAACCATGAGAGCGAAGCGGAAATTATTGAGCGAGCTGGCCACAAGGGATCGGTGACGATTGCGACCAACATGGCTGGACGAGGGACCGATATTAAGCTTGGCGACGGTGTTAAAGAGATTGGCGGTCTGCATGTGCTTGGCACAGAACGCCATGAAAGCAGACGGATTGACAACCAGTTGCGTGGGCGTGCCGGACGGCAAGGGGATGTAGGCTCCTCCCAGTTCTATTTGTCGATGGAAGATGAGCTCATGCGTCGCTTTGGCTCCGATAATATGCGCTCAATGATGGAGAGGCTCGGCATGGAGGAAGATCAGCCGATCGAATCAAAGCTTGTTTCTCGTGCGGTGGAGACCGCCCAGAAACGAGTGGAAGGAAACAACTTTGATGCGCGGAAGCAAGTCTTGCAGTATGATGACGTGATGCGTGAACAGCGCGAAATCATATACAAGCAGCGGATGGAAGTCATTGAGGCGGACAACTTGAAGGCTATCGTTGAAAACATGATGAAATCGACGGTGGAGCGCACGGTGCAGCTGCATACACCTGAAGCAGAAGTTCAGGAAGACTGGGACCTCGCAGCGATTGTTTCTTATATGAACTCTCAACTTCTTGGAGATGATGAGCTCGCAGAACAAGAAATTAAAGGTAAAGAGCAGGATGAAATCATTGAAATTCTCAATGACAAAGTCATGCAAGCGTACAACGCGAAGCAGCAAGAAGTAACGGAAGAGCATATGCGTGAGTTTGAGAAGGTGATCGTGCTTCGTACCGTCGACCGAAAGTGGATGAATCATATTGATCAGATGGATCAGCTCAGACAAGGGATTCACCTTCGGGCCTATGGTCAGAACGATCCTTTGCGTGAATATCGTTTCGAAGGGTTTAGCATGTTCGAGGCCATGGTAGCTGAAATTGAAGATGAAGTCTCCATGTACATTATGAAAGCCCAGGTACAGCAAAACCTTGAGCGACAAAAAGTGGCTGAAGGAAAAGCGGTTCGTCCCACGGGTGAAGAGCAGGAGAAGCAACCGAGACGAAAGCCGATTCGCAAAGGTGAAACGATTGGACGAAACGATCCGTGTATTTGCGGAAGTGGAAAGAAATACAAAAATTGCTGCGGCGCAAGCGCCTAAAGGGTTTGTCCGCCGTAACTTGAGGTGTCGAGATGGATTTAACGGAAATAAAGCAAGAGCTGACGACAATAGAGAAGCGACTATCAGAGTTTAGGGGGTCTCTTTGACTTAGAAGAAAAGGAAGAGAGAATTGCCGAGCTTGAAGAAAAAATGACGGACCCGGAATTTTGGAACGATCAGGAAACCGCACAGAAGGTGATTAATGAAACGAATGGCCTGAAGGAGCAGGCGTATACGTTTCGAGATTTAGAGTCCGCTTATGAGGATCTCGAAGTGTCGTACGAGCTAGTGAAAGAAGAGGGCGATGCGGAACTGGCCTCAGAACTTGAGAGTGGTGTTACGTCGCTGATTTCTAAAGTCAATAACTTTGAGCTACAGCTTTTATTAAGCGAGCCCTATGACAAGAACAATGCCATTCTTGAGCTGCATCCAGGTGCCGGGGGGACCGAGTCCCAGGACTGGGCAGCGATGCTGCTTCGTATGTATACGCGCTGGGCGGAACAGCGAGGGTTCAGCGTCGAAACGCTTGACTACCTCCCAGGAGATGAAGCTGGTGTAAAAAGCGTGACGCTTCTAATTAAAGGCCATAACGCTTACGGCTATTTGAAAGCAGAAAAAGGTGTCCACCGTCTTGTGCGCATTTCGCCGTTTGATTCCTCCGGTCGACGCCATACGTCCTTTGTGTCGTGTGAGTTAATGCCGGAACTTGATGATACCATTGACATTGAAGTTAACACAGAAGAGTTAAAGATTGATACGTACCGAGCCAGCGGCGCAGGTGGACAGCACGTCAATACCACTGATTCGGCGGTCCGAATCACGCATTTGCCAACGAATACGGTTGTCACCTGCCAAAGTGAGCGCTCGCAAATTAAAAACCGCGAGCAAGCGATGAAAATGATGAAAGCGAAACTCTATCAGCGTCGGATTGAAGAGCAGGAACAGGAGCTTGCGGAAATTCGCGGCGAGCAAAAAGAGATTGGGTGGGGAAGCCAGATTCGCTCGTATGTGTTCCATCCGTACTCGATGGTCAAAGACCACCGCACCAATTTTGAAGTCGGCAATACGAATGCGGTGATGGACGGAGAACTCGATGGCTTTATCGATGCCTATTTGCGCCAATCGATGTCTGTATAAGAAAGAGGAGAGAGGTTGCTGTTTTACGGCGATCTCTTTTTTTTGTCTCGCTCCTGCCCATCCGCCTGCGCTTTTCGTGTCTAGCTCCGGCGGGTAGGAGCGTCGAGATTTTTCGTCCTGACAACGAAATCCAAGATCGGGATTTCTTTTGTCAGGTCTCCAAAATTCTCGCTCCTGATCAACCCACCTGCGCTTTTCTTGTCTAGCTGCGGCGCCCACTCGCTCGAGGTTTCTTCACGCCGCCAGATCAAGCCAAGACCGGGCTTGATACTGACGGCGCTCCAGAACTTGTCGCTCGTGAGCAGGGCGCCTGCGCTTTTCAGTTCACATACCGAAAAAAGGACTATATGCCCTCATTTAGGAAAAGCACACGGGTAAATAGTCTTTTTTAGTGCAATAAACTGGTACGAAAAGCTAACGAAATCATTAGAGAAACGAAATGGTTTCTCCAGTATAATAGATTCATAGGTTCCTCTTTCAGAACCTTCTTAGCTTTCGCAAATGAGAAAGGAGGCCATGTTGTTTTTTAAAAATTAGCCAGATAAAATCTAGTTAGAAAGAGGGGAATAGGGTTTGTATTTTACGAATAAGAAACCATTTATCGTCGTATTAGCACTTTTATTTGCATTGTCGCCCTTTGGCTCGGCGTTCGCCAATCAAGGGGACGGAGGTACGCCGGAGTTGGCGGAATTGTATGGGACGATTGACGTTTCATCAACGGAACCAACGACGGTCATTGTTGAATTGAAGGAAGAAGCGGTCGTTGAAGCGAAGCAAAATGGACAAGCTCAAAGCGAGTCGGAGATCGAAAGCAAAAGAAATCAACTTGTCGCAGACCTAGAGGATGAGGTTGGCAATGTAGAAGTTAAGCAGGAGTATGACTACTTGTTGTCAGGCCTCTCTGTGGAGCTTCCGGCAAATGAGATTCAGTATATTCTCTCCCATGAAGAGGTTAGAGCCGTCTACCCTGACGTGGAATACGAAGTGCCGGAAATGGAAACAGCCCCTGATGATGCTGTTCCATACATGTTTGACAGCGCGCCTTTTATTGGGGCGAATGAGGTATGGGAGGATCTAGGCTACACAGGTGAAGAAGTTACCGTTGCTATCATCGACACGGGTGTGGACTATACCCACCCTGATTTGGCACATGCTTTTGGTGATTACAAAGGACGGGACCTTGTAGATAATGACGATGATCCGCAAGAGACGCCGCCTGGTGACCCGAGAGGAAACGCCACGAATCATGGCTCCCACGTTGCGGGAACGGTAGCTGCAAACGGTGAAATTAAAGGTGTAGCTCCGGATGCGACGCTGCTTGCCTATCGTGTGCTAGGGCCTGGAGGCAGTGGCTCGACGGCCAATGTGATCGCCGGTATTGAACAGGCGGTGCAGGACGGAGCGGACGTCATGAACCTCTCTCTCGGCAATACGTTGAATGATCCGGACTTCGCCACGAGCTTGGCTCTAGATCGAGCGATGGCAGAAGGAGTGATGGCCGTCACGTCAAACGGAAACGCAGGCCCAGCAGAGTGGACAGTCGGTTCTCCTGGTACGTCTCGTGATGCCATTTCCGTAGGCGCTACGCAACTGCCATATGCGGTATTTAATGCACAGGTGGAGACGGACGGAGGTGTCTCTTACCCGAGCGCAGCTGTAATGGGTCCGGGTCCGGAGGAAGGCATTACGCAGCTAGATGGCAATGACTATGAACTTGTGGATGTAGGACTAGCCTTTACGGAAGACTTTGAAGGCGTAGATGTAGAAGGGAAAGTGGCCCTGATCAGCCGTGGCGATCTTCCTTTTGTCGAGAAAGTCGACAATGCGAAGGAAGCCGGAGCAGCGGGTGTCATTATGTATAATAATGTAGATGGAGATATGCCTTATATCCCTAGCTTGGCTCTACCTACAGTGATGCTGAATAATGTGGACGGTCAAAAGATGCTCGATGAACTGGAAGCGGGAAATAACACCATCACCATCTCTATCGAAGAAGCAGGAGAAGTAGGGGAATCTGTGGCTGACTTTTCTTCCAGAGGCCCGGTCATGGACACTTGGATGATCAAACCGGATGTGGTTGCGCCCGGTGTGAACATTACAAGTACGGTCCCAACGCATAACCCTGAAAATCCACACGGGTATGCAGCTCTACAAGGGACGAGTATGGCTGCCCCTCACGTTGCTGGAGCAGCAGCTCTCATTCTGGAAGCTCATCCTGACTGGGGTGTGGAGGAAGTGAAAGCGAGTCTCATGAACACCGCGGAACGTATTACTGATCCGGACGGGACTATGTATGCTCATAACACGCAAGGAGCAGGCAGCATTCGTGTGCCGGAGGCCATCCAAACAAAAACATTGGCTGTGCCAGGGAGTTATTCGTTTGGAAAATTTGCTAAAGACAACGGGCGTCAGGTGGAACGTCAACACTTTGAAATTAAAAACTTATCCGATGAACGCAAACGGTATTCGTTTGACGTAGAGTTTAAGGGAGATCCGCAGGGGATCAGAGTAAACACAAGCAATAACTTGAATGTGCAACCGGGCAAATCTCAGAAAGTCAACATGAACGTACAAGTGAACGCTTCCCAGTTGGAGCAGGGGTATTATGAAGGAATGATTCGCATTAGCGATGGGGAAGAAACGTTTGAAGTGCCTACGATTCTCTTTGTGCAAGAGCCAGACTATCCGCGTGTGACCAGCTTGGCTGTCTCTGAAGCAAGCGAGGGCTTTGCGCTGAACTTCTACTTGCCAGGAGGCGCTGATACCGTCCAAGTTGCTGCTTATGATGAAAACTTGCAGCCACTGGGAGCAGGTCCTTCCACTGAAGACCTTTCAGAAGGGTATAATACGATCGAGTGGGATGGAACCATCGCTACAGGTGAAGTGATCGAAAATGGGAACTATGTGGCCGTATTTGCCACAGCTAACGGTCAAACAGACTATGTTTTAGCAGAGTTGGATTTTTAATAGCCAACCCCAAAAGTAATGAAAAAGGATGACCGCAGGCAGCTTTGCTTGTGGGTCATCCTTTTTTACTGTTGATGTATAGGAGAGAAGGCTGGTGTGCATGAAAATGGTCTCTGTGCGCACGATAAGAAACGTGGAACGTCGCACCTTGACTGATGTAGTGGTTTCCTCCTAGGTGCGCGCTTAAAATTGAAAGGAGTGAACCTCACGATGCCACCTCGTCCCAGAGCCAGAGTCCGTAGTCCTTTTTTACAAGGGATCTATGATTATACCCGTATTTTGATTGGGGCCGCGTTGATCGCTTTTGCCTTTAATCTGTTTTTCCTGCCCAATCAAATTGCTCCTGGCGGCGTAAGCGGGATCAGTACCATTGTCACGTATACGCTCGGAATTGAGCCGGCTTATACCCAGTGGGCGCTGAATATTCCCCTTTTTCTCATGGGCTTGTGGCTACTTGGGGGGTTGCGCTACGGGGTGAAAACGCTCGTGGGCACGGTTTTTTTGCCATTCGTCGTCTTTATTAGCCGAGGTTGGCAAGTCGACGTCAGCGACCCTTTGCTTGGTGCTCTATTTGGAGGCGTTCTCGTCGGAGTGGGGCTTGGGATCGTGTTTCAAGCTAATGCCAGTACAGGAGGGACGGACCTTGCTGCTCAGGTTGTGCAACGGTTCACAAATTTATCTGCTGGGCTCTGCGTCGGGATTATTGACGGCCTTGTTGTTTTGACATCCGCAATTGTGTTTTCGATTGAGCTTGGCCTTTATGCGCTCATCTCCTTGTTTGTAATCAGCAAGACAATTGATCTCGTGCAGTTAGGAATTGGCTATTCGAAGGTGGCTTATATTATTTCGGATAATGAGGAAAAGCTGCAACAAGCGATTTTTCAGTCGATTGATCGTGGGGTGACCAAGCTTGTGGGGTATGGAGGGTATACGAAGCAGTCGCGGTCGGTGCTGATGTGCGTGGTCAATCAAACGGAGATCGCCAAGTTGAAGCAAACAGCGAGAGCCGCTGATCCGAAAGCGTTTGTGATTGTGACCAACGCTTCGGAAGTCCTAGGCGAAGGGTTTAAAAATACATAACCGTAGAAACGCTACTGACTTCGTGTGGTGGCGGTTTTTTGTCTAGCTGCGGCCCCACTCGCTCGAGGTTTCTTCACGCCGCCAGATCAAGCCAAGACCGGGCTTGATACTGCCGTCGCTCCAGAACTTGTCGCTCGTGAGCAGGGCGCCTGCGCTTTTCGTGTCTAGCTCCGGCGGGTAGGAGCGTCGAGATTTTTCGCCCCGATAACGAAATCCGAGAGCGGGATTTCTTTTATCGGGTCTCCAAAATTCTCGCTCCTGATCGACCCGCCTCCGCTTTTCAATCCATTCATCGAAATGAAATAGAACTGTAATGTTACCCAGTATTGGCCGGTGATATAATTACCGCAAAGAGATTGTGACAGATTTGCCTCTTTACCGACAAAAACCTTCACAGAACGAGTTGATTGCGTTAGAAGGAGTGTATATATGATCAAACTGCAAGATGTCTGGAAAGTCTATTCGAACAATGTTAAAGCCATTAATGGCATTACCATTCATGTAGATAAAGGAGAATTCGTTTATATTGTCGGCCCAAGTGGTGCAGGCAAATCGACGCTAATCCGCTTATTGTATAGAGAAGAACGAGCCACACAGGGAGAGATTTTCATTAACAATGTAAGGCTTTCTTCACTCAGGCCCCGAAAAATACCCGCACTTCGCAGAAAAGTGGCTGTTGTCTTTCAGGATTTCAAACTTCTTCCCACCCTCACAGTCTTTGAAAATATTGCGTTTGCTTTAGAAGTGATTGAGGAGCACCCGACGATTATTCAGAAAAAAGTGAATGAAGCGCTAGATCTTGTGAAATTAAAAAGCAAGGCGAAGTTTGTGCCCGGGGAATTGTCCGGGGGAGAGCAGCAGCGTGCGGCGATTGCGCGGGCGTTTGTCAACAGCCCGGACGTGATGATTGCGGATGAGCCCACGGGCAACTTGGATCCTGATACGGCTTGGAGCATTATGGATGTTTTGGAATCTATTAATGCAAAAGGGACGACCATCATGATGGCTACCCACAACAAAGAAATTGTCAACACCTTAAAGCGTCGTGTAATTGCGATTGAGCGTGGACGAGTCGTACGTGACGAGGCAAGAGGGAGTTACGGGTATGAAGCTTAGAACGTTTAAGCGCCATCTCATTGTAGGCTGTAAGAACCTCGTTCGAAGTGGTTGGATGACATTTGCTTCCGCAAGCGCCGTGATGGTGATGCTTCTTGTCGTTGGCATCTTCCTCCTATTTGTGTTAAACGCCAATCATATTGCGAGTACGCTCGAGGATAATGTCGAGATGCGCGCGCATATTGCCTTGAACGCGTCAGAGGAGGAGCAAGAAGAGCTTGAAAGAACCATAGAAGAAATGGAAACGGTCGAGAGCGTAAACTTTGTGAGCCGCGATGAAGGACTTGAGGATTTAATTGCCTCTACCGGTGAAAGTGGACAAGCTTTTGAGAGTTTGAGAGAGGAAAACCCCTTGCCTGACGCCTTCCAAGTCTTCGCTACAAATCCCCAGCTAACCGAACAAGTCGCCGGTTCCATTGATGAACTAGAGTCTATCCGCTCCGTCAATTACGGAGAGGAAGCCGTAGGTTCTCTGTTTGCCATCACCAATGTTGGGCGAATGATCGGCGTGATTTTAGCGGTGAGCCTGATGTTCACGGCGATGTTTTTAATCTCCAACACGATCAAATTAACCATTGTCGCTCGCTCAAAAGAGATTCAAATTATGAAGCTTGTTGGTGCAACGAATGCCTTTGTGCGCTGGCCCTTCTTTGTAGAGGGGGCATCACTCGGGCTCATTGGATCCTTTGTGCCCATAGGTCTGGTCGTAGGCGGTTACTCCTACCTATATACCCAGTACGGAGCGACGTTAAGCAGTAGCTTCTATTCGATCCTACCGCCGTTCCCGCTCGTATGGCAGGTGGGGATGCTGCTGCTGGCCATTGGGCTTTTTGTTGGCATTTGGGGAAGTGTGATGTCTGTCCGTAAGTTTTTAAAGGCTTAGAAGAATGTTTGATGGGGGAGTGGGGACATGAGGAAGAAGGCGGCAGTTGCTGCGCTGGCAGTCGGTTTAGTTGTTGGGGGGATGGTATCTCCGTCGCCGTACGTCAGTGCCAATGAAGAACTGAGGGGCCAAATGAATGACGTTCAGGATGAGCAGGAAGAAAAAAGCAAGGAAGCGAAAAACAAGCAGGAGGAAATCACAAAGCTAGATCTGGAACTAAAAGAGCTCACTCGGAATCTAGAAGAGATTGAGGTGGAGGCTTCAGAGGCGGCCGAGGAACTTGAGGAGAAAGAAGCGGAACTCGCTGATCTCGAAGAGGACATTGTCCGACAAGAGAAAGAGATTGCAGAGCTTGAAGAACGCATCAGCGAAAGGAATGCGCTACTAGAAAGCCGCGCGGTCGCCATCTATGAAGCGGGCGGCGATATGAGCTATCTGGAAGTTCTCCTCGGTTCGCAGAGTTTTGGCGATTTCATTGACCGAATGGGGGCTGTAACAACCATAGCTGAACACGATCGGTCGCTAGTAGAAGAGCATGCGAAAGATCAAGAAGCGCTCGAAGCATCCAAGCAAGCGGTTGAAGGGCAGAGGGCTGCTGTGAGCGAACAAAAGACGGAGCTTGAAGGATTGAAAGCCGAGCTTGATGAGCAACAGGAGGAAATGGCGACGGCCCTGGATGAGCTTGAAGACACGGAGGCACAGCTTGCAGAAGAGCTGGGTGAGATTTCAAGTGAAGAAGAAATTTTAAAAAGCCAAGAAGAGGCGCTGCAGGTAGAGCTGGCCGCCTGGGAAGAGGCGGAAGAAAAGCGCAAGCAAGAGGCGGAAGAGCAGCGCCAGCGAGAATTCAGAGCAGAACAGAAGCGCGAGCAGGAACAAGAGCGCAAAAAAAGAGAAGAAGCGAGTGCCTTTTCTTCAGAGACTGAATCGGATTCATCGTCTGAGTCAGCCTCTGGCTCAACGTCTGAGTTAAAGTCAGCGAATGCGAATCAATCAGCTGAACGAGGCGCTGAAGTTCAAGGCTCTACCGTTTCAGAGAGCGGCTTTATCCGTCCAGCGGCAGGAAGGGTTACTTCGCCCTTTGGCCCACGCCTGCACCCAATTTCTGGAGA
Organism: Shouchella shacheensis; assembly: GCF_001484965.1. Lineage (GTDB taxonomy): Bacteria > Bacillota > Bacilli > Bacillales > Bacillaceae_D > Shouchella > Shouchella shacheensis. The sequence continues at coordinate 40,994 of NZ_KQ947396.1, read as the reverse complement.
ACGGTCGATGCACAATGGCATTGACATTGCTCAAGGAGGGGACGTACCTGTCGTGGCCGCTAAAGAAGGAACCGTTGCTCTAGCAGAATACAGCGCTAGCTACGGCAACTGGGTGATTGTCACTCACCAGGTTGATGGCGAGCGTATGAGCACTGTTTATGCCCACCTCGATGCAACGGATGTGAGCGTTGGCGATCGTGTGGAGCAAGGGCAAACGATTGGTACCATGGGCAATACCGGCTCTTCAACAGGACAGCATTTGCATTTTGAAGTGCATGAGGGGGAGTGGAACCGCTCCTTCTCAAACGCTGTGAATCCATTAAACTATATTCCACATTAAGAGATTGAAAGTACTAGAAGGCGCTCGTTCGATACAACGAGCGTCTTTTCATTTCTAGCTCCGGCAGGGTAGAAGCTCGGGATTTTTCAGTCCTGGCCTGAAATCGAAGACCGGGATTTCTCGTCCAGGCCTTCCAAAATCCGCGCTTCTGTTCGACCCGCTTGCGCTTTTCTTGTCTAGCTCTGGTGCCCACTCGCTCGAGGTTTCTTCACGCCGCCAGATCAAGCCAATACCGGGCTTGATATGACGTCGCTCCAGAACTTGTCGCTCGTGAGCAACCCGCCTGCACTTTTCGGATATGCAGTAAACGTCTTTTGACAACGATTCAACTACGTTCTAGAATAGTAGGAAGTGAACGTGCATACGACGTACAGGCTTTCATATACATGACATAGAGTCTTCCGTTCCGGTTCACATGGTGTGGCGCTAGGTGAACCCTAGGATTTAGCCAATGAAGCCAATTTGTGGGAGTGGTTAGTGTGAGATCGAAGCATTTTTTTATAATGATTGCCTGTGTGCTCATCGTGGCTCTAGGCGCGGTATTTTTCTTTACGAGTAACGATAGCGGAGAGCCACTTTCTCCATCAGGGACTCCGTTGACTGGAGGAGAGGCCACTGAATCACTGAGTGATGAGGAGCTTCTCGAGAAGTTTTCCCAGGCTCTGGAAACCATTGATTCAAGCTACGTCGAGGAGCTGGATCAAGCCGACCTGATTGAAGGGGCGATAAACGGGATGGTAGAGACGCTAGACGATCCATTCTCAAGCTATATGAACCGGGAAGACGCTGAGGAATTTCAGCAATCGCTTAGCTCTAATTTTGAAGGGATTGGGGCGGAAGTGGGAATGGTGGATGGGCAGGTCACCATTATTAGCCCGATGAAAGATTCGCCTGCGGAACAAGCAGGAATTCTCCCGAATGATAGCATCGTCGCAATTGACGGCGAATCGATTGAAGGTTGGTCGGTGGATGAAGCCGTTGCGCAAATCAGGGGCGAGGGCGGAACCGATGTGACACTAACGATTGATCGAAGTGCAGCAGCGGACACGTTTGACGTAGAAGTGACACGCGATACGATTACGGTGGAGTCAGTGCGTACGGAGACGATTGAGAAGGACGGTCAAACCGTTGGGCACTTAGAAGTCACCAATTTTTCTGAAGACGTCGCCACTCAGTTTGAAGAGGGGCTAACAGAGCTAGAAAACGAGGGAATGGACGGCCTCATTGTGGATGTCCGTGGAAACCCTGGCGGCTACTTGCAAGCGGCAGAGGAGATTGGTGATCAGCTGATTCCAGAAGGCGAGCCCGTGGTACAAATTGAGGACGGATCAGGAGAAAAACATGCGTACCTTTCAAAAATGGAAGAGACAAAGGATTACCCAGTGGTTGGTTTGATTAACGGCAGCAGTGCTTCCGCTTCTGAAATTTTGGCCGCCGCGATGAAAGAGTCCGCAGGCTTTGAGTTGGTTGGCGAAACGACATTTGGAAAAGGAACCGTCCAGCAGTCGATTCCGATGGAGGACGGCAGTGCCTTAAAAATAACAACGGATCGCTGGCTGACGGCGGGAGGAAACAATATTGATGGCGAAGGGGTAGAGCCAACGATTGAGAAAATGCAGCCGGATTATTTTTATTCGATTGCACTTTCTGTGGAGGAGCCGTTAGTTGCGGATACAGTCTCAGACCAAGTGACCAATGCGCAAAACATGCTGAAGGGTCTTGGCTTTGAAACGGGGCGAAACGACGGATACTTTGATGAGCAAACGGAGCAGGCGGTGAAGGCCTTCCAACAGTCTGTCGACCTAGAAGATAGCGGCGAGATTGATCAGGAAACGGCAGGGAGGTTGCAGGAAGAAATTCTTGAGCACATCCGTGATTCAGACAATGACCTCCAGCTGCAAACAGCGATAGATGTCGTTCTTGGACATAGGGATAACTAATGACTCGGACGTTTGTGTGAAAAAGAGGAATTGTTGCAGGGTTTGTCGAACGATAAGGGGCGTCTGCCTAAGTGGTAGACGAACCCTTTTTTTTAGACTAAGAGTTGAAGGACTCGTGTGAATGTGCTAGGAGTGGGACATGATGGATGTTGTACAGATGCTTGGTGTAATGCTTGGAGGTTTTTTTGCTCATCCTCTTCTATATATAGGTGTGGTCGCTATCTTTGTCATGAGCTTGCATCGCGTTTCTAAGGAACGTGCGTCTTTTCATACAAGGGTTCTAGCCAAGAGGGCGGACATGATCATCCCTTTTTTGCCAAGTCTTGTGATGGGTGTGCTGATATCATTGGTGACTGTTAGTCTCGGAGTGGTCCTCCCTTTTTCTGCTCTTCTGCTGCTATTATTTGGCTATGTTCTTATGGTAGCTACTGCGCAAGTGCACGTGATGTCCCCGGTCTATGCCTTGGGGAGTACGCTTGTAGCGATTGTGGTTTTAGATGGGGCGAGCGTCCCAGGCTGGCTTGAGGTATCAACAGAGGTGGTGCCAGGTCTCTTTCTTCTTCTAGCTCTTTTGCTTGTCGCAGAGTCGCTGCTTATTTTGAAAAATGGACCAGCATTCACGTCTCCGCAGCTGGAACGTGGAAAGCGTGGCAAATGGATTGGCGTCCATTTGGCAAAACGATTGTGGATTTTGCCTGTGGTCCTCTTTATTCCGGAAGGGTTAATTCCTGCAGCTGGATACTGGCCTGTTTTTAGCCTAGGTGAGACAAGCTTTCAGCCGCTGCTTGTGCCCTTTCTTATCGGATTTCAAATGAAAAAACGTTCGGCCCCACCTCAGGAAGCGATTCGCACATATGGTCACCGATCGCTCGGGTTCGCCTTACTAGCGCTTGCCTTGGCTTGTACGTACGTTGCCTGGCCGGTCCCTTGGCTTTTGGTCGTCATGGTTCTCGTGCTTCTTGGCGTGAGAGTGACAATGACCCTCCTGCCCATGCTAACCGAACGGACCAAAACCGCTTTCTTCACGGAATCGAGGGAGGGCTGTACGATTGTCGGCGTAATCCCAGGGAGCCCGGCAGCGAAAATGAACCTCAAGCCTGGAGAGCAAATTGTGAAAGTGAACGGCTTGCGTGTTTCTTCGGAAGAGAATTTTTATGCAGCGCTTCAACAAAACGCTGTTTACTGCAAGCTCGACGTCCGCGACTTAGAGGGCGAGATCCGCTTTGAGCAGGGGGCTTTGTATGCCGGGCAGCACCATCAAGTCGGAGTCTTGCTCGTACGAACAGAGACCAAGCTATCCAATTCTGTAGTGTGAAGAAAAGCGGAGGCGGGTTGGTCAGGAGTGAGAATTTTGGAGACCTGACAAAAGAAATCCCGGTTTTGGATTTCGTTGTCAGGGCGAAAAATCTCGAAGCTCCTACCCGCCGCAGCTGGATCAGAAGAAAAGCG
>NZ_KQ947396.1:0-37234 GCF_001484965.1 Shouchella shacheensis | reverse complement strand
AGCTCCTACCCGCCGCAGCTGGATCAGAAGAAAAGCGGAGGCGGGTTGGTCAGGAGCGACAAGTTCTGGAGCGACGGCAGTATCAAGCCTGTTCTTGGCTTGATCTGGCGGCGTGAAGAAACCTCGAGCTCCTACCCGCCGCAGCTGGATCAGAAGAAAAGCGGAGGCGGGTTGGTCAGGAGCGACAAGTTCTGGAGCGACGGCAGTATCAAGCCTGTTCTTGGCTTGATCTGGCGGCGTGAAGAAACCTCGAGCTCCTACCCGTCGCAGCTGGATCAGAAGAAAAGCGGAGGCGGGTTGGTCAGGAGTGAGAATGTTGGAGCCCTGACAACAAAAATCTCCAGCTTCCACCCGCAGTAAAAAAAGCGATGCCGATTTTTTTCGGCATCGCTTTTAACTCTAGGCTCTGATAAGTCAAAGTACGTGCGTTTTCTGTTGGTTTTTTGTACAATAATAGTCTTCTTTATTGAGCACAAGTGTTCCCTTGTTTGTATGGTTTTCCAGACGGTTATGCTATAATAGCATAAGAGCGAACACTTGTTTAAATAGGTTTGCCCGCTTGACAAAAGGGAATAAATTGGGAAAGAGAATGGCACAGAGAAATGGAGGGTAAGGTAACCCGTTGGAAAGAGGCAGCGAGAGGTGTGTTTCTTTGTGAACGGTACCGATCATATTATGGAGCAATCGTTTGAACTCGTCTCAGAGTATATGCCTCAGGGGGACCAGCCTAAGGCAATTGAAGAAATTGTGGAAGCTATAAAGAATGGAGAGGAGCATCAGACGCTGCTTGGAGCGACGGGGACAGGAAAAACGTTCACAATGTCCAACGTCATTCAAGCTGTGAACAAGCCGACATTAATTATGGCCCATAATAAAACATTAGCAGGTCAGCTTTACAGTGAATTCAAGCAATACTTTCCAAACAACGCTGTTGAGTATTTTGTTAGTTACTATGATTATTACCAACCGGAGGCGTATGTGCCTTCCTCGGATACATTTATAGAAAAAGATGCGAGTATTAACGATGAAATTGATAAATTGCGACATTCAGCCACAAGCTCCCTGTTTGAGCGCAACGATGTCATCATTATTGCCAGTGTTTCCTGTATATACGGTCTAGGTTCGCCAGAGGAGTATCGCGAGCTTGTTCTTTCTATTCGCACAGGAATGGAAATGGACCGGAATGAGCTTCTGCGAAAGCTTGTCGATATTCAGTACGACCGCAACGACTTAAATTTTATTCGCGGAACGTTTCGGGTCCGTGGGGATGTGGTTGAGATTTTTCCCGCCTCGCGCGACGAACAGTGCTTACGCGTAGAATTTTTCGGGGATGAAATTGACCGAATTACAGAAGTTGACGCTCTTACTGGAGAAATTAAAGGGGAACGGCGCCACGTCTCGATCTTTCCGGCTTCCCACTTTGTGACACGGGAAGAAAAGATGAAGAAAGCGATTGTTAATATCGAGGCTGAGCTGGAAAAGAGATTGAAAGAACTCAATGAGGAGGGAAAGCTGCTCGAAGCTCAGAGACTGGAGCAGCGGACGCGCTATGACCTTGAGATGATGGCGGAAATGGGTTTTTGCTCAGGGATTGAGAACTATTCGCGTCATTTAACGTTACGAGAGGCTGGGGCAACACCGTACACATTGCTTGATTTCTTTCCCAAGGATTTTCTATTACTGGTGGATGAGTCTCACGTGACGCTTCCTCAAGTAAGGGGGATGTTTAATGGGGACAGGGCGAGAAAAGAAATTCTTGTTAACCACGGGTTCCGCTTGCCGTCTGCGCTTGATAACCGCCCGCTCCGATTTGAGGAGTTCCGAGAAAAGGTTGGCCAGTCTGTCTATGTTTCGGCCACGCCAGGCCCTTATGAATTGGAACATACGCCAGAGATGGTGGAACAGATCATTCGTCCAACGGGCTTGCTTGATCCAAACGTGGACGTGCGACCGATTGAGGGGCAAATTGATGACTTGATTGGGGAAATTCACGATCGCATGGAGAAAAATGAACGTGTTTTCGTCACAACCTTAACCAAGAAGATGTCTGAGGACTTGACCGATTATCTCAAAGAAATAGGCATTAAAGTGCGCTATCTGCACTCAGAGGTCAAGACTCTGGAGCGCTTAGAGATTCTCCGACAGCTCCGCTTAGGGACATTCGACGTGCTGGTCGGGATTAATCTTCTCCGCGAAGGCATTGATATCCCTGAAGTGTCGCTTGTGGCGATTCTTGATGCGGACAAGGAAGGCTTTTTGCGAGCAGAGCGTTCGTTGATTCAGACGATTGGACGGGCTGCGCGTAATTCGAACGGCCACGTGATCATGTATGCCGACAAAATTACAAATTCCATGGATGCGGCATTAAAAGAAACGGAACGCCGCCGCACCATTCAACAGGCGTACAACGAGGAGCACGGGGTTACACCGATGACGATTCAGAAGAAAATCCCTGATGTGGTTCAGGCGACGTATGTAGCGGAAGATGCTGAAGACTATGAGGCGAATGTGGTTCCTACGCAGAAGCTAAGCAAGAAAGAGCGCCAGGATATGATCGTACGTGTCGAAGCAGAAATGAAGCAGGCAGCAAAAGACTTAAACTTTGAGCGAGCAGCGGAATTGCGTGATGTGCTGCTCGAATTGAAAGCGGAAGGATGACGCCGATGGCACATGAAGAGATTGTCATAAAAGGAGCACGCTCGAACAACTTAAAAGATATGGACGTGGCGATTCCTCGCGACAAGCTTGTAGTGCTTACAGGCTTGTCTGGTTCGGGGAAATCGTCGCTGGCGTTTGACACGATTTATGCGGAGGGGCAGCGTCGTTATGTTGAGTCGCTCTCCGCTTATGCCCGTCAATTTTTAGGACAAATGGACAAGCCGGATGTCGATTCGATCGAGGGGCTTTCACCGGCCATTTCCATTGATCAGAAAACAACCAGCCGAAACCCGAGGTCAACGGTCGGCACGGTGACGGAAATTCATGATTATTTACGACTGCTCTATGCGCGTATCGGCACGCCTATTTGTCCAAGGCACGGCATTGAAATCTCCTCGCAAACCGTTCAGCAAATGGTCGACCGCGTGCTTGAGTTCCCGGAGAGAACAAAGATGCAAGTGCTTGCTCCGCTCGTTTCTGGTCGAAAAGGGACGCATGCCAAAGTGTTTGAGCAGATTAAAAAGGATGGCTACGTGCGGGTGCGTGTGGACGGAGAGATGCGCGAAGTCGCTGAGGACATCGAGCTTGAGAAAAACAAAAAGCACTCCATTGAAGTGGTCATTGACCGGATTGTTGTCAAGGAAGCGATTCAGTCTCGACTTGCGGATTCATTAGAGACAGCGCTGCAACTAGCGGATGGACGTGTGCTTGTAGATGTGATTAACGGGGAAGAGCTGCTGTTCAGCCAGCACCATTCTTGTCCGGAGTGCGGCTTCTCGATCCCAGAGCTGGAGCCGCGTATGTTTTCATTCAACAGTCCGTTCGGAGCGTGTTCTACGTGTGACGGCTTAGGCATGAAGCTCGAGGTTGATCGAGAGCTTGTGGTCCCAGACCCTTCAAGAACCCTACGAGATCATGCCATTGCGCCGTGGGTGCCGGTAAGCTCCAATTATTATCCGCAGCTTCTGGAAGCCGTTTGCGAGCATTTTTCAATTGATATGGATACCCCGTTTGAACAATTGCCAGAGGCGCATGCGGAAAAGATTCTCTATGGAACAGGCAGCGAAAAGATTTTCTTCCACTATGAAAATGACTTCGGCCGCGTTCGCGAGCATATGATTGTGTTTGAAGGCGTGCTCGCCAATATTTCGCGCCGTTACCGTGAGACAAGTTCCGACTTTACGCGCGAACAAATGGAAGGGTATATGTCGCAAAAAGATTGCCCGACGTGTAAAGGCCATCGGTTAAAAAAAGAAGCTCTGTCCGTTTTTGTAGGTGACAAGCATATTGGCGAAGTGAGTCAGATGTCGTGTACAAAGGCCGATCACTTTTTTCACTCTCTGGAACTATCGGAGAAAGATGCTGCGATCGCCTCACAAGTATTAAAAGAAATTCGAGACCGCCTTGGATTCTTGATTAATGTTGGCCTTAATTATTTGACGTTATCTCGAGCGGCAGGAACGCTTTCAGGAGGGGAGGCACAGCGGATTCGGCTTGCCACCCAGATTGGCTCTTCTCTAATGGGGGTGCTGTATATTCTCGATGAGCCTTCGATCGGCCTGCATCAGCGCGACAATGACCGCCTGATTGCGACGCTAAAACGTATGCGCGATCTAGGGAACACACTGATTGTTGTCGAACATGATGAGGACACGATGCTTGCGGCTGATCACATCATCGACATCGGACCGGGAGCCGGGATTCACGGCGGGCTAATCACAGCTGAAGGCTCCCCTGAAACGTTGATTGCGGATGCGGAGTCTCTCACCGGGCAGTATTTAGCAGGCAAACGGTTCATCCCTGTTCCAAGCGAACGACGAGCGCTTGGCAACCGTTCCTTCACCGTAAAAAAAGCGACGGAGAATAATCTAAAAAATATTGATGTGACGTTCCCTCTTGGTGTGCTTATGGCGGTCACTGGTGTTTCTGGTTCCGGGAAGAGTACACTCGTGAACGAGATTGTTCATAAAGCCCTTGCCCAGAAGATTAATCGTGCCAAGCAGAAGCCTGGGAAGCACAAAGCCATTCAAGGCATCGAGGAAATGGACAAAGTGATTGACATTGATCAGTCGCCGATCGGTCGAACGCCACGCTCCAATCCAGCAACTTATACGAGCATGTTTGATGACATTCGCGAAGTCTTTGCGATGACAAATGAAGCGAAGGTCCGCGGCTATAAGAAGGGACGTTTTAGCTTTAACGTCAAAGGCGGACGCTGCGAAGCCTGCCGTGGAGACGGGATCATTAAAATTGAAATGCATTTCCTTCCTGATGTCTATGTACCGTGTGAAGTGTGTCATGGCAAACGCTACAATCGCGAGACACTGGAAGTGACCTTCAAAGGCAAAACGATTGCCGATGTGCTAGAGATGACCGTGGAGGAAGGCGTGGAGTTCTTTGGCAGCCATCCAAAAATCAAGCGGAAAGTGCAAACCCTTGCGGATGTTGGGCTAGGCTACATTCGGCTTGGGCAGCCGGCGACCACGCTATCTGGCGGCGAGGCACAGCGCGTCAAGCTTGCCTCTCAGCTTCATAAACGCCCAACCGGAAGAACGCTCTACATTCTTGATGAACCGACCACGGGGCTCCACGTTGCCGATATTGACCGCTTGCTAAAGGTGTTGCAGCGGCTTGTCGATAATGGCGACACGGTTCTTGTGATTGAGCATAATTTGGATGTGATTAAAACGGTGGACCATATCATTGACCTTGGCCCTGAAGGGGGCGAAGGCGGCGGGCGCCTCGTCGCCCAGGGGACCCCAGAGGATGTGGCGGAAGAAACCGCTTCTTACACAGGAACGTATTTGAAGCCTATCCTGGAGCGGGACAAGACGCGAATGGAGGCGTCGCTGAAAAAAGCGGAGCTTCAGAGAAGTTGAAGGAGGAGACGAAAGGGTAGCGGGGGGCCATTCAACCCGTTCCCTGAGGTTCTTGGAATTTTGCAGAATAAAGTTGAAACATATAGTCTGGCTGTTTCGTAATACGATAGTAGGAAGATCAAATAGAAGGAGCGATGACCTTGGAAGAACGTCGAATGATTTTAAAAATGATTGAGGATGGCAAGATTACTGCCGAGGAAGGGCTTAAACTGCTTGAAGCAACAAACAACCGCACGCAGGAAGAGGAAAATTCCTCCCGTTCTGAAGTGTCAACGGAAGTGAAGTGGGAAGAAGGTGATTCCTACAGAAGCAAACACCGCGAAGAAAGTGTGGAGAGCCAGCTGTCGAAATTGACAGGTATCTTTGATTCGGCCATCCAGAAGATCAAAGACGTGGATCTCGACTTTAACTTTGGCCCCCATGTTGTCATGGATCACATCTACCAGCACCAAGGCCGGCCTCCTAAGTCGCTTGCTATCTCTCTGGAGAATGGGTCGCTAACGCTCGTTCCTTGGGATGAGTCGGATGTACGCGTGGAGTGTCAGGCAAAAGTGTACCGCGTGAAAAACACGGATGAAGCGCGCCGGCGGTTTTTTAATGAATCCACGTTTTTCGTCGATGATGATAAGCTCTGTTTTGAAACAAAGGTGAAGTCGATAAAAATGGAAGCGACCATGTATGTGCCGCGCTCCCACTACGAATATATCAAGGTGCACACGTTTAATGGCAAGTTAAAAGGGGAATCTATCTCCTGTGATACGCTTGAAGCCTCAACGGTGAATGGACCGATTGAGACAGACGGAGTCATCGCGAAAAAAGCGAGCCTTGAAACGGTGAATGGAAAAATTGTTTGCGAAAAAGGCCAGATTCAGGTCTTGGATGCCAAAACGTTTACTGGAGAGATTTCTGTGATGGGGCCTGTTCAAGATGCAGACATTGAAACCGTGAACGGGAACATCTCCTTTGCCATTGACGCGTTAACCGAACCAGGATATGTGGATGTAAAGGCGGCGACAGGAAGCGTGGAGCTTCTTGTTTCCAAAGACATTCGCGTGGAAGGAAAGCTCAAAACCAATGTCGGCTCCCTTGTCAATAAACTCACAGATTCTGAGGTGGTCAACGAGAAAAAGGAAATGGCTCAGCGCTTCCTCCAGTTCATTGGCAACGGAGAGAAATCAGCGAGAGTGAAGCTTACAGCCGGAACCAATACCGGCACCATTTCTGTGCGAGATGCAACCTAGTTGAACGAAGGGGTGACAAAGATGAAGAAATTGTACCGTTCCCGGCAGAATCGCATGATTGCCGGCGTATGCGGGGGCATTGCCAACTACTTTAACGTGGATCCAACGCTGATTCGAATCGCTGCAGCCGTGCTTTTCGTTCTAACAGCAGGAATTGGCTGGATTATCGCCTACATTGTTGCGGTCATCCTAGTTCCCAATGCAGAGGACTTAGAGTAAATGATTAGATGGCTCATTGGACTTGTGCTCAATGCCCTTGTGTTGCTGCTGATTTCTGTTCTTTTCGATGGCTTTTCGCTCTCTGGTTTTGGCGCAGCGGTGATTGCGAGCCTGATTTTGACCGTCTTGAACTGGACCGTCAAGCCGATCTTGACCGTCTTAACGCTGCCCATAACCGTCCTGACACTCGGGCTGTTTCTCTTCGTGATTAGTGCGGTCACGCTTTTATTAACACAGTGGGTGATGGGCTCAAGTTTTGTCATTGACAGCTTTGGCATTGCTTTAATTGCCGCGGTGATTATAGCCATCTTCCAAGCCCTGCTTATCAACCCCATTAAACGATCTTAGACTGTTCGCTTTTTGAACGGTCTTTTTTTATGTCTAGCTCCGGCGGGTAGAAGCGTCGAGATTTTTCGCCCTGACAATGAAATCCAAGGGCAGGATTTCGTTGTCAGGTCTCCAAAATTCGCGCTTCTGTTCGACCCTCCTGCGCTTTTCGAGTTGTCTAGCTCCGGCGGGTAGAAGCTCGGGATTTTTCAGTCCTGGCCTGAAATCCAAGGTCGGGATTTCTAGTCCAGGCCTTCCAAAATCCTCGCTTCTGATCAACCCGCCTGCGCTTTTCTTGATCTAGCTGCGGCGCCCACTCGCTCGAGGTTTCTTCACGCCGCCAGATCAAGCCAAGACCGGGCTTGATTCTGCCGTCGCTCCAGAACTTGTCGCTCGTGAGCAGGGCGCCTCCGCTTTTCGGTATTGTCTAGCTGCGGCGGGTCGAAGCTCGGAATTTTTCTGTTCTGCCCTGAAACCCAAGATCGGGTTTCTAAGGCAGGAATTTCAAAATTTGGGCAAATTGCCTCCGCTTTTCGGTTTGGCCCTTGGCACAAGTAGTGAATGTTTGTGCTAGAACGTGCTACAATGGAAAATAGCAGTGTTGCATTCCTAGGTAAGATGAAAAAGGTGAGGCGCACGTCAGGCTGACGTGGATAAATGAGGTGAACAGTGTGGCAACAGTGACAGCAAGCGACATGCTTGAGAGATTTCAGTTTGAATTATTGGCAGGCGAGGAAGGGATTTATCGTCCGATCACCACGAGTGACATTTCCAGGCCCGGCATTGAAATGGCCGGTTTTTTTACGTATTACCCGGCCCGGCGGCTCCAGCTCATCGGCCGCACCGAGCTTTCTTTCTACAAGCAACTCTCCGATCAAGAAAAAGAAGAGCGAATGACAAAGCTTTGTACATACGATACGCCTGGCATTATTTTGTCGCGTGGGCTTGAACCCCCTGAAGAACTGGTCAAGGCGGCGGAGGCAACAGGGGTTCCTGTTCTCCGCTCAACGTTAACAACGACGCAGCTAAGTAGCCGAGTGACGAACTTTCTCGAAGGAGAGCTTGCTCCTGTTACGGCCGTGCACGGCGTCCTTGTCGATATTTACGGCATTGGCGTCTTAATCACTGGAGGCAGCGGCGTGGGCAAAAGCGAGACCGCTTTGGATCTGGTCCGGCGCGGGCATCGCCTCGTTGCCGATGATTCGGTGGAAATTCGCCAGCAAAACGAAGACACGCTTGTCGGCCATCCTCCGCCGCTGTTGCAGCATTTGCTCGAAATCCGCGGGCTCGGCATTATCAATGTGATGACGTTGTTTGGGGCAGGCGCGGTCCGGCCGTTCAAACGAATTAGCCTTTGTATTGACCTTGAGCTTTGGGATCAGAAAAAGGCGTACGACCGTCTTGGACTAGAGGAAGAGAAAATGAAAATTTTTGATACGGAGATTACGAAAATCACCGTCCCTGTCCGGCCGGGCCGGAACCTAGCGGTCATTATTGAAGTCGCTGCCATGAATTTCCGCTTAAAGCGTTTAGGGTTTAATGCGGCCCAGGAGTTCTCAGAGCGACTCACTGAAGTGATTGAAGAGGGAGAACAAACCAATTATTAGAAAGGAGGGGACTTAAAAATGGAAGATGCAATCACGCCCATGGATCCTGTGTTTTTGCAGCTCGGGCCACTCACGATCCATTGGTATGCAGTGCTTATTTTGCTCGGCGTCGGAATCGGCTATGTGATGGCGAACCATGAAGCGAACAAAAGAGGCCTACCCAAAGATTTATTTGCTGATTTACTGCTTTGGGCGTTGCCAATTTCAATCATTTCTGCGCGCCTTTACTATGTGATTTTCCGGTTTGAACAGTTCGCGGATGATCCGATTCGTGTGTTCTTTATTTGGGAAGGAGGCATCGCGATTCACGGAGCCTTGATCGGAGCCGTGATGACGGCGATCGTCTTTGCCAAAAAGCGGGGCGTCTCGTTTTGGAAAATTGCGGATGTCGCTGCGCCTAGCATCTTGATCGGTCAAGCAATTGGACGCTGGGGAAATTTCGTCAATCAGGAAGTATACGGAGGTTCCGTATCGCGCGAGTTTTTAGAGGGTCTGTTCTTGCCCGAATGGATCATTAATCAAATGTTCATTGACGGCACCTATTATCATCCGACATTTTTGTATGAGTCGCTTTGGAACATCGTCGGTGTCGCGATCCTCCTGCTTTTGCGCAGAGCGAATTTGCGTCAAGGGGAGCTGTTCTTATCCTATATCATTTGGTATTCGGTGGGACGCTTTTTCATTGAGGGCGTAAGACTGGATTATTTGCTGATTGGGGATACAATGATCCGAACCGCTCAGCTATTGTCGGTCGTCTTAATTGTCGTTGCGCTCATCCTTTGGGTGTATCGACGTCTTGCGGTGAAGCCCCCGCGGTACTTGGAAGCTTCTAGTAGCGGCAAAAACTCAACCAAAAAGAAATAGAGAGACCATGTGGGAGAGGGAGTGTAGAGAATGGGCATACTAAAACGTGGGCTCTTATCGGGTCTGCAAACCACGTGGACGCTTGGGAAAATTATTTTTCCAGTGACGCTGTTCGTCACGCTTCTAGGGTATACGCCGGCGCTTGACTGGTTGGCTCGCTTGATCGCGCCAGTGATGAGCTGGATGGGGCTTCCCGGTGAAGCGGCGATTCCACTTGTGATTGGGAATGTGCTGAACTTATATGCGGGAATTGGCGCGATTTTGTCGCTCGATTTAACGGTGAAAGAAGTATTTATCTTAGCAGTCATGCTATCCTTTTCTCATAATTTGCTGGTTGAATCAGCGGTTGCTGCAAAAGTCGGCATTCGCGTCTCGGTAATTGTTGCCGTCCGCCTCGGGCTCGCGTTTGTTTCAGCGGTCTTGATTAACCTGTTGTGGAGCGGCGGCGCAGAGCAGGCCGTTTACGGATTTTCTTCACAAGGGCAGAATGCTGGCCAGGAAGCGAGTGGTCTGCCGGCCATTCTCTTTGAAGGGCTATCTTCAGCAGCACTAGGCGTGTTGCAGTTAGCGCTTATCGTCATCCCGCTGATGGTGCTCGTGCAAGTGATGAGGGAAAAGGGCTGGCTCGCTGTGTTCTCCAAGTGGCTCGCTCCATTGACGCGTCTGATGGGCGTTGGCCGCAACACGTCGACTACACTTGCTTCTGGGCTAACAATTGGGCTGGCTTACGGAGCGGGTGTGATGATTCAAGCGGTCAAGGAAGACCGCGTCAAAAAGAAAGATCTGTACATTGTCTTTATTTTTCTCGTGGCTTGTCACGCGGTCGTTGAAGATACACTTGTCTTCCTCGTCCTTGGCATTCCTGTCTGGCCGCTGCTGTTGATTCGTCTGATCACAGCGCTTGTCTTGACCGTGGCGATTTCTCGCATATGGAACCAGTTTGAACGGAAGCAAAGTCGAGTTAGGGGGGAAGCTTATGACCATTAAAACGCTATTGTTCGATTTAGACGGAACGTTAATCAATACAAACGAGTTGATTATTGCCTCGTTCTTACACACACTTGAAGACTATTATCCAAGAACGTATTCGCGGGAGACGGTTCTGCCTTTCATTGGGCCGCCGTTAAAAGAGACATTCGCGACGCTTGATCCGGAGAGAGCAGAAGAAATGATGCAGATGTATCGCACGCACAACCATCTACACCATGATGCGCTCGTGACGGAATACGAAGGGGTCTACGATGTTTTACAAGAGCTTCATGCGCAAGGATACAAGATGGCCATTGTCACAACAAAAATTAAGAAGACGGCGCTAATGGGCCTTGCGCTGATGAAGCTCGACCGTTTTTTTGATGTGGTCATTGGTCTCGACGATGTCTCCAGCGCAAAGCCTGACCCCGAGCCGATTCACCTTGCGCTTGAGCGACTCGGGGCCAGACGCGAGGAAGCGATTATGGTTGGCGATAATTCGCACGACATCGAAGCCGGAAAAAATGCCGGCGTTGCCACGGCAGCGGTCGGGTGGTCAGTGAAGGGGGAGGCCTTCGTGCGCTCCCTGAACCCTGACCATGTGCTAGAAGATATGACGGATCTTTATGAGATTGTAGGAACCAGGGCACAATGAGTCGGAAAACCGAGCGGTACCCGGTGGAACAATCGAACTCCCTCTGGCAGCTCTATAAGACCGTGTCCTTCTGGAAGGTCGTTAAAGTATTTATCGTTACGCAATTGGCGCGCTTTACGCCTTCCCTTCGCTTCAAAAACTGGTTGTACCGCACCTTTTTAAGAATGAACATTGGCGAGCAAACGGCCATTGCCCTTATGGTGATGATGGATGTCATGTTCCCCGAGCGGATTACGATTGGTCGCAACACGATTATTGGTTATAACACCACGATCCTAGCGCATGAATATTTGATCCACGAATACCGCCTAGGCGATGTCGTTATTGGCGATGAGGTGATGATTGGGGCCAATACAACGATTTTGCCCGGGGTCGTGGTTGGCAACGGCGCCATTGTTGCGGCAGGGACCGTGGTCCACAAAGATGTGGCTCCTGGTTCGTTTGTTGGGGGGAATCCGATGCAAGTGATTCGAGAATGAAAGCGGGCGCGTAGATGCGCTCGTTTTTTCGCGTCTAAATGGAGGATAAGAAGAAATTGGCTACCCTTATAAAGGGAGGGGGCGATCGAAAGACCACGAGTTTGTCGTTTAATGTTCGCCATTTGTGTCACTATTTAAAACAGTATTGACTTCCGTCCTCTCCAATTGTAAACTATGAGAATCCTTTACTTCGTTAGTAATTTATCAGACTAAAGTATTTGATCTTTTTTGATGGGAGCGATGGAATTGGCGAAGCCATTTATGTTTGAGAAACCGCTGGGTATGCGAGATACACTGCCGGCGTTGTATAAGATGCAGGAAGCGATTAGCAAGAAGATGCTCGCTGAGCTTGAGAGCTGGGGCTATGAGCGAGTGCAGACGCCTAGCCTAGAGTATTATGAAACCGTCGGAGAAGCCTCTGCCATTCTCGATACACAGCTCTTTAAACTTATTGATAATCATGGAAAGACGCTTGTTCTCCGTCCGGACATGACCGCACCGATTGCCAGACTTGTTGCTTCAAGCATGAGAGCCGTCCCTTACCCGGTTCGGCTTGCGTACCAGTCAACGGTGTTTCGCGCCCAGCAAGTTGAGGGGGGGAAGCCGGCCGAATTCGAGCAAATTGGCGTTGAACTGATTGGGGACCCTACCGTTAGTGCTGAAGCGGAATCTGTTGCGTTGCTTAGCTCTGCGTTAAAAAAGGGCGGGCTTGAGCGATTCCAAGTAGCGATCGGTCATGTTGGCTTTCTGGAAGCTCTTCTAACCGAAATCGTTGGCAACGAAGAACGAGCGGAGACGTTGCGCCGGTACCTGTACGAGAAAAACTATGTTGGCTTCCGGGAGCATGTGAAGAGTCTCGGCCTTTCTTCGATTGATAAAGGCCGGCTCATGCGTCTTTTAAAGCTGCGTGGCGGGGTCGAAGTGCTAGAAGGAGCGAAAGAACTAACCGAATCTCGTGCAGGCAAGGCAGCGATTGCCAGCCTTCGTGAACTATCGGAGGCCCTTGAAGCACACGGCCTCAGAGAGGCTGTACAGTTTGACTTAACCCTCGTTCTACATATGAGCTACTACACCGGCTCTGTGTTTGAAGTCTATGGCGAAGCGTTAGGAGTGCCACTTGGCGGAGGCGGACGCTATGATGAGCTGCTCTCAAAGTTTGAGCGTTCAGGATCGGCGACAGGGTTTGGCATTCGGCTGGACCTGCTTGCCGAAGCGATCGGGAGGGAACCCGAAGCGAAGCCGCGCGTATGCCTTGTTTTTAGCAAGGAGCGTCGGGCGGAGGCGATTGCCGTCGCGAAAGAGCATCGTGAGCGTGGAAAAACCGTTGTGCTTCAGGACCTATCGGGGATCGCCAGCATTGATGAAATGACCGGCGTATATGACGATGTCATTTATTGCATTGGCCAAACAAAGGGAGGAGGAGAGACCGATGCGTAAGCCGTTGACGATGGCGATGCCAAAGGGACGGATTTTTGAGGAGGCAGCTGGGCTATTGCGTCAGGCGGGCTACGCGCTACCTGGCTCTTTCGAGGAATCGCGCAAGCTAATTGTCGATGTTCCAGAGGAAAACATTCGGTTTATCCTAGCCAAGCCGATGGATGTCCCGACCTACGTCGAGCACGGGGTGGCCGATATCGGTGTCGCAGGGAAAGACGTGATGCTCGAGGAGGCGCGGGACGTTTACGAAGTGCTAGACTTACAGATTAGCGCTTGCCATATGGCTGTTGCTGCGCTCCCTGGGTACGAAAAAGGAGAACTAAACCCCAAAGTGGCGTCCAAATATCCGAACCTCGCTGCCACGTATTTTAAGGAGCAGGGCGAGCAGGTAGAAATTATCAAGCTAAATGGCTCGATCGAACTCGCGCCATTAATCGGTCTTGCCAATCGCATCGTGGATATTGTGTCCACTGGGCAGACGCTTGTCGAGAATGGCCTTGCTGAATTAGAGAAGATCAAGCCCATTACTTCAAGGTTGATCGTGAACCCAGTTAGCTATCGCACGCGCGCCGTAGAAATTGATGAGATGGTCGAGCGGCTTTCAACGGTTGTAGGAGGAGACGTGGAATGAAGATTATACCGATGACGGCGAATGTCAGCTTAAAGCGGGACGTGGAGAGTGGCACCGAGAAGCAGCGCGAGATCGTCGATGAGATTATCGCTGATGTCCGAACGAACGGAGACGGCGCCCTCTTTACACTAGCAAAAACGTTGGACGGCGCGGAGCTGTCCTCGCTCTATGTTACAGATGAAGAGCGAGAGGCGGCTTATGAGGAGCTCAGTGAGGAGAACATCGAGGCGATTCGAGAAGCGGCCGCGAGCATCCGTGCCTTTCACGAGCGGCAAAAACGACAGTCGTGGTTTCAAACTGAGGAGGACGGGACGATCCTCGGACAGAAAATGACCCCTCTGGATGCGGTGGGTGTCTACGTGCCAGGGGGGAAGGCGGCATATCCTTCCTCGATGATGATGAACGTGATCCCGGCGCAAGTCGCCGGTGTCAAGCGAATCGTGATGACGTCCCCGCCGCAAGCGGATGGGTCTCTCTCCCCTAGCGTGCTTGTGACCGCCTCAGAGCTTGGAGTGACAACGATTGTTAAGGCAGGAGGGGCGCAGGCGATCGCCGCTCTTGCTTATGGAACTGAGTCGCTCCCCGCGGTCGATAAAATTACGGGTCCAGGAAATATTTTTGTGGCCCTCGCGAAACGAGCGGTTTTTGGCATGGTGGATATCGATATGATTGCCGGACCGAGTGAGATTGTCGTTCTCGCTGATGAACAGGCTAGCCCAGTCTATATTGCCGCAGATTTGCTTTCACAGGCGGAGCATGACGAAATGGCTTCGGCAATTCTTGTGACGCCGTCTCGAGCGCTTTCGGAAGCTGTGGCCGAAGAGGTAGAGTCGCAACTGTCTAGTCTGCCAAGACGGGCCATTGCCGAGGTTTCGATTCGTGACTATGGCTGCATTTACGTGACCGAGACGATGGAGGAAGCGGTTGGGGCAGTCAACCAGCTTGCGCCTGAACACCTCGAGATTCTCATATCGGAGCCAATGCAGCTGCTCGGGCAGATTCGCCATGCGGGCGCAATTTTTCTTGGGCCCCATAGCACCGAACCTGTGGGCGACTATTTTGCTGGCCCAAACCATATTCTCCCCACGAATGGAACGGCGCGTTTTTCCAGCCCATTAAACGTGGACGATTTCACAAAAAAATCAAGTATTATTTATTACAGCGAACACGCACTGAAAAAAAACGGACCGACCATCGCTGCCCTTGCCCGACTTGAAGGACTGGAAGCACATGCAAGAGCGGTAGAGCGCAGACTGGAGGATGGAACATGACAAGGGAGTATACGGTAGAGAGAAATACAGGGGAGACGCAGATTCAGCTGAATTTTGCAGTGGATGGAGAGGGGGAAGCCTCATTAGAGACCGGCGTGCCTTTCTTAACCCACATGCTTGATTTGTTTACAAAGCACGGTCAGTTCAACCTCAGTGTTCACGCCAATGGCGACACCGAGGTCGACGATCACCACACGACGGAGGACATTGGCATCTGCCTAGGGACGGCGATCAAAGAAGCCCTTGGCGATAAAAAAGGGATTAAGCGCTACGGCAATGCTTTTGTTCCCATGGACGAAACGCTTGCTCAGGTTGTAATTGATCTTTCCAACCGCCCGCATCTTGAATTTCGCGCCGATTTTCCGGCAGAGAAGGTAGGCACGTTTGATACGGAGCTTGTGCATGAATTTCTCTGGAAGCTGGCGCTTGAGGCGCGCATGAATGTGCATGTGATTGTCCACTACGGGCAGAACACCCATCACATGATTGAAGCGGTCTTTAAAGCATTGGCCCGAGCGCTTGATGAAGCAACGATGATCGACCCGCGCATTAAAGGGTTGCTCTCCACAAAGGGGATGCTGTAAATGATTGGCATTGTTGACTATGGGATGGGCAATTTACACAGTGTCTCCAAGGCGCTTGAGCGCATCGGTTTGGACTATGTTCTCTCCAATGAACCGTCCGAGCTCGCGCAAGCAGACGGTTTGATCCTGCCGGGAGTTGGTGCGTTTCCGGATGCGATGACGATTCTCGATAGCAGCGGTTTGCGAACATTTTTGGATCAGTGGGTGGGAGAAAACAAACCGCTGCTCGGCATTTGCCTGGGGATGCAGCTGCTGTTTGAAGAGAGCGAAGAGTACGGGTGGACAAAGGGCCTTGGCTACTTGCCAGGCAAAGTCGTGCGTTTTTCAGGAAAGACGAGAGAAGGAGTGCGTTACAAAGTGCCTCACATGGGTTGGAATAACCTGACTTTCCACAAGAAACACCCACTGCTTGAAACGGTGGAAGAAGGCTACGTCTATTTTGTGCACTCGTATGTGGTGCAGACAGAAAAAAATGTCGTGCTAGCTTCCAGCGAGTATCATCATGATGTACCGGCGATTGTTGGACGAGAGAACGTTCTCGGGGCGCAGTTTCACCCTGAGAAAAGCAGCGACGTCGGCATGGCGATTTTACGGCAGTTCGGCAAGCTCGTGGAACAAGGAGTGAAGATTCATGACTGAGGGATTTGTGATCTACCCAGCGATTGATATGCGTGACGGAAAATGCGTGCGGCTTGTGCAAGGAGATTATGGCAAGGAAACGGTGTATGGGGATTCGCCGTTTGAAATGGCCAAAATCTTTGCCCAAGACGGCGCGCGCTGGATTCATATGGTTGACCTTGACGGGGCAAAAGCAAAGAGGCGCGTGAATCATGAGTCGGTTGTTCGTGTGGCCAAAGAGCTGGATGTTTCCGTGCAAGTGGGCGGCGGCATCCGGACGGCCGAAGACGTCGCTTACTATTTGGATCGAGGGGTGGACCGCGTCATTCTTGGCAGCGTAGCGGTGAACCACCCGGTGTTTACACAAGAAATGCTCGCTCGCTACGGAGAGAACATAGCGATCGGCATCGATGCCAGAGATGGTTATGTTGCCACAGAAGGCTGGCTCGAGACATCTGAAGTAAGAGCGGAGGAACTGGCACTTGAACTGGTGCGCCACGGAGCGAGCACGTTTATCTTCACCGATATTTCACGAGACGGTATGCTAAGTGGACCAAACACAGAGGCGATTGCTAGATTAGCGGAAGCCACTGGCGCAAACGTGATTGCCTCAGGTGGCGTCTCAAGCTTAAGGGATCTAGATGAACTGCGCATGAGAAAAGAAGGCATCGCTGGTGCAATTGTGGGCAAGGCCCTCTATACGGAGCAATTCACTTTGGCTCAGGCGCTTGAGCGAGAGGAGACGCGCAATGCTGACTAAACGAATTATTCCCTGTCTTGATGTAAAGGAAGGCCGAGTAGTCAAAGGCATCCAGTTTCTCGGCCTTCGCGATGCTGGTGATCCAGTTGATTTGGCTGCCTTCTACGACGAGCAAGGCGCCGATGAGCTGGTCTTTCTTGATATTTCTGCTTCTCATGAAGGAAGGGAGACGATGATGGATGTAGTGGAAGAGGTGGCAGGGACGTTAGCGATTCCTTTTACCGTCGGAGGGGGCATCAACACGCTTGAAGACATGAAGCGTGTGCTTCGGGCAGGTGCGGACAAGGTCTCTGTGAATACGGCCGCCGTGAAGCGCCCACAGCTTATTAAGGAAGGCGCGGATTACTTTGGCGCCCAGTGCATCGTCTGTGCGATGGATGCCAAATGGGACGAAGAACTGGGGACGTGGCGTGTGTACACCCACGGTGGTCGCAGGCCAACCGATTGGACGGTGACCGACTGGGCCAGGGAGGCCGTGCGGCTGGGCGCGGGTGAGATCTTGCTCACAAGCATGGATCAAGACGGGGCAAAAACCGGGTTTGACCTCCCGCTCCTTAAAGCCGTCAACGGCGTGGTCGATGTGCCGGTAATTGCTTCTGGTGGCGCGGGAGAAAGCGACCATTTTGCCGAAGTGTTTCTTGAAGACTGCGCAGACGCCGCGCTCGCAGCCTCGATTTTTCATTACAAGGAAACGTCGGTCGCCCAGGTAAAGGCGGATGTGAAAGAAAAGGGAGTGCATGTGCGATGAGAATGGATACGATTCGGTTTGACGAACAAGGCCTTGTGCCTGCCATTGTTCAAGATTCGAGAAGCAAAGAAGTGCTGACGCTTGCCTATATGAATGAGGAGTCACTGGCAAAAACGCTGGATACAAAAGAAACATGGTTTTATAGCCGCTCTCGCCAAGAACTCTGGCACAAAGGAGCAACGTCCGGGAACACGCAAAACGTCGTCGAGCTTCGCTATGACTGTGATCAAGACGCTCTGCTCGTTCTCGTCCAGCCCGAGGGGCCTGCTTGCCACACGGGCGCGTATTCCTGCTTTAGTGAAACCATTGAGGGGGGCACGGTCAAGCCAACGCAAGATCGGTTCGCGATTTTAAATGAACTGGAATCTGTGATTGCCAGGCGCGAGGTGGAAATGCCTGAAGGGGCCTATACGACCTACTTGTTTGATAAAGGGGTCGACAAAATTTTAAAGAAAGTGGGCGAGGAGGCAGGAGAGGTGATTATCGCTGCCAAAAATCGCGACGCCGAAGAATTAACGTGGGAGGTCGCGGATTTGCTTTACCACACGCTTGTGCTTTTGCAGGAACAAAAGCTGCCTCTGGACGCCGTGTTAACAAGGTTGAAAGAACGGCATGAAACGTAATGGGTCAGGGGGAGGTCTAGGCGCGCTGAACCACACGAAAAGTGCGTCCTCT
Organism: Shouchella shacheensis; assembly: GCF_001484965.1. Classification (GTDB taxonomy): domain Bacteria; phylum Bacillota; class Bacilli; order Bacillales; family Bacillaceae_D; genus Shouchella; species Shouchella shacheensis. The sequence goes on along the minus strand of NZ_KQ947396.1, from coordinate 18,612 downwards.
AAGCCGCCTCCTCCGTCTCTCCTCGATTCTATCTACCCTCACCTTAACCGAACGCTAAATTTTTCACCACTTTTTATTTTCCAACTCCCCCATACGCCAAGCGTTTGTTGTATACTGAACGATAGGATTAGACAGCTGGAGGGACAGCTTCATGAACGGAAGAAAAGAGCCACAACAAGAGAAACAAAACCTCATACCCTTTTATCAGAGTGGCGACTACTTTTTCAATCGCGGACTCAAAGCCTTTCAAAAAAAACATCTTGGTCGGGCGGTCAAGCTCTTGGAACGCGCCGTCAAGCTCACGTCGACGGAGCCTATTTTTCATATTCAGTTAGCAGCGGTTCTTTCGGAACTCGAAGAATACGAACGTTCCAATATGATTTTAGAAGACGTGTTACGCACAAGCGGAGACTCTCAGCCTCTATGCTACTTTTTGCTTGCCAATAACGAAGTGTATCTTGGGGATTTCCACAAGGCTGAGAAGCAGGCTAAACAGTACCTGCAACTTGAACCGGACGGGCAGTTTGCTACTGAAGCAAGGGAGCTTCTTGAACTCTTTGAGGAAGATGAGGAGGAAGAGAAGGAACCTCTTGAGGATGTGGAAGACTTTCTGAGAGAACATGAGCGAGCACGTCGTCATTTGCGTGCCGACGAACTTCACTTAGCTCTTCCTCTCCTCGATGAGATCGTGGAAAACTATCCCGATTGCTGGGCGGCTCATAACCATTTAGCGGAAGCGCAGTTTCGTTCGGGCAAGCCAGAGCTAGCTTTTTCCATTTCCAACCAGGTGTTAGAAGGAGACCCTGGAAATTTGCTTGCTCGTTGTAATTTAGCACTATTTCATTTGAAAATGGGCAATGCTAAACAGGTAGAGTGGTATCGCAAAACGCTTACGTCGGTCGTGCCGATGGATGTCGACCATGCCGTTCGCGTCACAGTGGTGCTTTGTGCGCTTGGGGAATACCAGGTAGTGCTTGCTAGGCGCAAGGACCGCAGGCTTCGCCGGGCTCTCGAAGATGCCGATCTCTTGCGTTGTTACGGAGTAGCATGCTTCCATACAGGCGACTCCAAGGCGGCAACGGCTTACTTGCAGATGGCCGTGAACCTTGGGGACGAACGAGCAAAGCAGCATATCAGTGATATTGAAAACGGGCGATTCGCGCAGGTCACGTATTCGTTGTTTTCGACGAAAAGCTCATAAGCAGAACATTAGACAGCGGTTGTGAAATTCGCTACGATAAATGTGCAATAAGACGCGAATGGTTTTCTGATATTGGGGTAAGGAGTGTTACGAGTGACTGAAGAAACGATATATGATGTGATTATTGCTGGCGCCGGTCCAGCAGGAATGACTGCTGCCGTCTACACTTCCCGTGCCAATTTGAGCACACTGATGGTAGAACGTGGGATGCCTGGCGGACAAATGGCCAATACGGAAGAGGTGGAAAACTACCCAGGGTTTGACCATATTTTAGGCCCGGATCTCTCCAATAAAATGTTTGAACATGCCAAGAAATTTGGCGCGGAATATGCCTATGGAGATATTAAAGAAATCATAGACGAGGGCGACACCAAAAAGGTTCTAGCAGGAACAAAAGCATTTCGGGCCCGTTCCGTGATTGTAGCGACTGGGGCGGAGTATAAAAAACTTGGCATCCCTGGCGAGCAGGAGCTTGGGGGACGAGGTGTTTCCTACTGCGCGGTTTGCGACGGGGCTTTCTTTAAGGGGAAAGAATTGGTCGTTATTGGGGGAGGAGATTCCGCCGTTGAAGAGGCCGTTTACTTAACGCGTTTTGCTTCCAAAGTGACGGTCATTCACCGTCGCGATCAGCTCAGAGCACAGAAGATCCTTCAGGACCGTGCCTTTAATAACGATAAGGTCGACTTTATCTGGAACAAAGTAGTCACGGAAATCAACGAAAAAGACGGGAAAGTGGGCAGTGTGAGCTTGAAAGACACGGCAAACGGTGAGGAAACCAACTTTACTGCGGACGGGGTCTTCGTTTACATTGGCATGCTTCCGTTGAATGAAAGTGTTCAGGGATTAGGCATTACGAATGAAGAAGGTTATGTGGTTACGGATGAAGAAATGGCCACAAAAGTTCCTGGCATTTATGCCGCAGGGGATCTTCGTGAAAAATCGCTTCGCCAAATCGTCACTGCTACGGGCGATGGGTCTCTTGCTGCGCAAAACGTTCAACATTATCTAGAGAATCTGGTGGAGAAAGTGTAAAGGGAGAACCGTCATCAGTTTTTAACGGGACTGTAACAAAGGTGAAACATCGGACGTATATAATTAGAAACTAAGTAATTGACCCCCTTTTTTTATATATTGGCGCGGACGATAGATGGAGTCCGCGCCCTTTTTTTGTCTAGCTCCGGCAGAACATCCCTTTGACACCCACCTAAAAATCGTGTATATTATCTCATGGACGAACAATTATATTTATATGAAAATAAATATTCGTTTTTAGGGGTGTCATGGTATGGAGAATGCGTTTGATTATGAAGATATTCAATTAATTCCTGCAAAATGTGTGGTGAACAGCCGCTCAGAGTGTGATACAACGGTGACCTTAGGCGGGCATACCTTTAAGCTACCTGTTGTGCCTGCAAACATGCAGACGATTATAGACGAAAACATTGCCCTATACTTAGCGGAAAATGGGTACTTCTACGTGATGCATCGTTTTGAGCCAGAGAAGCGCTTATCCTTTGTGAAAGACATGAAATCACGGGGCTTCATCGCTTCGATCAGTGTTGGAGTCAAAGAAGATGAATACGGATTCATTCAACAATTATCTGCTGAAGAACTCTCGCCGGAATACATTACGATTGATATTGCCCATGGCCATTCCAATGCCGTGATCGAAATGGTTCAGCATATCAAAAAACACTTGCCTGAGAGTTTTGTGATCGCAGGGAATGTCGGCACGCCAGAAGCCGTAAGAGAATTGGAGCATGCGGGTGCGGATGCCACAAAAGTAGGGATTGGACCGGGAAAAGTTTGCATCACGAAGATTAAAACCGGATTTGGTACAGGTGGCTGGCAACTAGCTGCGTTGCGTTGGTGCGCAAAAGCAGCAAGCAAGCCGATTATCGCCGACGGTGGGATTCGGACCCACGGTGACATCGCCAAATCGATTCGATTTGGCGCCTCCATGGTCATGATTGGTTCCTTATTTGCTGGACACGAAGAATCTCCAGGAGAAACCACGAAAAAAGAGGGCAAGCTCTATAAAGAGTATTTTGGTTCCGCCTCTGAATTTCAAAAAGGCGAAAAGCGAAACGTGGAAGGCAAAAAAATGTTTGTTGAGCATAAAGGAGCGTTGGAAGATACGCTTAAAGAAATGGAGCAAGATCTTCAGTCCTCTATTTCCTATGCCGGGGGAGCCAAGCTGGAAGCCATTCGCAACGTCGATTATGTGATTGTGAAGAATTCCATCTTTAACGGGGATAAGGTGTATTAAGGGTATCTTTCATAGCTAGGCGAGTGGGTACTTTGTACTTGCTCGCCCTTTTTTTGTCTAGCTCCGACGGCTAGAAGCGTCGAGATTTTTCGCCCTGACAACGAAATCCAAAAGCGGGATTTCTTTTGTCAGGTCTCCAAAATTCGCGCTTCTGTTCGACCCGCCTGCGCATTTCGGTATTGTCTAGCTCCGATGGGTAGCGACCCGCCTGCGCATTTCGGATTGTCTAGCTCCGACGGGTAGAGGCGAACCTTCCCTTTTCATTGTCGCTTCAGCCATTTAATTGTATACTATAGAATTAGGAACGCGAGGTGAGCTCTGTGCAAAGAATTACAAACTGTGTGTTAACCAAAGAAGACAGCTGTTTGCTCTTGCAAAAGCCAAGCCGCGGGTGGTGGGTAGCCCCTGGAGGGAAGATGGAGGAGACTGAATCCGTTAAAGAATCCGTGACCCGTGAATTTCGCGAAGAAACTGGCTTGCAGATTGAACAGCCGGAGCTCCGTGCTGTGACGTCTGTCGTCATTATGAATAACCAAACGATTACAAACGAGTGGATGATGTTTACGTTTCAAGCGAGCGCATATAGTGGAGAAATGTTAAGCGAATCACCGGAAGGGTTTATAAGCTGGCAGAATAATAAGGATATCCTCCAACTGCCGATGGCGGACGGAGATCGCTTCTTGTTTGATCACGTGTTAAACAAAAAAGGGCTCATGTACGGAACCGTGTATTATACGGAGGACTATCAGCTGATGTCTTACCGTCTTGATCCGGACCCTAGTAACTAGAGCTAGAGAGAAGGTGAGCAAACGTGAGTGCAACGAAAAATGAAGTCGACATTGTTATCATTACGGGGATGTCGGGCGCGGGGAAGACCGTGGCCGTGCAAAGCTTTGAAGACTTAGGTTTTTACTGTGTCGATAACTTGCCCCCAGCGTTAATGCCGAAATTTGTGGAGCTGATTGAGGGCGGGAGCGATAAGTTTGATAAAGTCGCCCTTGTCATAGATTTGCGCGGTCAATCGTTTTTTAATGAACTCTTTGAAGCGATTGATACAATCAATGACCATACGAAAAACAACTTGAAGGTGCAAATTCTTTTTTTGGACGCGAAAGATGCCAAACTTGTGCAACGCTACAAGGAAACGCGTCGCACCCATCCACTTGCTAAAAACGGCCTCCCTCTTGAGGGGATTCGTAAGGAACGGGGGCTGCTCGAAGAAATGAAGGGGCGCGCCCAGCAAATTGTGGACACGACGGATTTAAAGCCGAAGCAGCTGAGAGAAAAAATCATTCAACGCTTCGCGACAAAGGAAAGTCATTCCTTTGCCGTACACTTTCTTTCATTTGGCTTTAAATACGGAATTCCAATAGATGCGGATCTCGTGTTCGATGTGCGCTTCTTACCAAATCCACATTATATCGGCCACTTGAAACCTAAAACCGGACTGGAGAAGGAAGTTTCCTCTTACGTCCTGAAGTGGAAAGAAACGCAGCAGTTTATAGAAAAGCTGACGGATTTACTGAGCTATATGCTTCCTCATTATAAGCGCGAAGGCAAGAGTCAACTCGTGATTGGAATTGGCTGTACTGGAGGCCAGCATCGCTCTGTGACGTTAGCAGAGTATCTATCCAACCTCTATCAAAAAGAGTACCGGACCATTGCGAGTCACCGGGATATTGAGAAGCGAGTGATTCGGTCTTGAGTAGGCCAAAAGTTGTCGTCATAGGAGGAGGGACAGGTCTTTCCGTCATTCTGCGGGGTCTTAAGACGTTTCCGGTCGAGATTACGGCGCTAGTGACCGTTGCTGACGATGGGGGCAGCTCTGGAATTTTGCGAAAAGAGCTTGCGATTCCGCCGCCCGGGGATGTGCGAAACGTTCTTGTGGCACTTGCAGAAGTCGAACCTCTCGTGGAGGAGCTGTTTCAGCACCGTTTTGAAGGTGGGGAGGGACTGAGCGGTCATTCGCTTGGCAATTTGCTGCTGGCTGGGATGACGTCCATCACCGGAGATTTTCAGCAAGGAATTGCGGCGATAAGCCGCGTGTTGAATGTATGTGGTCGCGTACTGCCCGCAGCCAATGAGAGCATTGAACTGCACGCGGAAATGGTGGATGGATCGATGGTTTCTGGAGAATCACAAATCCCGCTTTCACTAAAGGGAATCAAGCGTGTATTCTTGACACCAGATTACATCACGCCATTACCGGAAAGCCTTGAGGCTATTGCCGAAGCGGATTTGATTGTTCTCGGCCCAGGGAGTCTTTATACAAGTGTTTTGCCAAATTTGCTTGTGCCCGGGATTGTTGAAGCGATTCGCGGCTCTCGAGCACAGAAAGCGTACATTTGCAACGCGATGACACAAGCAGGGGAAACGGACGGCTATACGGCAAGCGACCATCTGATCGGCCTGACGCAGCATTGCGGAGAAGGGCTTGTGGATCATGTGCTTGTCAATGGCGCGACGATTTCTGCTGCGCTTCTGGAGAGATACGAAGAGGAGAGGTCGGAACCCGTTATTGTTGATGAAGAGCGCTTGCGGGCATTAGGAGTCTCGCTGATCTGTGATCACTTTATTACAGAAGCCGATCACAAGCTTCGCCATGATGCGATGAAAGTCTCGCAGGCACTGCTCGCGATCGCCAGACAGGCAACAAACATTTAAGTGGGCACTTGAAACGGTGAAGGTGAGTGCCCCCGAGCTCACTTTACCGAAACTAGGGTTCAAAAAAGAGGACAAAAAGAGCTTCGACAGCTTTTTTCCCGGACGTTTTGAACCTCCTCTAAAAGAAAGGATGAGGGGCGTGTCATTTGCAGCTAGCGCCAAAAAAGAATTGACTCAGTTGGAGATTAGCTCTTGCTGTGGACGAGCGGAACTGTCTGCGCTGATTCGAATGAACGGATCGCTCTCATTTGGCAATCAGCAACTCGGACTCGATGTCACAACTGAAAACGCAGCGATTGCTAGGCGCATTTACACATTAATCAAGCATCTCTTTCCCACGATCCACCTTGAGCTTCTTGTGCGAAAAAAAATGCGTTTGAAAAAGAACAATGTTTACCTTGTGCGTATTTCTGCTGAAGCAAGAATGCTGTTGGAGGAATTGAAAATCATGGGAGAGGGCTTTCATTTTACGCGCTCCATTTCAAAGGAAATTACTCAGAAGTCTTGTTGCAAACGAGCGTATTTGCGTGGTGCTTTCCTTGCTGGTGGATCGATTAATCATCCGGAGACATCCTCTTATCATTTGGAGATTTTCTCTCTATATGAGGAACACAATGCGTCACTATGTGAATTAACGAATGAGTACGGACTCTCAGCGAAAACGCTTGAACGCAAAAAAGGATTTATCACCTACATGAAAGAAAGTGAGAAAATCACAGAGTTTCTCAATATTATTGGCGCGCATCAGGCCCTCCTTTATTTTGAGGATGTGCGCATTATGAAAGACATGCGCAATTCCGTCAACCGGCTCGTGAACTGTGAGACGGCCAACTTAAATAAAACGGTCGGGGCAGCCCTCAGGCAAGTAGAGAATATACGCTTTGTCGATCGTACACTCGGACTTCAGCATTTGCCACCTAAGCTGAGGGAAATTGCCGAGCTGCGCGTCAAGCACCAAGACGTGACCCTGAAGGAGCTAGGTGAGATGATGGAAGGTGGAAAGGTGAGTAAGTCAGGCATTAACCACCGCCTAAGAAAAATTGATGAGCTTGCGGATAAGCTTCGCAATGGAACCTTTGACGAGCACGCAAAAATCAAAGGCGACTAAAAGAAGGAGGAGAAGGGATGTTGGAAAAAGAGGTGACGGTAAAGTTGAAAAGCGGCCTACAAGCGAGGCCAGCGGCCATGTTTGTGCAGGAAGCGAATCGCTTTTCATCCAATGTGTATATCTTAAAAGATGATTCCAAAGTGAATGCCAAAAGCATTATGGGGTTGATGAGCCTTGCTGTCGGAAGAGAATCGGTGATCATTCTTGTCACCGAAGGACATGACGAGCAGGAAGCGATGGACACGCTTGCGGCTTATATCGAGAACGACGACTGAGAGAAAAAAGAAAGGCCCTTGAGACGATCAAAGTCTCAAGGGCCTTTCTCAGTCAGCTCCAGCGGGTAGAAGCGTCGAGATTTTTCAGTCCTGCCCGAAAATCCAAAATCGGGATTTTTCGTGTAGGCCTTCCAAAATTCGCGCTTCTAGACCACCCGCCTGCGCTTTTCGTTATTTAGCAGACGCTGTTTCAATCACCTTGTCAATTAGACCGTACTCTTTGGCTGCATCCGCTGTGAAGAAATTGTCGCGATCGGTATCTTTGGCAATCACTTCAATTGGTTGGCCTGTGCGTTTAGCATAGATCTCGTTTAATTTGTGACGCATTTCAATGATCCGACGTGCGTGAATTTCCATGTCGGCCGCCTGTCCTTGCATCCCGCCAAGCGGTTGGTGAATCATGACTTCACTATTCGGCAGCGCCATACGTTTGCCTTCTGCTCCAGCCGTGAGCAAGAATGATCCCATGGAAGCAGCCATGCCGATGCAGATAGTCGACACATCTGGCTTAATGAACTGCATCGTGTCATAAATCGCCATCCCAGCGGTAATGGAACCACCTGGAGAGTTGATGTAAAGAGAGATGTCTTTCTCTGGGTCTTCGGCTTGCAAGAACAGGAGCTGTGCAACGATTGAGTTGGCGACATTATCGTCAATGCCGCTTCCGAGCATGATGATTCGATCTTTCAAAAGACGGGAGTAAATGTCATACGCACGCTCACCGCGGTTGGTTTGTTCAATAACTGTAGGAATTAAATTCACTTCGTATTCCTCCTCAAAAATTCAAATTGGCATGCTTGCGGATGGAGCTGCAAGCTGTCTGTATGTACATCATACCTAATAGGTCAAAGAAGGTCAAATGAGAACTCCTCGACTTCTATGTACTATTCCGCATAGGGGGCGAAAAACCCTGCTTTCATCATAACCGAATTCCATCTTTCGTAAACCTATCATTACGAGTGAGGAAAGACAAGGGAAAGGCAACCTGATCCATAGCACGGCAATTTTAAGAACTAAAAAGGGAAAAACAAACATACAAATGAAAAAAGTAAACGCTTCCACACAAAAGACTAAACGTATGCTATCATGTAAAGAGGAGGGGAGGCTTATGGAGGTAGGTCTTTTTCAGCAACAAACAACAAGCCTGGTGATGACGCAGGAACTTAGGCAGGCCATCCATTTGCTCCAATATTCAAGCACGGACGTGGCGGCCTATATTGAAGAACAAGCGCTTGAGAATCCGCTTTTGGAAGTGAAAGAACGAAAGAGTCCCTTAACACGCCTTCGTGAATCTCATATTGGCCGTCAGCAAGGATCACGGCTGACAAGTGATGAAAAGCATACGGCCCTTGAAAATACGTCAGCGGTCAAGGAAAGCCTCACGGATGTACTAGTCGCTCAACTGACCGACATAACGGGCAATAAGACCGATACGGCTCATTTAACATACTTAATAGGAAGCCTGCGCGAGGATGGCTATTTGGAGCGACCGCTAGCGGACGTTTGTGAGGAAAGGGGTCTGACCATAGCCGAAGGGGAAAGGCTTCTCGCCCTGCTTCAGACACTAGACCCTGCCGGGGTAGGTGCGAGGACTCTAGGGGAGTGTTTGCTGCTGCAACTCAAGCGGAAGCCTTGGCGCAACTGGTTGGCGGAGCAAATTGTGATGCTTCATATGGAGGAGCTCGCCCTCAGAAGATGGAAGGACCTCGCCGCTAAATACGACGTGGACATTTCGGAAATCCAGCTGATTTATGACGACATTCAACTACTCGACCCACGACCGGGCTCAAGGTATTCAAACGAGCCTACGCTGTTTGTTGAACCTGATTTAAGCATTAGCTGTAAGGAAGATGGGTCGCTAGCCGTGACGATCTTTGACGATGTATTACCGGCCATTGAACTAAATACGATGTATGAACAGATCCTCAAAAGCAGTGACAGAGAGGCTTCTGCTTATGCCAAGCAAAAAAGTCAGCAAGTCGAATGGCTAAAGCGTAGCCTTGCTCAGCGTCAGCAAACGATCAGTCAGGTCGCTGAAGTGCTGGTGGGTTATCAATATGAGTTTCTCGCAAGCAAAAATGGTCTTCTCAAGCCATTGACATTAAGAGAGGTTGCCGAAGAGATCGGGGTGCATGAGTCGACCGTCAGCAGGGCAACCGCCAACAAATTTGCGCAAACGCCAAGAGGATTAATAGAATTAAAGTCGTTCTTCTCTTCAGCAATTTCCGGAAAGGCCGGTTGGGCGTCAGCCTCTAGCCAAACAGTAAAGGGGTGGTTAAAGGGATTGATTGAGGCAGAGAATAAAGCAAAGCCGCTCTCTGATCAAAAGCTCATGGCGCTGCTTGAGAAAGAAAAAGGCCTCTCTCTTTCTCGGAGGGTCATCGCCAAGTATAGAGATGAGCTTGGCATTCTCTCCTCAGCCAAGCGTAAACGATATGAAGAAAGGTTGTCGTAATTGTCCAGTTTAACGTTTTATACGAAAAAGAACTGCCCTCTTTGTGAGAAGGGCTATAAAGTCTTACAGGAGCTGCAGGCGGATTATTCGTTTCGAATTGAGACGGTTGATATTTATGAGCAAGAAGAGTTTCTCGAGGCGTATCAGCTTAAGATTCCTGTGATAACTGCGGGAGGAAAGGAGCTTGATTACGGTCTGATCACACGCGAAAAGCTTGAGCCTTTTCTGGCGAAGCAAAAGTAAATACCTTGTTCATGGATCACTTCCTTGCTATACTGTGTACAGGAAGTGATTTTTTTTGCTCTGTTTGGGACATATTATGTCTATGGTGGACGAAAAACGTCCCTTTCCCTTGGAGGTGTTGTGAGTGAGCGAACTTGTTGATATGCAAAAACAGCTTGTGCCTGAATTGATGGAAACGATGGTGAAACGGTATCGAATGCTTCAGTATGTCAGGTTGATGCAGCCGATTGGACGAAGGAGCCTGGCTGACAATCTGCACCTATCGGAACGCGTTGTCCGTGGCGAAGTGACATTGCTTAAACAACAAGGCTTAATTACATTTACAACCGCCGGTATGAGTATCTCAGACTCAGGGGAAACTATATTCCTAGCACTGGAAGAAATGATGAGTGAGCTTCTTGGCCTAAGGAAACTGGCCGAGCAGTTGGAAGAGAAGCTTCAAGTCAAGAACGTTGTCGTCGTCGCTGGAGACAGTGACGAAAACGAGTGGGTGAAGCAAGAGCTTGGCAGGGCTTGTTCGCTTGAAATTAAGCGCCAGGTCGAGCGAGGGGATGTCCTTGCTGTTATGGGAGGAACGACCCTTGCTGCGGTGGCTTCCGTAATGACCCCTGATGGGACGCTCGCTTCGACGACCGTTGTTCCGGCACGAGGAGGGTTGGGCGAGAAAGTGGAGATTCAGGCCAATTCTGTTAGCGCGGAATTTGCGCGCAGAACCGGGGCTTCATATCGGCTACTGCACGTCCCCGATCAGCTAAGTGAAGATGCCTATACGTCCCTTGTATTAGAGCCTTCTGTAAGGGATATTCTAGAGTTGATTGCTTCTACGTCCATCGTGGTCCACGGCATAGGCGATGCCAAGCGCATGGCGGCTCGACGCGACTCGGATCAATTGTTTATCGACAAACTGAGACGGGAAAAAGCGGTGGCAGAGGCGTTTGGTTACTACTTTAACGCCAAGGGGACCATTATTCACAAACAGCGAACCATCGGGTTGCAGCTTGATGAACTAGAGGGCAAATATGTCATTTCCATTGCGGGGGGCCATTCAAAAGCAGAAGCCATCCTCGCTTACATGCAACAACAGCGGCCAAGTGATGTGCTTATCACCGACGAGGCCGCAGCGAAGGCCATGCTAGTGCAGTAGTGGGTGGCAAGACGCCCTTCATCAAAAGCGTAGCTGCGACAGAGCACAATGGCTTTATCTACCCTTTCATAGAAAAACTAGGCTTGTCACGGTAAGTGATCAACCGAGTTTTCTAATAAAAGAATTCTGTCAGGAGGAATTTTAAACATGGCAACGAAAATTGGTATTAACGGATTCGGACGTATCGGACGTAACGTCTTTCGTACAGCTCTTAAAAACCCAAACGTAGAGGTTGTTGCAATCAATGACCTTACAGATGCAAACATGCTTGCGCATCTTCTCAAGTACGACACGGTTCACGGCGTTCTTGAGGAAACGATTGAAACCAAAGACAGCATGCTCGTTGTCGATGGTCAAGAAATCCACGTTTCGGCAGAGCGTAACCCTGCAGACATTGGCTGGGACAAGCATGGTGTGGACATCGTGATTGAATCTACGGGCTTCTTCACAAACCGTGCGGATGCAGCTAAACACATCGAGGCAGGTGCGAAAAAAGTCATCATCTCCGCACCAGCCAAAGATGAAGACATTACTGTCGTTGTTGGCGTAAATGAAGATAAGTACGATCCAGCCAACCACGATGTCATCTCCAATGCTTCTTGTACAACCAACTGCTTGTCTCCATTTGCGAAAGTATTGAATGACAAGTTTGGCATCCGTCGTGGCCTTATGAACACGGTTCACTCGTACACGAATGACCAACAAATTCTTGACCTTCCTCATAAGGACTACCGTCGTGCGCGTGCGGCAGCTGAGAACATCATCCCTACCTCCACAGGGGCCGCAAAAGCAGTGGCGCTTGTACTGCCTGAGCTTAAAGGGAAGTTGAATGGTGCGGCTATGCGTGTGCCAACACCAAACGTGTCCCTAGTCGACCTTGTGGTTGAACTTGAAAAAGAAGTGACAGCCGAAGAAGTCAACGCAGCGTTTAAAGAAGCAGCGGAAGGCAACCTTAAAGGCGTGCTTGCTTACTCAGAAGACCCACTTGTCTCTCAAGACTACAACGGCAACCCACATTCATCGACCATTGATGGACTGTCGACAATGGTCATGGAAGGCAACATGGTGAAAGTCATCTCTTGGTATGACAACGAGAGCGGGTTCTCGAACCGTGTTGTGGACCTTGTTGATTACATTGCAAGCAAAGGTCTATAATAGAACAGATGCAGTGAATGGAGGAGGAAGGCTCGTGGCCTCCCTCCTCTCTCTGTAATACTAGGAGGTTTCCTCATGAATAAGAAAACCCTTCATGACTATGATTGGGCGGGAAAGACGGTTTTTTGCCGTGTAGACTTCAATGTGCCAATGAAAGATGGCGAGATCACGGACGAGACACGTATTCAAGCAGCGCTTCCGACGATTAAGCACCTTACAGATAGTGGTGCCCGCGTTCTTCTTGCGAGCCACCTCGGTCGCCCAAAAGGGAATGTTGTGGAAGAACTGCGTTTGACGCCAGTAGCCAAGCGCCTGTCGGAACTGCTTGGAAAAGATGTCGCCCAATGCGAAGAGGCACGTGGGCCTGAGGCGAAAAAAGCGGCCGAGTCCTTGCAAGAAGGCGATGTTCTTCTTCTTGAAAACGTTCGTTTCTATCCGGGAGAGGAAAACAACGATGCCGAACTTGCAAAGGAATTCGCGGAGCTGGCCGATGTCTATGTTAATGATGCCTTCGGTGCGGCTCACCGTGCCCATGCCTCAACAGAAGGCATTGCGCATCACCTTCCATCAGCGGCTGGGTTCTTGATGGAGAAGGAGCTTGAAGTACTTGGAAAGGCTCTTGCAGAACCGGAACGTCCGTTTACGGCGATCATCGGCGGAGCGAAAGTTAAAGACAAGATCGGTGTGATCGATCACCTGCTCGATAAAGTCGATAACCTCATTATTGGCGGCGGCCTTGCGTACACATTTGTGAAGGCCCAAGGATATGAGATTGGCCAATCGCTTTTGGAAGAAGACAAAGTGGAGCTAGCGCAAACGTTTATGAACAAAGCGAAGGAAAAAGGCGTCAAGTTCTACATGCCTGAAGATGTCATCGTATCAGATGATTTTTCAGAGGATGCGAACACGAAAGAAGTCGCGATTACAGAGATTCCTTCTGACTGGGAGGCGCTTGACATTGGTCCGAAAACACGTGTTACATATACGAACGTTGTGAAAGAATCAAAGCTTGTCATCTGGAACGGACCGATGGGCGTGTTTGAGCTATCCACCTTTGCGAATGGCACGAAAGCGGTGGCGAATGCTCTGGCCGAAGCAAACGACACGTATTCTGTGATTGGCGGCGGCGACTCAGCGGCGGCTGTTGAGAAATTTGGTCTCGCCGATCAAATGAGCCATATTTCTACAGGCGGTGGCGCGAGCCTTGAGTTCATGGAAGGCAAGGAACTTCCAGGCGTCGTCGCTCTATCAGAAAAATAAGGACAACGAGGTGAATTCGATGCGAAAACCGATTATTGCAGGAAACTGGAAGATGAACAAGACGCTCGGTGAGGCGAAAGACTTTACCGAGAAAGTAAAAACACAAGTACCCGCAAACACTGCGGCAGACGCGGTTGTTTGTGCGCCGTCTCTTTTTCTCGAAAGCCTGGTCAGTGCGACGAAAGGGACAGACCTTCAAGTTGGCGCACAAACGATGCACTTTGAAGGAAGTGGGGCATTCACCGGAGAAATAAGTCCTGTGGCCCTGAGTGACATGAACGTTACCTATGTAATCATCGGTCACTCCGAGCGGCGGGAAATGTTCGCAGAAACCGATGAGACTGTCAATAAGAAAGTCCATGCATCGCATGAACACAATCTCGTTCCCATTATGTGCTGCGGGGAAACAGACGAAGAGCGTGAATCTGGGAAAATGGAAGCCGTTGTCGGGGAGCAAGTGACGAAAGGTCTTGCTGGCTTGACAGAAGAGCAAGTGAAGCAAACCGTAATTGCCTACGAACCGATCTGGGCGATCGGAACAGGCAAATCGTCAACGGCGAAAGACGCAAATGTGGCATGCGCTCACGTTCGCAAAGTCGTAGCGGAAAACGTTTCACAGGAAGCAGCAGATGCTGTCCGGATTCAATACGGTGGCAGCGTGAAGCCGGCAAACATTGCCGAATACATGGCTGAATCCGATATTGACGGAGCCCTTGTGGGTGGAGCCAGCCTTGAGGCGGATTCGTTTGTCCAATTAGTGGAGGCGGCAAAATGAGTAAAAAGCCAGTAGCCTTAATCATTCTCGACGGCTTCGGTCTGAGGGAAGAGACAAAAGGCAATGCGGTTGCCCAGGCCAACAAGCCGAACTTTGACCGCTACTGGAACGAATTTCCTCATGCGACGCTGCGGGCGGACGGTGAAAACGTAGGACTACCGAAAGGGCAAATGGGGAATTCGGAAGTTGGTCACTTAAACATTGGCGCCGGTCGCATTGTTTATCAAAGTTTAACGCGTGTGAACTTAGCTATTCGCAAGGGAGAGTTCTTCGAAAATGAAACCTTTCTTTCAGCAATGGCGCATGTGAAAGAAAAACAGTCTGCGCTCCATGTGTATGGTCTTCTGTCCGATGGCGGCATTCATAGCCATATTGATCACTTGTATGCGCTGCTTGAACTCGCCAAACACAAAGGCGTCGAGCGCGTCTACGTCCACGGCTTTCTTGACGGAAGAGACGTTGGGCCCGCATCGGCAGAAGTATACGTGCGTGGGCTAGAAGACAAATTTAAAGAGCTGGGCATTGGCGAATTGGCGACTGTGCACGGTCGTTACTATGCCATGGACCGCGACAAACGCTGGGATCGAGTTGAAAAATCGTACCGTTCGATGGTTTACGGGGAAGGGCCTACGTATCAAAGCGGCGTAGAAGTGCTTGAAGACAGCTACAAGAACGAAATCTTCGATGAGTTTGTGATTCCTTCCGTGATCACGAAAGAAGATGGAACGCCTGTAGCTACGGTGCAGGACGACGACGCGGTGATCTTCTTTAACTTCCGACCGGACCGCGCCATTCAAATGTCGCAAGTGTTCACAAATGAGGACTTTCGTGGATTTGACCGCGGAGGCAAATTGCCAAAGCGGCTCCACTATGTCTGTCTGACGAAATTTAGTGAAACGGTCGATGGCTACGTGGCCTTCAAACCAGCAAACTTAGACAATACTCTTGGCGAAGTACTGGCACAGCAAGACTTTACCCAGCTGCGAATTGCTGAGACGGAAAAGTACCCGCACGTCACCTTTTTCTTTAGCGGGGGACGTGAAGACCCGTACCCGGGAGAAGAGCGTATTCTGATTGATTCGCCGAAGGTTGCCACCTATGACCTGCAACCAGAGATGAGTGTCTATGAAGTAACGGACGCGTTGCTTAAGGAGATTGAAGCAGACAAGCATGATGCGATCATCTTAAACTTTGCAAATCCTGATATGGTCGGCCATTCAGGAAAGCTTGAACCAACGATGAAAGCTATTGAAGCAGTCGATGAGTGTCTTGGGAAAGTTGTGGATGCCATCCATGCGAAAGGTGGTGCTGCTGTCATTACCGCTGATCACGGAAATGCGGATGAAGTCACTACGCTTGAAGGCAATCCAATGACCGCCCATACCACCAATATCGTCCCTGTGATTGTGACAGAAAAAGGAGCTGAACTGCGTGAGGACGGAATACTCGCCGACCTTTCACCAACAGTTCTTTCTCTACTAGGCGGCAAAAAGTCAAAAGAGATGACTGGCACGACTTTACTAAAAGATAAATCTTAAGGAGATGACAGAAACGATGACCATTATTTCAGATGTATACGCACGCGAAGTCCTTGACTCACGCGGCAACCCAACCGTTGAAGTTGAAATCCATCTTGAATCAGGTGTCATGGGCCGCGCGCTCGTCCCAAGCGGTGCCTCTACAGGTGAATACGAGGCGGTTGAACTACGAGACGGCGGCGAGCGCTACATGGGCAAAGGCGTTACACAGGCCGTTGACAATGTAAACGAAAAAATCGCCCCTGAACTGATTGGCGAAAATGTTCTCGACCAAATCGGCATCGACAATATGATGATCGAACTCGATGGTACAGAAAACAAAGGCAACCTCGGCGCGAACGCGATTCTTGGAGTTTCCATGGCAGCTGCTCAAGCAGGCGCGAATGCTCTAGACCTTCCGCTTTACGTGTACCTTGGCGGCTTTAATGCCAAGCAACTTCCTGTACCGATGATGAACATCATCAACGGCGGGGAACATGCCGATAACAACGTCGACATTCAAGAATTCATGGTGATGCCTGTGGGCGCAGAAAGTTTCAAAGAAGCGCTTCGCATGGGCACGGAAATTTTCCACAACCTCAAATCTGTACTAAAATCGAAGGGCTATAACACGGCCGTAGGGGATGAGGGCGGCTTTGCGCCAAACCTTTCCTCCAACGAAGAAGCGCTATCTACTATCATTGAAGCGATCGAGAAAGCCGGCTATCAGCCGGGAGAGCAAGTGCAGCTTGCGATGGATGTTGCATCTTCTGAGTTGTTCAACAAAGAAGACGGCAAGTATCATCTCTCCGGTGAAGGCAAAGTGCTTTCTTCTGAGGAACTGGTCTCCTTCTATGAAGACCTCGTTTCCAAGTACCCGATTGTTTCGATTGAAGATGGCCTTGACGAGAACGACTGGGAGGGCCATAAACTTCTTACCGATCGCCTAGGCGACAAAGTCCAGCTTGTTGGTGATGACCTTTTTGTTACCAATACGAAGAAGCTCTCGGAGGGAATTGAAAAAGGCATTGGCAACTCGATCCTCGTCAAAGTCAACCAAATTGGAACACTTACGGAAACGTTTGACGCGATCGAAATGGCGAAACGTGCAGGCTACACAGCCGTGATCTCGCACCGCTCAGGCGAAACCGAAGACGCAACGATCGCCGACATCGCCGTGGCGACAAATGCAGGTCAAATCAAGACGGGCGCTCCTTCTCGTACCGACCGCGTAGCGAAGTACAACCAACTTCTACGCATTGAAGACGAGCTCGCAACTCTTGCGCAGTATCAAGGGAAACAGTCATTTTACAACTTGAGTAAATAAGAAGATAGGAACCCTCACAGCTTGTGCTGTGGGGGTTTTGTTTAAGGGGAAAGGGAAACGAATCCATCTGTATCCTCCCGCTTTCCTCCGCTCCTTCTCTCCATGTATAATACAAGCATAGACTTTCAACTAGGAGCGGTACAAGAATGAAGCTAATTGTAGGAATCACCGGTGCAACGGGGGCGATTTTTGGGATCCGGATGCTTGAAATATTGAGAGAAGCGGGCGTGGAAACCCATCTGGTTACTTCAAAATGGGCGGCTGTGACGATTGCTCACGAGACGCCTTATACGGTCAGAGATGTCGAGGCTTTGGCTGACTATGTGTACGCCCCCCATGATCAAGCGGCGCGGATATCGAGCGGCTCGATGCGTGTGGATGGAATGATCATCGCACCTTGCTCCATGAAGACGCTTGCCTCCATTCGGATTGGACTTGCCGATAACCTCGTCTCACGGGCGGCGGATGTGATCATGAAGGAGCGGAAGCGGCTGCTCTTAATGACACGGGAGAACCCCCTCAGTACGATTCATTTGGAAAACATGCTTGAGCTCTCCAAAATGGGGGCGGTGATGTTTCCGCCGGTGCCTGCGTTCTATAATAGCCCGCACACGATTGAAGATCTTGTGGATCATATTGTGTACCGTGCTCTGGATCAATTTGGGATCGAACGTCCAGAGGCGAGACGCTGGGACGGCCTTCGCAAGGGGGAGGATATCAATGAGTGAAGCGGTTGTGTTGCCACAAGTGCTTGGACAGTTTCTTGATGGCGAGCGTCTTGAAGACAAGCAACACGATGCGATGCTGCTTGTGACTGTGGGGGACGACGGCTGGCCGTATAAAGCCATGATTAGCGTGGGGGAAGTCATCGCAAAGGGGGAGCATCTGATGCTTACCCTTTGGCCCGGGACAACAACAGGAAACAATATCAAGCGAACAGGGAAAGCGACGCTTATGCTCGTGCTGGAAGGGAAGGCATTTGATCTCCGTCTGAAACTTAGCCAAAAGAAAACCCCTGGGAAGCTAGATGTCTTTCGGGGGACCATCGTAGGCGTGAAAGAGGATGTGGCGCCGTATGCCCAGCTACACTCGGGGATAAACTATTCATTAAATGAGCCGGAAAAGGAGCTTGAACGCTGGCGACGAACGATCGATCAGCTTCAAGGGGAAGCAGCGCTGAAGAGTGAATGTTTTTCGAGATAATCCACCCCGAAATTCG
>NZ_LLYY01000014.1 GCF_001484965.1 Shouchella shacheensis | reverse complement strand
AAGAACTCGTTGGTCGCTCTCTTTTGTTGGCGACTCAATTAATATATCACTGTCAGCAACAAGAGTCAACAACTTTTTTTGCTAAGTGGAGAACTACTAACTGCGACAGGAAATTCATTTTACCATTTGCTTTAAAAATAAACAACCCCTTTTTTTAAAAAAATCTAGGCAGAGGCCAGCAACTCGGCGATGTCCAAAGAACAGATCTTGTCTTCCTATTCGTTTCAATAAATGCTGTATCGTTTACGAAGGGGGCTTCAAGTCGAGAGGCGGTCTGCTACTCGCAATCCCGGCTTTGGATTTCAGTGCAGGACTGAACAATCTCGCGCTTTTACCTGCCGAAGCTAGAAAATACCGTCAGAGATTTCTCTGACGGTTCTGACCTAAACGCTATTCACTCTTGTCTTCCTTCGAGGATTCAACCTCTTCTTGCTCCGATTCCTCTTCAGCCAATTCGTCGACTTCATCATCGTTAATATTCACACGAGCGACCGTCGCCACTTCTTCCCCTTTATTAACGCGAATTAGCATCACACCTTGGGTGATCCTTCCGGTTGTTGAGATGCCTTCAACATTTGTTCGTATGATGACGCCATGAGCGGTGACGATCATAATATCATCATCTTCAGCAATCATTTTCAAGGAAACAAGCGGGCCATTTTTATCCGTGATGTTACACGTCTTGATGCCTTTTCCACCGCGATTCTGAATCCGATACTCATCGATCGGGGTGCGTTTGCCGTAGCCCTTTTCCGTGACAACAAGGACCTTCTGATCTTCGCTGATGACGTCCATGCCCACGACCCCGTCATCTTCGGAAAGCGCAATTCCTTTTACACCGCCAGCAGTTCGGCCCATCAGGCGAACATCTCCTTCTGGGAAGCGAATCGCCATCCCTTGCTTTGTGCCGATGATAATCTCTCGCTCTCCGTTCGTAAGACGAACGCCGTGCAGCGCATCATCCTCACGAAGGTTAATGGCAAACAGACCGCCTTTACGGATGTTGGCAAAAGCGGAAAGCTTGGTCCGCTTGGCGATTCCGTGTTCTGTTAAGAAGAACAAATAGGAGGCATCGTCAAATGCTTCAATCGGAATGACGGTACTGATATATTCACCTGGATCGATTTGAAGCAGATTGATGGCCGGAATGCCTTTGGCGGTACGTCCCAACTCTGGAATTTCATAGCCTTTAAGACGGTAGACTTTGCCTTTGTTCGTGAAAAATAGCACCGTGTGATGAGTATTTGTCGTGAATAGGTGCTGTACAAAGTCATCGTCATTGGTACCCATGCCTTGAATTCCCTTGCCCCCACGCCGCTGGGCGCGATACGTAGAGACTGGAAGGCGCTTAATATAGCCATTATGGGTGATGGTGATCACAATGTTCTGCCTTGGAATCAAGTCTTCATCTTCCAGATGGTCTTCACTCATCGAGATCACCGTCCGGCGTTCGTCATTGTATTTCTGCTTCACAACCATCAATTCTTCACGGATAATCTCCAGCACTTTTTCATGATCAGCTAAAATGGCTTTTAGCTCTGCAATACGCTTCACAAGCTCGTTGTATTCTTGCTCAATTTTGTCACGCTCCAGCCCTGTTAGGCGCTGAAGACGCATGTCAAGAATCGCCTGCGCCTGTTCATAGCTTAGCTCAAAACGTTCCATTAACCCAGTTCGAGCGACTTCCGTCGTCTCCGACCCTCGAATCAAGGCGATAATTTCATCGATGTGATCGAGAGCGATTCGAAGACCTTCAAGGATATGCGCGCGCGCTTCCGCTTTTTTCAATTCAAACGCGGTGCGGCGGCGGATGACGTCGACCTGGTGCTTAAGATAATTTTCTAAGCACTCTTTTAGATTTAAAACCTTCGGGCGTCCATCGACAAGGGCAAGCATATTAATCCCGAAACTTGTCTGCAAGGCCGTTTGTTTAAAGAGGTTATTCAAAATAACATTCGGATTGGCATCACGACGAACGTCAATGACGATGCGCATGCCGTTTCTGTCCGAGGAATCGGTGAGCTCGGTAATTCCTTCAATCTTTTTATCGCGCACAAGCTCAGCGATTTTCTCAATCAATCTTGCTTTGTTGACTTGATAGGGAAGCTCCGTAACCACAATACGCGGTTTTCCTTTATTGTCCTCGATTTCTGTCTTTGCTCGCTGCATGATTGAGCCTCTACCCGTCGTATAGGCTTTGCGGATGCCGGACCGTCCTAGAATTTCCGCACCGGTCGGAAAGTCAGGGCCAGGAATATACTCCATAAGCTCTGGCACCGTGATGTCCGGATTTTCAGAAAGTGCAAGTACCCCATCAATGACTTCTCCGAGCTGGTGCGGGGGGATATTGGTAGCCATCCCAACGGCAATTCCAGACGTTCCGTTTACAAGCAAGTTTGGAAAGCGCGCCGGCAAAACAGCAGGCTCGCGCTCTACTCCATCATAGTTATCTTGAAAATCGACGGTGTCTTTGTTAAGGTCACGCACGAGCTCCAAGGAGATTTTCGACATTTTCGATTCGGTGTACCGCATCGCTGCTGCTGAATCGCCATCAATCGAACCAAAATTCCCGTGCCCGTTCACAAGCATATAGCGATAGCTAAAATCTTGAGCCATGCGAACCATTGCGTCATAGACAGAGGAATCGCCATGGGGGTGGTATTTCCCGAGAACCTCTCCGACAATACGTGCCGATTTTTTGTAGGCTTTATCCGGCGTCATGCCAAGTTCATACATGGCATACAAAATCCGACGGTGGACGGGCTTCATGCCATCACGCACATCCGGAAGCGCACGACTTACAATAACGCTCATGGCATAGTCCATGAACGACGTTTTCATTTCTTGGTCAATCTGTATTTCTTTTAATCTTGATTGTTCTTCTTCAGCCATTGCGTAACCCTCCACGATAAGCCGTTAATCGCGCCTCGGCTTTCCATCTTAAATGTCCAAGTTCTTGACATACTGCGCATTTTCTTGAATAAAGTCGCGTCTAGGTTCAACACGATCGCCCATCAATATTTCAAAGATCTCATCTGCCTGAATGGCGTCCGCAAGGGTTACCTGAAGCATGGTTCGGGCTTCTGGATCCATCGTTGTGTCCCACAGCTGGGTGGCATTCATCTCGCCAAGACCTTTGTACCGTTGCACACTCGCTTTGGAACGATCTTCTACCGTCTCCATCAATGCATCCAATTCACGATCGGAGAAAACATAGTTAACCTTCGTCTTGCCTTGTTCAACTTTATAAAGAGGCGGCTGGGCAATGTAGACATACCCATTTTCAAGTAGCTCTCGCATATAGCGATAGAAAAAGGTAAGAATAAGGGTACGAATATGAGCACCGTCCACATCGGCATCCGTCATGATCACAACTTTGTGATACCGCGCTTTCTCAATATCAAACTCTTCACCGATCCCTGTGCCAATCGCGGTGATAATCATACGAATTTCATTGTTGCCAAGAATCCGGTCGAGTCTTGCTTTCTCAACGTTGAGGATCTTCCCCCGCAATGGAAGAATCGCTTGGAAATACGGGTCTCGTCCACCCTTGGCCGACCCTCCCGCGGAGTCCCCCTCCACAATGAACAATTCGCTTTTCGTCGCGTCCTTGGATGAACAGTCCGTCAGTTTTCCTGGAAGGGAGTTGACTTCTAAGGCGCTCTTCCTACGCGTCAGCTCACGCGCTTTCTTGGCCGCTTCGCGAGCACGAGAGGCCATCAGCCCTTTGTCCACGACTTTTCTTGCGACAGAGGGATGCTCGTTTAAAAACCGAGAGAAACTTTCAGAAAAAAGCGAGTCTGTAATTGTTCGAGCCTCGCTGTTTCCGAGCTTTGTTTTTGTCTGCCCCTCAAATTGTGGGTCTGGGATTTTGACAGAAATAATCGCTGTTAACCCTTCTCGTACATCCTCACCTGTCAGGTTTGGATCGTTTTCTTTGAAGAGGTTATTTTTGCGGGCGTAATCATTGATGACCCGTGTCAACCCTGTCTTAAAGCCGGATTCATGCGTTCCACCCTCGTGCGTACTAATGTTGTTCGCAAATGAGTAAATGCTACTTGTGAAGCCATCGTTATACTGAACAGCGACCTCGACTGCTATTCCCCCACGCTCCGCTTCAACGTGAATTGGCTCCTCATGCAGCACTTCTCTCGCCCGGTTTAAATGCTGAACGAAGGAGGCGATTCCACCTTCATAAAAATACGTTTTGGTTTTGCCTTCTTCGTCTCGCTTATCGGTAATATGAATCGTTAAGCCTTTATTTAAAAACGCCAGCTCTCTCAATCTGGAAGCAAGCGTATCGAAATCAAATTCTGTCGTTTCTTGGAAAATTTTAGTGTCCGGCTTAAATGAAATGACGGTTCCCGTTTTCTCCGTGTCACCGACAACTTTCAAGTCTGCTTGTGGAACACCGCGGGAATACTCTTGGTGATAGACGTTTCCTTCAAGGTGGACGTTCACCTCGAGGCTTGATGATAGAGCATTTACAACCGAAGCCCCCACACCATGAAGTCCGCCGGAGACTTTATAGCCGCCGCCCCCAAATTTCCCTCCCGCGTGCAAGACCGTCATAATCACTTCCACGGCAGGGCGGCCCATCTTCTCATGAATACCAACAGGGATACCACGCCCATTATCCTCTACGCTAATGGAATCATTTTGTTCAATGGTTACAGAAATCTCATCGCAGTGGCCTGCCATCGCTTCATCGATACTGTTATCAACAATTTCCCACACGAGGTGGTGTAATCCTCTTGCTGCGGTTGATCCGATGTACATTCCTGGGCGTTTTCGAACAGCCTCGAGTCCCTCTAATACTTGTATTTGACTTTCGTCATACGCTTGGTCATGATTGTTTTCCACTATCCTTCACCTTCTCACCCGGATCTAGTTAGCATCCGTCTCTACTTTCCTAATCCTCACTTCTCATTGTTCGTGTAGATCTCCTCAAAGGCAGCCCCCGGCCGCATCGCGGACCGTCGGCTAAGCGTACTGGAGGAAACCGGCGAGTAATAGACTTTATCGTCTGTAATCACGATCGACTTCACGGTCTCTTCATCCGAAATTAGTATCGACTGTTCCTCCTGTTTTTGCTGCCTTAAAAAATTCGTTGTGTATGCAGGTAACTCCTCGCTTGGGTACTGAAATATAGCAACGATACTACGGGCACGTAGCATCACGTCCCCACCTATATGGATGTACATCCTCTCACCTCGGCTTCTCACTGACGTTTGTAACCGTTCCATCCTCTACTGAAAACACTAGCGCTGCGCCCAGCACGTTCTTATGCAAACCACTCGTTGATGTGGTGGTGACAAACGTTTGCACCTTGTTTTGGATCGTTTCCAACAAATGCGACTGCCTATAGTCATCAAGCTCTGAAAGAACATCATCGAGCAGCAGGACCGGATACTCTCCTACCTCTGTATGAATAAGGTCAATCTCTGCCAACTTCACAGAAAGTGCCGTTGTGCGCTGTTGTCCTTGGGATCCATACGTCTGCACATCCCGATCATTGACGATGAAGGCCAGGTCATCACGATGAGGCCCAAACAGCGTTGTACCTCTACGTATCTCCTGTTCTTTGCGTCTTTCGTACGCCGAATAAAGGTCTTCTTTTATTTTCGACACATCTGTCCCTTCTGATACCTCTACTGAAGGGGAATACAAAAGGCCAAGCGTTTCCCTGCCGCGGCTAATCGCTTCATGAATAGGCGCCGCAAACCCTTGTAGTTTTACGATAAAGGTTACACGCTTTTGTGAAATCACAGCTCCGTGTTCAATCAATTGATCCGTCAACACATCGAGCATGGCTGGCGTGCCTTTTTTCGCCTGCAACTCTTTAAGCAACACATTGCGCTGCTTGAGGACCTTGTGATAAAGGGACAGATGATGCAAGTACAAAGGACTAATTTGTCCAAGCTCCATGTCAATGAAGCGCCGGCGAACATGGGGACCCCCTTTTACAAGATTGAGATCCTCCGGGGCAAACATCACGACGTTCAAGGTGCCAACGTAGTCACTCAGGCGCCGCTGCTCGAGACCGTTCACTTTTCCCTTTTTTCCTTTGCTGGAAAGGGCTAAGCTCACTTCCACGTCTCCATTCCTGCGGCTGGCGGTAGCCGAGATATGCGCAAATGGAGCTTGAAATTGGATGAGCTCCTTGTCCTTCGCCGTTCGATGTGATTTGGCGAGCGCCAAGACATAGATGGCTTCCAACACATTGGTTTTGCCTTGAGCATTTTCGCCAATAAAGACGTTGACCTTGCTGCCGAATGTTAGCGAGAGCTGTTCGTAATTGCGAAAGGAACGCAAGGAGAGCGTATGAATGATCATCGCCTCTTAATCCTTCTGCACGATTTGAAATTCACGTCCGTCTTCGAGCTCAATGACATCACCCGTTCTTAGCTTCTTTCCTCGGCGGTTCTCTGCTTCCCCGTTTACAGCCACAGCAAATTCTTCAAGATACCACTTCGCCATTCCGCCCGTATCAATGGCTCCTACTTCCTTGAGCAGTTGCCCAAGCGTCATATACTCCGTTGTTATGACTACTTGTTCCACAAATGAACCCTCACAATCCGTTACACGAAATGGAAGACAGCAAATCTCTACGGTGAAATGCTGCCTTAGTTGGTAACGTTATTCGTTTTTTGTTGTCTTTACTCTCGGGATGTTGTGCTGTTTTCTTTGATTTTTATAGTCCTCTCTCATTGTACTAAAGGTTGGGCATATAGCCAAGTCCTTTTCTTTCGTCCTCATTCGAGACCTTCTTCAGAGAGTTTCCCAGCAGGGTGCGACCCGCCTTCGCTTTTCCCGATCCAGCTAGAGCGCCCACTCGCTCGTGGTTTCTTCACGCCGCCAGATCAAGCCAAGACCGGGCTTGATCCTGCCGCCGCTCCAGAACTTGTCGCTCGTGTGCAGGGCGCCTCCGCTTTTCTTTTGATCCAGCTGCAGCGGGTAGGAGCTTCGAGATTTTTCGCCCTGACAACGAAATCCAAAACCGGTATTTCTTTTGTCAGGCCTTCCAAAATCTTCGCTTCTTAACGACCCGCCTTCACCTTTCTGTCAATACGTCCTGACTGGGGAGAAGAGATGCAGATAGTGGTCGGAATCCGTCGGGCGAATGACGAATGGGCTCATCACTCCTGTAAAGGTGATATGGATGTCGTCACTGTCGATCACTTTAAGGGCATCGATTACGTTTTTACCGTTGAAGGAAATTCTCATATCTTCTCCCTCGACATTGGACGTGTCTAAGCGTTCCGTCACTTTCCCCACCTCCTGCGAAGTGGACGTTATTTCAATTTGCTCTCCTTCAAGCGTTTTTAAGTTGATTACATTGTTCTTCCCCTCCCTCGACAAAAGCAGCGCACGTTCAAGGGTTTGCAAAAACGGTTTTGTCTTTAAAACAAAAGACGTTTTTGCCTGTGTGGGGATCATCCCCGAGGTTAAAGGGTACTTTCCTTCCAGTAGCCTTGAGAAAAACAGCAAGTTTCCTAGCTTAAAAAGCACTTGATTGTCTGTAACAACAACTTCTGTAGGATCGGAGGAGTCCTCGAGAATTTTGCTCAGTTCCTGCAAACTCTTCCCTGGAATGACGACATTATGAAACGTTAACTCTTCGGTATTGCGCTCCACTTTCGTTTTTCGCAGTGCTAGCCTGTGACTATCTGTTCCAGTACAGGTTAAC
Organism: Shouchella shacheensis; assembly: GCF_001484965.1. GTDB lineage: Bacteria > Bacillota > Bacilli > Bacillales > Bacillaceae_D > Shouchella > Shouchella shacheensis. Next base: position 89,587 of record NZ_LLYY01000014.1, on the reverse strand, counting down.
TCTCCGTTTTCCGTTTCAAAGTTTACACCTGTCAACACTGGGCGTGTTTCCTGAGTGGACACCGCAAAGACCGTTTGACGAATGACGTTTTTCAGCATGTCCTGGGGCAAGCTGAAAAGAAGGTCTTCTTCTAACTGTGGAAGACGGGGATATTCTTCAGGGTCAAGGCCATTCAAATTAAACACGGAAGAAGCCGAACGGATCGTGGCTGCGAATTGATCTTGCACTTGGATTTCAATGGTTTCGCCCGGCAGTTTTTTGACGATTTCCACAAAATATTTGGCCTGCAGTACAATGCTCCCTTCTTCATGGATCGTGACGATTTCCATATCTTCTTCTGTTGTTGGGATAAAAGCTTCAATCGAAAGATCAGAGTCACTTCCCGTAAGAGTCAGTCCTCCCGTTGTTGCGACCAGTTTGATTCCCGTTAAAATAGGAATCGTTGTTCTAGAGGAGACAGCTTTCGCCACGTGCTGTATCTCTTGAACCATTCGATTCCGATCAATAATAAAATGCATAGCAGCTAGCTCCTTTAACTATAAATTAATAAGTACTTAAAATCGTCGTAGTAGTAATAGGGCTTGTTTATTTGTGGATAAATGCGAAAAAAACGTAAAGAGACAGCCTATCCACTTGTGGGTAATTTGTGGATAGGCTTGTCTGCGTTGTTCACATGTGCACAGCGCTATTGTCGCAACTGTTCGGTCATGGCCTGAACTTTTTGCTGCAGGTCCTGATCAGTGGAAAGGAGCTTGGATATTTTTTCGTGAGCATGAATCACGGTTGTATGGTCCCTGCCTCCAAATTCACTCCCTATTTTCGGCAAAGAGGCATCCGTCATTTCACGAGAAAGATACATGGCAATTTGCCTAGGAAACGCAACAGATTTGGTCCGCTTCTTCGCCTTAAAATCCTCAAGTTTTACTTGATAGTAGTGGCCGACCATCTTTTGAATGTCGACAATGGTGAGTGTTTTTGGCATGGCGTTTGGAATAATATCCTTAAGAGCCTCTGCTGCCAAGTCAGCGTTCATATCTTGGTTGATGAGTGAGGAATACGCCACGACTCGTATTAACGCTCCTTCCAGCTCACGTATATTCGTATCAATTTGATTGGCAATATAGAGCATGACTTCATTTGGGATGTCCAGGTTTTCCGCTTTCGCCTTCTTGCGTAAAATCGCAATCCGTGTTTCCAAATCTGGAGGCGTAATATCCGTGATTAAGCCCCATTCGAAGCGAGAGCGAAGTCGGTCTTCCAATGTTGGAATTTCTTTCGGCGGTCGGTCACTTGAGATGACGATTTGTTTGGACTCCTCATGAAGCGCATTAAACGTGTGAAAGAACTCTTCCTGTGTTTGAATCTTGCCGGCGATAAACTGAATGTCATCGATCAGAAGGACGTCAACGCTCCGGTATTTATTGCGAAAATGAACAGCTTTATTGTCGCGGATCGCGTTAATAAATTCGTTTGTGAATTTTTCTGAAGACAAATAAAGCACATTCGCATTTGGGTTATGTTCCATGACATAGTGGCCAATCGCATGCATTAAGTGGGTTTTTCCTAAACCAACACCCCCATAAATAAAAAGCGGGTTGTAGGCCTTCGCTGGAGCTTCAGCTACCGCAAGCGATGCCGCATGAGCAAAGCGGTTGCCGGAGCCAATCACAAACGTGTTGAACGTATACTTATCATTAAGCATCGTTTTAGATGAAGTGGGTGAGGTGGTTGTGCTAGACTCTGGCGGCGCTTGTGGAATTGGTTCTGGTACGACTTCTTCTTCCTCGTGTTGAGGAATCACAAATTTAGGCATAAGACGGGCACCGGTGAGCTCCTCAATGATATCCGCTGCTAAAGAGGAATAGTGGTTTTCTAACCAGTCGCGCGCAAACTCGTTCGGTGCAGTGATGGTGATGACCTCATTTTGAAGCGTGTTTGCCTTTGTTGATTTTAGCCACGTTTCATAGCTCGGTTTGCTCACCTTCGTTTCCATCTTGCCGAGCACTTGATCCCATAAATCATGTACGTTTTCCAAAAAGTCCCCTCCTTCTATAGCTGATGTAAGCCCCGAAATGAAAACGCCGTACAATAGCTGTACAACGTTGTATAAGAAATGTACAAGGTGCATGTATAAACATTCATGCACGTGGATGGTGTGAAAAGGATATAATATAGTAGGAAACCGTCTTGTTCAGACCTTGCACACGCTGTGGAAAACGATGTAAACAAAACAAAAAACCTGTCCACAACCTTACCCACAGGCTGTGGACAGGTTTTTTGCCTGAACATCAATCCACGAGTGAAAACAATATAATCATAGCAAAAAAGAATAACAGTCGCAACGGTTTGTTTGATTTATCCACAAAATGCCGTATCTTGTGGTGGATGTTTGTCCACAATACTAGATATGTGCACACGCTGTCGATAAGCAGGTGGGGAAAACGAAGAAATGGATGAATGCTGTCCACAGCTGTCGAACGGACGCAAAAAGAGGGAGAAAAAAGCAGCTTGACAATCAGTCGTTACGTTCTTTATAATTTTTAAGAGTGTCTGCTAGATACAATCCTCGAAGGAGGTGGAATACATGGGTAAACCAACTTTCCAACCCAATAATCGCAAACGGAAAAAGAATCACGGATTCCGTGCTCGTATGGCTACAAAGAATGGCCGTAACGTGCTCGCGCGCCGTCGTCAAAAAGGAAGAAAAGTATTGTCTGCATAGACCACTGACATCAGTGGTCTTTTTCAGCGCAGACAAGGGGTCGTGTTCAAGGATGAAAAAGGATCAGCGAGTCAAAAAGAGTCAAGAGTTCTCTAAGGTTTTTAAAGAGGGGACGTCTTTTGCCAACCGCCAGTTTGTATTGTACGTACTTGCGAAAGAGGGACAAGAGCAATGGAGAGTCGGTCTCTCGGTATCCAAACGCGTAGGCAACGCGGTTGTTAGAAATCGCGTGAAACGTCTCGTACGCGAGGTGTTTCAAAGCGCAACTGACGAACTTAGGCCTGGGTGTGACTATGTCGTGATTGCTAGAGTCCCGGCAAAGGACTTATCCTACTCAGAGGTTCGAAGGAGTCTTTTCCACGTGATGAGAAAGGCCAAAGTGATACACAAACCAAAGCGCTCGTCAGAATGAAGGGATAGGCTCGGGTGGGTTGTTTAGTTCTTCGAACGCAGGTCACTTTTTAAACAGCCTTTCTATTTATATAAAGAAGAAACTATATTTCTAGGTGTGTGAGGGGAGCTTGCCGTGAGGAAAAAGCTTGGGCTTACAGCTCTTTTGCTAACCATGCTGCTTGTGATGTCAGGCTGTTTTAGCATTGAAGAGCCGATTTCGTCAAACAGTGAAGGATTTTGGAACTCATTTTTTGTGTATCCGCTCTCTTTTCTGATTGTCTGGTTCGCCGATTTTTTGCAGAATTATGGATTAGCCATCATAGCTGTTACGATTTTATTTAGACTACTGCTTCTGCCGTTAATGGTAAAACAAACCAAGAGCATGAAGGCCATGCAGCAGCTGCAGCCGGAAATGCAAAAGCTTCGTGAAACGTACAGCGCAAAGGATCAACGTACGCAGCAAAAGATGCAGCAAGAAATGCAGGCACTTTTCGCTAAACATAAGGTCAACCCGTTTGCAGGTTGTCTGCCTCTAATCATTCAGATGCCAATCTTTTTAGCCATTTATCATGCCATTATGCGAACGCCAGAGCTCGCAGGTCAGTCGTTTCTCTGGTTTGCATTAAGCGATCCCGACCCATTCTTTATTTTGCCTGTACTAGCTTTTGTGCTTACGTTCGTGCAGCAGAAAATGATGATGGTTCAAGACAACCCGCAAATGAAGATTTTGCTTTATTTAATGCCAATCATGATTCTGGTCATTGGTGTCTTTTTGCCATCAGCGGTTATTCTGTACTGGGTAGTCGGGAACATTTTCATGATTTTGCAAACGTACTTCATTACCGGGCCGAGTGCTGGTAAACGCGGCCTCGAAAAAACGGTTGTCGACCAAGAGCAGAAGAACTCTGGAGCGAAAAGGAACTCCAGTGGCGCTAATAATAAAAAGAGCAATAAGAAAAGCAACAAGAAGAAGTCTGGCCGTAAGAAGAAAAAATAAGCTTGTTAGGGGAGGAAGAACGCGTGAGAAAACTTACCGTTTCAGGTCGAACCGTTGAAGAAGCTATTGAACAAGCCGCACGTGAACTAAATGCGGAGCCAATGAGGCTTTCGTATGAAGTGGTTGAAAAGCCACAGAAGGGATTTCTTGGTCTCTTCGGGGCGAAGCGTGCGGTCATCGACGCTTATGTAAAGCCTGACTCCTACGAGACTGCGCAATCTTTCTTGTCAACCACCCTTGAGCTAATGGATATCGAAGTCAATATGGATGTTAAAAAAAGCAACAAAGAGCTGCATATCCAGATGACAACGAATGAAAGCAAAGAACAAGGACTGCTGATCGGAAAAAAAGGGCAAACCTTGGATGCTCTTGAATACCTTTCAAATTTAGCTGTGGCCAACAGCGACACGAATGAGCATGTTCGCGTTCAATTGGACGTCGGCAATTATCGACTGCGACGAACCGAGTCTCTACGCGATTTGGCTTTTCGTGTAAGTAAAAAAGCCAAATCCCTCGAAGAAGCTGTGGTGCTTGAGCCAATGCCGGCGAGAGAACGGAAGGTTATTCACACCGCACTTGCGAAAGTAAAAGAGGTTGAGACGGTATCGAGCGGTCAGGGAGCAAGACGACATGTGGTCGTCAAACCAAAACGTTAACCATTAACCATAGGCTAGTGGAAAACCCGTGCATCTTGTCGAACCAAAGAGCACGGGTTTTCGAGTCCAAGCCTTCCAAAATCTGCGCTTCTGTTTGACCCGCCTATCCAAGTTCAGGGAATAGATTTTCCGTCACTCGTATGCTATTCTTATAATTTAAGAGCATGCGTATGGCAGTGAAATACTAAGAAATCCATCACGAAAGGCGAAGACCTATTCATGATGGTTCATTTTTTGTCTATCCGAAGCGCATTTTGGTATTGTCTAGCTGCGGCGGGTAGAAGCGCCTGCGCATTTCGGCATAGGTTGGGCTACAGATGGAGGTGGTAACATGGAATTCGATACAATTGCCGCGATTTCGACTGCCCTTGGTGAGGGAGCGATTGGGATTGTCCGGCTGAGCGGAGACGAAGCGATTGCAATTAGCGACAAGCTGTTTAAAGGAAATACGCCTCTTGCGGATGTGCCAAGTCATACCATTGTCTACGGCCATTTGCTAGACGATGAAGAAAAGACAACCGTGGAAGAGGCGATGGTGACGGTGATGCGCGCCCCTAAGACGTATACACGGGAAGACGTCGTGGAGATCAATTGCCACGGCGGCCTTGTGTCCGTTAATCGCGTCTTGCAACTCGTGCTCAGGCATGGGGCTCGTCTGGCTGAGCCGGGGGAATTCACGAAACGCGCGTTTTTAAATGGACGAATTGATTTGTCTCAAGCAGAAGGCGTTATGGATTTGATTCGCTCAAAAACCGACCGCGCCATGAACGTCGCACTGCGCCAAGTGGAGGGCAGGCTATCTGCTAAGATTCAGCAGCTCAGGCAAGCGGTGCTTGAAACCGTGGCTAGCGTAGAGGTCAACATTGACTACCCAGAATACGATGCGGAAACGGTCACTCATGGTATTTTGCAAGAGAAAATGTCATTTGTCTTACAGGAAATCGAGGCGCTTCTTGTGACGGCGAAGCAAGGAAAGATCTTGCGGGAAGGGCTCGCCACAGCAATTATTGGTCGACCAAACGTAGGGAAGTCCTCGTTGATGAATAGCCTGGTCCATGAAGCGAAGGCCATTGTCACGGATATCCCAGGGACGACAAGGGACACGCTTGAAGAGTATGTGAACGTCAGAGGAGTGCCGCTTCGGCTCGTGGACACAGCTGGGATTCGAGAAACAGAGGATATTGTCGAGCGAATGGGGGTTGAGCGTTCGAGACAGGCCTTAAAAGAAGCGGATCTGGTTTTACTTGTCCTTAATTATGGAGAGGATTTAATGGTAGAGGATGAGGCGTTGTTTGAAGCGGTCGAAGGGCTCGATGTGGTCGTTATCGTTAATAAAACCGATCAAGAGAAACGCTTGGATATGGAGAAAGTCCGGAAGTTTGCAGATGGTCGCCCGGTTGTTACAACAGCCTTGATCCATGAAGAAGGCGTCGATCGACTAGAAGAGGCGATTGGCGAGCTATTCTTTGCTGGCGGAGTGGAAGGCGGAGACTTGACGTATGTCTCCAACGCCCGCCATATCGGTCTTCTTGAACATGCCAGACAGACCGCGCGCGACTCACTTAGCGCCAGTGATAGGAATGTTCCCATTGATCTCGTACAAATCGACGTCACCAGAACGTGGGAGCTACTCGGGGAAATCATCGGTGAAGACATTCAAGACAGCCTCATCGACCAGCTCTTTTCCCAATTCTGCTTGGGGAAATAAGAAAAGCGAAGGCGGGTTGGTTAGGAGCGAGAATTTTGGAGACCTGACAAAAGAAATCCCGGTTTTGGATTTCGTTGTCAGGGCGAAAAATCTCGAAGCTCCTACCCGCCGCAGCTGGATCAGAAGAAAAGCGAAGGTGCCCTGATCACGAGCGACAAGTTCTGGAGCGACGGCAGGATCAAGCCCGGTCTTGGCTTGATCTGGCGGCGTGAAGAAACCTCGAGCGAGTGGGCGCCGCAGCTGGATCAGAAGAAAAGTGGAAGTGGGCGTTTAGGGGCGAAAAATCTTGGAAGGCAGGCTGCATCAAGCCTGAACTTGGCTTAATCAGGCTGACTGAAAGACTCGAGCCCCTGCCCACTGCAGCTGGATCAAGAAAAGCGAAGGCGGGTTGGTTAGGAGCTCCTACCCGCAACTCTCCATCTAAAAAAGGAAAGCAAACGCTAAACTGATAGAAAGAACGGAGACATTCGGATGCATGATCCTCATGCAAGTAAAGGAGGAAGCCATCAGCCATAGAGGATCGAAAAGACAGCTGTCTTTGGTTGTATGCTGATGGCCTGAACATGAGCTATCAAGGTGGAACATACGATGTTGTCGTTATTGGTGCCGGTCATGCGGGCGTTGAGGCGGGACTCGCGGCTGCAAGAATGGGCGCGAATACACTGATGCTGACACTAAACCTAGATGCGGTCGCGTTTATGCCATGTAACCCGTCGGTGGGAGGACCGGCGAAAGGCATTGTTGTCCGTGAAATTGACGCGCTAGGTGGAGAAATGGCGCGAAACATTGACAGAACCTACATTCAAATGCGGATGTTGAACACAGGGAAAGGCCCAGCTGTACGTGCGTTGCGGGCACAGGCCGATAAATTTAGCTATCAACAGGAAATGAAGAAGACCATTGAGGAGCAGGAGAATTTGCTTCTACGCCAAGGCATGGTGGAGCGATTGATCGTCGAGGACGGAGAGTGCCGCGGGGTCATTACCAATACCGGAGCTGAGTATCGGGCGAAAGCCGTTGTTGTTACGACTGGAACCTACCTACGTGGAAAAATTATTTTGGGAGAACTCTCCTATGATAGTGGACCGAATAATATGCAGCCTTCGGTAGAGCTTTCGCATCACTTACAGGAGCTTGGCTTTGAAATGGTTCGCTTTAAAACCGGGACGCCACCTCGGGTCAATGGAACGACCATTGATTATGAAAAAACGGAAATTCAGCCAGGCGACGATGAGCCGCGTGCCTTCTCTTACGAAACAACAAACTATATCACCGACCAGCTTCCTTGCTGGTTAACGTATACAGGAGAGAAAACGCACGAAATTATTTCGCTTAACCTTCGACGTTCACCGATGTATTCCGGTATGATAGAGGGAACGGGTCCAAGGTACTGCCCATCGATTGAAGATAAGGTAGTCCGTTTTAACGATAAGCCGCGCCATCAGATTTTTCTTGAGCCGGAAGGGCGGAACACGACAGAAGTATATGTGCAGGGCTTGTCGACCAGTCTCCCTGAAGACGTCCAGCTCGACATGCTGAAAACAGTGCCAGGCCTAGAAAACGTACGGATGATGCGTCCAGGTTATGCGATTGAGTACGATGCACTTGTCCCTACGCAGCTTTGGCCAACACTGGAAACAAAGAAAATGAGCGGGTTGTTCACAGCCGGACAAATCAACGGCACATCCGGGTACGAAGAAGCAGCCGGACAAGGCATTATGGCTGGCATTAATGCTGCACAAAAAGCCTTTGGCAAAGAAGGCATTATTCTCGACCGATCGGATGCGTATATTGGCGTGTTGATTGATGATCTCGTCACAAAAGGAACAAATGAGCCGTATCGTTTGCTGACGTCACGCGCCGAGTTCCGTTTGCTTTTGCGGCACGACAATGCGGATCTTCGTCTTACCGAATTAGGCCATACCATTGGACTCATTCCAGAGGAACGTTTCGCTCGATATGAAGGGAAAAAGGCAGCGGTGGAAAGAGAGAAAAAACGGGTGGGAACGTTGACGGTCAAACCTTCCGATGAATTGAATCAGTCGCTCGAAGAATGGGGTTCAGCCCCAATGAGTGAGGCCCTAAAGGCAACGTCGCTCTTGAAACGCCCGGAAATGACGTATGACCGTTTGGCTCCCTTCCTTCCAGGAGCGCCAGAGGAGCTAGATGAAGAAGTGCGTGAGCAAGTGGAAATTCAAGTGAAATACGAAGGGTATATTGAGAAAATGTGGCAGCAGGTGGAGCGTTTGAAGAAAATGGAGAAGAAGATTATTCCTGAAGATCTTGATTACGATGCCATCCATGGTCTTGCAACAGAAGCACGGCAAAAATTGAAGGAAGTCCGTCCGCTCTCTGTTGGGCAGGCGTCGCGTGTCTCTGGAGTGAACCCAGCGGATACGTCCATCCTTCTTGTGTACTTGGAGCAGGGGCGTTTAGCGAAAACATCATCTTAATACGGAAGGACGACCATCTTTGAGTAAAACAGACTTTCTTCCTCTGCTTGAGCAGCAAGGAATTGTCCTATCCTCCACTCAGGAAGAGCAGTTCAAGCGCTACTTTGAGCTGCTCGTCGAGTGGAATGAAAAAATGAACCTAACCGCAATCACAGATGAAGATGACGTTTACTTAAAGCATTTCTTTGATTCTCTCTCTGCTAGCTTTTTTTATTCGTTCTCAGAGCAGCGCATTTTGGATGTAGGAGCCGGGGCTGGTTTTCCTAGCTTGCCTTTAAAGATCTTGTACCCCGATATTCATGTCTCCATCATCGATTCGTTGAAAAAAAGAATTGGTTTTCTTCGGCATCTTGCCGATGAGCTTAAGCTTGATGGTGTGGCGTTCTATCATGACCGGGCGGAAATCGCAGGCAAAGATTCAGCTCACCGAGAGCAGTATGAAGTGGTAACGGCAAGGGCTGTGGCTCGGCTATCGGTGCTAAGCGAGCTTTGTTTGCCCTTTGTAAAGGTCGGCGGCGATTTTATTGCCCTAAAGGGAGCAGGTACACAGGATGAACTTTCGGATGGTGAGAAAGCGGTTGCTATGCTTGGGGGAAAGGTTTCTGCCAACCACTCCTTTTCCTTGCCGATCGAAGAAAGTGAGCGGCATATATTGCACATCCAAAAAATCAAAGCAACCCCTAAAAAGTATCCGCGTAAACCAGGAATACCGAATAAGCAACCCCTCTCGTAAGCCTGTAATGTTTCACGTGAAACATATCAGAGAGGAAAACGTTGTTTGGAATGAAGGATTGCTGCGTGTAAATGTCGAATCACTCAAGACGGTAAAAATAAAAGGTGGTGTCAGGCGATGAAGCAGTCGTTTTCACGCCTATTTGGCTTCAGTGAGAAAAACAATGACTCTGAGTTGAGTGAAAACGAGGAAGTAAAACAGCTTGCCATTAAAGATATCGTACCGAACCGGTTTCAACCAAGGACCTTGTTCGATGAGGAGCGCATTGCTGAACTCGCTCAAACGATCCGCACTCACGGAGTCATCCAGCCAATTGTCGTGCGAATACGTGATGATAAATACGAGCTTATTGCAGGGGAGAGGCGCTGGCGTGCGGTCACGTCACTTGGATGGGAAACGATACCGGCAATCGTTAAGGAGTTCAACGATTCTCAAACGGCCTCGATTGCCCTGATTGAAAATTTACAGCGAGAGGGATTAACAGCGATTGAAGAGGCGGTCGCGTACGCCAAGTTGATTGAGCTTCATGAACTGACGCAGGAAAGTTTGGCACAGCGACTCGGCAAAGGGCAGTCGACGATTGCTAATAAACTCCGTCTTTTGCATTTGCCTGAATCCGTGCAAACAGCGATTTTGAACCGCGAGATCTCAGAAAGGCACGCCCGTGCATTAATCGTTCTTAAAGAAAACCAGGCTCAAGAAGACATCATGCAGATGATCATTGACGAGCACTTAAACGTAAAGCAAACGGAAGAGCGCGTGCGAGCCTATTTTGCAGCGGAGGAAGAGAGCAAAGAAGAAGCACCTAAAAAGAAGAAAGCCACGCGTAAATCGTACCCAAAAGACATGCGTATCGCCATGAACACGATTCGACAATCGGTAGACTTGGTCGCAAAAAGCGGTCTTCAAGTCGATACAGACGAGGAAGACAACGATGAATTCTATCAATTTACGATTCGAATCCCCAAAAAATAATCTATCTGCTAGATGGGTTATTTTTTTGTCTAGCTCCGGCGGGAAGAAGCTCGGGATTTTTCAGTCCTGACGCGAAATCCAAAACCGGGATTTCTTGCCAGGCCTTCCAAAATCCTCGCTTCTGTTCACCCGCCTGCGCTTTTCTGGTTGTCTAGCTGCGGCGCCCACTCGCTCGAGGTTTCTTCACGCCGCCAGATCAAGCCAAACCCAGGCTTGATCCTGCCGTCACTCCAGAACTTGTCGCTCGTGAGCAGGGCACCTCCGCTTTTCTTTGTCTAGCTGCGGCGGGTAGGAGCGTCGAGATTTTTCGCCCCAATAACGAAACCCAAGGTCGGGATTTCGTTTATTGGGTCTCCAAAATTCGCGCTCCTGATCAACCCTCCTGCGCTTTTCGTGTCGATCGTGAGACGCTATTTTCTTAGGAAATGTAACTTTCATAAGCGTAGATGAAAATTTATGATAGAATAAAACTGGACTGGTTTAATGTTTGTAGCGAAAGTAGGTGCCGATGTGGCGAAAATCGTCGCTGTAGCAAATCAAAAAGGTGGGGTAGGGAAAACAACAACGTCCATCAACCTGAGTGCTTCTCTCGCCCACTTAGGAAACCGCGTACTCCTCGTTGACATTGATCCGCAAGGCAATGCAACAAGCGGGGTTGGTGTCGAAAAAGGCGATGTGGATGAGTGTGTGTATGATCTACTTATAGAAGATGCGGAAGCTAGTCGCGTGGTTCGTTCGTCTGTCCATGAGAATCTCGATGTCATTCCGGCAACCATTCAGTTATCAGGGGCCGAAATTGAGCTTGTTCCAACGATTTCAAGAGAAGTTCGTTTGAAGAAAGCACTTGCCCCGTTAAAGACGAACTATGATTTTATTTTTATTGACTGTCCGCCTTCACTTGGGCTTCTTACCATCAATGCGTTAACGGCCTCTGATTCCGTCGTTATTCCGGTGCAGTGCGAGTATTATGCGTTAGAAGGACTAAGTCAACTACTTAATACAGTACGACTTGTGCAGAAGCATTTAAATACAGACCTCGCAATCGAAGGTGTTTTGCTAACGATGCTAGATGCACGCACGAACTTGGGGATTCAAGTGATTGAAGAAGTGAAGAAATATTTTCGAGAAAAGGTGTTTGATACGATTATCCCACGCACGATTCGCTTGGGAGAAGCACCGAGCCACGGAAAGCCCATCATTTTGTATGATGCAAAGTCTCGCGGATCAGAAGTGTACGTAGATCTAGCAAAGGAAGTGGTGGCAAATGGCGAAGGCGTTAGGTAAAGGCTTGCAGGCATTCTTCCCGGATCATGAGGATAAAGGACAAGGTGCGGTAGAGGTTGTCCTTCTTAAAGAGCTCCGCCCGAACCCATATCAGCCGCGAAAAACTTTCTCTGAGCAGTCGATCGCGGAGCTCAGTGATTCCATTCTAACGCATGGGATCTTACAGCCAATAACCGTACGAAAGAGCATTAAAGGCTATGAGATCGTCATGGGGGAGCGACGTTTCCGGGCAGCGAAAGAGGCTGGCTTAACGCAAGTGCCTGTGATTATTCATGAGTTTGATGAAAGCAAGATGATGGAACTTGCACTGATTGAAAACCTTCAGCGTGAAGATTTAAATCCGATTGAAGAGGCGCTTGCGTATGAAAAGCTGATGGAGCACACGGAGGTCACCCAGGAACAACTGGCAAAACGATTAGGAATGAGCCGACCTCATATTGCCAATCATTTGCGGCTTTTGCAGCTCCCGCAAATGGTGCAGCAGTTTATTTCTGACGGCAAACTGTCAATGGGGCACGGACGAGCGCTTCTTGGGCTGAAACAGAAGAAAAAAATGTCGGTCTTGCTTGAGAAGGTTCTTCAACAGAAGCTAAGCGTGCGAGAGCTTGAACAGCTTGTGCAACAATTGAATGAGCATGTTCCACGTGAAACAAAGCCAGCGAAAATCAAACTGCCTGCGATTTTGCAAGAAAGACAGGATCGCTTACGAGATACGCTTGGGACATCGGTTTCTATTAAGCCTGGAAAGAAAAAAGGGAGAATTGAGATTGACTATTTTTCTGAAGATGACTTAGAACGTATAGTAGAACTGCTGGTGGATCAGCAGGAGGAACATGAATAAGCCGTGGAAGTCGTCATCGTGATGGCTTCTTTTTGTCTCGCTCCTCCCAACCCGCCTGCGCGTTTCGAATATAAAGAAGAAAGAAGGTGAACCGTTGTATTATTTTGACCATGCGGCCTCCTCGTTTCCAAAGCCGAAAACGGTGTCCGAGGCAATGGCGAAAGCTGTCGACGAGTATGGCGCAAATCCAGGGAGAAGTGGCCATGCACTTGCACGGTCGGCAGGAATGGTTGTCGAGGAAACAAGGGGTGCGATTGCTCGGATGTTTAATGCCGCCCATCCTCGCCACGTCTGGTTTTATCAAAACGCGACGCAGGCCTTGAACCAGGCACTATTGGGATTTCCTTTGTCCGCCGGGGACCATGTGATTGCCACAGCGTTCGAACATAACTCTGTGATTCGTCCCCTTAAGCAACTTGAGAAAACGAAGGGGGTCCGAGTGACGTATGTTGAACCTGACGAAGCGGGGCTGATCCGTTCAGAACAGGTATCTTCTGCCATGACGGCAAACACAAAGGCGATTGTCGCAAATCACGCCTCCAACGTCACAGGGGTGATGCTTCCTTTGCGCGCCGTATCCGAAATTGCCGCAGAAAAAGGAGCTTTCTTCATCGTTGATGCGTCGCAAACAGCGGGAGCGGTGGACATCGATATCGAAAGAGACGGAATTGACTTGCTTGCTTTTGCTGGCCATAAAGGGTTGCTTGGGCCTCAGGGGACAGGGGTGCTTGTGAGCAGGCGGGATGTAGGGCTCACCCCGTTGATTCATGGCGGGACCGGTCACCTTTCTGAACTTGACGAGCAGCCGGGTGAGTGGCCGGAACGCTATGAAGCCGGAACGCTGAATACGCCAGGAATTGCCGGACTGGGTGCGGGCGTAGCCGAGATTCGTCGTTTAGGTATTGAAACGATTCATGAGGGCGAAGCCAAGCGGACCAAGCAATTTTTAAAGGGACTTAATCAAATGGAAACGGTGAGAGTTATCGGTCCTCGAAGTGAGAAAGAGCGGGTGGCGGTCGTGGCGTTTTCATTTGCAGGAATTAGCAGTCAGGAAGTGGCGATGATTTTAGACGAGCATTATCAAATGGCCGTTCGCGCCGGTCTTCACTGCGCTCCGAGGCTCCATCAACATTACGGGACCGCTGACGCAGGACTCGTGCGCGTGAGCTTTGGGCCGTATACGACCGAAGAAGAAGTAGAGGCTCTTCTAGATGCGCTGGCAGCGATTGACGCAGCTTTTCCCTTATAAAAGAACGAGGGGAGGTGCTGGTTACAGCATCTCCCTTTTTCGCGAGTGGCAGCACATACGCTATAGGGTGCAAGTCCCGAATGCGCCCGAACAGCCGGGAAGCACTAGCTAACAGATAGTGCGTGGACCGTGAGGACACGTGCGGAGGATCTGAAGGCAAAACCCTGAACAGAGCTGAATATCCCATGTTGGCATGAGAGCCGGATGACTGTGCAAAAGAGCAGGAAGTCCGAATGGCTGGTGGCTCGAAGTGTTAGGAGGGCTGGCTTAGGGTGAAAGTGTATGATGTGACCCATTGAGATCTTCCTGCTTCCCAAAAAGGGTATTGATATCGCAAGGCTATGCCAAGGGTATCGAGATGAGAGGGAGAAGTCAGAGATCGCCATAGTAGTGAAGAAGCTCATGCCGAAGACCTTCTGGCAACAGAAGTGAGGACAGCACATGAGTGAAACGGTGCGAGGATGCCGTTGGGATTCCTGATCCAAAAGCCAGGAAATCCGTGCGAAGGGCGTGACCCATAAAGATCAATGCGAGTAGACTTTCGGATGTCTGTGGAAATGGGCAGAAACTGGACAAGAGTCAAAGAGGACTGATGCCAGGGTCGAACAGAAGGGTACACCGTCCATCGCCGACGACAGAAGAGCAAGGACTGCCAATGAGCTAACCGACTTGTGGAATCTGTCTCGCAGGAGAAACAGAAACAGAGAAAGAGCGAAAACACTGACGTAAAGCGAACAGACAGACATTAGGCTTGTCATTCTAACATCTGTCTATGATGAGCTTTGTCTCTAGATGGGATATATGGGAGGAGCCACATGCGTAGACCCGCACGTGTGGATCTGTGAGAGGCGTAGTCAGTAATGGCTACGCCTACTCGGTTTTGTCTAGCTCCGGGCGGGTAGAAGCTAAAGATTTTTCAGTCCTGACAACGAAATCTAAGGTCGGATTTCTTATGTCAGGCCTTCCAAAATTTTTGCTTCTGGGCGACCCGCCTGCGCATTTCGGGATTGTCTAGCTCCGGCGGGTAGAAGCTAAAGATTTTTCAGTCCTGACAACGAAATCTAAGGTCGGATTTCTTATGTCAGGTCTTCCAAAATTCGCGCTTCTGAGCAACCCGTCTGCGCATTTCGGTTGTAGGGAGGGAAAAAAAGGCACGCCGCGCTTGTCTTTTCACAAGTAACTCATCGACGGTTCTTATCACGTTGGCCAGCTTTTCAGCCATCGTCATGACTGTGTAGAGCCGTGTGTTTTGTAGCGTATAAAAGTCCATCATCCCACCGACGTTGACGATTGCTGTCAAACTGACATCGCCAATCGTCGGCAACGATTTCCCCATCGCCGCCCCTGGCTTAAGCGAGTCTTCGCTTAAGGTTAAACATCCGACATTGGGCGACCGACCTAGACAGGCATCGACGGCAACAACGTAGGCATTCGGGTGCTTTGCCGAAATCTCTGCGAGGCGTTCTTCCATATTGGCGGCATGAACCGGCGCTGCAAGCGTTCCATACACGTGAAACATGGAGAGAGATTCAGTGGCAAGCTTTGTGCCAACGAGCGGTCCGAGGGCGTCTCCTGTGGAGCGGTCTGTTCCAACGCAAATGAGCACCAGCTCTCTGGACCCACGTGTCTCACATTGGGCAAGGAGCGCTTCGGCTAGTTCTCCTTCCACGCGTATGTCATCCATATGTACTCTTATCGAGCGAGGCTTCTTGCGAAAAGGCCATAGGTTTGTACTCATAATCGGGACTCCTTTGCCATAGTAGTAACAGTATAGTGAGTTTCAACTGGTTCTATACATGTGGAATACGAAGGCGAGGGAAACGGGATATGTGGGGCAGTGGATTAAAGTGGATGTTTTTAATCGTTGGAACCATCATTGGAGCGGGCTATGCCTCGGGGCGTGAGCTATGGGAGTTTTTTGGGGCGGAAAGCGGACTGGCTATCATTCTATTTTCCATTCTTTTTACCGTATGCTGTTTTGTCGTTCTTTTGATCGCGAACCAGAAGAAGACGACGCATTATTTGCCTGTGCTTGAAGCCCTTTTAGGAAAAAAACTAGCCAAAGCCTATGATGTCATGATCGTCGTCTACTTGTTTTCGGTGACCGTCATCATGTTGGCGGGTGGAGGGGCCACCCTTGAGGTGTACAAGATCCCATCCTGGGCAGGGATCATCCTAATTTCGTGTTTAGTGGTGCTGATGTTTATCCGAGAAACGGATGGGATGACGAAAATAAACGCCTTTCTGATTCCGATTCTGATTGTCTGTCTTGTGGCGGTGCTGCTCGTCTATCAGTACTCGATTCATTTTCCCATTGCTTTTCATTTTGACCTCCAGCATAATTGGCCCGCAGCGCTTACCTTTACATCGTTAAACATTTTGCCAGTGATCGCGATCCTTGGCGCCATCGGGGGAAAGATCGAATCGAGGGGAGAGATCATCATTGCTAGCGTTGGCAGTGGATTGACCCTGGGAGGGATTTCTTATCTCTACAATGAATCGCTTCTATCGGTGGCGCAGGAAATTATTTTTTATGAAATTCCGTTGTTTGTCATACTCAAGCATTATCCGTCTGTGATGGTGCTTGCCATTTCGCTTCTGCTCTGGCTAGCGATATATACCACGGCGACAACGGGTGTTTTTTCTCTAATTTCAAGGTTTCGCCCAACGATTCAAGGGCCTGCCTGGTTAATTGCTCTTTTTCTCGTTGCCTGCATGGCCCCTTTGACCACGTTTGGGTTCTCGACGTTAATTTCCGTCCTCTATCCGTTGTATGGGGTCCTGAACTTGTATGTGGTTGCGGCCGTACTGCTTTATCCGGTCACCCATCACCCGGCTCTTAAACGACGTTCTTAGCTCAGGCTTCCACTTTTCGCTGAAAATCATGTATAATACAAGCATAATCTCAGGGAAGGCTTAGCAAGGAGGCAGAGAGGTGGCAGATAAAGAGTTTGCGTTGCATGATATTGTGGCGATGAAAAAGCCTCATCCGTGCGGGGAGAATCGATGGAAAGTGATACGGATGGGAATGGACGTCCGGATCAAATGCATGGGCTGTCAGCACAGCGTCCTACTCTCCCGCCGAGAGTTTTCCAAGAAAATGAAAAAAGTGGTAGAACGAGAACATACGGCTGACTGACAAGGGAGGACGCCTTCGAGCGCGTTCGACCTTGTTTTTATGTCTAGCTCCGGCGGGTAGAAGCTCGGGATTTTTCAGTCCTGCCCTGAAATCCAAAAACGGGATTTCTTGTGCAGGCCTTCCAAAATCCTCACTTCTGAGCGACCCGCCTACGCTTTTCCTGATCCAGCTGCGGCTTCCACTCGCTCGAGGTTTCTTCACGCCGCCAGATCAAGCCAAAATCGGGCTTGATGCTGCAGTCGCTCCAGAACTTGTCGCTCGTGAGCCGGGCGCCTACGCTTTTCGGTGTGAGTTCGTTATTTTATAGAGGAAGGGTTGTGCCTAAATGGCTTTAACAACAGGAATTGTCGGGTTGCCCAATGTAGGGAAATCGACGTTATTTAATGCAATCACGCAGGCGGGGGCAGAGTCCGCCAACTATCCATTTTGCACCATTGATCCAAACGTCGGAATTGTCGAGGTGCCGGATGAGCGGTTGGACAAGCTAACCGCGCTTGTCCAACCCAAAAAAACGATTCCTACGGCGTTTGAGTTCACTGATATTGCCGGGATTGTCGAGGGGGCGAGCAAAGGGGAAGGGCTTGGAAACCAATTTCTTTCTCACATTCGTCAGGTCGATGCGATCTCCCATGTTGTTCGCTGCTTTGCCGATGACAACATCACCCATGTCTCTGGTGGGGTCAATCCTCTTAACGACATTGAAGTGATCAATCTGGAGTTAATTCTGGCCGATCTTGATACCGTTGATAAACGCATCGGGCGCGTCGCCAAGCTAGCGAAAACGAAGGACAAAGCGGCGGTGGCTGAGCTTGAAGTGCTTGAGGCGCTAAAAGACGCGTTTGAATCGGAAAAACCGGCACGGAGCGTTGAATTTACAGAGGACCAGCAAAAGATCGTTAAGCAGCTTCATCTGTTAACGAGCAAGCCTGTGCTTTATGTGGCCAATGTATCGGAAGAAGACCTCGTCTCCCCGGACAATGAGTACGTGCAGGCGGTGAAGGCATTTGCGGCGGACGAGAACAGCAATGTCATTGTGGTCTGTGCCAAAATTGAGGCGGAGATTGCCGAGCTTGATGGGGATGAAAAGGAGATGTTTCTAGAGGAGCTTGGGATTAAAGAGTCGGGACTCGATCAGCTGATTCGCGCCGCTTACTCTCTTCTTGGTTTGAATACGTATTTTACGGCGGGCGAGCAAGAAGTTCGCGCCTGGACGTTCCGTACGGGCACAAAAGCGCCGCAAGCAGCAGGGATCATTCATACTGACTTTGAGCGCGGATTTATTCGTGCAGAAACGGTTTCCTATGACGACTTGGTCGATGCGGGCTCGATGAATGTTGCGAAAGAGCGTGGTCGTGTTCGCCTTGAAGGGAAAGATTATGTTGTTCAAGACGGAGATGTGATTCACTTCCGTTTTAATGTATAGGGAGAAAGGGCTCATGATGGTTCATGGGCTCTTTTTGTCAGGTCTTCCAACCTTGGCGTTTCTGTTCGACTCGCCTGCGCTTTTGGTGCCATTGGCGAAAATGATCTTAAAAAAGATGAAGGAAATCGACGAACGGTGGCGAAATAGTATTCAGGTAAGACCTCAAGCAAGACTCTCCTCGGTAAGACACCATTCTCTTTTTCATGTCCTTTTCTCTTGTCTAGCTTTTTGTGAAAGAAGGTGATCCATTCTCTTATTGATTCGCCTATCGAATTCTGCTATAATCAACGAATGTGAGTAAATTGACTTTTGCTCCTTGCTCCGCCTAAAACGGAGCCGTTTAGACCAAAAGGAGGTGACTGGAATGCGTACGTACGAAATTATGTACATTATCGCTCCAACCCTAGAAGAGGCAGCAAACAAAGAGATCATTGAGCGCTACAACAAAGTGCTCACCGACAATGGTGCTGTGATCGACAAGGTGACCGAGCAAGGCAAAAAGCGTCTAGCCTATGAAATCAATGATTTCAAAGACGGTTTTTACGTGCTTCTTAACGTACAAGCTGACGGCGAAGCGCTCGACGAATTCAATCGTTTGATTAAGATCAACGATAACGTGATTCGTGTTCTTGTAGTTAAAGACGAACAAAACTAATAGATCACTTAAGTTGCGGGAGGGATGGTATTGCTGAATCGTGTTGTCCTTGTGGGACGCCTAACGCGCGATCCTGAAATGCGTTACACGCCAAACGGTGTAGCTGTAGCTAACTTTACACTAGCGGTCAATCGGCCTTTCTCCAACCAGCAAGGGGAGAGAGAAGCGGATTTCATCAATTGTGTGGTTTGGCGCAAGCAAGCGGAAAACGTGGCGAACTACCTAAAAAAAGGCAGCCTTGCTGGCGTAGATGGACGCGTACAAACGAGAAGCTATGACAACAATGAAGGCAGACGTGTGTTTGTCACTGAAATTGTTGCCGAAAGCGTGCAGTTTCTAGAACCTCGCAATAGCCAGAACCAGAACCGAAATGATTCATACGGTGGTGCGCCATCAGGCAATGAGAATCATCAAGGGGGCAACCAGTCAGGCAGTAAGTCAAGCGGTTTTTCCAATGATCCGTTCGCAAACGACGGTGGCTCCGTTGATATTTCTGATGATGACCTCCCGTTTTAAACGACAGTTAAAAAGAAAGGAGTGCTTGCAGCATGGCACGTCGTGGTCGTCCAAAGCGCAGAAAGGTTTGTTTCTTTACTGCGAACAAAATTACGCATATCGATTACAAAGATGTGGATCTTCTTAAGCGTTTCATCTCCGAGCGTGGAAAAATTCTTCCTCGCCGCGTGACTGGAACGTCTGCGAAATATCAACGTAAGTTGACAAGAGCGATTAAACGTTCTCGTCAAATTGCCCTACTTCCTTACGTGAAGGATGTAGACTGAGCATAGAAATGAGAGGGTAGCGTAGGCAGGCTGAGAGAGCTTGCTGTGCTGCCCTCTTTCTCTTTATCAATGGGCACCTTTCACTTTAGGTGCAAGTGCGCTAAAATAGACAGGGATCATGAAAAAAGATGTGAACGTCTATATAAAACGAAGAGCGCATATGGTGCGGGTGGGGGTGACAACTTGAAAAACACAACGATTTGGAGTGATGGCACCAAACTAGGGTTGCTGTTTCTCCTCCTTCTCATTCTATCGATCCTAAATATTCCCCTTGTCAATCTCATTGCGCTGCTCGCTCTTCCACTGCCAGCGGCCTTGTTTGCTAGACGACATGGCGTGCGACCAGGTCTTGGTTTTGTGCTGGCAATGACGCTTGTGGGCTTGGTTTCTTTTAACCTTGCGGGGCCAGTGATCGCCTTCATGTTTGCAACGGTTGGCCTTGTGCTTGGAGAGGCTGAGCGTCAAAGGAAGTCGGGAATCCAGGTCTTTCTCTCTGTCGGACTCACGTACTTTTTGTTCGTTTTCCTAGGCTATTTGCTGTTTGCGGTAACAAGTGAGGCTTCGGTGGCACAGCTTATACGCGGACAGCTAGAGGAAGCGCAGCAGATGGCAGATCTTGCTGGGGTGCCTGGACTTGACCAATTTTCACTTACGGAACAAGTCCAAACGGTGCAGGCGATAATTCCAATAATCTTAGTGATTGTGGCAGCAACGTACGCGTTTTTAACTTTCTGGTTTGCCGGCTTAATGTTCCGTCGTCTGGACATCGACCATCAGAGGTTGCCAGCCTTTAGAGAGTGGGATTTTCCACGTGTCTTCCTTGTGCTGTACTTAATTTTTCTCGTGCTCAGCTTCACGGGACCAGAGGTTGGTACGCCGTTTTTTGCCGTTGTGCAAAATGCGATCCTGCTGCTTGGCTTTATCCTGATGTTACAAGGATTTTCGCTTGTAGCTCTGGTTTTCCACGAAAAGCGCGTATCGATGGGGCTAAGAATTTTTTCTTTCATTGGCTTAGTGTTGCTCTCCATAATCATGCCGATGATCATGCGCCTCGTCGGTTCATTTGACATGATTTTACGACTGCGTGAGCGATTGGGCCAGTAGAGCATGGGATCACGTAGGAACTGAAGGTAGGAGTTGACAGGATGCCGAATTTTATTCAGAAGCGTTGGCATGGGTTTCATGTACTAGCACTGTTCGTCGTTTCAGTGATCTTGGCCTTCACGCTTGTGTATGTACGCTTGGAGTTCGGACTGATTGCCGTTTTTGTTTTAGGGGTATGGATGATCCTCTTTTTTCAGGCACAGACGGGCTTTCGCAACGACCTCGACGCCTATATTTCGACGCTAAGCTACCGCGTGAACAAGGCGGGCGAAAAGGCGGTGACCAAATTGCCTGTGGGCATCCTTCTTTATGATGAACAGGAGCGCATTCAGTGGGTCAATCCGTTTGTCGCTGAAAGGATGGGCACAGGCCTATCCGGCAAACCTTTGGATGAGATCAGCGAAGACCTCAGCCCCCTTGTGAGGGATACAGCGAGCCATGAGACCATTCAGGTTGGAGAGGTCTACTACTATTGTACATTTGAGCGAAATGAGCGGCTGATTTATATGGTCGATGTCACAGAAAAAGAGTGGACCCAGCAACGGTATGACCATATGCTCCCAGTGGTGGCTTACATGTACCTTGACAACTTTGATGAAGTCACTCAGGGCATGGAAGACCAGGTCAGGAGCCGTTTAATGACGCAGGTGACAACCTTGCTAAATGGATGGGCGAACGACTATGATATTTTTCTTAGACGAACATCTTCGGATCGATTTCTTGCCGTGATGAATCATCAATCTCTCTTGCTCCTTGAAGAAAATCGATTTGAATTGCTTGATGAGGTTCGAGACGTTACGGGAAAAGAAAAAGTGCCAATTACACTCAGTATTGGCGTTGGTACGGAGGAGACTTCCTTGAAGCAGCTAGGAACGCTTGCACAGTCAAGCTTGGACCTCGCCCTTGGCCGTGGCGGGGACCAGGTAGCCATCAAGAAAAAGAATGGGCGCGTTCGTTTTTACGGCGGGAAAACCAATGCGGTGGAAAAACGAACGCGCGTCAGAGCCCGTGTGATTTCACATGCTTTGCGCGACTTTGTACGGGAAAGTGAGCGTGTGATCGTAATGGGCCATAAGCGGCCCGACATGGATGCCATTGGTGCTTCGATCGGTGTACTGAAGATGGCTGATTTAAACGACAGAGAAGGCTTTATTGTATTGGATGAGAACGATATTAATGCCGATGTCAGGCGGTTGCTTGCGGAAGTAGAGGAACATGATCATCTTTGGAGTCAGTTCGTTTCTCCGGAGAATGCGGTTGACTTGGTGGATCGTGACACGCTGCTCGTCGTGGTCGACACCCACAAACCTTCGCTCGTGATTGAACCTAAACTTCTGGAGATGGTTGATCGTGTGATTGTTCTTGATCACCATCGGCGGAGCGAGGATTTTATTGAAGATCCGGTGCTTGTGTATATGGAACCATATGCTTCATCAACGGCGGAGCTTGTCACGGAACTGCTTGAGTATCAGCCACGCCAGTTTAAGATGGACCGGCTAGAGGCAACGGCCTTGCTTGCTGGAATCATTGTTGATACGAAAAGCTTTGCGGTGCGAACAGGGGCGAGAACGTTTGATGCGGCCTCCTTCCTAAGAGCGAATGGAGCGGATACCACACTTGTGCAAAAGCTACTGAAGGAGGACTTGGCGACGTATGTAAAGCGTGCTAAGCTTGTAGAAAGTGCATATACGTATAAGGATGGGTTCGCGATTGCGGTGGCCAGCAAGGAGGAGGTCTACGACCAAATTGTGATCGCCCAGGCGGCCGATACGCTCCTGCAAATGAGCGATGTGAAGGCGTCCTTTGTGCTCTCCATGCGGGAAGACAACAAGGCAAGCATCAGCGCACGTTCGCTTGGAGATGTCAACGTTCAAGTCATTATGGAACATCTGGGCGGCGGAGGCCACCTATCCAATGCAGCCACACAAATGGAAGACGTCACGCTTAAGGAAGCGGAAGAACAGCTGGTAACCGCGATTGATGAAGCTATAGAAGGAGGCTTATAACGATGAAAGTCATCTTTACGCAAGATGTAAAAGGAAAAGGCAAAAAAGGGGAAACCAAAGAGGTATCGGAGGGATACGCTCGCAATTACCTGATCCCGAACAATCTTGCCAAAGAAGCCACCAAAGGAAACATGAAAGATCTCGAAGCCAAAGAAAAAAGCGAGCAAAAGAAAGCGGACGAGGAACGCGCAAAAGCAAACGCATTTAAAGAAGAACTCGAGGCCCTTCCCCTCGAAATCCCGGCTAAATCCGGGGAAGGCGGCCGTCTATTTGGAGCCGTATCGACAAAACAAATCGCCGAAGCGCTCTCCAAACAAAACAAAAAAGTCGACAAACGCAAAATCCAACTAGACAACCCAATCCGTTCCCTTGGCAATACGAAAGTACCCATTAAAATTCACCCTGAAGTAACGGCGACGGTCAACGTACACGTGAAAGAAGTTTAGATAGTAAAGCGGAGGCGGGTTGGGCAGAAGCGAGAATTTTGGAAGGCCTGACAAAGAAATCCGGGTTTTGGATTTCGTGTCAGGACTGAAAAATCTCGAGCTTCTACCCGCCGCAGCTGGATCGGGGAAAAGCGGAGGCGTCCTGCACACGAGCGACAAGTTCTGGAGCGACGGCAGATCAACTCCGCCCTTGACTTGAACTGGCGGCGTGAAGAAACCTCGAGCTTCTACCCGCCGCAGCTGGATTAGGAAAAGCGGAGGCGGGCGTTTAGGGACGAAAAGTCTTGGAAGGTAGGCTGCATCAAGCCCGGTCTTGGCTTGATCAGACTGACTGAAAGACTCGAGTCCCTGCCCACTGCAGCTGGATCAAGGAAAAGCAGAGGCGGGCTGGTCAGAAGCAAAGAAATTCAACCCGCTTTCCCACACGGTTGTTTGCAAACGGAGAAAGCTGACTCCTATGTGGGTCAGCTTCTTTTTAGGGATTTCATAGGAGAGGAGGGATCGTGATGAGTGAGCATTTCTCAGACCGAACACCGCCACAAAATATTGAGGCGGAGCAGGCGGTGCTCGGGGCGGTTTTTCTTGCCGAGCAAGCGCTAACGACGGCGAGCGAGAAATTGCTGCCGGAGGATTTTTACCGAGCGGCTCACCAGCGTATCTATGAAGTGATGCTTGATTTAGGAGAAAAAGGGGAGCCGGTGGATCTGGTGACGGTCACATCGGAGCTTAAGGATCGCAAGTGGCTGGATGATATTGGCGGTCTCTCTTACCTAACCGATGTCGCCAACTCTGTGCCGACAGCGGCGAATGTGGAGTATTACACCCGCATTGTCGAAGAAAAATCGGTGCTTCGCAGGTTGATCCGAGTGGCGACCAATATTGCGCAGGAAGGCTATGCCAGCGAGGAAGAGGTCGATGCCATCCTTGATGAGGCAGAAAAGACCATCCTTGATGTCTCCCAGCGTAAGAACACGACGGCTTTTGTTTCCATAAAAGATGTATTGTTGGAAACGTACGATAAAATTGAGATGCTTCAACAGACACGAGGAGACATTACGGGGATTGCCACGGGCTTCTCAGAGCTGGATACGATGACGGCAGGCTTTCAGCGCAATGATTTGATCATTGTCGCTGCCAGACCGTCGGTGGGAAAGACGGCCTTTGCCCTGAACATTGCCCAAAATGTTGCAACGAAGACGGAGGAAAATGTGGCGATTTTCTCTCTAGAAATGGGCGCCAGTCAGTTGGTCACGCGGATGCTTTGTGCAGAGGGAAACATTGACGCCCAGCGAATGCGGACCGGGGCACTTGAAGATGAGGATTGGCACAAGTTATCGATGGCGATGGGATCATTATCCAAAGCGGGCATTTACATTGATGATACCCCTGGAGTTAAAGTTGGGGAGATTCGAGCGAAATGTCGGCGGTTGAAACAAGAAAGTGGGCTTGGCATGATTTTGATTGACTATTTACAGCTCATTCAAGGAAACGGACGTGGCGGAGAGAACCGACAGCAGGAGGTTTCAGAGATCTCCAGAACGCTTAAAGCGATCGCGCGTGAGCTAGAGGTTCCTGTGATTGCCCTGTCTCAGCTTTCTCGTGGAGTTGAATCCCGCCAAGACAAGCGCCCGATGATGTCTGATATTCGTGAATCGGGGAGCATTGAGCAGGATGCGGATATCGTCGCCTTCCTGTATAGAGATGATTATTACGATAAAGAAAGTGAAACGAAGAATATTATTGAAATCATTATTGCTAAGCAGCGGAACGGTCCAGTCGGCACCGTCGAGCTAGCGTTTGTTAAAGAATATAATAAATTCGTTAATCTGGAGCGTCGCCACGATGAAGGGAGCATGCCTCCAGGTGCCTAAGATTGAGCCTGCTTATTTCGAGCAGGCTCTTTTGAGTTGTTAGAGGAAAAGCACCAAATGCGGGGGAGAAAGAGGTGGATCTGAGAGAGACAGACTGAATGTGGGGGAGAAAGCAGTGGATGCGAGAGAGACGGCACCAAATGCGGGGGAGAAAGAGATGGATGCGAGAGAGAAGGCACGGAATGCGGGGGAGAAAGCAGTGGATGCGAGAGAGAAGGCACTGAATGTGGGAGAGAAGAGATGGATGTGAGAGAGAACAAGCACCGCATGAGGGTCTTCCACTTCCCTAAGAAGTGGGGTTCTCACACGAATAAAAAGTTTCATGCTTTCAAAAACGTTCGGGTTTACATTGACGATGGCTAACCACAACTGCTATACTAACTATGGTTTTTAAAGAGAGCGGAGGTGCGAGGAATGTCTTCAGTCGTTGTTGTTGGAACACAGTGGGGCGATGAAGGAAAGGGAAAGATCACGGACTACTTGTCTGAGAGAGCAGAGGTAGTTGCCCGCTATCAAGGTGGAAACAATGCTGGGCACACGATTGTGTTCGGAGGTACAAAATACAAGCTGCATTTAATTCCTTCGGGGATCTTTTATAATGATAAAATTTGCGTCATTGGCAACGGAATGGTGATCGACCCGAAAGCGCTCGTTGAAGAGCTTGCCTACTTGCATGAGCGTCATGTCGATACAAGCAATTTGCGAATTAGCAATCGTGCTCATATCATTTTGCCTTACCACATCAAGCTTGATGTCGTGGAAGAGGAGCGCAAAGGCGCGGACAAAATCGGAACAACGAAAAAAGGCATTGGGCCTGCTTATATGGATAAAGCCGCGCGTATCGGGATTCGCATTGCGGATCTTCTTGAGAAGGATACGTTTGCGGCGAAAGTGGAGCGTGTGCTTAACGAAAAGAATCGTCTCTTTGAAAAGTATTATGAAACAGAAGGATTCACTAAAGAAGAGATCATTGACGAGTATTATGAATACGGTCAGCAAATCGCCAAGTATGTGGTCGATACCTCGGTCGTTCTGAACGATGCGCTAGACGAAGGGCGTCGTGTGCTTTTTGAAGGGGCGCAGGGCGTGATGCTTGATATCGACCAGGGCACGTATCCGTTTGTCACCTCTTCCAATCCGATTGCTGGAGGAGTAACGATTGGTTCTGGGGTCGGCCCGTCGAAAATTCATCATGTGGTTGGTGTATCGAAGGCTTATACGACGCGCGTGGGCGATGGCCCATTCCCGACAGAGTTGCACGATGACATTGGCGATCAAATTCGCAAAGTTGGCCGCGAGTATGGCACGACAACTGGGCGTCCTCGTCGCGTTGGCTGGTTTGACAGCGTCGTTGTCCGTCATGCCCGTCGCGTGAGTGGTATAACCGATCTATCACTGAATTCGATTGACGTTTTAACAGGAATTAAGACGCTAAAAATCTGCACAAGCTACCGCTACAAAGGCGAAATTCTTGACGAATTCCCAGCAAGCCTTAACGTTTTAGCGGAATGCGAGCCTGTTTATGAAGAGCTCCCGGGGTGGGAGGAAGACATTACGGGGGTCAAAACCCTTCATGACCTCCCTGATAATGCGCGTCGCTATGTAGAACGTGTCTCACAGCTTACAGGGATTCCGCTCACCGTCTTTTCTGTAGGCCCGGATCGTATTCAGACAAATCTCGTTCGCGGTGTGTTTGCCTAACGAGGGAAGAGTGGGAAACGCAGGACTCTCTTGCGTTTCCTTTTTTGCCCAGCTCTGGCGCTTCTAGGCAACCCGCCTGCGCTTTTCGGTCTTGTCTAGCTGCGGCGGGTAAAAGCTCGGGATTTTTCGGTCCTGCCCTGAAATCCAAGGTCGGGATTTCTAGTCCAGGCCCTCCAAAATCCGTGCTTTTAGGCGACCCGCCTGCGCTTTTCGGTCTTGTCTAGCTGCGGCGGGTAAAAGCTCGGGATTTTTCGGTCCTGCCCTGAAATCCAAGACCAGGATTGCGAGTAGCAGGCCCTCCAAAATCCGTGCTTTTTAGCAACCCGCCTGTGCTTTTCAGGTTTATACGTATCCTTAAGGAGGGCTAGGGGTATGCTAAAAAGGTTCATAAGAACTTAAAAAAAGTCGTGAAAATATATTGCGCTCTCTTTTTTGCTGTGGTAATATAAATCTTGTCGCCAAGAGCTTCAGCTCCGAGGACAAGCGGTTTGCTTTCGCACCGTTTAATCGGTTATTGTTTGAGCCATTAGCTCAGTTGGTAGAGCATCTGACTTTTAATCAGAGGGTCGAAGGTTCGAATCCTTCATGGCTCACCATTCGTCAGTGGCCCGTTGGTCAAGCGGTTAAGACACCGCCCTTTCACGGCGGTAACACGGGTTCGAATCCCGTACGGGTCACTTTTTAAATAGATACTACTGGTCCGGTAGTTCAGTTGGTTAGAATGCCTGCCTGTCACGCAGGAGGTCGCGGGTTCGAGTCCCGTCCGGACCGCCATTTACATTGGTTAGAGCGATCGATTTTATGTATGGAAGTACATAGAAGAAGTAAGTGCTGAAAGGGCTCGGTAGCTCAGTCGGTAGAGCAACGGACTGAAAATCCGTGTGTCGGCGGTTCGATTCCGTCCCGAGCCACCATATGCCGGTCTAGCTCAATTGGTAGAGCAACTGACTTGTAATCAGTAGGTTGGGGGTTCAAGTCCTCTGGCCGGCATTGTAGAAAAAGAACTTTATGTGTTCGCACATGGGGTTCTTTTTTTTGTCTAGCTACAGTGGATACAAGACATTTTGAGTTTCTATGTTAAACTAGATAGAGGTATTTTATGAGAACTATTGCCCGGGAAACCATTGATATTTTTGCATTTTCCTAATGTGAAAAGGAGGCTGTACTGCTGCTGCAACTAGGAAAGCGCGCGGGGATCGCCAGCGTTTTGCCAGCAGGTTACTTGAATGGAGAAAAACATTTTGGTTGTAGACGATGAAAAGCCGATTGCGGATATATTAAAATTCAACTTAGAAAAAGAAGGGTTTGAAGTCTCCGTTGCGTATGACGGGAACGAAGCTTTAGAACGAGTGAGGGAAAAAAAGCCGGATTTAATCCTGCTTGACATCATGCTCCCGTATAAGGACGGAATGGAAGTGTGTCGCGAGGTTCGCAAGCAGTATGATATCCCTATTATTATGCTAACGGCTAAGGATTCGGAGATTGATAAGGTTCTTGGTCTTGAACTTGGCGCGGACGACTACGTGACGAAGCCATTCAGCACAAGGGAGCTGCTCGCGCGGGTGAAAGCGAACTTGCGCCGGCAACAAGTGAAAGCGGAAGAATCCACCGCTTCGCCTACTGAAATTGCGATTGGAGAGTTGTCGATTCTACCGGAAGCCTATCAAGTGAAAAAGCGCAATGAACTGGTGGAGCTAACGCATCGTGAGTTTGAGCTGATTCATTATCTGGGCAAGCACCTTGGGCAAGTGATGACGCGAGAGCATTTGCTGCAGGCAGTGTGGGGCTATGACTACTTTGGAGACGTACGTACGGTGGATGTGACGGTCAGGCGACTGCGTGAGAAGGTGGAAGACAACCCAAGCTACCCGGTTTGGATTATGACGAGACGTGGAGTGGGCTATTATCTTGCCTTGCCAGAAGTGCAGGAGCAGGGGTAAATGGAGCGGAATGTCGGCTTCTTTAAATCGATTCGCTTTAAACTCATCATCATCTACGTATTGCTGATTGTTGTGGCGATGCAGATAATCGGCGTCTATTTTTCCAGGCAGCTGGAACAGCAGTTGCTTGAAAATCATGACACGATGGTTGAGGATCGGATCAAAGTGCTTGCAACGGGCGTGACACAGGAACTCGCAAAGCCGGAGGATGAACAGAACCTCGCGGGACTGCTGCGCAGCACGTTCAACCTTGACGATGCCAAGGCGCAGTTTGTGAATATGGATAGTGTGATTGAGGCGAGTTCAGACATCGCGGATTCCGATGTGATCGGACAGCAGAGGCCAGATGGTGTGGTGAAGCGTGCGCTCTTATTTGAAGAAGGAGATTTCATCGAACTGAGTGATGACGGCGAGCGCTTCTTCGTGTATGCGGAACCTGTCCGTTCCGAAAGCGGGGAAGAAGTGATTGGCGCGATCTACGTGGAGTCTTCGGTTGAGGGCGTTCATGCGCATGTATCGGAAATTAATAATATCTTTATAACCGCCACTGTGATTTCGCTTTTGATCACGGCGGTGCTTGTGATTTTGCTTGCCCGAACAATTACGGCTCCGATTCTTGACATGCGAAAGCAGGCCTTGCGCATGGGCCATGGCGATTTCACAAAGCATGTTCACGTCCATAGCACAGATGAGATTGGCCAACTGGCGATGTCGTTTAATGAACTAACGAAAAAGCTTCATGACACCACATTAATGCGGGACCGCGAGCAAAAACGCTTAAAATCGGTCCTCGCTCATATGACGGACGGAGTCGTTGCCACCGACCAAAACGGCGACGTCATTTTGCTGAACCGCCGAGCGGAAGAGCTGTTAGGGGTGTCGCTTAAACAGATGATGCAAAAGCCGCTTACTGAAGTGTTAAAGCTAGGGGACTCATTTACCATCTATGACTTGTACAATCAGTCGGACTCGGTGTTAATTGATAAGAGCAGTGAAGAGGAGCCGTTTGTTCTCGAAGCGAGCTTCTCCGTGATTCAAGAGGAGGATGGGCCGATTAACGGGCTGATTAGCGTCCTTCATGACGTGACGGAAAAAGAAAAGATTGAAGAGGAACGCCGCGAGTTTGTCGCCAATGTCTCGCATGAGCTACGAACGCCTCTGACCACCATGAAAAGCTATCTTGAAGCACTGGCGGACGGGGCCCTAAGTGATGAGGAGATTGCCCCTCGGTTTCTTGGCGTCACTCAAAATGAAACGGAGCGTATGATTCGTCTTGTGAATGACTTGCTACAGCTTTCGAAAATAGATAGTCAGGATTATCGCCTGAAGATGAACTGGGTGGACCTTGGCAGCTTTCTTCATGAAGTGGTGGATCGCTTTGAGATCATCGCTACGGAGAAAAACATTCACTTTCACCGCCACATCGTGAAG
This sequence comes from Shouchella shacheensis, assembly GCF_001484965.1. Classification (GTDB taxonomy): domain Bacteria; phylum Bacillota; class Bacilli; order Bacillales; family Bacillaceae_D; genus Shouchella; species Shouchella shacheensis. The sequence goes on along the minus strand of NZ_LLYY01000014.1, from coordinate 59,078 downwards.
CAGCCAATGTATGCACACATAGACTCAGATAAAATCACACAAGTACTTGATAATATTATATCGAACGCGATGAAGTATTCGCCAAAAGGTGGCAATGTGACCGTTACACTCTTGCACCAGGAAAATAAAGCACGTATCAGCATCGCCGATGAAGGCTTAGGGATCCCACAAGAAGCTCAAAAGAAGATCTTTGAACGCTTTTATCGGGTCGATAAGGCACGCGCCAGAACGGTCGGCGGAACAGGGTTGGGTCTAGCGATCGCCCAAGAATACGTACACGCGCATGACGGAGACATCTGGGTGCATAGTGAGTACAACCAAGGAACGACGATTTACGTCACACTGCCATATTCCACATTTAAGGGGGGAATAGGGTGAAGTACGAACGAACGAAAACAGGCGTGTTAATTGGACTCATTACGCTCAGTTTTTTTCTCACCTATCAGCTATGGACCTTTCAGCCAAGCAGTGGCCCCCTAGCTGAGACCACGCAGGAGGTTGTTGACAACGATCTTGGCGAGGGTCGGATTTTCACGGAGCTTGTGCAGCCAGAACAGATCGTTTTCCACCGGGGGGAAGAACACTCGATCCTTCCGAGGGGGTCGCAATTGTTTACAGATGTCTATGAAGCGCTGCTAGAAACAGGGTTAGGAAACCAAACGATCATGGAACCAGCGGTGGCAGGGCAAGGAATTGAAATCATTTTTCCGGACGCGATCCCTAGAGAAATGTTCATTCAGCTCTTTGATTTAAACCCGGATGAGGTCTCTCTGCCAATCCGTGATGTCGATCGCCTCCTTGTGTATGAGAACGTCGAAAGCCAGCAAGTGAATCTCCAACTCGCTTCGAATCGAGAAGAACAGGTGATCAACATCGAAACAACAATGGGTCCCACCGAATTAAGCGAGCTTCTCCTTTTGAATGAGGAGGAGAGGCCAGCTGAGGTTGTCAAAGAGTCGGAAAGCGAAGAGATGCTACTAAGAGAGACCCTGTATACGACGGTAACCGAAGAGACGATGCGACCTGAGACCTACAGGGTGGAAACCATGCCGGTCGGCCAGTTTAACGATCTCCTTTTCAACGAAGAAGCGACTAGGCAAAACGTTACGTCGGACAGAGTCTATACGGCCGGAAGCCGCATGGTTAGAACCAATTCGAATGGGACGTTCTTAGAGTACCGCAATCCGCTGTATTCAAGTGATCCAGAGAGAAGCAGCACCCATATAGCGGAAAGAGCGATTGATTATGTCAATAGCAATGGCGGATGGACCGATGAGTACGCGCTGAGCCGTTGGACGGACGATGGCAATTCTGAACACGCGGAATTCCGCTTTTCCTTAAACCATGTCCCCGTCTATACGTACCGGGGAGAAGGTCAAATGATAATGGAAGTAAGGCGTGTCGGCCTGCAGATGACAGATTACAACCGGCCGATCTTCTACTTGAACAACGAACCTCTAGAGGAAGATGGAAAAGTAGAGCTGCCCGCAGGGGTTGAGGTAATGGAACGGTTACAGGATCAGCCGTCGTTCGAGCTAGACAAGCTCACCAACTTGCAGATCGGCTATCACATGAGCGCCCCGAATACGAGCTTTGTTTCTGTAGAGCCGGCTTGGTTCTATGAGTACGAGGGTGAGTGGAAACGGGTTTCATTTGCGCAGGAGAACGACTATGAATTGGAATAGGACAAAGTCAATTTTCATTGTGACCTTCCTGTTCTTGAACGTCTTTCTCGGTTGGCAGTTGCTCGACAAGTACCAAAGCAGCCAGATTGATACGAGACCGTCAAGCACGATCGAGGAAACGCTAGAAGAGGAAAATAATATTGCTCTCCCCGACGAGCTACCAGAGGGAGAGCGAACACCCAGTGTAGTTGTGGGCGATTTAGAAGTATTCGAGGAAAGCGAACTTGAGGGTTTACCGAGTCAAGACATACGCCTAGACCCGTCGTTGACCACCATCTCCTCGGAGCTAGATGAACCATTTGACATCGAGCCGAGTGAACAAGATGATTCGACAAGCCTCTCTAGCGAACTGGCTTCTTTTCTCACGACCTATGTTCGGGGAGGAGATCAGTACACCTATAGCCGGTTTGATGAGGGAAATGGGCTTGTTTATTTTAATCAGGTCTATGAGGGGAAGACGACGTATCTCTATGGAACGGACGAGCCGCTTGTTCTTTCCCTGAATGAGGACGGAGAGATTACGGGGTATGAGCAGCGCCGCTACCAATTTGAAGAAAATCAGGGGCCTAGAGAGATGGCCTCCAGCTTGCGGGCGATTGAAGTGCTGTTGAACACCCAGAACATCCAACGAAACGATCGAGTGGAAGATGTCGAACTTGGCTATCACAGTTTCTTTTTGGAGGATCTTAGTGTAGAAGTCTTCGCGCCCATGTGGAAAATCACGGTGGAAAATGAAGAAGGCACCGAGGAGCTGCTTGTGGATGCCACTCGCGAAGAGGCCATCGGCAATGTCGAGGAATTGGCGCCAAATGAGGAGGACGAAGAAGACGAGCAGGAAAACGGGGAAATCGAGGAGACGCAGGCGAGGACGTAGGCAATTCTAGGCAGGGAGATGAGGAGTGTGGCTTTGCGATTTAGTGTGCTGGCCAGTGGCAGTACCGGCAACGCAATGTATGTAGAAACGGGGTCTAAGCGTGTGCTCATCGATGCTGGGCTCAGTGGAAAGAAAATGGATGAGCTCTTTCATCGCATTGATCGTGACCCGAAAAAACTCGACGCTGTGCTTGTCACCCATGAGCACAGCGATCATATAAAAGGAGTCGGGATTTTTGCACGCAAACACCGGCTCCCCATCTATGCGAATGAGAAAACATGGAAAGCGATGGACACGTCCATTGGGCAAATTCCACTCGAACAAAAATTCGCCTTTGAACGCGGCGAGGTAAAATCGTTCGCTGATCTTGAAATCGAATCCTTTGGCGTCTCTCATGATGCGGCGAGCCCGATGTTCTTTGTTTTTCGCCACGAAGGCCGCAAACTTGTACTCGCTACCGATATGGGCTATGTGAGCGAACGAATCAAAGCAACGATTGAAGGCGCAGACATGTATGTGTTTGAGTCCAACCATGACTTGAACATGCTTCGCGTGGGTCGCTATCCGTGGAATGTCAAACGCCGGATATTAAGCGATCTCGGGCATGTATCGAATGAAGACTCCGCTCTTGCCTTAAACGATGTTATTAGCGACAACACCTCCCGCATTTATCTGGCCCACTTAAGCCTGGATAACAACATGAAGGACCTTGCTCGCCTTACCGTTGAACAGACGCTGAAGCAGGAAGGACATCGGATTGGCGAATCGCTAGCGCTGTATGACACGGACCCCCTTACCCCAACACCACTAGCGGTCGTTTAATAGTTGAGAAAAACGTGTATACCTATACTAGGCTTTTTACAAAATTGACGCATAAGTTATCAATGATTGTTAAAAGGGAATCAAAAATCTTCGAAAAGTCAAGCGCAGCCTAGACCTTTCCACACAGTAGGGTATACTAAAGGTATTAAGCTTAGGATTGCAAATAGCGTAGGGGGGCAAAGAATCAATGGGTTATTATGATCAAGATAGAGAGTCTAGATACAATGAACCACGCAAACGCTCATCGATGTGGTCAGCCTTCGGAGGGGCGGTGATTGGCGGGGTACTTGTGCTGATCGCTTCACCTGTGATGTCGAGTCTGGGAGCGGGACTGGACGATGAGCCAAGTGAATCGGGTACAAATAACGAGGATGTGCAAAACGAGACGCCCGTAGCGGAGAATACCATCAATTTAGATGTGAATTCCGCCGTGACGGATGCCGTTGAAGGCGTGTCTGATTCGGTTGTTGGGGTCCTCAATATGCAGCAGAACGATTTATTTGGAACGGGAGAAAACAGCGAGCAGGGCACGGGCTCAGGCGTGATTTATAAAAAAGAAGGCGACAGTGCCTATGTGGTGACAAACAACCATGTGATTGAAGGCGCCTCAGAAGTGGAAGTCGCCTTAACCGACGGCACACGCGTCGAAGCGGAAGTGCTTGGGAACGATGAGTTGACGGATCTGGCCGTCCTGCTCATCGACGGTGAGAATGTGGACACCGTGGCAGAGTTTGGGGATTCAGATTCCCTTAGGTCCGGAGAACCAGCGGTCGCCATCGGCAATCCACTCGGGCTTGAGTTTGCAAGTACCGTGACCCAAGGCATTATTAGTGCCACGGAGCGCAGCATCCCTGTCGACCTTACTGGAGACGGCCAAGTCGACTGGAATGCCGAAGTGCTGCAAACCGATGCAGCGATCAACCCTGGGAACAGCGGTGGGGCGCTCGTGAATATTAACGGGGAAGTCATCGGCATTAACTCCATGAAAATTGCCGGTCAAACAGAGGGCATCGGCTTTGCAATTCCATCCTCCATCGTGCAGCCAATCATCGAAGACATTGAAACCCACGGAGAAGTTCGCAGGCCGCAGCTTGGCATCACCCTCCGCTCACTCGCGGAAATTCCAAGCGCCCACTGGCAAGAAACGCTGAACCTACCGGAAGATGTGACCGACGGAATTATTGTCACAGGTGTCGCACCGAACTCTTCAGCCGCAGATGCCGGCATCCAAGAACGTGACGTGATCACAGGCGTCAACGGCGAAGACATTGAAGACGGGCAAGGGCTTCGTAAAATTCTTTACACAGACGTAGAAGTGGGCGACACCCTCTCGCTTACGCTGTACCGTGACGGCGAAGAGCAAACCGTAGACGTCACGCTTGAGGAACAGCAAGACATTTAACCGCATGTGGAAAAAAGCGCGCCTTCGGGGTGCGCTTTTTTTGTGTTTTTGTCCAGCTCCGGCGGGAAGAAGCTTGAGATTTTTCAGTCCTGCCCTGAAATCCAAAATCGGGATTTCAAGTAGCAGGCCTTCCAAAATTCTCGCTTCTGGTCGACCCGCCTGCGCATGTCGATCTGGGGATAAGGCGGGAGGGGTATGGTATAATGACAGCGGATGAGAAAGGAAGGATACGATGATTTACGCATGCGACGAACATATAGAATTAGCGCTAGACGTGGCCGTGGACGAGTTTGAAGTAGCGCCGGTGATTGAAAAAATAAGCGGTGCGCAGCGTGCAGCTCCCACATGCAGCTACTGCACCCAACAAGCCGTCTACACTGTCACGAAATAATTAGATATACACACTGTTGATATGTGGATAAATTTTGTGGATAAACTATGTAATTCGCAGCGAAAGGAGTTATGCACAACGTGAATATCTCGATAGTTACGGTAGGAAAACTGAAAGAAAAGTACTTAAAACATGGAATCGACGAGTACATAAAGAGGCTCGGAGCCTATGCCAAGGTTCAGGTGATTGAAGTTGCCGATGAAAAAGCACCGGAAACCCTTAGTGAGCAGGACATGCGGATCGTTAAGCAAAAAGAGGGAGAGCGGCTCTTAGCGAAGATTTCCGGTGATGCCTATGTGATTGTGCTCGCGATTGAGGGGAAGATGAAAACCTCCGAGCAGCTGGCCGCGGACTTGGAGAAGCTAGCGACTCACGGGAGAAGCAAGGTGGTATTTGTGATCGGCGGGTCGCTGGGGCTGTCGGAGGAAGTGCTGGCCCGGGCGGACGAGAAATTGAGCTTTTCGAAAATGACGTTTCCGCACCAGCTGATGCGCCTTGTGCTTGTGGAGCAGGTGTACCGGAGTTTTCGGATTGTGAGGGGGGAGCCTTATCATAAGTAGTGGTAAAACTGAAAGGGACTTTCTTTCAAAAACGGGCGGAAATTGTTAGTAAGGAGCTGGAGTGAAGGCTATCGTTATAATTTCGCCTGAAACCTAAGATAAATCATTTTCATAAACTATTACAACAAGAACATGGCAACTCAGATAGGGGGAATTCATGCCATTATTGATTAGTTAGGTCTTTATTCCGTTGTGGAATGAAAATACAAAAGAATTCATTGAGTTCTCTTTCGGATGCATTGTATAGTTATAATTATGGAAGGAGTTAAAAGTATTGAGTGTATTTTCTACAGCATGGGTTGATGGTAGAATAGAAGATATTGATAAATTAATTCGAGAAAACAATAATAGTAAGTTTATGTTTGTATTGGATACGAATTTTGCCATAATGGCTAGATATTACGTTGAAGATGACTCCTATTTTGAAAAATACTATGGTAGCCAAAAAACTGATTTTGAGAAGGTAATTAATATAGTTAAGAAATATGCATCTAGAATCATATATGCGCTAGCATGTGAGGAAGCATCCAGATCAAAAACTACTGGGAATATCGATCCGCAAAAATACAAATTAATGGTAGAATGGATCGGCAAAGTATTTGATTTAGATTTCAGGGGGGATGTTTTGTCAACGAATGAGTTGATAAGGGACGAAGTTAAATACACTAAAATCCCAATTTTACTTAATAATGGGCTATTCAAAAAGCAAACTGTGATTGCATATACAACTATTTTAAAGGCATATCTACTTAAACATTTTGATAACCGAGATAATAAGCTAAAGATAAAACAATTGTTTCATTATATGGCAAATGAAATAAATACCTTTTCACCAGTAGGAACATCATTTGTTATCCACTATTTAGAAAAAGAATTGATGGAAAATGTGAATTAAAAAAGCTTAATGTAGTTTTAACAGAATGCATTATTATAGCGTGATAATTTAGATAAAATATGGTTAGGTCCTCATGTATTAATGAGGTATTGTAGGCACTTATAAGAATTTAAAAGAATAAATTTCTAAATGGAGGTGCATAAAATGACTTCGAATATCAAACAGATTCTTGAAAATAAGTTGAAGACTTTTGATACGTTACCTTTTTTATTCGTTGGAGCGGGGTTATCGCGGAGGTATTTGCAGACAGAGAGTTGGGATGGCTTATTAGAGAACTATGCAAGAATTGCAAAGAAATCAGACTTTGGTTACCGTATGTACAAAGAGGATTTAAAAACCTCGTAACTCCTGTTGGTGAAAATCCTAAAATTGCCTCTCTTATTGAACATGATTTTAATAAGAGATGGTTACATGACCCACAGTATAAGAGAGCTAGAAAGCGCCATAAGGAAGCGGCGTTGGCAGGGATCTCGCCTTTTAAAATAGATATTGCAGAAGACTTAAAGAGCAAACAAGAGAATTTCAACTCTGAATACCAAGAGGAGATAGATCTCTTTAAGAATCTCAGCAGTAAGCATATATCTGGAATCCTGTTTTAATGATTACGACGTATTTATTGGTCAGGAAGAACTAATTTTCTCTGTAATTCAAGGAATAGCAGAGATTTATAAAATTCATGGGTGTGTAACACAACCAGAATCTATTGTTATAAACGAAGAGGATTATAAAGAGTTTATAAATAAGAATGCCTACCTAGCTTCCAAAATTCTCACTTTATTTTTAGAGCATCCAATCATTTTTATTGGTTATTCAATAAATGATCCGAATATCGAAGAAATATTATCTTCAATTGTTGAATGTTTAAATGAAGACCAATTGGAAATTCTTAGGGATCGTTTTATATTTGTAGAGTGGAATAATTCTGATGATCCAGATAGGATTAGTACTTTCCAAAAAAGTTTTAAAAACGGTAAAAGAATTGATATGACTTACTTATATATAAAAGATTATTCTTGGTTTTATGAATCATTAACACTAATACAATCCAAGTATAAGGCGCCAATTTTAAGAAAGCTTAAAAGTGAAATCTATGATTTAGTCTTGTCAAATGAGCCTAAACAAAGTCTACAGGTAATGAATCTAGAAGATGATAAATTAGAGGATTTAGAAATTGTCGTAGGTGTTGGAGTTATTAGGTATTTTGCTGAAAAGGGCTATGAAGGAGTATCTGTTAAGGAAATTTATGAGGATATAATATTTGACAATAAAAACTTTGACCCAGTATTGATTGTCGAAAAGGCTCTTCCAACTTTATTAAGGCGGCATAGTAATAGTATACCTATTTATAAATATATCAAAGACTATGAAGAACCTTTGCCCGAACAAATAGAAAAGGAAATAAAGACTGAACTAAAACAATTTTTAAACAAAGGATTAATTAATAGGAGTAGGACTGTTAATATTGAGCATAGATCTGTTAATGCGATAGCTGAGGAATTTGAGTTAGCTAGAAGTTTAGAATATATCTGTTTTCTTAGCGAGGAAGAGATTAATTTAGATGAACTTTGCAATTTTTTACAGACAACATTTAATGAGACCCCAAATATTTTAGAAATACAAACTAGACAAATAGCAACTAATTTTAGAAGAGTAGTTAAAATTTATGACTTTTTGCGGTATAAAAATTAAAAGCCCGAGAATTTGTGGTAAGGATTGAGACTTACGACAGATTCCGGGGCTTCTTACTTGAACGCAATGATTTACAGCAAGAACAAAATCTCTCGCGATAAACAAATACGTTGTTCAATATTTTATGTAATTTTAAATTACCATATGCATAGAAAGACGTCAAATGAAAAAAGTATTATATAGGGATCTTACCAATGAGAAGTTATCGATTAAGATAACCCGGCCTTATCGTGATTCCATTTTACAAAATGCGAGACTCTTCTCCTTCGTTCGACACGTTGTGTACGTTTTCTTGGAAATTCCAACACCCCCTCCCTCCCCCAATTCCCATTGCTCATTTCAGCGCTTTCATGGTATAATTTAAAAGACGCATGAACACGGTTGTCACCATTTTGACACGAGATAGCGACCCTATTGTCGGTTAAATTGGGAACAAGAATATTCAATTGATTTACTGTTGGCCAATAGTAGCGAATCCTGCTATTTCTCTAACCGTTGATCTTCGTGAACGAATGGGCGACCTCTATTCGTTTACGTGAGGTCAACGGTTTTTATGTTGAAAAGGAAATCTGCGTTACATTGCTTCTGCCTCTAACAATTCCATAAAGAAAGTTGGTTGTTAGAATGGCATTTCATCCACCTAAAGAAACAGCGAAACGAGCGATGGGGAATGGCGAAACGAAGGCTCATTTACCGGTATCGACGTCCCTCCTTCTTGGATTTCTAGGGGGAGCGTTCATCGCTTTTGGGTTTTTATTGACGATCCGAGTCACCGCCAATCTACCGGAGGAAATTTGGGGCTCCCTGTCGTTACTGATTGGCGGGGCGGTCTTCCCGGTCGGTCTCGTCCTCGTCTTACTTGCTGGCGGGGAGTTACTGACAGGCAACATGATGGCGCTCCCCATGACGAGGTTTTCTGGAAAGATTAAGACGATTGATGTCGTGAAAAACTGGTCGCTTCTAACCGTCAGCAATTTTGTTGGCGCGGTTTTCGTCGCCTACGTTTTTGGGCATATTCTTGGCTTGACGGAAACGGGGCTTTTCTTAGAGAAAACGGTCGCTACGGCTGGAGCCAAAATTGACGATTCCTTTCTTCAGGCGTTTATTTCCGGGATTGGGGCCAATTGGTTGGTGTGTTTAGCGGTCTGGATTTGCTATAGTGCCGATAATGTCGCTGGAAAATTGTTAGGAATTTGGTTTCCGATTATGGCGTTTGTGGCGATTGGTTTTCAGCATGTGGTCGCCAATATGTTTGTGATCCCAGCGGCTATTTTTGCTGGCTACTTCGGCTGGTGGGACTACGTGATGAACTTTGTTCCCGTCTTTCTCGGCAATGCCGTCGGCGGCGCCCTTTTTGTGGGCGGGTTTTACTGGATGGCCTATGTAAGAGAAAAAGAGCAAAAGCCCCTCCACAGCAAGCTAAACGATTCATCTTCGTTTAGTGATATGGTACCATCTAAAATACACAAAGGGTGACTCTTTGAAGAGGGGAACCACTCCGCTCTTTTTTGTCTTCCTTTTTGAACACGCACGTTACGCAGGAGGGCACTATGAATAAGTATGAGGCAGAATTCAGTAACCTAGTTCGCTCTTTCAGAAAGAAGCATATGGGAAAAGGACCAAGTAAAATTACAACAACGTTTTGCAAGAACTGGGCGATCTGCGAAATGGAAGGCAATCTATCACCAGTGGAAAAATTCATGGCTACAGCCGATGAGGGGAAACAGCTGCTCCGCGCGGCACGCACGGAAATGGTGAAAGATATGTATCGAAAGAATCCACCGCTCGAGATGGAAGAGTTGTTAGGATGCAAGTATGTCGACTTGTTTGTGGACATTGATATTCCTCGTGATTTTGGCATGTCCATCTTTATTTTTAATGAGAATATAGAAGAGAAATTTTCCACATAAATGAGCTTTGACACTTAGTAGCGACCCTGCAAAAGACGTAACCACCGTCGTTTTTGTTTCTAACAAAAGGATGGACGGTGGTTTTTATTTGAAACGAGGAGGAGCAAACATGGGAGATACGAAACACCAAGGACCGATGAAACTGTCGAAAAAGCCCGCCCCAGAGCATTGGGTGAGTCCGATTCCCTTTGGTCTAGGCAAGGTGAAACCGAAACATATTCGAGATACGATGAAAGTGATGTGGGACAACAAAGACAATCTCAATTACGCGAAAAACATCCTTACCAAAGGGGTGTGTGATGGCTGTGCCTTAGGGGTTTCAGGCTTGCAAGACCAAACCCTCAAGGGGCCGCATATCTGTACGACTCGGCTGAATGTGCTGCGTCTAAACACAATGCCTGCGATGAAGGAAGAAGTGGTGCACGCAGACATTGATGAGCTAAAGAAATACAAGAGCGAAGAGTTGCGTGAGTTAGGGCGAATTCCATACCCGTTGATTCGTCGCAAGGGGGAACGAACATTTTCCCGTCTCGGTTGGGACGAAGCGATGGATATGATCGCTGAGAAGATGAAACGATTGGACCCTAAGCAATATGGCTTTTATTTAACTTCAAGAGGGATCACCAATGAGTCTTATTATGTAGCGGCAAAGGTCTCTCGTTTTCTTGGAACCAACCATATTGACAACGCTTCTCGTATTTGCCATTCCCCTTCGAAGACAGCGCTTAAACGGTCGATCGGGGTGGGCGCAAGCAGTGCCAACTATCAAGATTGGATTGGCACGGATGTGCTCCTATTCTGGGGGTCGGTGGCTTCGAACAGTTCTCCGGTTTCTACAAAGTATATGCTGGCAGCGAAGAAAAAAGGGACAAAAATTATTGTGATCAATCCATACCGAGAGCCGGCGATGGATGAATATTGGGTTCCTTCGAATGCGGAATCAGCCCTCTTTGGTACAAAGGTCGCGGATGATTTCTATCAAATCAATATTGGTGGGGATATTGCGTTCATGCATGGCATCATGAAGCACTGGTTCGAGATGGAAGAATCCGAACAGGGTTCGGCGATTAACCATGCCTTTGTTCACGAACATGTGAATCATTATGAGGAGCTTCAAGCGAAAGTGCAAGCTCAGTCTTGGGAAGAGATTGTGAAGTCTTCAGGGATTGCCAAAGAAAGAATCATCGAGCTGGCTGAACTTTTGGCAAACAGCAAAAGCGCGGTCTATGCGTGGGCGCTCGGGTTAACGATGCATTCCTTTGCCACGGACAATATTTCCCAAGTCGCCAACCTCGCCCTCCTGCGCGGTCACTTAGGGCGCAAGCATGCCGGCCTGATGCCGTTCCGTGGGCATTCCAGTGTCCAAGGGTCTGGCGAAATGGGCGCCGATCCGTTTGTTCTTCCTGGCGGAGGCTGGGACGCCGAGAACGTCAAGCGAATCGAAAACCTCTGGAACTTTACGCTTCCGAGATGGCAAGGCGACATTGTTGGAGTGTCTCTTGAGAATGCGATGCTGCCAAAGGATCACGAACGAAAGCTAAAACTGTATTATATGAGCGGCGGGAATTTCTTAGAAACGATGCCAAATCCTCACTTCATTGAGAAGGCATTGTCTGAATTAGACATCCGCGTGCATCAGGACATTATCTTTAATACGTCGACACTGGTGGAGGCGAAGGAAGCGGTGATTGTGCTTCCAGCCAAGACGCGGTATGAACAAGACGGAGGCGGAACGTCGACGTCGACGGAACGAATGGTGTATTTCTCTCCTGAAATTGAAGGCAATAAACAGCTAGTCGAAGAAGCACGAGCCGAATGGAAAATTTACATTGACCTGGCCAAACGGGTCAAACCCCAAACCGCGCACCTCGTTGATTTTAAAGACGGGCAAGCGATCCGCGACGAAATCGCCCTCGCCAATAAAGACTATGATGGCGTTCAACATCTGAAAAAACAAGGCGACGTGTTCCAATGGGGAGGCGCGTGGTTATGCGAAGGGGGCGTTTGCCCAACGCCTGATGGAAAAGGAAATTTGATTTCGGTCGATATTCCAAACTTGAATAAACCAGAGGGCACGTTCTATATTACGACGCGGCGTGGCAAACAGTTCAACTCGATGGTCTACAAAGAGACCGATCCATTTAACGCGGCTGGTCGCTACGATGTTCTCATGAGCGAAGACGATGCAAGGAAGCTGAACATTGCCAACGGAGAAGCCGTCGTCGTCTATAATCAGCACGGCACCTTTCAAGGAAAGGCTCATGTTGCGGAGATTGCGAGTGGCAATGTGGGGCTTCATTTCCCCGAAGGCAACTTCTTAATTCCAAAAGGGATTTATGACGGACCTTCAGGGATTCCTCAATACAGTGTCGCTGTCAAAGTGGAAAAAGCCGAGCGCTTTCATGCCAAGAAAGACGTGGATTACTTGGAGAAACGAATCGACGACTTGGAAATGGTCGCTGATTAAACGAAGCCGTGGGCCTGATCTCTTTTCCCTAGAGATCGGGTCTAATTGAGTTTAATGGCTTTGTCATAGGCTCAAGCTCTGTTAGTCTTTTTGCTTCCATTTGATAAAGAGAAAAAGCTTCAAATTTTCTCATGGAGTCGCCGCAGTATGTGCAGCACCATTCATTGCAGCTTCAGGCGGAAGAGCCCCTCCGACTGTAGTAATGCTTGCATTAGTCAAGTTGTCTTGCTATCATAAAGACATAGGGATAGACTACACACCGCGTAAGGTGCGGACTACACTATTACGCAAAAGAACGTCTTGGACCGCTAAGCCAAGACGTTTTTATTATGTCCGACCATATTATGCATATAACTTAGTGAAATGGATATAATATTAATAGATAGACGGAAAGGCCGCACGGCCGAAGCATAAGCAGCGAACGCACCTCCACGCCGGCAAGGTCCGCTAAGACACCGGCAGCATATGGTTGTGTCCCGTGCCGTGCGTACGCTTAATTCCGCCTAAAAGCCCGTTAAGGCTTTGAATAGTAACGCAACAAGCTTTTTTACCGATTCTTCGAGAGCCAGGTAAAAAAGCGCAGCGGCAACGGAAAGGACTAATTTCCGGCCGCTTTTTTTATTGCGTTTTTTCCGTTCTACGCGTTGTTTACGTGATAAAGGGATAGACTTACACCTCCCTTCCGTTTGCAGTAACGAAAGGACAGAGGCGCGTTTCTTGAAGCTGCTAGTACCAATAATAAACTAGAAACCGTTAAGCGCCAACTATTAATGTGAAGTTGAAAAGGTAGTACTTAAATGTACTGTATTAAAGTAGTACATGTATACTTTGGGTATAAGTAGAAATGTAATACAAAATTTAGATATTCTAAGTTATAATAGACGAAGCTGAATAACTCATGTACGGGTGTATAGTATCACCTCCGTGAAAGGAGGTGATACCATGTTAGTATATGAAGCACTTAGTTTAGCAATGGGGTCTGGAATGTTTATAATTGCCTTGTTGACATTGGTGCTTCTACTGATTAAACATGAATAAGCCCCCTACATGAGTTTGGTAGCCGCTTTGCAACATCTTTGCTCATGTACTCCAGTTGATAAGCCCAAAAATAGTTGTTGTAACATTCGATCACACAGTATATACTGACAGTAACAACCGATGACAGCAATGCCCTTGCTGCATGACCGGCTTGAATGTAGGTTCAATCAAACGAATACCATTGACGTTGTTCACTCGATCTTTCGTTGCCGGAAGACGAGCCGTGAATAGGGGTCAGTGAGACGATCAGTGCGCGAGCATTGTTTGTTTTGCTGGCTCTTTTTTAGTGAGAAATGCTTGATGGGGGTGAGGTCGTGATGGGAGCGTTAAAAGGAATCCGCATCATGGATGTGTCTCGCGTGCTGGCGGGTCCGTTTTGCTCGATGATCCTCGGTGACTTAGGAGCAGAAGTGATCAAGGTCGAACACCATGAATCAGGGGATGAAACGAGAGGATGGGGACCGCCTTTTGTTGGTTGAGAAAGCGCTTACTATTTGAGTGCCAACCGAAATAAACGTGGAATGACGCTGAACTTAAAAACCGAAGAAGGAAAAGAAATTTTTCGCAAACTGGCCGCTTCTAGCGATGCCATCGTTGAAAATTTTAAAGCGGGCACGCTGGAAAAAATGGGTCTGGGCTATGCGTCGTTAAAAGCGGAACATCCCGGGCTGATTATGGCTTCAATCACCGGGTTTGGGTCGTCTGGTCCCTATAAGGATTTGCCTGGCTATGATTACATCATTCAAGCGATGAGCGGTTTGATGAGCATTACGGGCGAAGCAGAAGGGAGCCCGGTGAAAGTGGGGGTGGCGATTGCCGATGTGCTGACAGGGTTATACACATGCATCGGGATTTTATCTGCATTGCATCATCGAGCGCAGACGGGGGAAGGGCAGGAACTCGATATTTCACTACTGGATTGCCAAGTATCTGCGTTAATTAATGTGGCAAGCAATTACTTATGCAGTGGCGTCGTGCCGAAGCGAATGGGGAATCACCATCCCAATATTTCCCCGTATCAAGTGTTTGCGGCAAAGGATGGCGATTTGGTCGTGGCCGTAGGGAATGACGAGCAATTTAAACGGTTCGCCGCTGTTTTGGGGAGGCCTGAATTAGCGGAGGTGCCTGAATTTCTTCATAATGAAAATCGGTTGGCGAATAGAGATCAACTGACGGCCATTTGTGAAGAAGAGCTTTTGAAAAAGGAAAAAGCCGAGTGGAAGGAGCAATTCGATGCAGCTGGTGTTCCGAACGGGCCTATCAACACCGTAGCCGAGATGTTTGACGATTCTCAAATCAAGGCGAGAGACATGGTCGTGGAGATGGAGCATCCTCTCATCGACGATCTTACAGTCACCGGCTCGCCGTTAAAATTATCGAAAACGCCCGTGACCATGAGGCATCATCCTCCATTATACGGGGAACACACCGAAACACTGCTTGAGGAAATTGGCTATCAGCCGGAAGAAATAACGAAATTTAAACAAAATAAAACGATCTAGGAGGAATTGTCATGATGAATTTCGAATTAACAGAAGAGCAGCAAAGTGTAAAGAAGATGGTAAGGAAGTTTGTCGATAAGGAAATCATCCCCAATATTCAGGAGTGGGATCGGAAAGGAGAGTTTCAACCGTCGATTTTAAATCGATTGGCCGAGCTGCAGCTCATGGGGGTCTGCATCCCTGAAGAATACGGGGGCGCTGGCATGGATTATAATACGCTGGCGATTGTCTGTGAGGAGTTGGAGCGGGGCGACACCGCGTATCGTACAGCCGTTTCTGTTCACACAGGGTTGAACAGCATGACGTTATTGCAGTGGGGAACCGAGGAGCAAAAGCAGACGTATTTGACCCCGCAAGCCGAGGGTCGGAAAGTGGGCGCTTTTGGACTGACAGAACCCGACGCAGGGTCCGATGTAGCGGCGATGAAGTCAACCGCTGTTCGGGATGGAGATCATTACATTCTGAATGGATCGAAAACATGGATTTCCCTTTGTGATGTGGCCGACCACTTCCTTGTTTTTGCAAAAACCGATGGCGATGTCGCTCATAAAGGCATTACGGCCTTTATTGTCGAACGTGATTTCGAAGGCGTGGAAACGAAGGCGATCAAAGGGAAACTAGGCATTCGCGCTGGCAATACGGGCGAAGTCTTCCTAACCGATGTCAGAGTCCCTGTGGCCAATCGCTTAGGGGAAGAAGGGGAAGGGTTTAAGATTTCCATGTCGGCGCTCGATAGTGGTCGATTTACCGTCGCTGCGGGAGCGGTCGGTTTAATAGAAGCCAGCCTTGAAGCGAGCCTGAAATACTGCCACGAACGAAAAACGTTTGGAAAAGAAATTGGCAAACATCAGCTTGTCCAGCAAATGATTGCCAAGATGAGTTCGAATCTTGAAATCTCCAAACTGCTCGTTTTTAAAGCAGGATGGTTGAAAAACCAAGGCAAACGAAACACGAAGGAAACCTCCCTCGCGAAGTGGGTTTCCTGCAATGCCGCGTTTGAAGCCGCGAATGATGCCGTCCAAATCCACGGGGCGTATGGCTACTCGGATGAATACCCGGTAGAACGCTTTCTGCGGAATTCCAAAGCCCCAGTCATTTACGAAGGCACAAGAGAAATTCATACGATTATGCAGGGAGAATACGCGCTTGGCTACAAGGAAGATAAGCCGCTTCGCAAATCATTGCCGGCATGGCCGTTTGAACAAGCGTCTGTCCCGAACTAAGGGAAGGCAGTGAAGAATCGGCACGATCTCTCGTACATCAGTGAAAAAAAGGAGACCCATGATGAACACCTATTTCATTGCAGGACACGCCAAGCTTCCACAAGGGATGGCAGCTAGAAATCTATACGATTCCATTACCATCACATTGGAGCTAGATTTTACGTACGGAGTGATTGTCGATTCTTCGTGCACGCTTGCCACAGAGCATGGGCGTGCGTATATTCGGCAACTGTTACGGGGCTACTGTCTAAACGATGGCGTGGAGAAACTGATAGAAAACGTGCAGACCCATTACCGCGGAAAAGCAGGCCAGGCGATTGAGGCCGCTTTGAAGGATGTGTATCTTCAGTTTGAGCTGGTGGCAAGCAAGGAATGAAAAGGATGGCTCGCCAGCGTTATGGCTGGTGAGTGTGGGTTTGTCTCGTAAAACATTTAATGCTGATCGTCTTGGGTGCAGGCTGTTATTTCGACAGAATGGACAAATGATAATGCTTTAGGAATATAGTCAAATGAAATGTTAGCAGCACTAGTCGATTAGGGGAAAGGCAATCCCTATCAGCGCACGATCCATGTTATAATCGCCGGGTAAGGTCATAACGACCTTACCTTTCACGTTCCCTCTCGTGGCTGTATAGGGAGGGGGTGGTAGTATGTTAGAAGGTGTAGCCCTCTTTGTTGTAACAAGACTTTTAAAAAGCTTTGGAACAGCAAAAAAGCTAGAAGAGTGTTAGCCGCACTCATTCTAGCCGGGATGCTATTGGTAAAAAAACCAAAGCATTAAAACCGCCTTACTACCAACTGTATGCAGGTTTAGCCGCCTGCATACACCCTATACAGATATTTTATCAGAGATCGTTTATTTAATCTAGTGTCACTGCAGCGTTATGGCCCGCCAAAATGGGCAGGATCCTGCTGTTTTTTTGCTGCGTTATTGATTCTTAACTCATAATATAACCCAGACTTCGCGCCTGTAAGGATACAAGCGAATAGTACAACCAGTGAGGTTCTCTTCTGAACGTCATTTTGGGCGGACAAATGTCCTAAATGTCATTCTTTTATGGAATTCTTTTATTCAACAAAATGGCTCTTTCATGGAGGGGAGTGATGTTAAAATTCATACTGAACTCAGGTTAGCAGTTTTTTTCTGATTGTCATGTTCGAAAGGTTTCAGTACCAGTACTGGCACAGCATCGCAGGAACACACGAAACAAACATCTGGCGCTCGCCTCTTCTCTACCGCAAGCAACGATGACCTTAGGCAGGACGACAGATAAACGCTCACCCCTCGACATTTCCCAACACGAAATGAATTTTCCCAATATGACCATTCTTCCTTCTTTGTTACTCTTAAACTACCAGCGAAAACTGGTAAAATACAAAGGAGGAATTGCTATGAAAAAGGGTTTAGGCAAAGTAGTAGCAGGTCTTGTTTGTGTCACGGCGCTACTCAGTACGTCGCAAGTTGCTTTGGCGGAAGAACAAAAGGAAAACTATTTAATAGGGTTTGAAGAAGAAGAAGCGGTTGAGTTATTCAGCCAGGAAGTGGAGAGTGTAGGAACGTTCTCGCTCGATGGAGAGGCTCAAGAGGATGAAGGTGTAGACGTCGACATCATTCACGATTATGATCTCATTCCCGCCCTATCGGTAGAACTAGATCCAGAAGATGTAGAGTCGCTGAGTGAAGAAAGCGGAATCTCTTATATTGAAGAGGATCATGAAGTCACAACGATGCAGCAAAGTGTCCCATGGGGGATCCAGCGTGTACAAGCTCCTGCAGCGAATAACCGGGGCTTCACTGGAGCAGGAGTACAAGTCGCTGTTCTGGATACCGGAATCGCTTCTCATTCAGACTTGAATATCCGGGGCGGAGCGAGCTTCATTTCAGGAGAGCCGTCTACGAGTGATAACAACGGCCACGGGACTCATGTTGCCGGTACCATTGCGGCGCTTAATAACTCGACGGGCGTTGTCGGCGTCGCTCCTCGTGCGGAGCTTTACGCCGTGAAAGTTCTCGGTGCAGATGGCTCAGGAAGCATAAGCAGCATTGCAAGAGGGCTGGAGTGGGCCGCCAATAATAACATGGATATTGCCAACATGAGCCTTGGAAGTGCTTCACCAAGTATTACGCTTGAGCGAGCGGTCAACCAAGCGACAAATCAAGGCGTCCTCGTCGTGGCGGCGTCTGGGAATTCAGGGGCTAGCAGTCTCTCCTACCCGGCGCGCTATCAAAACGCGATGGCCGTTGGCGCCACTGATCGGAACAACAACCGTGCCAGCTTCTCTCAATACGGTGCTGGACTCGACATTGTCGCTCCGGGCGTCGGTGTTCAGAGCACCTACCTTGCCAACCGCTACGCGAGCTTGAGCGGAACATCTATGGCAACTCCACATGTGGCTGGTGTGGCGGCGCTCGTTAAGCAGAAAAACCCTTCTTGGAGCAATAGCCAAATCCGCAATCACTTGAATTCGACTGCGACAAACGTAGGCAACGCTCAATTTTATGGAAATGGGTTAGTCAATGCTGATGCTGCGACACGGTAATAGGTAAGAGTGGGAAAAGGAGCCGGGATGTCCGGGTCCTTTTTCTAGTGATAAGGGGCCCATTCTTACTCAGCAAAGCCCTAAGCTTTTGTCCGCATGGGAGTTACAACTCGTGACGTTTGCCTACAGCCACCCTTGTCCACACTTAAGGAAGCGTCTTTGTTTCAAGGATGTTACGAAACGTGAAAAACGATGGCAACCAGCGTATAAATCTCCAGCCGCTGTGAGGGTTTGTGTAACTTCGGTGCGTTTGGTTTTGGGTGAAGGGGCTGTGCGATATACTGTTAGAAAACGCTGGATACGAGCGAGCAAAGGAGGTGACGACCATGAGTGAACGAGTGAAATGGATTGATGCAGCGAAGGGACTCGGGATTATTCTTGTGGTGATGAGCCACGCGCCGATTGAGGATTCACTAAGAGCCTTTCTGTTTGCGTTTCATATGCCGTTGTTTTTCTATTTATCAGGCGTCGTTTTCCGGCCTCGTGATGTTTCAATCGGGGCGTTCATGAAGAAAAAGGCACGGAGTTTGCTGTTGCCGTATTTGCTATTTTCGATTGTAACCTATATGATTTGGTTTTTCGCAACGAGGCATTTTCCGTTTACATCTGGAGAGGGCGTCAACCCTTTGGTCCCGCTGTCTGGAATTTTCCTTTCCACCCCGGAGAACTACCAGCTGACGTACAACCCGGCGATTTGGTTTTTGACGTGCTTGTTCGTGGTTGAGCTTTTGTTCTTTCTTTATTACCGTTTGAGCGGGGGGCGTTTTCTTGTCCTTTTCCTTCTTCTTTGCGCCATTGGTGGCTATGGTGCGTCCGTTATGGACCTGTATGTGCCGTGGAATGGGGTTGTGGCGGTGACGGCTGTGGTGTTCTATGGCTTAGGGTTTTTAACGAAGCATCTGTGGCGCCACGTTTCGTGGGTGAAGGTGCTTCCACTGATCACAGGGCTCCTCTTGTTCACAAATTACATTCAGTCGTTAAACAGTGAACGGATTGATATGAGGGGCGCTGTGTATGGGGAGTTTGGCTACTTTTATCTTGCAGCCTTTGCTGGGATGGTCGCCACGATTCTTCTCTGTATGAAGCTAGAGCGTTCGAGCTTTCTTATCTTTTTAGGGCAGAATTCGATCGTGATTCTTCTGCTTCATTTTACCGGCCTTAACCTTGTGAGGGCGTTGGTGCATTATGGGTTCGGCTACGAAATCTCAGCCACGACAAGCTTGCCGTGGACCCTGTTTTACACCGCGTGTACCCTTCTCTTGATGTGGCCATGTATCAAACTGTTGAAGAAGATCCCATGGGTGTTGGGAAAATCGCCTTCCACACCCGTGCGGTTGCCGAAAGCGAGAGGGAACATGGTATCAAGTGATGCATAGAGAGAGCAGGAACATTGAAACGTCAATGTTCCTGCTTTTTTCTGTGTGAGAATTCCAGGCAAGCGACAGAGGTACCCTGGTATATATGGTTTCCCCTTTTCCCTTCTCGCCCCCCTCCTATCGTTCGTTCCCATCAATTTTCCCAATAATAGTATTCTTCTTTTTATGGTACTCTGAAACTACCAGTGTAGCTGGAGAAAGCGAGGAGGAAATGGGATGAAAAAAGGTGTAGGTACGACAGTAACAGGCCTTGTTTGTGTCGCTGCCTTAATCGGTACGTCGCCAGTCGCTGTCAATGGAGCGTATGCAGAGTCGGCGACTCCCGATGGGAAGGTGCCTGAAGAAAACAGTCAAGACTCGAAAATTCTCTACTCCCCAGAGGAAGCGGACGTTTCGGTGCAAACGCAGCGTTCTGCTGAAAGGAGTGACGCGGATGCAGCCAAACGGTTCTTAGAGTCCAATAAACAGATGTTTGATATGCAGAATCCGATGCAGGATCTGGACGTGCTTGAAGAACATACGGATAAACAGGGAATGTCCCATATTCGCTTACAACAAACGAAAGATGGAATACCTGTAGAAGGCCATGAAGTGTTGGTTCATTTTGATGAAGAGAATACGATTCAAACAGTGAATGGCCACTTCCATTCAGAAATCGATCAATTGGAAATGAGCTCCGAAGATGTCACTGTTTCAGAGGAACAGGCCGTTACTATCGCTCGGGACGCAGTCGGCGCTCCTGAGCGTTTAGAAGAAGACCCTACGGCAGAGCTTGCGCTTTACCCGTTAGGCGATGAAGGACATTTTGTCTATAAAGTCAATGTGAATTTCATGTCGAACGATCCAGGGAATTGGTTTGTCTTTGTGGATGCTGTCGAAGGAGACGTGTTGGACAAGTATAATACGATCTCTCATATGGCAGAAGCCGCTGGGTTGGAAGACGATGGGGTAGAAAACGGGGGGAGTGAACAAGAAGAAGGGTTCTCCTTTAATAGTGGTTCGCCTTTTACACCGGACCCTAGCCAGTATCGCTCTGCCGCCGGGCCTGGATCTGGCGTGCACGGCGAACACCGGGTGCTTGATATTTCTCACAAAGCAGCAGAAAATGGGCCGGGGCGAGCCTTTACACTATTTGATTTTTCCTTTTCTGACATGGATGGGATCTTGACCTATGATTTTGAAAACGAATACCCAAGTGCAGACTTTTCGTTGCCAGGGGTGCCTTATACGAATTCCAATGCCTCCTTTAATGACGAAACCCATGCTGCTGCCGTTGATGCTCATTATAATTCAACCGAAGTGTATGAGTATTTCTTGGAGGAACATGGCCGTAACTCGCTTGATGATGAAGGGATCTCTGTGGTATCGACCGTTCGTTACGGCGAAGAGTTTAATAATGCGTTTTGGAATGGAAGGCAAATGACCTACGGGGATGGAGACGGCGAATTCATGGTTCCTCTCTCAGCGGGTCTTGATGTGGCGGCTCATGAAATGACGCATGGCGTGATTACCAATACGGCAGGACTTGTCTATCGCTTTCAACCCGGGGCCGTGAATGAAGCCCTAGCTGACATCTTTGGTGTCTTGGTCGATGAATCTAGCTGGGATATCGGCGATGATATCATGGCACCTGCTGCGATTGCAGACGGTCGTACGGCTTTACGGAGTCTCGAAGATCCCGGTAAGTTTGAAGTCAATGAAGCGTATTGGGAATATGGAGATGGCTCAGGGGTGTACCCATCCCACATGGATGAGTATTATGACTTGCCAATTCAACTCGACAATGGTGGGGTTCATATCAATTCTTCGATTATTAATCATGCCGCCTATCTCATCGGACAAGACATCGGACGAGAAGATCTTGGGCAAATTGCTTACCGTGCGTTAACGACTTATTTAACGGCTCTCTCCGATTTTGACGATACTCGTTTTGCTTTCGTTCAGTCGGCGATCGATCTCTACGGGGAGGACAGCGAGCAAACGGAAGCGACGAAAGATGGGTTTGATGGTGTAGGAATTGAATGAATTGGAACAAAGGAAGCTCCCGGCTTAAGGTGGGAGCTTCCTTTTTGTATGGGCGCTTCTCGGTTCTGGACCTGTGTTTCACGTGAAACAAATCCAACATTCAGCGGATGAAAAACGTCGTCTCATCTCTTTCTCTTCAATTGGTTTATTTTGGGTTGTTTGGTATAGTAACAATGTACAACGATTGCAAGGGAATAGAAAAAGGGTGAGGCCGCTGTTCGACGTTGGGTTGCTATTTATCTCGTATTGGTTTGGATGCGTAAACGGAGCGTATTATGTGGGAAGGCAAGTGGGGAAGCAGGACGTGCGAGAGCTTGGAAGTACAAATGCCGGTGCTCGAAATGCGGGACGGGTGTTTGGGAAGAGGGCGTTTGTTCAAAAACGAATCGATTCGATCGAAAGGGACTTGGAATCCATGAGGAAACAAAAATGTACTGAAACGACTTCAGCATCATTATATGATCTGGCCCGTTGCTATTGCCGAGCAAACGTAAAATACAGGAAGGCGATGAGAACAAGTGGTTCATCCTTTTTTAGCAATCCTTTTAATTGTAGCCGTGGTTGTTGCTGATGTGATTTGGTTGGATCATGACCAAAAAAGATGGGGGTGGCTTAGGAACCGATCAAAGGGAGCAAAAATCCTATTCTTCGCTTCTTTTATCGCAGTTATAACCCTGGTCTATGCTGTAGTCAGTTTGCCTTACATGGGTTAACATTCACTGGCAATCAATGTGCAATCAGCTTAACCGTAATGAGAAGTTATGGCTAGCTCTGTCTCAAGCGGTCGTATAAATCAGATAAGTGATTCAATCCATCTTTTGCAAGGGGCAGGTGTATAAAAACATGGGGAACCGAAAATCACTTTACACCTTAGCGATACTGATTTCTCATGCAGGGGTTATTGTCTTAGCGATTCTTTACACAAACGAGACGAATAAGACGATCACAACTCCAGAATTAATTGAGGAATTACTTGTTGAAGATCATCTGCAGAATGTTAATAGTGAGGCTTCCATCGATTCGCTTTCGGCAATCCAGGATTATATACAATCGGAAGACTTCAAGAGCTCAACGAACTACCTGGAGTTAAAGGGGAACGGAACGAACTATATTGTCCAATTTCGATACGAGGAAAATCGCGAAATTCGCATAATGGACGTTGATGACGTTGCTAACGAGTAGGGGCAAAAAAGCGCCTATTCTTATTTGGGAGAAGTTGCCCTTCTTATTCACCCATTCCTTGCAGGGTTTACTAACTATCAAAAAAGGACCCTCTACTCTTCCAGAGGGCCCTCTCTCCGATGGTTGCTGCAGATTCCTCGCCCTCCAATCAGACGAGGCTTCCACCTTCCTCTCTATACTTCAACATGCCTTCTGCCGCCCGGTAGGCAAACGCTCCGACAGTGCCTGTAGGATTGTATCCGCCGTTGTGGGCGAAAGCAGAAGCTCCGACCACGAATACATTTTCTGCCTCCCACATTTGGAAGTAATTATTGACGGCCGATGTTTCCGGGTCGCTTCCCATAATCACCCCGCCTGTGTTATGAGTCGTTTGGTAAGGGACGATATCATAGTGCTCCAAATTGTCTCGTTCATTGATGTGCGAGGCACCCATTTCTTGCATAATCTCATCTGTCACTTTTCCAATATAGTTAAACAGGTTTCTGTCTTGGTCCGAGTAATCATAGGTCATTCGCAGGAGCGGAAGACCATAAGCATCTTTGTATGTCGGATCAAGATCTAAGTAGTTGTATGACGTCGGCATCGAAGCTCCTTGGGAAGTGATGCTTAAGGAACGGGTAAAGTATTTCACGGAATCGTCCTTAAACTGTGCTCCCCAACTCGGGGTATCGTTCGGCACATTGTTCACTTGGATTGGCCTGTTTCCAGACTGGTTAATGGCAATGGTTCCGCCGTGAATGAAATCCAGGTCGGAATGGTCAAAGTTGTCCCCGTTAAAATCATCCAGCGTTGCGCCAAGAGCCCCAGCGCCCATGAACGTGTTGAATTGTTCCTCTTCAAAGAACCCGACAGAGCCAGGGAGAATCTGGTAGCAATAATTTTTCCCGATCACACCCCGCCCTGTTTCCGGATCATAAGGACGTCCAAGGTTGGACGTGAGAAGGAGGCGTGCATTGTTCATCACATAGCTTGTTAACACGACCATATCTGCAGGCTGGATGAATTCTTCCTTGGTTCTGACATCGACATATTTGACCCCCGTGGCTTTGGTTCCATCGTGGAGCACTTCCGTGACATTGCAGAAATTCCGAAGGTCGACGTTGTCTTGTTCCTTGATAAAAGGAATGACTGCAACGGTGGGGTCTGATTTTGCCCCGTATTCACAGCCAAACCGCTCACAGAAGCCACAGTACTGGCAGGCAGCAAGGTTGGCCCCGTATTGGTTTTCATACCCCTGACTCAAGTTCCCTGAAGGCATATGGTAGGGATGATAATTGAGAGATTGAGCGGCTTCCTTAAACCTGGCTGTTACGGGGGTCTCCTTCATCGGAGGGGTTGGGTACGCGTTGGCGCGATTTCCCCCTAGTGGGTTTTCTTCGCCGCTAATGCCTGCCGCTTTTTCAAACTCATAGAAATAAGGTTCTAATTCATCATAGGTGATGCCCCAATCTTGAAGTTGCAGGCCTTTGATTTTTCCTTCTCCATATTTCTCGATCGTCTTAGAGCGAATTTCAAAGTCATATGGGAGGAAACGATAGGTTTGCCCGTTCCAATGCACACCGGAGCCTCCCATGCCTTCACCTAGTAAAAAGGAGCCTAGCTGCCGCATGGGCAGGGCGGTTTCCCTGGCATGGTTGCGAAACGAAATGGTTTCCTTTGAAAGATCTTGCATCAATTCATAGCGAATGCCATAGCGAAGCTCATCGTGAACCACATAATAGTCTTGCAAGTCTCTGCCTCGCCCCCGTTCAAGAGCAACGACCTCGACGCCTTCTTTTCCGAGCTCAGCCGCGAGAATACTGCCAGTCCATCCCATCCCCACAACAACGGCTTCTGTTTTTGGTAATGTCTTTGCCATGATTTATCCTCCAATAGTCTTAGTCTGTATACGCATGTAAGCCCGTTGGCTCAATCTCGACAAATTCTTCCGATTCAATTTGATCGATATAAGCCATCTGATGCCCAGGGAAGCTCTTCATTCTCCATCCATCCATATTTTTGTTGCCGCCGTAGGCAGGGTCTGCATAGACGCCTTCCAATGTCGCGGCGCGTAAAAGAGAGAAGAAGGTGTTTGACGTCACGCCATGGAGTTCCACCTCGTTGGTTTCAAACGCTTGAAGCACTTCATCCTTTTGTTCCTCTTCTAGCTCGACAAACGAACCGGCATCATAGGTATCTCTCGTGTACGTTTGCAGTGCCTGAAGGCCAACGTCGAACACTTCATGCCGTTTGAGCGGGGATTGGTAGCCCTGGTAATCGGAACCCGGTGAAAAAGGCCCTTGCATGTATTCCCTCGTGTTGTAGCCCCACGCTCCAGCAAGCTGGTGATCAATAAAAAAAGGAACGCCGAGTGCGATTGCGCCTGGGCCACTCTCTGTCTCAGGAAAAATCCTCTCCACCGCATCCGACAGGACCGAAAACATTTCATAGTTCGTGAAATAAAGCGGGGCTTCCTGGTGGTTGATCTCGTTATGGCCTTGCTCCTCACCGTTCCCTCCATCGCCGGCAATCTGCCCTTCTCGAGCATTCACCCCGATCAATCCACCAACCAGGCCGCCACCAACTAACCCACCAGCCACTAGTCCAGAGTTCCGGATAAATTTTCTACGGGACATTTTTGCGCCGTTTTGCTTTTCTGTCATCGTATCCCTCGTTTCCTTTCTCGTCGTTTGCTTGAATCATCCATCTGCCCTCAAGTTTCCCCAGAAGGAGGGATTTATACATAAATGGTAATGGTCTGTCTCAGACATTCGTTTCCTCTCCTCTATTCGGCAATGACAAGTCACAAGAACGGAGCGAAGCTTGGCGTAAGGATCTGGAATACGATGCACGAGCCCCGGGATACGGCACACCAGACCTATATAGAAGCGGTGCCGAAACGCACGATTCACTTGGATCCTCGATGAATGAACTTCTCAGCGGAAGCCAATCATAAAGACATCAGACATTACGGGAGGGAACCTTATGATGCAAAACAGCGTTCTGGGAAAATCATTGGCAGCGTGGAGGCAAGCGTTTCCACTCCTTACCGATATCATCGCCTTAAAACCGGTGTTTTGGGAGAATCCTTTTGCGAAGGATACTGCTGATTGGACGGATCTTCCTGTACGCGAAAGCGATATATGGGAAGCGGAGGCATTATGGCAGCGGTTCGCCCCTTTTATCGAAAACGTATTTCCGGAAACGAAAGCCGCTCATGGAATCGTCGAATCCCCGCTTCGGCCGATCCCCCACATGAAGAAGGCAATGGAGAACTATTATCACGAGCGTATAGCCGGCGATCTTTATTTAAAATGCGATAACGAACTGCCGATTGCGGGTTCCATCAAAGCGCGCGGTGGCGTGTATGAAGTGCTGAAGCACGCGGAAACCTTAGCGACTCGACATCAATTGATCACGAAAGGGCAAAACTATGAGCAATTTGCCTCCCCTGCGTTTCAAACGTTTTTCAGCCAGTATTCCATCGGTGTGGGCTCCACCGGCAATCTCGGGCTTAGCATTGGCATCATGAGCGCCGCGCTTGGGTTTAAGGTGGAGGTTCATATGTCGGCGGATGCCAAGCAGTGGAAAAAGGATTTGCTTCGGGAAAAGGGGGCCCATGTCTACGAATACAAAGCCGATTTCAGCAAGGCGATTACGCAAGGAAGAGCGTTGTGCAAGCGGGAACCGAGCTGTTATTTCGTGGATGATGAACACTCACGCGATTTATTTCTTGGCTACAGTGTAGCGGCGTTACGGCTGAAGAAACAACTGGAGGCGCAGGGCATTGCTGTCGATGAGGAGCATCCGCTATGTGTGTATTTGCCTTGCGGGGTCGGAGGGTCACCGGGAGGCATTACCTTCGGGCTAAAAACCGTGTTTGGAGACGACGTCCACTGTTTTTTCGTTGAACCGACGCACTCTCCCTCTGTTCTCATGGGACTTTTAACAGGAGAACAAGAAAAAATCAGCGTCCAAGACTTCGGGATCGATAATGTTACAGAGGCGGACGGGCTGGCCGTGGGAAGGCCCTCAAGTTTTGCCACCGGCATTAGCAAGAGGCTGAGCAGTGGGCATTATACGATGGAGGATGACGACCTGTTCATTCTTCTTGCGTTGTTGATGGATGCAGAAGGCATGAAAGTCGAGCCCTCGGCGGCGGCCGGCTTGCAGGGGCCGATTCGTTTAGGGATACATGGCGACAAAAAGATAGACCAGGCGACCCATATTGCCTGGGCCACGGGAGGAGCGCTCGTTCCCGAGGAAGAGATGAACGGGTTTTATAAAAAGGGAAAAGCATTGATGAAGGAGACGTAGGGGGAGAAAAGAGCGAGGGGAGCCTCGCGCTCTACCTTCCGGGGTCATAGAATTTGGATAAGGAAAAGCCTCGTCCAAGGATTTCCGATGCGTTAAGGAAGACGACAAAGGCAGAAGGTTCTTGCTCCCGTAACACTTTTTTTAAATAAATGGCTTCTTGCTGCTCAACCACACAGAGAATCATCGTTTTTTCTTTTTCCGAAAAGCCGCCCGTCGAGCTGATTTTGGTTAGGCCGCGATCAATTTCATCCTTAATCATGGCCTGAATCCGCTCTTCTTGTTCCGTAATAATAAGGACGAGTTTGGACGGGGAGGTTTGCAGTTGAACAAAATCAATCACTTTGCTCGTCACAAAAATGGACATCATCGCAAATAACGCCAGTTCCAAGTTGAAAACAAGAGCTGAAGTGACAACAACAAACCCATCCACGAATAGCTGCGAATAGCCACTCGATAATCCTGTGTACTTCTTAACAATCTGAGCGACGGTCGCCAGTCCTCCCGTTGATCCCTTTCCACGGTAGACAATGCCAAGTCCTACGCCTAAAAAGATGCCCCCATAGATAGCGGCCAGCAATGGATTCTCGATGTAAAGGGGAAGATCCGTACTAAGCCATATGGTAAATGGAACAAAAAAGGTCCCCACCAACGTCTTTAAGCCAAAATCCTTCCCGAGAATGAGAAACCCGGCTACAAATAGCGGAATGTTAATCAACCATTGTACGTAGGCGGGGTGAAACTGATAGAGTTCGTAAAGGATCGTACTTATCCCAGAAACCCCGCCTGCGGCAAGCCTAGCGGGCAGTAAAAAAATATTAAAGGCCAAACCCACCAAAGCAGAACCAATGAGAATCGATACGTACTCCATGAACACTTTCTTCTGAGCGCTATGTATTGTCATCTTGATCGTACCCTTTCTTTGAAACTCCATGTTATCTTACCATAAATGAAGGACGGGACTGAATCTCCATGGGGAATAGCCTTCAAAAGCGAAAAAGGGAAAGGGGTAAACGCTTCCCGATTGCCAACAAAGATGCAGCCCTCTTGAGTAGGAGCGGCTGCATTTGTTTATTTTCTTTTAGTTTAGGGTCATTTTTTAAAAGGGAACACTTGTTTCTGTTGATGAGGTATGCTATCTTGAACATAGGAACCTCTCTTAAAAAGGTCATTACGGAATTGTTTGAACCGTTTATGTTATTTGTTGCTCCGGATTTATATGAAAAACTGGAGTGGAGCAAAAAACCTGACTCTCTGGAACAAGAGTTTCAGCGCATTTTCCCGGTGAAAAAAGGCACCAAGTATAAAAGGAGGTGAGCTATATGGATGAAACCATGTTTCCTGACCCCCCGACATTAAAACCTTTTCTTGATGAGAAAAGGGAGGAAGGAAAAAAACAAAGGACAATAGAAATAGCCAAGGCGATGTTGAAAGAAGAGCTCCCACTGGAAACTGTTATGAAAGTGACAGGCTTGAATGAAAAAGAGTTGGATGAAATAAAGTGCATGCAACTAAAAAAACATGCGCATGATGACCAATGAATTCAATAAGGACGAATGTATCGAAAATCTGAGCACCTATTTATAGATAATTTCCTCACTATGACATCACAAACAATTTTTTTCTGCCAGAAGCCGGAAGGACTAGAAAACATCCGCACATAGATGATCAAGGAATTATTAAAAAAGAAGCTTCGATTCCTACCGTATCGGTGGGGAATATTGGGAGATGGTCATCAATGGTACCGGTCTTTTCACGTGGGTAACCTTTCGTATATTTTTTCTTAACATTTACTCCTCAGAGCTGTGCATAGAGGTATAATCCTTTTAAAAAAGGGAGATTATTGGTATACTAAGTAATGGATAGAAAAAATAACGTTTCTGTCTTTAGAAGGAAAGGGCATATATGGATAATAAGTCTATGCAAGCTGAAGTTTCAAGTTATATCGGGAAGCTGTTAAGAGATAACTTTGGGAAGGGGCCATCTTCTGTTTACGTTTCTTTAAGAAAGCCTTTTGTCACGATGCACCTGAGAGACTTTCTGGCTCCAATGGAACGGGTGTTAATTTCTCAAGACAAAGCGATGAAAGTGGAAGAAACAAGAGATCTCCTTATGCAAGAGATGATCCCTGAAATCAAAGCTACCTTAAAAATCAGCCTAGGGATAGCAGTAAAAGAAGTATATTATGATTGGTCTCTTCAAAACCGCTCAGGTATATTGGTCTGTATCCTAGATGATGAAGAGGAAGAAGAACAAAAACAACTAGAGGATTATCCCAAAAAAGAAGCGGTTCATCAAGAGATCAGCCGCGTGAGCAAACAGGCTGAGAAGTTACCGGGGTTTGTAGATTCTTGTTTCCTTAATCAGCGAACGCTTATAGTAGTACGAACAGGCATATTGGTGAGAATTGAAAAAGAGCTGATTCAAAACGGGTTTGAAGAACCTCTGAAGCTTTCTAAGAGACGTTTGGAGAAAAGTCTATTGCATGGCAGCAACGCTGAAGACATTCTTCAAGCAAGCGTAGCAGATATCTTTGTAGACTGGGACTTTAAACTGGATAAAAGCTATATCCTATTTATTTTACAACCAAAGAACAAGTAGGTGGAAATGAGCCGGACAAATAGCGCCGGACATAAGCCGAAAAGGATCAACCTATATCCTTTTCGGCTTTTTTGTTGTGATTAAAAAAGGGCTCCTAAGATCAACCTTCTTAAATTGAAAAACATGCGGAGAGGAGACTACATAATGAAATATCTTATCGACAACTCAACGCAACTTATTCATCGTGCGAGCCAAGCAGGAGATTCGTGTAATTTTAACACGAGTCCGCCTAAACAACGAGAAAGTACTCAAGATGAAAACTATGTAAATCAATTGATCAAGGAAAAAAACTATAGGAAATGTGATCAATGTCACTGTTACTGTTTGTGATTCACTTTTGCAAAACAACCGGACTGAAAAACGGATGCTTATGTTTTTCTCCAAGTTTAGGCCTTGTTATAACCGGGTACTTTAAGGAGGTCTTTTCGTAACACTAAACATAGAGGCTTTCTTTTTTAACGAACGGAGGGGTTTGATGAAAAGCGATGATTCACCAAGTAAAAAGTCACTCGTTGACAAAAAGATAGTGATTCCTTCACTATCGATTGTCATTATAGTTAGTGCTTTTTTTGCCATGTATACGAATCAATCGATGACATTATTGGACAACATCTTTAATTCAATCGTCGACATGTTCAAGTGGGGGTACATATGGTATGCCATTGTGATTCTTGGTGCTGGGTTGTATCTAGCGTTTTCAAAGTATGGCAAGGTGGTTTTAGGAAATCCGGCAGAAAAGCCACGGTTTACCTTATTTGAATATGCATCGATCTTAATTGCCATGGGTCTTGGCGCAACGATTATGCGCACGGGAATGACTCAGTGGAGTGAAGTGGCTACCGACCCGCCGTTTGGCCTGGAAGCAGGGTCGATGGAAGCGATCCTTGCAGGGAATTCGTACAGCATGTTTTTGTGGAGCTTCCAAACCTTTGCCGTCTTTGTCATGGCCGCCCCTGCGATGGGTTACATCTTACATGTTCGCAAAAAACCGAAAATGCGCATTTCCGAAGCATGCCGCGTGCTATTCGGAGACACGTTTACCGACGGCCTCGGTGGGATTGTGTTGGACACGTTATTCTTGGTCAGCATTCTAGCGGGGGCTGCGGTGACATTAGGCCTGGGAACGCCGATTGTCACGCACAACCTAGCGGAATTATTCAATATCGAAGTCACCTTTATCTTAACCGTGATTGTCACGCTTGTCTGGGTGGTAGTCTTTTCGTTCAGTGCCTATGTCGGCATTGATAAAGGCATCAAACGATTGAGCACGCTCAACATGTACCTTGCAAGTGGTTTTGCTTTACTAATTCTATTCGTTGGTCCTGGTATCTTTATTCTTGATTATTTCACCGATTCTGTTCGTTATTTGTTTTCAAGTTACGTCGATTTTTCCCTTTATACGAACTCGCTCGACCTAGAGGGCGGCACGCATATTGAAAGCCATACTGTCTTTTGGTTTGCGTACAATGCGACGTGGGCGATGCTGCATGGGGTATTCGCGGCGGTCGTCTCCAAAGGGAGAACCATTAAAGAAATGATTCTGACGTATTTACTTGCGCCGACCCTGTTATCTTGGGTCGCTACAGGGCTTCTTGGCGGGCTAGGGGTCCATCGGTCTCTCACAGACATGGTACCCGTTTTGGATATTGTCCAAGACCAAGAGCCAGTCGCAGCTGTTCCTGCGATCCTGTCTTCCTTGCCTCTGCCGGAAATCGCCATCGTCTTGTTCGTCGTTATCGCCATGATTTTCTTAGTAACCACATTAGACTCCACCACCTATACGATTGCGACGTATATGTCCACGCAAGACATGAGCAGACGAACGCCTTCGCGGTATCTCCGAATCTTGGTCGCTGCGGTGATCACAGTGCTTGCCCTCACGCTTATGAGCGTCGGCGGTCTGGCCCCGCTTGAAGTGCTTTCTGGCATTATGGGGATTCCGATTATTGTCATTCAGATTCTTACAGTGTACGCAGCCATCAAAATGATGAACCAAGACCGTGCGTGGGTGAACAATGTGAGAAAGGAAGACAAGTGAGCGAAACATCGATGAATGGAGGAGAGCAGCCCCCCTTGGCCGCTCGTTCTACTTTTTGTTTGTATGTATCGGTTAGAGAAGGCTCGAAACTCACCGTTGTTCCTTGCTCAAATAATGGTAGAATAAAGGGAGATTAAATGTTAAAAGGGGAGGCTGCACATGCCTGCATCAAAACAAGAATTACAGCCTATAATGGATGAAGTGTTAAGAAGGAAAGACGAGCTGGCGGCTATGCCTCCGCAGCACAGCAACGTGAGCAATGAGACGCTGAATGAGCAGTTGACGCCGTTTAGAATAAAATTGATTGAAGCCTATGCACGATCGACGACAACCAGTCCAAAAGAATCGGAAGAAACCATCCAAGAGTTTGGGACAAGCATCTCAGAACTCCTTGTACAATTACAGCTTCCTTTGGATGTGGGACTAAATGAAATCGCGTATTACCGAGACATTATTGGAACCATTATTAGGGATGAGGCGGTCAAGCAAGACATGACGGTAAACGAATTCTATACCATTGTTTCAGAATTTAACATGGTAGTAGACCAAGCCGTTCTAATCGTGAGTCGTTCCTACATGAAGGATTTTCATCACACGATTGAGGCCGCAAAGTATGCGATTGATGAACTGTCTGTTCCGCTTGTACAGCTTACGGGCGATACAGGCGTGATTCCGATCATTGGAGAAATTGACACCAATCGGGCGCAACATTTAATGTCGAACGCGTTGGAAAAAGGTGCAGAACTCAACTTAAACCGGATCATTCTGGATCTTTCAGGGGTCAGCATTGTGGATACCATGGTCGCGGGGCAAATCTTTAAAGTGATGGATTCCCTAAATCTTATTGGAGTCACTACGGCCCTTAGCGGCGTCAGACCTGAGGTTGCCCAAACCATGGTTCATTTAGGTATTAACGTGCAGGGAAAGGTCTATTCCAATTTACGAAAAGCGATTGAAGACAAACAGGTCATACAGTAAACGATTAGCAACCCAGGCCCCTGACAAAGTCAGGGGCTAGTTTGTTAGGGAAAAAACCATGAATTAATCCCTTTTCATACTCATCTAATTAGATTATAATCTAATTATAAACAACAACGGAGGGTCTTTCATGCAACTGAACCGGCTCGTGAATTTTCATAAGACGCTAGGAGACAAAACGCGGATTCGCATCATTGCCCTTTTAAAAGGAGGTCCGCTCCACGGCCAGGCGATTGCTGGCAAGTTGGGCTTAACGCCGCCGACCATTTCTCACCACTTAGCCAAGTTAAAGGAAATTGATGTCGTCTACCAGCGGCGTGAGAAGAACACGATTTATTTTCATTTAAATGAACGCAAGTTGGAACAAATGGCAGGCGCCATCATTCGCATAGGAGGAGAAGCGATGTTTGAAACATTTGAGGTCAGCGAGGAAGAGAAAGCGAAAACGATACGAAACTTTACAATGAGCGATGGACGAATCAAAACGATCCCGGCCCAGCGGAAAAAGAAGCTGATCCTATTAGAGTACATGCTGCGGGGACTGGAGCACGGGAAGGCGTATAAAGAGAGCGAAATCAATACGCACATCCAGCGGTTTCACGAAGACTTTGCCACGATTCGGCGGGAATTTGTGATGGCACAGTTCCTATTTCGCCAAGACGGCATCTATGAGCTCAATCCAACGGAAATGTGGCCTGTGTAAGCAGGTCTTCTTTTTGAATACCTAGTTAGATGGATATCTAATTCTAAAAGGGAGGGCGAGACCGTGCTTGGCTTTAACGTGATGAGAGAGGAACCGCGGTACCGTATTTTGTTTTGGAGCTCGTTTTTAAACGGGGTTGGCAGCCGCTTTGCTCAGGTCGGTTCGTTTGCACTCCTTTATCTGCTAACGGAATCGGGGGTCGCTCTCGCTACGCTGCTGGCTTTGCGTGTGTTGCCGACGATTGTGTTTGCTCCAATCAGTGGCTATTTGGCTGATCGTTTCCATAAAGCGAGACTACTATTCTGGACCGACTTGTTGCGAGCCCCGTTTGCCTTGCTGCCGCTCTGGGCCGCTGCTACGGAACAATTGTGGTTGCTGTATGCCAGCACGTTTGTCATTGCTAGCGGGGAGGCCGTCTACAAACCCGTACGGTATGCGGCGATCCCAGACCTTGTCCAAAGAAAACATTTAATCGCTGTCAACGGGTTGGAACAAAACGTCACTGGTACCGTGCTCGTATTCGGGTCGCTTCTAGGGGGAGTGCTCGCCTACGTGTCAAATGTCCACGTGTTATTTGTCTTCCATGCCCTCTTTCTCTTGTTGGCGGCCCTATTCATCCGGCGCTTAGTTGGTATCAAACAAGCCAGCTCTTCGTCACGCGAAGCTTTCGCCTCATCAATGAAAGAGAGTGGAAGACTCATTTTCCAAGTGGCACTGCTGCGTGTCTTCTTTATGGTCATGCTGCTGATGCCGCTCGCCAATGGGGTGGATAACGTGCTGTTCAATTTGTTTGCGCTGGACGTCTTTGACATGGGGGATTTAGGGGTTGGGCTGATTTATGCGGCGCTTGGTGCCGGGTTTGTTTTAAGTTCAACGGTGGCTAGGTGGATTCGTGGGAAGTATATCGCCGTCGGAGTCTGGATGATCGCACTGGAAGGGGCAGGCCATCTCTTGCTGAGCCAATCGTTCTTCTTCGGCCAGACGTTGCTGCTTGCTATGGGCATTGCCTTTGTCGGCGGCATCAGCAATATTTGCTTCGACACGGTGCTCATGAAAACGCTCCCGACCTCCAAACGAGGGTTGTTGTTCGGCACATTATCGATGATTTCAAACAGTGCGATGGGGCTCGCGATGATTGGCGCTGGTTTTCTGACTGAGTGGCTCACCCCAGAGGAAAGCGCCTTTCTTGTTGGCATCGCGTATATTGGGTTTGCGTTGTTATTCATGGCGGCGTTTAAGCAGGTGGATGCGCAGAAGTCGATGAGGGCGTTAAAGAAGGCAGGGTGAGGGGGAGGACTGGCGGCGCAAAGCCCAGTCCGAGGCAGCACTCCCCTGCAAATTCACGTTGCGGGGAAATTATTCATGAATACTCTCCCACCTACGCTTTCGCTTCGAGGAGGGAGTTTCGAGTGTGTCAAAGTCTAGGCCATGCGTAACACTCGTGGAGTTGACACGTTTGCCTTTCGGCACAACCCCGCTAGACCCTCCGCCTTAAAGGCATTGGGGCATACTTTTCGCAAGATGTTTAGGCTGCCGTTGACGTCGGCATTGATCGTCGTTCCGCCGCTTGTTCGGTAGAGGCCACGCTTAATCCGCTTCCCGGAAAACACTGGTTTTTCTCCTGGGATATAGCTGTGGATGGGATCGTCATCCAAAAAACTTGATTGGGAGGTATACGCTTCCTCGGTGAGGATGACCGTGAGCCCTGCTTTTTCAGCTTTGTATGAATCATCTTGATAAGCAGGCGGTGCGGAATCGAACAAAACGACTGGTTGGTTCGTTTTCCCATCTTGCTTTTTTGTTTCCAGCCTTTGTTCTGGCCAATCACGATCATATTCGCTTCTTCTTCCACAGCTATTTTCACGGCGTGAAAACTGGCTTTGTGGAAGAAGTCTTTGATACGCAAAAAGCGTTTAACATGGAGTTTCTCCAGCCGTTTAGAGGTCTGCTGACCTTCCTTGGGCTCTTGACCATGACGGAGGATTCCTCTGTAGCGAGCCACCATTTTGTTATAGAGCTGGTTCGTGCTTTTTAGCTTGGTCCCTTTAATGAGGACAGGTCTCATGCCGGTATTGCTTGTGATGGCGAGTACGTTGTCGATCCCCAGGTCGATGCTGAGATAGCGGCCGTTGTTTGGTTTGGTCTCTTCCGCCCCGTCCTCTTTAAACACCAATTCGATGACATACTGCCTGTAGCGGGGGAGAATCCGCACTTGTTGCAGGCTGGCATCCGTCAACCCGAGTTTCCCAATGTTGAGCCTTGTTTTCGTTTTCGGGAGCTTTAGAAACCGCCTCGAGTGAATCGTCGCTTCTTGATTGGAAAGGACGGCGTCTTTTTCCGTGCCTTTCTTATAATTCGGGATGCGCGGGGGTGCCGTATACTTCTGAGGATTCTCTCGATAATCCGCATGGCTTTTGAAAAAGCTGTTCCAGTTTTGAAAGACGTTTTTCATCATCCCCTGTGCCGTATGGGCTGGCAGGGCGCGGTAGTCGGGTTGGTTCATCGCTTTGAACAGGGCGTCTAAAAAGGTATAGGAAACAAAAGGCTTCTCTTGGGTCGGCATCTCAAACAATCGAAGCTGGACGTCTTTGCGCTCCTCTATGGCTTTTTCTTGTTGTTTTTTCAAGCGGTTTTGATACGCTTTCCGCTGGGTTTCATTAATGATAGGGAGATACGTATGGAGCTGGTCCATCACTTCTTGTTGGAGAGGGTGCAAAGGGTAGTCTGTCTTTAAAGCGGTATAGATCTGGCGAATGTAGAAGTTCGTCGTGTTGTAGAGATTTTTGCTGGCCTCGGTTAGATGTTTCAGGTAAAGCAAACAACCGATGGCCGGGCTTGATCCAGATTTGTCAGGTTACGTACACACGTTCTCACCTCCTTAATCGTAGTATACGCTTTTTTAAAGGGGATGGCAAGAACCACGTTCAGGACCGACCGATTCATCCCCCACCTAAAGAGGATGGGGGTGTTCTCGGTCTTTAAGGATAAATCTCATCCGCATGCTCGTAGCGAAGTTTCTCTGAATGGGTTGGTTGGTCGGGGCGAGGTTCTCCTTCCTTTGAGTCAGGCACGTCGTGGTTCTTCAACTGATTGTCGTCGCTGCGGTTTTTTCGTTGGTCCATGTTTGATTCTCCTTTGGAATGAGGGTTATGGATAGTGTGGTTCAGATGCCGCGAGCCTATCCATTCCCGTGTACAGAAATAGTGGGTGCAAACGGGGGATGGGAGTGGCGACTGTTGTAGAAACACATTCTTGCATATATGTTAAGAAACCTCTTTTTGTGATAGTATAAATGTAAAGAAATAAAGAATATAAAGAGGTGATGGTTGTGGAAGTATCAAGAATTAGTTCTAAAGGGCAAGTAACAATACCGAAAACGATTAGACAAAAATTGAAGCTGGATGAAGGAGATCGTGTAGCTTTCATTGAGGATAATGGGAGGATCGTTATTACGAAGGCCAGTATTGTAGCTTTGCGTGAATTACAAAAAGAAATGGATCAAGAAGCTGAAAATCAAGGCATTACAGAAGAAGATTTACAAGCAGAACTGGAAAAGGTCAAGGAGGAAATGTGGAATGAGCGTAGAAAATGAACGCTTAAGGGTATTTGTTGATTCAAATATCCTCATTTCGGCTGTCCTTTCTCAAAAGTCTATATCAAGCCAGTTACAGAATTTATGAGCGTGAAAGCCCACCTATTTAGAGGCGGGATGGTAGCGAATTTCTTTTGAATTGATTGTGTATTTTTATTTTACGAACATACACAATTATAGTATGATGTACCTATGAATAATTATAGAAGAACTAAAACCACTGTCAGTTTAATCAACTATCACTTTGTTTTCTGTCCAAGATATAGAAGAAAAATATTTATTAACAATAATCTAGATATTCGTTTCAAAGAGCTAACGCATGAAATCGCTAAAGAGAATAATTTTGATATTATCTCTATGGAAACAGATAAAGACCACGTTCATTTGTTTATCAGTACACTACCTTCCTTCAGTCCTGCTGATGTTATGGCAAAGATAAAAGGCAAAACGTCAAAAATAATTCGAGAGGAGTTTCTTGATCTTAAACACCTTCCTAGTCTCTGGACTAGAAGCTACTTTGTTTCAACAGCTGGCAATGTATCATCTGAAACTATAAAACAGTATGTAGAAAATCAAAGAAAGAGGTAACTATGAGCCAAGTAATGACAGTAAAATTAAAACTACTACCAACTAAAGAACAGTCTGCTTTTCTTAAAATATCTTCTTTGATTTATATTAACACGGTCAATTCTCTTGTTTCTGAAATGATTCAAACCAAAGAGCTAACCAAGAAAACTTCTAAAGATATAGACGTTCTTCTTAACAGTAGTGTTAAAAATCAAGTTATTCGAGATGCAAAATCAGTTTTTAATAAAACCAAGAAGAAGAATTATACTGTAAGGCACATTTTAAAGAAGCCTGTGATCTTATGGAATAATCAAAACTTTAAAGTGTTAGATGAACATATTAGTGTTCCTCTTATTATTAAAGACAAATCAAAAAGAGTTTCTATTAAAATGATTGCAGATCAATACGAACTGGATCTGTTAAATTCTTCAAGTAAAATTGGTACTCTTAGAATCACTCAAAAAAATAAGAAGTGGATTGCTCAGATTGCCATTGAGTGTTCTATCCCAACTCAATCATCTGCTAAGGTGATGGGAGTGGATTTAGGTATTAAAATACCTGCTGTGTGCTCTACTGATGAAGATGAGGTGTTATTTGCAGGTAATGGCAAGCAGAATAAGTATATTCGTAGACGATACGGCTCGTGCAGAAAAAAACTAGGTAGAGTCAAGAAACAAAATGCTATCGATAAAATGAATAATAAAGAACAACGCTACATGAAAGATCAAGATCACAAGATCAGTCGTAGTATTGTAGCTTTTGCAGTAAGTAAAAATGTTGGCGTTATCAAACTTGAACAATTAATTAACATTCGCAAACAGACAAGTAAAAGTCGTAAAAACAATAGATCGTTAAGCAACTGGTCATTTTATCGTTTAGCAATGTACATCGAATACAAAGCAAACTTATTAGGAATAAAAGTTGAATACGTTGACCCAAGCTATACGTCACAAAGCTGCCCAAACTGTACCATAAAAAACAAAGCAAAAGACAGACAGTATAAGTGTGAATGTGGGTATAGTGGCCACAGAGATTTAGTAGGTGCAAAGAATATCAGATACGCACCTGTGTTAGATGGTAAAAGTCTAACAGCCTAAGCACCTACATGGTCTGGCTTAGGATGGGCTATTGGCATAGCCTTAACTTAAGGCTCGAACAAAGCAGAAATGAATTGCGTTCGTTAGAGCACTTAAGAATCCCACTTGAAACCTTGAGGTTCAAGCTTGCGTCTTTAGACGTGGGAGTGTCAATACGTTTTGTTTGAAAAAAAGAAAGCGGGTGTTCCTATGTTAACAAAACCTAAGAAATTGCAGCGGGGAGACAAGGTTGCGACCGTCAGTCCTTCATGGGGAGGGGCAGGTGAACCGGGGCTTAGATGGCGTTATGAGCAAGGAGTCGAGCGATTGGAGAACGTTTTTGGGCTTGAGGTGGTTCCGATGCCGAACAGTTTGAGAGGGTCCGATTACCTTTACGAAAACCCGCAGGCTCGCGCCGAGGATTTGATGACGGCCTTTAAGGATCAAAGTATTCGAGGAATTTTCGCAAACATTGGGGGAGACGACAGTATCCGTTTGCTGCCGTATATTGATGTTGATGTGATACGCGAGAACCCAAAAATTTTCATAGGGTACTCCGATATCACGGTTTCCCATTTATTTTGCCATAAAGCAGGAATCTCTTCTTTTTATGGCCCGGCG
Organism: Shouchella shacheensis; assembly: GCF_001484965.1. Taxonomy (GTDB): domain Bacteria; phylum Bacillota; class Bacilli; order Bacillales; family Bacillaceae_D; genus Shouchella; species Shouchella shacheensis. The sequence continues at coordinate 19,027 of NZ_LLYY01000014.1, read as the reverse complement.
GTTTTAACGGACTTTGCGGAAAACGTTGAAATGGATCCTTACACCGTTAATGCGGTGAAGCGAACCCTCTTTTCGAACGAAGTGATTGGTGACATTCAACCGGCTAAAGAGTGGACGAGTGAGTTTTTGGAATGGGAGGAAGCGAATAAGGGCAAGCGACGTGAAATGCAGCAGAATTCCGGATATGAAGTCCTTCAAGGGTCAGGCATTGTCCAAGGACGTTTGATAGGTGGGTGTATGGATGTACTGGAGTTCGCGAAAGGAACTGAGCTTTGGCCGGATAGAAAATACTGGGACGACGGCATTCTTTTCTTTGAAACCTCTGAAGAAAACGCAGCGCCAGAAACGATCAAATATTGGTTGCGGAATTACGGGGCCCAAGGCATTCTGCAACGAGCAAAGGGCCTTATCTTCGGGAAACCACAAGATGAGAAGTACTACGAGGAGTACAAACACGAAATTCAAACGGTTATGCAGGAGTATGGTTTAGAAACGTTGCCCATTCTTTACAACCTGAATTTTGGCCATACCGAACCAAAGTTTATTTTACCTTATGGCGCGCTGGCGGAGATTGACTGCAGCAAAGGCGTTTTTGCTATTCTAGAAGCGGGAGTAGAATAGCGTGAGCTCATTGAGAGGGGACAAAATGCGTGAATGTGCGTTGCGGGAGTTGCATGAAAGTCAGATCCCTGACCTCATCGCTTTATCGAAACGGCTTGGGTGGGACTATGAGAAACCAGAACTTCAAACAGTCTTTCGTACGGGTCATCTATATGGCCATGTGACGGCGTTTGGAAGAGTCATTTCTTGTGCAGCGGTTTTCCCTTATGGAAACCAGCTAGCTTCGTTGGGGATGGTGATGGTGGATCCCGACTACCGCGGGCTTGGACTGGGGAGGGCCGTCACCAAACAATGTTTGGCCAGTACGCCTAAGATGCCTGTCACGCTGATTGCAACGGCAGAGGGGAAGCCCTTATATGAGAAGCTCGGATTCAAAACCGTCGATCGTCTTCATAAACTCATCGGTCCTTATCATGCGCCGGATCAGCATGACCTTCCTCTCCCAGTTGATGTAGAAATGACTCCAGTTCAAGATGATCATCTGAACGACGTTCTAAGGCTGGATTCGATGGCTGTGGGGCAAATAGATCCCTTCTTATCACCCATCGACTGAAACAGGCAAAACAAGCGGTTCAACTCCGTCGGAAAGACGGTGAGTTGTTAGGGTATGGATTGAGCGTTCAGTTACCCGACATGCTGTTGGTTGGCCCCATTATAGCTTCCCGTGAGGAACTGGCCATCCTACTGATCCATGAACTAGCAAAAGAAGCAGAAGGACCCATTCGTATCGATTTGTTTTCCAGGCATCAACGCGTGATCGAGTATTTAAGAGATAGACACTTAGGGGAAATAAGAATCCCGCCGGTTATGTTGAAAAATGCGGACGAATTGCCAGGGAACCGCAGTCAATTGGTTGCGGTTGCGGCACAAGTGTTTGGTTAGCTCGGACAGAAACGATCACAACATTCTTGTTATCAATACAACCTTAAGGGGATCTAATCAATAGAAGACCATACCCTTTTGGAATGGAGAGGTCTCTTTGAAGAAGAGTGTGTTTCGTTTATAAGGATGTATTGCAGCTAAAAGTAAGGAATGTTAAGGATTCTTTAGTCGCTTTTGACCTTCCGCATGGCTGTCTCATGGTGGAACAAGGCGGGGCGGGGAGCCGTCAAGAGAAATCGAGAGAACAAAATCCGACCGTTCTCCGTTTCGATGTGTGCTTCTTAACGACGGCGGTCCATCAATTAGAAGAGCGCGGTGTTCAGTTTGCAGAAACGAATCGAACATTCGATTGGTGAACGATCGCCGTGTTGACGGATCCTGACGGCAATCGAATCGAGCTAGGGGAAATCAACGATGCAAGTGGGTCATATGTGAAGGAGTGATGAGTGATGAATAGCATATACAGTATGTACGTCAACCAATGGGAAAGGACGCGCTTAAGAACGATCCGTTATGCCGAGAAAGCACCTGAGGAACTGTACGAGTACAAAATCAGTAATCGCAGTTTTTCTTTTCGTGAACAGCTCATTCATATCGTACAGTGGGAATTAGAGATGTATCAGAGGCTGAACGATCCAAGATTGAATTGTCTTGTTTTATCAGAAGAAAGCTTAGAAACGAAAGAGGAGTTGCTTGAGGTACTGCATCAGGTAAAGGAAGTAACGCAAAAGAACTTGCGACTGCTAGGGACGGATATCTTTTCTAGATCGATTTTAATAGACGATACTTCGACCCCTTTTTATGAGGTGCTCCTGGATTTGTTGGATCATGAGTCGCATCACCGGGGGCAGCTTGTGAGTGGCTACAGGGTAAACGCTCTTGTTCCGCCTGATTATGAGAATCCGGACGGTTAGTCATTTATGTACGATAATACGGTGTTCTGATTTATAATGATGACGGCGAGGAGGGGTGCAAAACGAAATGGAAAGAAGCTCGGGAACTATCTCCTAAAACAAAATTACCGACCGGATGCTAGAGTAAAACAAGGATCTGCACAGCTCTCCTTGTTTTACTCTTTTATTCCGATCACTCTAAGCCTTTTATAATCCGCGATCCACTTATTTTCTTGAAACATGGTTTCTTTTAAATTACTTTCAACATTTTCGATTACTTTATGTATCGCTTCATTATCGAATCCCTCGAACATGGTTTTTCCGAACATCTCAATCCAATGGCGCAATCCGTTAACGCCGTCCAATGGTGTCGGTCTGTTAAAGTGATTTGCAAAAGTTACTCTAAACCCTACTTCCTCCATAAGGGTTGTATATTCGCCGACACTTGGAAAGAACCAGGGGAATCGCTCCCAAGATCGAGTATGCGTTCTCCCTTTTTTGGATTCAATAAGTCGACTAGATCATTCCCATATTTTGAAACGAATGAATGCTTTCCATCGTAAAGGGTAGCATCCCAATTATCTTTTGCAGTCATATCCATACTAGTAGGCACCTCCGACACTATATTATGTAATAAGTATAACAGAACTCAACTTTCGGAGTTGAAAAATAGATTCGAACCCCTTTATGAAACCCGGTATGCCAGTCTTTTCTATCAAAAAAAGGTGGGGCCGTCAACATCGGCGAAAATTTGAGTTTGAGATGTCATCCTTGAACCACTGGGCACAATCTTCTGATGCTTTACTCTGCGAGAACCCTCTTCAAGGTGCTTTTTGCTTAATACAATGAGAACATCTTGTTTGATCACTAGCAGGAAGGGGGATATAAGGGTAAATGGGGAAGGTGGTCTACATATGAAATTGGTTTTTCGAACACTGTATTCGATCGTCTTATTTGGAGCTGGTGTCTTGCATTTTACCCATGAACGAGGCTTCCGCAGGATTGTCCCGAGAGCGCTTCCCTTGCGGCGGGCCATTGTGCTCGTCTCAGGAGTTTTTGAGATAATCTTTTCCCTCTTGCTCTGGGTGAAAAAAGGACAACAGGTCACAGGGAAACTCCTAGCATTTTTCATGATTGCTATTTTCCCTGCAAATGTATACATGGCCGTAAAAAGAATCTCGATTCGCCCGGGAGAACAAGCGAATCCTTGGCTTCTATGGTTACGCTTGCCCTTGCAACTGCCATTGATCATTGGAGCGTTAACGCTGGGAAGAAAGGATAATGGGTAGATTATTCAGTTGGGCGTGCTAAGTGAATGAGTGCGTCCTTATAGATCATTGATAACCAGGAGTAATGTGCGACGTTGATTTGAGGGAATCGTTAAAAGTGAGCTAGTAAGGGGGATAGCGTGAAAGGCCAATATTTTGTTGGTTGGGGAACTCTTACTCTGATCTAATACTGAAGGCACGTAGCGGCATTAAAGTTCTCATATTAAGGGGGAGTACAATGTTAATAGGTGGGCCGTTTCTCGTGGCTATCGTCCCGGGAGCATTCGTATTAGTGCTTACCTGGTCGTTTAGGAAACTAAATTTTCCATTATCTCTAAGGTTGCTACCTGGTATTCTAACCGTAGTTGCTGCCGTGATCTTGTTTTATATTGGTTATGTAGAAATCAGAGGATTTGAAGGGGGAGCATATGCACTTCTAGCTTTCTTTTTAATTGGCTTTGCAGTATTGTCTTTTGTTATAGCAAATAAGAAAAATCATGATGAGAGCTAGTGAAGTTAGGTTGATTCCCAACGAAGGTCGATGAAGCTTTCCATGGTCTTGTTTTATCCGGATAATGGGGCGAGCTCGGCACCTTGTTGTTCAAAAAAAAGATGAAGAAGCGTGAATACATAATGTTGGGAGTGAAAGCATGTTTTTTGAAAAGGATGATACACCGAAAGAAGTAACAAATAACGCCTATTTTGTAGTGTTTGCTTTTTGGGGCTCAGCATTGTTTTTGTTGTCTCTGTATCATACGTGGGTAGAGAATGTTATAGGTAATACGTATAGCATAATTTTAGCTTCTGGTTTAGTGGTTTTCTTTTTAACAATATATGTACAAAAATGGAAAAATAGCCGCAATTAACGGCTTCAACACGGATAAGGGGAATAAGTTCAAGTGATTAGGGTGGTGGTATTATCGAAAATCAGGAAGAAAAAAAAGGGGTTTTTAATCGCCGCAGACACAACGCAACACCTTTAAAATGGATAAGACGCGCATTGCTGACATACGCAGGTTTTCTCGCCATTGTGTTACTGTCTCCTTATTCAATGCCTCTTTGGCTAATGTGGACAATATTTTTAGTTCTTTTGATTTTGTCAAATGTTTTTGAACTAGTCGCAGAGAAAAAGTATGGGGGACTTAGAAAACGATGGATGGTTATCTATACAGTATTGATCATTTCATCATTTGGCGTTTTACTCTATGTTATGGTGGATAGTTTCTTCCACTGATGTGCTTGTTGCAATGAATATGATGAAAATTTCATAATAATGCTAAACAATAACATTTAAGCAAATGAAGGAGGAGCCGATGTCTGAACAAACCAATGGCAAGACAAAACATGACCCTGTGGACTGGGTATTTACGATAGGCGAACTTTCCCTATATGCTGTTTTGTCTATCCCTCGACTTATTGCAAAGGTGGTTAAAGCATATTTCAACAATTAGAAAGGTTTAAGGGTACCCTGAAAATAGAAAAATGCGAGGTTTTAGTTTATGGACATTTTAATTCCAATTGGGATCGGGGCTTTAGGCAGTTTGTTGCTTTATTTCCTACTTAGAGTTTTTAAAGTCCCTAATCCAGGGTTGTTCACATTGATAGCGCCTGTGATTGCCTTCGTAATCAGCTTAATAGTCGGAAGTTGGATCGGTATGGGAGTAGGCGTTATTTGTATGGGTATGTTTGTTGCCTCCATTTGTCTTATTTTTATCGATGCAGCAAAAGAACGTTCGAGATCAAGAAACATGACAAACTAACCAACGTGCAGACATCTTAAAAACCTCCCCTTGACAACCATAGAAAACGAAGCTACAATAAAAATGAATGACAGTCAGTCACATTGTTTAGAGGACGTGATTACGATAGATAAAAGAGAAAGAATTATTCAGGCAGCGATTGAGGTATACGCGGAGAAAGGGATTGAAAAAGCGACAATCTCTGAAATTGTCAACAAAGCAGGCATTGCGCAGGGGACGTTTTATTTATACTTTTCTTCCAAATTAGCGGTGATGCCAGCCATTGCGGAGGTGATGGTCAGCAAAATCTTGGATGGCTTAAAGAGTGACGTGGGGGATGGTCCGATTCACCAACAAATCGAAGAGATCATTGGGGTTGTGTTTGATATCACACAGCAGTATAAAGAGCTCACAAAGTTAATCTACACTGGCTTAACGCAATCGCAGTATGTAGGCAATTGGGAAGACATCTACGCCCCCCTGTATCAGTGGATGGAGGACGTATTGCTTCGAGGAAAGAACGCCCAAGTCATTCATTCGGATGTGAACGCGAGGTATACGGCAAAAATCATCATAGGATCCATTGAATCAGCGGCAGAACAGGTGTATCTTTACGATCACCAAGAGGCGAGTGTCATTGCTGAACACAGAAATGAACTGCATCACTTTATACTTCGCGCTTTAGGGGCCTCCCGATAAGCGCTCTCTTTTACAACAAAAAATGACTGATGTTCATTCATTATAACGAGTAAAGAAGGAGTGTTTTTTCATGAGTAAAGCGTGGATGTATGTCTTTTTGACGTGCTTGTTCGAGTTGTTTTGGGTGTTTGGGTTCAACGTAGCCAGCACATGGTGGCACTGGGCCATTATTGTTCCCATCATTATTGTAGATTTTATTTTTCTATCAAAGGCATGTGAGTCACTGCCAACGGGGACGGTTTATGCGATTTTCGCAGCCGCTGGTACAGTGGGGACGGCGCTCATGGACATCTTTATTTTCGGTGGCGCCTTCAGTGTGGCAAAAGGACTGTTTATGGGGCTTCTCGTTATTGGCGTGATTGCGCTGAAACTTGCGGATAATAAGCCTGATGTTGAATCAGAAAAAGGAGTGGCTTAATATGGGTTGGCTATTTGTAGGAATTGCTGCGGTACTAGAGCTTATTGGGGTCATCGGCTTGAAAAAATTTAGCCAAAGGAAATCAGGGATCAATATGCTCACGTTCTTCGGGGGATTTGGCGGTGCATTTGTTTTTCTTTACGCATCTTTTAACTATCTTCAAGTAAGTGTTGCGTATGCGGTTTGGATTGGCGCAGGAACAGCCGCTGCTGTCGTTGTAAATATGCTCTTCTTCAATGAGTCGAAGAGCATGGGGCGTATCATAAGCTTGGTCGTGATTGTGATTGGTGTGACGGGGTTAAAAGCCGTCACTTGAGCTAATGCGTTGTTGAACGTTAGCTATAATGCCTGTTGTCATGGTTGGTAACGGGCTTTTTGGTGGATAAAGTAAAATGGACATTCTTATTTTCGGCTAAAAAGCAGTAGAAACACACTGAAATAAGCAACGATCCAGTTGCTTATTTCAGCGTTTCAATACATACGTGCTTTTTTGAAGTAGTTATCCTCTAAACACATCAGCTGATACAGCGATTACGTTGATTTGCATGGGTGCAATTCGGACCGGACTGAAGAAGGGTAGCAATGACATACGAACAATAGCAACAAAAGCTTACCCATCCCCTTTACCCTGCAAACCCCATAATGACAACAAGTAACGCTGAGATGGATGCAAGAATAAAACCGACCATGCCACCTTGGTCCCTTTTCACTTTTCTTAACGTCATTTCCATGAATCCAATCATGACGAAAGCAATAATGCCCTTAACAACGTAGTGAGGGGGAAATCCATACGTGTATAGCAGTCCTGATCCTGATACGATCATAATGAGATAGAACAATCGCAGGATCATGGATATGACTTTCCCGCTTGTCATCTTATGCGCTTTGTAAAGGGAGAATGCGATAAGAAAAAAGATAAGAAGAAAAGCCCAAGCGCCTTGATGCGAGGCGAGAAAGATATTATATAAGCCCTCAGACATTGTGTTCACCTCCTTTTCCATCGTAAAATAATGTCCCTCCGTGTACCAGATACTTCAGCTGGTTTGCTCCATATCAGTGACTTTGCCATCTGAGAGGGTGATCACGCGGTCACATAGATCGAATAAGCGCGTATCATGTGTGATCATGATCGCTGCTTTTTGCTGTTGTCTCACTTGAAACGCCAATGTTTCAACCACTTCCCGGCCTCTGGCAGCGTCCAAGCTAGCCGTTGGTTCATCAGCCAGCAACAATTCTGGATCATTCATCCAAGCCCGCGCGATGGCAACACGCTGTCGTTCTCCGCCTGATAAGTGAACAGGGTAATGATGTTTACGATGGTTGAGTCCAAGCATATTTAACAGGTCATCGGTACGTTTTTTCGCTTTTTGTTTCGGGATTTTTGCGATCTTGCCGATATAAAGCAATTGGTCCTTAACGCGCAAATAAGGAATCAAATGGGCGGATTGAAAAATGAACCCAATTTGATGCAACCGCATAGTCGTGCTTTCTTTCGGGTTTAATTGTGAAAGGACTTGACCGTCGAGTAGCAATCTCCCTCTGGACGGTGTCAGCAATGCACCTGCCACCGACAGGAGCGTGCTTTTTCCCGAACCGGACGGACCGGTGATTGCCACGAATTCACCTGCATCTACAGATACATTGACGTCATCAAGGACAGTGGTTTTTCCATCGCCTTTTCCGAATTCCACACCTATATTCTCCATTAAGAGTTTCGTTGTCATGTTTCCATTCCTCCAATCGCTTCAAGGGCATCTACTTTTTTCACTTTATACAGAGATAGCAGTGAGCCGAGAATGGCGACGACGATAAACATAGCTGCCAAAGAAGCCACTAAATGAAACGGTAGCATAAAAGGCATGTCCGCTGGCAGTAGGGCTGCGACAAGAAAAGTGGCGCCTATCCCCATGGTGACACTGACGACGGAGATCATACCGACCTGAACAAGAATCGTAGTCGCCAATTCACTTACGTTCGAGCCAATGGCCTTCAAAATACCAAACTGGGTCAGCTTCTGAATCGTGATAACATAAAAGAAAGCAGCAAGCACGAACGCTGAAATAATGAATAGAAAGACAATCATCATCCATAATGACCCCTGTTCCTCACTATAACCGGGGATACCGGAAAGGGAGTCCTGAATGGTAACAACTTCCGCGTCTGTCAATTGGCTGTTTAATGCGCTTGCCGTCTCTTCCCCGATGTCCGGAAGAACAAGAGCACTGGCGAGCCATTCATCCCCACCGCTCATTTCCAGCCAATCTTCCTCAGTCACATAGATAACGGGGGTGTGGCTATATTTCTGGTTGCTTGTAAAACCTGTGATGGTAAAGATCTCTTCCGTCGTATCTTCCAAAAATTCATCGCCTACCCGAAATCCTTCTTCTTTGAGGGACTCATCGGCGAGAACTTCTCTTTGTTGAGACGGGTTTTCGCCTTCCGTTACGTCCGGAAACAACGCTGACTCACGATCAAGATAAAACTTAGCAACATCGGTTTGCGCTTCTTCAGCGTCTTGAATCGTTCCTTGATGAATCCCTAGTCGTTCCGCTTGATCGACATGGTTGTGAATCACTTGTTGATCCTCAGCGTCGACCAAAGAACGCGTGAGTTGCATCTCTGCTTCCTCGTCCATGACAAAATACTCAGCGTTATCGTCCATGTTGAGAATAGCTGAAGCATTGTCATAAGCTAGGCCTTGTGCAAGTCCTGACACAAAGAGCACTAAGAACGAAAGCAGGAAAATGATGAGCGCGACCATTATATACCGTAGTTTGGAGTAGAGTAATTCTCTCATTGCTAAAAACATCTGAGTAACCTCCTTCCTTTGTTATCACCACTATAACGGAGCCTCATGAACGCAATATGAACAAAAAGAAACGGAAATTTGAAGGTTGTTGATGAAAAGAAAAGAGAACCAATAAATCGCTATAGCATTTAGTTTTGTTAAAGCTTGCTTTTTCAGAGATAATGAATAATGAGGAGGCGGTTCCTATGATTTCCCTATTGCTCGCGGATGATGACGCACACCTTCGTGAGTTTGTTAGCGATGATCTCCAAAACGAAGGGTATCGTGTTTATCAAGCGGAAGACGGTGAGGTTGCCTTGAAGATTTTGGAGAAAAAAAGAATTCATTTGGCCATTGTCGATATTATGATGCCGAATGTGGATGGTTTTCAGTTATGTAAAAACATTCGTGAGGATTATGATATTCCGGTTTTAATGGTGACAGCGAAAGGCGAGCTTGAAGATAAAGCGAAAGGATTTGCGGCGGGGACGGATGATTATGTGACCAAACCGTTCGAGCGGAAAGAGTTGATTTTTCGAATCAAGGCACTGTTGCGGCGGTTTCAGTATGTTCACGAAGAAACCATCGCGGTCGGTGAAGTGACCATTAACCGTAGAAGTTACGAGGTCGAATGTAACGGGAAAACAATGATGCTGCCCATGAAAGAGTTTGATTTGTTGACCCAACTGGCCAGTTTTCCGAATCAGACGTTTACGCGCGAAGTGCTAATTGAAACCATCTGGGGAAACGATTTTACCGGGGGTGATCGCACCGTCGATGTTCATGTGAAACGGTTAAGGGAACGGTTCTCTAAGGAAACGGGATCTTTTTCAATCAGAACTATACGCGGCGTTGGGTATAAAATGGAGGTTCACGAGTGAAAAGTTTTTATGTCCGCATTGTTCTAACGACGTTCACGGTCATGGTTGTAAGCAGTTTGCTCGCTTTCTTTATTAGCAATGGTTACTACCAGTTGTACTTAAAGCCCGCTAATGATGCCGAGATTATGGAAGTGGCAGAAGAGGTTAAGCAATACGCGCAAAATGAAGAGGGAGGTGCGGACGGAGCCTACTTTTCACACGTGGGTCACTTAGGCTATCAACTGGTCTTGTATCATGAAGGCGGGAATACAAGCCAGTATGGCAGTCGTTTTCGCGATGACGATCTACCCGAAGAAGAGATCGAACATGTACTGGCTGGCGGACACTATCACGGGGTGTCAGAGCAACCCGCCGGTTTGTTTGTCACCGGGTTTTTTAATAATGTATTGGAAAATACCATAGGAGTCCCGGTTGAGACCACCGAAGGGACGGCGGCGATGTTTATCCGGCCCGATCATGAACATCAACTTGGAGAGTTTCGTTTTTTTCTCGCCCTTTTGCTCGTACTTACGGTGGTTTTCAGCTTTCTTTTCGTCGCCCTGACGGCTAGGCGAATCGTCAAACCGGTGACTTCCTTAACGGAAGCGACGAAAAAAATTTCTGATGGGTCTTTTGATATTGACCTCAACGTAAGGCGCAAAGATGAAATCGGACAATTGGCGAAACATTTTACATCCATGAGCAAGGATCTACGCCAACTTGAAGCGATGCGCCAAGAATTCGTATCTAATGTGTCTCACGAAATCCAATCACCACTATCCACGATTCGAGGCATCACCCAGACGTTACAGCAATCCGAATTGGACGAGGATCAAAAGGAAAAGTATATTCAAATGATCGAAAAAGAGAGCGGCCGGCTATCCTCGTTGAGCAGACAATTACTCACCCTTGCCTCTTTGGATAATGAAGAAAAAATTGTAAAAGAGCAGCCCGTGGATGTTCAGCAACAGGTCAAAGAAATCATCCAAACCCACCGTTTTCAATGGCAGGAAAAAGAGCTGTATATTGAGATCGAAGGCAAAGCAGAGCACGTCCTTGGAGATGCGAATCTCCTTTATCAAGTATGGACGAATCTGTTGACGAATGCCATCAAATTCAGTGATCGCGGGAGTGACATCCGGATCCATGTCCAAAGAGGAGGCCATTTTGTCAACGTTGAAGTTGAAGATAGTGGCGTCGGCATGACATCCTCGGAGGTTGAGAAAATATTTGACCGTTTCTATAAGGGGGATCAAGCACGCACCCCTGGAAAAGGGAGCACAGGACTTGGGCTCGCAATCGTGAAAAAGATTATCGATCTCCACGACGGAAAGATCGATGTTAAAAGCACTGTGGGGGTCGGCACCAAAGTGGTCATACGGTTGAAAGGCGTGACGTAGCCCATTGTGTTTTCTTCCTGTTCTGCTGGACTCATTGTTCAGGGGGGGAGGTTCGAATAAATGGTTCATATAGGGGGGCGATTGAATACGACACACAAATCTATAACGAACGTTAAAAACTAATCACTGAAAACAAAAATCCCCTAATAAGAGTTAGTGAAGTTAGGTTGATTTCCAGTGATGATCGATGAATCTGTCGATAATCATTTTATTCAGATAATGGAGCAGGGTTGTTAAACCAGGTAAGTGAGTAAATAAACGAGGGGAGCACATTGTTTTGGATAAGAGAAAAATTGTAGGAAGGGTTTTAGATGCTGCTTCTATAACAACAGTGTTAATAAGTATCCTTGTTTTCTATACCCTAAGAGGCCCAAATGCTGATATTTATGTTGGCATTACTATTTTCAGCATTTTATCCATTCTTGGCATCTTGTTCGCTATAATCTCTTGGCTGATGTCTAAACGCCTTATTCTTTTGATTATCGGCTTATTAGGGAACGGCTTTGTTTTGGCTTATGCCTATTTCTTATTACTTGCAATGGGAATTGGTGAACCATAAAAAATTCAGTTATGGTGCAAGAGCTCAATTAGCTTGGCAACAAAAATGATCGAAAAGGCGCAAACCGGAATAACAGATGAAGTCTTGGCCAAAAGCAGCATCACTTTCTTATTAAAGGATGTATGATGGACGTAAAACAAAAACAACGGTTCATCCTTTCTGGGAGAGGGGCCTCTGATTTATTGCGTTTTGTCGACACTTATACAATTTGAGGTTGTCTATTTTCCTGCACAAGTGGCGATTAATACTGAGTGCTCTACTGATTGGTACATTCTTTATTTCTTGCGTGGTGTTAGCACGACTATACGAAGTAAAAGGGTTTGTAGTGCCTTGTGAAAACAATAGATGTTTGAAATAATCGCTAGTAGGTGAAAGGGTTCAGAGCTCAAGCGAACAAGAGGTGAGCGTATGGTCGCAAGTTTACAATTTGAAGAATTGACCAAGCAGAGAGACGAATTTATGTTGAAGGTTCCCGGAATAACGGTTGAAAAGGGCGAGGTTCTCGGTGTCATCGGGAACAACGGCGCAGGCAAGTCGACGATGATTCAACTTGTGCTCGGCTTGGTCCAACCGACGAGCGGCGCGATTCATCGTTATAGCGAAGGAGAGGTCGCTCCTTCGCTAGAGGAGTGGAAGCGTGAGGTAGGGTTTGTGTTTGATGATTTATCGGTGTATGAGGACCTGCATTTAACGAAACTCTCTTCGTTTTTGAAAGAGGTCTATCCGGGTTGGGACGAATCTTATTACTTTTCTTTGTTGAAGCAATTTGACGTGGATGTAAAGAAAAAAGTGAAGAAATTTTCCAGGGGGATGCGTATGAAAGCGGGGATAGCGGCGGCCCTCGCCCACCATCCGAAGCTCCTGTTGCTTGATGAACCGACATCCGGCCTGGACACGAAGTCGAGAAAACAAATGATTGCGTTGCTGCAAAGGGAAAATGAACAGAACGGGACAACAATCATTTTTTCGTCTCATATTCTATCGGATATGGAGAAGCTCGCCACATCCGTCTGGCTGATGGATAAAGGAGAAATTCTCCTGCATGGGGATGTGGAGGAATTGCAGGCAAACCATGCGGTGGCTGAGGGTGGCACGATACATAAAGAAGCGGCGTCCAAAGAAGGAAGGAGACGTGCCACGTTGGAGGAGTTGCATGATTATTACTTGGGCGGTGACGTTGAATGATTTCACTGATGAAGCTGGATTTTTGGTTGCTGCGGTGGGGGTTGCTTATTATGGTGCTTTTTGCGCCGATCGCAGGGGCCTTCTTCTATAGAAATTTTTCAATGACAGGGCTTGTGTTGGTGTTTGTCATGGGCTTGACGTTGACGCAAATGGATGAAAAACAAAAAACGAGAAGGTTTATGCTGGCATTGCCCCTTCCCCTAAAGACCTTTTTCCAGGCGAGGACGTTGGCAGTGATTTCTATTGGTGCAGCCTGGGTCATTCTTGAGTCTTTCGGACGAATGCTCAGGTTTGGCGATGGAACCTTTGGGGAGCTCTTCACGCAAGCTACCACCACCCTTGCAACCATGGTTGTTCTTGCCCCTACTGTTATTGCCATGATTACGTTGCTTCAGCACCCGGTTATAAAGTGGGGGCTCACCTTTTTTGTTTATATGGTGATTATTATGATCGGGACAGTGTTCGGGGCTATTGCAGAGTCCTTCACTTACCAAGGGGGCGTAGGCTATATTCTCAGCATTGTCTTCCTCCTTCTCGCCGTGGGCGTCTGCTGGCTCATCTTATGGATCGCGAACAGGATCCGGGCACGAGTGGATGTGGTTTAAGGAATGGGAGGCGGTTGGTTTGGTTGCTTTATTGGAAAACATTTATGGGATCGCTATAGCAGTCCTGCCAGGCTCTTAGAGAAGACAGATGCCTATGAAGATATGAAAAAGGAAGCAAAGGAACGATTAAAGGCTTCCACGGAAGTAAAAACCGTTAAATCACTAAGAGAGAAGTAAGGGTTGTCCTTGGTCGATGCGAAAAAGATTGTGGATTCCATGAGATAGTGATGGGATTGGTAAAAAATAGAAAGTTAGGGTTTTGGGTACTTGCATCAACGCCGATACAAATTCCCGCCTTCATTTTCACAATAAATTCCATAAAAAAGCTCCTAGAAATTAGGAGCTTATTCAGACATATTCAGCCCTACTGATGCTTAATCCGTGATTTCTCCGCGGCTTCAGGGTCATTAGACAAACCCAAATAGTTAAGCTCTTCTTCTTTGGTCGCTAGACGGAAATCATCAATGTCATAATTCAGTCTCACATTGTCCAAGTCCGTGTAATCAGACAAAAACACCTGATAATCTTGAATGAATGTATCAACGTTTCCGTTAGACCACCGATCAAGAATATCAATATATGCTTCCTCTTGTTCTTGGTCTAAATCTACGTTTTGCGCCATCGTTTTAAAATATTCCAGACTGCCCGTTGTGAATTCTGGGCGCATGGCACTATCCCCCCACCCAGCCACATTAAAATAAGGAGTATAACTAGATGTCGTTCCGGTAACCTCATTATAGGTCAATGCTCGTAGCTTCTCCGATTCGATTTTCTGAAACGCGGTGTCTGTGATGACGCGCAATAAGTCGCTTTCACTAGAAATTGGCTCTCTTAATTCTCTTTCTAACTTTCGTTTTTCCGCCTCCGTTAAATCAGCATCATAGTATTGAAAATCGCGGTCCACCTGGTGCCTGTTGTTCTGCTCTTCTCGTCTAGATACGATCTCCTCCGCAATTTCTTCAGAGCTTCGAATGCCTGCCCCTTCACCGCTTTCAGTCTCATTCGCATGTTCCTCTAAATTCTCTGTCTCTTTAAGGTGGTCCTCGCTCTCTTCTGTTTCAGGGTTCAACCAAAAGTACGTTCCTGCACCTGCAGCCATTCCCGCGACGAACAGGATTACCCATTTCTTCATTGTAAAGATTCCCCTTTTTATTTTCTGCTTTTTCTCTATCCATTCTAACGGAATGATTCGCATCATGAAAGGTCTCAGCCCATATAATGATATGATGATTCTTAATTCGGTATTAGCAAAGGGTGAGAGTCTTGGAGGAACACAAACAGGGACAGCCATCAACAGAACTGGCGGTGGAGGCCAAAGGGCTTGTGAAAGTATTTGGGAAGCATCGAGCCGTCGATGGTGTCGATTTATCAATTCAAAAAGGAACGGTGTATGGCTTCTTAGGACCGAACGGGGCGGGGAAGACGACGACCATTCGGATGCTCGCCACATTACTCCGGCCCGACGAGGGGAGCGCCCGTATTTTTGGTCATGATCTTGCCTCGGAAACGGATGCCGTAAGAAGCCGCATTAGCTTGACCGGACAATATGCTTCGATTGATGAAGATTTAACCGGCGTTGAAAACCTCGTCATGATTGCCAGGTTATTGGGCTACCCTCGAAAGCAGGCACAAGCACGCGCGAATGAACTGCTGAGCGCCTTCAGCCTCCAAGAAGCAGCCAAACGGCAAGTGAAAAACTATTCAGGCGGCATGCGCCGTCGTATTGATATCGCCGCCAGTATCGTGGTGACGCCGGATCTTCTTTTTCTCGATGAGCCGACGACCGGATTGGACCCGCGCAGTCGCAATCAAGTGTGGGACATTGTGCGTGCCTTGGTCAGCGCAGGAACGACCGTTTTACTGACCACACAGTATTTGGATGAAGCCGATCAATTGGCCGACCGCATTGCCGTGATCCATCAAGGAAAAATGATCGCAGAAGGAACGAGCAGTGAGTTAAAGGCGTCCGTCGGTACGGGGACGTTGAACGTTTCCTTGCTTGATTCTGAAGATCGTGCACGGGCGATGGACGTTCTCGGGAACAAGCTGGAGGTCCCCATTTACCCTTCATCCGATCCAGCTTCTCTGACAGCGCAAGTGGCGGACCCGTCTCGTGTCGCTGAAGCGCTCGGAGAATTAGGCAAAGAACAGATTGGCGTAAGCACCTTTTCGCTTGGCCAGCCCAGTCTGGATGAGGTCTTCCTGACGTTGACGGGTCAACCGGTGGAAGAGCAGCAAGCAAGCGAGGAGGCTAGCCGATGACAACCACAATAGAAACGGAAAAACAGAGCGGCGTCGATGAACAGCTGCGCGAGGCGATTGCTTCAGGCAAGCGCCCCCAACGACCAAGTGCGTTCTCTTCATCGTTCACTTTCGCCTCGCGAGCCTTGCTTCGAATTAAGCACATTCCTGAGCAACTGTTCGACGTGACCGTTTTTCCAATTATTTTCTTGCTTATGTTTACCTACTTATTTGGCGGAGCGATTGCTGGGTCCACGAGTGCGTATTTGCAGTTCCTCCTTCCTGGAATCCTCGTGATGACGGTCGCGCAAATCACGATGTACACGGGGGTAGACTTAAATAACGATATCAGAAAAGGCATTTTTGATCGCTTTCGCACGTTACCGATTTGGCTGCCGTCTGCACTGGTCGGTGCGTTGCTCGTGGATGCGGTTCGCTACACGATGGCATCGGCCATTATGATCGCGCTCGGCCTTTTGCTTGGATTTCGACCGGATGGTGGGTTCATTGGTGTTCTGGGGGGAGTGGCCTTACTCGTCTTTTTCTCCTTTAGTTTGTCGTGGATATGGACGACGCTTGGGTTGATTATGCGCTCCGAGAAATCGCTGATGATGGCAAGCATGATGGTTCTGTTTCCGATCACGTTCGTGAGCAATGTTTTTGTAGACCCAGAAACGCTGCCAGCGTGGCTTCAAGGATTCGTTGAGATCAACCCAATCTCCCTTCTAGTCACAGCTGTACGTGGGTTGATGCATGGGACAGGAACCTTTGAACAGATTGGCTGGGTTCTTTTGGCCTCTTTCATCATCATGGTCCTATTCGCACCACTGACGATGTATTTGTATCGGAATAAGAAGTAGAGGTGAAAACGAGCGCTTTTCTATAATAGGAGAAGCGCTTAGTTTTCATTTTTTGGATTGGTGACATCTGACGCTCTTTATGGAAGCTGTTATACCAAGTAATGAATAAAGGATCAGCGTCCGTATTGAACATAAGCGCCAGATTGTTTAGTATAAAAGAAATTGTGGTATAGATAAATGAAGTAAAATAACCTAATGGAAATAACAACAGATTTTTCTTAATCTTGATGTTTAATGGAAAGGTGTCCCTTCTCGTCGATTAGGGGGATGACTATAAAAAAGTCACCATTGTTCTATCCGGCTTGGCGAATGCAGAGAGTCTATTTAAGTAATTGGAGGAATTATTAAGTATGTTAACAAGAGAAGATATCTTTAAGTACGTCAAAGAAAACTATGGTACATCGCCAGATTATCCATTTCAAAAGTTTCCAAACTATGCCGCCTTGAGACATGAACCTAACGAAAAATGGTATGGTCTAATAATGAATGTTCTGCCAGAAAAAGTAGGAATAGATGGAAATGAGGAAATGGATGTTCTGAATTTAAAATGTCCTCCCGAAATAAGTGATAGTTTAAGAAATGGGGAAAATATTTTACCTGGATATCATATGGATAAAGAAAATTGGATTTCACTTGTTTTAAAACGTACCGATCCAGAAGGAGATATTTATAACTTAATTGAGCAAAGCTTTAATTTAACCAAGTAAAAGTAAAGAGTGTTCTTGCTCATCGGACCTAAATAATTGGTGAAAAAAAGACGAATTGTACACTTGCACTTTCGGAAATCGGGATTTTCAGATGTTGATGCATGGTGGGTAAAAGCTGGTCACGCGCTATTCGGAGGATATAAGTAATAATACTTCGATCTTATTTTTAATAAACATTAGCTGTATTCGGTGTTATTACACTTTACTTAATCACTCAACTTTCGGACACGAAAAGTCCACCTCACCCACTGGTATAAGGGAATTAGGTGCAGCTATTTCGACAGGATCGAGCTTCAATCGGACAAGAGGAGCGCTCAACCGGACAGGAGGAAGCTTCAATCGGACAAGAGGAGCGCTCAATCGGACAGGAGGGAGTCTCAATCGGACAAGAGGAGCGCTCAATCGGACAGGAGGGAGCTTCAATCGGACAAGAGGAGCGCTCAATCCGACAGGAGAAGCGCTCATCCCGTCAGGAGACGCAACAATCTCCAGGGTTCTCTCCAGCCAGCGAGCAACAGGGAATCCACTGTATTTTCAACTCCGAAAGTTGAGTTAATCATGATACAATGTAAGTAAATAATTTCTGGAGGTGACTCGGGATGAAGTGGGAAGATGTGTGCCACGCTTTCCCAGAACAATGGGTTTTAATAGAAGCTGTTCGGGCACATACAAATGAGAAAAGTGAGCGTATTTTAGATGAGGTTGCTCCCTTGAAAAAGTTTCCTAATTCTCCAGATGCTATGAAGGCATATCAAGAAGTTCATCGAGAAGATCCTAGACGGGAATTATATGTTCTTCATACTAGTCGTAAGAAGCCTAACATCATAGAGAAAAGATGGGTAGGTGTTAGGCGATAGTGATTGACTTTGTTCAATGCAATACAGCAAACGGGCGCCTTCATTGAAACAGCTGTCATTTGAGCAGCGTCCGGCACAATCTTGCCAGCTACCCTAACCTGCTATTGTTAACCAAGCGAAAGATGATTTGACTATGAGTTTTTAAGATGCAGAATCTCTCAGATAGTCCTCTACTTCACCTAATTCGTCGGTTTTGTACTCCAGACCATTTTGACTAACAATGAAGAAAACAGGTAAATCCTCTTCAATATCGAAGGCCGCCACATAGTCATAAGCAGGCACACCATCCTGGTGCGGGATATTGCCGTAACCTGACACATGAGTGAACTCGAGCAAGTGCTCCAAATCGATTTCATCATCGTCCCAACGTTCCTCTTTTCGTTGAACAATGCCCACCTGAACCTCCCACACCTAAAGGAGTGGGGTTCTAAAGTATTAAAAGACT
>NZ_KQ947395.1 GCF_001484965.1 Shouchella shacheensis | reverse complement strand
CGAATTTCGGGGTGGATTATCTCGAAAAACATTCACTCTTCAGCGCTGCATAAGGATGCATAAAAAAGGATGCCTTGCCTAGTCCGCCGAGATTGCGCTCGTTCAGACGCTCCCTCTCGGCATTCCAGCATTCGCTCTCGGCGTTCAGACGCTCCCTCTCAGCGTTCCAGCATTCACTCTCGACGTTCAAACGCTCCCTCTCGGCGTTCTAGCATTCGCTCTCGACGTTCAGGGGCTCTCTTTCACTCCGCTCGAGTTCCGCCCTCCACCCTAACCCTCACCAGCCTTTAGCTCCTCAGCCTAAAAAAGCACCTGTCCCCAAGGAACAAGCGCTACTCTTAATCGACCGTTACCCATTTAACCCTCGCGACTGCCGAACAACCTCCCGCAACTTCTCATCGCTGAGTTGACTTTTCCCTTCTAGACCACTGCCTTTAGACAAGTACATCAAAAATTCAATATTTCCCTCTCCCCCCGTAATGGGAGAGAAGTCGAGTCCGTGGACGTCAAAACCTATGCTTTGTGCAAAGGCACTAATGTCCGTAACGACTTGAAAATGAACCTTTTCATCGCGAACGATGCCCTTTTTTCCGACCTGCTCACGCCCTGCTTCAAACTGGGGCTTGATCAGAGCAACGACCTCCCCGTCTTCTGCGAGGATTTCCCGGAGCGCAGGCAGGATCAGCCGAAGCGAGATAAACGAAACGTCGATCGTCGCAAAACTCGGGGAGCCCTTATGAAAATCAGCAGAGGTAGAATGGCGGAAATTGGTGCGCTCCATGACCGTTACTCGCTCGTCCTGGCGAATTTTCCAAGCAAGCTGGTTGTAGCCTACGTCTACGGCATAGACATGGGCCGCCCCATTTTGCAGGGCGCAGTCGGTAAAACCACCCGTGGAGGCGCCGATGTCGAGCACCGTCTTGCCCTCGACGGAAAGCGGAAAGACGGCTAATGCTTTTTCAAGCTTCAGGCCACCACGGCTAACGTATTTTAACATGCTTCCCTTGACACGTAGTGGCGCGTCGATTGCCAGCTTAAGACCTGGTTTATCCACTCGCTCGCTGTCTGTATACACCAGACCTGCCATAATGGTCCGCTTCGCTTGTTCTCGCGTCTCAATCAAGCCACGTTCCACAAGCAGCACATCTACGCGCTCTTTTTTCGACATTCTTGTTACGCCCTTTGCTTTTTCATTGGTATCATGCTTTGCAACGTATCCGCAATGCGTTCAGAGGTGAGACCAATTTCTTGATGGAGTTCTTTGACGGAACCATGCTCAATGAAACAATCCGGGATGCCAAGGCGCTTCACTTCCACGCCATGATAGCCCGCATCATGGAAGAATTCAAGAATGGCGCTTCCGAACCCGCCTTGAAGCGCTGCTTCTTCAATGGTTAGAACCGGGATCTGACTCTGGGCAATTTCATGAAGTAGCTTTTCATCCAACGGTTTTACGGAGTTCGCGTTCACGAGACGCACCGAGTTTCCTTTCTTCTGCAATTCGTTCACGGCCGCTTCGGCGACGGGCAGCATTGTTCCAAACGTCAGCACACACGCCTCCGAGCCTTCCTGAATCGTCTCCCATTTGCCAATCGGCAGCTGCTGAAGCTCTTTGTCCATTGACACACCGAGACCGTTCCCCCGTGGGTACCGGACGGCGATCGGCCCGTGCTCTACCGCCAATGCTGTGTAGAGCATATGCTGCAGTTCATTTTCGTCCTTAGGATTGAGGATGATCATATTGGGGAGCGCACGCAGGAACGCAATATCAAACACGCCCTGATGCGTCTCTCCGTCTGCACCGACGAGTCCCGCACGATCAATCGCAATCAACACATTCAGATTCTGGCGTGAGATGTCATGGATCACTTGATCGTAGCCCCGCTGTAAGAATGTGGAGTAAACCGCGTAGACCGGCTTCATTCCTTGCGTCGCCATCCCAGCAGCCATGGTCGCCGCATGCTGCTCGGCAATGCCGACATCAATCATGCGATCAGGAAACTCTTCCGCAAAGAGATCCAGTTTCGACCCGCCCGGCATCGCAGGAGTAATCGCGACCACCCGCTCATCCTTGCGAGCGATTTTTTTCAACGTATTCGCAAAAACAACGGGATAGGCCGGGGGTTGTCCAGCTTTTTTGACTACTTCTCCAGTTTCAATTTTATAAGGTCCAATGCCGTGCCAAGCGCCCTTTGCATCTTCCTCCGCTGGCTTGTACCCCTTGCCTTTCTTTGTGACAACATGCACGAGTACAGGACCTGAAGTTTTCTTAGCATACCGCAAATTATCCCGAAGATCGTCTAAATCGTGGCCATCTACAGGACCAAGGTACGTAAAGCCCATTTCTTCAAAGAAGACACCAGAGACAAGGAGGTACTTCATGCTATCTTTCAGTCTCTCCGCTGTGTCAGCGAGCTTTCCACCAAACGCAGGGATTTTGCGAACAAGCTGTTCGAGATCCTCTTTCGCTCGATTGTACTTGCCGGCTGTACGCAGGCGACCCAGCATACTATGCAAGGCACCGACATTTGGCGCAATCGACATTTCGTTATCGTTTAAGATCACGGTCAAGTCGCGCTGCTCGTCGCCAATGTGGTTCATAGCTTCAAGCGCCATTCCCCCAGTTAACGCCCCGTCACCAATAATGGCAACAACACTGTTGTCTTCTCCCTTTAAGTCACGGGCGGTCGCCATCCCCATCGCGGCTGACAAAGACGTTGAGCTGTGCCCCGTCTCCCAGACATCGTGCTCGCTTTCGTTGCGCTTAGGGAACCCGCACAATCCCTTGTACTGACGAATAGTGTCAAACTGGGTTGCACGCCCAGTGAGAATCTTGTGGACATAAGACTGATGACCGACATCCCAAATGAACTTGTCTTTTGGACTATCATAGAGTTGGTGCAGCATCAGCGTTAACTCGACCACTCCTAAGTTTGGTCCGATATGCCCGCCACTTACCGATAACTTCTCAATTAAAAAACGTCTAATATCAGCAGCGAGCTCCTTGAGCTGCTTTTTCGAGTAATGTCGCAAGAACTCGGGGCTCTGAATTTCTTCAAGGTTCATTGTCGAACCCTCCATTTTTAGATTCAAATTCGCTATACGCTCTCCTCACGTATAACTTGTCTCGATTTCATTAGACCAAGTATAGCAAAAAGTGTAGGGCAAAGAACAGCGATATCTTAGAAAAGTGGTCATGACTGCTCAAATAAGGGGGAATATGTAAATAATGAGATGTAAAAAGAAAGCGCAGGCGGATTGCCTAGAAGCACGGATTTTGGAAGACTTGCCACAGAAATCCCGGTCTTGGATTTCATTGTCAGGGCAAAAAATCTCAAAGCCCCTACCCCGCCGCAGCTAGACAATACGAAATGCGCAGGCGGGTTGCTTAGAAGCACGGATTTTGGAGGGCCTGCACTCGAAATCCCGGTCTTGGATTTCAGGGCAGGACCGAAAAATCCCGAGCTTCTACCCGCCGCAGCTAGACAAAAAGCCGTCCCAATGCCGAACGGCTCCTCTCTTAGCAATATTTCATTTAACGATCACGAAAAGTCACGTAATCCAAAAGCGACGCTAACAGCGTTTCTTCTAGTCCCAGCTCACGCAAATACGCTTTCGCTTCCTGATAATGGGTCTCAAGCATTTCTTTCGCTCCTCCAAGGCCCAAAAGGCTTGGATAGGTGCTTTTGTTGTTGGTTAAATCGCTGCCTACTGGCTTGCCAATCACCGAAGCATCGCCTTCGACATCTAAAATGTCGTCTTTAATTTGAAAAAGGAGACCGAGCTCCTGACCAAATAAGCGCAGCCGCTCCTGATCGACTTCCGAGACCCCCCCAATCAATGCACCCGCAAGAATGGCGAAGGAGAGCAGATCTCCGGTTTTGCGATGATGAATACTGGCAAGCTCATGAGCAGTAACCTGACGATTCTCCGCCTCCATATCGGCCATTTGTCCACCAACCATGCCCTCTGCCCCGGCGGCCTTGGAGAGCCCTTGAATGAGCTTTAGCTTGGTCTCTGCGCTAACGTCCTCATCTGCTACATCGGCAATGACGCCAAAGCTACGCGTTAACAGTGCGTCGCCAGCGAGGATGGCCGTTGCCTCACCAAACACCTTATGATTGGTTGGCTTGCCTCGTCGAAGATCATCATTGTCCATGGCTGGCAGATCGTCATGAACCAGTGAGTATGTATGGACCATCTCGATCGCACAAGCCACATCAACACCAGTGTCAAGCGGAAGGTTGTAGGCATCGAGTACAGCGAGCACCAATACAGGTCGAACTCGCTTTCCCCCTGCTTCAAGTGAATAGATCATCGACTTCTTTAGCTGATCTTCTGTTGCCATGGAGGCGATGTGCAGGGGCAGCTTGCGCTCAACCATTGTCCTTGCTTCATTCAAAAATTCTTGAAAAGACGCGCTCACTCCTGTTCCTCCTTGCTAAGATCGGTTTCGACAAGCTCACCGTCCTCGTGCATGATTTGATCGAGTTGATGTTCCACTTTCTCGAGCTTCTCATGACACGTCTTTGAAAGTTCCATTCCTTTTTGAAACATCGCAATCGCTTCCTCTAGCGGAACGTCCCCTTGCTCAAGTTTTTCAACAACGTTTTCAAGCTCCTCCATGGACTCCTCAAACGTCTGACTTGGCTTTGTTTCATTCACGTGTATTCCTCCTTTTCGGCTTGGCTTTTCCTCACGGAGTGCACCTGACAATCTATGCTTCCGTCGCTAACGTTAATCGTGAGCGAATCTCCTTGCTGCACTTGAGCGACCGATTTCAGCAGCTCCTCTTCCTTGTAGGCAAGCGAATATCCACGCTCCATGACATTTAGCGGACTAAGCAAATTTAAGCTGTGCAGCAAGGCAGAGAAATGCTGTTTCTTCTCTTTCACTCGCTCCGATGCTGCGCGTGTAAGGAGCGCCTCCTGCTGAGTAAGCTTTTCCCTTAACTGCGCGAGACGCGTGCTCGGGTGCTGCCGAGTGATGGCTTTGTTTACCTCTTTGTACCTTCTTCGTTTATCGATTAAGTGCCGCGTCGCACTCCCTTTTAATCTGTCGAACAGTCCGTCCAGTTGCTGCTCCTTTTGGCGCACAAGCTGCTCTGGGTAGCGAAACGCATAGGAGCGCTGCAGACGCTCCAGAACCTTTCGTTCCCCAACGACCCGCTCCACCGTCGCTCGCTGCATTCTCCGCCTTAAGTTACCCACTTGATCAATGAGTTCTCTGTAATCCGGCACAGCAAGCTCCGCCGCAGCCGTTGGCGTTGGTGCTCGCACGTCGGCGACAAAGTCGCTTATTGTAAAGTCCGTTTCGTGACCGACGGCTGAAATAACAGGAATGCGTGAATCTGCGATCGCCCGAGCGACGATTTCTTCATTAAACGCCCATAACTCCTCAATTGAACCGCCACCACGGCCGAGAATCAGTACATCAAACACGCCGGCTAGACTTGCCCTCTCGATCGCCTGGGTGACGGAAACAGGGGCTCCGTCTCCTTGAACAAGTGCAGGGAGGAGCGTAACTCTCGCCTGTGGAAAACGCCGTTTTAATGTAGTGCGGATGTCTCTAATCGCCGCACCTGTGGGTGAAGTAATGATGGCAATATGCTGCGGGAGACTTGGAATTCTCCGTTTTCTCTCGACAGCAAACAAGCCTTCTTCTTCCAGCTGACTTTTCAGCTTCTCGAAAGCGACATGCAAACTGCCAATGCCGTCTGGCTGCATTTCCTTTGCGTAAAACTGGTACTGGCCGTAGGGCTCATAAACATTGACTTCCCCGCGCAGGAGCACGTTCATACCATTTTCCGGTTTAAAGCGTAAAAATCGATTATGACCAGCAAACATCACCGCTTGAATGCGCGAATTCTCATCCTTTACGGAAAAGTACATATGGCCACGAGAATGTCGCTTGAAGTTGGAGAGCTCGCCACGAATCCAAACGTCCGGCAACACGAAGTCATCCTCCATCAGCTGTTTAACATAGCGCGTCACCTCAGTGACGGTCCACATTTCCGTCATGCCTACCTCCTATGAGCGTTTCCGTGCAGAATGGATGGTGTTGTCAAGTAGCATAGTAATCGTCATCGGCCCGACGCCACCCGGCACAGGAGTAATAAGGGAGGCCTTCTCTTTCGCTGATTCAAACTCAACATCTCCACGCAGCTTGCCTTCGACGCGATTCATGCCAACGTCAATCACTACTGCTCCTTCTTTAATGTCCTCGCCTCCCACAACCCCATAGCGCCCAACGGCAACAACGAGAATGTCCGCTTGACGTGTCATCTCGCGTAAATTGGGGGTGCGCGAGTGGCAGTACGTCACCGTCGCATGCTCATTGAGGAGAAGTTGGCCAACCGGCTTGCCGACAATGTTGCTTCGACCGATGATGACGGCGTGTTTTCCGGCAATATCAACGCCTGACTCCTTGAGCATGACAAGAATGCCGTGCGGGGTGCAAGGAAGAAAGCCCTCTTCCCCAATCATCATTTTCCCAACATTCGTCGGGTGAAAGCAGTCGACATCTTTGCTTGGAGCAATCGCTTCAATCACCGATTGCTCAGAAATGTGCGAAGGCAACGGCAGCTGCACGAGAATGCCATCAATGGATTCATCGCGATTCAACTCTTCAATCCTGGAAAGCAGTTCATTTTCCGGTGTTGTCTCTGGAAGCTCGATGAGCTCTGAGTGAATCCCTGTGTTCTCACACGCTTTTTGCTTATTTCGCACATAGGTTTGGCTGGCAGGGTCCTCCCCCACCAAAATGACTGCTAGACCGGGAGTAACACCTTTCTCTTTCAGTGCTTGAACCGAGGCCTTCATGTCTTCACGCTTTTCGCTTGCTAGCTGTTTTCCACTTAGTACTTGTGCTGACATCCCGCATTACTCCTTTTCTGTCTCGTCTGTCTTTTGCTTCATTGCTGTATCAAATGAATTGGACAACACTCCGTTCATGAATCTGCCGGCGTCTTCGCCACCAAAGGCTTTGGCAAGCTCAATAGCCTCATTCAAGGTGACATTCATCGGAATATCATCAATATAAAGCATCTCATACAGGGCCATCCGTGCAATCGACCGGTCCACATAGCCTAAACGGTCAAGCGTGTAGCCTTTTAAGTTTTGCGCTAGTACGTGATCAACCGCTTCTTGCTTTTCTTGCGTTCCGTAGATGAGTTCCTCAAAAAAAGGGGAGGCCTCTTCTTCCGCGGACACTGTGTTTTCAATCGCTTGCTCCGCTTCCAGGCCTATTAAATTCATTTGGTAGAGCGCCTGCACTGCTCGTAACCGTGCTACCCTTCGGTTCATAGTCGACTCCTTTAATCGTTCTAGCTTATTGATTCATCTTACCCAGTATAGCGCATATTCTACTTTCGTAAAAGCAATGAAAAAAACCGGCATTCGCCGGTTTCAACACCCCTTCTTCTATGCTTCATACGGAGACTCTGTAGGAGGTTCTTGTGTTTCAAAAAAGACGCCGACTACGTGCACATTGATCGCCTTAAGCTCGATCGCCGTCATTGTCTCAAGTGCTTGTTGAATGTTGTGCTGGATTAAGTTCGCTACTTCTGGCACCGCCGCCCCGTAAAGGATACTGATGGAAACATCGACAACAATGCCGTCTTCCCGCAGTTCAACCTTGACTCCTTTGCCATGATTCTTTTTCCCAAGGCGCTCAGCCACGTCTGCTGCGAAGTTTCCACGTAAGGAAGCAACGCCCTCGACTTCCTGAGCAGCGATTCCGGCAATGACCTCAATGACTTCAGGGGAAATTTCCACTTTCCCAAGTCCGCTTTTTTGTTCTTCTAGTTCTAAAAGCTGATGCTCATCCATGCTTTCATCTCCTTTGCTTGCAATTATTTTTCCACGGGCATGACGTCATAGGTTTCAATAAACTTCGTATTAAAATCACCGGAGACAAACACTTCATGGTCAAGCAAGTTCAAGTGAAACGGGATGGTTGTATCAACGCCTTCAATTTCAAATTCCTCGAGCGCTCGCTTCATTCGTGCAATTGCTTCTTCCCTAGTTGCCCCATGCGTAATCACTTTTGCTACCATTGAATCATAAAATGGCGAAATCGTATAGCCTGGATAAACCGCCGAATCAATTCGTACACCAAACCCGCCAGGAGCTAAGTAATCGGTGATTTTCCCTGGAGATGGCATGAAGTTCTTTTCCGGATTCTCAGCATTGATACGGCATTCAATCGCCCAGCCGCTGAAGGTAATGTCTTCTTGGCGAAAAGACAGGCGCTCCCCGTTTGCCACGCGGATTTGCTCCTTGACTAAATCAATGCCCGTCACCATTTCCGTCACCGGGTGCTCCACTTGAATACGCGTGTTCATTTCCATGAAATAAAAGGCTCCGGTTTGGTGGTCGTAAATAAATTCAACAGTTCCCGCTCCTGAATAATTCACTGCTTTTGCTGCCGCTACGGCTGCTTCTCCCATTTCACAGCGTTTCTTTGCTGTAATTGCTGGGGACGGCGTCTCCTCAACGAGCTTCTGAAGCCTGCGTTGGATCGAGCAATCACGCTCGCCAAGATGAACGACGTTGCCATGATTGTCCGCCATCACTTGAATTTCCACATGCCTGAAGTCCTCAATGTATTTTTCAAGGTAGACACCTGGATTCCCAAAAGCCGTCTCCGCTTCTTGCTGCGTCACCTGAATGCCTGACTCCAGCTCTTTAGCATTGCGGGCGACACGAATGCCTTTCCCGCCACCGCCAGCGGTTGCTTTGATAATGACTGGATAGGCGATTTGCTCAGCAACTGCTAGCCCATGCTCGACTGAATCAATAATGCCATCCGACCCAGGGACAATCGGTACGCCTGCTTGGTCCATCGTCTCCCGCGCTACGTCCTTCGCTCCCATACGAGAGATCGCCGTCGGACTTGGACCAATAAAGGTAATGTTACATGCGGCACAGATCTCCGCGAAATCAGCATTTTCCGCCAGGAAGCCGTACCCTGGGTGAATCGCATCCGTTTCTGTCAGTGTAGCGACGCTCATGAGGTTGGTGAAATTTAAATAGCTCTTTGCCGATGGCGTTGGTCCAATGCAAAAGGCTTCATCCGCAAGTTGTACATGGAGTGCATCCATATCTGCCTCTGAATACACTGCCACCGTTTCTATGTCAAGCTCCTTACAGGCGCGAATGATACGCACGGCAATTTCGCCTCGGTTTGCGATCAGTATACGTTTCATCATCAATAACCCAGCTCCCACACTTCTTTACAATTTAACGACCATTAGAGGCTGTCCGTATTCTACAAGCTCGCCGTTTTGCGCCACGATCTCAACAATTTCTCCTTGCACATCTGCAACAATTGGATTCATTAGCTTCATCGCTTCAACAATACAAACAACCGTTTCTTCTTCAACCTTCGCCCCTTCAGAGACATAGGGATCAGTGTCTGGGGAAGGGGCCGCATAAAACGTCCCTACCATTGGCGAGGTTACCGTGTACAAGTTGCTCGAATCCGCTGGCTCTTCAACAAGTACCTCTTCCTGCGCGGCAGGGGCTGCCGGCGCTTCTTTCTGTACCTGTGGCTGAACAGTTGAGTTAGACTCCTGAACGACCGACACGGGGGTCTGACTTTGTATCTGATGCTTTCGTAACGTAATTTTTGTTTTGTCTTCCTCGTATTCTAGTTCATCAACGGAAGATTGATCCAGTGCCTCAATGAGACTCTTAATTTCTTCGACGTTCAACACTCTCGACCGCTCCTTTTCGCTTCATTTCCTCGCAGTGGTCCTACCGCCTTGAGGAAACGCACCCATCTTGATATTTATTTCGCTATCGGTTCAAGATATCCTTTAATATGTAGAAAAACCACGTGGGCACCTCACTCCTACAAACAAGACGCCACGCTTTGGTCGTTATTCTTGATTTTCTTCTACATCCGTTTTCTGCTCCTCTTCTTTTAGAAGGGCTTCTTTCTTATATTGACGGAACACAGGGAACTCTGAAAGATTATCCGGAACCTTGCCGTTCTCAAGCAGAATGATCTTCACGATGTCCTTATTGCGGGCCATATGATACGTCTCGCCGTATTCATTTTCCTGAGTATAGCGCTTTAAGTTCTTATAATCGTCTTCTTGAATGGAGACGGTCACTTGATCCCCATCCACGTCTTCAACGGCCTCTTCAAACCCTACTTCAAACTCTACAATTTGAATATTGTCGTTCTTAATGTTGCGCGTTTGTTCAAGGACGGCCTTCGCGCCTTCTGTTAAATCGGACCATTCCATACGTATCTCTCCTCAACTTCAGTGTACATTGCTGTATTATATCATGAGGAGAAAGGGAATGCATTCTCTTTTAAAACAAGGCCCTATGTAAGAGGGACAGCTTTGCTTTCGGAAGTAACTCCGAAAAGCGCAGGCGAGTCGCTCAGAAGCGAAAAGCCCTGAGTTCCTGTCACTAAAAATGGCTCAAAAGAAATTCTTTTGAGCCATTTTTCCTCTTATTTAACGGTGGATTCGATTTGCACCGACACATCCGATTGTGATCCAAGTCGATCCTCTGCCATTGCCATGATCTGGGCCGCTTGAGATTTTGTTAGTTCATCTGCTTGCACTAAAATTTGTACCTGATCCTCATGCGTCATGACAAGTGCGTCCTGATAGCCTTCCGCTTTAATTAATGACTCAAGCACTTCCTCGTCATGGCTCACGGCCAAAATCTCCATGGATTTGTCGTGCGCTTCTACTTGCTCTTCCGCTGTTGCGTCTTCAGAGGCCGCTGCGCGCGTAAATTCTTCGGCTCTCTTTGAACGCGTTTCCTCTAGCTGCATTCTAGCTTCAGTGAAACTAACACTACCGGAAATCTCAGAGAGAGCTCCCTCTTCATCGCCCTCTACTTCCCCTTCTTCATTTACCTCTAGGGACGTCTCCAACTCATCTTCACCTACAGCTGATTCTTCGTTCGCTTCCTCTGACTCATCAAAAGCAACACTATCGCCAGGATTTGTATCAGGTGTGAAATAGTAGACACTTAGCACAATCATTAAGCTTAGCATTGTGAGTAACCAAACGGTTTGTTTTTTTAGGACCATTTTTTATTCCTCCCCAGATTTCTTTGGCATCACAGACACACGGTGTGGGGGAACGTCAAGCACCCGGCTTACCGATTCAACGACCCACGCTTTCACCTGCGCGTTCTCCACCCCATTTGCGACAACAAGCACGCCTGAAATGCTTGGTTTCTCTGTTGCAATCACAAGAGGCTCTTCCTTGTCACCGTTTCGAACGATGACCACATCCTCTTCTTCCGTGACATCTTCAACCTCTCTTGACCCGCCTTCTCTATCTGTCTCCTTGGTATCTTGACGGCTTCTAGACACATTTTTCTCATAGACGCTACGCTCGGTGTCGGCTAAGTTGACCATAATGGAGACATCTTCAACGCCAATGATTTCCTCCAGGCTATCCCTGAGTTGGTTTTCATAGCGCATTTCATAGTCAGCCATCGAATTGTCCTCCACCTTCCTGCCAAATACTGGTGTGTCCTCTTCGTCTTCCACCGCTTCGTCCTCGTAGTCGGAGACCACCGGCTCGGCTACTTCCTCTGGTGAGGACCCAAAAAGCTGGCTGATGACCATAAGCAAAACCCCGATACAGCCTAGGATGAGTACATACTTGGGTGAAAAGGGCTTTTTCTTTTGCTTCGGCTGTTTCGGAAGCCATTTCTTTAGCCAGTCTTCATTAGTTTCTTGGTCATTCATCCACCCGTTCTCCCCCTTCCCATGAAAGCGTAATGGTTGTCTCTGGAATGTCCCATGCCTCTGCAAGAAGTTGAATTACCTCTGCTTCTTCCTCTCCAAGCTCCGCCTCGACCTGTTCCTCCTCATTCGAAGACGCTGCATCAATCTCGATGGAAACAGGTTGAATAGTCTCCGCTACTTGCTCCTGCGTTGCTTCTGTCACCCCAACCTCACCGACGACGGCATGAATGGTTACTTCTCCTTCTCCCTGGCCTTGCCATTCATTTACGTCGAGGTGACGGATTTCCATCTTAAACTGAACTTCGAGTTCCTCGGCAACCAGATCTTCCAAATCGACAGCCACTTGTTTAGAGATATATGCATCTTGTCCCGATTCTATTTCTCTTTTTTGCTCATTTATTTCATTTGTTACCTGCTTTTCTTCTGTGCGCGTGTCCGGGATCAATGAATTCAGCCATTCATCAGCATCGCTGGTTAAAATAGAGATTACCGGCTGAAGCATCATGACCAGCAACATTAAACTCACGACCATCTTCACATAGCCCTTTAAAACGGAGCTTGGAAGAAGCATTTCAAGAACAATGGCTAGAAGAATGAGAAGGATAATGGATGTCACCCAGTCGGATAGAAATCCCATAAGTGCCCCCTTTCTATCGCATCATAAAGGCAATGTTACTAGCCGCAATCATCAATGTGATCGCCAGAAAGAACATCAGACCTACGAGCGCAAGCGCAGCAAATACATAGAGAACTGATTTCCCTATAATTTCTAGACAGTCGATAATAGGCCCCCCTCCTAGCGGTTGAAGAACAGCAGCGGAGATGTTGAAAATGAGGGCGATGGAAAGAACCTTGATGGCCGGAAACGCACAAATCGCGAGTAATAGGATCAGCCCTGTCATCCCTACTGTATTTTTCAGTATAAGAGAAGCACTCATCACCGTATCTGTCGCATCAGTGAACATCCGCCCGATCACCGGAACAAAATTTCCGGCGATAAATTTCGCTGTGCGAATCGTCAGCCCGTCACTTGCCGCCGCCGTCGCCCCTTGAACAGAGACCACGCCAAGAAAAACAGTCATGAAGACCCCGAGAAGACCAACCGCCGCTTTTCGGAAGAGAGCGGAGAGCCGCGTGACCTTGTAGTTGTCGCTCAGCGTACTCACGATGCCGAGCACCGCTGAAAAAAACAGGAGTGGCAGTACAAGATTATTTATCAACAGCCCACTCGTATGCACAAGGAAGATGATCACTGGATGAAATAAAGCGGAAGAGGTGAGCCCTCCAAGGGAGGCCATCATCGCCAGCAGAAGCGGCAGAAGCGCGATAAGGAAATGCACCATCGATTCAATTGCCTCGCGCGCATACGTAATCGCCACATGAAACCCATTCATCGCCACCATCGCCAGTACAAGGAGCGTCACCGCATACGCCGTTTTGCTGACCGTCTGCTGCTCAAATGCGTTTTGAAACGACTGGAGCACCTGGGCAAAGATGGTGAGCAAAAGCAGCATGCCAAGCAGTCGTCCATTGACAAGCACCTCATGCAGCAAATACTTAAGGAGGCCAATGCCCCAGTCCTTGATGTGAAATTGCTTGTCTCCTTTAAGAAAGTCAGTTAAGCTTCCTTTTTGGCTTTCCGGCAGAAACCCCCCATATTCTTCTGACACCCGCTCCCAGTACTGTTGAACTTCATCAAGTTTCAGCGCCTCTAGCTGCGTATCCAGCAATTCTTCTTGATTAAATGTGTCTTCGGCATCAGCTTCTGATTCAGCTTGTACGGACTCAAATGAGACAAAGCAGAAACTGAGTAGTATAACGACTGCAACCATCATCCGTTTCCACATATCGCTTGTCCTCTCCCCGCCTTCAAGTTGGAAGCAGCGCCAAAATCATTTCAATCACCGCTTTTAAAATGGGAATCGCCAATACCAGAATAAAAATTTTCCCTGCTAATTCAATCTTGCTGGCAATCGCAGCTTGTCCGGCATCTCTAGAAATCTGTGCTCCAAACTCAGCAATATAGGCAATTCCGATGATCTTCAAAATCGTTTGCAAATACATCATGTGAATGTTCGCATTTGTTGCCAGTTCCTCAATCAAATCAATGACCATCACAATCTCATCAAGCAAGAAGAGAAAGATCATTGAACCAACAAACATTGTTAGTAGAAAGGCGAACATTGGCTTATGCTCTTTCACAATCAAGGCTAGGAAAGTTGCGATTAACCCTAGCCCAACAACCTGCACAATCTCAATCACAACCCCCTCCTTTGAAGTGAAATTACATTCAACGGGGGTGTTTTCACCCGTTTAAAGCAACGCCTGTGCTAGCTACTTCCTGCCCTTGTCCTTATAGTGGACGCCCCCCCCTATTTTCTAAGCCGTATTACAAGCTCGTGCGTCGTACCCCAAGGCTTGTGCGCCGTATTTCAGTTTAACGCGCTCAAGAAAAGCGCAGACAAGCGGGCACAGGCGAGAAATTCTAAAGCCCAGCAAGAAAAGTCCGACCTGTAGCGTCTCGAGTCCGTTTGCTTCCACGGCTAGACAAATCTATCATTTCGAAACTTCCCAGACAAAGCGAAGGGGGGTACATGTTGATCTGAACTCCCCCGGTTGTGGACCACTATGCCTGGAACAGGAAGACGCTTCGTATTTTTTGGAACAAGTCGTCGACAATCGTTGCCACCATGTAGAGCACGACGACAAAACCAATCAACGTCACCCAATGCGCCCAATCTTCTTTTCCCATTTGTTTTAAAACGGTGTGTATCATTGCCACAACAATACCGATGCCAGCAATTTGAAATATGGTATTTACGTCATACGCCATGGGTTACCTCCTCCCTACCCGAAACGTGGATTCTATTGATGAACGACTTATTGACGCCACATTGCGGCCTTGTAAACCATGCAAGGATTCTTCTACGCATCTCGGAAGACCCATACATCCAGCCTTTTGACGCCAACACCGGCCCCCAAACTCCCCAGTCCAAGCCCCCACTAAATCAACAAAATTACAATCAATAGCCCCGCCAACACACCGAGCGTCTTTGCCATTTGCTCGTAACGCTTTTGCAGCTCTTTGGCTTCATCTTCCTCACGTTCCAGATGCGTTTGCGTGAGCAAAAGCTGCTTTTGCTGCTGATGTCGATCGGTAGTTCCGAGCGTTGCCCCAAACTGACTGAGCACTTCACGCTCACTTTCGCCGAGGGCTGTGTCGGACCAAGTTCCTTGAATGCTAAGCGCCCAGGCATCGTGAGCTGATAGCTCCTTGGCTCGCAGATTTTCAGCGAAACGGGAAAACAACCCGGAGATGGGGGGCGAGAGCTGTGAGGCAATATGGTCGCTTGCCTTTGCCAGCGGGGTATGCCCGTAGAGCATTTCCGCTTCGAGGGATTGCAGCGCAACCTTTAACTGTCTGAGCTGACGTGGGCGCTCCGCAAGCCTTCGTGCCCGCTCAAAGCCGATCCACGTTGCGCAGAGAACGATAAGAACGGCACCGAGCCACTTCATTTCCCCATGGCTACTTTCAATTGGCGCGGCAACCGAATGCGGGAGATGCTCCCAGGATGTGGAAGGCGACCAAGCTCTACTACTCGCCCAAAGGCACCAGCAGCAAAAAGTTCCTTCAATGCAGGACGCTGCGCGACTTCTTCAAATGAATGACCGTGTGCGGTGGCGATCACATTCACACCAGCATGAAGCGCTTCGATGATGGCGCGCGTGTCTTCCGCTCGTCCAATTTCATCGACGACAAGGACCTCTGGTGACATCGAACGAATCATCATCATCATGCCCTCTGCTTTTGGACAGCCATCAAGAACATCGACACGGCTTCCAAGTTCGTGCTGGGGAACACCTGCGATGCTTGCCGCAATCTCTGAACGTTCATCGACAATGCCAACTTTAATCGCCTCAATCTGTCTATTTGGGACTCCCTGACTCATTAATCTCGTCAAATCACGAAGCACCGTCGTCTTCCCTGTCTGCGGGGCGCCAACAAAAAGCGTGCTGAGCCACCGTCGCTCTTTCGGTTCATACAAATCACCAATCAAACGAGCCGCTGCGCCAATTTTTTGACGCGCAATCCGAATATTGAAGGAGCTGATCGGTCGAAGCGTCTGTACATCGCCCCGCTCTAGCAAGACTTTCCCTGCTAGTCCGACGCGGTGGCCCCCTCGAATGGTAATAAACCCTTTTCTTAGCTCTTCCTCAAACGCATAAAGGGAGTATTCACTTAGCTGATTCAGTAAAAAGTGAGCATCGCTTTCCTGTACAATGTAGCTCTCTCCCCTTTGTTCCGGGTAGTACGGCTTTCCTCCAGCAATGACTTCTAGAGGGCGGCTAATTCGAATGCGGATCTCTTCCACATAGCGAACGATTTCGTCTGGTAGCGCCTGTAAGCATTCTTTGATTGTTGGTGGCAACACCGTTAAAATCTCTGCTTGCATAAGCGTCCCTCCTATTTGCGGATTCCTAGTAAAATGAGTGTGACCCCTGCACCAATGAGTAGAAATTTGGATAAGGACAGCTTATCGGACATGCCGACCAGTCCTATGCTTATTGATAAAAGCAAAACCGTTGGCCCAATGATGGCCAGCATGGCGTTAATCGCAACAGCTTTTTCAACACTGTTCATTCGCAGCATGAGAAAGGCCGCGCTAAGCTCAATGAAGCCTGAAAGCAGCCTCAGACCAACCATCACAAGCAACGTCCACTTAATTGCTAGAAATGCACTCAGATTCATCACCTCGGCAAGCTTAAGCTTATCTTTGTACACTTTATGACGCGCTGGACGAGTTCAGAACCATGTTGCTCCACACAGTTCGCGAGTAGCGCTCTTACCTTTGGAACCTAATAAAAGAAATCCCGGGTTTGACTAACGCTTGCAGGGAACCAAGACAAAAAGCGCTCCCCACTCAGGAAGCACTTGCTACATACAGCCATCACTCTTTGTCGAACCGGCTTTTCCCTCTTCCCCTTTTGGGCATAAGTGTGATTAAATAACACTGTGGGACCATCGTTCATTAGATGGGTAAAGAGCCTTCAAGACTAAAGTATTTCATCTTACAAAAAAGAAGGTTCATACATGCGACTCATTGCGTTTACAGCTGTCTTTGTCAGCTACTTGCTGACCATGTTATTCGAACACCCGGTGTTTCTATACGCCTCTGGAGCGACCTCGGTTCTAGCCATTGGCGTGGCTGCTTTTTATACGCGTGGTCTCTATGCGATCACCGGCACCATTTTTTTCAGTATTGGCTTGCTTTTTTTCCTTTTTAATGATGCCCCGTGGCACGAATTTCTTCTGCAGTTCCAGGAAACCATCGGTGTGATCGCCCTGTTCTTTGTCCTTCCTTTCTTGCACTCAATCATTCATATCGGACGTTATGACCAAACGCTCAGCTCGGTTTTTCAGCAAGGGGTCAAAGACACGAACCAGCTTTATGTTCGCAGTTTCTTTGTCACCCATTTTCTCGGAATGTTTCTAAACATCGGGACAATTACATTGATTGCTCAGTCGCTGCGCTCTTCGATGAATCAGCTAACGGTCAAGATTGCCAATGCGTTTTATACAAGTAATATTCTCAGGGCCTACGCGCTTTGCTTAACTTGGAGTCCAATGGAAGTGATGGTAAGCTATTCGATTGATGTTACGGGGATTTCGTACATAAGCATTTTGCCATTTTTGCTTATCATTGTGGCCATCTTAGTTGTGCTTGACATGCTCTTATCCAGAAAACGTTTCTCCGGCCTTCCGATTTCACAGGACGCTGGAATGCGGACGCCTGCCTTGGATGTCATTGCTAAAAAAATGCGTGAGCTGATTGGGCTTCTGCTCGTTTTTATCGCGCTTGTCACCGTAACGGAATACATTGTACAAAAAGGGTTCCTGTTTTCGATTGTGATTCTTATCATTCCGTTGGCCTTTTTCTGGGCGCTCCTCAACCGTCGACTCAAACGGTTTACATCGTTTATTCAGCCGTACTGGAAGATGCGTACAAAGGGCCTCTCAAACTATGTATTCATGTTTTTAAGCGCCTCATTGTTTGTGAATATGATTGGCGAAACCAGAGCTGTTGCTTCGTTTCAGAGCATTTTGGGCGATGCGGCGAGCGCAAATACGCCCATTTTATTATATGTCATGATTGCCGGATTCTTCGTTTTCGCCGCATTGATCGGTTTTCACCCGCTTGTGACGATTACGCTCGTTACTTCCTTGCTTGCGCCGTTTGTGGATACTCTTGCTTCTGTTCCGCTTGCGCTTGTCTTGATCGTTTCCAGTCTAGCTTCGATCATGTTCAGCCCGTTCAATATTTCCGTCGCTTTGCTTTCAGATTATTTACAACAAAACCCTTACCGCGTAGGAAGCCGCAATTTCTTTTTTGCCCTAATTTATATAGCCGTTGGTCTCACAGTGGCAACAGTTGTTAACATGTTTGTCTCTTCCTAGAACAAGATATTTGTTATACTTAAAGGAATTCAAAGGAAAGTGTGTATGCAGATGAGAAGAAAAGATCCGTTAATTGAGAGAAACATCGTGTTAATAGGGTTCATGGGTGTCGGCAAAACGTCCATTGGCCGTGAACTGGCGAAGCGGATGTACCGTGACTTTATCGACGTGGATCACGTGATTGAAGAAAAGGTGGGCTGTCCCCCTACCGAAATTTTTGCCAAGTACGGCGAGCCGTTCTTTCGAGAACAGGAGCGAAACGTCGTTCGCGAGACATGCGGGGAAAAAATGAAAATTATCGCTCTTGGTGGGGGGGCGTTTATGCAAGAGGAAATTCGCGAGCAGTGCTTATCCGATTGTATTGTCATTTTCCTCGACATCACCTTTGATTCTTGGAAAGACCGAGTGAACCTATTGATCGACAGCCGCCCCGTCCTTCAAGGGAAGACGCTTGAGGAGATGGAAGCCCTATATGAGAAAAGGCGTAGCGCCTATGAGTCGTACCATTCTAAGTTCGACACCGACCATTTGCAGATCGAGGAGATTGCTTTGTATTTAAAGGAGTCGCTTCACCTGGCATGGGAATTGGATACGCCGCTTTCACTTGATTAGTGGGAAGTGGGCATTGCTACGGCAACCTTTTGAAAAGATTATTTTCCATACATTTAAAAAGAGATGCTCCGATTGGCTGGACGACCAATCAGAGCATCCCTTTTCCGTGTACAGAGACCCGTCAGGAACTTACCCCTAACGTTGCATACACTCTTTCTCACTCATTCCTCTTCTGTAAAAAACCATTAAACTGAGAAATCTTTGCTGCAGCCGCGATCAACGGAGTTTTTGACCTTTCTAACTGCTCTTTTGTAAAACGAGGACTCGGACCCGATATAGAAAGAGACGCGAAAACCTGACCATTGCCGTTATAAATAGGCGCTGCTACTGCAGACAATCCAGCTTCTCTTTCTCCTATGCTAGTGGCAAAGCCTTGATCCTGAATACGCGCAAATTGCTCTTGCACCCCTTTAAAAGGCTCCACTTCCGAGGCACGGGTTTTTAAAAGTTTTTCCCATACGTCCATTCGATTTGAGAGCATAACTTTTCCACTTGCGCCTAGCCACAACGGCATTTTCTCCCCTAATCTTACCAGATGTCTTAGTTCATGAACGCTTTCACTTTGCATAATGCATACACGCCAGACATCCTCTAGCATGTATAGGTTAACGGTTTCACTCACTTCATCTCTGAGTTCATCCATAATAGGACGCGCGACTTCTGTTAATTTCAACGACTTCCCCGCAACAAAGCCAAGATAATGAAGCTTATGCCCGAGTCGATATTTCATCGTATCCGGATTTTTCGCCACACAATTATTTAATTCTAATGTACCGAGCAGTCTTGTTGTTGTTGATTTCGCTAACCCAATTTTACTTGCAATTTCAGTTAGTGTAAGCTCCGACTCATGAATGGAAAAGCAGTTTAGAATATCAATAGCTCTTTGTACAGTTCGGATGGAATCCATGTTCTCGTTCACCCACTCTTTAACAATTCCTTTAAAGCGCTTTTAAAATGGTTGCTGTGACCCTCATTTGACGCCCACTCTTTATAAAGTACCATTCTCAGACACTCCCATCAACTCTTTTAAAAAAGGAACTGTTTTAATAAGGTGAATGAGCACTTTCCATGCCCACGGACATACGTTTTAGATAATCTTTCGACGTTTGGAGGCAACGGCGAGCGAATTCTTCATATCCTAATTCTTGAGCTAGCTTCGTGTTAGGGAGCTCTAAAGAATAAGGGATTTGAGGAATTCTTTTTACGATATTCGCTACATCTATCCCCCCTTCTTCTCCGAGGAACCAGCGTTCTTCCCTAAGAATACGTGTCATCTCTTCCTGAGAAGTAGGAATTTCTTCGGGTGCGCTACAAAGATGGAGATATCGGAACCATTCACGAGGGACCTCGTCAAGATCTTCCAATTTATCTTTTGATCGATGAAAATGATGGACGTCAATCATCAGCCCAGCGTTTTCTTGCTTTGCCGTATGAAGTACATCAAGAGCACCATCAAGATTGTATACACTCGCAATCGGAACAAACTCTAACTCGACGGTCAATCCGAATGGTTTTGCTAGCTCACAAATCTCGGCAAAACGCTCAATCGCATAACTACGCTTATCCGTCCAAACACTACTTAAAATATGTTTTCCCCCAAGCTCAGCAGCGACTTCCATCGCTGGCAGATAACCCTTTGGATCGACGCCATCATACACACGTGCTAATTCAATATCAAGAAGTTCAAGTCCAGTATCCCGCATGGCGTTCTTCGTCTCACGCATCATCTTTTTGTTTTTGGCTAGCTCATAATTCGGCTCCCCAGGCAAACCCATATAAATCGGCCGGAAACTAACGTAGTCATACCCCGCTCGAGAAGCAAGATAGGTCATCTCTGGCGGTGCACATTCAAGAACCGTCAGATGAGCAAGTGAGAATTTATTTGTCATTTAAAAACCTCCTTATAAGTTCCTTAAGAAAGAGCAGTCTCATTCTTATTAGATCGATTTAATAAATCTTTATGCATATTGTACCTAAATTAGAATGAAACCGCAATCATAAATTCCGTTAATTTATTTTTAATTCCATTGTATGAAATCAAAGGTCCTATAATTCCTAAATAAACGAGACTACCCTGAGTGACAACCTCAGATTTGTTGACTAGATCGCTCTAAATAAAAAATGCCGTCTTTAGACGGCATTTTATGTATCGAATTCAAGTAAGCGGACCTGCAAATCGTTATGCTTACGTATACTCCTGAACGTTGCGAACTACGTCAATCGGCACTTGCCCTGACGCAGAGGCTTTCTGTCCAATGGCGAATGTCATCACTGAACCAAATTGATCACCAATTAAACGGGAACTTGCTCCCAGCCTTCCCATTGACATAGTGATCATTGGAATGGGCAACTGCTGACTTTCCTTATGAGTCACATCAAGCAATCTTAAAACATCGCCTGGCTCCTTAGCCATGACCGCAAGCTTCGCTATATGGGCACCACACTCATGCGCGTCATGGAGCACCTTCGTCATTTCTTCATTTGTTGGTGTATTTGTAAAGTAGTGCCTTGAAACGACAACTTTACAGCCAAATTGATCGGCCTTTTCTCGGATCTCTTTCACAGCTTCTTTTCCTTTTGAGAGCTCGACGTCCATTAAATCAACGAGTTGAGATTGAATGAGCGTTTGACACAGTTGCTGCTCCTCTTCAAACGTTACCTTTCTTGACTCTCCTCCTTCTTCCTCTGAGCGAATCGTGAATAGCAAAGGAATGTTTCCTACTGCTGAGCGAAGTTGCTTTGCTATTTCCATCACTTTATCTGTTTCGCTAAGATCTTGAAAGAAATCCGCTCTCCATTCCAGAACATCAGGCTCCTTTGAAACAATCGCCTTAGCTTCTTTGAGTAATTCTTCCGCTGTCTCACCAACTAGGATCGAGCAGATTTTTGCGTGCTCTTCTCGATGAAAGCGAACACCGCGAATTGTAACTTCATGTTCATTCAACATAAGCCCTCCTTATTTCAATGTATGTAACTTATATCCATTAAATAGAACTTCAAAGTAGTTTACATGATTAGTAGTCATTGTGCAACTAGTGAATCAAATTGGGGTTAAAACTTTCAGTGACTTCTCTTAGTTATTTTGTTATACTCCAATCATTGAATTTCATTAATTGCATTATAGTTACGTGTAATGGAACAATTTTAAAGCGCTTGCCGGTGAATATCCCAGGGCACCTGCTCCTGCTTCTGTCGCTACATCCTTTGATGGCTATCCACTCTCGCAAAAAGGGGAAGCTGGGCTTGTCATGACTCTCACAACGATTTTCTCTGTCATTGGCGGCCTTTTATTGGAGCCCCTCGTCTCCCAATTTGCCCCTCGATACTATTTTTTACTCGCCGCCTTAGGCTTGCTCCTTGTTGCCAACTTAAGCAAGGTTAGCTTTATCCTAGTGTTTGCGTTTTCGTTTACTCTTTTTAGTCAGACACCGGTTTATGAGACGTTTAAGACAAAAGTGTTTAGATCGAAATAATATTTGATTTGCTTGTTAGATTGGGAAGCAGAGCTGAAACAAATCAACAAAAACCCCAATGAAGTTCTCAATTCGGGTTCTTTTACGCCCTTTCAGGAACATAGCCGTCTATAGATGCAGGTTCGTCCCACAAAAAATCAACGGCCCCTCTCAAATGAGGAAAAAGGCCGTTGCAGAGCTTTTTATCCGAGCTTAGATTGCGAAACTGGTTTTTGATGAAGGGCAGAGTTCGGACCTGCCTGAAGCATATAGCTCCCTCCATCATGACCGATCCGATCGCGTACGTTTTTGGCTACTTCTATCAATCTTTCTAAATTCGCACCTGTATCAACGCCCATTTCATGAAACGCGTGCACAAGATCCTCAGAGGCAATATTGCCTGAAGCTCCAGGAGCGTAAGGGCACCCCCCTAGCCCGGCAATGGAGCTGTCAAAGTCAAGAACTCCTTCTTGAAGGGCAGCTACCGCATTGGCAAGTGCCATCCCCCTCGTGTTGTGAAGATGCAGAGAAAAACGCATCTCCGGAAATTCCTGGTTTAAATAACGTAACATTTGCGAAACTTGCACAGGATTGGCCATGCCCGTTGTATCCGCCAGCGAAACTTCATGTACGTCCATTTCCTGATAACGTGTAAGAATCGCCGCAATTCGTTCTAACGGCACCTTCCCTTCATAGGGACAACCAAAGGCGACAGAGACGGATCCCCCTACACTAACGCCATGCTTCGCCGCTAGGTCTGCGATCGGCCAAAGTTTTTGCTGCGCGTCTCTAGCGGTAGCATTCGCATTTGACAGGCTATGGGAATCAGTCGCCGAAAGCATTAATTTCAATTTCTTGATGCCAACATTGATGGCGCGCTCAGCGCCTCGTACATTGGGAACAAGGGCTCGCAGCTTCAGATTTAAATCCCCAGCCTGAGACACCACTTCATCTGCGTCCTTCAACTGCGGAATCGCTTTTGGATGGACAAAGGAGGTAATTTCCATTGATTTCAAACCAGTACTTGCCAATTCGCGAATAATCTCCAGTTTCGTTTCGGTTGGGATCCAGGTCTCTTCTGCTTGAAACCCATCCCTTGGAGCTACTTCCCAAATTTCTACTTGTTTCGGTAACGAATCCGTCGGCATATTAGATGACACCTTTCGTTCGGAGATCTTCAATCGATTCCTTGGTCAACCCAAGTTGTTCACTCAGAATCTCTTCATTGTGTTCACCGAGGTCTGGCGCTCGGTGCCTGATTCCTCCAGGTGTTTTCGAAAATTTAGGGACGACGCCTGGTACTTTAATTTTTCCAAGACGAGGATGTTCAACGTCGACGATGTTTTCTCTCGCTTTAAATTGCGGATGCGTAAAAATATCTTCAATCGTTAAAATTGGACTCACCGGAACACCCGCTCCATCCAATTTCTCCAGTAATTCTTCTTGCTCGTATTCGAAAATAAAGGCTTTCACGATCTCTTGTACTTCACCGTCATGCTTCAAGCGCTCCGAATTCGTGTAATAGCGAGCGTCCTCTAGCATGTCTTTGCGGTCCATGGCCTCGGCTAAACGATTGAAGGTTGCATCTGTACTTGTTACAAGGACCACAAATTTCCCGTCTTTTGTTTGATAGGTTCCTGCTGGACTTGAATGTCCTGTGAGCTGTGGGCTCCGCTCTCGCACTTTGCCTAACTGGTCGTACTCTGCGACTAGAAATTCCAGCATCCGAAAGAGCGATTCATACAAGCCCATCTCAACGACTTGACCTTCTCCACCCTTCGCGTCGCGCTGATACAGCGCACTCATTGTCGCGAAGGCTACATAGATACCTGTAATATAGTCCAGCAGTGAATAAGAAGGACTTACTGGCGGACGGTCTGGGTAGCCTTGAATGGACGTATGCCCACTAAAAGCTGTACCAGGTGTACCAAATCCCGCTTTTTCCCGATAAGGGCCCGTTTGTCCATAACCTGAAACTCTGACCATCACAATGTCAGGATTGACACTTTTCAAATCTTCATAACTCAATCCCCAGCGCTCCAGTGTGCCTGGTCGGAAGTTTTCAATGAGCACATCGCTCTTGGCAATCAATTTCAGGAAAATGTCTTTCCCTTCTTCCTTGCGAATATCCAACGTAAGCGACCTTTTATTTCTCGCTAACCCTGGCCAGCGCAGTGGCTCCTCCCCCTTGTAAGGACCGACCGTTCGAAGCGTATCGCCTTTTCCCGGGATTTCAATTTTGGTGACATCGGCGCCAAGGTCAGCAAGTAGCGTGGCCCCAAAAGGTGCGGCGATCATCGTTGATGCATCCAGAATTTTGACTCCTGTGATCGGACCGGCATTCTGCGTTGTCATTTCCTTTCTCCTCCCTTTTCATCATGTCTCTTGAGCCCCAAAGCCAAACGCTCAATGAGTTATAAATTTACTAAATAATCGTTAAATTAAATTGAACCAAGTTTCATAAAAGCAGAGGAAGAGACAGCGCCTTTCCCTCTTGTTGTCTCTTACTGAACACTCGCATGATGAACCTTTTTATTCGGTGAATAAATGTCCATGATATTCCAGTGTCCAGCTGTAGGGACTGGGTTGTTGATCATCGGTACGTCGAGAACAAATGGCTTTCCTGACTGAATCGCTTCTTCGAGAGCAGGTTTGAATTGATCGGCACTTGTTAGTTTGATTCCTTCGACTCCATATGCCTTAGCAATCTCTGCGAAGTTTGGCGAATAGCTTTCTCCGTCTTTCTTAAAAACAGTTCCAAACGTGGTATCATAGTGAGCCTTCTGAAGCCCCGCGATCGTGCCAAAGGCAGAGTTATTCATGACCACCCAGACCACCGGGATATTTTCCTCCACTGCTGTTGCGAGAAGAGCAGGATTCTGGCCAAACCCTCCGTCGCCAACGAGTGAAACG
Source organism: Shouchella shacheensis (assembly GCF_001484965.1). Lineage (GTDB taxonomy): Bacteria > Bacillota > Bacilli > Bacillales > Bacillaceae_D > Shouchella > Shouchella shacheensis. The sequence continues at coordinate 77,370 of NZ_KQ947395.1, read as the reverse complement.
ACGATGCGATCTGGATGAGCGACTTTTGCACCAAGGGCAGCGGGAGCACCAAAGCCCATTGTGCAAAAACCTCCAGGCGTCAAAATCGTTCCTGGCTCATAGACGGGGAATTGCTGTCCAACGCCATTTTTATTCCAGCCTACGTCTGTTGTAATGAAGGCATCGCGTGGCAGGGTTGCACGCACTTCTTCAAGAATCCGTTGTGGCTGCATAGGAAACGCGTCATCATAAATGTAATGTTCATTTTCTTTTCGAAATTCGTCTTTCTCTTTCCGTGACTGTTCCACAAACGCCTCATCTAAACGTCCCTCTGGGAGCAATTCTTTCGCTACACGAGTTAAAACCGTGAGCGCTTGCTTCACATCGGCAACGACGCCGAGTTCCGCCGGATAATTGCGCCCAATCTCAGCGCTATCGATGTCAACATGAATCAGCTTCGTTTCTGGGATGTTAAATGTGTATTCATTCTCCCAAGAGCTTGAGTCTGCTTCTGTAAATCGTGTGCCCATTGCTACAATAAGATCGGCATTGCGGCACTTGTCATTGATGAATTTTGTTCCCCAGAAACCGGTCATGCCTAGCGTCAGTGGATCATCGTCCGAGACCGCACCTTTGCCCATTAAGGAGTACGCTACTGGAATTTTCACTTGATTGACAAACGCTCGTAGTTCCTCAGCCGCGTTGGCAAGCATGATCCCGCCGCCTACATACAGCACTGGGTCCTTTGCGTCGATAAGCTTCTGGACAATTTCTTTTGCGGTCTCGTCATCAATTGAAGGCTTGTGCAATGCTTTGGTATGCTGTTTTTGTCTGGCAAACCGATCAGGGTCTACTTCTTTTGAAAATATATCCATTGGCACAGAGACAAGCACAGGACCTGGACGACCGCTTTCAGCAAGTTGAAACGCTTTCTCCATAATCTCAGGCAGCAAGTCTTCACGATCGACGCGCCATGCTCTTTTTACAAATGGACGGTACACTTCATACTGCGCGGCATCTGCATGCAAGTTAATCTCCTGGTGAGGATGCTTGCCGTAAAAGTGACTTGGGATATCTCCGGCAATGACGACCATCGGAATCGAATCAAGGGCTGCGTTCGCTACTCCTGTTGCCGCATTCGTTAAGCCGGGACCCACATGACTAAGCATGACGGCCGTTTGTTTTTTCGCCCGCGCGTACCCATCGGCTGCATGAGACGCGACTTGCTCGTGGCGAACATTGACAAATTTAATGGAACTGTCTTCAAGCGCTGATAAAAAAGCAATATTCGTGTGACCGCAAAGGCCAAATACATGCTCCACGCCTCGATCTTCTAAAAACGTTACAAGTTGATGGGACACTAGTTGTTGACTCATACGTGAACGTCCTCCCTAAAATCAAGAATAATCTTCCCGTACTCCCCAGTTAAAGCTTCGTCGTAAGCGAGTTGATACTCTTTGAATGGCACTATTTTTGAAATCACATCGTTAATATTAAACGACGGATTCGCTAGATATTGCGCCGCTTTTTCAAAGTCGGTCGGAAATTGGTAAATGATTGACCCATGAATCGATATCTCATTGCGAACAATTTTCATGATGGGGAAATTGGCTTCTGCGGTCATGCCAACAAGGACAATGTTCCCACCTGGCTTCACAATTTCCACTGATTGTTCGACCGATGATTTCACTCCAGCTGCCTCTATCACCACATCGAACTGTGAATGACCTACTTCATGCGGAAGCGCCACCTGAATGCCCGGGTCAATCGTTTTCACTTTCTCTAGCTTGTTCATATTGATATCTATGGCGCATAGGTTTGCGCCTAAATGATGGGCAAGTGTTACAGCAAGCAGACCTTCCGTTCCACAGCCAATCACCGCCACTGACGTTCCTTTTTCGATGTTCACCTTTCTCAACGCATGAACAATGACAGCAAAAGGCTCTACTAAGACCGCTCTCTCACTCGGAAGCGAAGCAGGAATGGGCAGAACGTAGCGAGAAGAAATGACAAATTCCTGCGCAAACCCTCCGTCTATGTTGATTCCTAAAGAGGCCTTATGTGGACAAACATTCGTCTTCCCCTTTTTGCACCACTCACATTCAGCGCAAAAGGAATTGGGCATAACGACTACGCGGCTTCCTATAGGGGTTGTTACATCTGCTCCTTTGTCAATCACTTCCCCTAAAAGTTCATGGCCAGGAATAACAGGATAGCTTGCATGCGTGAGTTTTCCGCGATAAACGCTTAAGTCTGACCCACATATCCCCCCGTAAAGCAGGCGTATTTTTACATCAGTATCCGTAAGTCTAGCTGTTGAAAGCTGTTCCGTAAGCTCTAGCTCCCCAGGATTTTTTAATATCAGGCCGAGCATTTATTCACCACCTTATATGAGTTATACCTTTCGTTTATTTAGGGAGTTTCAGAACAATCATTTTGGTTTCTGTCATTTCCTCAATCGCAAACCTCGGACCTTCCCGCCCAATTCCACTGTTTTTAATGCCTCCATACGGCCAATGATCCAAACGGAAATTAGACGTTCCATTCATCACCACGCCCCCTACCTCTACTTCCTCCGCTACTTTATAAATAAGATCAAACTGATTGGTAAACACACCTGCCTGCAGTCCGAAGTCGGATCGATTGGTCTCTGCAATCGCTTCATCAATGGATTGGTAAGAAAGGACACTGACGATTGGCCCAAATACTTCCTGACACACAACGTTTTCCGTTTTAGGCGGATTCCGCAAGACTGTAGGCTTCACGCAAACCCCCTCCTGAATGCCACCTGTGACAAGTTCGCCACCAGCGCTTACAGCTGAATCGATCCAATCTTTAATGCGAGCGGCTGCCTCTTCATCGACAAGCGTGCCAACATCAGTAGACTCGCTTAACGGGTTTCCTGCCTTTAATTGCTCGACTTCTTTTTTCAACTGTGTTGTAAAGGCATCGACAATGGAGGCGTGGACGTAAATGCGTTGAACAGAGATACAGCTTTGCCCAGAGTTGCTGAAGCCCGTCTTTGCACATTGCTTAGCGGCATCTGCAATATCCGCATCTTCATGTACAATTGTCGATGAATTCCCACCAAGCTCAAGCAATACTTTTTTCATGCCTGCTTGCTTCGTAATATCTCTTGCTGCAACCACCCCGCCCGTGAATGAGATCACATTGACTCTCTCATCGGCGACGATCTGTCTGCCTGTTTCTACCCCTCCAAGAACCATGCTGATGCCATGCTCTGGGTACCCGGCTTCAAGAAGTAATTCAAGGAACGCCGTGGCAATCAGTGTTGTTTGCGGTGCTGGCTTTAAGATCACCGTGTTGCCGGCCGCAAACGCAGGGCCAACTTTATGACAAACGAGGTTAAGCGGTGCGTTAAAAGGGGTGATAGCGGCAATGACACCTGCTGGAACCCGGTACGTATGAGCTAAGGTACGTACGCCACGTTCCGAAGCGTCACCTGGAATTGTTTCGCCGTGTAAGCGTTTGGCTTCTTCGGCAGACAGTTCCAACGTTTCAACCGAGCGAGCCACCTCATCTTTCGTGTTTTTAAGCGCCTTTCCTAGCTCTTTGGAAATCAGCTGCGCAAACTCATGCTTTCTTTCCTCTAATAGGAACGCGGCCCGCTGCAAAATTCTCGCTCGTTCATAAGCAGGCATGCTTTTCACTCGCTTACGTGCTTCATAAACGCCGTTAAGCGCCTCTTCAACATCACTCGTTGTAGCGGCATATTGCTTTCCGATCACTTCTTTTGAGTAAGGATTGAAAATGTCGGTGCTTTCCCTTTCCTCTTGAATCCATTTCCCATTTATATAAGGATATGCGGTTTTCAAACGAACACCTTCTTTCTGTTGTATCGATCTAATTAATTTTTATGATTGACTTTGCCTTTAATTAAGATTGTACCTTATGTTTACTGAAAACGCAATCATTAATTCCATTATTTTTTCGTTAGTTCCATACAACGAAATAAAATAAAGGCGATTCATCACAGAACCGCCTCCCCCCATCAAGTTAAATAATCCACCACTGCCTGTAAGGCAAGATCCGCATCGTGTCCCACCACACGAATTAAAACCTCATCCCCATTTCCCAGATGAATCGTGATAAGCCCCAGCAAACTTTTTAAATTAATCTCATGCAGAACGCCCCTGTACATCTTTTTCAGATAAATTTCCGAATCATACGCCTGCATCTTGTCACTTAGCTCGACGATTGTCTGCTCCTCATCAATATGGATGACTATCTCTTGGTTAATTTCCATTCTTCGACCTCCGTCTGTACTGTACTTAGTCTAGAAAAAATAAAGAAAGTTGAGGAAGAAACGTGATGACTAGCAAAGTAACCAGTGTTGCCACAAAAAACGGAATAACGGACTTGGCTAAGGATTCGATGGATAACCCGGAGATGCCCGATGCTACGAAGAGGTTCACTCCTAAAGGGGGTGTGATAAACCCAATCGCAAGGTTTACAACCATAATAATCCCAAAGTGAACCGGGTTGTATCCAAGTTCCACAGCAATTGGCAGCAATAATGGCGTTAAAATGATAATAGCGGCCAGTGTATCCATAAAGCAGCCAATGATTAAAAGAAGGACAGTGATCAGTAAAATAATGATGATTGGGTTCTCCGATAAAGCCAGCATCCCTTCTGCCACTCTGCTTGGTATTTGCTCAATCGTCATAATTCTGCCGAACACCGTAGCTGTTCCAATAATAATTAAAACCGTTGCCGTTGTCAGAGCTGAGTCGGCCATCACCTTAGGGAGATCCTTAAGCTTTAGTTCCTTGTACAACAACAGCCCGGCGACCAATCCATACACGACGGCTACTGCGGCCGCTTCGGTCGGAGTGAATACGCCGCCGTAAATCCCCCCAAGAATAATCACTGGGATTAACAACGCCCATTTTGCTTCCCAGCTTGCTTTAAAGAAGCTTCTGAACGTAAATTTCACTCCTGTTCCACGGTATCCCTTTTTCCTTGAATAAATATACGCGTAGAGCATGAGACCGATGGCTACTAAAACCCCTGGGACAATCCCTGCAATAAACAAATCTCCTACAGAAGCGCCGCCTGTGATCCCGTAGATAACCATTGGGATACTGGGGGGAATAATCACTCCTAGAGAACCTGCTGCCGCGACGAGTGCTGTCGCAAACTTTTTATCATAGCCCATCTTCACCATTGCAGGGATCATAATTCCCCCAATGGCAGCAACCGTTGCAGGCCCTGAGCCGGAGATTGCAGCAAAAAACATGCACGTGATAATCGTCGCCATCGCAAAGCCTCCGGTCCTATTGCCGACCAGCTTATTGGCTACATCAAAAAGACGATCCGTCACTCCTCCTCTTCCCATAATTTCACCTGCTAAAATAAAAAACGGCACAGCCATGATCGGAAAGGAATCTACAGCTGTAATAAGGTTTTGTGTAATGTACTCTACGGGCAGAGCTCCTGAATAGATAAGGGCAATCAGTGATGCCACTCCTAAAGCTATGCCAATCGGAACGCTAATAAGCAACAATGTCGCAAAGCTGCCAAATAAAACGGCTGCCGTCATGCTCTTTCCCCCTCTTTCTGGAGGCTGCCTTCCAGTTCATCGCTTGCGCCGTAATTATCGACCATCCGGTCATCGACAACCTCTTCTTTACTGACATTTTTTCCTGAAAGGTATTGGACTTGCTTGATGATTTGCTGAATAAGGCGAATCGAAGCGGCTCCCATCCCGATCGGTGTAGCCAGGTAGACAAGCCCCATTGGTAGATTCATCGCCGGAGAAGTCTGACCCCATTCCAGGATGTAAAACGCAATAGTCGTGCCATTAAGAACAACGAAGAGCGCAAACGCTAAAAAAATGACATTCGACAATGTATTGAGGGCGACTTTTGCTTTATCTTTAAACAATAGAAGCATCACATCGACTTTAATATGTCTCTGCTTTTTTACACCGTAGCTGATGCCCATGTACACAAGCCATATAAAGCAATAACGGGCCAATTCCTCCGACCATTCCAGCGAAGACCCCATCACAAACCGCATGAACACTTGTAATGCAATCGAACCCACCATGATACTAGAAAAGAACACAAGAAAACATTCTTCAAAGTGTCGATCCAACCACTGAATGCCTGCTTTCATGGTGTCACCTTCCCTTCATTCGTTTCGTTATGCTCTTCTGAAGCTTCCAGAATTTCGTTTACCAATTCGTCACCGTTCGCTTTCGTATAGTTATCAATAACTGCTCTCGTAGCGTCTATAAATTCTTGCCGCTCTTCTTCAGACAGTTCGGTAACGGTCATTCCCTCTGCTTCTATAAACCCATAACCTTCTTCACTTTCCTGCCGATTTAATTCACGCTGATGGTCTCTCGCTTCGTCGGCTGCGGCAGTCATAATCTCCTGTTCTTCGGCCGTAAGCGAATCCCAGAAAGGCTTACTGATCATGAAAACGCTCGCGTTGTAAATATGATCTGTTCGCGTGATATACTGCTGTACTTCATAGAACCTATCGTTCGTTACATTTCCAACCGGATTTTCCTGACCATTGACTGTCCCTTGTTCCAATGACACATAGAGCTCTGTATAATTAATGGGCGTAGGGTTAGCCCCTAACGCACGCCAAAGATCCATATGAAGAGAATTTTCGAGCGTTCTAACATCAAGCCCACTCACATCCTCGACACTGTTCACTTCTCTGGCGTTATTCGTAAGCTGTCTGAACCCATTCTCCCAGTAATTGAGCCCAATCACATTCTGATCTGGCAAATCCATCAGTAAATCATCACCAATAGATCCGTCCAAAACTTCGTAAGCGCTTTCCTCATCCTCAAATAAAAAAGGCAAATCAAAGACTTCAAAACGCTCTGCAAATTGTGCTACGGGGCCCGTAGATATGGTCGTGCCCTGAATCGTATTAAGCTGCAAGCCTTCAAAGACTTCCCTGTCCCCGCCTAACTGGCCGCTCGCAAACACCTCGACTTGAACATCGCCTTCTGTTTCTCTCTCCACGATTTCCTCAAACTTATACAGCCCCTGTGTCAATGAACGCTCCTCCGATGTTGCCACAGCAAGACGCATCACTTTCTCGTCATCTTCCGAAGCTTCACTCGACATGCTTGAGCAACCGGAAACAGCCAGAACAGAACTAGTCAATAGTAGACCTATCGCTTTTTTTCTCATAATGAACCTCCTTCGTATACAAATACATCCTTCACTTAGAGTAGCGCTTACAGCAAAGTTCCATTGAATGGAATTAAGTTTCAATTACTAACATCTCAATTCTACTTGATTTAATCGATCTAATCAATTCCTTTTTATAAAAAAACTAAAAACTTTCGAAAGTCAATGTTGCTATTCCCCTTCAAGGTTTTAAAAGTAAGATGTAGATTCCTTGCATCTTCAATCGATTTAGTATTATGATTTACTCGCAAGCGTTTACAAGAGGTGAGAAACCGTGTCAAAAAAAACTGGGCGGGTGACATTGCTAGATGTTGCTAATCATGCTGGTGTTTCAAGAGCGACTGCTTCGCTCGCTGTACGAAACAGCAAAAGCATATCGAAAAAAACAAAGGAGCGCGTTCAAGCGTCCATAGAAGAACTAGGCTACGTCTATGACCGTGTAGCCGCAGGATTGCGATTAAAGAAAGCGACAACGGTTGGCCTCATTATGACGGACATTGGCAACCCCTTTACGGCTGAACTTTTATCCGGCGTCTATCGAAGTCTGGACAAAGAAGGATACACCGTCTTACTCGGGTCAACCTTTGACGAGGGGGAGAAGCAAAATAAGTTACTCTCTACGATGATGGAGTATCGCGTCGGAGGCATCATCCTCATCCCTGCCGCTGAAGGGGACGAGACGGCCACGCTCGCTCAATTAAAGCAGTTCCAGGTGCCCGTGGTCACAACGGTAAAAAAGCCCACTTCGATGTATTTTGATTACGTGGGGATTGATTATGAGGCTGGCGCACAACTTGCCGTCAATCATTTAATTGAAGAAGGACACAGGCACATTGCTTTCTTGGGAGGTTCTGAGAATGCTACTGCCTGGCAAGATCGCATAAGTGGTTACAAAAAAGCGCTTATGCAGGCAGAAGTTGATGTTCTTCCTTCCCTTGTGATTCCCAGCACAGCCACTCGTGAAGGGGGCGCAAAGTCTTGCGAGGATCTCGTCGCCTTACAAGATTTCTCCGATTGTACAGCGATCTTTTGTTTTAATGATATTGTCGCTTTCGGTGTTATGGCAAAACTGAATCAGTTAGGCATTAAACCTGGGAAAGATCTTGCCATTATCGGCTTTGATAATACGCCGGAAAGCGGAACATTCAATCCTTCCCTCTCCTCTGTAACTTCACATGCCTCAGAAATCGGGGAGCAAGCTGGGTTTCTTCTGCACAGCCGAATGCAGGGCATCGAGACCGCCCCAAAGAGCGTGATCTATCAACCAGAACTCATTGTTCGTGATTCCTCCACTCTTCAAAATAAAAACCCCTGAGAACGTTGGTTCTCGGGGTTTTTCTAGGGCGTGCACTCATCCCCTCGATACATACGAAGCATTGCGGGTATCAATAATCAGCTTATCTCCCTGGTTCACAAAGAACGGCACTTGCACGGTCAGGCCTGTTTCAACGGTTGCAGGCTTCGTACCACCTGAAGCTGTATCTCCTTTGATGCCTGGCTCTGTTTCTGTGACTTCAAGTGTGACCGTGTTTGGTACTTCGACACCGAGTGTTTCCCCTTCGTACGTAATAATCTGAACTTCCATGTTCTCTTTCAAGAACTTCAGCTCATATTCGATTTGCGACGCCTGCAGCTCAAGCTGATCGAACGTTTCATTGTCCATGAACGTATGCGTATCTCCACTCGCATAAAGATACTGCATGCGGCGATTTTCAATGTGGGCTTTGCTCACTTTCTCCCCGGCACGGAACGTTTTCTCTTGAATCGCCCCCGTCCGTAGGTTACGAAGCTTTGATCGTACAAACGCCGCGCCCTTTCCCGGCTTCACATGTTGAAAGTCCATGACTTGCCAAATGCCGTTGTCCACCTCAATCGTTAAGCCCGTTTTAAAATCGTTGACAGATATCATCATTCATCCTCCATTTTTGCGCTCATTTCCACTACTTACTATACCATAGCTCCCACGCGATGTCTTATTCATTTTCCGACGTGTAGGAGCTCCTTCGTTGAATGAGTAAGAGAACGAATGCCTTCTTCCGTAATCACAATGTCGTCTTCAATTCGCGTCCCGCCGACACCAGGTATGTAAATTCCGGGTTCTACTGTTACGACCATCCCCGGTTCCAAAACAACCTCCGACTTCACAGAAAGCCCCGGCCCCTCGTGAACTTCCATCCCGAGACCGTGTCCAGTGGAGTGGCCAAAATAGTTGCCATAGCCTTTCTCACGGATATAATCCCTTGTCAAGGCATCGGCTTCTTTCCCGGTCATTCCTGGTTTGATCCCGTTCATCCCAAGCTCCTGAGCGACGCGAACGGTTTCATAGATCGTATGCAGGTCCCCTGAAATCTCTCCCACGGCAAGCGTACGCGTAATGTCAGAGCAGTACCCGTTGTAGTAAGCCCCGAAGTCGAGCGTGACGAGCTCCCCGGATTCAATCTTTTTCTCTGAGGCTGTGCCATGTGGGAGCGCTGAGCGGTAGCCTGAGGCAACGATAATATCGAACGAAGAGCTGGCTGCCCCCTGTTTGCGCATAAAAAATTCGAGCTCGTTCGCCACATCCAGCTCGGCGATGCCTGGTCGAATCACCGATTGAATGTGAGCAAATGCGTTATCCGCAATGTCAGCCGCTTTCTGCATGACCGAAAGCTCCTCTTTTGTTTTTACAAGGCGAAGAGATTCCACCATTTGAGTTACCGGCACAAAGTCCATCCCCGGCAGTAAGCCTTTATACTGGTCGTAGTCGGCATATGTAAGCTGCGCTTTTTCAAATCCAAGTTTGGATACATCCAGGTTCTTTGCCTGTTTGGCTACTTCGTCTGCAAGCGTTCCTTCTTGCTTCACAATTATGAATTCCTTCACTTCAGAAGCGGCTTGTTCTGTGTAGCGAAAATCAGTGATAAAAATCGCTTCCATCTCCGTGATGAGCAGCGCCCCTGACGAGCCCGTGAATCCACTCAAATACTGGCGGTTAACCCCACTTGCGACCAGGAGACTGTCAATGCCCTGCTCGCTGAATCGTTTTCGTAGTGCTGTTAATTTGCTCACTCTCCATCTCCCCTTTCATAAAACGAACGGATAGGGAAATTGTAGCATAGTTTTGGTATTGCTGCTTCTCGCGCTACATTTAATACTTCTGTTCCGCATATTCATAAGAAATGGAGTAGCCGATAAATAGCCCATAAAGCACGTAGAGGCACAGAGACGTCACCAACGTATGCCAGTCATAGCTTTGAACAGGTTTAAGCTGTGGCACAAACGGGTTAATAATATAAAAGACAATGATCCACAACAAGATGCCAACCCCTACCCCTACCCACATGCTATTGATTTTCTGGAAGCAGAATTTGTATAAGAAGGCAACCGCTATGGAAAGAATGGCGAGGACAAGAACCCCTAACACTTGGCCGAGATGTCCCGTTTTCCACTCCCCAAGTGCCCACGGCATTAGGACGAATGCTGGACCGATTTTTGTAAAGCTGAAATAATACGAGAAGTAGCCAATCAACGACCAGAACAATCCACCAAAAAAGCCGATTAAGGCCACTTTTATTGGAAAATTCATTTGCTTCTGCTGTTTAATGTCTCGATTTGAATACTTTTGATCCGCCATTTTGCACCTCCTCATGCTAGTGTGTCCGCGCCCTTGGTGTTTTTATGCTCGCTTAAGAGGTTTTCGTTAACTGATATAGAATATAAATAGTACATCGACTCTAGATATACAGCGGGCCAGCTCCAGCAAAACTTGCTTGAAGAATCGATAAAACTTATACTGCTACTAACGTATCTACACGCGAGTTCGCACACGCCAATGTTCCGTCGCGTGTTCCACTATCGAAATGGCGATCGCTTCGTTTGAAAGGCTTCTTCGACTTGAAATACACGACGCAAAAGACGAGCTAAAGATTGCTTTAAAAATTTCTTGGAGGTGTCTTTGCATGCCAAACTTTATGAGGTGGGCGGTTCCGACCGTGATTGTTTTAGCGATCATCGGCATTGCTGGAAACCCAGCGTTATTCTTTCAGAGACTGTTGTTCCTTGTGTTTATCGGGGCCTTGATCTTTTTTGCTTACCGCTTTTACGTTTCCAAGAAATACGGCGCCCCCTTTCTTCCTAAGAGAAGCGGGCCTTCTAGAGAACAACTTCGCCGAGCGAAACATACAAGTACGACCAAAAGAGGCGTGAAGCAAAAGTCTGGTGCCTTGAGTGGTCCTAGCAAACAAGCCATTCGCAACAGTAGAGGACTAAAAAAAGCCCCAAAACGTCGCTCTGGACCGCAGCTGACGGTCATTGAAGGGAGCAAAAGTAAACAGAAGTCAAAGAACAAGAAGCGGGCTTAGCCCGAAAGCGGAGGCGGGTTGGTCAGGAGCGAGAATTTTTGGAGACCCGATAAAAGAAACCCCGGTCTTGGATTTCGTTATCGGGGCGAAAAATCTCGACGCTTCTACCCGCCGAAGCTAGACAAGAAAAGCGGAGGCGCCCTGCTCACGAGCGACAAGTTCTGGAAGAACGGCAGTATCAAGCCCGCCTTTTGGCTTGATCTGTCGGTCTGAAGAAACCTCGAGCGAGTGGGCGCCGAAGCTAGACAATACCGAAAAGCAAAGGCGGGTCGCCCAGAAGCGAGGATTTTGGAAGGCCTGACCTAGAAATCCCGATCTTGGGTTTCAGGGCAGGACTGAAAAATCCCGAGCTTCTACCCGCCGGAGCTAGACATGAAAAGCGGAGGCGCCCTGCTCACGAGCGACAAGTTCTGGAAGAACGGCAGTATCAAGTCCGCCTTTTTGGCTTGATCTGGCGGTCTGAAGAAACCTCGAGCGAGTGGGCGCCGGAGCTAGACAAAAAGACTCTTCAATGCCCTCACGCGATGAGTCTTTGTCCAGGCGGTAATTTCTCTGTGCCTTTTCCATTTAATTTAAAGCGACCAAGTTTTCATGAATTTCTTCGTCTTTTCGCTTCCGAGAAGAATCAACTCTTCCTTCTCCTCTTCTGAGATCTCAAAATTAGTGGCTTTCACTTCTTTTATCGGGATAAAGACAATATTTTTTGCGTGCTCTTCGCTGATGTAGCGCTTATCGTGGGCACTGGTCATGGTACCAAACACGGCTTTGTACATATCGATCGCATTTTTCATTTCGCTTTTTGGACGTACCTCATCCTGAGGGGAAAGTTGAAAACCAATCACCGGCCTAGGCCAGCCGCCACGCCTTCCATCCTTGAACAGCCACATTGGAAAATTGCTCAGCAACGCCCCGTCGACGATATAAGAGGGATGACGGCTCATCGCTTTATTGTAGAGCTTCACCGGTTCATAAAAGAAAGGAATGCCACAGCTCATGCGGATCGCACGAGCGACTGAAAAGTTTCTTGCGGCAATGCCGTAGCTTTTTAAATCATCGGGAAGAACAACCATCTTGCCTTGTGTCAGATCCGAGACCACCACACGCAATGAGCCTTCAGGCAAATCGCCAAACGTCCTCACCCCTTTCGCCGCTAATCGCTCCTTCAACCATTCTTCAAGGGCATCCCCCTTGTAAAGCCCTTGTCTAAAATAAAGATTAATCCATTTGGTCACAGGAAAAGGCAGTGCCGAGAAACGCTCATCCTTCATCTGCTCCACATTTAACTCATCGAGCAGCTCGCGAAGCTCTTTGCCTGTATAACCAGCCATCAAAAAGGCGGCGATGATTGAACCCGCGCTCGTGCCGGCAATTCGCTGGAACTTCAGGCCTTTCGATTCTGCCACTTCGATGGCACCAACAAACGCAAAAGCCTTTACGCCGCCCCCAGCAAATACTGCATCGACGTTCACCATCTTTCTCACCCCCTCTTAAAAACTATGTGGAGGGAGAGAAAATCGCAACTTGTTTCCTTAGGTTTCTATAACGATTTTTCAGTCTTCGCTTGAGAGAGCAACGCTCATGCGCCGTTCCTTCGTAGCAGACGACTTTCCGAACAGGGCACGGACGACAGCTACCTTTGGTGAACTTTAGGGAGATACTGTAAGAAACCTCCAAACAATGTCTGAATTCATGTTGCAGGATCGTCAATCTTTCGTTATGATGTTCAAATGTGCCAAACAGGAGTGGATGAACGGAGAATATTTACCGAGAAAAATCATAGTTTTAAACAGAAAGGATGTCGATACCCATTTCCATTTCTCTTATTTTATCTATTATTGTTTATTTGCTTATTATGCTTTTCATCGGCTGGTATGGCTACAAGAAAACGGCAACCCATTCCGACTACATGCTTGGTGGTCGTGAACTTTCTCCGACCGTTGCGGCTTTAAGTGCCGGCGCTTCCGATATGAGTGGTTGGTTAATGCTTGCCTTGCCAGGTGAGATGTATGGCTCCGGGTTGAGTGCAGGGTGGCTGGCACTTGGACTCACTCTAGGGGCTTACTTAAACTGGCTTTTCTTGGCCCCGCGTCTTCGTACGTACACGGAGACGGCCAAGAATTCGATCACCATCCCAACCTTTCTAGAAAACCGGTTCTACGATCGCACAAAACTCCTTCGCTTTTTCTCTAGTATCATCATTCTCGTATTCTTTACACTCTATGTCTCAGCGGGAATGGTGTCAGGGGGTGTGGTCTTTCAAAGTGTCCTCGGCATGGACTATACAACCGGACTTTGGGTCATCGCTGGTGTGACCATCGCCTACACATTGTTTGGCGGCTTCTTAGCCGTAAGCTGGACGGATGTCGTTCAAGGAACGATCATGATGGTCGCACTCATCTTTGTGCCCATTATTGCGTTTACTGACGTTGGGGGCGCAACCAATGCGTTTGATCAAATTAGGGATATTGATCCACTCCTACTCGATGTTTTCCGAGGCACCACCGTCATTGGCATTATCGGAATGCTTGCCTGGGGACTAGGCTACTTTGGTCAGCCGCATATTATTGTCCGCTTTATGGCGATTAAGTCTGCGAAAGAGACAAAATCGGCACGCCGGATTGGAATTGGTTGGATGATACTCTCGATTATCGGGGCCATGTTAACAGGTCTTGTTGGGCGCGCCTATTTTTCAAGTCAAGGAGTTGCGCTGGATGATCCGGAAACCGTTTTTGTGGAACTAGGGAATATTCTCTTTCATCCTTTCATTACCGGCTTTATTTTCTCAGCGATATTGGCAGCTGTGATGAGCACCATTTCCTCTCAGCTTCTCGTCACGTCGAGCTCGTTAACAGAGGATATCTACAAGACCGTTTTGAAACGCGCACCTTCAGAAAAAGAACTTGTTTTTATCGGACGATTGGCGGTGCTCATTATTGCGATTATTGCGCTCTTGGGCGCTTGGAATCAAAACGACACGATTCTTGAGCTTGTCAGTTACGCGTGGGCCGGCTTTGGTGCTGCCTTTGGACCAGTCATCCTCATAAGCGTTTACTGGAAGGGCATCACAAAATGGGGCGCCCTCGCAGGCATGATTGTCGGCGCATCCGTGGTCATCGTTTGGTCGAACACCAACTTGTACGCAGTTTTTGGTATGCCTGAACGGATCTATGAGCTAGTACCGGGCTTTTTGTTGAGTGTGATTGCGATCGTTGTTGTTAGCTTGCTGACAAAGAAGGATCCGAATGTCGAAGAAGGATTTCGGGCCTTTGAGAAGAAATTGGAGTCTGAGTCTTAATTAGAGAGGCGTTGTTGGTTATAGGGCTGTCCCTGAGTCATTACTTTTTGACTTAAAGGGGCAGCCCTATCTTTGAGAGAGTGCCCTCGAACTACTGTTATCTTTTTCCTTTCATAGATGCGAACGAGAAGCCTATTAGGGGTGACCTCTGATGAAAAAGTATGTAAGATAGAGGAAGGTTGAATGCGCTTCCACTCGTTGCGCTAACCATTTATGCTAAGGGGGATCGCTGTGAAAATATCGATTCAAACGAAAATCATTGCGCTTGTAGCAGGGCTGATTTCTTTCGTCACTCTTCTACTCGCTACGATCTTTGCCTACCTTGAATCACAGGATATTTACGATAACCTTGGAAACCTTGCTCTTAGCACGGCTGTTCATATCGCTGGCTCCCCCACAATTGTGAATGCTTTCCAATCAGAGGATCCTACGTCTATTTTACAACCTTATGCAGAAAGGGTACGCAAAGATACCGGTGCTGAGTTCGTTGTGATTGGCGACGCCGAGGGCGTTCGTTATGCCCACCCAGATACTTGGAAAATTGGAGAATCAATGGTCGGGGGCGATAACGATCAGGCGCTCGTTGAGGGGGAAGCGTATATTTCCGAGGCGAAGGGTTCGCGTGGGGAATCGCTGCGCGGGAAAACGGCCATTCGTGACGAAGAGGGAAATATTATTGGGATTGTGTCCGTTGGTTTTCTAATTCAAGATATTCGTTCAGAGATTATGCAACGCTTTTTCATGCTTGCTTCCATGACGGCAGGCGTCATTGGGCTTGGTATCGTTGGAAGTATTCTGCTTTCCAAGAGCATTCGTAAAGATATGTACGGGCTGGAACCCCATGAAATTGCGTCCCTTTTTCAGCTGCGTCAATCGACGCTTAAAGCGATTCGCGAAGGCATAATTGCTGTCGATGCCAAAGGGAAGGTGACGATGCTCAATGATTCCGCCCGTGAAATGCTCGGAATTGACGATTTCCGAGAAGGAACCCCTATCAAGGAGATTGTCACTGACACATTGGTTCCACGGGTGCTAAAACACGGGCAGCCTGAATATGATCAAGAATTCCAAATGCGCGGACGTATCTATATCGTCAACCGGCAACCGATCTTGCAACAGAACGAAATTGTCGGCGTTGTTTGTAGCTTCCGTGACAAAACAGACCTCATTGAAATGGCGAATACACTGTCTGATATTAAAAAGTACTCGGACGATCTTCGCTCCCAAAACCATGAATATACGAATAAACTTTATGCCATCTCCGGCTATTTGTATATGAACCGTATCAAAGAAGCGATGGCGCTCATTTCCGAAGAAACGAATCGCCAAAAGGATGAGGACGTTGCCCTTACAAAAAATATAAAAGATATGACCGTTCAGGCCATTCTGATGGGCAAGTTCGGCAAAGCTTCTGAGCTTAAAGTCCATTTTCAAATCGATCCAGGCAGCCAACTTGACGTGTTGCCCAACCATATGGGACAAACTCAGTTAATTTCCATTCTCGGCAACGTCCTCGATAATGCATTAGAAGCTTCTTCCTACACGCCGCATCCGAGCGTCACGTTCTTCGTCACCGACTTGGGAGATGACATTGTCTTTGAAGTGAGTGATAACGGGCCTGGGCTGCCTGCAGATTTGAGCACACTCAAACAAAAAGGCTTTACGACGAAGTCTGGCAAAGGG
Source organism: Shouchella shacheensis (assembly GCF_001484965.1). Lineage (GTDB taxonomy): Bacteria > Bacillota > Bacilli > Bacillales > Bacillaceae_D > Shouchella > Shouchella shacheensis. The sequence continues at coordinate 60,891 of NZ_KQ947395.1, read as the reverse complement.
AAGCGAGGGTATGGGTTAGCGATCATCGATGAGCTTCTTACGCCTCTGGAAGGAATGATGGAATGTCATAGCCTTTCCGACGGTGGGGCATTGTTTGTGATTTACTTACCAAAATCCTTAGACTCTAAATGAGGTGATTAGCCAATGATTAACGTTTGTGTTACTGAGGATGATTTCCGAATTGCAGGCCTCCATGAAGATGTGGTCAATCGCATCGAACCTTTTTTCTGTGTGGGAAAAGCTTCCTCAGCAAAAGACACAATAGAGCTGTTAGAGAAAAAAGACGTCCACTTGATCCTTTTAGATATTTATATGCCTGATGATTTTGGCACGAATTTATTCAGTTACATTCGCGAACACCACCCATCTACTGACATTATCATGATCTCCGCCTCCACGAATGAAGCGCATATCAAACAATCGCTGAGGTATGGGGTCTTTGATTATATTCTCAAAACCGACTCTTTCCAGCGTCTGGAACAAACATTGCGCGATTATGCTTCCTACCATGAACAACTGTCACAAACGACCTCCTTTACGCAAACGGCGATCGATCGTTTGACAAGAGCTCAGGCCCCACCTGTCCAAACAGAGGACAAGCCACCGGCAGCGAATCAGTCCCTCCTTCCGAAAGGGATTGATGAACTCTCGCTGAAAATGGTCATGACTATTTTGAGCGCACACGACGGGTTAACGACCAGCGAATTGGGAGATCAGCTTGGCGCTTCACGTTCGACGGCTCGCCGTTATTTAGAATACCTGATCTCCACAAAACAAGCCGTAGCAAGACCGATCTACGGGATCGTCGGTCGGCCGGAACGCAAGTATTTTATAGCAGACTAGAACTCTCTACGTATATAGGGGGTTCTTTTTGTCCCTACTTCCCTCCGTGAACAATATGAACAAAAAAGACTCTTATAGAATTTAATAGAAAGTATAGGGAAAACGGTTACAAAGAGGGTCCTTCTCGCTTATGATCAACTCATTATACAAAAGGGGGAAATGATCCATGAAATCACTACGCTTTACATTGCTTGGGCTATTCTTACTATCCATTGTAAGCGCTTGCGGAAATGAAGCCGAGGAGACAACAGCAGACAACGACGGGGACGGGGAAACCGAAGCCTGGGAGCCAGAAGGGAATCTTGAGATTGTCGCACCAGCAGGGGCAGGTGGTGGCTGGGACACGACGGCCCGGATGGCTGCCCAAGTATTTGGAGAGACCGGCATTATTGATGAAGGCATTGGCGTCATTAACCGCGAAGGCGGAGGTGGTGCCGTGGGGTGGTCTTATATTGCAGGGCAAGCCGAAGACCCGCACTACATGTTTGTCGCTTCCCCTCCTCTGCTGTTAATTCCGTTAAACGGTCAGTCCGAGTACGGTTATGAAGACTTTACGCCACTTGCTAATATGATTGCCGATTTTGGGGCCTTTGCTGTTCGCGATGATGCCCCATGGGAAAGCTTAGATGAACTCTTTGAAGACCTGAAAGAAAACCCAGGAGAGATTTCAGTTGTTGGGGAATCCGCCCCGGGAAGCATGGACCACGTTCAATTCGTGAATATCGCCAAAGCAGCTGGCGTCGATCCGAGGTCGATCCAATATGTATCGGCTCAAGATGGGAGTGCGATGACGAATTTGCTAAATGGCAGCGTGCAAGTGTACTCCACAGGGGTAACGGAAACGATTGAACAAGTGCGCGCTGGCGAGGTTCGAGTGCTTGGGATTACGGCAGAAGAACGTTTGGAAGGCGAAGTCGTCGAGGACTTCCCTACAGCAATCGAACAGGGAATTGATGAAACCTTTATTAACTGGCGCGGTTTCTTCGGGCCGCCCGGGATGACAGACGAACAAGTTGCTTATTACGAAGAAAAATTCAAAGAATTACACGAGTCGGATGAGTGGGGTGAAATGCGCGAGAACTACTCCTGGGAACCTTACTTCATGAGTGGCGAAGAATACAGTGATTTTCTCGCGGAACAAAATGCAGAAATGCAAGCATTGCTTGAGGAACTGGATCTTTACGGAGAATAAGCGTAGAAGTCGTGTTCTTACCTGAACACGACTTCTCTTAATACGGGGAAGGGAGAACGACTATGCTTCAGCCTATCCATCGCAAGGTAAGCCTTGTTCTTATAGCGCTTGCAGGCTTTTACCTCTACTTGGCTTTTCAATTGCCAAGTTTCATGAACACCGTCATCGATGCGGACACGATTCCTAAAATTACGGGAGCTTTGCTCATGATTCTGTCGGTCATTTACTTCTTTATGCCTGTTCAGGAAAGCGAGGAAGAACGGGAGAAACGAACGGAGGCCAAACACGATTGGCCCCTTATTCTTGGCGTGCTCGTGATGACCTTCCTGTATATTTTTTTACTGGAAATTCTCGGTTTCCTTTTGACATCGATTGCTTTTATTTTCCTATGCACATGGGTGCTTGGTTACAAGAAATTACTCAGAAACGCGATCGTTTCAATTTCTGTACCACTATCACTTTACATCCTCTTCACGCAGCTTCTAAGCATTCGACTGCCAACAGGAATTTTGCCTTTTTAGAAAGGAGGTTGCTTGAACAATGATTGATTTTAACGGAATATTAAGCGGCTTGCAAATGGCCCTCAGTCTTGATGGGATTTTATTTGTATTCATTGGCGTTTTTATTGGAACATTGATCGGTATGATGCCTGGGCTCGGGCCAATCAGCGCGATCGCGATTATGATCCCTTTGACCTATAACATGGACCCTACCATCGCGCTTGTGATGATGGCTGGCGTCTACTATGGAGCGATTTTTGGTGGCTCTTCCTCTTCCATCCTCTTAAACGCTCCAGGTGTGGCTGGAGCCGTCGCTACTTCCTTTGATGGCTACCCGATGGCCAAGCGCGGAGAAGCAGGAAAAGCACTCGCGATTGCTGCGATCGCGAGCTTCTTCGGGGGAACCGTTAGTGTCGTTTTGCTAATGGTCTTTGCCCCTGTTCTATCGAGTGTCGCCATCGTCTTTGGTCCACCTGAATACTTTGCCTTGATGATCCTCGGGTTAACGGCGATCGCAAGCTTATCACGGGGCTCGACAATGAAAGCATTAATGTCAGCACTGCTTGGCATAATGACCGTCACGATTGGGATTGATGCGCAAACAGGAACGACTCGCTTCACATTTGGCAATGCTAATCTGTTAGAAGGGATTGATTTCCTTGTCATCGCCCTCGGGTTGTTTGCCCTTGCGGAAGTGTGTGCACTTATTATTAATCGAAATAAAACCGATTTTGATAATAAAACCATTGGTAGTTTAAAACTTAAGAAAAAAGACATTAAAGAAATGTCCGGACCGATGAGTCGACAATCTGTGTTAGGTTTCATTCTTGGGGTTTTACCGGGGGCAGGAGCTACGATTGCCTCTTTCATCGGCTATACAACAGAAAGAAAATTGGCGAAAAATCCAGAAGAGTTCGGCAAAGGTTCGATCAAGGGCTTAACTGCCCCCGAAGCCGCCAACAATGCAGCGACAAGTGGATCCTTTGTGCCGCTATTAAGTTTAGGAATTCCAGGGTCAGGAACAACCGCCGTCATGCTCGGTGCCTTACTTGTGCTCAATGTGCAACCCGGACCGCTGCTCATGACTGAAAATCCAACCCTCTTTTGGGGTGTGATTATGAGCATGTATGTTGGCAATATTTTTCTTTTGGTTTTGAATTTGCCCCTCATCCCCTACATTGCGAAAATCTTGGCGATTCCGCGTGCGATGCTGATCTCACTGGTGATCGTTTTTTGCATCATTGGTGTGTACTCGATTAGCTTTAATGTGTTCGATCTGTATCTCTTATTAGCGTTCGGGGTGATCGGGTACTTAATGAGAATGTTCGCTTTTCCTGCGGCCCCTTTCATCCTCGCATTCATTCTTGGGGGAATGATGGAGCAGTCCTTCAGGCAAGCGATGACGATTTCAGGCAACGATGTTAGCATTCTCTTTACAAAACCGATCGCGCTCTCCCTGTTAGTGGTAGCTGTTCTATCTTTCTTTATTCCGTTGCTGCAAAGCGCTCGCAAACGTAGAAAGGAAAATACAGAAAACCACTTTAAAGCTTGACGTGTTCATAAAACAACTCAGCGTGCGGCAATGCATGCTGAGTTGGTTTGACCTTTTTCACTTAATAACTCATCCGAAGTGCTTTATGTGCGTTTTTCACATCATTTTTCAGTAGCTTTTCAAGGTCATACGCCGGATAATCATCGTTCTCGCACATGTAATAAAAAATCATCGCATGCAACTCAATTGCGCCATGAAGCTGTTTGCTTAACACTTCCCGTAACTGAGGCGTAGCTGTTTCCGTAATCGCAATCGCATAGTTGCGCATCGCCGATTTAGCCGCAGCGAGTAAATCACTTGCCCAAAAGGCCGCATCTAAATCATGAGAGGCGTGTTCCCCTCTGGGAGCATGTGAGAAAAAGGGCAGCAACTCTTGGAGATTTTTCTCAAGCATCTGAATGGTTTCCAGATAAATGGTCTGTAATGTCCGATCAGGCACCTTGTGTACCGAGGCTTTACACTTCATTAAAACAGTGGCTTGGGAGGCCGTTAATTCGTGCAGTTCCAACGTCTCGTGCCAGGCAAGGTGTTGACGAGGCATAACAGGTTGATGGTACATCTAATCTCTCCATTCAATTACAAACCACTATATGCACAGCAGGAGAATTGGGTACTTGTACCGATTGATTATGAAAAAACATTTCGTTCTCAACCAAGATGCGTAGGCGCCCTGCTTACGAGCGACAAGTTCTGGAAGAACGGCAGTATCAGGCCGCTTTTTGGCTTGATCTGGCGGTCTGAAGAAACCTCGAGCGAGTGGGCAGCCGGAGCTAGACAATCCGAAAAGCGCAGGCGGGTCGCACCAGAAGCGAGAATTTTGGAGACCCGATAAAAGAAATCCAAATTCGGGATTTCTTTTATCGGGGCGACGCCGGAGCTAGACACAAAAAATAGCACGTCCACCGGGACGCACTACTCCTTTTCATCCATTTCGTTTTTTTGCTGAACCTCGCGCAGTGCTTTTACACGCTCGCTGTTTTCTTGAAAGTATTGAACGAGATCGCCAATACGATCAATCGCATCCCAGCTAATATGATGTTCGATTCCCTCTACATCTTGATAAATATGGTCGTCAGCGACACCAATGAGCTTCATGAAGTCTTCAAGCAGTTCGTGGCGATACACCAGACGCTTCCCGATTTTGTTTCCTTTTGCTGTAAGCACAAGGCCACGATACCGTTCATACACAAGGTACTCGCTTTTATCTAGCTTTTGCACCATTTTTGTGACGGATGAGGGATGTACCTCCAGTCCATCGGCGATATCCGAGACGCGGGCGTAGCCTTTCTCTTCAATCAACATATATATGCGTTCCAAATAATCTTCCATGCTTGGTGTCGGCATAGACTCCCTCCCCTTGAACAAAACAGTACAACAGACGCGCATCATACGGACTTGCCGCGTCCGCGAAGTCGTCCTCCCTAGTTTACTATAAAACAAGTAGGAAGGACACCGCAAATATGACTTGCGTTAACCCCTTGAACATGAAGGTTTTTTTAGAGATGAAACGACAGGACAACTCAAACTAAGAGAGGATGAATCGCTCTTTTTCTGATTGACAGACGAGGGCTTTTTCTGGAAAATAAGAAGAGAGAAGCAACGTATGACGAATAGGAGCGGGGGCTTAGAAAAATGAAATATGCTATTTTAGACGATCACATCGTTCCTGAAGAGGAGGTCAAGATCCAGCTAATGGACCGAGGCTATCACTTTGGAGACGGCATCTACGAAGTCGTACGGCTTTACAACGGATCTTTTTTTGCGATGGACGCTCACCTTGAGCGCTTGTTTTCTAGCGCTGCGAAGCTTGATATGGATATCCCTTTTACCCAGGAAAAATTAGTGAACTTGAGCACCGAGCTCGTGAAAAAGGAAGCCTTACATGATGGGGCGATTTATATGCAGCTAACCCGTGGAGCTACTCCGCGAAACCACTTGTACCAACGCGGCGAAAAGCCGATCCTCACCGGGTTCACTCTTCCAGCAAAACCGCCGGTGGAAGACCAGAAACAGGGCATTTCCGCCTACGTTACCGATGACATTCGCTGGCTCCGCTGCGACATCAAAAGCATCAACTTGCTCGGCAACGTCATGGCCAAACGAGAAGCGAGCGATCATGAGTGCGGAGAAGCGATCATGCACCGTGACGGCATCGTGACTGAGGGCTCCTCCTCAAACCTTTTCCTTGTTAACGACCGCACGCTTTACACGCATCCTGCAAACCATCTTATATTAAATGGCATCACCCGCCAGCAAGTGATTGAACTCGCAAAGAAACTCGATCTTCAAGTTGTCGAAGAGCCTTTTCCAAAAGAAGTGCTCGCCCAAGCAGACGAAGCCTTTGTTACGAGCACGTCAATTGAAGTGACGCCTATCACTACCTTTAAAGGTCAGGTGGAAGCCAGTCTTTCTATTGGCACTGTCACACGCGAGCTACAGGAAGCTTTTGCTTCCCTGATTCCGAAGTAAAGAGGGAAAGGAAAGAGCTTTTTCTAAAAATCCTGTATCACTTTAAAAGTGGTACGGGATCGCTTGTTTTGAGGTTCTTTTAACTGTTAAAGTGAGGACTAAAAATGGCTTTTTTATCCATAAAGGTGTGTGGAGGTGGGGACGCACCTTCAGCTTATGATTTCTCCGCTCCTGCTTGTAAAGTGTGTCGCGTCCCTCTTAACTACCTCAACTTTCGGAGTTTAAAAACATAGTTGACCCTCTCGTTTGGTCCGGATTATCACTGCTTGTTCGGATTCCTCCGACAGCGTCAGTGGCCTTAGTTCCTTTGTATCAGGGAATGAGTTGTATTTTACGTGTCCGAAAGTTGAGCTAACTACCCTTCGTGTACAGCTCTCCAGGCACAGCTTCCACCCACCGAGACGGCTGTCCAATCGAAAAGACCGCAAGCTTGTGCATCGCTCGTGTACATGCGGTGTAAAGATGGAATCGTTCCTGCTCTGCCCCATACACTCCATCGGAAGCATCGTAGACGATGACAGCATCGAACTCGATGCCTTTCGCCAGATAAACCGGCAATATCACCAATCCTCTTGCATACTCGTGATCATCCTGTTTGAGTAGCTGAATATCAAACCATTCACTCAAGCGTGCATGAGCATCTGCCGCCTCCCTTGCGGTTTTCGTAATGACCGCAACAGTCGCGATCTCTTCATCCGCGAACGCTTGGAGCTGGTCCTTCACTGGCGTGACAAGCGCTTCTTTTGAAGCTACCACGTTAAGCGTCGGTTTTGTCCCCTCCCGCTCAAAAGGCTGGACATCTGCCGGGTTTGGTAGAAGCTCTCGAGCAAATCGCATAATCGGCTCTGTGGAGCGGTAGCTTTTTGAAAAACGAAGCAGCCGCACATCCTCCTGCTCGCCCAGCTGCTGCAAGACCCCTTGACTGGTTGCATGTGTAAATAGTGCCTGACTTCTATCCCCGACAATCGTAAAGCGGGCAGCTGGATAGAGTCGCTGCATGAAAGCCAATTGAAAAGAGGAGTAGTCCTGCGCTTCATCGATAAACACATGCCTGATCGAACGATCGACGCGTAGTCCTTTCAAGCGGTCCTGCAAATACATATAGGGCGTGGCATCTTCGTACGGCAAAACTCCGTGGTCGAGCTGGTCCTTTGTCCAAAGGGCGATGGCACCCCAATGCTCCACGTTCCCATGGACGTCCGCAAACAAAAACGCCTCATACATTTGCTGATCATCAACAAAGCCGTACGTTTTGACCCACTTCTTGAGAGGCTTAAACGCTTCTGCCGTCAAATACCGAGCGAGCCGCTTATGCTGTTTTTCCTCCTCTGCAAACACATCCTCGTTCGGATACGCTTGCTGAATTTCATGATGAATCTTGAGCAGCGTTTCCTTATCAACAAGTTCTCGTTCTTGCTCGACCCACTCACTGGAACGCTCTCGCCCTTCCTCCTTCGCTAGCTCCTTTAATAGCCACTCCGCTGTCTGCCGAAGACGGTTTTGAATAGGATTGTCTTGATTCAAACAATAAAAATACGTCTGCAGATCGCTTTTGGAGACGAGCACGCGCCCACGGAAGGTCACGTCGTGAAACGAAAATCCATCTCCTTCCAGTTGATCAACATACGCATCAAGTCTGTCCTTAAACGAAAGCCCGGCCTTCTCCCTTATTCCCACCAGTCTAATCGTGTAGGCGCTGTCTTCCTTCGCACCAAGCACATACTCCAGCTGTTCAAAGCCGTTCTCGACCTCAAACCGCTTGCCTAGACGCTTGTATACATAAGTGCGAAACGTCATTTGCGCCATGTTTTCTTCTCCGAGCTCCGGCAGGACTGTTGAGACATAGCTTGCAAATAGCTGGTTGGGCGAGAAAAGAACAAGCTGGTTCGCATGAATCGAGTTGCGGTGCTTATAGAGCAAGTAGGCAGCGCGCTGCATCGCGACCGAGGTTTTTCCGCTCCCTGCCACCCCTTGAACAACGAGAAAACGGCTCTTGTGATCCCGAATTGCCGTGTTTTGTTCCTTTTGAATGGTTGACACAATCGTCTTCATCTGTGTATTCGCCTGGTGGCTGAGCGCTTCTTTCAAGCGCTCGTCGCCGATCGTAATCGCCGTATCGAACATTGTCTTCAGCGCTCCGCGCCGGAATACATACTGACGCTTGTTTTCAAGCATTGCGTGGACAACCCCTGCAGGAGCCTCGTAGTGCACGTCCCCCGGACCGAAGTCATAGTAGACGCTCGAGATCGGCGCCCGCCAGTCATAGATATAAAATTCATTTTCGGTTTCATCCATAAGCGAAGCAAGACCAATATAAATCGGCTCGGCTTTTGTTTCGCCTTCTTCGATCAAGTCAATGCGTCCAAAATACGGGGACTCCGCTAAGCGACGCAGCGTCTTCATATGTCGTTTCACCAGTTCTCCACTTCGTTCTCGTTCATTGAGGAGCTCCGCCTGCTGCTTGATGCTGGAAATGGTCTCTGCCGCGTCCTCTGTGTTCGAGAGGTTTACGGTCACATTCTCCCAAAACGTTTCCTTTAACTCCATTTCGTCAGACGAAACCCCTTCTGCCTTTTCACGCAGCAATGCTTGTTTCGTGCGGATATAGGCATGAATAAAGGCCGCTCGTTCTTGTTCGTACATCCAGTCATTGTTCGTGGACATGGGCCAACACGCCCTTTCTCATAGTGCTCTTTACAATTAACATAATATACCATTTATCCAATTCAAGTTTTATCATAGCATATTTCTAAACAGAGGCACAAGCATTCAACAGCCGAGAAAAACCGCTGCTCTACTGGTAGGCAGCGGTTTAGCGGCGATAGTTCCACTCGTCGGTTTCGTAGCGATTTTTGGCAATCGAAAGGACGGACTCTTCTTCTTCCGCGCTCAACTCGTAAAGCTCAAGCGTTATTCCAAGACCTTTCTCAAAGCCTTTTTTAAAGGCTGCGCTCGCCTCGTTTAAGTCAATAGGCGTCTCCCTTAACGCGTTAATAGCTACGGCTTTTTTTGAGAACTGCCGCTGCATCCGCTCACGCAAGCGTTCGTTTTTATAGTTAAAAAGGTCAAAGAGTTTATCTTCTTCCATATCAAGCAAAATCGAGCCATGTTGCAAAATCACGCCTTTTTGTCTCGTTTGCGCACTTCCTGCCACTTTCCGGCCCTCGACCACGAGTTCATACCACGACGGGGCATCAAAACAAACCGAAGAGCGAGGATTTTTTAGCGCCTCCTTTTCTTTTTCTGTTGAAGGAATCGAGAAAGAGGCATCCAGCCCGACCGCTCTAAACCCTTCAAGCAACCCCTCAGAAATTACCCGGTACGCCTCTGTCACCGACGTAGGCATACCCGAATGTTCTTCCGAGACTATGACGCTATAGGTCAGTTCATGCTCATGCAGAACTCCACGCCCGCCTGTTGGTCGTCTGACAAACCCAAGGCCATATTCCTTCACCGCTTCCAAGTTGATCTCTTTTTCGACTCGCTGGAAATACCCAACCGACAGCGTCGCAGGCTCCCAGCCATAGAAGCGAATTGTTGGGGGGATTTTGCCTTCACTGTGCCACTGCAGCAGCGCCTCGTCCAAGGCCATATTGTAGGATGGTGAACGCTTGCCTGAATCAATAAATCGCCATACCTCCGTCATCGTACATCTCTTCTTTCTGCTCTATGTATGCTACCTTCTATTCTAGTGTAGCAAACCTCGACGGGCGATGCCAAAAAAGAAGATTCTTCTCTGGAACAACATTGCGAAACCGTGTCAGACTAGCTATAATGAGGAGTGGAACTTGATATTGCAAAGGGGAGAACCACGGCTATTATGGAAACACAAATGATCATTTTGCTCATACTCACCGTTTTACTCACTATTTTTATGATAACGAGATTAAAGACACCTAGCTACTTAACAGCACTTACTCAAGAAGAATTCATTAAAGGATACCGCAAAGTTCAACTGATAGACGTTCGCGAAACAAAGGAATTCGACGGTGGTCACATTCTCGGCGCTCGGAACATCCCGATGTCCCAGCTCAAACAGCGCATGAACGAGGTTCGCACCGACCAAGCCGTCTACCTCTACGATCAAAACAGCACGCGCAGCAAGCAGGCGGCCAGACTCCTTAAGAAAAAGCGAGGCGTGAAAAACCTATACTACCTCAAAGGCGGTTTCCGAAAGTGGACGGGCAAGGTTAAGAAGAAAAAATAGAAAACACGCTCGCGTGAGGCGGGCGTGTTTTCTTTGGGACGGAGCAAGTGGTAGTGGCTTACTTAACGTTGCTCCAGCCCTTGTTGTGCTGAACTATATAGGCTTTATCCTCACACACGGATTTCGCTCACGCACATTCCCTCTCGCATCCGCGCTCTTCTCTCTCACATTCGTGCCCTTCTCACGCACATCCACGCTCCCCTACCAAGCACATGCAAAAAACCGCTCGAGCGTTTAATCTCAAGCGGCTTCATCCTCCCTTTAAACAGTCGCTGTTTCTTTTTGATACCGCAGCACCGGTTTCCGCGCAGCGAGCGTTTCGTCCAAGCGACCGATGACCGTGTGGTGCGGCGCTTCCTGCACGACTTCTGGCTCTTCTTCGGCCTCGCGCGCAATTTGAATCATCGCGTCGATAAACTCATCAAGCGTTTCTTTGGATTCCGTTTCCGTTGGCTCAATCATCATGCATTCTTCCACGTTGAGCGGGAAGTAAATCGTCGGCGGATGATAGCCAAAGTCAAGCAGGCGCTTGGCGACATCAAGCGTACGCACGCCGAGTTTTTTCTGGCGTTTGCCGGAAATCACAAATTCGTGTTGGCAGTGCTGCGTGTACGGCAAGTCAAAATGCGGCTCAAGACGACGCATCATGTAGTTGGCGTTCAACACGGCGAATTCTGAGACTTGACGCAGACCTTCTGGCCCCATCGTGCGGATGTACGTATAGGCGCGAACATTGATGCCATAATTGCCGTAATATGGCTTGACGCGACCGATGGAATCTGGACGGTCGTGATCAAAGCGAAACGCCTCCCCGTCTTTCACAAGAATTGGCTTTGGCAAGAACCGGCTTAGTTCTTTTTTCACGCCGACAGGGCCTGATCCTGGTCCGCCCCCGCCATGTGGACCGGTGAACGTCTTATGGAGGTTCAAATGGACGACGTCAAAGCCCATGTCTCCCGGCCTGGCAATGCCAAGAATTGCATTCGAGTTGGCTCCGTCATAGTACAGCTTCCCACCGGCACTATGAATGATCTCAGCCATTTCTTGGATGTGCGTTTCAAACAAACCAAGCGTATTCGGGTTGGTCAGCATTAGCGCCGCTGTGTCTTCGCCCACGACTTCGCGAAGATGATCCAAATCAACAAGCCCATGCTCATTCGTTTTGACCGTCACCGCTTCAAAACCAGCGACCGTTGCAGAGGCCGGATTGGTGCCGTGAGCCGAGTCGGGCACAATGACTTTTGTCCGCTCTGCCTCTCCATTTGCTTCGTGATAGGCGCGAATCATCATCAGTCCGGTCCACTCCCCGTGCGCGCCGGCGGCTGGCTGAAGCGTCACTTCATCCATGCCCGTAATTTCAGCAAGGGACGTTTGCAAATTGTACATGAGGCGCAAAGAACCTTGTACTTGTTCCACCGGTTGGTACGGATGCACGTGGGCAAGCCCCGGGATGCGAGCAACGTCCTCATTGATTTTCGGGTTGTATTTCATCGTGCAGGAACCGAGCGGGTAAAAACCAGAGTCCACCCCATGGTTTCGTTTGGAGAGCGCCGTGTAGTGTCTCATGATTTGCAGCTCAGAAACTTCCGGTAGATCAGGTGCTTCCTCGCGCATGAACTCTGCTGGAATCACTTCACTTACGTCAGTTTCTGGAATGTCTAGTTCTGGCAGGCTGTGTCCTACGCGATCCTGCTTGCTTCGCTCAAAAATAAGTGACATCTGGTTCGCCTTCATACAACAATCGCCCCCAATTCTTGTGCAAATCGATCGAGTTCATTTTTCGTCCGCAGCTCTGTTACGGCTAGAAGCATTTGGCCTTTGCGCTCCGTGTCATCCTTGCCAAGGTCATAACCGCCGATAAAGCCTTTTTCAAACAGCTTTTTATTCACGGTTGCCACTTCATCATTCATTTGAACGACAAACTCGTTAAACGTGGAGGCTTCATGAACAAGTGCGACACCGTTTTGCTTGAGCGCCTGTTTCAAATAGGTCGCTTTTTGCACATTCTGCGTCGCCATTTCCTTCACCCCTTGCTTGCCAAGAGCCGTCATCGCCACGGAGGCAGCAAGCGCATTGAGCGCCTGGTTGGAACAGATGTTGGATGTTGCTTTGTCGCGACGGATATGCTGTTCACGTGCTTGCAGCGTGAGGACAAAGCCGCGATCGCCGTTTTCATCAACCGTCTGACCAACAAGGCGACCAGGGGTTTTGCGCATCAGCTTTTTCGTGGTTGCAAAATAACCACAGTGCGGGCCGCCAAACTGTGTTGAGATGCCAAACGGCTGGGCGTCGCCTATAACAATGTCGGCGCCGAACGCACCTGGTGGCTTTAGCAGTCCGAGCGCAAGTGGATTGCTTGAAACAACAAACTGGGCTTTGCCCTGATGTGCAATGGCTTCAATTTCCGCAAGCGGCTCAAGGCTGCCAAAGAAGTTTGGATGCTGGACAATCACACAAGCTGTGTCATCGCCGTAATTCGCTTCTAAGTCTTCCACGTCCGTCGTGCCATTCGCCGCATCAATTTCCACTACATTGAACCCTTGTCCGTATGCGTTGGTCGCGAGAACCGCACGGGCTTCAGGGTGCACTGCTTTGGATACGAGAATCGTTTTCTTTTTCGTATGCCCGCAAGAGAGCATCGCCGCCTCCGATAACGCGGTCGGTCCGTCGTACATCGAGGAGTTGGCGATGTCCATTCCCGTCAACTCACAGATCATCGATTGAAACTCAAAAATCGCTTGAAGCTCCCCCTGCGAAATCTCTGGTTGATACGGAGTGTAAGCCGTGTAGAATTCCGAGCGAGAAATGACGTGGTCCACTATCGATGGAATGTAGTGTTCGTAGACCCCAGCCCCTAAAAAAGATGGGTAGTCTTTTACGGAGACATTTTCGTTGGCTAGCTTTTGAAAAAACGAGACAAGCTCCGGCTCTTTAAGGGCCTTCTCAATCTGTAATGACTTATTGTAGCGAATCGACTCCGGAATATCAGCAAATAAGTCGTCAATCGACGACACTCCGATGAGATCGAGCATCTCACGCTCATCGGCATTTGTCATCGGCAAATAGCGGTTATTGGTTGTCATTGCTGCACCTCCTGCTGGTTCTCTCTACTTTTCTCGTTTATAAAACGGGGTCTTAACGACAACGGCTTCGACGCGCTTGCCGCGAATCTCCACGTCCAGATGATTCTCAAGAACTGCTTGGTTCGCCTCCACAATTGCCAGCCCAACGTTTAAACCGAGAGTGGGCGACTGCGTTCCGGTCGTCACAAAACCGACTTCCGTTTCTCCGGCAAATACTTTATAGCCTGTGCGTGGAATGCCGCGGCCGGTCATCTTCAGACCTACGAGCTTACGGGCCAGCCCCCCTTCCTTTTGTTCCTTCAAAACCTCTTGGCCAATAAACGGGACCTCTTTGTTTACTTTCACAGCGAACCCGATCCCGGCCTCAAGCGGGCTAATCTCCCTCGTCAACTCCTGGCCGTACAAAGGCAGTCGTGCTTCGAAGCGAAGCGTATCCCTCGCCCCAAGCCCGCACAGAAGGAGTCCATGTTCCTCACCCGCTTCAAGCACAGCGTTCCATACGACCGGCGCTTGCTCGGCCCCGACATACAGCTCAAATCCATCTTCCCCCGTATACCCCGTGCGCGAAGCAAAAACGGGTACTCCAGCGATTTCCACGCCCTCTGAAAAGCGGAACGGACGAATGGCATCCAGGTCGCTAGAAGTCAGCTTTTGCAAGACCTCAACTGCTTTCGGTCCCTGTACCGCGAGCAGGGCTGTTTCTTCGGAAATATTGCGAAGGTTCACATCGCCCTCCACATGTTCGCTAATCCAAGCAATGTCACTCTCAATATTGGCAGCGTTTAACACGAGCAGATAGCGATTCTCATCACGACGATACACGATCAGGTCGTCCACGGTTCCTCCTGATTCGGTGCACATCGTGTTATACTGCGCCTGCTGATCACCGATTTTTGAAAGGTCGTTCGTAAGAAGCTTCTGTAAATTGGCAAGCGCGTCGCTACCCTCCACTTCTAGCTCGCCCATATGAGACACATCAAATAGACCTGCCGCCGTTCGTACAGCCTCATGTTCTTCTTTAATGCTAGAAAAGGACACAGGCAACTCCCACCCACCAAAATCGACGGTCTTTGCCTTGCCCGCCTTCGCATACTCGGGAAAAAGCGGTGTTCGTTTTAACGCAGTCATTTTCATTCCTCCTCATAATCCAGTTGCGGCGGGTAAAAGCTCGAGATTTTCGCCCTGGCAAGCGTTAGCCAAGATCGGAATTTCTTTTGTCAGGTCTCCAAAATTCTCGCTTCTGTTCGACCCGCCTCCACTTTTTTTATCAAAAAAGGACAGAGCAAACACATCTGTGTCTGCTCTGTCCTTGAACCAGAAAGTTTCCCCAAACGCTTTCGCGCCGGATTGTCTTCGTAGGTGGCCTGCCTTGCAAGCACTCTCCAGAGTTGCGTCAAGTAAAAGTCTTCTTTGCCTGAGAGATTCGCTTTCGCTTGCTCCTTCGGCGCTGCGCGACAGGCGCAGTCTCTCCCTTTACTCTCATCCGCCACTATTTTATGTACATAGTTTTTCCATTTGCCCGGCATACTACCCTATAAGACTGCAAAGCCTTGGATACTTCTAATCCTACCAATGCCGAGCAAGGTTGGCAACTCATTTTTTTAAAATACATGTATTCATCTGAAAAAATAAGGACGTGAGCACTCTGGATATTAACATTCATTTTGACGAAAGCTGGAATGTTCGGTTTTTGGAACGTGTCGAGCAAGATGGTCCGTGGTCAGACCTTGAAACCTTTAAACTCGCTTATGAAGCACAGGTTCACCAGCAGATTCCAGACTTTCATGGGTTGCTTGCCCCTAGCTACTTGCCGACGCTTCAACCCTTCGACCATCAAATCGAGGCCGCTCAAACGGTGATTGAACAAATGAACGGCAAAGCGATTCTCGCTGATGAAGTGGGGCTTGGGAAAACGATCGAAGCTGGACTCATTTTAAAAGAATACATGATTCGCGGCCTTGTTAAAAAAGCACTCATTCTCGTGCCCGCCTCTCTCGTTTCCCAGTGGGCTGTTGAGCTGAATTCGAAATTTCATATTCCGGCCGTCCCGCAAAAAAAATCGTACGTCTGGGAACAGTGCGAGGTGGTCGTCGCCTCCATTGATACCGCAAAGCGTCAGCCACATCGTGACATCGTTTTGAATCAACCGTATGACATGGTCATTATCGATGAAGCGCACAAGCTCAAAAACCCAAAAACAAAAAACTACGAGTTCATTCGCTTGCTGAAAAAGAAGTTCTGTCTGCTGCTTACGGCCACACCCGTACAAAACAAGCTCGAGGAAATCTTTAATCTTGTTTCTCTCCTGAAGCCTGGACACCTTGGAGACCTTGATTCGTTTGATAAAGAATATCGTTCCAACTCCCGCTCAGCCAAAAACGACGAGCAGCTTAAGGCGTTGATTCAAAAAGTGATGGTGCGAAACCGCCGCGAGGAAACAGGGATTGAGTGGACAAAACGAATCGTCGAAACGGTTCCGATCACGTTTAGCGACAACGAACGTTCCTTTTACGATACCATTGATGAACTCGGGGCTGGCATGAACCATTTCTCCTTGCTTACCTTGAAACGAGAGATTTGCTCCAGTCGTGAAGCCGTCTTTATGACGCTTAAGAGTATGATTGAACGCGCACAGGCCGATGAGCGCGATCCAGGTACCTATGTGAATCTGCTGAATCAAGCCGCGGGAATCGAAGGCCATGCCAAAGCCGAAAAAGCGCTTGAGCTCATTCAAAAAATCGACGACAAGGTGATTATTTTTACCGAGTACCGGGCAACACAGCTGTACTTACAGTGGTTCCTGAAGCAGCATGGCATTACTTCTGTTCCGTTTAGAGGTGGTTTCAAACGTGGCAAGAAGGACTGGATGCGTGAGCTCTTTCAAAACCATGCCCAGGTGCTGATTGCCACGGAAGCGGGCGGCGAAGGGATTAACCTTCAATTTTGTCACCATATTATCAACTACGATTTGCCATGGAACCCGATGCGGATTGAGCAGCGGATCGGGCGGATTCATCGACTTGGACAGCAGTCGGACGTCCATATCTACAACTTTGCTGTTCAAGACACGGTGGAGGAGAAAATCCTGGACTTGCTGTATGAGAAAATTCACTTGTTTGAATCGGTCATCGGCGAGCTTGACGACATCCTCAGCCGAATTGAGCTTCCTGAAATTGAAAATCATGTAAAATCCATTCTTGCCGGTTCAAGCTCTGACGGCGAGATGCGTATTAAATTTGATCATCTGGCAGCAGTGATGAACGACGCCGCAGAAGAACGCAAAAACGATCAAGAGCAGGAGGACGACGATGAAGCAGCAAGAAGTTCATAATTATGTGCGCCGTTATTTTGTCGCCAATGACAGTCGGGTTCTTGAAGAAACGCCAGCCTATTTAAAAGTCCAGCTCTCTGTGGACCTGGACAAGGAGTTGATGAACCGCCCCTTCTACTGGCACTACCTCGAGAAAACGGGCGGTGTGCCCAACCCGATGGCGCTTACATTGGTGACAGATGCCAACAATGCTCCGGAGGACGTCAAAGGAGAGCCGCTTCATTTTGGCTCTCCACGGCTGCGGCAAATTTTCAACTCTGCGCAGTCGCTCGGCTCGTTTATACGCCTTTATGAACATGTCCAATGGCCTCCCGATTCGAAACAATCGTCCCAGCCTTTTCATCCGTGGCTCTGCTTGAATGCCAACGTCTCTTTTCAATGCGACCGCAAAAAGGACGTCATCCTTTCCCTAGGTTTAAATTTAATTCACGGACAGATTGTGCCCAACTTTTATGAGCAAGTCATCAAAAAACCACTGACGCCCAAAATTCCCGACTACTGCTTCACCCTTTCTCCGCTGATCAAAGTTGAAAGCGGAATTCTCCGTCTACAAAAGATGATTCGGACATTCGCTGAAAATGAACCCGACGATTGGGCGATGGAAGCCGTCGAACGTTGGAATACCGACCTTGCGCTTCTTGAAGCGTTTTATGAAAACCAAGAGCAGAAGCCCAAGAGTTACGAATCGGAAAAACAAGCACTCCAGGAACAATATGAGCCGCATATTGAAGTCAAACTCATTAATGGAGGAATTTTTTACTTGCAGCAGCAAGTTTTTAAGCAGTGAAAAAACCAACCGATCGGTTGGTTTTTTCTATAATGGAGCTCCAGTTCCGTGAACAATCAATGAATAGAGAGTCGCTATAGAAAAGAAGCCGAACACCGCAACAGATATCAGGCTAAAGCCAACGGCAAAGAAGTTCTTTCCCTTAAAGCTTGTATACGCCCCTACCGCGGAAAAAATCGCTACGAGCAAAAACAGAATCGCTAAAAACATTTCTGTCCCCCCTTAAAATAGTGAAAGGCCATTCGAGCTACCTCTTAGTAGCATCTGTGATTTAAAAAAGGTATGATGAAACATGAAAAGATCATGCACTGGAGGCGATCCCATGAACAAACAACTTCCACTCGGACCTTTGCAGACCAATGCCTTTGTCCTGCAAAACAAAAGCAACGAATGCGTCATTATCGACCCAGGCGGAGACGGCGATGCGCTGCTGAGATGGCTCCATCAATCAGAGATGCACCCGCTGGCGATCCTCCTCACCCACGCCCATTTTGACCATATGGGGGCCGTCGACGACGTTCGCAACGCCTTTGGGTGCCCCGTTTACATTCACGAAGCCGAGCAGGAATGGCTGGTCGATCCGAGTCAAAATGGCTCCGAGCGCTTTGGTTTGCCCGCTATTAAAGCGAAGGCTGCCGATGTAGTTCTCACAGACAAGGACGAGGAGCTGACCATTGGAGCGTTCACGTTTTCACTATTGAAAACTCCTGGTCATTCCCCAGGAAGCGTCTCGTATTATTACCAAGAGGAGGCGATTGTTTTCTCTGGAGATGCCCTGTTCGCAAGCGGTATTGGCCGAACGGATCTCCCCGGAGGCAACCATGAACAGCTTCTCGCAAGCATTCACGAGAAATTGCTAACCCTCCCTGAGAATACAACCGTGGCCTGCGGTCATGGACCAGTGACCACCATCGGAGCCGAAATGGACCAGAACCCTTTTCTTTCGGGCTTTTAATGAAATGCTCAGGAAGAGCCGTTGCTCGCGCATGCCGCAAGCAACGGCCTATGTAAATTAATGCCCGAAACTTGGAACAAGCAAGAACGTGGAATAGTACGTGAACCCGACAAAGAAAATGGTGCAATACGCCGCAAAGATGTAGACGTACACCCTCTCAGAAAGTTTTAAATAGCTTAAGGCAAGAAGCACGCCTGTTTGCGCAAAAAACAGCAAGGCCATGTAAGGCATGTCGCCAATATAAAAAAGTACAGCAAAGATACCTGTCCAAAACGCAAGCACGCGGTACATACGCTCCATTGATTTCCCTCCTTTACATGAATCTCACCGCTAGACATTCGTCCTCTATATTATATACGAAGTAGACATTTGTTGTAAATGCTTACTTGTAGACCGAAAAGCGCAGGCGCCCTGCTCACGTGCGACAAGTTCTGGAGCGACGGCAGCATCAAGCCCGATTTTGGCTTGATCTGGCGGCGTGAAAAAACCTCGAGCGAGTGGGCGCCGGAGCTAGACTCGAAAAGCGTAGGCGGGTTGATCAGAAGCGCGGATTTTGGAAGGCCTGGACTAGAAATCCCGACCTTGGATTTCAGGCCAGGACTGAAAAATCCCGAGCTTCTACCCGCCGGAGCTAGACAACCCGAAAGGCGCAGGCGGGTCGAACAGAAGCGCGGATTTTGGAAGGCCTGCACGAGAAATCCCGAACTTGGATTTCCGGGCAGGACTGAAAAATCCCGAGCTTCTACCCGTCGGAGTTAGACAAGAAAAGCGCAGGCAGGTCACCTCGCCTGCGCTAGACACGCGCGGCGTCCGGGGTTGCCGCGCGTGCCCACCCTACTCCTTTTGTCGCTTCATTAGAGCAAAGGCCATCGGCATGACACCAAATGCTCGCATAGAAAACGACGCTTTTTGTTCCTTTCTTTCCTGTCGTTCGGCTAGACGTTCGACCTTTGGTTTGTCAATTTGACGCACCATTTCTTCCGTGGCGAACTTCACTAAATCTTGAAAGGACATAGTATCACCCCTTCCTTATTCTTGCCGGAAGCGGTGTATTTTAATCAAAGAGGCTCTTTATAAGATAGAAGCCTGCCTGTTTGAAGATCAAGTACCGCGCTGGCACTCCGTACATAGCCATTATCGAGTTCCGCATGCATCCGTATTCGCATTCCCTCCTCCGTTTCTTTAATCACCGCACGAACTTCCCCACTTGGGTAGTTCATTTGTTGGGTTGCTTCAATCAAGGGATCTTCCTGTACAACTTCAGAGAGCGCAAGCTGCAGAAGATTTTCAAGCTTCATTAAATACTCTTGTTCCTCGGTAAAGCGCAACTCACGTTCATACGTATACAGATGGAAAGAGAACATGCCACTGAGCAGAAAAAGAATGAACAGTACGAGCGGAAATATTCCTCCTCGCTCATTGGCCGCGAACATGTTGCACCGCCTTCCTGGCCGGCAGGAAGGTCCGTGTATACTCAGGGCCTTTTTCCATTTGCACGGTGCAGCGAACGTACTCGGTTTCCGTTGCACATTCGAAACGCTCTACCCCCTCAAGAACGGGGACATGTCCAGCACGATTTCGAAACCGCTGGATCGTTCCCGCGCGTCTGATCTCATAAGAGATGACAGAATCACTGGTTTCGTGCACTTGCAGCCCCTCCCCTCTCCAAACGACAAGCTCCGCCTCTTTCGCTTCTTTTGCAATGTGATTAAAGAACATCTGCACATCCTGCTGATGGACTTGCCCCGCCTGCAAGCTATGGGGTACCGCTTTTAACAACTGCGGGACAACCGCCACGATCAGAAAAAAGATCGCAAGCGCAACCAGCTGTTCAAGCAGCGTGAAGCCGCGTTCATCTGCTGCTCGCATAAAAGCAAATCTCATGGCTAGCTCCTCCCCGCCTTTCCCATGTCCCACAATAGGCGGTCAGGCCCTCTTGCTCTCGCTTATAGACACCTTCAACACCAGCAGGAGAACGTTGATTCGTATAATGGGAATGCACCGCTTCTTCAAGTTCCAGAAGCAGGGCTTGCTTTTCAGCGATCGCCGCTCGTTCTTCGTAAACAAGCACATACATCGGCAGGATGACCGATCCAATGACCCCCAGCAAGAGTAGGCTCATTAGCACTTCCATCAAAGCAAAGCCGTTAGAGTTCACGATACGTCACCCTCCCTTTGCCGATATGCAGTGTGTACGCATAACGCTTCCCGTGAACCGCCATTTCAAACGTGCCCGCGCGCTGAGGATGCCCGTTTGCTAAAAAGCCAATTTGCGCGATATCCATCGTTCGAGAGCTGAAGCTCATCCCTTCGTCAACATAGGGGATTTTTTCGAACGTTCGGCCATCCACAAAAATGAGCATGGCCTTTTCTGTTTGGCGAAATTGCACCCTCGCAGTCTTGCCTTGCGCCATCGCAACCTGCTGAGCGATAAGCAAGTCTTCACGGATTTTTCCGGCAATTTGCTTGGCTTCGTTGTTTTGGTGGAAGTTGGGAATTAAAAGAATAGGAAGTAAGATCATCATGGATAAGATGGTGAGAGAAAGGAGGAGTTCGACAAGGGTAAAGCCACGTTCGTTCATGAGGAGATGACGACTTCTTTACCGTTGAGTTGAAGAGTTTGACCGTTCGTACATGATGCGGTGTCTACGTATCCTTCTGTAACAAGCGTTTCTAAGTTTGCGGGAGGCGAACCTTGTTCAACTTCGTAGGCGACCACTTGCGTTTGCAAGAGTTTTTGCGTCGCCTCACAGCTTTTCCCGGCGGCTGTATCATTGTTTTTCGTCATATTCGGCAAAGCAATCAGCAACAAAATGGAAATAATCATCAACACGACTAGCATTTCAACAAGCGTGAAACCACGTTGGTTACGGAAAACCGTTTTCACTTTTAATCACCTCGGGGTAAGTTTTAGGGACGTATTGCGGGGACAAGGGACAAGCGATCCTCCCTTCGTATGTGGGTTCTTGCTATAATTAGACACGGAACGTGCGGTTTCCTGCTTCATCGACGAATATTTTTAGTTTTTTTGCGTCGCCGAGCATTTCATCTTTTGATATACTAGGCGACAAAGGTTGCTTTTTGAAAGGACTCCATTATGAGAAAATTACTGATCGCTCCGATTCGCTTTTACCAACGCTTTATTTCCCCATTAACCCCCCCTTCCTGCCGTTTTTACCCGACATGCTCCCATTACAGCATCGAGGCGATTCATCGATTTGGCCCGTTTAAGGGGAGCCTGCTTGCCATTCGGCGGATTTCAAAATGCCATCCCTTTCATCGCGGAGGGTTTGACCCTGTGCCTTGTAAGAACAGAAAAAAGCCTGAGTAGCTCAGGCTTTTTTGAACGTTATGAGCACACTTCCTCCGGCGCTTCTTTCCCCCTTGCGTATTGCATAGAAAAAAGGAGGCTACTCACCTCCTTTTTTTACCGACTGAACATTCCTGTTAACATCCCACTCTGCGGTGCAATTGGCTCAAAGCTTTTTCGATTAGCCAGGAATTCCGGTCTCGGCGATTGTCCAGAGAACGGTTGTACGAGTTTGTTTTCAACCGAGTTGAACACAAAGAACACGTTGCTGCGCGAATACGGAGATAAATTCCCGTTTGATCCGTGCATCGTATTGGACTCAAAAAACAATACCGAGCCAGCCGGACCGGTTGCACGGTCAATTTGACCATCCGCTTGTTCCGTCAACCAAGCAAGGCCTTCTTCATCAGGTGTACCTGCGACTTGCTGTTTTAGCGAGGATTTATAATTATCGGCAGGTGTTTCACCTGCACAAGAAACGTACCATTTATGAGAGCCAGGAATAAGCATCAACGGCCCGTTAAATTCATGGTTATCCGTAAGTATAATGGAGCAGCTGACGGCGCGCATATCCGGCATGCCGTCTTCCATATGCCATGTTTCAAAATCCGAATGCCAATAAAATTCTTTCCCTTTAAACCCTGGCTTGAAATTGATCCTTGATTGATTGATGTAGACCTGACTTCCAAGCAACTGCTCAGCAATTTTTATTAAACGCTCATTTTGCGCTAGACGCTGAAAAAATTGGCCATCCTTGTGAATTTCGAATACCGAACGAATTTCATTGCTCGTAGGCTCTTTAATGACATCTTCGCTTTCCCTGTGCTCATTCGCTTTCATGGTTTGAGAGAGTTCTGCTTTCATAAGCTCAACTTCTTCACTACTGAATACATTCTCAAGCATGATGTATCCTCTGTCTTCGTAGCTCTGAAGTTGGTCTTTCTTCAGTGGACCATCTGCACCACCTGGATATACGATCGGCGATTTCCTTTCAGAAATCTTCGCTTCGTCCCCTGTTCTTGATGGATACAAATCGTTCTGATAGTTCAAGTAAAACGCCTCCTATGAAATTGAAAGTTTCGTACACTTCATGTTGTACCCGCTTATTTCCTAATAAAACATCAATTTTGATATTTTTTTAGAAGTAAGCGGCGATAAATATTTCTTAATAGTATAACTTTTTTGGACAAATACCGATACGCGAAGACTAGTTGGTCATGAGCGAGAAATTCCCGCGATCTGACCCGCCGTTGGCTAACGCTTGCCAGGACGAAAAATCTCGACACTTCTACCTGCCGGAGCTAGACAAAAAAACAGCACATGAATGTTCTCATGCACTGCTTTTTTCATGCGGGTGAAGGGACTTGAACCCCCACGTCGTAAAGACACTAGATCCTAAATCTAGCGCGTCTGCCAATTCCGCCACACCCGCGCGTTCTTACTATTTTATAAAAATGGCGGAGAAGGAGGGATTTGAACCCTCGCGCCGTTCACACGACCTACACCCTTAGCAGGGGCGCCCCTTCAGCCACTTGGGTACTTCTCCATAAGGCTCGACCCACATTACGTAAGGGGANGTTCTTACTATTTTATAAAAATGGCGGAGAAGGAGGGATTTGAACCCTCGCGCCGTTCACACGACCTACACCCTTAGCAGGGGCGCCCCTTCAGCCACTTGGGTACTTCTCCATAAGGCTCGACCCACATTACGTAAGGGGATGGGCCTGAGTGGACTCGAACCACCGACCTCACGCTTATCAGGCGTGCGCTCTAACCAGCTGAGCTACAGGCCCCTACTTAAAGCGGGTGATGAGAATCGAACTCACATCATCAGCTTGGAAGGCTGAGGTTTTACCACTAAACTACACCCGCATATTAAAGATCATTCCAATGTAATTCGCCACGCCCACCATGCCTCTTCCTCTTCAAGCCTATTCACGGAAGCATCGCTCACGGCTGAGGGTTTACCACTAAACTACACACACATCTAATCAAAAGAGCGGAAGACGAGATTCGAACTCGCGACCCCCACCTTGGCAAGGTGGTGTTCTACCACTGAACTACTCCCGCAAAGTGACTGGGCTAGCTGGATTCGAACCAGCGCATGACGGAATCAAAATCCGTTGCCTTACCGCTTGGCTATAGCCCAACATTTATGTATGGCTACTATTACTACAAGTAAATTTGGTTGCGGGAGACGGATTTGAACCGCCGACCTTCGGGTTATGAGCCCGACGAGCTACCAGACTGCTCCATCCCGCGCTATTATAAATGAAATTTTCTAGTGCTTGCTTCCATTGAGCAAAGACTCTATCAGGATCGATTCGAGCTGAATCCATCGAAACAACTCGACGTTTTTTCGAAAGAAGTAACACTCGTTGCTCCATCTCGCTTTTATACAAATGGAATATGGCGGAGGAAGAGGGATTCGAACCCCCGCGCGGTTTAACCCGCCTGTCGGTTTTCAAGACCGATCCCTTCAGCCAGACTTGGGTATTCCTCCGTGTTGAATGTAAGATGTTGGACGTTGGGAAGTTTCTTTCTAACCTCCTACTTCCTACCTCTACCTTAGTATGGTGGAGCCTAGCGGGATCGAACCGCTGACCTCCTGCGTGCAAAGCAGGCGCTCTCCCAGCTGAGCTAAGGCCCCTTGTGTTTTTATGTACGTCTTAACAGCTTGTACAAAGCAACCGTTAGCGACATTTAATAATATAGCACAGGTTCTTAGGTGAGCGCAAGTGTTTTCCCTAAAAATTTTTGCTGCGTAAGAACCGTGCCCTTATTGTAGCCGTGATGGCAGGGCACGGTCAAGTACTTACCTAATCGAGCGCTCCGATCATTTCAAACATTGGCAGCATAACCGCTAAAAATAAGCCGAAAACAAACCCACCAATTAAAATCAAAAACACCGGCTGGAGCCACGTCAACCCCTTCTGCAATCCTTCATCCAGTTCCTGATAGAGGAGTTCGCTGTAGTGCTGCATGTCCGCTGCAAGATAGCCGGTTCGTGTGCCATTTTCAACGACAAAAGATAGCTCGGTTAAAAAATAGCTTTTTTTCTCAAGCAGTTCATGAAATGGCTCTCCTTTGGACAAATCGATTTTTAAGCGTGTCGCCTCGTCGCTAAAGAACTTGAGGTGGTTTTGCTTTTCAAAAACGTGCAGCGCTTGCTGCATCGACATGCCCGCATCGAGCAAACGGCCAAATTGAAGGGAAAAATAGTAGGTCAGCAGTCGTTTCGTTAGATGGTGGGTCGGTTTAAAAGCAAGCAGAAAAGCGACTTTTTCGTGGGGAGAACGAGGTTTCATCCTTCGCTGTACATAGAGAAAAACGAGTGCACCAAGCAAAAGGAGTGCGAACGCGACGTAGGGAAAATAAGACATTCCGTCTAAGAACAGGCCTGTTAAGAAGGGGGGTTCGCTGTTCATGGTTGAAAAAAGAGCCTGGAAATGTGGCACGATAAATTGATTCAGGACAATGATCACTAGCAAAGAGACCCAAATTAATAGCACCGGGTAACGCATTAGTTTTTGGATATTCTTTTTCGTTTGCTCACGCTTTTCGAATAATGCACCCGCTTGAATCAAGCCCCCAGCCACATTGCCTTGCTCCTCGTAAAAATAAACAAAAGAGAGAATCTCAGCTGGCAAGTGCAAGTGCTCTAGCCCTTCATGGACACGCTTCCCCAAACGCAAGTCTTTTTGCATCTCTGCAAGCCCCTGTTTGATTTCAGGCGAGACGTGGACACGTAGGAAAGACAGGGCAGCATCGGTTGTATAGCCTTGCATGAGCAAGCGTCCCAACCGAATGAGCATTCTCGCTCTTTCTGGGTTGTCCTTGACTCTTCTTTTAGCTTTCATATGGAGCCTCCTCGAGCATTTGCTTGCCAATATAGCCAAGCGCCCATGCTTTTCTAAGATGCGTTTTCATCCTTTGGTAGCTTGGACGCACTTCACGGGCAATCCCTTCTGCTAATGCGATTCCCCCCAAGGATTCAAAGACGCTCGCACGCTTGTGTCTGGTAAGACATTCGCCGTTCTCTTCCTCCTGACACACTTCACAAAGAATTGGCAGAAGCTGTTGGGAAATGACCAGCTTGCATGCTTCAAGCAAATCTGTTTTGGAGAGTCCGAATTCTCTTAAGCGAACAATCGCTCCGTAGGCGTCAGAGCTGTGCAAGGTAGAAATTACCAAATGACCACTCAACGACGCTCGTATCGCTAGCTGTGCGGTTTGCGCGTCGCGGATCTCTCCTACGACGATGACATCAGGGTCGTGGCGCAGTGCTGCTCGGAGGGCGACATCAAAGGTGACTCCTGCCCGTTCATTCGTTTCCACTTGAACGGCTCTTCCAATTGTACGTTCAATCGGGTCTTCAACGGTAACGATGGAGCGCTTTCCGGTTGAAAGAATTTCTTCAAGCATGGCATAAATGGTCGTTGTTTTTCCTGATCCCGTGGCCCCTGTAATAAGAACAAGGCCTTGAGTAAGGGTGGCGGCTGTAGAAAGGACTTTGCTTTGATAAGAAAGTAAGGGTAAATGAGACAAAGACTGAAGGGCATGCTGTGGAGAAATGCGAATGGTTAAGCTTTCGCGTGGCTTTGCGGGCAGAGTGGAAAGTCGTAGCGAGTAGGTTTTCTCTCGTAGTGGATAGACCATGGCTGTACTTTGTGGTTTCCTTCTTTCTCCGATATCCATCCCCGAGTGATATTTAAAATGGCTGATAAGACGATCGGCAAGCAGGGCATCCAACACTTTTACGTCTGTCAGAGACCCGGTCAATCGATAAAACACATGGTACCCATTGACGCCTGGCACAAAATGAATGTCGCTGGCTTCTTTTTGTATCGCTTCATTAAGCAAGTCACGGCTTGCCTGTTCAACATCAAACACAAGCTCCCACCTTTCTTTTTTAGAAGTACCTCACTATATTTCTCCCCCGCCTGAAAAAAATCCTTTATTTTTATGAATAACTTTATGCAAAATGAGCAAAGTAATAGCAGAGATGTTAGTGGGCCATAGCCAAGCGGTAAGGCAACGGACTTTGACTTCGTTATGCGTTGGTTCGAATCCAACTGGCCCAGTTTAACGCATGAACAACGAAGCGATGCTCACGCGAGCGTCGCTTCGTTGTTGTTGGACTCGTTTTTGGAGTGAATCTCTCCCCCTTTTAGGCCCAAAACATTGTCCTCTACCACAAGGCTAGCCGTTTGCTCTACCTCAAGCCAGCGAACAAACGAAAGGATCGCCGTGCGAAAGAGAGCATAGCGTCCGGGCTCTTCTACCTTAAGTCCTTGAAAAGTTAGGACGCGTGCAACGAGGTCACTTAGTGAGATAAAGTCCCTCCCAGAAACCTCTTTTTCCACCGCCACCTTGAGTGCTTCCTGTCGTTTCATGTTTACTTGAACCGTCTCTTGAAAGGTTTCTTCGTAATCGCCATGGCCGGGAAGAGCGCCTTTGATGTCGAGTTTAAGCAACTGTTCAAGTGTCTCATAGACTTGTTTGGCGTCGATTTGAAAAGGGATGACGTGCTTTTCTAAAGCTCGCCTGCCCAAGTAGGCATCCGCTGCGTACAGAATGCCATCAACTTCAAGTCCCACCTGGTTGTGGCTATGTCCGGGAAGCGCATGAATCACAACGTCGATTTCTCCAATTTTCTGCGCCCCCTCGCCGATGACACGATCGACCTTCACGCTCGGACCGAGCAAAAACTTCGATCGAAGGTCCTTCACCGGCTCGTTTCCTTGGAATAAGTATAGAGGTTCGAACAGTGGATAGGCTAACACCGCTTCCTCGAAAGCGGGTGCGTAGACAGAGGCCTCAGGATGCGCTTGTTGAATCGTTGGCGCCCCGCCAAAATGGTCCGTATGGGCGTGGGTAATCAACAGATGGGTTAGTGGGAGGCTTTCGGCCTCAAGCTGGCGAATGACTTTTTTGGCAATCTGCTTATCAAGGCCGGCGTCAATTAAAATCCCTGTATCCTCTCCCTTAATATAACCAATCGTAACGGCTCCGCTGAAATACCCCGCCCGCTCGTTGATCCATTGGAGTGCCATGAATTTCACCCTTTCGTTTTCTAGGAATCGTTTACCACTTCTACGAAATGCCTCTCCCCTCCTGCACATTTTTTTGCTACGATGGACAAAGACGATATCGAGCTTAAAAAGGAGCAACTGTCAATAACCCACGACTATAAGTCGCGGGCTTGAAAAAGTCCCTTATTGACTAGTCTAAGCTCAATGTGAGCTACGTTGGTTGGGTCATAACACCATAGAGTGCCAGCTCTAGCTCTATGCCACTGTTGCCAATCATTAAAAGTCCTGACGGGTAGGGACGGTGTGATTGGTGTCAAAAACCCTTCCAACATTGACGAAGAGCAGCTAACTCTATAAGAGGAGGACGTAACTTGAGAGTCTACGTCATTAATCAACGAAAAGAACCATTAATGCCAACAACCCCACAAAAGGCAAAGAAGTTGTTAAAACAAGGGAAAGCGAACGTTTACAAGCTTACCCCTTTCACCGTCCAGTTACAATACCCAACAGGGGAGAACAAACAAGACATTTCTCTTGGTGTCGATGCCGGTACGAAGAATATAGGATTGTCTGCGACAACCGAAGACAATGTGTTGTTCGAGGGAGAGGTGAAACTCCGAACGGATATTCAAGAGTTGTTAGCGACAAGACGCTCTGCACGATCTGTTAGAAGAAGCCGTAAAACTCGCTACCGCCAACCACGATTTCTTAATCGCAAGAAAGATCAAGGGTGGTTAGCTCCTTCTGTACAGAACAAGGTGAATATTCATTTAAAAGTCGTAAACCTCGTACACACCCTATTGCCAGTTAAAAACATAATTATTGAAGTGGCTCAGTTTGATACGCAAAAAATCAAGAATCCTTCTATTAGTGGTGACTTATATCAGAAAGGCGACCAGCTTGGGTTTTGGAATATACGCGAATATGTATTGTTCAGAGATCAGCATATCTGCCAATATTGCAAAGGGAAGAAGAAAGATAATATCTTAAATGTTCATCATATCGAGTCCAGACGGACAGGTGGAGACAGCCCAGACAATTTGCTCTGCCTATGCGAAACTTGCCATAAAGAAATTCATAGACAGGGCAAAGAGCATTTGTTCAAGCGTAAATCCGCAACGTTAAGAGATGCTTCTCAGATGACGGCTATGCGGTGGTTTATCTATAACAAAGGCAAAGAAATATACCCACACCTTAGATGGACATATGGATTCCAAACAAAGAGTACACGGATTATGAGTGGTTTAGAAAAAGACCATGCCGTTGATGCCCGTTGTATTAGTGGAAACCCTCTAGCAAAAGTAAGCAGAAACTCTTATCTATTCAAGCAGGTGAGAGAAAACAATCGCCAACTTCATAAATTTACGATCAATAAGGGGGGAACTCGTAAAAGCAATAAAGCAGAGACGTACGTCAAAGGCTTTCAAATTTTCGACAGGGTACTTTTTGGCGGCAAAGAATGTTTTGTTTTCGGAAGAAGAAAGTCCGGATACTTTGATTTAAGAACACTAGAAGGCGAATCAATTCATAAAAGCGCTAGTTTTAAGAAGTTACATGTGGTCGAGAAGGCCAATACGTTGTTAGTACAACTCAGAATAAGGAGAAAGGAAGTGAAAGCCGCCGACTCCTCGCATGACTGAAGTCACGAGTCTCCGGCAGCCAACACCTATGAAGACTGCACTTTATCAAAACCACCCGGTGCACTTGCCGACCTATGGTCGGGACAAGTGGCACAAGCTATATACCGCGAGCAAACATGGACAAGTTACCTGTCCTCACTGTGGGAAACCTCTGAAAATGTTGCTTTCCATTTATCATGAACCAGCGTTCATTCACCCGTCCACGACTCTATCCTGTGACAAGGAGGTAGCGGCCATGGAGGAGCAGATCATAACGAGTAAAAAGGAAGTAGCAGCAACAACGGTTCACGGCTTTAAACTACCGACGCGGCGTGGAATCGAGGGCGGTGAACACCAAGAGGTGAGCTGGCACAAACCTGAGAGGATCGAGGACCTCCCTGCCTTCAAAAATCGGGCGCAAACACAGGTTCAACCTTCAAGCGACTCATACCGGCAAAGGCTTGCCGATGCGAACACATTTCTAGATGATGCTCAATGGGAAGCAGTGCAGACAACAGAGGGCCCGCTCCTCGTTCTTGCCGGAGCAGGCAGTGGGAAAACGCGGGTGCTTACAAGTCGGGCCGCTTTTATGCTTGCAGAAAAAGCCATTCCCGCTTCTAAAATGGTGCTTGTTACCTTCACAGCGAAAGCTGCCAGAGAGTTGAAAGAGCGCATGCGCCATTACCCGGGGCTCGATTCCCAAGATGTCTCTCGGCTGGTGATCAGCACCTTTCACTCCCTGTTTTACAAAATGTTGATGCATCACGAACCTGACCGTTGGCACTCCACACGCCTTTTGAAAGCCGATTGGCAACGGCTTCAGCTTGTCAAAGAAGCGGGTCGGGAAATTGATTTAGAGGAGAAGGAATTTGCCTTTGATCAGGCGCTCACTCAAATTAGCTGGTGGAAAAATCACCTTCTTTCCCCCAAAAAGGTCAAGCCGAAGGACATTTTTGAAGAACGAAGCTCTTATCTCTACAAACGCTATGAGGAGATGCGTCTTGCGAATGGATCGTTTGATTTTGATGACATGCTTACAGGCTGCTATGACATGCTCAAGTCAAACGAAGAGCTCCTCAAACGGTACCAGGAACGCTTTGCTTATATGGCGATTGATGAGTTTCAGGATATTAACAAGATTCAATTTCAGCTTGTTCAGCTACTCGCCCATCCCCAGCAAAACATGTGCGTCGTCGGGGACGATGATCAGTCGATTTACGGCTTTCGTGGCAGTGACCCAAGCTATATTCGTTCCTTTCGCGCCTCCTATCCTAAGGCAAAAACGGTCGTCTTAAACGAAAATTACCGTTCAAGTCATGAGGTCGTCGCAAGCGCCAACCGTGTCGTACGCACAAACAAAAAACGACTCAGCAAAGAATTACGGGCGCAGCATTCATCCAAGCTCTCGCCAACTCTCTTTTACCCCTACGATGAAGAAGAGGAGGCGACGATGATTGTCTCTGACTTGAAAGAAAGGTTGGAAAGGGGAGAGACGCCTGCGGATTTCGCAATTCTCTACCGAACAAATGTAGCCGCGCGTGCGGTCGTGGAGCGACTGACAGATTCCTCCATTCCTTTCACGGTCGACAGTGACTTTGCCAGTTTTTATGAACGAAAAATGATTCGAGCAGCGCTCTCGTTTTTGCGCATTGCTTTTAATGAGGAGAAAAGCGAGGTCATGAGCGACCTGTTATCCGCGCTTTTTATTAAACGAGACCGCGTTCGAGACGTTCAGATGATTCAGCTCCAGGCTGGTTCAACGTTGCTAGAAGCACTGCCAAAGCTTGAAGGGCTGCCCGCCTTTCAAAAGAAGAAACTGCAAGGCCTTCCTGCCGAGTGCCGTAAGCTTCGTCATGCTCACCCGGAAGCAGCACTTACAACGATTGAACAAAAGCTTGGTTTGAAGGATTACGTCAAAAAGCAGGGACAGGAAGGCAACAAGATGGAAAAAGGAAGCGATGATTTGCGGCACCTGAAAGTGATCGCCCGGCAGTTTGATTCTGTCGAAGCCTTCATCGCCCACGTCGACCATATGATCGCCAAACATCAGGAAAAACGCGAGGAGCCTGTCAACGAAAATGGTGTGCAGCTTATGACGATCCACCGGGCGAAAGGCCTCGAGTACAAGCACGTCTATATCATCGGTGGCGTTGAAGGTTCCCTCCCCCACGATTATGCACTGGATGCCTGGCGCGAGGGCGATGACGGGCCCCTTGAAGAGGAGCGCCGGCTCATGTATGTCGCAATGACACGCGCGAGAGAAGAGCTCGCGATTTCCGTTCCTTTCTTTTATCGAGGGAAAAAGACGCAGCCCTCGCGCTTTGTCCGGGAAATGAAACGAAAAGAGCGTACGCAAATGGCCTCTACTTAGGGAAAGCAGGCGGGTTGTTCAGGAGCGAGAATTTTGGAGACCCGATAAAAGATATCCCGCCTTTGGATTTCGTTATCGGGGCGAAAAATCCCGCACTCCTACCCGTCAGAGCTAGACAAGAAAAGCGCAGGCGGGTTGTTCAGGAGCGAGAATTTTTGAGACCCGATAAAAGATATCCCACCTTTGGATTTCGTTATCGGGGCGAAAAATCTCGAAGCTCCTACCCGCCGGAGCTAGACAAAAAACCCGTCTGTTCATCCATCTTTGGAACAGACAGGCCCCTCTTTCTCCCTCCAATGAGTATATTTTTCTGCTCACACGCCATTTTAAGTATAAAGTCCTAAACAAAGGTGTGAACGTCATGGCAAATGTTTTTGAAGTTTTAAGAGACTATGTGAAAACAACGATGGACAACGAACCAAAGAACCCTCCCCATATTGGCGAGGCCTACGGGTGCTGGCTGTATTTCTCAACATTGGCAGAAGAACTTCCAATTTTGGAAACTGCTTTAAACACAACCATGGATGACGAATTAATACAACTAACGGAGGAGGCAAAGAAATTAGGCGAATCGCAATTGAAGCGCGTGGAGACTTTCATGTTGAAAGAAGGCATCCCGTTATCTCGTTCTTCGGAGCACAAGCCACCTTCTGATCCGAATAGCGTGCCTCTTGGCGTAAAAACGACGGATTATGAAATTGCCAATGTGATATCAGTCAAAGTGGCCACCAATATTACGATGTGTGCCACGAATTTGAGCCAATCCATCAGAAGTGACATTGGCTTAATGTGGACAGAATTGCAATCGGAAAAGGCGATGTACGGCATGAAGTTAAAAACCGCTATGCGGAAGCGCGGGTGGATTAAAGTTCCACCGTATTATTCTCCGCCAGGATTACCGAAAAGCAATTAACAATGCGGTTTTCAGTCAAAAAAGATTGCTTAAGCCAACAAGGGCTTTAAGCAATCTTAAATGTCTAGGGTTAAATCCAGGATTTCCTCATGCATGGTTAACAAGGGATATTTTTCATTCAGATAACAGCTGTTGTCAGCTCTTGCTTCCTCCCTTCGCCGCGATTAAATCCTCAAACCCACAACCGAATTTAGAGTCATGAATTGCATGGTTTTCATACTCACGTTCGGAATTAATGTGCAGTCATCTCATGTACAATCTCATGGTCATCCATTTCAAATGGGTAATAAGTAGGCCAGTTAGTGACTTCATCTAACAATTCTTCACGATCGTCCCCCCAGTAAAGGTGAAAATGGTGCGATTCAGTCGGGAAGATATGATGGTCACTAAATTGAATGTATTGAGGTAGCTTTTCCATAACTTCGCCTTCAGCTAATTTAAAACTATACCTGGCTCCTTTATTTCCAGCATCATACGTTAAAATTTCATAACCGTCATAAACGTACTCCCCCGTATACTCTTCTTCATCTTGGAAGAAAGTGACATGATTCTCTTCAATGACAATACGGTCAACGTCTGTTTCATACCCTACTTCATAGTAGTCCTTATATTCTTCAGCCGTCATGTCGCTACCTTCTTCACCTGCTTTATGAACAAAAACTTCATCTAATGTTCCCTCTTGTAAATAAGGATAAACGGATTGCCAATCTCCACTCCAATCAGAAAGTGTGCGATCCTTCACTTCACTATCTTCAAAATGTCCCTCATAAATTCTTTGGCTCTCCTCATCATGATCGTGACTATGATCATCATGAGTACCCTCGCTTTCCTCTGTACTACTAGTTGATGTTTGCTCATCTCCTCCAGATTCAAGAGAATCCTCTTCTATACCTGCGGCTTGACACGCTGCTAGTAGTGAACTAATTGCTAAAATGCTTACTCCTCTTTGAACAGAACCTTTCATTTACAACACTCCTTTATAAATCGTAATAATTACGTTTTATACGATATAGAAATTCTTTCTCACTGTCAACACAATAAACCAAAATACTTTGCTTCCTTTTTAGTGTGGGCCGTGTCCGTCTAACAGAAATGTTTGAGTAATCAGCATGGGCATGACAACGCTCCACTTAAAACGTGTACGAGTTACCGGTACCAAATCTTCGCTTTTCTCAAAATGTTTCGGATATACAATGTACAATCACCTGCTGGTATAACGGAATTACCTGCAGCTATTCTCAGCAGGGATTGAGCCTCATTCGGCAAGAGGAGCGCTCATACCGATAGGAGTAGCTTCATTCGAAACTTTAGTTATATAGCTGTTTTTCGCTTTTTCTAAGCCCAAAAAAGAGCTTGCAGACAGTTCAACGTCTACAAGCCCTTCTTTTATCTTCTGGTCAGCATACTCTAGTATCCTCCACCAACATAAGCAGCTCCTACGATAATAAGCAGGATAAACAAAACAACGATGAGAGCAAAGCCTCTGCCTCCACCTGCACCTGTTCCACCATACATTCGGCATTCCTCCTCCCTTTCTCTGTTCCTAACAAAGTATGTCAAAAGGGAGAAAGTGTTTGGACTCTTGGGGGATAACTCGCGAAAGACTAGACCTTGGTTACCTGTACCCAGTTGTTAGATAGGGCCGGGGCCGTCTAAAGAGCCCGCCAATCATGCTTCTTTTGTTCTCGTGTTTCCAATGGTATTGCTTAGAAATTGGGACAGAGGTTCAGGAGATGACGAAGCTGATGCGTTCGGTTATGCCGTGGATGAGAATCTGTTTCGGGAACTGGGATAGCAATAGGGGTTGTGAGCGTATACAAATATCGAAAAAATCGTTGGAGGCTCTGTCTTTCATCCACAAATGATGGGGACTCTTATCGAATGGTGTCACCATTTAATGCTGAGAGATTTAACAGGGTGGTAAAAAGGTTGCTGGAAATCTAAGTGTAGGACCTGCCTCTATAAAACAACCCAAAACATCCGTTGGTTCATTCTGATACTATTCGTGTAGGAAAGAACCGGTTTGCGAGAAAAAAATAAGCGGGGAGACGGCCGTTCTCAACACAAAAAGCTCACGAGTGAATTCTCATGAGCTCTTTCCACCGTTGTATTTTCCTTTACTCCACTCGACCGCTGCTAGAACTCGAACCAGACTTATTCTCTTCATACTCTTCACGAGTGAACACATTATCAACATTCATGTTAAATTCCACTAACTCCAAGCCTGTCATCGTTTTAAGGTTCCGGCTCACACTTTCTTTGACATTCTTATAAATGTCTGGAATATTTTGCCCGTACTCCACGAATACTTCAATGTCTATGGCTACTTGCTTTTCTCCTACATCGGCGTGAATGCCCTTCGTGATTTTCTCATCCCTGCCAAATGTCTCTTGAATCCCTTCGAACATGCTTCCACTCATCCCAAGAATGCCGTTAATTTCATTTGTTGCGAGAGCTGTGATCTTCTTAATGACTTCATCGTCAAAGGTCAAGCGCTCCCGATTTTGATTCTGCTCCTGTTGTTCACCTTGTTCTCTTTCTATCTGACCACTTGTTTTTTCAGTAGAACGTACATTAGTTGCCATGAAAAATCTCTCCCTTTTTTTGAATTTAATGATGACTGTTTCTATCGACGCCGATCAAACAGCGCCTCGATGTATGAACCTATATCCAAATCACGATCAAACCACTTTCCAACCAAAAAACCAATGAGGACAAAAATCGTTATTGCAATGGCATAGCCCAACCCCACGGTCAAGAAAAGCAGGCTGAAAATGATGGCTGAAACGAGTCCAACGATGCGCCCACGATAGCGCATGAATGTTTCTTTGTTATCCATAGCGCTCCTCCTTAAACGACGCGTTCTTTTTTGCTTGACTTGGCGTTTGCGTCTATGACATAGATTCGGACTTCACGAACAGAGACTTCTAGCCAAGATTCCACATCACGTTTCACACTCTCTTGCATTTGTTTTGCCGTTTGCTGAACGGGACTTGGTCCAAACGGTGTGTACGTGATGGATAATCTCACCTGTTCGTTCTTAGCGAAGATCCGTGCCTCAACATCAATCTGGCGCATTCCCTCAAACCTACGAATGCTTTTTAATGTTGTCGATTCAATCGATTGCTTGGAAATCCCAATGGTACCCATATCCGTGCGTACTTGAAGCTCTTTCTCAGAATTAGAGCTACGTGTGAAACTCGCTACCAAGAAGGCAAATGACATAAGACCAAGAAAAGTGAGTAAACCAATAAGTATCCAAAAAACTTCGTTCCCCTGCTGTAAGTTTAATAGCGCTGAAAAAGCATTGTATACGCCTGTTACAACTAAAATGACACTCGCCACTAGAAGAAGTGAGAGAAATCCATATAAACCAACGAGCAGTTTGATTCCAGCATTCATATTCTCACCTCCAGGTCAAAAAGCTACAGGACGACTCCTTATTTTTCTCTATTTTTGTCGTCACCCGATGCATCTTGCATGGATCCTTTGAATTTATCTTTCTTACCACCGGCCTGCATTTTCTTATTATTCGTTGCGTTTCCTACTTGATCTTTGATTTCGCCTTTTGCCTTGTTCACAGCACCTTTGAATTTATCAGAAGCTCCGTTAGTCATTTGGTTGTCACCTCCTCGTGTCATTAATATTGCCGCTTTCTTATGTCGGTAAACATTTTTTTTGACGCCTTGAAAAAACGGGGCGAGGTATCCTTCTTTATATGAACTACATTTTTGCAAGGTCGACTAAACCCCAACCTTTACCCAGAGCTTGCCGTCGACGATTTGAAAGCTCTTAATATTTCCAAGCGGGACGTAGCGAATTTTACTGATCTCATTAAGCTCAATGGTTATAAAATCTTGATCATAGTCAACAACGGGCTGCTGATTAAATAGTTTGCGCTTAATAAAACGATTGTTTAATGGTTTTAAGTAGTCGACCTGAAACGTAATGGTACGATTTTCCCCCTTAACTGGCTTTAACCTTATTTCAAATGGAATAGCAACGCCCAGCTTTTTAACTTTTCCACCAAATGTAATAAAGCCTTCTGAAAAAGTAAGATGGGGTTTTATGAGCGGAAGATCTTTCTTTTTTGTTAAACACCAGAGCAATACATCCGGGGTAATCGGAATAGGCACTCCTTGTTTCTTGATATATTCTTTAGTTTTATAGATGTATTGTTTTTCTCGCTGCTCTTTAATCACATTGTTAAATTTTTTATCCAACCTGGAAATTTTCTCTTTCATCAGCTGTTCCCCTCTCCATTTATAATAGTTAGGCGGTTGCTCCATATTTATATGCAGAGGCGAGTGGATATAATTGTATGTTTCTGTTGACGCGCAAAAAAACCTCTCGATTCCGCGAGAGGTTTTGCAGCTAAAGACGCTGTTTACATCGTCTTCCAGGGATATCCACGTATTCCTAAATACAAATAAATGTGGACCTAAGGAAACGGTTATTAAATTTTCCCCTTCATTTCACCGTTTTTATCACTGTTGCGTTCCGTATGATGGCATTGATTTCGCCGCCGATTAAAATCAGTAAGGACGAGAGGTAGAACCAAATCATCAAAATAACAATGGTTCCTAGGTTGCCATAGATCAGCGAATAGTTACTAATCCCAACATAATAGGAAAACCCCAAAGAAGCGAGCTGCCAACCAATGGTTGCAAATAAGGTGCCCGGAATAACGTCCTTCAACCGTAGTTTTTCATTGGGGGCAATATAATACAGGCAGGCAAACACCACAAATAGAATGATAAAACTGATGGACCAACGCAGAACGTTCCAGTCTTGCAGGAAAGACGTTGATAGACCGAGATGTGAAAAGACGAATTCCCCGATCTCTCTTCCAAACACCGGCAACAACAGCGAGATAATCACCCCGGTGATCATTCCAATCGTTAATAAGATCGCGACAGATATTGTTTGTATCACTGATCTACTTTCCTCGACTCGGTACGCACTATTTAACGTTCGAATTAATGCACTGGTCCCCATCACAGATAACCATATCGCAACCACCATACTGATGGACAACAAGTCGCCCCTTGTCACCTCAAGCACATGATACAAATTGCTTTCGATCAGTTGCATCGAGCCTTCGGGAGCATAAGGTCTGACAAGGTTCAATACAAATCCTGTCGAGATCGGCAAAAAGCTTAACAAGCTGAACGTTAAAATTAAAAAGGGAAATAGCGCAAGCAACAAATAATAGGCTAGCTGTGCAGCCATATCGAACACTTTATCTTGTAGAGAACGGTTTATTAACCTTTTTAAAAACCAGCGTATGCCCAGTGTATGTTGTCGTGTCATCAATCTCGCCTCAATTTCGTCAACTTGATTTTAAAGCCTCTATGTACAACCTTTATTCATTTTACAAGAAAGTATTCCTACTATGTATCATTTATGGGACAAGTTTGTCGAAAACCACGTCGTCGCGCTTAATGGAGCGTCATAATCCATCGTTTTTTTATTTTTTTTGTTATTTAATGATCCAAATTGGGCTTGCGTCCGTTACCTAGTTAGAAACAATACACCACAACTTACAAAGGAGCGATTTTCAAATGAAAAAGTCATTATTAGCTGTCCCTTTAACATGCGCCTTAGTTTTAGCCCCAACAGCAGGAGCACTCGCACACGATCATGGCGAGGGAGACCACGGCATGAGCGAACAATCTTCTGGTGTCTCAACGCCAGCAACTGATTTGCGTGCCTCCCTTGACCAGCTATTTTCAGAGCATGCCTTACTAGCCACCTATACGATGCAAAAAGGCGCGGATGGGGCTGAAGATTTTGAAGCGATTGCCGCTTCTCTTGATGCCAACACCGCGGACTTAACAGAGGCGATTACGTCCGTCTATGGAGAAGAAGGAGGCGCTGAATTTGAGCGGATGTGGAGTGAACACATCGGTTACTTCGTCGACTACGTAGAAGCAACGGGAGAAGGAGATGAAGCCGGACGTGAGGAAGCACTCGCCAATTTAGACAACTACCGTGCTGAATTTTCAACATTT
The DNA here is from genome assembly GCF_001484965.1 of Shouchella shacheensis. GTDB lineage: Bacteria > Bacillota > Bacilli > Bacillales > Bacillaceae_D > Shouchella > Shouchella shacheensis. Next base: position 21,710 of record NZ_KQ947395.1, on the reverse strand, counting down.
CTTGAGACCGCATCCGGGGAACGTCTTGATGCTTCCATGCTTGCTGAAGGACTGCAGGAGCATGTCCAACAATTAATTACGGCCTTCGATAGTTATGTGGAGGGCGATTACGGCACTACGTATGATAATGCCCGTACAGCAGTCCATCATATGTTCGGTGTGAGCCAAGGCTTGTCCACAGCCATTACCGATCAATTCCCGGAGGATTTCGAGAACACGGATCCTAATACACCTGCCGCTGACTTGAGATCTGACCTGAATTATCTCTTCTCCGAGCATGCGGCTCTTGCGGCCTTCACCATGCAAAAAGGCATTGACGGGGAAGAAGATTTCGAGAACATTGCCTCAGCTCTTGACGAAAACACAGCTGATCTAACGGCAGCCGTTACCTCTGTATACGGCGAAGAAGGCGGAGAAGCCTTTGATGAAATGTGGAATGACCATATCAGTTTCTTTGTTGACTATGTAGTAGCCACAGGAGAAGAAGATGAAGCAGGGCGGGAAGAAGCGCTTACTCAACTTGACAACTATCGTGCCGATTTCTCAGAGTTTCTTGAGACAGCTACAGACGGTCGCCTTGATGCTACGGAATTATCAGAAGGACTGCAAATGCATGTGGATCAACTCGTAACAGCTTTCGATAGCTATGCAGACGGGAACTACGAAACCGCTTATGAGCAGGTTCGCGAAGCGTATGGCCATATGTATGGAGTCAGCGAAGGGCTATCTGGAGCGATTGTTGATCAGTTCCCAGAGAACTTTGAGTCTTCCATGCCTGATGAAATGCCACAAACAGGCCTCGGTGGGGCGAGTGCTACAGGAATAAATACCCAGATCCTTAGCGTACTCTTTGCTTTCGCCTTAGCAAGCGCAGGAATTTATGTCTTTGCTCGTAAACGTCAAAATGCCTAAAGAACAAAGGGAAACCTTTCAATAATAAGATGTCCAACTAAGCACCCCCTGTTCCATGAAAAGTGGAACGGGGGGTGTATTTTTGTATCAAGATGACTCTAGGAATTAAGTTAACCGTAAGGACCATCGTGAAGGACCTCTTAGGTGAACAACAAAAGAGGGCTTCACATATCCAAGCTAAAAATGGGGATACTTAAAATAGCATAACTTAGTAATTGGAGGGGCCCAAATGGAACCTGAAAAGAATGTTCGATTAACATCGGCAGAAATTACGCAGCTATGGACTGCTTACATGAATGATACTGCATTGATATGTCAGTTAAATTATTTCTTAGCCAAGGTTGAGGACGAGGAAGTAAAACCCATCATCCAACATACAGTAGATGTGACCAATGGACATATAGAAACATTAACAGGTATTTTCAACAAAGAGAATTACCCTATCCCTTATGGCTTTAAAATGGATGAGGATGTAGATATAACTGCTCCTCGATTGTTTTCTGATGCTTATGTTTTGGATTACCTTTACGTAATGGGGAGAATTTCTTTACAGGCATATAGCATAAGTGTAGGGTTGTCAGCTAGAAATGATATTTACAGCTATTTTAATGATTGTCTTAGAGAGATGACAGAAATTATCAGGGAAACAAAAGATGTCTTACTATCTAAAGGGTTGTATCTCAGACCTCCATACCTTGAAACCCCAGACAGCATTGACTTTGTAAAGAGCCAAAGTTTCCTTACAGGTTATTTTGGTGAAAGGAGACCACTGCTAGGTACTGAAATTGTCAACCTCTTTTCTAACTTCCAAAGAAATGCGATAGGCTCCGCAACCATGATTGGCTATAGTCAAGTTGCAAAGTCCAAAGAGGTTCGGACATTTATGGTTAAGGGAAAGGAAATAGCTAAAAGCCATTTTGGGGTGTTTGGCTCCATCATGAAAGAGGATGATCTCCCTATTCCTCAAACTTGGGAAACAGAAGTTACAAGCTCAACTACTTATATTTTTTCAGATAAGTTAATCATGTTCATGACGACTGCTTTGATTGGACTGAGTGTAGGTTATTACGGAACAAGCATGGCAATGAGCCCTAGAAGAGATTTAGGTGTACAGTATAGCAAGTTATCACTTGAGATACTAAGATATGCTGAGGACGGTGCAAATATTTTAATTAAAAATGGATGGATGGATGGAGGAACCACCTAGAGCTTTTGATAGGGATGAATTAGCAAAGAAAAAATAATCGGTACGTCGGCTTTCAAGGGACAATCTGGCATAACTGTAGCCCCCAAATGGCCTTTTATTTTAGGAGAGCACTGAATTTTTAGTGGCCTCTCTCCTTTACCTAAAACTGAAACTCCCGCTCGCCGGTTCATCCTGAGCCGCCTCGGCCTCACCGGTAATCACCACACCTTCCTCTCCACGCTGACCTGTTTGCCCTCTCCATAAATCGCCTCTGCACTCCGCTTCTCAAACAGACTCATCTGGTCCGATTCCATCACCACATGGGCGACTTCATCCGGCCTAAACTTTCCCAGGGCAACGAGGTTCTCGTTGTGAGTTTAATGTCGACAAGAAGAATTTGAACCGACTGCACCCAGTGCTTTTTTCTTCCAGCACCTCAGAATTCAAAATCGTAGTCAGGATAGTCGACCGAAAAGATCGTCCGTCCTCTTCATGCGCTCGCCCCCTTGGCTTGTCCGCCATCGTTTTCTGCTCGTGAAACGTCTCCGCCTCAATTTCCGCCACCGTCCGCCAGCTGTTGGTATGCCAGTTTTTCAAAATGCCCTTCACGTAGCCCCAGCGCTGTTTGTTGGCTTCTAGCGCAACCTTCATCGCGAGGATGATCACTTCGTCGGGTTCGTCAAACACATCCTCGTCATACCAGGCTTGGATCTCATCACGCAAATAGCCCTGCAGAAAGCCAAATCCGTTCTCCTCGTAAAAGGTGTAAACCGTGTTTGTTGTGGTTGTTTCATCTCCTTTCGTTTCATTTTCTTTTGTTTCGTTTACTAATACTCCCTCCGCTCCCCCCTCAGCGCCTCCCCTGGCTCCCTCCTTCGCTCCTTCCCAGTCTCCTTCCCCTTCCTTCTGTCCTCCCTTGCCTCCTGTCCGCTGTCCCTCCTTGCCTACTCCCCGCTCTCCTTCCCGGGCTCCTCCACGGGCTCCCCTCCCATCTCCTGCCTCGATCTGGATGGCGTCTTGATTTTGTGCATTGAACGCGTACAAAATGATGACTTTGTACATGGAAGCTTGTCCATGTTTCCCTTCTTGAACCAACACATATCCTTTCGTTTCCAACTCCTGCCTTGCCCGGTAAAACATTTTTTCCGATAGAGCTGCTTTAAGAATCAAAACGGCCACGGATGCCGAAAACCATTCCGGCCATTGCGCTCGGTTGCCCGTCATCATGAGGGCATGCCAGAGACTGACAGCCGCTAGTGTAAGCGGTTGCGTTTCTTGCCGATCGTAAAATGCATTGAGTTGTTTTAAGTAGTTCATGGGCTGCATCGTTTCTTCCTCCTTCATGATTCGTGAATACATATATTAAGACTCTGAATTTAACGGCGTTAAAAGTTCTCCGCTGGAACCTCCAACTGTTCACATAAAAGTCTTTCATCTCTTCCAGTTCCAGGGTTTGATCCGTGTCGAACCATCTTTAGGTTTTAGTTCTTTAGTCCATAGTTCTCCCAAGAGGGCACTTCCGTCCCGGACAGGCACAGAGCGAACGAAACACTCCGGTGATAGTCACCAGTGCTTCCATCTCCGCATCGCCCTTGACCCGCCGGAGCGAGACAAAACCCCGTAGGTATCCCACCAGCTACTTGAGTGTACACCGCTCGAATAGAGAAGTACACTATTAATTTTCCTTTATTGCCAATTGTCATATTTTATTACAGCAACGACAATTTTTCAGGATAATAATATTCCACCTGCGAACGATGACAAAGGACGATCACATCAGAAAAGCCATCCTTCAATAAAAGGAATACATTTTCATCAGCTGACGAATCAGTCAAGCTGCTGCTTTTTCCTTTGCATACTCAAAGTATCCGTTGACATTGCTACCTTTAAGGACGGCCAAATTTCACTTTATCCGTTATGACAGTCTATTCATATCTATATATAAGCGCATAAAATAATTAGAAGTTAATTGCGGAGCAGAATGGTTTTTATCTGTGGGGGTACTTTCCTTTTTCTGAGATACCTTCTGCTCGTAAATTATAAATATGGAATCCACTCGGTGGTCAATCAAAAGTGAGGAGATTTGTTATGAAAGTCGGGGTTATAGGAACGGGAAACATGGGAGAGAACCACGTTCGAACGTATAAGTCTTTATCCGACATTTGCCAATTGGTAGGGGTATATGATGTGAACGAAATCAAGGGCAAGGAAATTGCCAGTAAATATAATGTCAAACTGTTTCAATCACTAGAAGACCTTCTATCGGAAGTAGATGCTGTTAGCATCACGGTTCCAACCATGCTTCATTATGAAGTGGGTTTAACTTGTATTAAGCACACCGTTCACATGTTAATGGAGAAACCAATTGCGTCTACTGTGAACCAAGCAAAAACCTTAGTACAGAAAGCAAATGACACGGGAGTGAAAATTCAAGTTGGACATATTGAACTCTTTAACCCACTCATTCAAGCCTTAAAAAAAGAGCTTAAAAATGAAAAGGTCATTGCGATAGAGACTCACCGGATGACTCCCACTAAACTAAGAGAAATCGACGTTGTTCACGATTTGATGATTCATGACCTTTACATTCTCACCGAATTGCTCGATGATGAACTTAGTGAACTTTATACACTTGGAAAACTTACTGACACATCGCCAACGCATGCAACAGTGATCGCCAATTCAACAAAAGGCGTTGTGGTTCAGTTGACGGCTAGTTTTAAATCAAATAAGAGGATACGTTCCATTCAAGTCTTAACAGAAAATAAGTATATCATGGCGGATCTTTTGCAAATGGAGTTAAGTGTCACACACGCACCAAGAGAAGGAGAGTTCCACAGGTCTGTCATGGAACGGGTTCATATTCCAGCTTTCACCCAACCACTAGCCCTTCAATTAACTGACTTTCTTACCTGTGTGAAAAACGGACAAGTGCCCACTGTTGCAGGCGAAGATGGTATTCAAGCATTAATTCTCACCAGCAAAATCAGTGAAAACATTATAAACCATTCGTGACCAACCGCTGTGGAGTGAATCAAAGAAGAGGGCTGCCCCATAATCATCATAGGCGAGAAGATGGGCAGCCCTTTTTGGTTCAAAATCCATTGACACCAGTGAGAAGCGGTCTTCTAAATAGTACAGCGCCGATTTCCGAACCCACTGAGCTTAGTAACCAGATCAATCCCAATTTTCGAATAATTTATTTCCAATTACTTTGAAAGCATTTCGCAAAAAAAGCACCTCTAAAGCAGAATCAACTCCTATGTCAAGGATAATTACATCTACTATAGAGGTACTTTAGTTAAAGACAAGATTAGGGACCAGACGTAGTGATTAAGCTGCTACTGGAAAACGAACGAAATTAATTGCGCTAATTGAGATGTACACTAGGTTCTCAGTTCCATAACCAACACTTACTTCAATGGTAATAAGACCATCTGTAACACTTATGAGTGTACCCTCCACCAAATTGTTGTCTGTGGCTACTTCCACCGTTGTGTTTAGACGGTTTTCCAATTCAGCCGCAAAAGTATTTTCAAACAAGATTCACCCCTCCTTTTTACAATTCGTTTACAGATTCAATCTTGGCCAGTCGTACAAGAACTTGGGTACCTGTGTCATCAACCATTACAATGAAATCGTTTTGAACTAGAACAAGCGTACCTGATACAACTCCAAAAGGGGTTGTAACTTCGATTTGCTGAGCGACCAGGGTCTCAAGCAAGTCCCTGAGTGCAGAAGTACCCGACCCTCCGTCGTCCTCGATCCCTTCAATTGCATCAAGTATAGCTTGCAAAATATCTTGGAGTGCTTCTAGTGGGTTCGAAAGATTCAAAGAACCTTCCAAATTCAGTAAGTCTCCCAGCCCTAGAGAGCCCTCCAGGTCTACAAGACTCGAAGTAGCTTCCTCTGGAAGACTTGATTGCATTTGGTTGAGATTTGTACTGAGAAACTGACGTAACAAACGCTTTACAGCGGTTTTTCTTTGTGCCATTATAATCCTCCTTTTTAGTTACTACTTTAGTAAATGCAATGAATAATTACTTGTATAGGGAGATTTACCATTTTTACAAAAATGCCGCTGCTACCCAAGTAAAATTGACACCTTCCCTAAAAGACTCCGAGGCTATACAATAGCTAGAAAAAACGAAGAAACCTACGCTAGCATTGCTCATACATTAGAATAGAAAAAAGAAAAAGTGCTCAGTCACCCGTCAATTTTACTGCAACCCATGAGGGGGGAAGAAATTGAAAAGCATTACAGTGATACTTCTGGATTACACTGATCATAACGCCTTGAAAAGAGCCCTGCTTTCATTAGATAGGGTTAAGTGCAGAATTAAGTCAATTCTCCATGTTGGTGAGCAAAGTCCAGCCATGCGAAAGTCCATGTATCTCCAAGACATTCAGCATCTTATGATTCGAAACCAAGACATAGGTGCGGCTTTAAGCCTGGCCCTGCCTCACATTCAGAGCCCCTATATCCTACTTCTCCAAGATCAGGACTACCTCTCTCCCCTTGTGGGACCTTCGTCTCTAGAGCTTGATGCTTCAAAATCCGTGATGACGTGTCGTCACCAGCTGGGATCGATGGTCATTCGTCGGCCTTTTTTTATAAAAACCTCCTATTTAGTGACCACTACGTTCCCCTCTGTGAACCAACTGCCTTTTAAAGAAGCTCTTATCCCTTCCTGGCTTTCTAGAGTAGAAAAAGAGGATGTTTTACCGATCGAAAAAGAGTGGATCAAGCAGGCCAAGAAAAACAGCTCGGCTACTCAACGTGAAAAATTTAATTTTCTAAGGAAATATACCGCCGCCCCTCATACAGCGGGATGGACGCAGCCTACGCTTGCAGTAATCATTTCTTGTTTTAATATGGCACCGTATGTAGGAGCAACGATGTCTTCCTGTTTTTTTCAGCATGCTCAGTTCGAGCAATTATTGGTCATCGATGACGGATCAAGTGATCACTCTTACAAAGAACTAGAGAAGTGGAAGGGGAATGAGCATGTACAGGTGTTTCAAAAAGAGAATGGGGGAAAAGCCATTGCCCTTAATGAACTGCTCACCTACGTCACGACTGACTTTGTGCTGGAATTAGATGCCGATGACTGGCTGGACCCTAATGCTTTTTTGATCATCAAGGAGAAGCTCTCCACCCTTTCTCAAGATGTATCTGTGTTGTATGGAAACTTCAGAAAGTGGAAGCAGCTACCCACAGGAGGAGTGATGTATATAGGGACGGCAACAGGCAAAGCCGTTAAAAATCGCAAGGATCTACTGAATTACCGTTTCCCCCTCGGGCCAAGAATTTATCGTACGTCCTCTTTAAAAGAAGCAGGGGGATTTCCTATCGTTGATTTTGAAGACGGGCGGCTGTACGAAGACGTCAGTGTGTTGCTTCAATTACTCAAAGACAGCCGCTTTTCCTACCAAGATTTCACGGTCTATAATATCCGCGAACATGACGCTAGCATTACAAAAAAAAACCACTCCAAGTGGAATGATTTTAAACAATCTTTAAAATAGAATTATGCCTCTGTCGGCTCTTCCCTGCCGGTTTTGAAAAATGTTCTTACAGCTGCGATGATTTTGTTCTGTTGTTCGATCGACAACTCAGGCGAAATCGGAAGAGCCAGAATGTGTTTCGCTGTTTTTTCGGCAATCGGGAAATCCCCACCTTTATAGTGTAAATAGTGAAACGCTTCCTGCAGATGAAGAGGAATGGGGTAATAAACGGCCGAGGAAATGCCTTTATTCTTAAGATAGACCGCCAGTTCCTCTCTCCTATCTACTTTAATGCAATATTGGTGAAAGGTGTGTTCTCTTGTTTCTACGATCGGCGGAGCCTTGACTTCACGGTGCAGCTGTTCGGTATACCTTCGCGCAATTTCTTTTCGTTTATGCAAGAAAATGTCTAAATAGTTCAATTTAGTGAGTAAGATCGCCGCCTGAATTTCATCCAACCTGCTATTAATCCCAATCGATTCATGAGCATATTTGGTAGTACTGCCGTGATTGCGGAGTTCGCATACTTTCTCGTACAAATCTTGGTTATTAGTGACCACCGCTCCCGCATCTCCAAACGCGCCGAGGCTTTTGGACGGAAAGAAAGAAAAACAGCCTATATCGCCGATGGCTCCTGCTCGCCTGCCTTCGTATTCTGTACCGATCGCTTGGCAGGCATCTTCAATCACTTTTATCTTCCATGCCTGCGCTATTCTGAGGATCTCGTTCATCTTCGCAACTCTCCCAAACAAATGCACAACGATGATCGCTTTTGTTTTCGGTGAGACCACCTCTTCAATCTTAGTTGGGTCGATATTGTAACTTTCTTCGTCAATGTCGACAAAGACCGGCTTCGCTCCTACTTGGGCAATGGCTTCCCCTGTCGCAAAAAATGTGAAGGGTGTTGTAATGACCTCATCGCCAGGCTTAATATCTAGAGCTTTCAGAGCTAAATACAGTGCATCTGTCCCGTTAGCAACCCCAACAGCACATGTTGTGCCAACATAATCAGCTAACCGTTTCTCGAACTGCTCTCCTTTCTTCCCTAAGATGTAGGTCCCACTATCTAAAACTTCTGCAATGTCGCTGATAATGATCGGCTTTAAGATTTCCAACTCTTTTTTTAAGTCGACCATCGGGATCAATTTAGGGTTTTCCATACGTGTTGTTTTCCCTCCTTTCGTCTTTAACCACCAAGTCCCTCATAGGTGATTCCCGCCCGGGTAATGTCCTCTTTATTGAATTCGTTTCGTCCATCAAAGATCAACTTGCAATTAGTGAAATCTTCAAATCTAAGATCTTGATATTCGCTATGAAATGCTTGCAAAATCACGATATCAAGAGTTGATATCCTTGGGTCACCCAATGATAACGGCTCCATACTGAAAGACTTAATTTCCTCCTCTGTAAACATCGGATCATGGACGAAGACATTGGCGTTTTTCTTTTTTAGTTGTTCTGTCAATAACCAAGTCGTGGATTTTGTCGCTTCTTTTACATTTCCTCTATAGGAAAGACCTAAGATGAGAATGTTTTTAGTTTCAAGCGCTCCAACCTGGTTTTCGATTTTCGAAATCGCGTATTCGGCCATCCCATCGTTAACCTCTCTGGAAAAATGAGTCAATCCCTCCTTTAAACCTCGGTTCATAAAAAAATATGGATAAATCGGAATACAATGACCCCCTACGCCAATTCCCGGAGAATGGATATGAGAGTATGGTTGGCTGTTGCTTGCTTTAATCACATCGGAGAGCTTAACCCCTTTTTCATCCGCAAACTTGGCAAGCTCATTAGCAAGGGCAATGTTCACATCCCGATACACACATTCTGCGACTTTCGAAAATTCGGCGGTGTCTGTAGAATCGACTTCAATCACTTCGCATTGAAGCGCTTTTTTGTAAAAGGCAGAAGCGATTTGAAGACTTTTTTCATTTAATCCCCCTACCACTTTTGGATATTTCTCCAAACCGCTAAGGATGTGGTTGGAGTATACTCTTTCTGGACTATACGCTAAATAAAAATCATTCCCCGCTTTTAATCCAGACATGTCTTCAATTCTTTTACCAAACCGATTTTTCGTGTCACCAGGAGGCAACGTTGTTTCAAAAATAATCGTCGTATTCTTTTTGACTCCCTTTGCAATCTCTTCCACAGCAGAATCAATATACGAATAGTCCACGTCGTTTTGTTCATCAACGAGTACAGGAACGATCACAACGACAATCGTTGATTTCGAGACAGCCTCTTTCGTATTTAACGTCGCACGAAGTCGTTTGTTTTCAAACGCACGAAGAACCAGTTCGTCTAAACCTGGTTCATTTGCCACATGCGACTGACCTTGGTTTACCGTGGATACGACTTTATCGTTCACATCTGCCCCTATGACGTTAAACCCGTTGTTTGCGTAAACAGCGGCCAAGGTTAGTCCAATTTTTCCCAGACCCACAACGCAAACGGTTTGCGTTGCCTTTTCTTTGTGCATCTCTCCTACCTCTTTTCTTTGTGATTAGTTAAGTTCTTATTCCATACGTATGTGTTAATTTTTTTTATGACTGGACTTCTGTCGGCTCATTAGGCTTTTATCTTTTATCATCACATGTTACTAATTCCTAGTAGCTACCCTTTTATACACGGAATAAAGCCTGTTTGTCATATGCTCCCAACTATACTGTTCTTCCATTACTTTACGAGCATTTTCACTTAGTTCTCGAAGTTTGCTTTTATTTTCAAAAAGGAAAGCTAACGCATCCGCATAGTCGTCAGCCGATGCGTTTTCTTTATTCACCACAACGCCGCATTGATGTCTTTGAATAAACCTTTCCATGTCTACGCATTTGTTTGTAAGAACAGGAATTCCATTGTTTAAGTAACTAAAAAATTTATTCGGCATCGCGAACGTACGATTTAACGAATTCCTAACGTCAAGGTCGATCCAGCCGATATCTATCTTTTTCATGGCATCTGGGATCGATTCATACCGTATCCAACCTGCCATTTCTACTTTATCTTCTAAATGGGAAGGGACGATCCAATGACTATCTGTGCAACCTCCAATTATTTTCGCTCTCAAGCCGAATTTTTTGTTACATGCCTCTACGATTTCCATCAATTTTTGCGGGTTCCCTTTATTTTTATTTATGGTGCCTTCATATCCGATGACCAGTCGATTTTTATCATACAATTTTTTCTCATAGTGAGGGGTTAAGGGAGGGGAATTATAGATGACTTCTATAGGAAGCGTGGGATGGATCGATCGATACCAAGATTTGATCGATTCTGATACCGTGATGACGTAATCGACTTCCTTTAACATGATTTCAAGCGTTTGCTTCATTCTTTTCTTGATAGCTGCTCCTTCTAAAGTTTTCGGGTCAGGCACTAATTCATGACTATCGTAAATGATTTTCACTTGTTTCCCTTTCGCTCCTAGCGTTCGTTTGATGCCAATTCCCGAATAGAACGAAAGAAATTCATGAGCATGATAAATGTCTGCTTCTTGAGCAACACCAAGCCTCGTGAGTTGATCGTTAAACCGATGAAAACCACGTGATTGAATATTGTAATGGTAGGTTTTGATGTTTTTTTCCGAGTGCTTCTGTTCATACGTAACGATCTTAATTCCTTCGTGAATGAATGTAGATTCTGTGAATGTATCTGTAAAAGCTGTGCCATCAATATCAAACAAATGGCCGTTTCTCCTCGGAACAATCAGCGTCACATCGTACCCTTTCATGGAAAGACTTTTCGCTTCTTTCTTAAAAATTCTTGCATCCAAAAAAGGATGTTCGGACACTAAAAAACAAACCTTCTCTTTCATCGCTTTTCCTCCTTATACTAGTTGACTTCATGTCTTGTTCATCCAATGAATGCCAAAGCGACAGCCATCCTTTAGGGGTTCATCTATTTATGTTGCTCTCTGTGGCAAAGTGAAGCCGTTTTTCATATGTTTACTAGTATCGAATGATGGCACAAGGGAAATGTGCACGCGGGAGGAAAAAAGATGAAAATTTTAACGGTCATCGGGGCAAGGCCTCAATTCATCAAGGCTTGTCTATTATCAAAATTGTTTAAAGAAGATCCTACCATTAAGGAAATTCTCGTACACACTGGTCAGCATTATAACTCGAATATGTCTGATGTATTTTTTACACAGTTACAATTACCTTTTCCGGATTATAACTTAAGCGTTGGCTCTGGATCACATGGAACACAAACCGCCAACATGATCATCGAATTAGAACAAGTCATGATCAATGAGAAGCCGGACCTTGTTTTGGTTTATGGAGATACCAATTCAACCATTGCTGGCAGTTTAACCGCTGCGAAACTGCACATTCCGATCATTCATGTTGAGTCGGGACTTCGAAGTTTTAATAAACAAATGCCAGAAGAGATCAATCGTGTGGTGACAGACCACCTATCAACGTTGCTGTTCTGCCCTTCCCAAACAGCGGTTGACAACTTAAAACAAGAAGGAATCAGAACCGGGGTTCATTTAACGGGAGACATCATGTACGATGCCGTACTTTATTACAAAGATACCGCAATAAAGCAATCACAAGTCCTTTCTCGTCTTAACGTAAAACCGAAAGATTATTATCTTGCTACTATACACCGTGCCGAAAATACAGACGACCCTAAGCGGTTAAAGGGGATCATGGAAGGGTTTCAGCAACTGGATAAACAAGTCATCTTGCCACTACACCCAAGAACGAAAAAAACAATGGAGCAATGGAATGGAACGGACATCACACGTTATTCTAACATTACGTTCATTGAACCACTCGATTACTTTGACATGTTGGTCATCGAAAATCAGGCCAAATTGATCCTAACAGATTCCGGCGGCGTTCAAAAGGAGGCATTTATGATGCGTGTTCCTTGCATTACGCTTCGAGAAGAAACGGAGTGGAGGGAAACAGTTAACGCTGGATGGAATATTATAACGCCCCCCTCAAATCCTGAGACCCTTTTAGCGGCTGTATCTAAAATCCAGGAACCACGCCAATACCCAAACCTTTTTGGGAATGGTCGTGCAGCGGATAAAATGTATCAAGTAATAAAAAAACTCTCCTTTCCTGTGTAGCAGCATAGGGGGAGAGATTTTTAGAGATCTAGTCCAAGTAGAAGCTTCTAGATTGATTCGTTAGTAGTGAATGATAAATCGCGAGCATCCTATCCTCCATCTTCTCCCAACTGTATAATTCTTCCATAACCTTTCTTGCATTGATGCTCATTTGTTTTAACAAGTCTCGATTCTCATGTAAGTAAAGGAAAGCTTCTGCATAATCCTCGCCTGTAGCCTTCATCTTATTGATGACGACCCCACATTTATGTGTCCTAATAAAATCCTCCATTTCATGACACTTGTTTACAACGACAGGTATGCCGTTATTCAAATAACTGAAAAATTTATTTGGCAACGCGTAGGAACGATTAAGAGAATTACTAAGGTCATCAAAGTCGACCCAACCTACATCAATATCCGCCATATGTTTTGCAATTGATTGGAAATTGACCCATCCGGTTAACGAAATTTTCTCCTTTATTTGTTTGGGGATAGATAGAGTTTGACCATGTAAAACTCCACCGACGATTTTAAATGTAAAATCTTCAACCGTCTTTGAGCAGATCTCAGTTAATTCAAAAATTTTTTCACTACTTCCTTTTTTACTATCGGCAATGTGACCTTCGTATCCGACGGTGAGTGAACCTTTCTTAAGATTTTTAGGTTTATACGCCTCATTTAATGGTGGTGAGTTATATAGGAGTTCAATTGGGAGTGATGGTTCTTTGGAAATATACCAAGACTTAATCGAAGGGGACACCGTAATCATATGATCAATCTCTTTTAACATCGTATCTAATAACTTTCCCATCGCCAGGTTTCTCGGGTTTTGATCAAACGGATCAGGAATCAGATCATGGCTATCAAAGATGAGTTTGGTAGGTCTATTTGCTTTTCTCATCGCTCTTTTTATGCCAATCCCAGCAAACAACGAAGCAATTTCATGAGCATGATAGATGTCTGCCTTCTCCGCTAAACCAAGCTTTGTTAACGGGCTATTTAAAGCCAAACCCTGTGAATCTACATGCTGCTGCATATGTTCAACAGAAGGCTTAAAACTTTCTAAATCGTACGTAACAATTTTAATGCCTTCATGTACAAACGACTTTTGCCGAAACTTATCTTGAAACGGTTCCTTATTAATATTAAATAACTTTCCTTTTATTCTGGGTACAATCATGGTCACGTTATAGCCGTTTTTTTGTAAAGACTTTGCTTCCTTTTGAAAAATCCTCGTATCTAAAAAAGAATGGGTATGAACGAGCATGCATACCGTTTTCATTTTTTCTCTCCTCTCATGTGTTTTATGTCTATCATGGACAAAAGGATTTGTAGATGAATATTAATAATAACTTCTTATTCTCCGAGCAGGAACACCGGCAACCACTTTTTGGTCCCCAGTATCCTTGGTTACAACAGCCCCCGCTCCAACAATCGTTTTTTCACCGACTGTGACTCCAGGTAACAGAGAAGCGTTGTTTCCGATTTTTGCATCTTCCTTTATATGCGGTCCCTTCAAGGTATATTCTTTGGCACCCATGTATTTGTCATTCGACATGGACACACAAGGACCAATAAATACACGATCTTCTAAAACCGTATCTCCAGTAATATAAGCGAGCGTTTGTATCGTACAGTTATCCCCAATGGTTGTGTTGAGTTCCACTATAGCTGCTCTTCCCACAACGGTCTCTCTGCCAATCGACACGTTCTCTCGAATGCTGGCATGGTCTCCTACGAAGGCCTTATCGGACAGTACAGTGCCTGAGTAAATGGAAACCAAGTGGCCAATTTTCGTTCCGCTGCCGATAATGAGTTTATGAGCCCCGTTTTGAGTTTTGCGCATTCTGTTATTACCGCCGGGTTGTATTCCTAATACACAGTTGGCACCAATTTCTACATTGTCCCCTAGTTGAGTTCCGTTCATGATAACGGTATGATCGCCAATCACTACATTCTCACCAATGACAACTTCATTTTCGATCACTACATGATGCCCGATTTTAATGCTCGCTGGTAACTTGCTCATTTTACAACCTCATTTCTAGAGTCTATTTTTAATTTTATGTAACAATTGTTTAGCTCTAACTTCTGTCGAGTGCTTTTGATGGACAAAATTGTATCCTTGTTCGGAAATTCTTTCTCTTTCAGCGTCATGTTCTAAATAGTACGCAGCTTTTTCTCTATAATTATGTGCATCAATTGAAATAAAATGGGTTCCAGGGCGGAAACCAAGGTCCTCTAGTTCTTTAAACGTTGGAGCAAATAGAAGAGAATTGCATGCAAGCACTTCGAAGTATTTTTTTACCGGGTAATTGAAAATAGAGGGGCAGGTAAAAAATATTTTTGCTTTATTAATTTCTTGAGCATATCGTTCAGCGATAAAATGATGGCTTTCCTCCTCCGCCTTATAATTTCGGTAACCTGGATGATGATGATAGACAAAACTTTTATCGCCTTTGTATGAGTGGAGCACTTTTTGCCTCAATGGATAATAATCATTCACTGCTCCCATCATTAATTGATCAATCGCTTTTTTAAACCCGTAATCCTTAAACATTTCTGTATGAACAAAATGAGGGGACCACTCCATTTTTTGCTGATATTCCGGGTATATTTCTAAAAACTTACCTCTCGCAACCGTAAAAATATGCTGGATGTTATTTTTTTTAATGTAATTCCTGCGCAAGGTTTTAAATCTATGAATATCATTTACAAATAGCCCTGATGGAATATCAACAGTGGACAACCCTTTAACCACTGGATACATTTTTTCCCCAATATCATTAAGCAATAAAATAAAGTCAGGGCGGTCGGGAAGATGATTCAATATGTACTGAATGTGGCCAGGCTTTCTCCATACAGTTAAATGGGTGATTTTTGCGAGTTCTTTTTCAAGAAAGGAGAAATTTCTATCTATAAATTGAGAAGTATCTTTAGCGATAAACAATAATTTAATCACAAATTCACCTCTCTCCCTTTTTAAAACTTCTGCCTTCTTTTTAATTTATGTTTGCCATAACGAATTATGATTTTTAGGACTTGGATCAACAGCAATTGGGCTATCTTTGTCGTAAATAAAAGTTGTCGCATTTAAATGGTAAAAGGGAACCGAAATGCGAAGGCGGATTGCCCAGAAACACGGAGCTAGACAAAAAAGGAGAAAGTCTGCACGACCCTCTCCTTTCTTGTATTTACAGAATATCCAGTTCTACGATTAGAGCCAGCAGAATGGCGATCTGAATTTGGAGATTAATCGCCACTTGAGTGTCTGTTGTTTGAACAGAAACATCTTTAGAGTTCTCAATAATCGTTTTTTGGCGAGTAATTTGTTTAATCTTAGAGCTCTGAAGAATCTCTTGTGTGATTTCGTCAACATCATCACTGCCAGCAATAGAGATCTGGATGATTAATGCAATGGCAGCTTGGATCGCGACCTGTATCCCTACAGCTGCTTTTGTATCAGTAGTTTCTACATCCACTTTGCAAGAGTCTTTAATGAAAATAAGTTCTTCCGATACTTGAACTTCTTTCTTCGCTTGAGTTGCATTCTGGTCTATATTGCTATCGTCGTCCATGGGGTGACAACCGTAATGGTCTAAAGCAGACCACTTATAATCATCTTTCTTTTTGTACGAACAACCTCCATCACAGTCCTGGTAATGGCAGTCCGGTTGCTTACATTCAGAGTACTTGAACCTTGGCTTATCTAAAAATCTGGTGTACTGCTCTTTGCTCATTTCTTCTTTCCCCTCCTTGAATAGAATCTAATTTAAGATATGTTTCCTTTTAAAGCTTTGCTTGTGCGTTTTACTCAGGGACACAAGCCTAAATCGACAATACATTTGATTAGGACTTCTCCTCTTCATCTCTTTTCTTGTTGGACTTTTTCTTCAGACGATCATTCTTTTTAGACGCCTGTTCTGATGTATTCTCTGATTGGTCTTTGGATTCTTGTTTCTGCAAAAACCCTTCAACGTCTGATTGTAGGCTCGTTACAGCGTTTCTAATGCTTTCTTTATCAGCGTCTGATAAATCATTAGGCTTAGAGACGTTGTGTTTTTGCAAAATTCTCCGTACGACGACCTCTATAAGTTGCTGGTGAGCATTGTTCATTCTTTCTCCTCCTTCTATTTTATGTGGCAAGACACTAATACAATATGGGTTTAGCTTGTCTTAAGTGTTAAGGCAAACGCGGAGAAATAGTATGTATACGAAAAGCAGAACCCTTCCTTAAGGTCAGGAAACTGACGGAAAGATTCTGCTCTTTGATTTGAAAGTCAACTTACTCTTTACTATTGAAGTTCCTGCAATAGTGCTCCCAGTTCATTGATTGAAGCTTCGACCATTCGTTCATATAGAGCTAAAATCAATTGCCCGTAACGATCTCCCGGAACCGCCCACTTGCCGTTTAAAGCGACCCATGTTGGTGCACTTCCTCGCTGGACGAGATCAAAACGTGGGTCCACCAACGGGTATTTTTCGGGCAAGGGTTCTGAGGAAGCGTAAGCAAATAAATGCTGCAAGTGTGCAAGCACCCCGTCCCTAGGGGTATAGAAACTCGCACCAGGATTATCGGGCCCTGTGGCGCCAATTCCTGCGTAGTTGTTTTGATCCGGTTGGACCACGCCAGTAAAACGGAAATAGTCCGTTTCATGCAAGGCCTGTGCGAAAGCTACATCTCCCCTAATTCCGTAATACTCCCCAAACCTTAGATAATAGCTTCCCAGTAAAGGGGCATCAGGATGAATGCTTCGCGCATAACGATCCATTTGTTCTGGAGATAACCGGGAAGGGCCTAAAATCATATAGTCCGATACAGCAGTGGCGGCGATGTTCTGCTCAATAATAAATACATCTTCAATCCCAGCTTCCTTTATTTCCGACACCCTCTGCTGAGCGTTTTGTCGATTCCGGAAAGCCCCTGCCTGCACTCGATACCATAATTCTCCTGATATTTGCGTAGAACTAACAAAAGCATCAATTCCATTGGACTGTAGATTTTCGACCCGCTTTTCAGCATTTCCTTTCTCCTTAAAGGACCCGGCGATGACTCGATAAAGAGTTCCGGACGATTCTTTACGCTCAAGACCAAAGGCCGCCTCCAACCCATTGACATGCCCCTGGGCCACTGCTTGCCTCCAGGATGCCTCTCTCATTAGAGCAGCATCCGTATTGTTATCAATAAACCCATTCTCTGTTAATAGAGCTGACATCACGGTTTCGCGTAAAACGTGAAAGTTGGCCTTTTTTCGCCCTCTGTCAGGAAGGTTATTTTGTTTAAGCACCTCAGAATGGATAGTGGCTTGATACCTTGCTGTTTGTGAGGTATCAGAGAGACTACTGTGGATAAAGTCTTCATATCCACGCGCAGAGCCATTAAACGCATTGCAATGGATGGACAAAAAATAATCCGCTCCCCATGCGTTCGCTTCGTTGGTTCTCGCGCTTAAACTCACAAACCGGTCTGTCGTTCGACTCATGGTTACTTCTACATTGTTATAGTCGTTCGCTAAAATAGTACGAATGCGTAACGCAATGTCGAGCGCGATATTCTTTTCCTGCAACCCATTTCCTGTCGCACCCGGATCTCTTCCCCCATGTCCTGGGTCCAAATATAGTTTCATACGATCACTCCTTCGAATTTATTTTAGAACCATCATTTTTTCCTCAAAAACGTTTCTATGCATTTTTAAGTTCCAATTTTTGTTATATTGTCCCCCCTTTTTTCTTATCTGCTAGCTAATCTATGGTCCTCCGAATACGTTCGCTTGTTCTAAAGTCTATTACTGGTAAATTTAGACGAATGCTCCCGCTACCCTGTTGTGTTAGGCCTTAGACTCGTTAGGGCATTCTACTAATTTTATAAATAATAGGTGAAAGTCTTTTCACTCTATCAATGGTTGTCATAGGATACAGCAATCTTAAAAATAGGGGGAAAAGAAAAAAATGCACTTTTCTATGATTCAACTCGCTCGGAAGAGGGGACGAAAATTTGACAAATCTCTACGCCGAAAGATCGTCAAAAGCTATCAACCGTTTCGCCGTATGCCGTGTTTTATGCATAATTTGATGGAAACACTGCTCATGCGCTTTAAGCGACACCGCGTCGTTGTCCAATTTGATGAGCACTATACGAGCGATATGCCTCGGTTGCATCAGTTGGCCACAGGCACCTTTCGTTGTTCGTTTCATAAAGAGTTTCCCAGCATTGGTTGTTGTTCCGTAACCATGACCGGTCACATGATGAAACGACTATTAAACAGCGATGTTCCAATTCGAAAGATTTACGATGACCGAAGAGTAGAAGCGTTTCTCGATACAGCCCGTGAAAGCATCAATGTCACTTCATACAACCAGGCTGGGTTGACAGGGAGTGGGACAACGATTGCCATTGTGGATACAGGCATTGCCAACCACCCCGATTTAGAAAATCCAACCAACCGGCTTGTCGCTTTCCATGATGTGATCTCAGGTAGAACGGATGCTTATGATGATAACGGTCACGGCACGCATTGCGCGGGCGATGCCGCCAGCAATGGCTATGCCTCAGATGGCCTCTATCAAGGCCCTGCACCGGAAGCCAATCTTGTTGGTGTCAAAGTGTTAGATAAGATGGGAGCAGGTTCTCTATCGAATATCATTGAGGGCGTACAGTGGTGTATCGATCATCAGGAGGAACATGGCATTAATATTATTTCCTTATCACTCGGGAGTTCAGAAACGGAGCCTGCCGAGGATGACCTGATGGTACAAATTGTTGAAAGAGCCTGGGATGCCGGTATGGTCGTTTGCGCGGCTGCTGGTAACGAGGGGCCTGATGGCAACACGATCGCAAGTCCAGGTACTAGCCCGAAAATCATTACGGTCGGGGCCGTCGACAATACGAATACCCCTGACCGATCCGATGATACCGTCGCTGAGTTCTCCAGCCGTGGTCCAACGATGGACGGTCTCACAAAACCTGATTTGGTGACACCAGGTGTCGACATTGTTTCATGGCGAACGAATGGCTCGTTTACCGACAAAACCGCGAAAAACAGCCGTGTGGGTGATCGCTACATTTCCCTTTCTGGGACGTCAATGGCTACACCGATTTGTGCTGGCGTCGTCGCCTTGGTGATTCAAGATGACCCATCATTAACACCGGATGAAATCAAGGGACGCTTGCTCGCAGCCTGTGAGGATATCGGTCAACCGGAGAATGTACAGGGGCAAGGGTATCTGAACGTTGACCATTTATTTCAATAGGGTGCATGCAACCGCAACTTTTTGCGGTTGCATTTTTAAAACATTAACAAGGAAACAAAGGCACTGTAATTACATCTGAAAAATTAAGTATTTTCAGTTTATTATCGTGTGCATGCATTGAACTGCACTAACTAGACAACAGTTCCAATTTTTATCTACTAGCACAGGGAACCGTCAGCCCCAGTATCATTTTGTTTGAGTTTCTCATTGTTGTTAAAATAAACCGATGCCCTTTTCAGCAGTATGGCGTTAAGCCAAGTTATTTAATTCAGACAAAATGTTTAGTGAAAAATAAAAAAATACACCAATCTCTCGGTGTAAACATCTCAGAGATTGGTGTATTGCGTTTGCTAGAACGCACCTTAATACGGATAATAAGGATACGGGTACGGTGGGTAGTAGGGTGGGTAGAAATATGGATACAACGCTAGTGACGCCAATGCCGCTAGCGGGAAGTAGCGCGGGCGATAGCGACGATATCTTCTCTCATATCCCCCATACCCTCCATATTGTCGATGCTCTCCTTCTTCAACATCTTCTGGAACCAACAATGTTAGCTGGTCTTGATTGTAATCAGTTAGAATCCCATCATACGACTGTCCATCGGTGGTTTGGATCCCTACATGGAAATCTTTGTGCCTTTGACATTGCTCATACATCGATGGCTGGTTCCCCTGGTGATAAGGGTTGTTTTTTCTTTCATGATTCATCGTATCACTCCCTTTCACCACCCATGATATTCACCCAATCAAAGAAAAGTTACAGTGAGTCTCTTCTTAAAAACATGAGCTGCGTTGGTATCCAGCAAGTAAGAATAAACCTTCTTAACCGGGGTTACTGTCCAAACAGCACTTATATCCATTACATAGTATAAGTTACGTTTACAAAAGAGGAGGGAAGCAATTGCGCTATTATAACCATGAAAGAGCTCCAAAGAAATATGTCTCAGATGAAAATGACACTACAAATGTTATGAAATTGGTGCCAAAGCGTATGGACACGAAAAGTCTAGTCAGTCAGAGTGGGAATTCAGATGTAGATGTAACCGTTACTATTGATACGACGGCTCTTTCCTATGCCTTTGCTTGTTATTTATACGCTGATGGTCGCCTAAGTGAAGAACAGTATCAAACGATGCTTCAAGAACTGGATCGACAGTACAGCAAAAGAGGATTTGAGACGGCAAAAGAAAGCTAACCCTAAATAAAGGCTGACTTCTCCTGTTTAGGAAAGGTCAGCCTTTTATTTTTTAGTTTCTATGGATTATTACCTTCCTACTTCGAAACGGTGGTCTGTGTTAAACACAGCACAGCAAAAAAGGGACTACGAGTTGCCGAAGTCCCTATGTCAGGAGTATAAAGTTTAGTCTATGCAAGATAGTTAGAGAGAGTCTCACGTAAAAGGAAATAGTGAGGGCTAGAAAGACTAGCCCTCCCTTTTAATACATCCTCTTCTTTCTGCTTTTTCTTTTTTTATCGTCGTCATCTTTGTCGTCTCTGTCATCGGCTTCGTCTTCTTGACGCGCCTTTGCAAGAGCCTTTCCATCCACGTATACCTCAACATCTGAATTTCCACTGTCTTCAACGTTGGCATGGTTGAAATTAACGTTTTTATCTTTTAGCTTGTTTACGATGTCGTTTTCAACATCGATATCCGTCCCGGTATCCATCCACTTTCTCTGGCGGTTAGTACTCATTTTTCTTCCCCCCTTCTGTTACAACTTAATACAGACTATGTATCCTGCATTCCCGGGTATCTGTAACGAGGAAAGCTAATTAAACCATT
>NZ_LLYY01000011.1 GCF_001484965.1 Shouchella shacheensis | reverse complement strand
GGGCGTTGAATTCATTGCGATTTTCTTGGTGCGAAAGTTGAGTTATTAAGGAAAGGCACCCTATTCTGGAATGACGGTAAAACTCATGATAGCTAGTTCTGTTTAAACCAACTCAAGGGGCTCGTTTGTATGAGGCCTCTTGACATAAGCTCAGTGTATTGCCGATAATTTATAATTTAGATATCTTTATTTCCCTCCAATTCTCTAAATGATGAACAGCCTCATCTTGTCACTCACTCAAACTGTTCAATTGATGAATATGAGCTCGATCCTCATCTAAATTGCTTTGAACGATTTGAAGGCTCTCCGGGTCCAAATCATCCCCTCGCACGATCTCTTCAGTGGAACGTATGCCCATCTCTTGTCCTTTTATGGCGCCTTTTACAATTTCTTTCGTTGATTCAGGGACACCCTTCAGTTTCATCATGGTTTCATTGACGGAGCCCATGAATCCGTTATCTTCTACAGCTTTGCCTCCTAGGTTTTTTATTCTTTCTGCAATCTTGCTTGCATGTTGTTTGTGGTCCTGCTGAATTTGCTGTAATTGTGCTTTGGTGGCTGGATCTCGAGCTTTTTCAATGTAATGTTCATACGCATGAATTCCCATGTATTCTCCTTTTAAATTCTCATTCAATTCGTTAATCACCTGTTTTTCTTGCATCATGGTCCCACCTTTTTAGAATACGTTTTTTCGTGTGTCCCGCTCTCCCAAGCTGCATTCGTTGCCCACCAGCTAGACTCGGTTGTGAACGTTCTCCTTTAGATTATTGATGATCTTCTTCTAACAGTATGGGTTCAGGGAGCTTGGCATTTGTTCTTTGAATACTTCATGTTCTTTCATCAGAAAAACCTCCAAAATTTACGTAATTACCGGTCGATGGTGCACAATCCTGTTCCCAGATAACCATCCTCAGCATAAGATAATGACAAGTGTACATATGGGCGAACGATCCATTGAATAATGGGGAAGCGGACGATCAATGAGCGTGAAAAAGGGGTGGTATGAGTGGCTGCTTTCCAAGAAGTATTGTCTGAAATGACAATGCTCTACCTTATCTTTGTTGTTGGTTGGCTCGCAATGAAATTTCGTTTGCTTCCTGAGACAAGCCGAGGCGTCTTCACAAAGCTTTTGCTCTATGTGACACTGCCCTGCTTAATTGTCACCTCCATGCATGTTCCTTTTGAAATCGACCGGGGCCTCGCCGTCGTGGCACTGCTCCTTCTGTCTGCTTACTTTTTGGGAGGCACGGCTCTGATCGGGAGGTGGACGGCGCGTCGGTTCAAGTTGCCGCAAGAACGGGCTGGAGTTTATGAAAATTTGTTGCTGTTTGGCAACCAAGGGTTTATAGGAGTCGCGATTGCTTTTCAGCTTTTTGGCCACGACGGCCTATTCTTTGCAGCGGTGTTTAATATGATTTACTTTATTGCGATCTGGACGTATGGCATCGCGGTCATGCAGCGAGACACCCCTCGTGGTGAACGAGCTTCCCTCTGGAAAAATCCAGGGTTGATCGCCACATCGGTCGGGCTGCTCCTCTTCTTTTTGCCGATTTCATTGCCTCGTTCTCTCTTTGATGCAATGAATAGCATCGGTCAAATGACTGTACCGCTCTCCATGCTCTTAATTGGGTGTTTGATTGCTTCTATTCGCTTGATGGATTTTCTTACTTACCTAAGGAGTAAACTGTTATGGGTGGCGCTAAGCGGCCGTCTCTTTATCGTGCCATTTCTCCTCTTTCTTCCGTTGGCGTTTACGCCCCTCCCCTTCGACTGGCTCGCCATTGCTGTACTTCTGTCCGCCACTCCATGCGCCCCAACCGTTAGTTTGTATGCGGAGAACTACGGGGGCGACACATCTTTTGCCTCGGTCGCCGTGCTCGTCTCGACATTCGCTGCGGCGGTGACCTTGCCGCTGTTATTCGCTATTTTCAATGGCTTGTCTTAAAACTCCCTCTTCTTGTTTAGGCCTATGAACAGGGGGGTATATCAGTAGAGACGTTTTTTGGTGACCTTGGAGAGGCAGGGATGTTTTTGAAAAAAATTATTGTTATTGGTGCTGGCCCAGGTGGTCTGGCTTCAGCCATGCTCCTTGCAGGACGTGGCTATGAAGTCACGGTTTTGGAGAAGCAGCCGTTTCTTGGAGGACGGACATCGTTATTTGAACAAGATGGTTTCTCTTTCGACCGGGGGCCCACTTTTTTTAGCATGCCACATATACTAGAGGAACTGTTTGAAGCTGTTGGTCGAAAGCTAAGCGACTATCTAACTATGCACAAAGTCGATCCAATGTATGAGCTTCGCTTTGAGGATATCGCGTTTTCTCCAAGCTACGACACAAGTGCAACCTATGAGAGGATTGAGGAGAGCTTTCCAGGCAACGGCCGTGGGTTTCTTCGTTTCCTTGAAGAAACAGAACAGAAAATGGCTGCGCTCATGCCTGTGCTGCAAAATCGCCATGGTTCTTTGTTTGACTATGGACGGTGGCGAACATTAAAGGCACTTCCGAAGCTTTCGCTCGGGCGTAGCCTATATGACGAGTTAAGTCGGTATTTTACCGATGAGCGCCTGAAGCTGTCTTTCACGTTTCAATCCAAGTATTTGGGAATGTCTCCATGGGAATGCCCGGCTGCCTTTAGCATCCTTTCTTACATGGAGTATGCATACGGCATTTTCCATCCAGAGGGTGGAGTCAATCAGATTCCACAAGCGATGGCGAAGGTTTGTCAGGAGTTCGGTGCAAAGATTCACACCCATACAGATGTAAAGAAAATTCTTACAAAAAACAAAGACGTCTACGGCGTGGAGCTTGCAAACGGGGAAGAACTCTATTGTGACGAGTTAATTGTGAACGCTGATTTTGCTTACACCATGTCCGAGCTCATTGATGAAGCGAACCTTAAAAAGTACAAGCCTCATAAGCTAAAGAAGAAAAAGTACTCCTGCTCAACCTTTATGATTTACGCCAATGTGGATAAAGAGTATGAACTTCCTCATCACACCGTCATATTTTCAAAGGATTATAAAAAAAATGTGGAAGAAGTAACGGGGTCCAAGTTGCTGTCAGCAGATCCCTCTATTTACGTTCACAATCCCATTGGTACAGATCGCTCTTTAGCTCCTCCTGGAAAGTCGCCGATCTACTTGCTCGCACCCGTACCAAATAATTTCAGCGGCATTGATTGGAGAAAAGAGCAATCGTCCACGCGGGACCTCATTTACCAACAGGTAGAAGAGCGTACAGGATTTAAAGGACTAAGAGACCACGTAACCACCGAAACGATTCTGACGCCGGCTGATTGGGAAGCAAGTTTCAATGTATACAAGGGCGCAACCTTCAACCTTGCCCACAATTTGGGGCAAATGATGTACTTCCGCCCTCACAACCGTTTTGAAGAACTCGGTTCTTGTTGGCTCGTTGGAGGCGGCACACACCCTGGAAGCGGTCTTCCAACGATTCTCGAATCAGGACGAATCACCGCGCAGTCGCTGATGGAGAGTGACAAGGAAATAACGATTGTGAGATAATAACGAAACAGTTCTAGAAGCACTTATACCCTCGTTATGACGGGAAAGGGGGCATTCGAATGAATAGGAAAACAGTGATTGTCGGAAGCGGCATCGGCGGACTCGTGACCGCCTTATACCTTAGTCATCGCGGGGATGACGTCATCGTTTATGAACGTGCCTCTTCCTTCGGGGGAAGGCTGGCTTATCATGAGCGAGAGGCGTATAAAATTGATCAAGGCCCTACGATTGTACTGCTGCCCGAGATGATTACATCCATATTAGAAGAAGCAGGAATGGATACAAGCGGCCTCACGTTTCAGCGCATCGATCCGCTGTATCGAATATCGTTTCCCGATGGCAGCCATTTCTGGAAGTATCAAGATCAGCAGGCACAGGAAAAGGAAATTGCTCGCCTTTTTCCAGGGGAGGAACAGGCATTTACGGCTTTTATGAAGGCGATGCAGTCCAACTTCGAGAAAGGCAAAGCCGCTTTTCTTGATCAAAATTTTGTGAAACGCCGCATGTTTTTTTCTTACCCCAATTTAAAGGTGCTTTATCAATTGAAAGCCTATCAATCGGTGGAAAAAATGACCGCGCACTTTTTTTCAGATATTCGCTTACAAAATGCGTACAAGCTGCAATCGCTATACATTGGTGGGAATCCTGCTTCTTCTCCTGCTCTCTACTCTCTCGTTTCTTACAGTGAGCATGAGCACGGCATTTGGTACTTACATGGAGGGTATGCTAGTCTTGTAACAGCCATCGTGCAAGAGCTGAAATCGCGTGGGGTAAAGCTTGTCGCCAATGCCGAGGTTACAAGTGTTATAGGAAAAAAGCGGCAATGTAGGTCAGTCGTTGTTCAAGGAGAAACGATTAGAGCCGATCGCTTTATCATGAATGGCGACTTTCCTTACGTAGAATCCCTTGTGAGAAACAAACCCGTGAAAAAAAAATACATAGCCTCTTCTGGGTGTCTACTTCTTTATTTTGGCTTAAACAAAGTTTATAAAGAAAGTCCCGTACACCAGTTTATTCTTACTGACGACTTTAAAGGCCACATGGATGAAGTGTTTGTTGAGCAACGTTCCCCCACACGTCCCTCGATATACGCTTTTCATCCGTCCATTATTGATAACACATTAGCGCCACCCGGAAAAGGGGTGCTGTATGCACTTATCCCCGTCCCCAATACAAAGGGGCAAAAAGTGAGTGAATCACTCATTGAAACCGCCATCGACCGTTTGGAGGCGGAAGCATTCCCTGGTCTCCGGCGAGCGATCACCTGGATGGACGTGCGAACCCCAGAGGATGCAGAGCAAGAAGGATTGTTTCAAGGCGGAAGTTTTGGACTTGCCCCCGTGCTCAAACAATCGGGGGTTTTCCGGCCTCAGCTCCGACCGTTTTATTACAAGAATGTGTATGCCGTGGGGGCTTCCACTCATCCTGGAGGCGGCATCCCAATCGTGATGCAAGGGGCGAAACTGCTCGCTGCGTATCTTCGTGAAACAGAGAGGGGACAGATGAAATGAAAGACATTGAACATGCTTATGCATATTGCCATAACATCATCTCCCAGCATTCCAAGACATTTACAAAAGCATTTGGCTCGCTACCGAAAAAAAAACGGCAGGCTGTCTGGGCTATTTATGCATTTTGTCGTGAGGTCGACGATATTGTTGACGAACAGCCTAGCTCGATGACGTCTCTAGAAAACTTTGAAACCGAATTTGCGGCTTTTTTAGACGGAGACCTGCCAGCTGGAGATCCAAAATGGCTAGCTTTGCATGATGTGTTTTCTACATTTGACATGAACCCACAGCCCTTTCATGAAATGATTCAGGGGCAATATATGGATCTTCATCAGCAGCGCTACGAGACACTCGAAGAACTAGAAAACTACGCGTACCATGTCGCCAGCACCGTAGGCTTAATGCTTCTTCCGGTTCTTGCACCCACAACGCATCAACGTTTGCAAAGGGATGGCATTGCTTTAGGAAAGGCAATGCAGCTCACAAATATATTACGCGATGTAGGAGAAGATCTATCGATGGGTCGCATCTATCTCCCACGCAGACTACTGTCGGACTATGGAGTAAGCGAAGCTCAACTTCTTGCGGGCAACGTGGATCAGAACTTCATCAACTTATGGGAGTGCATCGCTACGCGCGCAGAAAATCTCTATCAACAAGCCTTTACGACCATGCATCTCTATCCACTCAATGCCCAGTTACCGGTAAAAGGTGCCGCACACATGTACCGCGCCATTTTGGATGCTGTTCGAAAAAACGAATATGACGTGTTTACGAAGCGAGCGTTCATTGAAAAAGAAAGAAAACAGTCCATCATGCATAGCGTTCAAGGATAAGCAAAAGTCGACTAGATTACTAGTCGACTTTTGTAGTCACTGCTCCTAATCATGTAACGCGACCAAAATACGTGCTCAACTGCTTTTTACGAAAAGAAAAAATTTCTTCCAGCCGTTTGCGTACAATAAGTCGATGAACGAGCCTTCCGAGGATGGAGAGTGGCATTACATAATGCACCACGTCCTGTACTTCAACTCCACCCTCGACCTCGGTGAAGATGTGTTGGTGATGCCATAAGCGAAAAGGACCAAAGCGTTGCTCGTCCACAAATCGTTCTCCTTTTAGAATGTGCGTAATTTCAGTCACCCACTGCACCTGCAACCATGAGAACGGTCGAATTCTGTAGCGAATGATCATCCCTGCATGCATGTTCTCAGAGATGGCTTCCATGATTTTGAATGTCATGTTATCAGGCGTGATGTTCGACAATTGGTTGGGATCAGAAAAGAAGGCCCATGCTTCCTTGCGTGAGATTGGCAACTGTTGAGTGCTGGTTAATGTGTATAGCTTCATGCTCTTCCTCCTCGTTTAACAGGTCCTCTCAGTGCTCTTCATGGCTATTACTGCCTCTTTAGGAAGAGCTTAGACCTCCTCACCAATCAGTTGAGCGACATTCATCCCGCTCTGTACGACCATTGGAGAGCCTCCTCCTGGGTGAGTAGAGCCACTGGAAAAATAAAGGTTTTGAAGATCTCGGCTTTTATTTGCGGGGCGCAAAAACGCCTGCTGCAAACGATTCGAAGACGCCCCGTACAGTCCCCCGTGAAAAGCATCATAGTCAGCCGCAATGTCGTTGGGTGTCACTACTTTATCCTCGATTAACACCGGACGAATATGAACCCCTTTTTCTTCCAGTTTATCGTAGATAAACGCCTTATACGACTCTGTATCCATGGAGCCCTGCTCCCCTTTAAGTGCGGGGGCATTCACAAGAATGAATAGGTTATCCCCTTCCTCGCTCGCTGTTGGATCGCTCACTGAAGAGTTGCAAATGTAGATGGTTGGGTCACTCGGATAAACTTGGTGGGTAAAAAGCTCTTCAAACTCTTGCTTATAGGAAGGGCTGAAATACACTTGATGATGCATCGTCGCTTCCGTTTTCGCGCTTGTTGCCGCCATAATGACGAAAGCAGAGCTCGAAGGCGTCCGTTGCCACACGGAAGAGCGATTGGGAACAGACGGCCTCGCGCGCTCATCCACGAGACGTGGAAAAACCGTCATGTAGTCACCATTCAGTAAATAGGCATCAAACGAATAACGCCGCCCATCAACGAGTTCGAGTGCAGATACGTTCTTTCTTTCCGTCTCTAGCTTCTTCACTTCGGTCTCCAAGTGGAAACGCACGCCTAGCTCTTCGGCCCTTTTGCGGAACCCTTCAGCCAGCGTCGGGTTCCCCCCCTTTATAAAAAAAACGCCGTCCACCAACTCAAAGTAAGCAATCATTGCGAACGTCGCAGGGGCGTAATACGGCGACGACCCAATATACGTCGCATATCGGTTTAACATTTGCACCACACGCTCGTCTTTAAAAAACCGTCGGTGAAAAGAATCCATTTTCTCCAACGGACGAACTCCAAGAAGCGCCCGTCCAAGCTTGGGCGACACGTATTCCCCCACCGATGCAAACGTCCTCGGAAAAAACTGATCGCTGGCAAGTTCATAGAGACGCGTCACTTCCTCGATGTATGAATGGACACTTGCATTGGATTCGCCAAACTTACGAAAAGCCTTCATTGTTGCGCTCAAGTCGCTTGACGTCGTAAGAGTGGACCCATCAGAGAAATGATTGGCCGTATGCGCTGTTAATGGTTCGATAGAGACATACTCATCAGGATGGACGCCGCTTTGGCGATACACTTCTTTAAAAACCTCAGGCATGGTCAACGTGTTTGGCCCAAAATCAAAACGGGCGCCGCCAAATGCATAGCGCCTCATTTTGCCACCCACATAGTCATGCTTTTCGTACACATCCACTTGATAGCCTTTGGCTCCAAGAAGAATGCTAGCCGCAAGTCCACCAAGACCTGCGCCTATGATCGCTACGTTCTTCATTTATACCGTCTTCCTTTCCACTCAAACCCATCGCCCACTCGTGTACGGTGAATAGACGTTACCAAAATAACTACCAAAACCATCGATGAAAAAGGCATCAACAGGCAAAGGAAGGGATTTTGTTTCGTCCGCAAGTCAACCAGAAGCCTCATCATCCAAGTAATCAGCAGCGGGATTCCCAGTTGATAAGAGCCGCTTAGCACGCCCCATACGGCGAGCGGCAGAGGCAAAATAAAAAAGAACGAATAAAACAAGATGATGCAGCTGGCCACAAGATAGGAACGCCCAATCCCAGCAAAAATATTTTTCAGAAACCCATTCCAGACCTCACGGTTGCTTTCATACATATAGCAGCTCGCAACGTTTGTGATGTTCGCAAGAATAGCGCGCCCCCCAGCTTCCTTTACCGCTCTCGTAATGTGAACGTCTTCCACAAGAGAACTCGCGACGGCTCGATGTCCTTGCACGTTTTCATACGCACAGCGGGAGAAAAACATAAACGATCCATGCGCCGCTGATGCACGGCTCATCATTGTGTGGTTAGCGATAAAAAGCGGCAAATGCACATAAATAATCACATGCTGAAGCGGGACGAGCAGACGTCCAAGCAACGAGTGAACCGGAAAACGGGGAAATCCTGATATTAATCCGGCATTCTTTTTTTGTGAAAGCCTCACCGTTTTTTCCACCGTGTGGCTCCTCAAGCGAATATCCGCATCAAGAAACAAAAGGTACGCTCCTTTCGCTTCCATGCCAAGTTGATAACAAGCATGAACCTTCCCCACCCACCCTTCAGGAAGCGGTGCTCCTTTAATGACACGGCTATGTTCAAGATGCTTCGTTTCCGTTCTTAACAAGTCCAACGTTTGATCTTGAGAGCCATCATCAAGGAAAATAAACTCCATCTTGGGATAGGTGAGTTCCTTCAATGATTCAATGAGTAGGCCAACATTTCGTTCCTCATCACGCAGAGGAACAAGGATCGAGACGAGCGGCGCTGGTTCCACTGGAGGAACGGCCCCTCCCTTTAATCGAGGCATAAACCAGCCGTTCACAAGAACGAAACCGAGAATAGCGAGAAGTGCAAAACTGTAGAGCTCAATCATCTTGCGCTCCGCCTTTACGAAAAAAGGAGAACCAATCACTGACGCTCTTCGTTCCGCGGAGCGTCACTCTGTATTCATCCATCGTTTCTTCCATCACGCAAGCGCGCTGAGCATCTAGCTGCTTGGTGAGGACTTCCTGCAACTGCTTTGTCTTTTCGCTTCTGTCTCCACACAAATCGCTAGCTTGCAAAGAGGTACCAATGTCTACGAATAGACGCGGGCGCTGTTCATGCAAAAACGTATAGTAAAAGGTCACTGGCACAATCGTCGATTCTTGCACTTCTTCCGCTAAGTAGGCGGCGCCACTCGCCAAATGGAGCGGACGCTGCTCAAGGTGACGCTCCTCCCCTTGAGGGAACATCCAAATAGCCTTACGTTCCTTCAGCAAACCCTTCGCGTATCGGAGCGATTTCGCCATCGATAGTGAGCGTTTGGTATCAATGGAAAAAGCACCGAGTCTATGGAAAAACCGAAACGACTGGAGCCCTTCCTCTCCTGTCATCATATAGCAATCATGCATGCAAAACGCATTTCTTGAAAGGTAGAAAGCGGAGAGCCCGTCCCACCAGTTGCTATGATTGGAAAGCACAAGAACGGGCTGCCCTGCTGCTGGCGCTTCTCCTCGTACATGTATATAGGAAAACGAGCGTTTGAACAGCCAATAGGTATTATACAACTGAAAGAGACGCTCGTACGTCCGATTTTTATTGGCATAAATCATGATGACTCTCCTTGCGCCTTCGCATAAAGAAGCAAAATGCCCACGGTTAGCACTCCCGTTAATGCACTTGCACCAAAGATTCCGCCTGCCGCTGCGATCACCATAAACATGCTTATCATAAGCACATACAAAAGAACGATTCGAGGTTGCCAGTATCGATCAGCATTCACATGCCATTGTCGGCTCATCCGAAGTAAGGCATATAACAAAGCATGAAGCACAAACGCAATTAGAAACCAGCCGACAAAGTTGGAAAACGGCACACCATAATAGAATCCTTCGCTTTCCCAAACCCAGTACTCCTGAAGGTTTGCCGCCACCGGATCAATCAATAAGTCCATAACCACCGCAGCGAAGGCTCCTCCTACAACATAAACAACAACTTGTAAGCCGCTGCGGGAAACCATAAACGCAATCGGTTTGACTAAAGCATGAGTCGTCGCCATGACCATCAGCCAGGCAGCGCCAATCGTAAAAGGAACGCCAAATAAGAACAAGCCAAAGTCAGGGTTGTACTCGTAGGCGCCGAAAAGAAACCCGAATTCCGTTCCCAACCACTCTACGAAAATCGTCGAAGCGACAACACCTATAGAGAATAGCCACCCAAGAGTCCCGTACTGTCTAAAAAAGTAGATTCCCCCCAGTAAGCCAGCGGCAATAAGAAATACCGCATTGGCCCACTCTAGCCACGTAGGCAATAAATCAAATCCAACAAGAATAACCCCGCACACATACCAACTGATAAAAAAACGAAAAACGACACGATCCATCAATACAGAAACGCCTCCAGTACCTTAGCCTCACGATTTTTACTATCGAAGCATTATCCGATATGCTTCGAAGTACTCCTCATATCCTCTGCAATGAGGTCCGCGGTCAACTGTCCGGAGAGCGTAACCATTGGGACCCCTCCGCCAGGATGAGTGGAGCCCCCTACAAAGTAGAGGTTCGCGAGTCGGTCACTACGACTTGGCACTTTGAAGCCCCCATTTTTCTTACGATCCGCAACCGTCCCGTAAATCGACCCTCCCGTTGATCCGTAGAGGGATTTCAAATCGTCAGGAGTGAACGTGTATTCAAACTCAATGTAGTCGCGAATATCCTCGAGCCCGTTACGTTCCAACTTTTTAAGCACGGTTTCACGATACGATTCCCTATAAAGTTCCCAGTTCTCCTCTCCGAAAAGAGGTGGTACGTGGGTAAGAACAAAATGATTCTCTTTGCCATCAGGTGCTTGCTCGGGATCGGACTTAGAGGAGATTCCAATATAGACCGTTGGGTCATCCGCTGGCTTCTTGTCTTCAAAGATTTGCTTGAATTCGAGCTCTGGATCCTTAGAGAAAAAGAAGTTATGGTGCCGCAAGTGATCATACGTCCGGTTAATGCCAAGCAAAAGAACTAAACCAGAAACGCTTGGCTCATACTTTTTGACCATTTTCTCTGTAGGTTCCGCTTGTGGAAGCTCACTCAACAAATGCTGGTACGTTGGGATGGCTTCTAGGTTGGAGACAATAACATCGGCATGGACCGTCTTACCGTCCGCAAGCTCAACTCCTCTAGCTTCGCCGTCCTTATAGACAATACGTTCTACTTTTGCATTCGTCTGGATCTCTACACCTAGCTCTTGAAGCAGTCGCTCCATCCCCTGAATGATCTTGTACATCCCCCCTTTGACATAGAAGATCCCTAACCCCATCTGTACATAGGCAAGTTGCGACAGCACAGCCGGTGCCAAATACGGAGAAGAGCCCACATACATAACAAAAAAATTGATCAGCTGTCGTAAGTGCGGGTCCTGTATGAATTTCTTTGTCCCAGCATCGAGGTTTTTGAACGGATCCAGCGCCATGAGCTCCTTGAAATTATGTAAGTTGCGTAAATCGTTCACCCCGGACAAGCTTTTCTTGTAAAAACTTTTTTTGCATAGATCATACATTTTCGCACTGTAGCTTAAATACTCTAGGAAAGGAGCGGCATCTTGCGGAGACAGCTCTTCAATGTCCTTAAGCATCGCGGGCAAATCTCCCTTGACATCAAGGGTCACCCCATCTTCGAAAAAAGTCCTCCACTGCGGCTCGACACGTTCAATGGTCATATAGTCGTTCACATTTCTTCCCGCACTTTCAAACAACTGCTCAAGGACCCAAGGCATTGTTAAAATAGACGGACCTGTGTCAAACGTATAGCCCTTCCCTTCGCGAATATTGCATTTCCCCCCAAGGCGTTCATTTTGTTCAAAGAGCGTTACTTGATGGCCGTCTGCCGCTAACCGAATGCTTGCGGAAAGACCTCCTAGGCCGCCACCAATCACTGCAATGTCCTTTTTCTTCATCCTACTTCCTCCTCCGTTTAATAAATCCACGGGAGTAAAACCCACCGTTGCCGCTTCCATTTCCGGTACCGTTCCTCAAGCTCTGCTGTGAGGAGCTCCTCTTCGATCTGTATGCGCATAAGTAGTGCGGGGACGATTAAAGCGAGTGAGATGAGTAAGCCTCCCCACGTATGCAAATACAATGAAATGCCAACCACACATAGCAGCAGTGCGGTGTAAAGAGGGTGGCGTAGCCGACGATAAGGACCATCACTAACGAGGTCCATAGAGTCTGTGGCGTGCACATTCCTTGTAAAGAAAACCTGTAGCTTCATTATCGCCCAAAACCGAAGAAAAATGCCTACAGCATATATGGCGGTCCCTAGCCACGGCACCCAAGGAACGTCTATAATGGCCCACTGGTTCTCGCGAAAAAGGATGCTCACACCGATTGCGAGCATGATTGCCACCAAGATGAAATAGAAACTGATACTCTCATGTTTTCCCTTTTCATAAGACTCGTCCTTTTCTTTCTTTCCGCGATCTCTGAAAACCACAAATTCAAGGGTCCAAATGATCGTTAGCAATACAAAGACTCCATCAACAAGAGTCACTCTGCGCCCTCCCTCAAGAATTATTGAGTTGTTTCGGTTCTTGATCACAGATTTTCTTACTTCTATAAGCTATACCTTTTTTCCTGTTAACCTAAACGGTTTCTTTATGGCTAAATGAAAGGTGCGCAAAAAATGCGAAGAGGGTAGCTTGAGGCAATAACCATGCTTTAAGCTCAGTCAGTTTCGCTACGGATTCTTACCTGACCCGAGGGATGAAAGGACCGCTATGTAGTTAAGCAGAATGCTCAAAAAGGTAGCAACAGCGATGTAGAACAAAGCCTTGCCTGATTGTTCCTGAACAGCTTAGGGAATTCCTTTATACAAATTTGTAACGGCGACAAGGCACGTTTTCGACCGTATTCAGGAGTTTACGAAGAATTGCTTGTGGCTCTTCTTGGGCTTCGCGCTAAAAAACGTTGCCTCTAAAAAAACTGAAATGAATAAGCACTACCGCTCATTCACTTCAGTTTAAGGTCAAGTAAAATACTCAATTCTGGCATCTGGGAAATGGTTGTCAATAAAGCCGCCAATGGTATCTTTAATATCTTCCTGCTCTTCGTTCGTGTAGACGTACTTGCCGATACCGTAGCGCCCCCATTTCCACTTTCTCTTCGACTCATCTAGTTCAAGTTTTGTCATGGGGTAGTTTTTTTGAATTACACGCTTGGCGGGCTTTGTAAACCGGTGTTGAATCATCTCAAAGGTTAAGTCTTTCTTCGCAAAAGCGGGCAGCGCTTGCTCCAGCTTCTCAAGCATTTCCCCGTAGCCTTCTCTCCACCCTTCATGCAAGTAGATCGGGGCGATAATAAATCCGAGCGGGTAGCCAGCTTCGGCTACTTTAACGGCTGCTTCAATTCTCTCTTGAAGTCTGGACGTCCCCGGTTCGAAGTATTTAATAATGTAGTCACTGTTGATGCTAAAACGAAAACGCGTACGGCCATTGTGTTTCGCATCTAGCAGATGGTCCACGTGGGCAAATTTAGTCACAAATCGTAACTTTCCATGTTCGGATTCGCCAAAGTATTCAATCGCCCTTTTTAAAGAGTGCGTCAAATGGTCCACCCCGACAATGTCGGACGTACAGGAAGCCTCAAAGCGCGTTGGTTCAGGAGCACGTTCTTTCATATACTGATCCGCTGATTCAAAAATCTCATCAAGGTTCACATAGGTGCGGATATACGGTTTGTCTCCCATCGTCGTTTGCAGATAGCAATAATGGCAGTGACCCATACATCCTGTCACAAACGGGATGGCGTATTCTGCTGACGGTTTGGATGTATCAAATTTTAGCGTCTTGCGAACGCCAACCACCAGTGTTGATTTAGCGGTACGATACTTCTGAAAGTGGTTGTCTCCCGGCAAGTTGCGGATTTGATTGTGGGAGGTTGTTTCTCTTATTTCAATTCCCATGTTCTCAAACTTCGGGATTAACTCCTTGGCAAGCGGGTATTCCATGGCACGCGGTTCAACGTAGACGAGTTCAGGAACAAAGGGTCTAACCATGAAAATCTCCTTCCTCTGGCAAGCCGAACGCTTGCTGGTAGGCGTTTTCCGCTTCGTCTTCGGTTTGATACACGGCCACATCGTCTGTTAACGGGTAATAGGTCTCATACAGAAAGAGAGAGAGCTCGCTTGGGTCTTCAGGATTCTGAACAACCGCTGCCTCTTGGACATTTGCAACATCTTGAGCATGAGGGTTTCGAATAATGACATAGACCACTTGCCCTGGTTGGTATGATTCGCTTAAAGACATGTTTTCACCTTACCTTCTTCGTTTACCCGTAGTCTTTCGTAACGGAGGAAGATTATGTTGGAAATGATACCCGCCGGAGCTAGACAATACCGAAAAACCAGGCGGGTTGAACAGAAGCGAGAATTTCGGAGACCTGTCATAAGAAACCCTGTTCTTGGACAACACTTGCCAAGGCGAGAATCTCAAGCTTTTCCCCACCGGAGCTAGACAAAAAAAGAAACCCCGTCACCAGGGTTTCTTCCATTGTCATTCAACACCTTTTAAATCTTATTCACACCAATCAGAAGCATTAGCGTTGCAACGGTCAGGACCGTAACAAAAACCCCCGTTACCATAAAAATCGTTGCCCAAGCATGATCCTTATCTTTCATATGCATGAAAAACAGCAGCTGCAAGAAAAATTGAACGCCTGCCAGGATCAAGATAAACGGGACAGCAAAAGAATGCGTGACAACATCCGTCCCTACTGCAGCGAACGAAAGAACTGTTAGGAACAGCAGAAGAACAAAGACAACGATCTGACTGCGAATTTCTTTTTTCATGTCCCTTTTTTCCATTTCGGACATTGCGCTTTTTTTAAACGGTGTGCTTAAATGTTCGTCGGACATTCTAGTAACCCCCCACTCCCATTAAGTATACGACAGTGAAGATAAAGACCCACACCACGTCGATAAAGTGCCAATACAGGCTTGCTACGTAGAATTTCGGCGCGTTGGTCAGCGTAATACCACTCTTCGCGTAACGGACAAGCAAGATGGTGATCCACCCAAGGCCAAAGAGAACGTGAGCCCCGTGCAGGCCAACAAGTGTATAGAAAGCGGATGAAAAGGCACTTGTTGTAAACCCGAAATCATAATCATGAACATAATGTTGAAACTCATAAATTTCAAGGCCCAAAAAGACAGCGCCTAGAATTACGGTTGCCCACATCCAAGCCATCATTTGCTTGAACTTGTTCTTCTTCATCGCAAACATCGCGAACACGCTCGTCATTGAGCTTGTTAAAAGAATCATCGTCATGATAAAGACGAGAGGAAGCGTGAAGATGTCCGTCGACGCTGGCCCGTCTCCAGTTCCGTTACGAAGGGCGAGGAACGTACCGAAGAACGTTGCGAACATAATCGTTTCGCCACCTAAGAAGAACCAGAACCCAAGAAACTTGTTTTTCCCTTCAAGCGTTGCCCGCTCAGGGTGAGAAGGCAACCCTTTGCTCATATCCACTGTATCTGCCATCTTAGCTGCCCCCTCCCGGTCTCTTCAGATCGGCTTTAACTTTGCTTTTTGGAATGTGGTAGCCGTGGTCTTCTTTAATGGACCGAACCGCCATGGCTCCAAAGGTTAGAATTCCCCCGAAAGCAACGACAATCCAAGGATTGATCACGGGGTTCTGCATTTCAAGCATAATAATGCCGAATCCGCCAAAATAAAGGCCGATCGAAATCACGAGTGGAAGGATGGAACCGTTTGGCATATGGATGTCGCTCACAGGTTCTGCCGGCTTCATCGTTCCATCGCCGTGCACTTTTTCATAGAAAAGCGGATCAAGAGAACGAATTTGCGGCGTTTGCGCAAAGTTGTACTCAGGGACAGGGGTCGGCGTTGCCCACTCAAGTGTACGAGCATCCCATGGATCGTTCTGCCCAATCACACGCTCCCCTTTAAAGGCTGAATAGATGATGTTGATGATTAAAATGATGATCCCAGCGGACATAAAAAACGTTCCAAAGGTACTAATCAAATTATAGGTATCTAACCCTTGCCCGCCTAAGTATGTATAGACGCGTCGCTGCATCCCCATCAAACCAAGGAAATGTTGCACAAAGAACGTTAGGTGAAACCCAATGGTGAAGACCACAAAGAATATGATCCCTAATTTCTCGTTTAACTTATGGTTAAACATCTTTGGATACCAATAGAACAAACCGGCAAATAAGGCTAGCACAATCCCAGCAACGATAATGTAGTGAAAGTGCGCAACAACAAAATACGTGTCGTGATAGAGATACGTTACAGGCGCCATGGCAAGCATAACCCCGGTTACCCCACCAAGCACGAAGGTTGGTACGAAGGAAGAAGCGAATAACATCGCCGTGTTAAACGTAATCTTCCCGCCCCACATCGTGAATAGCCAGTTAAAGATCTTAATCCCCGTTGGCACGGCAATCGTCATGGTCGCAATCGCAAAGATCGAGTTCGCAACAGGCCCCATTCCAACCGTGAACATATGGTGCGCCCAAACCATGAAGCCAAGAAAGGCAATCAGTATCGTCGCAAACACCATCGCCGTGTAGCCAAAGAGGCGTTTGCGTGAGAAGGCAGGAATGACTTCTGAAATAATACCGAAGGCCGGTAATACAAGAATGTATACTTCCGGGTGCCCAAAGATCCAGAAGATGTGCTGCCATATTACGACGTTCCCTCCGGCATCTGGCACGAAGAATTGTGCATCAAAGACTCGCTCTAGCATAAGCAGCGCAAGTCCAGCCGCCAGTGGAGTGAACGCAAATAAGATCAGTGTTGACGTAACGAAAGACGTCCACACAAAGAGCGGTAAGCGCATCATGGTCATGCCTGGTGCACGCATGTTGATAATCGTGACTAGAAAGTTAATCGCAGAGACGAGCGTTCCAATCCCTGATACTTGAAGACCTAGCACGTAGAAATCAATTCCGAGCACATCCTGTGTGGAAAGCGGCGCGTAAGCCGTCCATCCTGCATCCGGTCCACCCCCAAAGAACCAGCTTGTTGAAAGAAGCAAGCCTCCGGAAAGGAAAATCCAAAACCCAAGCGCGTTGACAAATGGAAAGGCTACATCACGCGCTCCAATTTGTAATGGAATAACGAAGTTCATAAATGCAAAGATGATCGGGGTTACCGCCAAAAACAGCATGATCGTCCCGTGCATGGTAAGCAACTCATTATACGTTTGCCCGCTTAAGAAATTGTTTTCTGGGAACGCGAGCTGTATCCGCATAAACACAGCCATGAGCCCAGCTTTGGCGAAAAAAAGCGTACCGGCAATCAAATACATGATCCCGAGTTTCTTATGATCGACCGTTGTTAGCCAATCCCAAACAACGCTTTTATCTTTTTTATGGCTAGCCAATACAAGACCCTCCTTTACCTCATTCTACCTTTTAATAATCTTGGTCGGCTCCACGCACTTCAAGCGTACGCAAGTAAGCAATCAACGCTTCCATATCCTCGTCACTCATATCAGGATAGGCCTGCATCTTATTGCCCTGTTTTAACGACTGAGGATCGCGAATCCAAGCTTCAAGGTTCTCATCGTTATTTTCTAAAACACCGGCAATCATTTGACGGTCCGCAAAGTTTGTGAGCGATGGACCTGCAGCCGTTCCTTGCCCACCAATAGCGTGACAGCCAATACAGCTTTGTTCTTCGAAGACTTCATAACCGTCAGAGGCGAGTGCTTCATCTGGTTGTTCTGCCTCTTCGATGCTTTGCATCTCTTCCACCCAGGCATCATAATCGTCTTGCTCAAGCGCAATTAGCTTAAACTCCATCAGGGCATGCGAGGGTCCGCAAAGCTCAGCACATTTGCCAAAATACACCCCGGGCTCGTCTGCCTCTAGGTACATCGCGTTCTGTATTCCTGGTACTGTGTCTTGTTTACCGCCTAACGCAGGCACCCAGAACGAGTGAATGACATCCTCCGCATTTAGTTCAAATATCACTTCTTGCCCGACAGGAATGTAGACCTCCTGCCCAGCGGTAAACCCTTCTTCCTCATAGTCAAACTGCCACCAATACTGATGTCCCGTTACATTAATATAAAGATTGTCTTCATATTGACTTGGATCGGCATTGACGTGGAACTTAAAGGTCCCTACGATCGTTGGTACAAACAAAATGATCAGCAAGAGGATCGGAATCACCGTCCAGGTAATTTCCATTGCCGTATTCCCGTGTACCTGTCTTGGAAGCTCGTTATCTCCCTCTTTACGACGAAATTTTGCCAAGATAATAAAATAGATGACAAAAACGACGATTGAAACAAAGGCCATCACGTAAAGCGACAGCATCATGTTGTCAAAAATCCACTGGGCAGCCGGCCCTTTAGGATCGAGGGCAGTTAAGTTTTCTTCTCCCATACATCCCGTCAAAAAAAGCATAATCAATGAAAGAGGAAGAAAACGCCATACGTTTTTCCTAAGCATCTTTGTCCCTCACTTTCTTTTTTCAAATAGTCGGTGTTGCTAACACTTGCTTTGCAAGCGATCATGCTAACGATAGGTAGACAACCATAATCTTCGCAACCGTATACATAAGACAATAACAAATGGAGCCTTTTTTAGCTTTAGGCTCAATCGCTTTTTGCTGCTCAGCAAACACAGCTTTTCACATATGTACGCGCATTTTCTTATGTATGCTCCCTTACTAAAAGAAACCACAAAGCCCATTCATCTTATTAATTTTGTTCTCCCCACTCTTCATTGTGTCAAACATAAATCACCCCTACTTAAAATTGCCTTAACACTTACATTAAAACCGGTCCCGTCCATTATAACTCATAATTTGCGGGGTTTCATCATATTCCACATGTTCACATGATCTTCACATTTCTGATCGTCAACAAATGTTCGCAACCAGAAAATTGACTTCAAGCGACAAACTTCTTTAAGATGAAGACGAGGTTATTTTAGCACACACTTGTTACTTTATCATAGTTCTCAACAAGTTTATAGAAAGAAAGGTGAAACGATTGCATAATTGGTTAAAACGATTTGGCGTTATCACCTCACTAGGCGTCCTTTTAGTGCTAATCCAAGGAGCTCTAGTCACCAAAACTGGGTCAGGAGAAGGATGCGGCGCTACTTGGCCCCTTTGTTTTGGAGAGGTTATTCCTACAAATCCAGCAATGGAAACCATTATTGAATATAGTCATAGGCTTGTCTCCGGGATTGTCGGCGCCCTCGTCATCGTAATGGCGATCTGGTCGTGGCGCCAGCTTAGACACATGCGCGAAACCAAATTTCTTTCCATCGTTTCCGTATTCATGATCATCTTTCAAGGATTGCTCGGAGCCGGAGCGGTCGTTTTCGGTCAGTCGGATTTGATCATGGCTCTTCATTTTGGCTTTTCTGCTCTTTCCTTTGCATCCGTTGTTCTTTTAA
Organism: Shouchella shacheensis; assembly: GCF_001484965.1. Taxonomy (GTDB): domain Bacteria; phylum Bacillota; class Bacilli; order Bacillales; family Bacillaceae_D; genus Shouchella; species Shouchella shacheensis. Next base: position 102,117 of record NZ_LLYY01000011.1, on the reverse strand, counting down.
CAAGACTCGCATTTGAGGACAGCAAAACTGGACAGCCTCTCATCCCCCGGGTATCGAAGGCTTTCCGTAATTACGTTCTTATTGTCACTATTTACAGCTACGCCGCGATTTATACAGGTGCGTATGTGAAACATACGGAGGCCTCACTTGCGTGCAACGGTTTCCCGCTTTGTAATGGCCAGCTCTTCCCAGCGCTTCAAGGCCAAGTTGGTGCTCAGGTGCTTCACCGGGCAGCGGCGATGGTTCTTGTCGCGTTGCTCTTGATCTTATGTGTTTGGGTATGGAAACAATACAAACATGAGCGCGTACTTGTTGTCTCTTCCGTGCTTACGATCCTTCTTGTCCTGGGACAAGCGGCAAGCGGAATTTCCATCGTCTTCACATACAATCAAGTCATGTCTGTTGGCATTTTTCATGCGCTGCTTATTTCCCTCCTCTTCACCGTGCTATGCTATATGACAATGATCGTGACGAGAAAGCACAGGTAAAAAGAAAAGCGGAGGCGGGTCGCTTAGAAGCGAGGATTTTGGAAGGCCTGCTTTTGAAATCCCGTCCTTGGATTTCAGAGCAGGTCTGAAAAATCCCGAGCTTCTACCCGCCGCAGCTGGATCAAGAAAAGCGGAGGCGTCCTGAACACGAGCGCCAAGTTCTGGAGCGATGGCAGATCAAGTCTGAACTTGACTTGATCTGGCGGCGTGAAGAAGCCTCGAGCGAGTGGGTGCCGCAGCTAGATCAAGAAAAGCCGAACGTTAGAGTGCTTGCGTTCGGCTTTTTTAGTGTGTTATTTAAAACGAGCATCTTTGCCTTTTCAAAACGGTAGAGCTCTCCCCTCCATCTTAGACGCTTCGCTTTCCCCCGTGAGTTTGCTGTTGCCAAATGGACCGCAGCAGTTCTTGCTCACACCCACTGTCATCAGCAAAAAGCCGGACGCTCTCGCATCCGGCTTTTTGACCTTTCCTATTCCAATTCGATGAGCAAATCACCCGTGGCGATCGCCTCACCGTCTTTAACAAAGACTTCTTTCACCACACCGTTCTCAGCAGCTTGCACAGTTGTTTCCATTTTCATGGCCTCTGTGATCATGAGGTGGTCGCCTTTTTTGACTTCATCTCCTGCAGCGACAAGAGCTTTAATCACGGTTCCCGGCATCGAAGCTCCGATATGACGAGTGTTATTCTTGTCCGCCTTTGGTCGAGTAATCGCCGTTGTTTTCACATTCATGTCTTGAATGTTTACTTCTCGAGGCTGCCCATTAAATTCAAAGTAGACGATGCGCGTGCCGTCCTCTTGAGGGTCAGAAATGGAAATCAACTTCACGATCAGCGTCTTTCCTTGCTCGATCTCTATTTCAATCTCCTCGCCAAGGCGCATCCCATAGAAGAACGTAGCTGTATCCAGAACCGATACATTGCCAAAGCGCTCGTTAAACTGCTCGTATTCCATATACACTTTCGGATAAAGGGCATACGAAAGAAGATCGTGACTGGTGACTTGACGGCCTAGCTCTTTATAGAGTTTTTCACTGAGCGCTTCAAAATCAACAGGCTCCAAGCGTGCTCCCGGGCGGCCTTCAATCGGCTCGCGGCCTTTAAGAATGATCTTCTGTAATTTTTCTGGGAAACCTTTGTATGGCTGACCCAGCTGCCCCTGGAAAAATTCAACGACAGAATCAGGAAAATCAAGATTGTCTCCGCGCTCGTAGACGTCCTCTTCGGTCAAGTCGTTTTGCACCATGTATAAGGCCATATCCCCTACGACTTTGGACGAAGGCGTAACTTTTACAATGTCTCCAAACATGAGGTTTACTGTCCGATACATCTTCTTGACTTCATTCCAACGCTCATACAAGCCGACAGCCTTTGCCTGCTGCTGCAAGTTGCTGTACTGACCTCCTGGCATTTCGTGTTCGTAGACTTCTGTGTGCGGAGCGTTCATGCCGCTTTCAAATCCTTGGTACATGGTTCGTGTGTCATACCAAAACTGATCGAGCTTCTCGTACGCATCAATATTCATCTTCGGCTGGCGGCCATTTTCATGTAGCGCGTAGTATAAACTATTCGCACTTGGCTGTGACGTTAGGCCCGCCATAGAGCTTACAGCGACATCGACAATATCAACCCCAGCATCGATGGCGCGTGCATAAGCGAAGACGCCATTGCCGCTCGTGTCATGCATATGAAGATGAACCGGGATTGAAATGGCATTCTTCAGTTCGCTCACAAGCTGGTACGCGGCTTCTGGCTTCAGGAGTCCGGCCATATCCTTAATCCCAAGAATATGGGCGCCAGACGCCTCTAGCTCTTTTGCCACGTTCTTATAATAGGCAAGGTCGTACTTCGTTTTGCTGCTATCAAGAATATCGCCTGTGTAGCAAACAGCGGCTTCCGCGACTTTTCCGCTTGCTCGCACCGCCTCAACAGCAGGCTTCATCGCCTCTACCCAGTTCAAGCTATCAAAAACACGGAAGACATCGATGCCCGCGTCGGCTGATTGTTGAACGAACTCTTCGATGACATTGTCCGGATAGCTTGTATACCCAACACCATTGGAAGCGCGGAGAAGCATTTGGAACAAGACGTTTGGTGCTTTTTCGCGAAGAACGAGCAGCCGCTCCCACGGGTTCTCATGCAAGAAGCGCATGGCTACATCGAACGTTGCTCCACCCCACATTTCCATAGAAAAGAGATCCGGCAATAGCCGTGCCGTTGGTTCAGCGATCTTCTTCAAATCATTGGTGCGAATTCTTGTCGCTAGCAGCGACTGATGGGCATCGCGGAAGGTTGTGTCGGTTAAGAGTACATCTTTCTCCTGCTTGACCCACTCAGCCAACCCTTCTGGTCCACGCTCATCAAGGATTTGCTTCGTACCTGCTGGAATTGGTGTATCAAAATCTGCGTCCGGTACGATCGGTTGGTGGAAGAGTGGCTTGGTCTGCTTCTCAATTCCTGGATAGCCGTTGACCACTGTTTCTCCAATGAAGGAGAGCATTTTCGTGCCCCGGTCTTTTCGCTTAGGAAAGACGAAAAGCTCCGGCGTCTGATCGATAAAACCTGTATTGTATTCCCCGGATAGGAATTGATGATGCGTTACAACGTTTTCTAAGAAGGCAATGTTTGTCTTAATTCCGCGAATACGGAACTCGCGCAAGTTACGATGCATTTTTTGTGCGGCGCTCTCAAACGAAAGCGCCCATGTGGACACTTTCACAAGCAGAGAATCGTAATGCGGACTAATCACCGCTCCCTGGAACCCATTGCCGGCATCAAGACGCACGCCAAAGCCGCCGCTTGAACGATAAGCATTAATGCGCCCCGTGTCTGGCATGAAGTCATTGGCTGGATCTTCCGTTGTCACCCTTGATTGAATCGCATAGCCAAACGTGGAGATTTCTTTCTGATCCGGAATGGCAATTTCAGTCCCATGAAGGTTCAACCCATCCGCAATCATCAGCTGCGTTTGCACAATGTCAAAACCCGTAATCATTTCTGTAATCGTGTGCTCTACTTGTACACGTGGATTGACTTCAATAAAGTAAAACGTTCCGTCTTCGGTGACAAGAAATTCGACCGTCCCCGCGTTCACATAGTTGACGTTCTTTGCAAGTTGAACGGCCGCATCGCAAATGCGCTCCCGTACCTCATCCGAAAGCGACACACTCGGAGCAATTTCTACCACTTTCTGATGACGTCTTTGAACGGAACAGTCACGCTCATAAAGGTGAACGATATTTTCATGTTTATCTGCTAGGATTTGGACTTCAATATGCTTTGGTCGTTCGACGAATTTTTCCACATAGACCTCGTCGTTGCCAAAGGCTGATTTTGCTTCAGATTTGGCGCGTTCATAGGAATCCTGCAAATCCGATTCAGTACGCACGATGCGCATTCCTCTACCTCCGCCACCGAGAGAGGCTTTAATCATCAACGGATAGCCATGCTCTTTCGCGAACGCTTCGATCTCGTCCAGGCCATTGACGGGGCCATCGCTCCCTGGGATGACCGGAAGGCCGGCTTTCACCGCTTGCTCGCGGGCCTGAATTTTGTCCCCAAACATATGTAGATGTTCAAGCTCTGGACCGACAAAGACGATGCCTTCCTCCGAACAGCGTCTAGCAAACTCTATGTTTTCTGATAAAAACCCGTACCCTGGATGAATCGCATCCACACCGTTTTCTTTTGCGGTCTCAATGATGCCTTCAATATCCAAATAGGCTTCAATCGGCTTCTTTCCTTCACCGACAAGATACGCTTCATCCGCTTTGTATCGGTGGAACGCCCCCGTATCCTCTTTTGAGTAGATAGCCACCGTGCGGACATTCAGCTCCGAACAGGCTCTAAAAATACGAATGGCAATCTCCCCGCGGTTGGCCACAAGAACTTTTCTAATTGTCTGTAACTCGTTCATAGTATCCTCCCTGTCTCCTCCTAGTAAACTACTGTTCATAGCTTGTTATATAGTATGCGCAAAAAGTGAGTGTTTTGCAATGGTTTTTTCGCTCATTCGCCAAGATTTGACACTCGCAATCCGGAAACTCCTTCTAAAAAAGACGTTGCTAAATTGAAGAAAACCGGGCTCATCGCCCGGTTCGTTATTTGCTCATGGATGCTTCATGCAGAAGGGCAAGCTTGCGCTCAAGCTCACTTAAAATGTTTTTCCCTTTTTCTTCCTCTACAAGTCCAAGACGGATTGCAAAATCAATTTCTCTTGATAAGCCAAACATCCGTGTATCTAAAACTTCTTCGTAGAGGGGGCATTGTGGCATAGTCAAATTTTCCAACTGAACTTCAATCAGCCGACGAATCTTTTCCGCGTCCGCTTTAAGAAGGGCATACGCTTTCTCGCCCTGGCTAGTCATTGCGTTCGTTGTCAAGGTGTCCCCTCCTCGCTTCAGTATAGGTTCTCTTGTTATAGTATCTGCAAACGTGTAAAAATGCAATCTTTTTCCCTCTCCCTTCGTCTAGAAGAAGTCAAGAAGTGACAAAACGTTAGCCACGGTTTATACTTCTTTTAGAATCTTTTCCTGGCGAAACGCCTACTTTGCGTTGCTAGAGGCGTTATCATCGTATTTGTCAGCTACCGTAGTAATTCCGATTAAATCTTTTTCTTTTGGAGGGTCACCGGTGCAAGAATTTGTGTTTTTTATTTCAGGCAGAGTAAAGAAAGCGTTAACGATTGACCCAACGGTTTGGATTTTTGATGAGCGCAAGGTTGATCTTGAGACGTTTTTTCAAACCAATAACAAGATCGAAGAGGACGAGCTCACCACCTACACACGAACAATTTCTAAGCAGTGGGACAAGGAAATGACACAGGGGGTTGAGCCGCCGAATCCGAACCGTGATACAAATCGGATTCGCTACGACCGACAAGCGCTCACCAACGGTTCCTTTGGCATGCCATTGAACTCCTTTTTTCGAAACGCTGAACCTGATATAGAAGCGACGGCTGTAGAAATTGAAACAAGCACTGGCGAGACGTTTTGCTTCTCACAAGAGGAGGCTTACCAACTGATCGCCGCTTTTTCAAAGAGTGGAAAACCGTTAAAAGAGGACGGCCCGGTTCATTTGTATTTGGCTGATGGCTCAAACGAAGAGGAGCCTATACGCAATGTCCAGCGTATTGTCTTTGTTTAAAGCAAGTCGGCCGCAAGTTGAGCAAGTGCTGAGCGTTCCCCTTTCACTAGTTTGATATGGCCGCTCAGTGCTTCTTTTTTAAAGGTTTCGACGGCATACGTTAAGCCGTTTGTATATTCATCCAAATACGGGTGATCGATTTGCTCGGGGTCTCCCATGAGCACCACCTTGCTTCTTTCTCCTACCCGCGTCAAGATCGTTTTCACTTCATGCTTCGTTAGGTTTTGGGCTTCATCAATAATGATGTACTGATCCGGTATGCTTCGGCCCCTTATGTACGTGAGCGCCTCCACTTGAATCGAGCCCATCCCCGCCAAGATTCGATCCAGCTCCCCCGACTTTTTTGTGTCAAATAAAAACTCCAGGTTATCGAAAATTGGCTGCATCCACGGCTTTAGCTTCTCGTTCTTCTCTCCCGGCAGGTAGCCGATATCTTTCCCGAGTGGAACCACTGGTCTTGACACGACAAGCTTTTTATAGAGACGAAGGTCTTCGGTCTGAAGCAAACCCGCCGCTAAGGAAAGCAGCGTCTTCCCCGTGCCTGCTTTTCCAACAATCGTGACAAGCGGGAGATCATCGCGCAAGAGAAGCTCTATCGCCATTTTTTGCTGGGCGTTGCGCGGCTTGATTCCCCAAATGTGGTCATGCTCTCCAAGGAGAGGTTTGATTTTTGCTCCAAGGCGGTCCACCTTGCCAAGGGCTGAACTAGAGCTTCCCCCGCGATCCTTAAGAATCACAAATTGGTTGGGGTAGAACGATGTTTTGCCTATAGCTGAGCCATCCACTTCTTGATCTCTATAAAAACCCTCTATGACATCCTGCTCAACATAGCACTCTTGATAGCCCGCGTAGCCTTTGTCATTTTCGATCACTCGGTCGTTCAGGAAATCTTCGGTTGAGAGCCCAAACGCGTCTGCTTTCACGCGAACGAGCGCATCCTTTGAGACGAGCACCACTTTTCGTCCAGCTGCTTTTTCATCCTCCTCCAACTGCAAATTCATCGCCACAGCGATAATGCGATTATCATTCGTCATCCCCGGAAACACATGTTTCAGGTGTTGGAACGAACGGTGATTGAGTTCAACGCGCACGATTCCCCCTCTTTCTAGGCGGACGCCTTCATGCAGCTTCCCTTTTTCTCTAAGCGCATCGATTTTTCTTGCAATCATGCGGGCATTTCTTCCAATTTCATCCACATTTTTCTTTTTGGAATCCACCTCTTCGAGTACGACAGCAGGGATGACAATCTCATGAGGCTGAAATTGGTAGATGGCGTGTGGATCCTGTAAGAGTACATTTGTATCTAGGACAAAAATTTTGTCTGCTTTATTCACGTGACGACGCCTCCTGACATATTCCCTCTACTCGCTAGCTACAAGCGACCTAGGGCAAGCTATGCTTGTGATTATTCTATGAGTGGAAACAATGACTTAGACGAAGGAATTCAGGAAGCAGGCGCTCAAGTTTCATTTTTGACTGGATTGTTTTACAATAGAAAGGAGCAAGGAGGTGAAGGGCTTTAGGCAATGCCCTAGCAGCCGACGCCCAAACATGAGAGTCAAATGCGTACTTTGTGATAAAATTGAGAAGCTAGAAGATTTTGACCCGCTGGCGAAACGATTGCGTAACCGTCCCATTCACACCTATATGTGTGAGAGCTGCGATGATCGTATTGCAGAGAGAACGGTCAAACGAAAAGCATCGGGCCTTTTTACAACCCCAAATCCACAAAAAGAAGAGAGCGACTGGCCATAGGCCGCGCTCTCTTCTTTCATTAGGTGTTGCTTTCGTTTGCTTTTTCTTTTCGGTGAACATGAAGCCTAAATCTGTACGCCCCCAGCACGAGGCCTGAGATCACGAGGACAGCCAACGTCGGTGCACCGAAGACAAACTCCATAAACCACAGCCCGAAACTCCCCATCACCAGCAGCGCGTAGATAATCAGCGTCTTCAAAAGAGGGAGCTTGCGTGCAAACCCAAGGTTAAAAACGATCACTGTTAGAAGCACCGTTAGAACAAACGCCCCGAACCCGTACCACGGATTTATGTCTGTCAACTGCTGGAGCCACGGCAAATCGTCGCGATCAATGGAAGGGGCTTGAGATGCCAAATACATGCGCTCACCAGCCTTTCATCATTTAAGAAATGTCTTACCTCGTCAAGACCCACGCCTCGTTCAATCTGATAAGCGCAGACGGGGAGTCTGCACACGCCTCAACTTCTCTAAATGGCTTTTCCCTTTACTGCGCGGCAACTTTTCTGCGTTTTTCTTCGCGTTCACGTTCGGATTTGTTTAAGATTTTCTTGCGCAAACGAATCGATTCTGGTGTCATTTCGCAGTACTCATCGTCATTCAAATACTCAAGTGCTTCTTCTAACGTCAAAATGCGCGGACGCTTCATCGTGACCGTTTGATCTTTTGTTGCCGAACGGACGTTGGTTTGCTGCTTCAATTTCGTGATATTGACGGTAATGTCATTTTCGCGGGTATGTTCGCCAACAATCATGCCTTCATAAATCTCCGTTCCAGGTTCAACAAAGATCGTGCCGCGGTCTTCAACGCCCATGATTCCGTACTGCGTGGATTTCCCCGATTCCATTGAAACGAGAACCCCTTGACGACGGCCCCCAACCTGTCCGGCAAACACCGGCTTGTAGGAGTCAAACGAGTGGTTGATGATGCCGTAGCCACGCGTTTGTGTTAAGAACTCCGTGGTATAACCAATTAACCCACGAGCTGGAACAAGGAAATCGAGACGCACTTGTCCGCTTCCCGTGTTGCCCATATTGAGCAATTCCCCTTTACGCTCGCCAAGCGACTGCATAACGGCCCCCTGGTACTCTTCAGGCACATCAATCTGTACACGCTCCACCGGCTCCTTCTTCACGCCATCGATCTCACGAATGATTACCTCCGGCTTGGACACCTGTAATTCGTACCCTTCGCGGCGCATGTTTTCAATCAAGATTGATAAGTGCAGTTCACCACGACCAGAAACCACCCAGATATCCGGGGAATCCGTGTTTTCTACACGCAGACTCACGTCGGTCTCAAGCTCTGATTTTAAACGCTCTTCTAGCTTTCGACTGGTTACATATTTTCCTTCACGTCCTGCGAACGGCGAGTTGTTAACAAGGAACGTCATTTGAAGAGTCGGTTCATCAATACGCAGCTGCGGCAAAGCTTCTTGTTGCTCCACAGGGCACACCGTCTCTCCGACGTTAATCTCTTCCATTCCTGATACGGCGATCAAGTCTCCAGCTTTTGCTTCGTTAATTTCCACACGCTTAAGGCCTAGAAATCCAAAGAGCTTCGTTACTCGGAATTGTTTCACCGTGCCATCCAGCTTCATCAACGCCACCTGCTGGCCAACGTTAATCGTGCCGCGAAACACGCGTCCAATACCGATACGACCGACATAGTCATTGTAATCAAGCAAGGTTACTTGGAACTGCAAGCCTTCCTCACTGTTGTCGAAAGGAGCTGGGATCGTCTCTACCACTGTTTCGAGCAATGCCGTCATATTGTCATCTTGTTTCTCCGCATCAAGGCTCGCCGTGCCATTAATGGCAGAGGCGTACACCACGGGAAACTCCAGCTGACCTTCGTCGGCGCCTAGGTCAATAAACAAATCCAGAACCTCGTCGACCACTTCTGCTGGACGCGCCGCGGGCCGGTCAATTTTATTCAGAACAACGATTGGGGTCAGCTTTTGCTCCAAGGCCTTCTTCAGAACAAAGCGCGTCTGCGGCATGCAGCCTTCATACGCGTCGACCACAAGCAAGACACCGTCGACCATCTTCATGATCCGTTCAACTTCTCCACCAAAGTCGGCATGTCCTGGGGTGTCCATAATGTTGATTCGGGTCTCTTTGTAGTTTATCGCTGTATTTTTTGCTAAGATGGTAATGCCACGTTCTTGCTCAAGCGCATTGGAGTCCATCGCTCTCTCTTGAACATTTTCATGCTCTCGGAACGTACCAGACTGCTTTAATAGCTCATCTACAAGCGTCGTCTTGCCATGGTCAACGTGGGCAATGATCGCTATGTTACGTAAATCCGTGCGTACGGTCATTTCTATTCTCTCCTTCACCTTGAGTCTGCAAACAGACTATTCAACTGGTCTAGTATATCACAAATCGCAATGACATCCTATTTTTCGACGGGTTTATTTAAATAAATTCGCGAAAGATGCAAATGTTTTTCGTTTTGTCACAACCTTTGCCTTTTCCTTTTTGGAACTGCGCGTTACACTACATAATAGAATTATCGTTTCAAGGGGGTACGATTTTTTGAAAAAAGAAAACTTGCTATTTTTGCTCCTCTCTATTATCAGCGTGATTTGCATTATGAGTATTGGCGTCGCCGTCGCTGAAAGAAGCGTGCTGATTGCCATTTTTGCGTGCGTCGGTCTCGTCATTGCTATGGGACTCGGGTTCACCCTCAAAAAAAAAGGCCGTGAAAGCAAACAGTATTAAGCGAAAGGCGGAGGCGCCCTGCTCACGAGCGACAAGTTCTGGAGCGACGGCAGTATCAAGCCCGGTTTTAGGCTTGATCTGGCGGCGTGAAGAAACCTCGAGCGAGTGGGCGCCGCAGCTAGACATCATGAAAGGCGGAGGGGGCCTTCCAATAGCGCGGATTTTGGAAGGCCTGACAAGAGCCCTTGAACAGCGATTCGCTAGTCAAGGGCTCTTTGTTATTGTTCGCTATGACGCTTTACGGTTGTGCCTGTCTTCTCTTCAAGTGGTCGAATGATCGCGCTGACATCCTGGTGTCCGTAGCTTTGTTTGGCCTCTGCGACTTTTTTGGCGCCGAGCTTCACTAAATCAAGGGGCATGTTCAACTGCTCTCCAAGCTCAAGAGCGAGGCCGATGTCCTTGTGCAGCAAATCGATAGAAAATCTCGCATCAAACGCCCGGTCGAGAATCGCGTCGACCGCCCAGTCCATGCTCTTGGAGAAGCCTGCGCTTTTCTTAATCACGTCATAAGCAATGGCTGGGTCCACTCCGGCTCTCTCTGCCATTACATAACACTCAGCCAGAGCGGCCTGGTGTACCCCAATGAGCATATTGTTCAAGAGTTTCACGGTGGTACCGCTTCCGGTTTGACCCACATGGACAATGTAGCCGCCGTAGGCTTCCATCACGGGTCGAGCTTTCTCCACGTCCTCCGCTTCGCCCCCGCACATAATCGTTAACTTCCCGGCTTTTGCTCCCATTGGACCGCCACTTACCGGCGCATCAATAAAACCTGCGCCCTTCTCGAGCAGAAGGGCCTTCACTCGCTCATTGGTCGCACGGTCGACCGTTGAATGATCAATGACAATTTTTCCAGGAGAAGCACCGGCAATCAGTCCGTCCTTTCCTTCATAAACGGCCGTAATCGTCTCTGGGAGTGGCAGGCAGGTCATTACAATATCAGCAGCCTCCATCAGTGCCTTTGGACTCTCTGCCTTGATCCCGCCGTGAGCAACTGCCTTTTCAATCGGTCCAAGGCTTCTGCTCGCCACATAGGTCGTATGCCCTGCCTCTATCAAGTGGTAAGTCATCGGGAGACCCATCGTTCCAAGCCCGATAAAACCGACGTTCATCTTCATCACCCTTTCTCGAGATAATCCGCAACAATGGTCGTATGAAGCTCTGGCTTGCAAGCAATCATGGAACCCTTCTCAAGCATCGAAAGCTCCTCGCCATCAAGCCGTGTCGCTTTGCATCCTGCCTCCTCAAGCAAAACCGCTCCTCCCGCATAATCCCAAGGGGAAAGACGGAGACTGATATAGGCATCCAGTCGATCAGCGGCCACGTAAGCCATTTCAATCGCGGCCGACCCGTACGAGCGCGTGCCACGGCAGTCCTGTGCAAGCCTCACCAACCCCTCATGCTCTTGGTGATGATCTTCAACAAGCCAGTTTGCGTTCAACCCTAGGATCGATTCAGAAATTGAACGATCCGTTACCTGCTTGAGGGGACGGTCGTTTAGAAACACGCCTCTATCGCGAACCGCGTGGAAAAGCTCTCCGTTCATGACATCATAAACAAGGCCAACGACGCCCTTCCCCTCTTCGTAGATACCAACGGAAATCGAAAAATTCACCTGCTGATGAACAAAATTCATCGTTCCATCAATCGGATCGACAATCCAAACCGTTCCTTTAAGTGACTGTAGCTCCTTAGCCACCCCTTCCTCACCTAAGAATTGATGATCCGGAAAGTTTTCCTTGATTTTATGATAAAAGAACGCTTCTGTGTTCCGGTCCACTTCTGTAACCAAATCATCTGGGTCTGACTTGGAGTCAATATCGAAAGGGTTTTTTAACGCCTCCTTAATTAGATCCCCAGCCTCGACGATCCACAGTCTAGCCACTCTTTCAAGACTCATCCAACGCTCTGTCATCAAATTCCTCCTATGAGTTCTTTCTTGAGATAATGTATGTAGGTGGCTTTATTATCGCATAATTCAAGCTTAAAGCAAATCGAGACGAACTAAAGAAGGAAAGTCAGACGATTGATCTTTTCTGATCAACAAAACAGACGAGGAGGTGGCAGGTAGACTCACTCAGGAAGCATGTAAAAAAAGGGAAAGGCAGGTATTCAACAGAGGTGGCAGCTAATTTTTTCAAATAGGCAGGTAAATTTGCGATTTCAGCAGGTAATTTTTCTAAATCGGCAGGTAAACGAGTTTTATCCTGAAAAATGATACAAAAAAGAGGCAGGAATGACTCTTCGGTGTTGGAAACCTCTTTAAAAATAGGACGGCAAATGGGACCCCCTTTTTGCGAATCCCTGGAACCACGCACTCGGTCAACTTTTCTCCAACCGAAAAGCGTAGGCGGGTCAAACAGAAGCGCGAATTTTGGAGACCCGATAAAAGAAATCCCGCCCTTGGATTTCGTTATCGGGGCGAAAAATCTCGACGCTTTTACCCGCCGGAGCTAGACAAAGCGAAAGCGCGGCCTGAAAGCCGCGCTTTTGTTAAACGGGTGCTCTTTCTAACTCCAACCATTCTCTACGCAATTTTCTAAGACGCCTCTTGCTCATAATGCTTTTGGCCACGTCTTCTTCAAGCAGTGCATCGTGTAATGTCATTAATTCATAATCAATTTCCAGGCGCAAGACGGACAATTTGTTTTCTGCATCAGGGAGGCTTGTTGAGGGAATCACTTGTTTCATCTGCGACACTCTCCTTTTTATGAAAAAATTCAGTCCACACGCTATCGTTTTAAATTTTCTGATACCTGCATTATAGCATATGTGCAAGGAGAACGGAATGTTTTCAAAAAAGAAAAAATCACTTCCCCGCTCCACCTGGAGTTGCGTATCCACTTTTCGAACGGTATGCTATGAGAAAGCACGTTTTTGAAAGGAGAAAGACGATGGCGTTTAACGGATTTACCGAGCATGATTTTGAGACGTTTTCGATCGACGGTCTTGAAGAACGAATGGAGGCGATTCGTGAGCGAATTCAGCCAAAGTTTAAAGACATTGGGGACGAGCTGGTGAACGAGCTTACAAGTATGACAGGAAGCGAGATGTATCTTCATATTGCCCAGCATGCCCGTCGTACGAAGAATCCGCCTAAGGATACATGGCTCGCGGTCGCTGCCAACAAACGAGGGTATAAACAGCACCCCCATTTCCAAGTCGGGCTCTTTGAGGATCATGTGTTCATTTGGCTTGCCTTTATTTATGAACTTCCCGGTAAGCAGGAAATGGCCAGTACCTTTATCAGCGAAGTAGAGACACTAAGAGAGGTTATCCCAGACGACTATGTCGTTTCCCTCGACCATACGAAAAAAGACTCCACGCCTTTTAGCGATCTCAACTTGGACGCTTCTCTTGAACGGTTCCGTGATGTTAAAAAGTGCGAGTGGCTCGTTGGGCAGCATATTAAGCGTAACGACCCTCTTCTTTCAGATGGCGAGGCATTTATGTCAACCGTGAAAGAAACCGTGGAGACACTGCTCCCGATTTATAAGTTGGCTTACAAATAAGTGCTTGCTAGCCCGCCCTAGAGGCACTGAAACCTCTAGGGCACTATCCAATCCCGATTCATCCAAAAACAAACCGATAATTTTTGAAAATATAAAAAAATCCTTTGAAGGGCTACTCTACTTCCTCAAATATCAGTTCTTCGGAAACATCCTCTCCATTTTCGCTCCAAAAAACCTCAGTAATCCAGTGTTGCTCTAAATAATAACCTCCTTGAACATGGCCGCCCGCGTTTTTTGCAGTATCTGTAAATGGATCATTCTCATCAGGTAAGAACTCCCCTGTTGGTCCGAAATAAGCATCGGGCCCTGAAGTGTCTTCATTATACATCCATTCTGGCCTGTGTTTATAATACACTTCTTGCTCTGTATCCTCGCTATCGCCAGTATAAATAAATGAAAAATTAGCGGCCTCCTCCACCGGATCTTCTCCTTTTATGACAAGTTTCATCTCAGCCTTCCAATGTTCTGACTCAGCAGAAAAGTTTCGGTATTCATCTTCGTTGTTTCCTGTTCCACAAGCTACTAGAAATAAAGGGCACGCTGCGAGCGGTATTACCCTTTTCATCATACATTCTCTCCCCCCTTAAGATTAAGATCATAGCTTATCCTGTTTGAGAAACAAGAGCTGAGCGTTATCTAGATTTTAAAGGAAGTAGATTATTTTGTGTACAGTTTTTATGTAGTTTCGTTCTTTGCTTCATCAGAGGAGGCGTATAAAGCGACATAGGGGGAGGTAAAAGAAGTTACCACCCCATCTAGCCCCCCTCTAGCAACTCAGTCATCCTTCCCGCTTTGGCCACAGCCCTCCCCTACAACTTAATCGTCTTCTTCGATTCACTCTGCGCTGCTTTTATTGCTTTGAAACATGAATGACCCGTTTGTTTATCGACCTGCCTAAAGAGCTGCTTCTCTTCCGCTTTCGAAGGGACGATTGCCTTAAATTCACGGTAAAAGGCGAGCAGCGTCTCCCCTTTCACCCCTTCTTCGTATGCTCGTTCAACGGTGTCAAAAAACTGAGCCACTGCGACTACTTCTTCCTGGCTCCAGTCGTCATTAATTGGAATGTCCATTTTCTTCTTCCTTTCTCCCAGAGTGTGCTATACTCGAACTTGATTTTATTTGTAATGAGGTGACCTCTTTGGCACATAAGCAAGATCAAACGCCATTGTTTTCAGGATTAAAAAAATATGCTGCGAAGAAGCCGCTCCCCTTTCATATACCTGGACATAAACGGGGCCGAGGGATGGATGAGACCTTCCGCGCCTTTATGGGCGAAGATGCCCTTTCGATTGATTTGATTAACCTCGCGCCCCTTGATGATCTGCATCATCCTCATGGCATGATTGATGAGGCACAGCAGCTAGCCGCGCAAGCGTTTGGGGCCGATTATACCTTCTTTTCCGTTCAAGGGACAAGCGGGGCGATTATGACGATGATCCTTTCCATCTGTGGACCTGGCGATAAAATTATTGTTCCGAGAAACGTCCACAAATCCGTTATGTCTGCAATTATTTTTTCTGGGGCTCTGCCAGTGTTCGTTCACCCCGAGTTAGACGAAAAGCTCGGAATTGCCCATGGCATAACGACGGACTCCTTGCAAAGAGCGATTGCCTCTCACCCTGAGGCAAAAGCGGTGTTCGTAATTAACCCGACGTACTTTGGGTTCTCCTGTGACCTTCGTGCCATTGTGGAACTTGCTCATGAAGCGGGGATGCCTGTTCTTGTAGACGAAGCTCACGGCGTTCATATTCATTTCCACTCATCCCTGCCTCCTAGCGCAATGGAGGCCGGTGCAGATCTGGCCGCCACAAGCGTGCACAAGCTAGGCAGCTCTTTGACTCAAAGTTCGGTGTTGAATGTACGAGAAGGGCTAGTGTCGATAGACCGAGTGACCGCGATTTTAAGCATGCTTACAACAACGTCCACCTCGTATTTGCTGCTTGCTTCTCTCGATGTGGCGAGAAAGCATTTAGCGACCCGTGGCCCGTCTCTGATCAATGAAACGATCCAGCTGGCCGAGCAGGCAAGAGTGGAAATCAATGACATCGACGGTCTGTACTGTGTGGGAGAAGAACGACTGCATTCAACCGCCACCTACGCCCTCGATCCCACGAAGCTGCTTATTTCCTTAAAAGGACTGACGATCAACGGCTACGAAGCCGAGGTGTGGTTGCGAAATACGCACAACATCGAAGTGGAACTATCGGATTTATACAATATTCTGTGCATCATCACGATAGGCGATACAAAAAAGGAGCTTACCACGTTGGTCAATGCGTTAGCTGAAATGGCTTCGCTTTACGCAAAGGATGAGCAAGAGAGGGAGAATGTCGACGTGCACGTTCCTGACACGCCTACACTCGCTTTATCGCCGCGGGATGCCTTTTATGCAGCAACAGAAAACGTACCTTTCGATCAATCAAAAGGGCGCATTATCGCCGAATTTATTATGGTCTATCCTCCAGGTATTCCTATTTTAGCCCCTGGGGAATTGATTACCATCGAAAACTTGGACTATGTACGCGAAAATGTGGAAGCCGGGCTGCCCGTTCAAGGACCAGAAGACGCAACGCTTGCCACACTCAAGGTCATTAAAGAACAGCAGCCGATTCGCTAAAATAGAAAAACGCAGGCGGATCGACTTGGAATCCCAAGCTTTCACCTGCTAGAGTTAGACAAAAATCCCCCTGCACTATGGCATCATAGGACAGGGGGTTTCTACATTTCCAGTTTAATTTGAGAGCGGCTCTTCTTCACTTGCTTGACACTTATTGCAGCATGAAGTGGCATACAGCCGCGTCACCTTTTCACCTTCAAAGTGTTCAATCGCCTCGTTACAGTTTTGACACACAAGCGTACCCATCACCGCGTCTCCTCCTTTATAATGTAAGCGTTTTTAGTTACCGGTACACTTATAATAGTATGACTTAATTGATTCGTCAACCCCTATTTAGAATGTCACATTAAAAATGGGCGAAATACCGAAAAGCGAAAACACCTTGCTCATGAGCGACAAGTTCTGGAGCGATCGAGTGAGCGCCGCGGCTGGAACAGGAAAAGCTCCGGTGGGTTGGGCAGAATACCGACCTTGGCTAACGCTTGCCAGGACGGAAAATCTCGAAGCTCCTACCCGCCGAAGCTGGACGCCAAAAAAGGACCCCCCTTGATAGAGAGAATCCTGGATACGATGTTATTTAAGCAATGCCGGGTCAACAAATTCAAATCCTTGATCATTGAGGCCCGTCACGATGTCTTCAAGAGCGTCGGCCGTCCATTCACGGTCATGCATCAGCAGGTTTGCTCCGGATTGTCTTAACTCTGTGTTGACCATAATGTCGGCAATAGCTTCTGCCGTCCGATAATCAGGGTCCCAGTCGTAGCCATACGACCAATTCATGCGTGTCATGCCTTCTTCTTCTACAACGGAATCTGAGTAGTCCGTGTTAGCCCCATGGGGAGCACGGAAAAATCGTGGTCGTTCCCCGATAATCTCCTCCACCCTGTCACTTAGCCCAACGATTTCTTCTCTTTGCTGTTCTTCGTCAATTTGCTGAAGGTTCGGGTGGTTCATCGTATGGTTGCCGATCTCAAATCCCATTTCGTGGATGTCTTTGAGTTGCTCTTCGCCTTCTTCATCGTTTATAAAATGGGCGTTCACGAAGAAAATTGCAGGGGTATCCAATTCTTTAAGTGTTTCGGCCATATCAACACCGCGTGCATCTGGTGTATCGTCAATGGTAAGAAGCATAAATTCTTCAGCAGACTCTTCTTCCATTCCTTCGATCACTTCTACGTTAGACGTGACTGGATTGATTTCATACACGGGCTCCGCCGGTTCCTCCGCTTCGACGATGTCCTCTTCACCCTCTTCACCCTCTTCATTTTCCACGGCTTCTTCTTCCGCGTCATCACTGCTCTCCTGCTCTCCTTCATCTGTGCCTTCGTTTTCTTCGGCTTGTATACCCTCACCTTCATCTTCTTGCTCGTTTATCCCTGTGTTCACATCATCGGCACTACATCCAGCAAGCACTACTACCGCTACCACTGCTGTCGCTATGTATTTTTTCATTCTGCCCTCTCCTTGTAAAAGTTAACTATTTCCTGATCATATCAGATTTCCCCTATTTTCGACACCTTTTTTCACCAAAACGAATGCAAAAACAAGGCTTGGCAACCTACGCACCCTGTGTTATTGTTAAGAAATGTGTTGAAAAAGGCTGATAAATGACGCTTGGGAATGTTAATAGTAAAATAGTGGTTTCATGTGAATCCTAATGGGGTATTTAGAGCTGTCGAATTGTAGCCGTCCAGAATAACCACCTGTGGTGAATTACACTAGAATAGAAAGGAATGATTCATTTTGAACAAGATTACCCAAGTCTTTTACATCTCCGCTTTTATCTCCCTTGCATTTATTGTCTGGGGCGTTGTAAAACCTGATAATATGTCTGCCATTACAACGACTGTTCAAGGGTTTATCTCTTCCGAACTCGGCTGGTTTTACCTGTTGTCCGCTACCTTTTATATTGGTGTAGCGATTTATTTAGTCTTAAGTCCATACGGAAAAATCAAGCTCGGAAAACCTGATGAAGAACCCGAATATAACTACTTAACATGGTTTGCTTTTCTTTTTACAGCCGGAATGGGCATTGGTCTCGTATTTTGGGGTTCGGCGGAGCCGCTGTCTCATTACTTTATTCCGGCAAATGCGGAACCGGGATCCGAGCAAGCTGCTGCTGAAGCGATGCGCTATTCAATGTTTCACTGGGGCATTCATCCGTGGGCAATCTATTCGGTTGTCGCGTTAACGCTTGCTTATTTCCAGTACCGCAAAGACGAGCCCGCCCTTTTTAGTTCAACATTTCGTCCACTTATTGGACATAGGGTGAAGGGGCCGCTTGGAAAAACGATTGACGTCTTTGTTGTGTTTGCGACTGTGTTCGGGACGGCGACATCACTTGGATTCGGGGCGGCACAAATCACAGCTGGATTGCGCTACGTCTTTCCAATTCCAGACGCATTTTCGGAAACTGTGTTTCAACTGATTGTGATCGCCATTGTTACCGTACTATTTTCTATCTCCACTCTCACCGGGATCAATAAAGGAATTCGGATACTCAGTAACCTAAACGTTCGCCTCGCCATTGCTCTAATGGCATTCGTTCTTCTTCTGGGACCCACAAGCCACATCATGGGCGTTTTTACTCAAGGTCTAGGCAGTTACGTACAGAATTTTTTCGGCATGAGCTTTAGCCTTGATGTCTACGATCCAGACACCTCGTGGGTACAGGACTGGACCTTGTTCTACTGGGCCTGGTGGATCTCTTGGTCGCCATTTGTTGGTGCTTTTATTGCCCGTGTCTCAAGAGGGCGGACGATTCGTGAATTCATCCTTGGTGTTATTGCCCTGCCTGCCATATTTGGCGCTTTCTGGTTTAGTGTTTTCGGTGGATCAACGATATTTTTTGAAAATCAAGGAGCTGGCATCTTTGAAGCAATGAGTGGAGGTGATCAGCCGGAAATTGCGTTGTTTTCGCTGCTCGAGCAATTCCCGCTGACTTTCATTGTATCGTTAATCTCCATTTTGTTAATTTCTTCTTTCTTTGTGACGTCTGCCGATTCAGCAACTGTTGTTCTCGGGATGCAAACAACAGGTGGTTTGCTCAATCCACCCAACAAAGTCAAACTCATTTGGGGTCTGATTGTCTCTGGTACAGCCGCTGTTCTTCTAACGAGCGAGGCTGGGCTGACTGCCCTACAAACAGCCTCGATTATCGGCGCCTTTCCGTTCGCCGTCATTATTATTTTAATGCTTGTCTCACTGTTTAAAGCATTACAGACAGAAAAAGTCATTTTGGCCACGGATAAAGAACGTGCACGCCACGAGCGGATGGAATTAAAACGAGAGCGTGAACGTTTAAGACGCGATCAGGAAATTCTTAGACGAGAGCGCCAACTTGAGGAAGCAAAGCAACGGAAGGGTAATAAAAAGGATAAAGATAAATCGTAGTGTCTAGGTGCACTTCTAGAGGATATCCTCTAGAAGTGCTTTTTTTGTCTAGCTGCGACGGGTAGAAACTCTAGCATTTTTCAGCCCTAACAACGATATCCTAAAAATCGTTAATTTTCAAAAAGTTTTTAAGCGGTTGTCATGAGCCTTTTGAATGAATTTACACGAGGTTTGCTATTAAATTACAGTTTCATTACGAACGCTGATCGTTGTTTCATCTGTGTTAGAATGGGTATATTGTAAATATGATAATGGTACCCTGGAAAGGAGGCATGTATGCTATTTCATTTCACGCAAACATTTCGTTCGTCTCTAACAAAAGTAACTGTTATGGTAGCGGTTGTCTTTTTCCTTTCGGGTTGTTCGTTTTTCACATCTTCATCTGCAAGTGCGCCTCTTCATGATGAAGAAGATGGCATGGTGACGATTCTGTTCTCCGATCGGAATTCGATGGAAGAAGAAACGAATTATTATAATGCCCTTCTTGATGTACAAAATCAAAATTCCGAAGTGCCAAGTTTTATCTTATGCGAATCCAGCGATAAAGAAGCCGTAGATTACTATGGGGTCAACGAATACCCAACGATGCTAGTTTTGGATGGAGACCAAGAAAAGCTGCGTGTCGAAGGCGTGCAAAAGCGAGAACTGATTTATCATAAGCTTAGCGCTCTGATTCCAACAAGTATGAATTCTTAAAGGTTTTCACGAAC
Source organism: Shouchella shacheensis (assembly GCF_001484965.1). Taxonomy (GTDB): domain Bacteria; phylum Bacillota; class Bacilli; order Bacillales; family Bacillaceae_D; genus Shouchella; species Shouchella shacheensis. The sequence goes on along the minus strand of NZ_LLYY01000011.1, from coordinate 81,773 downwards.
AAAAAAGAGACGACCTAATCGGTCGTCTCTTTTTTGTCTAGCTGCGGCGCCCACTCGCTCGAGGTTTCTTCACGACGGCAGATCAAGTCAAGTGCGGACTTGATCTGTCGTCGCTCCAGAACTTGTCGGTCGTGAGCAGGGCGCCTTCGCTTTTCTATATTACATTGTGTGGACCGGCATTCCGAGGGCTACTTCAGCTGCTTCCATTGTAATTTCACCAAAGGAAGGGTGAGCGTGGATCGTAAGCGCGATGTCCTCAGCAGTCATTCCAGCCTCAATCGCAAGGCCTACTTCAGCAATCATGTCTGAAGCATTCGCTCCGGCAATTTGAGCGCCGATCACAAGCCCGTCTTCCTTGCGCGTAATCAACTTCATGAAGCCGTCTGCGTCGTTAACCGAAAGTGCACGACCATTTGCTGCAAATGGAAACTTCGATGCTTTCACGTCATAGCCCGCTTCTTTGGCTTCTGCGTCGGTGTACCCAACCGTTGCAAGCTCTGGCTCAGAGAAGCAAACAGCCGGGATCGCCAAATAGTCGACTTCAGACGCTTCGCCTGCAATCACTTCAGCTGCTACTTTGGCCTCGTACGAAGCTTTATGGGCAAGTGCAGGGCCTTCAACGATGTCTCCGATCGCGAAGATATGCTTCACGCTTGTACGAAGCTGTTTGTCAACGGTGATCAGGCCTTTATCATTCATCTCAACGCCAATGCTCTCAAGACCGATATCTTCTGTGTTTGGCTTACGGCCAACAGTGACAAGTAAGTAATCAGCCTCAATCACTTGCTCTTCGCCTTTAATTTCAGCTGTTACTTTCACACCTTTGTCTGTTTCCTCCACGCCTTGAGCCATCGCTTCTGTGTGGAAGCTTACTCCGTTATTCTTCAGCTTCTTCTCTACAAGCTTCGCCATTTGCTTTTCAAATCCAGGAAGAATTTGTTTGGTTCCTTCAAGTACAACAACTTCTGAACCTAGATTTGCATATGCTCCTGCCAACTCAATCCCAATGTAGCCTCCGCCGATGACGACCATTTTCTTAGGCACTTCTTTAAGGGCAAGTGCACCCGTGGAGTTGATCACACGGTCCGTGTATTTGAAGTTTGGAAGTTCTATTGCGCTTGAACCCGTTGCGACAATGCAGTTTTTGAATTTATACGTGCTTGAGCTTTTCTCATCCATGATTTTCACAGAATCTTCCCCTGAAAAATAAGCTTCCCCACGAATAATTTCAACCTTATTTCCTTTTAGCAGGCCTTCAACACCGCCTGTAAGCTTCTCAACAACAGAGCCTTTCCATTTTTGAACTTTTTCAAAATCCACGGAAACATTCTCCGCGATGATGCCCATGTCTTCAGAGGCTTTTGCGGTGTGTACGCGGTGCCCCGCTTGAATCAAGGCTTTGGATGGAATACAGCCAACATTTAAGCAAACGCCACCCAAGTTTCCTTTTTCAACGATGGTTACTTTTTGTCCTAGCTGCGCCGCGCGAATCGCCGCGACGTACCCCCCTGGACCTGAACCTATAACGAGTGTATCAACTTCCTGTGCGAAATCTCCAACAACCATTTGTTACCCCTCCATCAACAGTAATTGTGGGTCATTTAGCAAACGTTTAATCTGGTTGAGCGCGCTTTGTGCTGTCACGCCATCAACGAGACGGTGATCATAGCTAAGTGAAAGAGCAAGCATCGTTGCAGGAACAATTTCCCCATTGCGTACAACGGGCTTCTCTTCAATTCGGCCGATTCCAAGAATCATAACTTCCGGGTGGTTAATAACGGGCGTGAACCATTGACCACTTGCAGAACCAAGATTGGAAATCGTTGCCGACCCGCCTTGCATTTCCGCGCTGCTTAATTTTCCGTCACGCGCTTTTGTTGCCAGCTCATTAATTTCATCTGCCAGAGTGAAAATTGATTTACGATCTGCGTCTTTGACTACAGGTACTACAAGACCTTGATCCGTATCTGCAGCGATACCGATGTTAAAGTATTTCTTGTAGACAATTTCCTGCGCATCGTCATCGATGGATGCATTGAGTGCCGGATACTTACGAATGGCCGACGTTAGCGCTTTGACCACATAAGGCAAGTACGTAAGCTTCGTTCCTTGATCAGCAGCCACTTGCTTATACTGCTTGCGATGAGCCACAAGATTCGTTACTTCGATCTCATCAAGATGCGTAACGTGTGGAGCGGTCTGCTTCGACTTGACCATTTGTTTCGCAATCGCTTTACGGATCCCTTTAAGTGGCACACGCTCTTCAAGCTGTTCAGATGAAGCGGCTGGCGCAGAAGAAGATGTTGTTTCTTTTTCCTCTGTTTTCTCATCGACTTGGTCATCCGCTACTTGGTCACCTGAGGCAAACGCGTCCACATCTTCTCGAAGAACACGCCCATTTTTTCCAGAACCTTTGACGGCCTGAATATTCACGCCTTGCTCACGCGCATGTTTCCGAACGGAAGGCATCGCAATCACACGCTTGTCTTCGTCGACCTCTTCTTGTTCAGTAGAGGATGTCGATTCAGACGAGCCTTCTTCGTTTTTCTTGTCTTTCTCGCTTGAAGCCTCTTCTTGCTTGCCTTCATCGCCCGAAGCTTCGTCTTCCTCTTCGCCAGAACCATCATCGATCGTAAGAATGACATCACCGACAACGCTCGTGGTGCCTTCATCCACTTTCACTTCAAGAACGGTTCCATCAACAGGAGAGGGAAGTTCTACAACGGATTTGTCGTTTTGAACCTCGAGTAAAATGTCATCTTCTTTTACTTCGTCTCCTGATTTGACAAACCACTTTACAATTTCGCCTTCGTGAATTCCTTCACCGACTTCTGGCAGTTTATATTTGTAAGCCAAAACTAAGCGCCTCCTTCATTATAACGCTAATATGAGTTGTATAAAAGGAAAAGAACGACACCCCTTGCAAGACTTCGACATCCCGTGCGCATGCGGAAGCGAATGACTTTCAAAAGGGTCCGTTTTCCTTTCTAGCTGTTCGTTGATTGTTAGAAGTTCACGACTTCTTTAGCTCTACTTGCGATGTCCTCATGATCTGGTAACCATGCATCCTCGACCGAAGCAAACGCATAGACGGTGTCCGGTGCTGTAACACGAAGCACGGGCGCTTCTAACGATAGAATCGCTCGCTCTGTAATTTCTGTGACAACCGTTGTCGCAATCCCTGCTTGTTTTTGTGCTTCCTGCACAACAATCGCACGATTGGTTTTTTCAACAGACTTGATTACCGTCTCCACATCAAACGGGCTGACGGTCATAAGGTCAATAACCTCTGCTTCAATGCCTTCTTCTGCTAGTTGATCGGCTGCTTTCAGAGACGCTTGTACCATCGCCCCGTAGGTCACAATCGTTAGGTCTTTGCCTTCACGCTTGATGTCGGCTTTGCCTAGTTCTACCGTGTACTCTTCTTCCGGCACTTCCTGACGGAAAGAGCGGTACAGCTTCATATGTTCAAGGAATACAACGGGGTCGTTGTCACGAATAGCGGAAATAAGTAGACCTTTCGCATCGTATGGGTTGGATGGGATAACGACCTTCAATCCAGGAGTTTGGGCCATCAATCCTTCGAGAGAATCTGAGTGCATCTCCGGTGTTTTTACGCCCCCACCAAACGGCGAACGAACAGTGATTGGCATACTTTGCTTCCCACCCGTACGGTAGCGCCAGCGCGACATTTGCCCGGCAACGGAATCAAACGTTTCAAATACAAACCCAAAGAATTGAATCTCCATAATCGGACGGTGGTCCGTCAAAGCAAGACCAATGGCAAGACCACCAATCCCAGATTCAGCAAGCGGTGTATCAAACACACGATCTTCACCAAACTCTTTTTGCAATCCTTCCGTTACGCGAAACACACCACCGTTTTGACCAACGTCTTCACCAAAAACAAGTACATCATCATTTGTTTTAAGCTCATTACGCATCGCATCCGTAATCGCTTGAGCCATTGTCCAATTACCCATGGGTTACTTCGACTCCTTTGCTGTATATTCTTCCAGCTGCTCGCGAATGTTGACAGGAGCATCTTCAAACATATTGCCTAAGAGGTCAGAGACTTTTTGTTTAGGCGTTTTGTCTGCGTCTTTAATCGCAGCTTTGATTTCTTCTTTGGCTTGCTCGACCACTTCATCTTCCTTCTCTTCGCTCCAAAGATCTTTGCCCTCGAGGAATTTACGGAAGCGAATCAGCGGATCTTTCTTGCCCCACTCATCGTCTTCTTCAGATGTACGGTAGCGCGTCGGATCATCACCAGACGTCGAGTGCGCCCCGTAACGGTACGTTAGCGTCTCAATCAGGGTAGGACCTTCACCGTCAAGAGCACGCTTACGGGCGTCTGCTGTTGTTTTGTAAACGGCGAGAACGTCCATGCCGTCCACTTGAATGCCTTCGATCCCGGCGGCAACAGCTTTTTGAGCAATTGTTTTTGCGGCGGTTTGCTTTTCAACAGGCACAGAAATCGCAAAACGGTTGTTTTGGACAACAAAAACGGCTGGCGCATTGTAAGCACCTGCAAAATTCATGCCTTCATAGAAGTCCCCTTGTGAAGAACCTCCATCTCCTGTGTACGTGATCACGATGTTGTCTTTTTTCTTACGTTTCAGACCTAGAGCTACACCAGCGGTCTGCACGATTTGGGCACCGATAATGATCTGTGGCACCGCAATATTCAAACCTTCCGGGAATTCCCCACCGTGGAAGTGACCACGCGACCAGAGAAACGCTTGGTAAAGCGGCAAACCATGGAAGACAATTTGTGGAATATCACGATATCCCGGGAGGATCCAGTCCTCTTTTTCAAGGGCAAACTGACTTCCAAGCATGGAAGCTTCTTGTCCAGCCATCGGTGCGTAGAAACCTAAGCGCCCCTGACGGTTAAGGGAAATCGCACGTTGATCCCAAATACGTGTATACACCATGCGGCGCATTAGTTCTTGCAGCTGTTCGTCGCTTAGATCAGGCATGGCTGACTCATTAACGACTTCGCCTTCCTCATTTAAAATTTGGAAGGTTTCAAATTGCTCTTCGACTTGTTCAATGGTTTTCGTACTCAATTTGTCCACCAATCCTTTCTTTGTAAAGCGCGGTGTTATGATAAAAGACTTTTTGACCCGACTTTGCGCATTATTCTAGGTTGCCCAATCCTTACAGATACATAACCGACTACTCTTGAAAATAAACCTACGAATGGGCATTCAGGGCCCGAAAACTGAGCGAAGGTTCAACTGTTTCAATCATCATCAAAAATCAGTGATACACCTCACCTTTCTTAGTCATTTTACAGGATAGTCATTCCATCCGTCAATCCATTTACCCCTCTATTTCATGCAAGAAGTGAAGAAGCCCCCTTTATCCAAAAGAATAAAACTGTGTTATACAATATAACGCGAATTCACTAATACAGATCAAACAGATTATGTTCGTTTGCTTTCTCGGTGCACGTTAAAAGAGTGCGCTACTCTTCGTAGCGCACTTCTAGGTCGGAGGCATCATAGAATGCCTTCTTGGCTTCATTATAAGCGTCGGTGTTTTCATTGAACGTGTTCGTGGCGTCGACCACTTCGTCATACTTGGCATTCGTGGCTTCCACCTGTTCCGTTAACGTCTCAGCATCCAGCTCTTCTTCCTTAAGCATCGTATAAATTTCTTCGTCTAAAGCAAGCGACTCTTTATAATGATCGTATAAGACCTGATAGCTTTCGTAACGTTCACTCATTGCTGTCTCCACGGATTCCGCTAGTTCACGGACAGAAGAATCCTCAATGTCTTCAAATTCCGCTAACGCCCCCTCAAACTCACTGTACCCGTCTTCAATGCCTTGCTTTTCTTGCTCGAGCATATCCGCTCGTGCCTGTACAGATTCTAGGGCCTGATCGGAAAGTGAAACAATTTGATCAAATGCCTCCATATCCAGCTTAATCAGCTCCTCATAGAGAGCGGCTTCTTCCTGTTCCGCTTGCTGAAGCGGTTCTTGTTGCTCCTCAAATGCATGCTCTTCCTCTGCCGCAGCTTCAAACTGCGTGTAAACCGTTTCTGTCGCCGACTGGCCACATGCTGTAAGAACCGCCGCAGAGACCCCCAGCATGACCACCCCATATGTACGTTTCAACACGTTCCTTCCCCCTTCAAAAACTTTCTACCACATTTCTCTCTATTACAACAATATCGGACAAGCGGCAGCTTGGCAATAGAAAATGAACAGCTTCTACATAAATAAGTTTAAGCAGATAACCAAACCTGGGCATACGTCCAATCTAATTTGAGGCGCATGCATACTGTAGTATTGAATCACTTAAGTGAAGTGATCAGAACAAAGGAGGCTTCTCACTATGTATGGATATGGTTATGGACATGGTTGTGACCCATGTGCAGGATATGGCTACGGTCCGGTAGCTGGAGCTGGTCACGGTGGCGGAAGAGGCTTCGCGTTGATCGTTGTGCTCTTCATTCTGCTCATTATCGTCGGTGCTTCTTGGGGCTTCGGTGGCGGTGGCTTTGAGCACGGCCCAGGAGGAAAATAAATAAATAGGCCTAAGCCGAGTGAAGCAGAAGGGGCCGCCCTTCTGCTTTTTTAATTGTCTAGCTCAGGCACTTCCGCTTTCCTTCTAGCTTCAGCTTGCGAAATAACCTAGGAATCCTTAAACTAGATATGAAAAATGAGGAGTGATACATTATGATTACAATGGATGAAATCATTCGTGAAGGGAATCCCATCCTCAGGCAAGTAGCCAAGCCTGTTTCGCTTCCCCTTTCCACCGAAGATAAACTAACGCTCCAGGACATGCTCGATTTCATAAAAAATTCACAGGACACGGATATTGCCGAAAAATATGGCCTTCGTCCTGGCGTTGGCCTAGCCGCTCCACAAATCGGTATTTCCAAACGTATGTTCGCCGTTCACGTAACGGATGAGAATGACAAGGTCTACAGCATGGCTCTTGTGAACCCGAAAGTCGTTTCCCATTCCGTTGAACAAAAGGAGCTCGAGAATGGCGAGGGCTGTCTTAGCGTGGATCGGGAGGTTGAAGGCGTGGTTCCACGCTACGCGCGCATTAAACTGAAAGCGACGGACATCAATGGGAAAGAGGTGCTCCTCAGGCTCCGTGGCTATGTGGCGATTGTCTTTCAACATGAGCTTGATCATTTGGATGGTGTGATGTTTTATGACCGTATTGAAGGATTAGATGATAAATTCAAACGTCCACTTCCAGGTTTCGCCATCTAATTTACCAGTAGTCCCCTCGGGTAGAAGCTACGTTTTCACACATGCTAGGGTTAAAACGAGAAGCATACCTTGAAAGGGGTGGAGACGATTGTTAAAAAGATGGCGAGACAAGCTTGTCAAAGGTTGCCGAAATTTGTTGCCTAAAACGCTCTATATGGATGTTTAATCGATACACATTATGGAAAAGCTTATGAGCCAACCCCCACGTACAGGTTGGCTTTTTTGTCTAGCTTCGGCGAGAAGAAGCTCGCCTTCGCTTTTCGGATTTGTCTAGCTACGGCGAGTAAAAGCTCGAGATTTTTCAGTCCTGCACCGAAATCCAAAACCGGGATTTCTAGTCCAGGCCTTCCAAAATTCTCGCTTCTGAGCGACTCGCCTTCGCTTTTCGGATTTGTCTAGCTACGGCGGGGAGAAACTCGAGATTTTGAACACTTACGTTGTGGGCAAAAAACAAAAGATGAAATAGATCAGCAATTCCTTTATAATGAGTAGACAAGACGAAAGAAGGAGAGGAAATATATGGTTTTTAAAGTATACTATCAAAAGGACTTTTCCCAAGCACCTGTTCGCGAAACGACAAACGCTCTATTTATCGAGGGGGAAAGTGAATCTGACGTAAGACGCAAGCTCGCTCCGCGCGAGTACAACATCGAATTCGTGACCCAGCTCTCTGACGCTCATTTGGCTTACGAACAAAAGTACGAAGACTTTAACCTGGAGACACTTTAAAATGAAGCAAGTGAAAAACAACCAAACCGCTGTTTTTGCCCTAGGGGGCCTCGGTGAAATAGGAAAAAATACGTACGGTGTACAATTTCAAGACGAAATCATCTTAATTGATGCCGGCATTATGTTTCCGGAGGACGAGCTTCTCGGCATTGATTATGTGATCCCGGACTACACCTACTTGTTCAAAAACCGCGACAAAGTCAAGGGGCTCTTTGTCACTCACGGACATGAAGACCATATTGGCGGCATTCCTTATCTTCTGCGCGAGCTGAATGTCGATATCTACGGAGGCAAGTTAGCTCTTGGTCTCTTGCGTGGAAAGCTAGAGGAACACGGGTTGCTTCGCACCGCCAAACTGCATGAAATTGATGAGGACGATGTGATCAAGTTTACAAAGACATCGGTTTCCTTTTTCCGAACGACACACAGCATTCCTGATTCCTTCGGCGTCGTCGTGAAAACACCGCCCGGGAGCGTCGTACATACGGGCGACTTTAAGTTTGACTTCACACCCGTAGGTGAGCCCGCAAATTTAACGAAGATGGCCAAAATTGGTGAAGAAGGCGTGCTTTGCCTGCTCTCCGACAGCACCAACAGTGAAATTCCGGATTTCACCATGTCCGAAAGCAAAGTCGGCGAGAGCATTGACAACATTTTCCGTAAAGTGGACGGCCGAATTATTTTTGCCACCTTCGCTTCCAACATTCACCGTTTGCAACAAGTGGTCGAATCGGCGGTGGAATTCGGACGCAAGGTTTGTGTTTTTGGCCGTAGCATGGAGTCTGCTCTCTCGATTGGACAAGAGCTCGGCTACATACGCGCACCGAAGAATACGTTCATTGAACATTCGCAGTTGAACAAGCTTCCGGACAATCAAGTGACGATTCTCTGCACAGGAAGTCAGGGAGAGCCAATGGCGGCCCTTTCGCGGATCGCATTTGGCACACATCGCCAAATACAAATTATCCCTGGCGATACAGTCGTCTTCTCATCGTCCCCGATTCCAGGAAACACTTTAAGTGTCGGGAAAATCATTAACCAGCTGTATCGGGTCGGTGCAGATGTGATCCATGGGCCGCTTAATGACATTCATACGTCAGGGCATGGCGGTCAGGAAGAGCAAAAACTAATGCTCCGTTTAATGAAACCGCAGTACTTCCTTCCGATCCACGGGGAGTACCGGATGCTGCGCACTCATATTTCGCTAGCAACGGACTGTGGCGTCGACGAGGACAACTGCTATGTCATGGACAATGGCGACGTACTCGCGCTTCACCCTGACGAAGCGGGCGTGGTGAGCAAAATTCCTTCAGGTTCTGTCTACGTGGATGGGAACGGAATTGGCGACATCGGCAACATTGTCTTGCGTGATCGCCGCATTCTTTCAGAGGAAGGCCTCGTTATCGTCGTCGTCAGCTTGAACATGAAGGAGTTTACAGTGACCGCAGGACCGGATATCATCTCACGCGGATTCGTCTATATGCGTGAATCCGGGGACTTAATTCACGAAGCACAAAAGCTCCTGGCAAAGCACATGGATGAGGTCATGGCACGAAAAACCAATCAGTGGTCCGAAATTAAAAACGAGATCTCAGACCTCCTTGGTCCGTTCCTCTACGCACGAACCAAGCGTAAGCCAATGGTATTGCCCATTATTATGGAAACGTGAGCAAAGTCCTTATGTAAAAGCCAGCCTTACATTGTCGAGGAACCCACTGTTGTGAACAGGAGGTTCCTCTCTTTGGTTGGCATAAGATCTTTGCTCTCCCCTAAACAAAAAGGCACCGACAACTAGTGCCGATGCTCTCTCTTATTCCTCTTTAATCCCAAGTACACGGTCCACGCGCTTCGTGAGCATTTTCATGCCGCCACCCCCTGCTTGGAAGTGGCGAAGCTGTCCCTCGACATCAAACACATAATATGCGGGAACATGTTCATTTTCAAAGGCGTTGGTGAGCTTGTGCTCGCTGTCAACAAAGATTGGCTGATTGATCCCGTGCTCGGCTGCGACTTGCTTGATCTCCTCAAGATCCATATCTTTTTCTGACCGTGGCAAGTGGACAGCAACAACGTTTAGCTGGTCTATGTATTTGTCGCGAAACTCGTTGACGTCTGGCATCGCTTCTTTGCATAACTCACAGCTAATCGACCAGAAATGAATCAACGTCGGTTTGCCGCCAACGAGGTCTTCTTTTGATACTTGACCGTTGAACCATTCAGTCGCACCTTCTAGTTCAGGCATTGGTGAACGTAGGTTTAAAGCCATCTTTCGCATCCTCCTTTTATCCGCTTTTCATTAACGAAAGCCTAACATCAATGGCTAAGCCCCATAGCTACGCATTCTTTCCATATTTTATTCCTCTATTATAACCTTTGTGTGCATTTCACGCTACTCATACCGGCATTCCTCCCCTTTTTTGAGATTTGCATTCACTTATGCTACTCTCTAGTAGGATGATCGACAAAAATCTTAGGTTTCAAGTTTATACCGAGCCGCAATTGTACATTCTTAGTAGAGTAGGTAGAAGGAGTGATTACCATGGAGTTGTTTCGTGACGTACAGACTGTTCTGGCCAACCCGATCCTTGCCGCTGTCTGGCAGATCCTCATGGCCATCATCGCTTTTTTCATCGCACGAGCGATAGGAAAACGCCTTATAAAATCCTCTTTTTCCAAAATGGAAGCAAAAAAGGAAGGGGCACGAGGACGAACCCAAACCCTTGAAAAGATTTCGATTAGCGTCCTTTCTTACACGCTGATTTTCCTCCTCGTTGCGTTTGTTGCCGAGGCTGTCGGGCTGCCGTTAGGTCCTCTACTTGCCGGAGCCGGGATTGTCGGATTAGCGATTGGCTTCGGGGCCCAGGGGGTTGTCAGTGATGTGGTAACAGGATTCTTCCTGCTGCTTGAAAAACAGCTGGAGGTTGAGGACTATGTGACGGCTTCAGGCATCGACGGCATTGTGGAAGAAGTCGGCTTGCGAACGACGCACATCCGCGGGTTTGACGGAACGTTACACTTTATTCCCAACCGCAACATTGATAACGTCGACAACCATTCTCGCGGGAATATGCGCGCCCTTGTCGATATCGCCCTTCCAGCGGATAAGGACGTGGAACACGTCCTTTCCGTTGTTAAAGAAGCGGTTGAAGGGTTTAGCCACCCTGCTCTAAAAGAAGGCCCTGATGTGCTAGGTGTTCAAAGTGTCGATCTGTACTCCTCGGTTGTGCGTATCATCGCAAGAACAGAAAACATGCAACAATGGGGAGTGGAACGAGAGCTACGTGCCTTGATCAAACATGCCCTTTACGAAAACGCCTCTCAGCAAGACGAAGATGCCTAACTGAAAAATGCAGGCGGGTCGAACAGAGCGAGAATTTTGGAGGGCCTGCACGAGAAACCCCGGTTTTGGTTTTCCGGGCAAGCCTGAAAAAATCTCTACCTCCTACCCGCCGGAGCTTGAGAAAAAAGCGCAGGAGATTCATCTTGAGCTGATACCAAATAAACCGCCGCTTCTTAAGTGAAAGCGGCGGTTTTTTCATTACTGCATATTTTGCATGGTATGATCGACTTGCTGGCATACTTCCTCGGCTGTCCTGCCGCTGGCATTAATTACGCTACCCTGAATGCTTGTACCCTGCATTCCAAGCATGTTTTGATCTTGTCCAGAAATCACACAGCAGTCGCAGCCCTTTGCATCGTCTTCGCTACGCATATCCACCACGTCATATCCTTTGGCTTGCAACTCATCACGCACATCCGTTAGGGATCCTTCAACACCAATTTTCGCCATACATGCCACCTCCAAAATTATTCATGGATAGTATGTGCGACCCTGCCCAATTTTATACAAGAAAAGCGCAGGCGGGTTGAACAGAAGCGAGAATTTTGGAAGGCCTGACAAAGAAATCCCGGTCTTGGATTTCGTGTCAGGACTGAAAAATCTCGAGCTTCTACCCGCCGCAGCTAGATCAAGAAAAGCGCAGGCGCCCTGCTTACGAGCGACAAGTTCTGGAATGACGGCAGCATCAAGCCCGGCTTTGGCTTGATCTGGCGACGTGAAGAAACTCGAGCGAGTGGGCGCCGCAGCTGGATCAAGAAAAACAGGCGGGTCGAACAGAAGCGAGGCAAAGACACACACTACAAAATCAGACCGCGTTTTTCTTCCATGTGAAAAAATCAATCAAGTGGTTGACTGCAAGCTCCAGAGCCTTTTCGTCCGGGGCAAGGCGATTGTCATGTAACCCATAAGGACTAGCAACACCCAGCCAAAACATCAACCCCGGAATTTCCTTTAGAAAATAGCCAAAGTCTTCGCCCGTCATCGCTTCCCCAGCTTCTACATACGTAACCCTCTCAGCGTTTTCGCTAAATCGCTGAAACTCCATCACAAGCTCAGCATTGTTGTTCACCTCACAGTAGTTCGAGCCATAGTCAATCGTTGCTTCACACTCAAACCCAATCTCTACTCCTTTCACTAACGCCTCTAAACGTTGTTTGACGATGTCCATCGATTTCAGCGAACGAGTGCGAACGGTTCCTTCGATTCGCGCACGCTCCGCAATAACGTTTTGCTTCGAGCCTCCCTGAATCACGCCAATGGTCACCACGGCGCCATCAAGCGGGTCAACGTTACGGGAAACGATCGTCTGCAGCTGGGTAATAAAGTGGCTAGCGGTGACAACCATGTCTCTCGTCGTGTGCGGATAAGCAGCATGCCCGCCTTTTCCTACCAAATCTATAAACAGTTCGGAGGTGTTGGCGAAGAGAAGCCCTGGTTTTGTTGAAACTGTGCCAACAGGCAACTCCGGAGCGATATGCAGCGAATAGATCTCGTCAGGGCGCCACTCCCCGAGCACATCCTCTTCAAGAATCGGCTTGGCTCCGCCCGGACCTTCTTCTGCAGGTTGAAAAATAAAAACGAGGTTGAATGTTGGCTGATGGTAAGCAAAATGATGGAGCACGCCAAGAGCAATCGTCATATGAAAATCGTGCCCACAGGCGTGCATTGCCCCTTCGTGGGTGGAGGCAAACTCATAGCCGGTCTGCTCGTGTATCGGCAATGCATCCATATCTGCCCGGTAGCCAATGGTCCTCTTCGGATTCGTCCCCTCAACATGGAGGAAGATCCCCGTTCTCCACGTCCGCACAGTAAGAAACTCTTGAGGAAGCGCCGCAATTTTTTCAAGCAAGTACGCTTGCGTCTTATGCTCTGAAAAACCGAGCTCCGGGATTTGGTGAAGCGCCCGCCGCATCGCGCTTAATTCTTCCGCCTTCATGCGTGCGCCTCCTTTTGCAACACACTTGCCAGCACGCCGCGGAAAAGCCGCAGAAAGGTGTCAATTTCCGTGTGTGTCAGCGTAAGCGGTGGCAATAGGCGAATGATCGTCTGCTGTGTGACGTCCACGAGGATTCCGGCTTCGAGCATATTCCGCTGGATCAGTTTTACCTGTTCCGGAGACAAGTGTGTCTGAATGCCAAGCATCATGCCAAGACCGCGAACCTCACTTAATGCCTCCGGAAATTCTTTCTGAAGTGCTTCCAGCCCATCCGTAAGTGATGCAGCTGTCTCTTTGCTTTCCTTAAGCTGACCATCATGCAATACCCTTAACACCGCCAGGCCAAGAGAGGCACTTAGCGGGGACGGCGCAAACGTCGTTCCGTGATCGCCCGGCTTAAAGAGACCGCTCCACGCTTGCTTGACAATCATCCCGCCGAGTGGCAAGCCGCCGCCGATGCCTTTGGCGAACAGTACAACATCTGGCTGCACACCTGCGTGCATGTAGGCAAACAGCTCCCCGGTCCGTCCGACACCGGTTTGGATCTCGTCCATGCAAAACAGCGCTCCGAATTCTTTGCAGAGAGCGGCTGCTTGCTGAATAAACGAGCGAGACAGAGGAACAACACCCCCGGAACCAAGAACCGGCTCCATGATGAGTGCCGCGGGCTGCTGTTCCTTCAAAATTGCGCGAAGCCCAGCGACATCCTCTGGCTCCACCTCATACACAGGCAAATCGTGCATTGGGAAATCTTGATAGACACCAGGTTGACGCGTCAGTTTGAGAGCACCAAGCGTACGCCCGTGAAAGCTTCGTTTGAGCACAATAACGCCGCGGCGCCCATCTCCGTGTGCAGCACTCCACTTATGCACAAGTTTCACCGCGGCCTCCGTTGCCTCAGCCCCCGAATTCGTAAAGAAAACCTTGCCACCAATGGTTGCTTCGCTTAGTTTCTCAGCAAGTTCTACCGCTGGCTTATTGACGTACAGATTGGAGATATGCAGGAATTTCTCTCCTTGCTCTTTCAGTGCGCGAACAACCTCCGGATGAGAATGACCCAGAAGATTGACAGCCAGCCCAGTAATTAAATCCAAATAGGAGTTTCCATTTTCATCATACAGGTAGTTGCCCTCGCCCCGCTCAACCACAAGGGGGAGACGTCCGTATGTCGCCATAATCGACGTACGATCTCGCTCAAACCAGTCCATGATCTGACCCTTCCTCTCTCGTATGGAAACAGCTTTGCCACAAAAGGCAAAGCTGTTAAGTGTTCCTCTTTAGTTGTCGTCGTTCAAGCGACGAAGCTCTTGCTTGATTTCTGTTTTGCCTTTTGTCCGCTCATCAATTTCCTTAATCACTCGAGCTGGTGTGCCTGCGACCACTGTATTAGCAGGAACGTCTTCTGTGACAATCGCGCCTGCAGCAACCACCGCTCCCTCACACACTCTAACGCCTTCAAGGACAACAACATTCGCTCCGATGACCACACCGTCTTCAATGATCACTGGCTGAGCAGAAGGTGGCTCAATGACGCCCGCAAGCACCGACCCTGCCCCTACGTGACAGTTCTTCCCGACCGTCGCTCGTCCACCAAGGACAGCGTTCATATCAATCATGGTTCCTTCGCCGACAACAGCACCGATATTAATGCTTGCGCCCATCATGATGACCGCGCCTTTGCCAATTTCCACCTGATCCCGGATGATGGCGCCAGGCTCAATTCTAGCCTCGATGCCTTTAAGGTCAAGCAACGGGATTGCTGAATTGCGGCGATCATTTTCCACCACATAGTCGTCAATTCGTTCTTTATTCTCTTCAATAACAGGAGAGATCTCGTTCCACTCCCCAAAAAGAACGCCGGTATCACCGGTAATAAACGCTTTGGTATCCCTGCCAAAGTCAAGCCCTTCAAGCTGACCTTTAATATGTACTTTTACAGGTGTTTTCTTTTCTGCGTTTGAAATAAACGAGATAATTTCGTTTGCATCCATCATTCTCATCTGGATAACCTCCTTCTACTCTCTTCAATATCATAAAGTGAAGCGAAAAAAAATGCAATCCACTAACCAAGAATCCAAAGCAAAAGCGTTAGCGAAAACAAACTGACAATTGTCGTAATGAGCGTAACGCTCGAGACGAGTTTAGGACGTGAATCAAACTGGACAGCATACATCACAATCGTTGCCGCGGATGGCATCGCTGCCGAGACAATTAATACCTTGGCGACTAACGGGTCGAGGGGCAGTATATACACAAGCCCAAAGGCGATCAATGGTGATAAGAACATACGCACAACCACACTGAACGTGACTTTCTCCCACTCAAACCCTTCCCAACGAATCATGGCAAGCTGCATGCCGAGAATGAGCATGACGGTGGGAATCGCCGCCTCCGCTACAATGTCAACCGTCATAAAAAGATTGTCCGGCACTGGAATAGAGACAGCGTTCAGGAAGAGTGCGGCCACCGTTGCATAGGTGGCAGGCATTCGCGCAATCGCGTGGAGGGCGATTTTTACCCCGGCTTTTCCCCTGGCTGCATAATAAACGCCAAAAAGATTCATGATGATGGATTGAAGCACCATGAAAGAGACCGCATAATCAAAGGCGATCGGACCGTAGGCAAATAAAATAATTGGCGTCCCGTAATTTCCAACGTTCATGAAAGCCGTCGAAAGAATCAAACCGCTTTCATCCGCCTGCGTTAGGTTGCGCCACCTCGCATAAATCTTGTTGATGACGATGAGGAGAAACATAAGGAGGAGTGCAAAGATCGTCATGTACGCGTACTGCGCGTTCAGTGGCGACTCATAAAATGTCCGAAACACAAGGCAAGGCGTCATGATGTAGATCGCCACTGTCGAGACGGAGCGGATGTCAATTTTATAAGCTTTCTGAAGAACAAACCCAAACACAAAGATTAAAATGACCGGCAGTACCACTTGAAAGAAAATAGCCAACGAGAACCCTTCTTTTCTAAAAGATAAGAACGTTTTTCGTGCGTAGGCCAACCCGCCTTCGCTTTTCTCTGTCTAGCTGCGGCGGGTAGGAGCTTCGAGATTTTTCGCCCTGACAACGAAATCCTAACCCGGGATTTCTTTTGTCAGGTCTCCAACATTCTCGCTCCTGACCAACCCGCCTTCGCTTTTCTTGTTATCATATCATGCTTTTCTGACGAATTTCAGTGCTTCAAAAGAAAAAAACTTGAAGGGCGCTCCCTCAAGTTTTTAAGAACCTTGTGATCTCACAGGGGTTTTCTCTTCATAAACAAGGCTTGGTGTCGCTACTTGGACTCCTTGTTCTCTAAAAATGTTCATGATTTCAAAGTTAATCTCTTCCTTTACGTCTGCCCATTCTGTCCAAGCGGTCGTTTTTGTAAAGTAGTATAGAAAGATATCAAAACTCGACTCACTGAACTGATCAAAGTGGACCATCACCGTCTCTTTCCTGACGCCCTCATGTTCCTGCAAGAGCGTGCGAATGGCAAGCACGGCTTGTTGCAAGTCCTCACGCGATGTTTCTTGACGAACCCCTACAGAATAAGAGACTTCCCTCATGGTCATTACCGACCAATTGGTGATCGGCTCTTTTGAAATGGTCGCATTAGGAATGACCACAACCGCGTCTGCAAACGTTCGGACTTTCGTGCTTCGGAAGGTGATGTCCTCAACGATCCCTTCCACGGACGGTGTCGCAATCCAGTCCCCTTTTCGAAACGGCCGTTCGGTAATAATTACAACACCGCCAAATAGATTTGCGAGCGTTTCCTGTGCCGCGAGGGCAAAGGCCAGTCCGCCGATCCCAAGCCCAGCAACGAAGGTACCGACCTCTATCCCCCAACTACTAAGGAGGGTGACAAACGCTAAAATGACCACGACAAAACGCAAGATGTTTGATATAAACGGGATGAGAATATGTTCCTTGTCCAACTCCAACTTTTCTTGCGTGAACTTCATGAACGTCCCGTGAGTCGAGACATAGTAGTATAAGCCCCAGAAAAGTATAAGAATCAAGCTCGTCTGGTAGGCGTTATTCAGCACTGGAAACTGGGTAACCTCTATGTCGATGGCTCTAAGGGCCAGAAACGTTCCGAAAATGACCCAGAGCATGCGCAGCGGCTTTTCATACGACAACAGCAACTGTGTGACAAGCGAAGCCTTCGTTTTGCGTGAAAGGCTTAGGATGATTTTGAATATGTAGCGCGTGAAAACTTTGCGAAAAAGCAAGAACAACAGAAAAATCCCCACAGCGATGACATAATCCCACCACGGAACAGACACCGCCCAATCCATGAAGCGTTCTCCTATTCTCGTCATACCGATCTCCTCTTCATCATTCTCTCTTTTAGAAAGAAGTACCTTATGCCAAGCAAAAGGATGCTTCCAGAACTATTCTAACACAAGCCTCAGCAACCTGCCGATCGAAGAGCCTGAATGAATGCCATCCGATTTCCGCCCCTCTCGAGCTGGAAGACCTCCCCACTCTTCCCCGAACTCATAATTAAAGGAGGAAGAGCGGCCTTTCTTTGCTTGATTGCCAGACTCTCGAAAAACAGCTATACTAAGAACGCTCAAAACGAGGAGAAGCAGAAGAAAATTCACTATTTTTGGCATCAGGTGTCCTCCCTTGTCTAGTGATGGTACGGTTAGCTTGTGCGTTTTCTTCATGGCTATCCAGTGAACAGAGAGGAGGACTTGTTATGTATCCTACGGAAACACGAAAAGAAAAACTCAAGCTCATGCTTGCCGTTCTCTGGCCGATTCTTGTTACACAGATTGGCTACAATGCCATGAATGTCGTTGACACGATGATGTCCGGGCGTGCAGGAACGGACGACCTTGCTGGTGTTGCGGTCGGTTCTAGCCTATGGATGCCTGTTATGACAGGGATTGCTGGAGTATTGACCGTTACGCCGATCGTCGGACAAATGCTCGGGAAGCGGAACAATAAAGAGGATATCACTCATTTTGTTATGCAAACCGTCTATTTAGCTGTAGCCCTTTCCCTTCTTATTGTTCTTGCAGGGATTTTTCTTGTTGAACCGCTGTTAACGATTATGGGATTGCAAGAAAATGTCCATACTATAGCAAAGCACTATTTAATTGGCCTATCTCTTGGCATTGTTGCCTTCTTTGCAGCGAGCGTCCTTCGCTACTTTTTTGACGCTCATGGCTACACGCGTGTGGCGATGCTTATCGTCATCATTGCCCTGCCCATTAATGTCCTCTTCAACTACTTATTGATCTTTGGAAAGTTTGGCTTTCCCAGACTTGGCGGCGTTGGCGCCGGTTACACGACGGCGCTCACTTACTGGATCATTTTCATTGCCAGTGTCGTAATGACCTTTAAGATCAAAACCATTCGCCCTTACGCACTGTTCACCTCCTGGGTGAAACCGTCTTGGAAGAAGTGGGAGGAACAGCTTTCGATTGGGCTCCCGATTGGGTTATCGATTTTCTTTGAGGCGAGTATTTTCTCTGTTGTCACGCTGTTCATGGGGGCGATGTTTTCTACGGTCATTGTGGCGGCCCATCAGGCAGCGATTAACTTTGCTTCGCTTCTTTTCATGATTCCACTTAGCATTTCGCTTGCACTGACGATTTTTGTTGCTTACGAGGTTGGTGCAGGTCGATTCAAGGATGCCAAGCAATACGCCCGCTATGGCGTAGGGGGAGCGCTGTTTTTTTCTGTTGTCATCTGCGTTTTTGTATTCTTTACCAGGGACCAAGTGGCACTGCTTTACTCCGAAAATCCGGACGTCATTGCCCTAATCGTTCAATTTATTGTGTTTGCGATTTTCTACCAGTTTTCCGATGCCGCTCAAGCTGCCCTACAGGGGGTGCTTCGGGGGTATAAAGATGTTACACTTCCCTTTTTCATCGCCTTTGTTTCGTACTGGATCATTGGCATTCCCTCCGGTTGGCTTTTGGCACGTTTCACCGAATGGGGACCGTTTGGGTTTTGGATTGGCATCATCATAGGGCTCACATGTGCCTCGATTGGCTTTGCCCTTCGACTTCGAGTTATCGACCGGCGTCTATCAAAGCAGCATTCGTGACAATAATACAAACAAACGCCTTTTCCCATGAATACTTCTGATTTTTTCGTTATACTTATTTGTAGGCAACTTACATTTTAAATGGAGGGATAATGTTGAAACGATTTACACCAATTCTAGCAATTTTTATTCTGATGTTCGCACTTCCAGGGAAAGCATTCGCTCACTCCCATTACGAATCTTCCACGCCTGGTGATGGGGAAGTTATGCAAGAGCCAGTGAATGAGATTAGTATTACATTCGATGGCGGCATTGAGGAAGGAAATGTGGAAGTTACGGGTGAAAATGGCGAGACGATAAGTGTGCGCGACATCGAAGTTGAAAGCCCTGAAATCACGGCAACACTTGAGGAACCCCTTGAAAACGGAGAGTACACGGTTTCCTGGCACCAAATTAGTGCTGACACCCATACGGTTGAAGGAGATTTCACATTCTCGGTAGATGCAGCTGAAGACGAAGGAGCAACGCCTGAAGATGAAGCAGAAGCGGAATCAGAAGCCGCTACTGAAGAACAGCAAGAGGAAGCCAGCGATGAGCAAACGGGGGCTGTCGAAACCGAGCAAACCGAGGAGAACGAATCAGGCTCCGCCATGCTTTGGATCTCCATTATTGCCGCGATCGCTTTTATTGCTGTTCTGGTTGCCTATGCCAAAAAGCGTAAATAAGGAATCAGCAAAGCACCTTGGAACGACGCCAAGGTGCTTTTTTGTCTAGCTCCGGTGGTAGGAGCTTCGAGATTTTTCACCCGATAACGAAACCCGTGACCGGGATTTCTTTTATCGGGGCTCCAAACTTCTCACTCCTGACCAACCCGCCTCCGCTTTTCGTTCAGTCATGATTGTGGTGGGTGCCTTCCTCGACCTCCTCATCGTCCTCTGTGATTTCAGCGTCCCCTGCTGCTACACTTATCACAGGCATCATATGCATATCGCGAGCGGTCACATGAGCCTGGACGCGATAAACGCCATCTTCCTCAAAGGTATAGGGCGCTTCGTAAATGCCGTCCCGCCGGTGAACACCAGGAACAAGCTCCCCGTTTTCTCGATCCTCTCCTTGCCATACTTCAAACTCTACTTCCCGTGCATCTTTGACCATCTCTTCGTCTTGTGTGACCCCTGCCTGAAGTGTAATTTCCTCTCCGACCGGCTGGTTTTCTGTAAGCAAGAGCTCCACCTCAATGACTTCTGGTGTGACTTGATTAGGCTCTTCCTCCGCTTCACAAGCCCCGAGCAAGCTTCCCCCTGCCATCATGGCAGCAAGGAACTTCCAATTTCTCATAGCTATTTCCTTCTTTCTTATGATTACAACTCCGAATTATAAAAAGGTTCGAACTAGGTGCTTAATATACAACCTTAAGTAAACATATATACCCCGATTATACAACCGGCTAATGGTGGGTTCAATACCTCCACTTCAGAAATACAGCTCCTCAGAAAGGTTCATCAATGCACATAGAATTTTCACTTGCTAAACACAGGGGAGGGAGACCAGCTCCAGAGGTTCCACTATGTTTCTCCTTAAGTACTAAAATAAAAAGAGCCGGGCCACCAAAGTTGACCCGACCGCGGTTTTAAAACAACCTACACTTGCTTTATCGCTTCTGCTATTGGTGTTTTCCCACTCGTTAGATCAAAAGATTTGCCAATGGTGCTGTTGTCACTAAGAGCTGCCAGGATGGTCGTTGCCACGTCTTCACGTGGGATCTCGCCTCGCTCAAGGTCAACCGCTGCCTGCACGAGCCCTGTTCCGTCCTCATTCGTGAGACCACCGGGACGAATAATTGTATAGTCAAGCCCACTGCTCTTCAACCATTCATCTGCGTAGTGCTTAGCGGCACTATAATATTTAGCCTTATCCATCCACTTTTCGCGGTGATGAACACCGATGGCACTGACAATGACGAAACGCTTTACACCTTCTTGCTTCGCCGCCTTCATCGTTTTAATCGCCGCATCCAGATCAATCAGCATCGTTTTATCAGCACCTGTATGACCGCCAGATCCAGCTGTGAAAACGACGGCATCCACATCTTTACACGCGGAGGCAAGGTCGTCTATGCTTCCTTCTAAATCAACGAGCGCTGTCTTTGCACCCATCTCTTTGAATGGACCGAGTTGTTCTTCTTTGCGTACCATCGCTACAGCTGTATCATTGCCTGTATCTTGAATCTTACGGACGACCTGTTTGCCGATCTTTCCGTTTGCACCTACGACAAGTATGTTCATCTTGATTCACACCCTTTTCAAAAGTCATTCGCTCTACTGTTTATTAGTACCCGTATTAAAAGAAAAGCAAACAAAGGGAGACACATTACGTTCCAACGTTGCCAAACAATTCGAAAAGCGCAGGCGGGTTGCACAGAAGCGAGAATGTTGGAGACGCTTCTACCCGCCGCAGCTAGAGAAAGCCACGCTAACCTTAAACTAGCGTGGCTGCTTCCTGCTGCGTTTTTGCGTCCGTGCCCTCACACCCATAACGACCCCTCCCGCTACAATCAGAAAGCAGGCCAGCACGAATGCCTCAAGCTCTGCGGAGAAGAGTCCATTGATGACGAAACTTAAAACCAAAAGATAAATCATATTTCCAAGCGCCGTCGCTAAAAAGTAATGCCTGCCAGAGATTGAGCTCGCTCCTGCCACGAGATTAATGAGGCTAGTGGGCATAACCGGTATCAGCCTCGCAAAAAAGACATACAAAAAGCCGTTTTTCTCCATCTTCCGCCGCCACGTTTTGTTAACCTTTGATGAGACAAGAGCAAAGAGCCAGTACCTGTACAAATAAAAAGCCAGTAGACTAGCGGCCATGCTTGTCAGCCAGCTCCAAAGGTAGCCGTACAAAAAACCAAAAAGAAGCACATTTAACACGACAATTAATGCCAGTGGCACAACCGTCGCTAGATTTTGGACCATCATCAACATGAGAGAAGCAAGCATTAGGGCCGGGAATCCCTTTGTCTCGGCGAATTCAACCATCGTCATATTGTCCGAGTTAAGAACCGCAAACCATTCCGAACGCAAAAGCCAGATTAAAAGCGCCAAGGCAAGGGCGAATGAAGCGATTTTTCCAATTGAGGTATTCACAGCCCCCGCCTCCTCGTTTCTCCTAGATCTGTTTGGCAAGTTGTGGTTCAATGTCTAAAGCCCCGACGAGCCCGAGAATGGTCAGAAAAATTCGTTGAGGTCCGAGGTGCCCGTCCGTTGGGTCATACCATTCATCTAGTGAGTGGGTGGCGCCTGTTTCCCCGCCTGCTCCAAGGGTAAGCGCAGGGATGCCAATGCTGATTGGATAGTTGGCGTCCGTGCTGATGGCATCCGCAAGCGAAGGCGTGAGTCCAAGCGCCTTCGTGGCCTGCCACGCTGTTTGCACACAGGAGGCGTCTTTTGGTTGAGCGCCTACTGGGCGGTCCCCTTTTTTCTCGATCAACACCTGCACGCCGTCCTTTTCGCTATAGCCAAAGTGGGCATTCTCTTCCTCAGCCGCTTCCGTAAACAGTTGCCTCACTTGCCCATCCAATGCCTCTAACTCGGCGAGGCCATTGGAGCGGATATCTACATAAAGCGTGCACGATTCAGCGATCGCCGTTGGAATTGTTCCACCTTCAATGACGCCAACATTGAACGTTGTCTTGGGCTCCTTGGGTGGCGTAAGCCCAGCCACCTTGGCCGTCGCACGTCCTGCTGCGTGAACAGCGCTAGGAGTACCAAATGCTTGGAAGCTGTGACCTCCTGGTGCTGAGTAGGTCACTTCGTAGCGATAACTGCCAGTTCCTTTATAGACAATCGCTTCTGGAGAAACCGCATCAATGGAAATGAAGCCATCGACATTAGTTTGTTCGGTGAAAAAGGCTTTAACGCCTCGCAAGTCGCCTGGCCCTTCCTCCCCCACTGTTCCTCCAAACACCAGGTCGCCGTGCGTCTCGATCCCACTTTCATTAAACGCACGGACAATGGAAAGCAGCGCCGCCAATCCACGGGCATCATCTGTGATTCCTGGGCCATAGTAGATCCCATCTCTTTCCGTCACGTTCGTCTCCGTCTCGGCCGAAAAGACGCTATCAATATGCGCACTCACAAAAAGCGTCGGTCCGCTTCCTGTTCCTTTCCGTAGACCGAAGACATTGCCCTGCAAATCTTGCTGAACGTCCTCCAACCCTAGCTCCTGCAACTGGATCTTCAGTTCAGTAGCCCGTACTTCTTCCAAAAACGGGGGCGCGGGAATTTCAGCAAACCGAATTTGTTCACGTAAGGTTTGCTCTGCATCAGCTTCAAGAAAGGAAAGCGCCTTTCTGACCTGCGAATCTTCTGCTAGCTTACGATACGCCGACTGGATTCTTTCATTTGTTATGTACATATAGCTTATCCTCCTCTGCAACAATTCTAAGACCAGTATAGCGCGGTATCGTCAAATGAGTCACGCTTTTCGAAAAGAAAGCCTACTGGAATTTTCTATAGAAGCAACAATCCCTTTGCTCTTCACTCCCTTTTTTGCTTGATCACAATTAGTAAAAATAGAAAGTAACTGGCGATCAACACGGTCCCTCCGCCGATGTAAATGATCAGCGTCAATACGTTTGGCAGTTGTTCCAAAGCTCCAGCTAAATGGACCCACATCCCTAAAACTAAGGAAACGGTACCAATAATCGCCAGACTGCTTTGCCACTTGGCTAGCCCGTCTGACACTTTAAACAGCTGATAATACACACCCCAACTAAACAAAGAGAGCCAACCTACAACGAGCATATGGGCATGCACAGGCCGGAGTGCATACGAGCCAGCTCCAGCCATATGTCCGCCCATCATCGCACCGAAGAGCCCGAAGATGGCAGCGGTTAAAAAGAGCGGTTTGCTATAGCGGTTCATCTAATTCCTCCTTACAGCCATCTTACCATCATGGAAGCTTTGAGGGTAGCAAGAGCCCACAGATAGGGCTTCTAAAACCAGCACAAGCCGCTCCCCTTTTCTTAAGGGATTTTTCTTCTCATTTTATAAAAGCGAGCTTAGCTTTTCCTTCTCGCTCGCTTTCTGAGACATCATACCGTCTTATGTGCTCGTTTTCCGCTTCCCTTTTTCGCCTTACTGGGCTCTTCTTTCCTCTTCCCTAACAGCAGCTTTAAGCCAATAGCCGCAAGAAGGAACAGAAGACCTGAAGCGATAAATACGAATGGAATGCCGAAGCTGCTGGCAATGATACCCCCAGAGACGGGTCCAATGACATTTCCGAGAAAACGAAAGCTTTGGTTGTAGCCCAATACTTCACCTTGCATGGAAACAGGGCAGACCTGACGAATATAGGCAGTGGTGCATGGGATCAAGCCGCCCACCTGTATACCGAAAAGGAAACGCAGTACAATCAGTTGCCACAGTTCAGTCACGAACGCCTGTGGGATGAAAAACAGACCGGAGAGAATAAGCAAAATCAGCATAATCTTCTCATGACCAATGCGGTCGCCAACCTGCCCCCATTTGCGAGTGGCCAGCAGATTGCCAAGCCCAGTCACAGAAAATGCCATTCCCGCAAGGAAGGCCATGTTTTCTGTAGACGTCAACTCATTCACAAAGAGGGCGAGCAGTGGCTGGACGCTAAAGTTAGCTGCTTGCACGATCAGGGAAATGAGCATGATCATCAAAAGCAAAGGGCGCAAGGCGATATGGCGAATGACTTCCTTCCAATGATACGTGCGTCCGCTTTCTCCTTTTTCCTCATAGACCACTTCTTGCACGCCAACAATCACGAGGAGCGTCGCTAGTGTCAATACGGATGAAGTAAGAACAAACGTTAACTGCATCCCAACCGTATCAGCAATCAGTCCACCAAACAAAGGACCGAGCAAACCACCGGAAACGGTGCCCGTCTGCAACGTCCCTAGCGTTTGCCCTGCCGTACGCTTATCGCTTTGTGCGCTAATCAATGCCATTGAAGCAGGAATGAATCCTGTTGCAAGCCCCATAAAGGCCCGCAAGATAAAAAGAGCGGCCACGGATTCAACATACCCCATAAGAAACACGGAAATGGCGATACCAAAACCCGTGCCGATGAGAATTTTCTTACGTCCAAAGCGATCGCCAACCCGCCCCCACAAAGGAGAGACAAAAAAAGCGACGAGAAACGAAACCCCAAAGACGTACCCCGACCAGCGCTGAACTTCTTCCGGGGAGTACTGCCCAAAGGAATCAATATATAAGGACAGAAAAGGCAAGACCATGGTCATGCTTGCACTAACGAATAAATTGGCAAACCACATAATGAGCAAATTTCTTTTTTCGGGTCGGATGAGGATCACCTTCATTTTTTAAGCGTTTTAAGAGGTTTTGCGACCGATGGCCACTGAGGGTTATATAAGAAGCCAAATGGAATTCTCGCATTATTTCGCTTTCCTAAATATATAATGAATGATACCAACCGTCAAATGGGTGAGCGTTCTATTTGGCTAGAGTGAAGACAAAGCAACGAAAGGCAAGCCGAACGATTACTGCCAAACGCCATTTTTAAAAGCATTGTTGGGTTTGAAGAGTCCCTCTTAGGGGGTAGGTATAGAATAGCAGCCGCATTCTAAAGGAGACATTTCATTGATCACCCCGGAGGAGAGGTTTTTATTTCAGAGAGAATTACATCGTCTAGCTGACGAACGTCGCAGGAGTCATGATAGGAAAATCATTGAGCAATTAAACACACAAATCGACCTACTCATGAATATCCTCACTCAACAGATTAACTAGAATAGATCATGACCCGAAGAAACCCTTCACTATAACAGCGAAGGGTTTTGCGTCTTGAGAACATCACTATTGGACCAATTCAATCATCATCGCCATTCCTTGACCTCCGCCAGCACACAAGGTAGCGATCCCTCGCTCTTCTCCTCTTCTGATCATCTCGTGTAAAAGAGTCGTAATGATCCTTGCTCCACTTGCGCCTACCGGATGACCTAGCGCTATGGCGCCGCCATTGACGTTCACCCTGTCCGGATCTAGAGAAAGTTCTCGGATAACCGCCAATGCTTGCGAAGCAAACGCTTCATTTAACTCAATAAATCCAATGTCCTGCATGCGTGTCGATGTTCTTTCTAACAACTTGTTCACGGCAGGGACAGGGCCGATCCCCATGATTTTCGGTGACACTCCAGCCGTCGTCCAATCCATAATGCGTGCAAGCGGTTTGAGACCTAATGCTTGTGCCCGGGATTCCTTCATAATCACCAGGGCTGAGGCGCCGTCGTTCCGGCCACATGCATTTCCAGCTGTGATTGTCCCGTTTTCTTTAAATGCAGGTCGTAATGACTGTAACTTTGCCACGGTCGTTTGCGGGCGGGGATGTTCATCTGTATCCACAACAAACGTTTTCTTTCGTTCCTTTACAACTACAGGAACAATCTCATCCTCAAACCTTCCTGCCCGTATCGCCTCTGCTGCTCGTTTTTGACTCTCAAGAGCAAAAGCATCCTGGTCCTCCCTTGAAATTGCATAGTTTTCGGCAACATTCTCGGCGGTTACTCCCATCCCAAGCGCTGCACCGTACTGTTCATGAGGCTGTTGGCCGGCTTCTGCATTTGAATCGACTAACGTGGGCTTGTCACCACCGAATCTTGAGTTTCTTAGGTAAATCGGAGAACGGCTCATGCCTTCTGTTCCCCCTGCGACCACAATATCCGCTTGATGAAAGGCAATTTGCTGAACCGCTGATGCGACGGCTTGCATGCCCGATGCACATAGACGATTTATCGTATACGCGGTCGCTGATTCAGGGATTCCGGCTCGCAGCGCGGCTACTCTGGCCACATTGGACGACTCCGTTGTTTGCCTGACTTCTCCCATGATTGCCTCATCCACTTGTTCTGGTGCTATCCCGGCCCGATTGATCGATTCTTGCATAACAGTAGAAGCTAAATGGCCTGAACTCACCCCTTTCAACGAGCCGCCGTAGCTCCCAATGGGTGTTCTCACCGCACTGACAATGACTGTAGCTTCTTCCATTTGCTCTCCTCCTCTCTATCATTTCCTTCGCTGACTTAGCTTAAGTTCTCGCCTCTCAAGAAGACCCAAAAGCCAAGTTGAGTTTCTACAACTTGGCTTTGAACAAGACTAATCCCTGACGTATGTTAATCACGACAACCGTCCCATTTGTTTCTACGATACGTTCCGCGCTTCTTCTCCTCTCATTCACTGAAAAAGCGCAAATACCACATCTCCACGAAGTGCCTCTTGCCCGTCTTGCTTTAATGCGGTCACTTGAAACGTAAGGTGTGAGTCGGTTCGTTCGGTCAATTTGGCTTTGAGGGAAATTTCGTCGTTCAGAAAGACCATCCCTTTAAACCGAATTGAATACGTCTCGATGTATCCTTCTTCATAATAAGGAGTGAACAATTTGGAGAGATTGCCCATCGTCCACATGCCGTGCGCAATGATGCCTGGTAGCCCCGCATTCTCTGCTTCTTCATCAATCGTATGAATCGGGTTATAATCCCCTGATGCTCCTGCATACTTGATTAAGTCAAGACGTGAAACGGGCGGCAGTACAACAGGAGAAAGTTCGTCACCCACCTGCTTTGCATGCAATGTACTCATACCGTCATCCCCTTTCGAACCGCCTCTGTTAGAATGATCACTTGCTCTGAGTGAAACACAAGGAGGCCATCCTCATCCTCGCCAAAGTTAGCTACAGTCAGGATACCCATGGTTCCACTTCTTCCCGCTTTTTCCTGATAGTCTTTCACTTCCCCATGGCATGTGATGTCTTCGCCAACGACGAGCGGTCTCGTATAATGATAGGATTGCTCCCCGTGGATCAGCCCTTTGCTCGGCAATTTCAGCCCTTCAATTTCCCCATAACCGAAAACGCGTGGGAAGGTTGGAGGGGCAATATTCGCCCCATATCGAGAGGCCTTCCCTACCTCTTCATCTACATAGATCGGGTGAGGATCACCAATCGATTCTGCAAACGTCCGCACCGCTCCCCGCTCGACCTTGTTGACGACCTTCCTCGATTTGTTTCCAATCGTTTCTCGAAACATCGGTCCCACTCCTTCCTTATGCTTTCGGTCCACCGGCCACATAGATGACTTGCCCGCTGACGAAGGAGGATCGTTCATCGGCGAAAAAGGCGACCGCATTGGCAATGTCTTCAGCCCTTCCACTTCGGCCGACGGGAATCTTTGCGACGCTTGCTTTCACAAGCTCTTCAAACGGAATGCCAATACGTGCAGCCGTTTGTTTGGTCATTTCCGTTTCAATAAAGCCTGGGGCCACGGCATTGGCCGTAATCCCGAACTTCCCTAATTCAATGGAGAGCGTTTTCGTGAATCCTTGAAGTCCAGCTTTTGCTGTCGAATAATTGGCCTGGCCGCGGTTTCCAAGGGCGGATGTAGAAGAAATGTTAACGATCCGCCCGTACTTTTGCTCCACCATATACCGCTGAGCGGCTTTCGTCGCATTGAAAGCTCCGCGCAAATGAACGTCCATAACGGTTTGCCAATCGTCATCCGTCATTTTAAAGAGCATATTGTCTCGAATCACGCCTGCATTATTGACGAGGATGTCAATCGAGCCATAGGTGTCATGTGCTTCGTCCATTGCTGCCTCGACTTCTTCTCGACTGGTGACGTTGGCTGTCTTTGTTAGTACATCATGGCCTTCTCTTGAGAAATACGCCTTTGCTTCTTCAAGAGCCTCTTCATTGATATCAATGATGGCAATTTTGGCTCCCTCATCTGCCAAACGCTTCGCCACTCCTCGCCCAATTCCCCGACTTCCACCGGTCACAAATGCCACTCTGTTTGTAAACGTACTCATTTTTCCACTCCTATTCGTTAGTAAAGGTTTACGCCAACTGGCCTACTTTCACATGCCCTTTTAATAAATTGCGTGCGATAATCATGCGCTGAATTTCATCCGTTCCATCATAAATCCGCCAAAGTCGGGCCTCGCGGTACCATCTTTCGATCGGCAGCTCCCTTGTATACCCCATCCCGCCGTGAATTTGCAGCACTCGGTCTACGACGTTGTTGCCCATCGTCGCGCCGTACAGCTTTGCCATTGAGGCAAGATGGCGGTTGTCCTCCCCGTTATCGAGGGCAAAAGCAGCGTTCAACACAAGCCACTTGGCCGCTTCAATCTCTACAGCTGAATCCGCAATCTGCCATTGAATCGCCTGACGCTGGGCAATTGGCTTTCCAAAGGTCTCCCTCTCTTTGGCATAGTCAATCGCCATTGACAGCAAGCGTTCGCCTGCTCCTACGGCACGTGCGCCAACGATCCAGCGCGCAAAGCCGATCCACTCAAGCCCAAGGTCATACCCTCGATGAAGCTCGCCAAGAATGTTTTCTTCTGGTACACGGACCTGATCAAAAATAAGCGCTGCCGGCCCCCATTCTCCCATTGTGTGAATGTATTCCGACTTCCAGCCCATGTCACGATCGACAATAAAGCAGGTGACGCCGTCTCGCCCCGTCGCCTGGTGCGCCTCTTTATCCGTGATTGCAATCACCATCACGAAATCGGCCTCGTTCCCACCCGTTATGAAGGTTTTCTCGCCATGAAGCACCCACTCGTTTCCGTCTTTCACGGCTGTCATTTTAATGTTTTGCGTATCCGACCCCGCTCCAGGTTCCGTCATGGCAAAGCACGATTTTTTCTCCCCGCTAATCGTTGGAAGCAAATATTTTTCACGCTGCTTTCCATTCGCGCGATAGAGAATGTTGTCAGCCGATCCTCCAAAGCTAAACGGGACAAACGTCTTTGATACTTCCATCAGCACAATCGCCAGCATCATTTGACCAAGTTCCGCTCCCCCGTAGGCAGCAGGGGTATTAATCCCCCAAAACCCTGCTTGCTTCGCTTTTTCCCGCAGTTCTTTTAGTTTTTCGGGAGGAAGGCTTGGTTTTCCTGCAATTTCATTGCGGAGCACCTCGTTTTCTAACGGAATGAGTTCTTTTTCCACGAACTTGCGAATCGTTTTCTGTACCATTTTTTGTTCTTCTGATAAGCGTAAATCCATTCCAATCGCCCCAATCGTTTTTTAGGTTTGCTGGCATAGCCCCTTCATTCGTACAGGAAGACGTAGGCCGTCCAGGCCCACGACTTCCCCTTTATGACTCCGCCCATTCGACCAACTCTTTTTTTGCATGCAATAGCTTAAACGTGCCCATCCCTTTGGCTACAACCGTCCCCGATTGATCGACAATCACTCCTTCAGCGGTCACGAGCTTATAGCTCTGCTTTAAGATCGTTGCGGTCGCGATCAGTTCTCCCTCTGCCACAGGCTCAAAGTAGTGCACGGATAACTGAATGGTTGTACTCGGGACCTCTGTGGCAGCAAAGATCGTCGCCCCAAGAACATTGTCAATCATAGTTGCGTGCACTCCACCGTGGAGCGTGTCTATGCGATTTAAAAGATGGGCATCTACGTTTAATGCAACCGTCACCTTTCCTTCTTCATCCTCGTAAAACCGAAACCCGACATGATCCGAAAAAGTGCCGTTTTTTGCTTTCCTATTCACCTATCAACACCTCGCATTCCTCACTCGACGGCATCCGCGTCCTGGATGATGACTTCCCCATCCTCCACAAAAGCGAATCGTAAAAAGGTATGCATACCTCCATCTTCTTCAACTTCAGTGACCGGGTAAATCTGTTTATTTTCAGGAACATTGTTAACGCCATCGTTTAAAGAAGCATGGATGGCCTCTGCATCGTCCACAGAACCTGCTGCTTTCATCGCTTCTACGAGTGCATAGACAGCATAGTAATGATATCCGGCCTCTGACCCTGGATCGCGATCGTGTTCTTCGGCATAATCAGCAATAAATTCTTGATTCCCTTCACTCTCCGTCTCGACTAGAGGCGCGACACCGGCAGCTCCTTCAAGCATTTCCATTCCACCGAGCACACCGGCCATCTCATCAATTTTCGCCTGATCCATAATGAGCAGGCCGCCTTCAAAGCCAAGCTCCCGTGCCTGCTGAACAACTAGGGCTGTCGGTTCTGAAGCGCCACCGACAAAGAGTACATCGGGGTCCTCTTGCAAGGCATTGGTCACAATCGTAAAGAAATCAGTGTCTTGACTGTAGTCGATCGAGCCATTAAAGACAATCTCTCCTCCCATCTCCTCCCAGGCTGGCTCCAACTCCTCAGCCCAGTCCATCCCGTACTGTGTGGAAGGGGGAAGCATCGCAATTTTTGGACCAAAGCGATCCATGAGGTACGTGGAGAACGGTTCCACATAGCCGTCATACGTTGGTGGGATCCGGAGCGTTAACTCATTTCCTTGTGCCGTAATGTCTGGTTCACTTGAATAGGCTGCAAGTAAAAATCCGTCCTGCTCGTTAAACACTTGCGTCGCAAAAATCCCCCCACTATGAGGAACAAAAATCACCGGTGTATCGTTTTCCTGCACAAGACGTTTGGCATTCGAACCTGTTTCATTAGGAAGATATTGGTCATCGAGAGAAACGAGGTTGAGCTCATATTGTTGACCATCAACTTCAAATCCTCCATCTTCGTTGATATCGTTCACAGCCATCGTTAAGCCACTCAGTGTATTTTCACCGTAATAGGCCGCTGGTCCACTAATCGGACCACTGAACCCGATATTGACAACCTCCGCTTCCCCTGATGTTGGTGTTTCCGTCTCGCTACCCTCTCCCTCAGCCGGTGTTGAACCTGAGTCTAGACACCCCGCCACAACAAGTAAGCCCGCACCACTTAGCAACATCCCCGCTTTTTTGATCATTCCATTCGCCCCCAAATGTTTTAATGGAAAACCGTTATGCACCGATATATGCTTTTCGAATCGCATCGTTTGAGAACAACTCGTCTTTGGTTCCCTCAAGCACGATGCGGCCATCTTCAATGACGTAGCCGCGATCGGCAATTTTAAGTGCAGCATTCGCGTTTTGTTCTGCAAGTAGCACCGTCGTTCCTGCCTCGTTAATGGTCTTGATGACGTCAAACACTTGCTCAACAATAAGTGGTGCCAGACCAATGGAAGGTTCATCAAAAAGGACGAGAGTAGGCTTTGACATCATCGTTCGGCCAATCGCGAGCATTTGTTGTTGCCCCCCGCTTAAAGACCCTGCCTGATTGTTTTTCTTCTCTTCCAATATCGGAAAGAGGGCATAGACTTCCTCCATGGTTTGAGCAAGATCCTTCCCTCTTTTTTTCGTCGAGTACGCCCCCATCCGTAAGTTTTCATAGACCGTCATCTCTGGAAAGAGCTTGCGCCCCTCTGGACAATGCCCAATGCCAAGCGTAACGAGCTTACTAGGTGCCATCCCACCAATGGAATGACCCTTCCATTTGATCTGTCCCCGTACAGGTTTATTCAAGCCACTAATCGTTCGAAATATCGTGCTTTTCCCTGCTCCGTTCGCCCCTAGCAAACAGGCGAGTTCTCCCTGCTTCACGGTCATTGAAATATCCGTCAACGCTTCGTAGGCCCCGTAGCGCACGCTTACATCACTCAGCGTGAGCATGACTTTCACCTCCTCCTCCAAGGTAGGCTTGAATGACGTCCTCGTTTTGCTTAATTTCCTCAGGCGTGCCTTCCGCAATTTTCTTCCCGTAGTTCAGCACCACAATGTGATCGGCCAGCCCCATGATCATTTGCATCTTGTGTTCAATCAAGCAAACTGTCAGCCCGTTATCGACCATTTTACGAATCAGCTCGACAAGGCCGTCGGTTTCCTCTGGGTTAACGCCTGCCGCCGGTTCGTCTAGAAAGACAATGTCAGGGTCTGTGGCCAGGGCGACGGCAAAGGCACAACGCTTCTTAGCTTCTTGAGAAATATCAGACACAAGACGCCTCGCTTGATCGGTAAGTCCGACAAATTCTAGCACTTCATAGGCTTTGTCACGGCATGCTTGCTCCTCCTTCTTTAACCGCTTCGTATGAAAAATCGCGTCAAACAACCCTGACTTTGTCCGGAGCCGATGCCCAATCAGAACATTGTCAAATACGGTCGCCGCCTCAAACAAATTTGTGGTCTGAAACGTCCTTGCTACCCCAAGTCTAGCAATATGATGCGCTTTCTTTTTCGTGATGTCTTCTCCTTTATAGAGAATTTCCCCTGTGGTCGGCGGATGAAAGCCGCTAATCAAATTAAAAAGAGTGGATTTTCCTGCCCCGTTTGGACCGATAATCGCTGTGATTTTCCCTTTTTCAATTTCCACATCAACTTCATCCACAGCGGTCAGTCCTCCGAACGCTTTCGTTAACCCAGTGGTTTGAATGAGCATTACGCCTCCTCCTCCCGACTTTGTGTCACTTTCTCGAGTCTCATTCTATGCTTCTTTTCGGCTCTCTTATGTTTCCATACTAGATACCCACCAACCAGACCTCGCGGATAGAAAATAACGAGCACGACCAAAAGTGGACCAAAGACCAGCATCCGAACGTCTTCTAAGAACTGAAGCGACTGGGTGAGTGTGACAATCAGCAATGTACCGACAAGAGGTCCAAAAAGCGTCCCTATGCCTCCGACGATTAAATACGTCAACATATCAAAGACGACCATGGTATAGGAAATGTCCGGTCCGACAAAGCGAATAAAGGAGGCAAAGAGCGCGCCTGCAAGCCCTGCTAGAAAGGTCGAAACCACAAACGAAACAAGCTTTTGTCTCATCGTTGAGATTCCTAACGTTTGCGCCAATTCTTCGCTATTGCGAATCGCCACATAGGTACGCCCAACGAGGGATTCTGTCACTCTTTTAAAGAGAAAGATGACAAGGACTAAGAACGCAAGCATCAGATAGTAAAGAGAAGCAGGCGTATCGAAGCTCAGTGGACCAATCGCCCCCGGTGCCGGGATGCCAATAATTCCTCGAACGCCATTCGTGAGTTCATCCCACTGATAAATCAGCAAGTAGATGATATAACCGACGCAGAGTGTGTAAATGGCAAAGAAATGTTCCTTTGTCCTTAGCGCCACCAAACCAACGAGCACACCGATAAACGTTGTGACAAGACAAGCAGCTACCAAAGCTAGCCAAAACGGCCATTCAGCCCTCACGGTAAGAAGCGAAAGCGTGTAGGCACCAATCGCGAAAAACCCAGCCTGCGCGAGTGAGAGCTGTCCTGTGTACCCCCCGATTAAATTGAGACCATAAACCGCAATTGTCCAAATAAACGCGAGCGTTAAAATGTGAAGATGGTATTGATTCTGTGTCAGAAGCGGAAAAACAAGGGCAATGAGAAGAACAATAAGAACGACGCCATGACGTTTCAGAAAAGGCATGCTAGTGAGCCCCCTTCACGAAAAGTCCCTTCGGCCGTGCCGTGAGAATAACGACAAGCAAGAGGAAAGCAATTAAATCCTTGTAGTCATTGGAAATAAAGGTCGCTCCCAGACTTTCTGTAAAACCAATAATGTAGCCACCAACGATCGCTCCAGGAATACTCCCCATCCCGCCAATGATGATGATTACAAACGCCTTCAAAATGACGAGGTGGCCCATCCCTGGATAAACAAGGTTAATCGGAGAGGCGATCGACGCAGCAATCGCTGCTAGTGCTCCGGAAATAAAGAAGGTCAACATCGCGACTTTGTTGGCGTTAATGCCGACAAGAAACGCCCCTTCTCGGTTTTGCGACATGGCAACAATCGCTGCCCCCGTCAATGTTTTCTTTAAGAAAAGATGAAGGGCGAGCATAACGACAACCGCGCTTACGATGATCAAAATGCGTTGTGTGGTGACCGTTAACCCTAAAAATGAAACGACTTGACCGAATGGTGACGGCATCGCACGATACTCTGCCCCCCAAAGCAGATGAACCAATGCCTCTAAAAATAGCAGAATGCCAATGGCCGCGATCTTGTCATGAATCGGAGGAGCGTGCCGCAATGGATGAAAAACAAGACGTTCCATCAGAAGTGCCAAGAACCCAACAATTAAAATGGAGACAGCAATGGCGACCACGTAAGGAATGCCCACCATGGTCATCGCCATCAGCGTCACATAGCCCCCCACCATGTACAAAGCGCCATGCGCAAAGTTTGGGATGTGTAAAATTCCGTAGACAAGCGTTAAACCAAGGGCGACGAGACTGTAAACGCTACCAAGTGTAAGACCATTAAAAAGCTGCTGGATGAGTACATCCATGCCTTCACCTTCCTCCCCCTAGTTTGTGGCCTCCATTTTTACTAGCTCTCTTTTCAAAATCTTCCCGACAGCTGTTTTCGGCATTTCCGAAATAAAGGAAACCTTCGTCGGAACTTTATAAGTCGCCATTTTTTCACGGCAAAAGGCGATCACATCTTCTTCCGAGAGATGGGCGCCCTCTCTTCGGACAATGACAGCTTTCACGGTCTCCCCCCTGTAGGAGTCTGGAACACCAATCACAGCAGCTTCCATGACATCCGGATGCCGGTACAACACATCTTCGACCTCAATCGGGTACACATTGAACCCGCTCGCAAGAATAAGGTCTTTTTTACGTCCAACAATAAAGTAGTAGCCGTCTTCGTCCACACGTGCCAAATCCCCTGTATAGAGCCATCCATTTTGAAGGGTTCGCATGGTCTCTTCTGGCATTTTGTAATACCCCTTCATAATTTGCGGCCCGCGTATACGCAATTCGCCCACTTCTCCAACTGCAAGTTCGACATCACCGTTCTCAATATCGACAATACTCGCCTCTGTGTTAGCGATCGTCACACCAATGCTCCCCGCTTTCTGAACGCCATTTACGGGGTTGCGGTGCGTAACGGGAGAAGCTTCAGAAAGTCCGAACCCTTCGGCAACGGTTGTACCAGTAATTGTGTTAAATTGATTCGTCACCTCAACGGGCAGCGGGGCCGATCCACTCGTACAGGAACGAAGGGATGTAAAATCAAGAGAATGTTCCTTGTAATAATGCAGCAAGGCCATATACATGGTCGGAACGCCAGGAAACGTCGTCGGCTTCAGGTTTTCAATAATTTTTGCCACTTCGGCGACTTCAAAGCGAGGAACCAAAATTAAATTCCCCCCAATATGAAACGTAACGTTCATCGCACTTGTCATTCCGTACACATGAAACAAAGGCGAAATCGTCAGCACTCGTTCTTCCCCTAGCTTCGTTTGCTCACTCGCCGTAGCCACTGATTGAAGCGTATTGGCCACTAGATTATAATGAGTGAGCATCGCCCCTTTTGAGCGACCGGTCGTGCCCCCGGTATACTGAATGACCGCAACGTCTTGACGCGGGTCGATCTCAACATCTGGAGCATTTGTTTTTGGGGTCGCTAACAATTGATCAAAATCAGACACTCCTGTTAATGAGACTTGAATCACCGTTTCAAGCACCGTTATTGTTTCAATTGCCTTCAAAACAGGGTAAAGCGTTTCCAAAATAATGATGGCTTTCACTTCTGCGTCCGTTAACACATGCAGCAATTCTTCCGGTTTGTACATCGGATTGATCTGCACGATCGTTGCACCGCATCGCAGGGCAGCATAGTAACTTACCGGGTACTGGGGACAGTTTGGCAACATTAAGGCCACTTTATCGCCTTTGCCAATTCCTCGTTCCACTAGACCGCTCGCCACTTTTTTTACAAGCTCGTCTAGCTCTGCGTACGTAAACGTTTTCTCTGCAAACGTCATGGCCGTGAGTTGCGTATACGTTCGCACGCTTTGGTTTAACATTTCGTTTAAGGACATTTCCGGTATTTCGATGTCAGAATGAACAAACGGATGCTCTGTCATGGAACCACTCCCCTTTCTTATAATCGCTTTCCCTTCCTGCTCTTAATAATGCAAGTTGCGTGCCAACTACTCCCCCCTGGTTCGAGGCCTCTTCCTACCCAGGTCATTCATTTTTAAATGATGAAGCACGTGAATTAGGGGGTTTTTTCCATACAAAAATGAAGTGATCATGCAAAAATGAATGATGCATGATCACTTCATGGAGTCAAGTTGAAGATGGACTTGGCAGGTTGTATTTATTTAGCTTCCTTACAATCGTGGCCTGGCTCGTCTTTAAATGCTCTGCAATTTCATAGGTGGTTTTAAACTCTTGAACGGCTTGCGCAAGCAGCTGGTATTCCGCTTCCTCGACCACCTGCTTTAAAGATTTGATTTCCTTTTTTACGGGAGGACCCCCTTCCCTTTGGTCCCTGTTTCGGTACTCTACCGGTAAATGATGAAGTCCCAGTTCACCCTCTGCGACGGTTAGCACTAACCGTTCCACAAGATTGCCCATCTCTCTTAAATTTCCTGGCCAGTGGTAGTTATACAGAAATTGCTGCAAAGCTGAACTGATTTTCTTTTCGACTTCATATTTTTCATTAAACCGCACGAGCAGCGATTGTAGAATCGGCAAAATATCTTCTCTTCGTTCTCGCAAAGGAGGAATGGTCACTGGCACAATGTACAGTCGATAATACAGATCCTCCCGAAACGTTCCGTCCCCCACCATTTTCTTTAAATCCCGGTTCGTCGCGGCGACAATTTGCACATCAATGTGCCGAGGTTTGACGCTGCCAAGGCGATGAACTTCTTTATCTTGAAGCACCCGGAGAAGTTTCACCTGCAAACCGAGCGGCATCTCAGCAATTTCATCTAGAAAGAGAACGCCTTGATCTGCGAGCTCAACCAAGCCTTTCTTCCCTGTTTTATTGGCCCCTGAAAACGCTCCTCGCTCGTAGCCGAATAATTCGGATTCGAGCAATTCCTTGGGAATGGCTCCGCAGTTCACTTTGACCAACTCACCTGTTTGTGAACGAGGCCCTGCCGCAAACAAGTACTGGGCGAACACATCCTTGCCGACTCCAGTTTCGCCAAGAACCAGAATCGTCGTATTCACTTTCGCAAGCCGCTCCGCCAGTTGGTAAAGTTCAACCATGCGGCGATTTCGAACGATGATGGTTGAATCCCTCAGGGAAAATGCCTTCATTTTTTCCAGCTGTTCTTTGTATTGCTGTGTTAACGTTTGCGCCCTGCTTAGCTCTTCGTGCATTCGGTTCAGCTCTGTTAAATCGCGTAAATTGGTAACGACTTTCTCAATTTCGCCCTCCTCATTAAAAACCGGCGTTCCTGTAAGCAATGTTTGTCTCCCTTGACGGTTTCTTTGCATAAGAGAGACCGTCTTCCCCTCTTTAAGTACTTGATCCGTTACGGACGCTTTCAGGATTCCTCGTTTTTGCAAATAGGAGATGTTCTTCGTGTGATAGTATTCTTTTGGAATCCCGGTAATCCGCTCAATCGCAGAGTTCGTTCGGAGCGTGTTGCCTTTTGCATCCGTTATATAAATCCCATCAAAGGAGTTTTCGATGATCGTGTCGAGTTCTCGATTCGTCATGTTCAACTCTTTCATCCGCTCCAGCAGCCAATCAAAGTCCATTCCTTCACAAAGCAAAGCGAGCGTATATCCATCCTGCCGAGGGACGACATACAAAAGATACGTCTTCGCGTGAATCTTTACATGGTAGAAGTGCTCCCCTCTATTCACAAGCGTCACGAGCCCATGTAAAGGGCGGTGTTCACAAGGAAGGTCAACGATTTCTTTGAATAAGCGATTGGCCTGGATAATTTCTTCTTCTGTATCCATGAGCAATGCTGGTATTGGAAACGTGTGGACGACTTCATTGGATATGCTATTCATTGGTTCGCCTCCGTAACAGGTAGGCACTCTCCCCTCATGCAGGTTGCCCATGGACAAAAACGAAGCGAGTCAAGCAGGGCTTTGAGTAAAGAATGCCTTTTTAGAATGATCCCACTGTTTTTACATTCAACAGAACCACTTGTTTTCCTTTAAAGGATCCATGAAAACCTCTCATGAAATCATGGGGAAATCACATACTAAGAAAAGTACCTAATAGGAAAGATGAAACGGTAAGGGGGACAGATGTGAATCGGAAATTTGTCATTGTATTCAGTTCGCTTTATGTGCTTTTCATGGTCGGTTTGGGTGTTTATTACTATATGCATGAAGAATCCTATAAAGCACTAGTAGCGTTCGGCGGCGTTCTTTGCGGGGCCATCCCCCTTCTCTTAGCCCTTTTTACCAAACTCCAATTCAATTTGCCATTGATTATTTCCTATTTGCTCTTCCTGCTTGGCTCCCAATACTTTGGCTCGATTTTAGGCTGGTATGGGAATGGCTGGTGGGACACCTTCATTCATTTTATCAGTGGCGCTTTGATTGCTTTTGTGGGGATTGCCTTGTATGAACGCTTGGTTCACCGGGAAGCGCGCAACCACATTTCGCCGTGGCTGGTCTTTCTCTTCGTGCTTTCGTTTGCTGTATTTGGGGGCGTCCTATGGGAAATTTATGAGTTTAGCGGCGATCAATTTTTTGATCTTACCTTGCAAGGAGGGGGAAACGAAGACACCATGATCGATTTGATTGCCGACACGTTGGGCGGTCTCGTTGTGGCTATATGGGCTGGCGTGCGGGCAAATTACAAGTTACTGAAAATAAAATAGAACGGCCAGTAATGACCGTTCTTCATAGCTCCATTAGCCTCTATTAAACAGACAGTGGCACGACTCTTTCGCCAATCGCTTGAATTAATTCTTCCGGCATTGGGAAGAACAGCGCGGCTGGATCGGACGCAACGGCTGGCGAGACGCGTTTTAAATCGTCCTCTGAAAGATGATACGCTGAAAAATCAGCTGGCAGCCCAATCGTATCCGAAAGAATCCGTATTTTTTCGATGATCAGCTCAAGCAGTGCTCGAGCGTCTTCATTGTCTGACTTAATAGACAACGCTTCCGCTAGGCCTTTTGCTTTAGGGAGATAATGTTCAGGTATAGATTCCATCACGACCGGTAAAAATACGGCATTGGCCAGACCATGTGGAATCCGGAACATCGCGCCATAGGCATGGGCCAGATTGTGAACAGGGATGGCGTTCAGGGCAAAGCTAAAGGCCGTGATCCCCATTAGACTTGCTTGCAGCATTTCCATTCTGGCGCTTAGATTCCCACCGTCGCTAACGGCTTCAGGCAAGTTTTTCTCAATCAGCCGGATGGTGTGCAGAGCATACGCATCGGTTAGGGCCGTCGCATTTGGTGAAGCAAGCGCTTCGATCGCATGAGTGAGGGCATCCATTCCTGTAAAGGCCGTAATGAAAGGTGGTAGCCCCGTTGTTACGTCCGGGTCCAGAATCGCCATATCCGCACTAAGAAACGGGTTGATGATCGTAGTTTTCAGCTTGATTTCGTCATTGTAGATCACTGCAATTGGTGAAACTTCCGAACCCGTGCCTGCTGTGGTTGGCAACGCGAGGTGCGGTATCGGGATCGGTTGAGCTTGGGGAAACGACTCGGAAACAAACCCGCCTGGTATCGCTTCATTGATGTCTGTCAACCCTTTGAACAAAGCGTATTTCACGCCTTTGACCGTATCAAGCACGCTCCCTCCCCCAACCGCAAGAAGCGCATCTGCCCCCTTCTCTCTCGCGTAGCGTGTCGCTGCATCCACGCTAGTGCTTTCGGCGTCTTGGGCGATATCAAGATAGACTCCAACAAGCTCCGGTCCGGTGCCGTGCGGAGTCAGTTGGAATAGCTCAGCCACTTTAGCAACAATTCCTGCCTCCTCCAATCCTCGATCGCTAAAAAGGACGACCCTTTTCGCCCCCATTCCCCTGAATAAATCTGGCACGAGTGCTCTTGTGTTTGAACCGCTATGGATGGCCGTTCGCAGCCAGTAACTCGATTGTGTCGTTGTAAGCAAATGAATCACCCCTCCCCTTGCTCTGAGTTCGAGAATAGAATTTGATACCAACTGCGCTTATGCAAATCAGGCACCATGGATGTGTGCACATGTTTCACCTGCGTATAGGCGTCCAGTGAGTGCTTTCCCATTTCTCGACCGATGCCACTTTGCTTATAGCCTCCGAACGGCGCATCGTTACGCAACATATGCCAGTCATTGATCCAGACGACGCCTGCACGAAGTTTCCTAGCTACGGCATAGGCTTGGTTGACGTCCTGGGTCCATATACCTGCCGCCAGTCCGTAAATCGTATCATTGGCCAACTCAACGACTTCGTCTACTTCCGAGTAACGAATAACAGAAAGAACAGGGCCAAAGATTTCCTCCCTGGCAATTGTCATCTCATTCGTTACATCCGTAAAGATGGTTGGCTCGATGAAATGTCCCTCTTCACAACCTGGAACGGTGAGTTCTTTCCCCCCGCAAACAAGCGTGGCTCCTTCTTTTTTCCCGGCCTTAATATAGGAAAGGATGCTTTCTTTTTGTTTCTTCGAAATGACGGGACCGATATCGGTGGCTTGATCCAAAGGGTTTCCTGGTTTCAACGTTTTTGTGAGAGCAACAAGCCTTTTCACCACTTCATCATGCAGCTTGTCTGGCACAAATAGGCGGGTGCCTGATTCACACAGCTGTCCCGAATGGAGAAAGACGCCGAATAAGCTTCCTGGGATGGCGAGGTCGAGGTCCGCGTCTTCGAGAATGATGTTTGGCGATTTCCCTCCAAGCTCGAGCGTTGTGTTCTTGATCGTCCCTGAAGCAAGGGACATAATCGTTTTGCCGACTTCTGTTGACCCCGTAAACGCTACTTTGTCTACCTTCGGATGAGAGACAAGTGCTTCGCCTATCTCTTTCCCAGGACCAGTGACGACGTTAATGACGCCAGGGGGAACAACCT
Organism: Shouchella shacheensis; assembly: GCF_001484965.1. Classification (GTDB taxonomy): domain Bacteria; phylum Bacillota; class Bacilli; order Bacillales; family Bacillaceae_D; genus Shouchella; species Shouchella shacheensis. Next base: position 39,880 of record NZ_LLYY01000011.1, on the reverse strand, counting down.
TTGAAATAATTTCTGCTAATTTAAGCGTGGATAACGGCGTATAACTGGCTGGTTTGATCACAATGGTATTTCCCATGGCAAGTGCCGGCGCAATTTTCCACGTAGCAATTAACATCGGCATATTCCAAGGCGTAATCGCCGCGCACACCCCAATCGGCTCTCGCCAGACAAAATTATGAGAGGGGCCTGGAAACGGGGCTGATGGAAGCGTTTCTGAAAACGGATAGTCCAGCACGAATTTCGCCATCGTTTTAAACAAATCGACCATTAGCGTTAGGTCATTGGCCGCCGCTCGTCGCACGGTGGCCCCACTTGAGACGGTTTCAAGATAAACTAGCTCTTGTGCGTGAACCTTAATTTCATGGGCGATCGCATGCAGTCGTTTGGCACGCTCTTTCGGGGGCAGCCCTTTCCAATCCGTCTTATCAAACGCGTCTCTGGCGGATTGCACGGCTTTTTCCACGTCCGCCTCTCCTGCTTTTGCTACATTTGCTATTAATTCACCTGTTGCTGGATTCAACACCTCAAATGTCTCCCCACCAGCTGCTGGCTGCCGTTTGCCATCAATAAATAACGGATACGATTGTACCCCAACTTGAACTGTCATCGTCACCCTCCTTAGGCGATTCCGAAATCATCTTCCTTCTGCTTGTAGATTTCCTCCATATTTTTATTGCGAGCTCTTGAAAGAATATCCATTCGAATCATCAGCTGCCTCATTGAGTAGTTCAGCGTGTCTTCATTTTCGTTGCCTAATTCATCGCGGTTAAATTGTATCGCAAAAGGCTTTAACTGTTCCATTTTTCTTGCAACGATGTCGTAAATATGAGGGTGCTCGCTAATCAAACGCTGCAGGAGAAACGTCCCGTAAGCAATGTGACGGGATTCATCTCTTTTTAAATACCCGATGCCTTGAAGCAAAGCCGGCATCGCGTTAATGCTTTCCAATGTTTGATAAAATGAATAGTACCCCGTTTCCGCAAGCACCCCCTCCACAAACATATTGTAGACCGTCGAGGCTTCAGCTACGGCTTCCGGGGAGTGGTCATTAACAAGTCGTTCCATCGCCGTCGGGAGCATCTGATTGAAGATGGCATGATAGGCCTCATCATGATAGTGAGAGAGATCGTCATTTTCCCCAAGCGCATTCAACACAAGCCTAAAAAATTCTGTATGCTTGGCTTCCTCGAATAAGAAAGTGGTTAAGAACATCTCTTCTTCTAAACGCCCTTCTTTGGCAATGATCATCATCAATGGCAGCAGATCTCTCGTTACGGCTTCCTCTCCGCCTTGGAATTGCGCAATCAGCCTCAAGATGCCTTGTTTTTGTTCATCACTAAACGTTTGCCAATCACGGATATCCTGAGTAAAGTCCAATTCAGCTGGGTTCCAGACACCTAACCGTTTCGCTTTCTGAAAAAGTTTAAACGGTAGCGAATCCTCTTGTAGCCCTGTAGCACTTGTAGTTACAAACGTTCGTCTTCCCATCAATATCCTCCTTAGAAAATAAAGTTTAGCCCCATTTCGATGTAAAGGGTCAATCCTAATAGATATTGGTTGTAAGGGCTTTCACTATAGTATAAGATGAAATTATCTGAATAGAAACCACGTAAAATGTAGGGGGGAAAACCGTCGAATGCTGGATCATGCTGTTTATGCTTATATAAAGGAAATGGCCAACGTCACCGATGTGAAGACGAAATCCGAATGGATGATGCACGGTTGCCTGCGCTTCTTTCCAGTCGGACGTGCGTCCTTATTTACCTATTCGCCATTAAGCTACCTGGGCGAAGGCGTTCTTTTAATAGAGGGTGACAGGACGATTGCGTTAACCGACGTGAAAGAAGACGTTCGCCCCATCCCTCCCCTCTACCAAGCGTTAACAAGAAACAGGTCTACTTTCGTGCACAGAGAAACCGTGCTATCCTCCGTTCCACCAAAGTACCGCCAAAGTTTTGAAACATCGCTCGCTATTATACCAATCAGCCTTCGGAATATCATCGTGGCCTTTGTCCTAGTCGATCAAATGATCGAGAAGGGCATTCGAGAAGACGAGTTATCTCTTCTCTCTCAGTATTTCCATTCTTTTTTTCTTCCTAGCCCGAAAAAGAACATGTTAAGCAAAAGAGAAACAGAGGTTCTTCAACATCTAGCCAATGGCTATACGATCAAACAAATGGCCGGGCTGATGGCTTTAAGTGAATTTACCGTCAGAGACTATGTCAGCTCCCTCATGAGAAAACTAGGGGTGAACCACCGTGCGGAAGCTGTCGCTGCTGGAATGAGAAAAGGGATTATCGTCTGAATTACTCATCAACCCGCACCACTCTTAAAGTGGAGCGGGTTTTTGTTTTGAATGTCTATTTCGTTTCTACGAGAATGGATCTCCTTAATTCGCGCACGGATCGTTCTCCGGCCAATGCCATTGTCAGATCCATATCAGCGATCAAGTTTTTCAAAACTTCCTTAACCCCTAGCTCTCCTGCCACGGCCAGCCCATACATGCATGGCCTCCCAACAAGCACAGCACTTGCCCCAAGAGCCATCGCTTTGATCACATCGGAACCACGTCGGATTCCGCTGTCCATAAGCACTGGTACTTGCTCCTTAACGACATCAAGTATTAGAGGAAGTGCCTCAAGAGCTCCTAGAGCGCCATCAACTTGTCGGCCCCCGTGATTAGAAACGATAAGCCCATCGGCGCCGTGTTCCAATGCCAGTTTTGCATCGTCTGGGTGCAGAACTCCTTTTAATAGGATGGGTAGGCTCGTATGCTTTCGCAAAAACGCAATATCCTTCCATGTTAAGCTGGCATTTCCAAATACTTGCGTCCAGTACATGATCGCCGCAGTTGGATCTTCTATTGGCGACTTTTCGAGCTTTGCACAAAAGGCAGGGTCAGACAGATAATTTCCCACACCTTCCCCGGCCAAGAAGGGCAAATACACATGTTTCAAATCATATTCGCGCCAGGCCATCATGGGCGTATCCAAAGTAACGACGATGGCTGAATACCCTGAGTCCTCTGCCCGTTTCAAAAAACTCGCCGTTACATCTGGATCTTTGCTCCAATACAATTGAAACCAGCGAGGCGCCGCACCCATGGCCTTTGCAATCTCTTCCATAGGCACGGACGAGGCAGAACTTGCGATATAGGGAACGCCGATTTCCGCAGAAGCTCTAGCCGAGGCCAGCTCCCCTTCAGGATGAATGATCGATTGCACCCCAATTGGTGCGTGCATGACTGGGAAATCAAAGGTAGTGCCTAATAGGTTTACGGTTAAGTCACGTTCTGAAACATCCCGCAGCATTCTCGGCACAATGTTCCACCGATGAAACGCTCGAAGATTAGCCTGCATCGTCTTCTCTCCACCAGCACCGCCAGCGACATAATAGTAGGGTCCGTCTTCCAACACTTCCTGTGCCCGCTTCTCCCATTCTTCATAAATCACTGGAAGTCTGTTCGGGTCAGGACTCTGCATGGTTTGATAGACGTTGAACTGAACCCGATTGCCGAAATTGGACATGCAAATTACCCCTGCTTTCATTGATTTGACCTTCCACTTTTGAGTTTCGTCCCCTTTTCTCGCGTCACATCACTTTTGGATCTTTGGACGCTTCGTTGGTTTCACTGTTTTTCTCTCGACGGTTCAGTCCCATCATTAAAATGTACATGACGATCCCCGCACCCAGCCCCCATGCCGGTCCTTGAAGGGCGGTTAAGACACCGATGAATAAAGCCATGCCACGTCCCACGTTGGTCGTCACCAATGACATTGCCAGATAGGCGCAGGCGAAGCCGGTCAGCAACAACGTTAACGAGAGGGCGACATCCAGTAAGGGAACAATGAGACTGATGACCGGCATGAAAAACCCTAAAGGCAGAGCAAGAAGATAAAAATTTATTGTCCCTGTAAATATCGAATCCATGACGTTCCTGCCTTGCTTATATCGTTCGATGATATATACTTGCACGCCAGTCCAGAGGGGACCTTGCAAAGGAATGAAGGCTCCGCCGGTAAACAAGTAGCCGAGGTTACGCAATGTTAAGGCATAGTGGGTTCGAGTGTAATTCACATCAATTTTTTCATCCTGTCTTGCCTGATTCGCAGAACGAATCAAGCCGTCCGCCACTAACAAGTCCCCAAACACCAAAATGTAGATGCTCACGCCCAACGGAACAGCCGCTATGAGCATATTCCATGAAGGCAGCCCAACTCCAAATGGTGTCAGCGTCGCAAACATTTCTCCGAATTGCGGAACGAATATTCCCCATTCAATGCTAAATTGAATCTCACCGGCGATGCTCCCAACAACCCCTGCCACAATAAAACCGACCAATAATACGTTCGCTGCCAGTAGCCCCTTGACCTTCAAACTCTTTATCTTTTGAAAAGGAATGGAGTATAGAATGATGAGCACAGCAATCCATGAACTAATCAGCGAAAAGGGTAGTTCCTGCACGCGTTCGAATTCAGACATAAAGGCAGCGATGGCTGCTCCCATAATGATTCCCGCTTTTAACGAGCTTGGCACGAGCCGGTTAAATTTATCCCCCAACCCAGTCACTCCAAAAAACAAGAAGAGTGCCGAAACGACGATCATGATGGCCATCATCGCGTGAACTGCTTCTGTTCCAGGGGTGAAGCCTCCGAGGAAGACAATGACTAAAGGCAAAGCGGGAGTGATCCATCCCGGAGCATGAGGTTCTCCGAATAACATTGTGTGCGACCATACCCAGAAAAGTTGAATGCTCATTGTTGTCCATGCCACCGCAAAACTGACCTCAAAGAATTGCATCATCAGAGGAGCTAAGGAGCCCCCTGTAGCCAATGAAATAATGGCCCCTTGAACAAGCATAGGCCACGATATTCCAACGTGCACGCCCGGAATCCTCATTGTAAACGGTCCCCATTTTACTCCAGGCTGAAGGCCCCCGTATTCTCTTTTTTTACCCATGTCATCACCCTTTCTTCATTATTAAGTCATCTAACTCGTCATTCCTTGCTTTTGAATACGAATAACTCTGGCTTTTCTAAATACGCTTTCAAAGTACTCATGAATTGACCACAATGCTCTCCATCAATGACACGATGATCAAATGTTATGGACGTGCCCATGACGTCGCCAATGGCCAGCTCATTGTCGATCACCACTGGTTTCTTTTTGACTGCGTGGATGCCGAGAATCGCCACCTCGGGTGGGTTAATCATCGGCGTTGCGTAAAATCCACCTCTTTTTCCCGTATTCGAGATAGTGAATGTGCTTCCCGATAGTTCACTTGGCTTCATTTTTTTCGTGCGTGCCCGCGTAGACAGGTCTTCAATGCCAAGAGCAATTTCCTCAATGCTAAGCAGGTCCACCGATCTTAAAACGGGTACTAACAGCCCATCTTCTGTTGCCGTAGCAATCCCTATGTGAATGTCCGTTTGATAGTGAAACAGCATATTCTCTGTATCCACTCTGCCGTTAAACCTCGGGTTCTCCTTTAACGCTAGTGCCACGGCTTTGACGATAAATGGGAGATACGTAAGCGTTCCGTTAGGCGTCTCCCCTTTTAACAAACGCCGGAACTCACTTAACCGACTAACATCCACTTCGTCCATTCCTGTACATTGCGGGATGTCTGTCATGGAACGAGTCATATTTTCAAAGATTTTTTTCCGCAATCCTTTAATCGGTTCGCTAAGATTAGATCCAGGAGATTTAGAATGATTTGGAACTTCGTTATGCGTGTCTTTCTCGCTTTTAGCATGAGAGCGAACATCATCCGCCGTTATCTTCCCACTTTTACCGGTTGGGGTAACTTCAAAGATGGAGACTCCAAGTTCTCTGGCCAGCTTTCTAACCGTTGGTGCCGCCTTTACTCTCGGTTTTAAAGAAGAGTGGTTGCTTGGACTTCCAGAACTAGGCTGGTCATAGATGATTATTTGGGAAGGTTCCTCCTTGCTTTTCTGAACCTCAGCCTTCTCGCTGTCCGTTTCAATGGAAATTAGCGTATCTCCAACTTTGACACTTTCGCCTTCCTCCCCCCCTCGTTCATAGACGGTCCCGGAAAAGGGAGAAGTGATCTCCACAACCGCCTTATCTGTTTGGACTTCCGCAATATTCTCATTTTCTTGGACACGATCTCCTTTATTCACGAACCAAGTTACCACTTCCGCTTCATGCAACCCTTCGCCAATATCGGGAAGCTTGAATTCCTTAATCATCGAACCCCTCCTCAATCAATCTAGCGATAATTCCCACACCTGTTTAACCTGCCGCATGATCCGATCTACAGATGGAATCCACTCATTTTCAATTGACGGGACCGGATAAGGGCTGTCATAGCCGGTGACACGAAGAACGGGTGCAGATAAGTAAAACAATGCTTTTTCGTTAAGAATCGCTGATATTTCCGCCCCCACTCCTGCTGATTTCACCGCTTCATGAACAATGACACACCGACTGGTTTTCATAACTGAATCAATGATCGTCTCTTCATCAAGAGGGACGATGGTACGGAGATCTATGAGTTCAATTGAGTACCCCTTCTCTTCAAGAAGTTGAACAGCTGCCTTGGTTTCAGCCATTGCAGAGCCCCAACTAATAAGGGTGGTGTCCTCCCCTTCTTTCACAACATTCGCTTTCCCTATGTCTATAGTGAAACGTTCTTCTTCCACTTCCTCCCGAAACGCACGGTAGAGCTTCATTGGTTCAAGAAAAAGAACTGGATCTGGGTCTCGAATCGCAGCGCTTAACAACCCTTTGGCATCTTTAGGTGTGGAGGGCATGATGACTTTCAGGCCAGCAGAGTGCATAAAGAGGGCCTCCAAGCTATCCGAGTGAAGTTCTGGCGTCTTCACTCCGCCACTGTAAGGCGCCCGAATAACGAGTGGCACATGAAAACTTCCAGCAGAACGAAAGCGAATGCGCGCGGCCTGTGCGGCGATTTGATCCATGGCTTCATAGATAAATCCTAAAAACTGAATTTCTGCTATGGGCTTCAGACCGCGAATCGCCATTCCGACCGCCGTTCCGATAATGGCCGATTCTGCTAAAGGGGTGTCCACCACTCGTCGTTCCCCAAACGTATCGACAAGCGTATCCGTTGCACGAAACACGCCGCCATTTCGCCCCACATCCTCGCCTAAGATTAGTACGTCTTCGTCTGCATCCATTTCTTGCCTAAGTGTAAAATTGATCGCTTCAATCATATTCATCTCACTCATCGATTCTCCCCCTTTCCTTCCCACTCCAGCCTTTGTTCTATCAGGCGATTTGTCGGTTTTTCATAGACGTACCCAAGCGCATCACCAAGTGAGGCAGGTGCTGTTTCAGAGGCTTCTTTAAATGCTTGCTTCAATTCCTCTTCAATCGAGGCATGTAAATGCTGTTCTTCCTTCTCCGTCCATAACTGCCGGTCTTCAAGCCATTTTCGAAAACGTGAGATTGGGTCTTTCTTTGCCCATGTCTCGCCTTCTTCTTTTCGACGGTACTTGGTTGGATCATCCGAAGTCGTATGTGGCCCCATTCGATGCGTGAGTGCTTCAATCAGTACAGGTTTGCCGTCCCTTGCAAGCGCTCTGGCTTGTTTCATCGTTTCGTAGACAGCCACTGCGTCATTTCCATCGACTTGGACTCCTGTAATCCCGTAAGCCTGCGCTTTTTGAGCAATCGATTTGCTTCTCGTTTGCTTATGGTACGGCACGCTAATCGCCCATTGATTGTTTTGAGCAAAATAAATAACGGGCACTTGAAACACACCGGCAAAATTCAATGCTTCATGAAAATCACCTTGAGAGGTCGCCCCATCGCCGAAATAGGCGACACTCACGGCATCTTTGTTCTTGTACTGATCGGCCCAGGCACTTCCCGTGGCGTGCAAGGCTTGAGCGCCGATAATGATTTGAACAGGGAAGACCCCTTCCTCCTTCAATACACCCCCGTGCAGATGCCCCATCGCATACTTGAAAAACGAGGAAAGCTTCGCCCCTCTCACAAAGCATGCCGCAGCTTCCCGGTAACTTGGAAAGATCCAATCCTTCTCTTCAAGAGCGAGTGCACTACCAACCTGAGCCGCTTCTTGACCTGAAAGTGGAGCATAGGTGCCGATTTTTCCTTGTCGCTGAAATTTAACGGCTAGCTCATCAAAACGTCTTGCCCTCACCATCCACTTGTAAATGGTCAGCTGTTCCTCTTCAGAAAGACTGGTTTCTCCCGTTAACACGCCGTGTTCATTCAGCCGTTGTACGGGTGTTATATCAATGCTGTTCGGTTCTATCCAATTCATGTACAGACCACCAACCCTTTTTATGATGTAGGAAACTTGGACGAGTAAAAAGCCTAACGCAAACCGATCCAAGTTCCCAATGTTCACCATTTACGATTTCCTTGGCGTTAAAACGAGTTTCCCCTTCGTCTGACGTCCTTCCATGATGGAGTGAACATGCGCTGCTTCTTCGAGAAGGAAGGTCTCCCCGATCTGTAACTTGAGGTCTCCTGCCTGTAAGTAGCCAAAAAGCTCTTCCAGACTCGATTTCATTAAATGTGGCTTCCTCATCATTTGCGGAAGGAAGAACCCAATGACGGACTGATTGCGTGCCATCAATTGTCCGGCATTTAACTGGCTTGCCTCCCCACTCGCTGAACCGAAAATAACAAGACGGCCAAAGGTGCCGAGGCAGGACAATGTTTTTTTGAAAACGTCGCCTCCGACCATTTCTAGTGCGACATCCACTCCTTTGCCATTGGTCGCTTCCAACACTTCCTTCTCCCAGTCTTCTTTCGTATAGTCAACAAGTACACCCGCCCCAAGCTCCTTCGCATACGAAAGCTTTTCTTCCGTACTTGCAGTAGCAATGACTTTGCCCGCCCCCATTAATTGAGCGAGCTGTACAGCAATGCCTCCGACACCACCGGCAGCGGCGTGCACGAGGACGGTTTCACCATCGCTCAACCGCCCCATGGTCTTAAGGACGTGATAAGCACTTAAGCCTTGCAAAGGAAGGGCAACGGCGGTTTCAAAGTCGAGAGTATCGTGAATGGGAATAACCGACCGCTCATCCGCTACAGCATACTCCGCATACCCGCCATCATTCATTAATGTGACGATTCGATCCCCCGCTTTAAATCTTGTGACACCTTCCCCTACGTCGGAGATAACCCCTGCTACCTCTGCTCCCGGTATGAACGGAAGAGGGGTCGGGACGACATATTGTCCTCTGCGTCTCGCCGTATCCGCATAGTTGACGCCAATGGCATGGATTTCAATGAGGACTTCTTGCTTCTTTGGAGTCGGTATTTCAGTCTCGACCTCATGCAAAACATCTGGTCCACCGTACTCGTCAAATTGAATCGCTTTCATTACGAGTGCCTCCTGCTGCTTTTAAAGTTTGGTTTTCTCTTTTCTTTGAAAGCGGTGATGCCTTCGATATGATCCTCGGTTGTGACCATCATGGTTTGCGTAATTCTCTCTTGTTCAAGAATTTCTTCGAGTGAGGCGGTCATCGAATGATTGACCAGTTTTTTGATCATGCCATACGCAAGAATAGGTCCGTTTGCCAACTCTTCAGCAATCCTCCCCGCTTCTTCTCTTAACGTTTCCGTAGAAAATAGGTAGTTAATCACTCCAAGCTGATGGAGGCGTTTGGCCGGAATCGGTTCAGCGCTAAAGAAAAATTGCTTGGCTAAGTGGGGGCCGATCAGTTGTGGCAAGAAATAAGAGCCTCCTCCATCGGAAATTAAGCCCACTTGAGAAAAGCTAAGCGCAAATTTGCTGTCCTCGGCGGCCACGATTAAATCGCAGGCAAGTGCCAAGTTAAACCCTGCTCCTGCGCCAAATCCATGAACGACGGCAACGATTGGCTTCTGCGATGCTTGCATCGTGAGTATACAGTCATTCAACTTGCCAATATGTTCATAGACCTCCTGGGCACTTCCTGAGCCCATCGTTTTCACATCACCACCAGCGCTGAACGAGCGCCCTGCTCCAGCAATGACAATGACCCGCACGTCCTCATTCGTTTGCGCCTCTTGAATGGCACTCGTTAACCCGGCAATCATTTCTCCGCTGAAGGCATTCAGGCTTTCCGGTCGGTTCAACGTCAGTGTAAGCACACCTTGGCTTTGGTCTATAAGCAGATCTTCTTTACTCATTTTCTCATCCCCTTGTGATTTAATTAGTCTTTAGAGACTATCCACCGTTTTATCGGTCGCTTCAACCGCTACCTTTCTTCCTCTTACTTTGCCTAATCCGCAAATAAGGCCGTCGCCGCGTGTCTTTTCTTCCAATCCAGGAACATCCGAATGAGTGAAAGTTCCAAATTCAACAAAACTGCCTTCATCCAAACGCAAATCAATCCGCTCTCTCGCTGTTAAACACCCGTTTTTGTGATGGGTTGCGACTTTTTCTTCGCCACTAAGATGCATCGCCTTTTCTTTTCTTGCTACAAAATCGTCTTCGTATTGTTTCGACTCAACTACCACCTCACAGATTTTGTGATCGTTATGATTACGCTTACATATATACTAACCAGTTAGTTAGTATATAGCAACCCTAAAATGAGAATGCGCATCCGTTCTTCTTGTTGTAGCATTGCTGCATCCGAAAAACGCAGGCGGATGGATCAGGCTTAAACCCCGATTCGCCCCAAACGATACGTCTCCCCACATCCGGAAGTTCCTCTCTTACTGAAAAATCTTGAGCTTTACCCGCCAGAGCTAGAAAAATCCGCCCGAGCTCTAAACTCAGGCGGATGTCTCTTCAAGCTTGATGCAATGTCCACTCAGCAAATTCCTTTTTAATTTGACGAAGGAGATCGGCATTGGTGAGAATGTCATAGCCTGTTAAAGCCATCGATTTCGCACCGAGCAATAATCCTTCAAGCCCTTGCTCACTCATTGCCGCTTCTTGAAAGCCATGGGTATGACAAGCTACCCCTTCATCTGTAATTTTCACATAGGGATGGATCGAAGGGACCACTTGACTCACATTTCCCATATCAAGCGACCCTCCTCCTTGCTTTGGATGGATCTCTTCTTTTGCAATGCCAAGCTCGATCGTATTATCCTTATATATAGTTGAGAGCGTTTTATTGGTGTTCATGTCATCATACGAAAACTCGTAAAACGAGGTTTCTAGCTTTGCCCCTGTTGCAAGCGCGGCCCCTTTCGCACAGTTTTTCACCTTTTCTAGAACCGGATCAAGCCCTGCCCTTGTTGCTGCGCGTACATAAAACTGTGCCCGCGCAAAATTAGGGACAATATTGGCCGCTTGTCCGCCTTCTGCAATAATCCCGTGAATGCGCACGTCCGAAGTCATATGCTCCCGTAACGCGTTAATGCTGTTAAACGTCTGAATCACAGCATCCAGTGCGTTGATGCCTTCATGTGGACTCGCTGCAGCATGCGCCGCTTTTCCGTGAAAATCAAATTGGATCGCGTCCATTGCAAGCGAAGAACCGCTCTCTTCATGGCGGTCATAAGGGTGAACCATCATCGCCACGTCTAAATGATCAAACACCCCATTATCTGCCATCGTCACTTTCCCGCCCCGTGTTTCTTCGGCCGGTGTCCCGTACACGTAGACAGTGCCACCTGTTTCGGATAAAGCCTGTGATAAACCGACTCCCGCAGCAACGGCGGTTGTTCCGATTAAATTATGGCCACACGCGTGCCCAAGTTCAGGAAGGGCGTCATATTCAGCCATAAACGCGATCTTCGGCCCTGGCTTTCCACTATCGTAAACCGCTTCAAACGCTGTTTCGAGCCCACATGTCCCGACAGTGACGTTAAAGCCATTCTCTCTCAACTCTTTCGTTAAAGCTTCACACGCCAAGTACTCTTCATGGCCTAGTTCCGGGTTTTTTCCAACATACTGGCTGATTTCATAAAAATTCATTTTTCGGCTATCAATCGTTTCTTGAATGGTCTGCTTCATCAAAATCCCTCCACCGTTAATCGTAAAAATCCTATTGACTTTTCCCTATTATACTTTATATTTGTATAAAGATAAATATTAATTCATATGAATAAATATTCGTTTTATGGTTTGGTTAGGAGGAGAATTTTTTGAAACAGAACGGGCTAGAACCTACAAAGATAGCAAACGTTCCGCACACATACGCAATTTTATTTGCCATGATTATGCTAGCAACGCTCGCTACGTACGTTATCTCACCTGGCGAATTTGAACGTGTTGAACAGGATGGTCAAACGCAACTAGTCGAAAATAGTTACCAGCAAGTGGAGTCAAGTCCTGTCACTCCTTTTGAAATGTTCCAAGCCATTCCCACTGGCATGGCAGAAGCTGCACAAATCATTTTCTATATTTTCCTAGTCGGTGGGACGTTCGGCGTGATTATGAAAACAGGCACGATTGACGCTTCTGTTCATGGGCTTGTCGGCAAATTAAAAAATAAAGGCGTCCTCCTTATTCCCATTATGATGATCGTCTTTTCAATTCCTGGGGCTACCATTGGGATGTCTGAAGAAATTATTATCTTTGTGCCGATTGGAATCGCCGTCGCCAAAGCGCTTGGCTATGACACGATTACAGGGACCGCCATGGTCAGCCTTGGGGCGATGTCTGGATTCGTGGGTGGCATGATGAACCCCTTCACGGTAGGGGTTGCGCAGTCGATTGCCGAAGTACCGCTATTCAGCGGCATTGGCTTCCGTTTCGCTGTCTATCTCTTCTTCTTGGCTTCCGCTATGTTTGTTTTGCTCCGCTATGCCAGTCGTGTGAAAAAGAATCCTGAGCTTAGCTATATGCACGGTCTTGATGAAAAAGGAGCTGGCGGGACTCCTGAAAAAATTGCCTTTGAGTACCGCCACGCTCTTGTTCTGCTCGTTGTGGCCGCTGGGTTTTCGATGAATATGTACGGCGTCTTTCAATGGGATTGGTACTTAACAGAGATGGCCGCGACATTTATCATTATCGGATTCGTTGCAGGGTTTTTTGGTGGCCTGGGTGTGAATGGCATGTTCACAGCCTTTACAGATGGAATGAAAATGGTCGCGTTCGGTGCGCTCGTTGTCGGATTCGCCCGCGCGATCCTCGTGGTTATGGAGCAGGGACAAGTAATGGATACAATGGTGTACTCGCTTTCGAATCTTATCAGTGCTGTACCAAGTGCACTTACGGTCGTTGGGATGTTTGTGCTCCAGCTTATTGTCAACTTCTTCATTCCTTCTGGGAGTGGACAATCGGCTACGACGATGCCCCTGATGACTCCCCTCGCCGATTTGCTCGATATTCAGCGTCAAGTTGCGGTTCTCGCCTTTCAGTACGGGGACGGCATTATGAATCTCATTAATCCTACCTCGGCACCGCTTATGGCTTATTTAGCAATCGCAGGCATTCCTTATACACGCTGGGTTACATTTATTTGGAAAATTGTTGTGGCTTGGATTGTTATTGCTATTATTGCGTTGCTTGTTGCTGTGGCAATTGGGGTTTCTTAACCTTTATAGAAGCAAAAGCTCTTAGCGCGTGAATGCTAAGAGCTTTTCGGGTTGTCTAGCTCCTGCGGGTAGAAGCTCGGGATTTTTCAGTCCTGCCCTGAAATCCAAACCCGGGATTTCTTGTGCAGGCCTTCCAAAGGTTAGGACCGTATATAAACTTCTCTAGTTACGCACAGTAAGGAAGAGTTCAAACCCAAGGAGGAAACGACATTTATGAGAAATAACATTTCCAGTCTTCAAAGACAAAATCAAACGTTCCAAGTGCAGCAATCCCTAGAAAAAGTTCAAGACGCCATAAGTCAAGCTAGGTCCCACCCGACGGAGCAAACAAGGACGGATGCACAGCATTCGATTGAAACCGCTGAGCATTCCTTACAGCAAGCGATGCAGACAGAGAATCAAGAAGCCCTTGAACTCGTCCGCGAGCAATTAGAGCAACAAAAACAGTTGTTACAAGACCTTCCAAATTAATAAATGGACGAACAAAAAGGCTAATCAAAAAGAGCGATTCCTCTCGAAATAGCCTTCTTTTTTATCATCTCCCGAACCAGTCCGCCTTTCCATCCATATGCACAAACGGAAGGTCTGTATCGACCTCGCCTGACAACCGCTCTGTTTTGATGTCTTGACCCTCGAGCCATTTTCCGAAATCAAATTGGAGCGTACTCTTAGAACGTTCATTGTAAAGCCCTTAAAAATTTGTGTATAGGGATCTTGCTTCTTATGAACATCGAACATCCAGTAGGGGGGTGGGAAAGATGAAACAGGCGATATTTTTAGATCGCGACGGAGTCATTAATGAGGTCTTGAGCAGTAAGGTCAAATTTGTAAATCAACCCTCCGATTTTCATTTGCTCCCGGGTGTTGGAGAAGCGATTCGAACACTAAATGAGGAGGGCTTTCTCGTTTTTGTTGTGACGAACCAGGGTGGTATCGGGCTTGGCTATATGCAGGAGCGAATGCTTGAGCGAGTTCATGAGAAGATGCAGCAGGATTTAGTTGCCTTTGACTCCTGGGTAGATGATGTCGCGTATTGTCCTCACAAACCCAAGGCTGGCTGTCGCTGCCGCAAGCCACAAGCTTATATGTTGCAGGAGCTTGCCACCAGACACGAGGTTGACTTACAAGCAAGTGTCATGGTTGGCGATCGGGAGCCTGATATTCTTGCTGGTCAAGCAGCAGGATGCCAGACAGTTCTTATCCACAAAGGGACCAAACGTCGCTTTGGTGCGGATGCCATCTTTCCAGACCTACGCGCGGCACTCCCGTGGATCCTAAAGCAAATCCGAAAAGCAGAGGCGGGTCGATCAAAAGAGAGAATTTTGGAGACCTGACAAAAGAAATCCCGCCCTTGGATTTCGTTGTCAGGCCGAAAAATCTTGAGCTTTTACCCGCCGGAGCTAGACAAAAAGCACTGTTACTCAGTAGGCTTTTTTTCGTCTTCTTTCTTATCGGCCCTAACAGAACAACGTGGCCAAGGGAGCGAATGACTAGCGTTTTCCTAAACGAAAAGGAGACGCTATCGCCCTCCAATCGTACATGCACCCCCTTCATTCGTCTATTTTTCGCACAGGCTCCCCGCGAACGACATAAAATGACCAAAGATCTGCGGGGAGGTAAAACCATTTATCAACGAGGAAAGCCCTTTTTCTTTGTCATCAGTGCGATCTTGATTTTGTTTTCTCTAACCTTATCAATCTATGCGGTTGCTGATCTGGGCAACGGCAATTCATCGGGAAGTAGCTCCGACAATACCCTGAATAATAATGTAGAAAATAATATTGACGCTGAAAACGCCGATGTCGACAACTCCATTGAGAATTCGATCAACAGTGACGAAGTAGGCGACATTGATAATAATGTGACCAATGATATTAACGTTAGCGTGGATGTGAATGTTGCGAACAGTATCTCGAACCATGTCGGATCTAACGACACGAATGGTGATGACGAAAACAGCAACGATAATAATAATGGCGATGACAAACGTAGCGATAATCGCAATGAAAATGATAACGGGGATGACAATGGCAATGGCGATGACAATGACAACGGAGAGAACGGAAATAACCAGATTCCAGACACGGTTTGGGGCATGGACTCTGCAAGCCCCACTACAGAAAATATGTTAGCCTGCGTCACAGAGAATTTCGGCAACCCTAGCGTCTGGGGGCGTTATCTTGGGGACAATGAAGGTGTTTCCGTCGGGTTAACGACAGAAGAAGTCGATTTGCTACAGTCGAATGATATACAAACCCTCGTCATCTGGAATCATACGACCGATATCACTGGCTATGATCACGGGCAAAGCGAGGCAAACGAAGCGATTGAAATGGCACAAGATTTAGGCATCCCTGAAGATGTAGCGCTATTCGCAAATGTGGAACCTATTTACCCGGTCGACGCTGCGTTCCTTTTAGGATGGCATGATACACTCATGGATTCAGAGTATGACTCCGGCGTATATGGAATTTTTGATCCGAGCGAAGAGCTCTATGTCGCTTTTGAAGAAGCAGCCGAAGAAAATAGTGATTTGCTAGACGAGATGTACGTTTGGACCGCGTCCCCCAAACATAGGAATTACGACCGGAGACAATGCACCTGCGTACGATCCTGATTATCCTGAAGAATCTTTGCTTGCTGGGTGGCAATATGGAATTGATGCTGAGACGTGTAACATTGACACTAATCTTTTTGATGGGAACGTCTTAGGAGCATTGTGGTAACTCCTTTTTCTTCCCCCTTCTTCCACCGCCTTTTCTGGTTGGAGAAGGGGTGATTCGTATGCAATCAAAACAGCGGGATTGGCTGATGCTCGATTGGATCTAAATTTGTGATCGTGATGCCAAGCAAGCGTACCCCTTTCTCGATCGTCCCCATTTCCTCCCACAGCTCCACGGCTTGCCCAAGAATGTCTTCAGCATCCTCCACGTAATGAGGAACGCTAATGCGTTTCGTCACTGTTTCAAACGAACGATAACGTACTTTCAATACAACGGTCTTGCCGTGTTTTTGTACTCGGTTTAAGGAAGCGACAACGTTTCGCGCGATTTCCCTTAGCTCATCCACCACTTCGCTATTCGTCGTAAGGCCGTTAAAATATGTGCGCTCCTTCCCAACGGACTTTCTCTCTCGCTTCATACATAGCGGCTTGTTGTCGATGCCTCGAACGCGCTTGTAATAGGAAATTCCCGCCCTGCCGAAATGAGAGATCAAGTCCAACTGTTCCATCTGGTACAAGTCTTCGCCCGTAAATATACGCAAGCGATGCATTTTCTCCGCCGTTTTTGGGCCGATGCCATGAAATTTTTCAATAGGCAATTGCCGTAAAAACTCGACCGCCTGATCTGGTGGAATTACAGTGATACCCGCTGGTTTATTTATGTCTGAAGCAATTTTTGCAATGAATCTGTTGTATGAAACGCCTGCTGAACTCGTTAGTTGCGTTTCTTTCCAAATGTCTCGCTGAATCTGTCTGGCAAGAATAGTTGCGCTAGGGACGTCTTTCTTATTTTTTGTAACATCCAAATACGCTTCATCAATCGACATTGGTTCCACCAACGTCGTATAGCGCTGCATGATCTCTCTGATATGTAAAGAGGCTTCCCTGTATGCCTCATAGTTGCCATCGATAAAAATTCCGTCTGGACACAACTCATAGGCTTTGTAGGCACTCATCGCCGAATGAACACCGAACTTTCTGGCCTCGTAGTTCGCTGTTGAAACAATTCCTTTTCCACCCGTCTTCCTTGGATGCTTGGCAATAATTACTGGCTTTCCTTTTAACGACGGGTTGTCTCGCTCCTCCACAGACGAGAAAAAAGCGTCCATGTCAATATGAATAATTTTACGAGAAGTGTCTTTATAAGGCTCCGGCAATTGAAGTCCCTGGGTCTGGCTCATGTTAGTTTTCATCCCTTCCAGACGGTTTCTCTTCGCTTCACTGGAAATACCGAGAGGATATTCCCCCTCCTAAAGATGCGGGGCTGCCCACGATAATGACAGAACCCCACAACGGTCGTCTCACTCACAGCAAATACTGTTACCTCCCGGTGTGTACAATGGCCGTTGGCATCGAGGTAAATCATCTGTAGCTCTTCATTTCTGTCCACCGTACGTTCGAGTAGCTTTTTCACTCTCTTCACCTCGTTTTCTACAGTTTACCGAACAAACGATCGATAGTCAACAAGGAAGAGAATGAACGTTCGGCAAATAGTGGTGAAGCCTAGCTGATTGCCTTATTATCGCTTTACTAGGTAGATGAGCAGTCAAGTGCCTTCTTTCATAAACCTGTGACGAGACGAGAATAAAGCTGCAAAATGATGCTTTGGCGGGTTCATTCGCTTATTTGCCACTTGTCACTTGTCACTCAAGGACAAAAAAAGCACCCTCCCTCATCCGGAAAGGTGCCATGCTCCTGCTTTTAAGAGATGACCCGTACTGGGCTCGAACCAGTGACCTCTACCCTGTCAAGGTAGCGCTCTCCCAGCTGAGCTAACGGGTCGTGGGAAAAAGTATGTAGATGTCTCTGTCGACATCTATTACTATATCGGAATTAACTTAGAATGTCAACAAAAATTTAAAATGGCGCTAATAGGTACAACCTCTCTATGAGTCGTGGTAAAATGGAAGAAAGTCGAATGAGAGATGGTGAATTTTGGTGGAAGACAAGCGTTTTGAAACGTCACGGCTACTCCTTCGTACGTTATCCGAAGACGACGCGGAGGCTCTCCATATTTTTTGGTCGGACGTTCGCGTGACGCGTTACATGCACATCAATTCTTTAGAGACCATGGAACAAGCAAGAGCGTTCATTGCTAACTTGAACACATTGATGGAACAAAATGAGTTGACCCGATACAGCATTGTCCTGAAGGAAACCAATGAAGTGATTGGTACCTGTGGCTTTGATTCGTTCGTTCCTGAACATCAGACAGCCGAGATTAGTTATGACCTTGGCAAACCTTACTGGGGTCAAGGTTTTGCTTCAGAAGCGCTCCGGATGATCCTTAGCGATGGCTTTGAAGGCAAAGAGCTAAACCGCATTGAAGCAAGAATTGAGCCGGACAACATCCGTTCCATTCACGCGCTGCATAAGCTTGGCTTTATGCAGGAAGGCAAGCTTAGACAGGCGGCTCGAAAAGGGGACCGGTTTACGGACATGCTGATCTTTTCCTTACTGAAGGAAGAGTTCGAATGAGTAGAAGCAAAGGACGCTGTTCCTTTGCTTTTTCTTTTCAAAAAAAGCACACCACATCTCTGCAGTGCGCTCTCTATTACTTCACATCGTAACCTTGATCTTCAATTTCTTCCTTAACCGTCTCAAGCGAGAGCTCTGAGGGGGCATAGGTGACATCAACCGAATGGTTCTCCAGTGACACAGATACACTCTCAACGCCTTGCAGACCGCCTACGGCTTTCTCAATCGATGCAACGCAATGTCCGCATGACATGCCTTCAACATTCAACTTCTCAGTTATCATTGTAAAACACCTACCTTATGATTTGTGTTCAGTGTACCATACCTACCGTGGTATTCATCGTTTATAATTTCGAAAAGTTGCCTGCGCGACTTAAGTTCCGCTTAATCGTTCACCTCACATACTACCGCAATTTATTGATCCGTCGATTCATCAACTTCAACGACCTCGATTCTTTTGACCGTATCGAGATTGATCCTGCTCTCGCTAATACGAATCCACGAGCCTTGTTGTCTCTCAAGCCAGTCGTTAATTCGACTGCGTGGGTCCTCTGTATACGTTATGTCCTCTCTCGTTCCGTCAATAAAACTGAAAATGACTTGATAAGATGCCATTTTTCATCCTCCTTGATCGTTATACTTTTTGTATACCCCTTTTTCAAACGTCTCAAGCACTTCATTTAGATTTCGTTGACACTCTCCTCTATCTAGGATAAAGTTTGGTTGAATCAAGAGAGAAAAAAATCAAAAAGTGAGTGGTGAGAGCTTGAAACGCGCAATGGTATTTTTTGATATTGATGGAACGTTGTTAAACGAAGACAAAGAATTGCCGCTGTCCACGAAACGTGCTGTCAAGTCGCTTAAAAAAGCGGGGCACGAAGTAGCAATTGCTACTGGGCGAGCGCCGTATTTTTTTAAGGATTTGCTTGAGGAGCTACAGATTGAGTCGTACGTATGCTTTAATGGACAGCTCGTTGTCTACAAGGGCGAGACGATTTACCGGAATTCGTTAGATGCAGAAGAGCTTGATCGCTTGGAGAGCTTCGCCTCCAAACAGGAGCATCCGCTTGTCTTTATGAGCGAAGACGGGTTTCAAGCGAACGCAAAAGATCATCCGCATATTCAAGAAAGCATCGAGACACTCAAGATAGACTTGCCGGGCCACGACCCTGACTTCTATAAGTACCAGGAACTGTGTCAATGCTTGCTTTTCTGTACAGAAGATGAGGAGCAGGAGTACCGCCGTCAGTTCACCAAGTTACGCTTCGTG
Organism: Shouchella shacheensis; assembly: GCF_001484965.1. Lineage (GTDB taxonomy): Bacteria > Bacillota > Bacilli > Bacillales > Bacillaceae_D > Shouchella > Shouchella shacheensis. Next base: position 19,961 of record NZ_LLYY01000011.1, on the reverse strand, counting down.
CGCTGGCACCCGCTTTCCACAGATATTCTGCCACATGATGGTTCAAAAGCGAACGGTATTCAGCAGTTTATCGAGAAGGCAGGCGTTTCCAAGGATCAGGTCTATGCTTTTGGTGATCAATTAAACGATATGGAGATGCTTGCGTTTGCCAAGCACGGGGTGGCGATGGGGAACGCGCCTGACGTGGTGAAAGAGAAAGCAAACTATGTGACCAAGCATGTTAATGACGATGGCATTGAGCACGGCTTGAAAATGGTCGGCTTGCTTTAAGAAAAGCGCAGGCGGGTTGGTCAAAAGCGAGAATTTTGGAGACCTGACAAAAGAAATCCCGAGTTTGGATTTCGTTGTCAGGGCGAAAAATCTTGAGCTTTTACCCGCCGAAGCTAGACAAAACAGGGGAGAGAAGAGCGCTCGCTCTTCTCTCCCCTGTTTCCCTGCATCAAGACACAAAAAAACTTGCCGATCGTCCTGAAGACTTGCTCGACAAGCTCGCTACGTATGACGCGCCTAGCAGGATTTGAACCCACAACGCGAGAACCGGAATCTCGTGTGATATCCCATTTCACCATAGGCGCCTATGTGTTTTACGACAGGTATAAATATACCGGATTAAGAGGGAGCTGTCAACCATTTTTCTCCCTCTGCCTGACTTATGCTTCTTTGTTCGTCTGCTCGCCCTCGGCAAACATCTGCTGGAAACGCTCATTGATGTCTTCTTCCGTGTAGCCAGCTTCACCGAGGCGCACCCCGAAATTCTTCGCATACAACTGCAGGCGTTGAGCCATTTTTGCGTACTTCTTCGCTTCTGCACCCTTGGTTTCCTTTTGGCGTCCTTCAGCGTTGGAAATCAAATTCTCGACAACAAAAAGCGCTTTCCATAACTCTGGTTCATCCATGCCTTGGTGAATCGTACTTAGCTCGTCAATCACCTCTTTATAGAATGCTTGAAATTCTTTAAACGAGATTTCTTCATCCATGTTTAAGTAGGTTTGAATTTTATCGTATTGCGCTTGCATAGTTAGACACCCCTTTTTAAACGTCGCCGTTATTATAGCACACAGGCGCAGTGAGTGCTATGGCTAGGCTGATGCGATTATGACAGATGAATGGAGATTGAAGGTTTCCCCTTTTTCTCTCCATGATCAACGCCAGCGTTAGAACAGTGGGAAACAGCTCCTGCTACTCCGTTGATTTAAAGAAAGGGCATGCATCAGATGCACACCCTTGGTTTTATTTGCAGTATGTGTCAAACGCCTGCTCGAGCTTCTGCACGACCTGGATGGGTTCGTGTCCTTCAATTTCGTGACGCTCAATCATCATTTGAATCTCGCCGTCTTTGAGAAGCGCAAAGGAGGGTGAGGAAGGACCGTAACCTTCGAAGTATTCCCGCGCTCGTGCAGTGGCTTCTTTATCCTGACCAGCAAACACGGTCACAAAACGATTGGGCTTTGTTTCATAGTTGCGCATGTACGCTGCTGCCGGGCGAGCAATGCCTCCCGCACATCCACATACCGAGTTCACCATAACGAGAGTCGTTCCTTTCTCTCCTAGAGTCTGCTCCACGTCTTCCATCGACTCTAGCTGTGTATATCCTGCTTCAACCATATCGCGACGTGCCCCATCGACAACGTCATTTATGAACATGTTAAATTCCGCCATATGCTTTGTCCTCCTTTGATTTGCTCTACCAATAGTGTAATGCGCCCGCTATTGTTTGACAAGCGGACTGGCTTGAAACAGTGCTTCCAACCGCTTAATCTTATCGTGGGTGTACTCTTTGTAACGCTCATTATAGGCACGCGGATTTTTCGGATTGGCATGGCGTGTAATTACACCGGTGCCGGACTCAACGAACTTACTTGATGCGCCGCAGCCAAGACCAATAATCGTCTGACATTCTTCCATAATAATGATATTGTAAAGGCTCTCGCGGGCAGGCAACGCATAGCCGACGTTTTCCAAATTGCCAAGAATGTTTTTCTGCCGATAGAGATAGTACGGCGCATAGTTGTGCTCTTCCATCCACCCACTTGTCATCTTCATCATCTGACCAATTTCTTCGCGTCCGGCGACTTTGTATTTTTCCTTGTTTTTCGTCATGTCCGAAGCACGTTTAAAGGACAGCGTGTGTACAGTTAGTGACTCTGGCCCTAGCTTTTTCGTTTCCTTTAATGTGTTCTCCATTTCAGCGACGCCCTCATTCGGAAGACCAATGATGAGGTCCATATTAATATTCCCGAGCCCGTAGGCTTTGGCAAGCTTGAACTTCTCAACCGTTTCCTCAACGGAATGGTGGCGCCCAATCGCTTGCAGCGTTTCATCCGTAAACGACTGTGGATTGATGCTGATGCGGTCAATCTTGTATTTTTTCAATACTTTGAGCTTATCTAGAGTGATCGTGTCTGGTCGTCCAGCTTCGACGGTTAACTCACGCAAAGAGTTCACATTCGGGAAAACGTCGATCATATGAGCGTACAGAGCGTCCATTTGATCAGCGGTGATGCTTGTCGGCGTCCCTCCCCCGTAATAGACGGTCGTCACCGGGATGTTGTGGTCCTTGAGCCATTTTCCCGTCTCTTCCATTTCGTAATGAAGCCCGTCCAGAAAACGTTCCACCGAGCCATCCTTTTCATTGATCGCATAGGCAGGAAATGTGCAATAGGCGCACTTCGTCGGGCAGAATGGGATGCCGATATAAATGCTTACCCCTTGATCAAGCTGGTATAAATCCGGGATGACGGAAAGCTGACGCTCAACAATTCGCTCAAGCAACGCGATTTTCTCGCGTGAGACGGCATAAACCGTGTGCAGCTCTTCGGCGATCTCTTCCTTTGATAAGCCTGCTCTTTTCATTTGGTGCATGAGTTTGGTCGGACGGATGCCGGTAAGCACCCCCCACGGCTGGGTAATGTTAGTGTGCGCGGAGATGAGCTTCAGCAACAGCAAACGGACGGTGCGCTTGCGGGTTTTCGACGGATCGCTGCTGTCATAGATGCTTGATCTCGGGTAGCCCCCGTTCGCTTCTCTACTTGCCCCTCTTTTCCCTTAAGAGTAACGGTAACCGTTTCATTCTCAGCAATGACAACATTGATGGTCAAGTCCGGATCGCCATCGCGTTCATCTTCATCAAAGAGGACCTTTGTCCCTTCGTAAAATAAGGAAACAAGATGGGAGAGCGAATGTTTATAAGATAGGTCGAGCCCGGAAATATGTATAACGTGAGCTGGCATAGACGTTACTCCTTTTTTCTCTGAAAATCACATTAAGTGTACCGAAACAAAGGGGGTGCGGTCAACTAGGGGTGGGGGGATGGTGTTTCAAATGAATTGTTGGGGGGCGATACATATCCAATAAAAACAGCAGTAGGAAGAACCCTATCTCCCTACCGCACTTCTCTTTTGCTTTACGCTCAATATATCGAGGTCTCTTCACCCATCGCTTCCAATTTTGCTTTTACGGAAGCAAGGAAGCGACCGCAGACGAGCCCGTCGAGCACACGATGATCGAGAGAAAGGCAGAGATTGGCCATATGTCGAACAGCAATCACTTCTCCGGCCTCGGTGTCCATCACAACCGGCCGCTTGACGATTGATTCCACGGACATGATGGCCGCTTGGGGGTAATTGATAATTGGCTGTGACAACACAGAGCCAAAGGAACCCGTATTGTTCACCGTGAACGTTCCCCCCTGCATGTCCGAGCCGCCAAGCTTGCCGCTACGCACCTTTCCAGCCAGGTCGTGGATTTCACGAGCCAGGCCCTTCACGGTTTTCTCATCGGCCTGTTTAATCACAGGGACAAACAACGCCTCGTCGGTCGCTACGGCGATGGAAATGTTGATGTCTCGCTTTTGAATGATCGTATCGCCCGCCCACTGAGAGTTGAGCTGTGGGTACTCTTTCAGTGCTTCCACTGTCGCTTTAATGAAAAACGGCAGGAAGGTCAGATTGTAGCCTTCCGTTTGTTTAAAAGCTTCCTTCTTGCTTTGACGTAACTTGACGAGGTTCGTGACATCGACCTCCACCATGGTCCAGGCGTGAGGCGCTTCTCGCTTGCTTTTGACCATATTGGAAGCAATCGCTTTACGCACACCGCTTAGTGGGATTTCTACATCGCCTTCTGCTGTCGTTAAGGAAGGCATGCTCGCCGATTCCTCTTGAGGGGAGGCAGAAGCGGATGGAATCTCCCGCTCGGCAAGAGCCGGGGATGGCGTTGTCTGCCCCCCTTCAGCGATGATCGCTTCAAGGTCCTTGCGGGTAATGCGTCCGCCGCGTCCGCTCCCGCTAACCTCGTTAAGATCGATGTTATGTTCTCCGGCCAGGCGCATGACGGCCGGCGAATAGCGCGTTTTCTGCGAGGTGCCTGCCTGCGGTTTCTGAGCGGCAGGCGCTGGGCTTTTCTCCGAACTCACACTCTTTTCAGAGGAGCGAATCGGTTCTTCCTTCATAGGGGTAGCGGTCTCTGCGGTCTCTCCTCCTTCACCGGTTTCGATCGCACAGATTTCCGTCCCAACAGCGACCGTGTCATCTTCTTGAACGAGAAGCGCTTCAATGGTCCCTGTGTAGGAAGAAGGGATTTCGGCGCTTACCTTATCAGTCAGCACCTCAGCAATCGGATCGTATTTATTCACCTTGTCTCCAGGGTTCACAAGCCATTTAGAGATCGTCCCTTCCGTCACGCTTTCTCCCAGCTGTGGCATCGTCATCTTTGTTGGCATTACGGACCCTCCCTTCTTCTAAAATTCAGCGAGGGAGCGAATCGCCGCCTCGACTTTATCCGGATTGATCATAAATTCTTTTTCAAGTGGCGGGGCATACGGCATTGGCGGCAAATCCGGTCCAGCAAGGCGCTCGATGGGTGCATCGAGATCAAACAAACAGTGCTCCGCAATGATGGCGGAAACCTCGCTCATAACACTGCCTTCTTTCGTGTCTTCTGTAACAAGCACCACCTTGCCCGTGCGGCTAGCCGCTTCCTTGATGGCTTCCTGATCGAGTGGATAGACCGTTCTCAAGTCTAGGATATGGGTGGAAATGCCTTCTTTTTCAAGTCTCTCTGCTGCCTGCAACGCAAAGTGAACGCAGAGCCCGTACGTGATGACGGTGACATCCTCGCCCTCTCTTTTAACATCAGCCGTGCCAATGGGGAGCGTATAATCCTCTTCAGGCACTTCACCTTTAATGAGGCGGTAGGCACGCTTATGTTCAAAAAACAACACCGGGTCCTCAGAACGAATCGCCTCCTTTAAGAGCCCTTTGGTGTCATAAGGGGTGGAAGGCATGACAATTTTTAAACCGGGCGTGTTGGCAAACATCGATTCCACACTTTGTGAATGGTAGAGTGCGCCATGGACGCCGCCTCCATAAGGGGCACGAATCGTGATGGGACAGGTCCAGTCATTGTTGGAGCGGTAGCGAATTTTCGCTGCCTCCGACACAATTTGGTTGACGGCAGGCATGATAAAATCGGCAAACTGCATTTCAGCGACCGGACGCATGCCATACATCGCTGCACCAATCCCGACGCCAGCGATAGCGGATTCCGCAAGAGGCGTATCGATCACGCGCTCCTCCCCGAAAGCCTCGTAAAGCCCAGCAGTAGCCCGAAAGACACCTCCACGCTTGCCGACATCCTCCCCTAGAACGAAGACGCGTCCGTCACGTTCCATTTCCTCATGGAGGGCTGAAGTTATCGCTTCAATGTATGAAATTACAGCCATTTCGCTCCCCCCTGTTCGTACACATAGTTGTAGACGCTCTTGGCCTCGGCGTAGGCGGCTTTTTCCGCGTATTCGGTTGCTTCATTAACGATGGTGGCCACTTCAGATTCCATGCCCTTCATTGCGTCTTCATCGCATATCCTGTTCTCCATCACATAGCGGGCAAAGGTGTGAAGCGGATCTTTTTCTTTTGCCTCCTGTACTTCCTCGCGCGAACGGTAGGCCCGGTCATCGTCATCGCTGGAATGAGGGGTTAGGCGGTACGAAACAGTCTCGATCAGCGATGGTCCTTCTCCCCTGCGAGCGCGATCGGCCGCCGTTTTGACAGCTTCATAGACAGCGAGTGGATCGTTGCCGTCGACGGTGACGCCCGGCATTCCGTAGCCAACCGCTCGGTCAGAAACCTGTTCGCAGGCAAGCTGCTTCTCGATCGGAACGCTGATCGCGTACTTATTATTTTCACAAAGAAAGATGACGGGAAGCTTGTGTACACCAGCAAAGTTGGCGCCTTCGTGAAAGTCGCCTTGGTTGGAAGAGCCTTCACCAAAGGTCGTTAAGGTGACAAACTTCTTCTTCTCTAAGCGACCGGCGAGTGCAATCCCTACGGCATGTGGCACTTGCGTTGTCACCGGGGAAGAACCTGTGACGATGCGGTTTTTGCGCTGTCCAAAATGGCCCGGCATTTGCCTGCCCCCGGAGTTTGGGTCCTCCGCCTTCGCAAAGCCAGAAAGCATTAAGTCTCGAGCGGTCATACCAAACGCTAGCACGACGCCGATGTCTCTGTAATAAGGAAGCGCGTAGTCTTCGTCACGATTCAAGGCAAAGGACGCGCCTACCTGTGCTGCTTCCTGACCCTGACAAGAGATCACAAAAGGAATTTTTCCAGAACGGTTTAAAAGCCACATCCGCTCATCGATTCTCCTGGCCAGAAGCATAATCTTATACATTTCGCGGACGTCATCATTCGTTAAGCCCATCGCTTCATGTCTCGTTTCACTCATTGCTTTGCCTCCTCACATATGAATCGCACGGCGATCCACAGCAAGCGCTGCCTCGCCGATAATCTCGGATAACGTTGGATGGGGATGAATTGTCTCGGCGATTTCAAAGTGGGCCGCATCCACAACTTTGGCAAGCGCCGCTTCAGAAATCAAGTCCGTGGCGTGTGCCCCAATGATGTGAACACCCAGCAAATCATCATTGTCGCTGTCGGCGATCAATTTAACAAACCCCTCCGCTTCCCCTTGAACGAGCGCTTTCCCAATCGCTTGAAATGGAAATTTGCCAACTTTAACAGAATGACCTGCTTCCTTGGCCTGCGCCTCGGTAAAACCAACGCTTGAGGACTCCGGGAAGCTATAGATGCAGGAAGGAACCGTTGCATAATCGAGAGGTTCATGGAAATCTCTTGTCATATGAGCGACAGCGAGCAGCCCTTCATGAGAGGCGACATGCGCCAGCTGCATCCCGCCAATACAGTCGCCAATTGCGTAAATATGCGATTCTTTCGTCTGGTACCATTCATTCACGGCAATACAGCCATTCTTTACCACAATGTCGGTGTTTTCAAGGCCCATCCCCTCAATGTTGGCGACACGTCCAACCGAGACAAGCAGTTTCTCGGCTTCAAGTGAGAGCGGTTCTCCGTTCACTTCAGCAAGAGCCGTTACCCCGTTCTCTTGCTTGTTCACGGACTCCGAGTCAAAGCGGGCATTAAGATGAAACGTAACGCCTCGTTTCTCTAGCTGCCTCATCATTTCCGCGGAAATATCTTCATCTTCGTTTGGCAAAATTCGCTCCCCGTATTCCACAACGGTCACAGAAACACCGAAATCAACAAGCATCGATGTCCATTCAATGCCAATGACTCCGCCACCGATTATAATGATCGAGGATGGAAGCGCTTCAAGACTTAAGGCATTGTCCGAACTGAGAACATGCGTACCGTCAAACGCAAGCCCCGGCAGTGGCCGAGGAGAAGAGCCGGTCGCAATCAAGACATTTGAGCCAATCAGCATTTCATTCTCGCCTTCCGGTAGTTCAACGGAAACCGTGCCTGGCGTTGGCGAAAAAATTGAGGGACCGAGAATTCGCCCTATGCCGTAATAGATGTCAATTTTGCCTTTTTTCATTAATCCTTGCACGCCTTGGTAGAGCGTATCAACAACGGACTGCTTTCGCTTTTGAACGGCTTCAAAATCAAGCGAGACCGCTTCTGTTCGCACGCCAAACTCCGCCGCCCCATTCGCCGTACGCAAGACCTCAGCACTACGAAGCAGCGCTTTGCTTGGGATACAGCCTCTATGTAGACAAGTGCCACCGAGCTTCTCACGTTCAACAATCGCTGTCCTCCATCCGTTTTGAGCGGCACGGATCGCAGCTACATAGCCGCCCGTGCCTCCCCCGACAATCACGAGGTCATAATTTTCAGCCATAAAGGGTCACCTCCGTGATAAGATATGATGTTCGTTTCGCAGGAAGGTCCCACGTGATTGGCGCATTTGTGCGATGCGCTGCTCGGCCATACGATCAGCTGCAGCATGGGTCGAGATGTTCTCCTCCTTCGCGATTTCAAAGACTCTCCAAACATTGTCGTAAATGCCTTCAACTTTTTTAAAGGCGCGGTCCCGGTTGTAGCCGTTTAGCTCATCGGCAACGTTAATCACGCCACCGGCATTAATCACATAATCCGGCGCATAGGCAATACCCATTTCTTTAAGCTTTTCTCCATGGGCGTCGTCCTGTAACTGATTATTGGCCGCACCGGCAATGACGCTTGCTTTCAGCTTGCCGAGCGTATCATCGTTAATGACTCCCCCAAGGGCACAAGGAGCAAAAACATCCGCATTGACGCTGTAAATATCCTCCGTCTCAACGGCTTTGGCACCGAAATCTTCGACGGCTCGATCCACCGAAGGCTTATGGATATCGGTGACAATTAGATGAGCTCCGTCCTCATGCAAGTAGTTGCATAGTTGATAGGCTACATTTCCTACGCCTTGGACGGCAATGGTTTTGCCGGCAAAATCTTCGGACCCAAGCCCTGCCCTTGCCGCCGCCTTCATGCCTACATAAACCCCGTACGCCGTTACCGGTGAAGGATTGCCAGAGGCACCAAACGCTTGTGAAATGCCGGTTACATAGTCCGTTTCCTCGTGAATGGTATCCATGTCTTCCACGGTTGTGCCCACATCCTCAGCCGTAATGTAGCGGCCGTTCAGCCCTTGGATGTAGCGGCCAAACGCGCGAAACATCGCTTCATTTTTGTCTTTGCGCGCATCACCGATAATGACGGCTTTCCCGCCGCCTAAATTCAAACCAGCGGCCGCATTCTTATAGGTCATTCCTCTCGATAGGCGCAGAACATCTTCAAATGCTGCTTCTTCCGAGTCATAGTTCCACATCCGCGTTCCGCCAAGTGCGGGCCCGAGTGTTGTATCGTGAATCGCGATGATCGCTTTAAGTCCTGATTCGTTGTCCTGACAAACGACCAGCTGTTCATAATCGCGTTCAACCATTTTAGAAAACAAATTCATGCTGATATCCTCCTTAAATTGAGCGCGACTTGCCATCCATGGCACTCCCGAAATACCATGCAACAACTATGCCAACGCTTCGGTCCTGATGGATCTCTTGTTTTCAACCTCAACACCCTGAACATTTTTGCACACCTGCATTATTTTGCAGGCAATTTTATTCAAGCTGATAGCGTTCCAACTTGTAATAAAGGGAGCGTACGGAGATGCCTAACCGCTTGGCCGCCTCCGTTTTGACCCCGCCCGCCTTTTGTAGCACAGAAGCCAGATGCTCTTTTTCTTTTTCGGCAAGATACTCATTCAGTTTCTCTGGTCGCTCATCTCCGGCTTCCCTTCTTTCAGAAACACTCGTTTCTTTTGAGGACAGGAGCGGCATTAAAATATCGGCTTCGTTCATCGCCGTGGCACCAGCATCCATATAGATCATCGTTCGTGCCAGAACATTTTCTAGCTCCCTTACGTTCCCAGGCCAATGATACGCCCCTAACTGAGCGAGAGCAAGCGGCAAAACCGTTTGAATATTGTGGCCGTAGTCGTAGTTCAGCTTTTGTAAGAGATGATAGACAAGCGCTTTAAGGTCACTAATCCGTTCGCGCAGTGGAGGGATGGAAATGGGCAATTTGCTGACCCTAAAGTACAGATCTTCACGAAACGTTTTTTGGGCGATGGACGCTTGTAAGTTGGCATTGGTCGCTGCGATCAAGCGAACGTCGATGGAAATGGCCCTCGCCCCTCCAACTTTGACGATTTCCTGTTCTTGGAGCACACGCAACAGCTTCGCTTGCATCGCTGGCGACAGCTCTCCAAGCTCATCTAAAAACAAACTCCCTTTGTCGGCCTCTTCAAACAACCCTCGTTTTCCTCCTCGCTTCGCTCCCGAAAAGGCCCCTGGCTCATAGCCAAACAGCTCACTCTCAAGCAGCGTTTCCGACAAGGCGGCACAGTTAACTCGGATAAACGGCTTTCCACGTCGCTCGCTCTCATTATGTATAGCATGGGCAAACAGCTCTTTGCCCGTCCCCGTTTCCCCAAGAAGGAGAATGGGCAGAGAAGTGGAAGCGGCCATCTTTGCGTGCTCGATCGCTTCCCTCATCCTTTTTGAGTCACCGACAATTTCCTCAAAGGAATATTTTGTCTCAAGGGTCTGAATCCGTAGCTTAGCTTCCTTTAGCTGCTTGGAAAGCAAGCTAAGCTCGGAAACATCATGAATAACCCCGACGCTTCCTTTAAGCTGACCATCCACGATGACCGGGGCTACATTAACAATCACGTCCCGGGCCTGCGCTCCTAACTTGAGCCTTGCTCCACGGACGGGCTTCTTCGTCTCGAGGACTTTCATATGAATACTCTCGCCCTCGGAAATATCCGCGGTCGCTGGTTGTCCGATCACCCGCTCTGGCGGCAGGCCCGTCATTTTTGTGTAGGCAGGGTTAATCATTAGGCCAACGCCATGCTCATCAACAACGGAAATTGCATCATTGGAAGAGTTGATAATTGCCTCAAGCATCGTTTGAATGCTCTTCAAGTCCGTCACTTCTTCCGCAAGACGTGTCGCCTCGGTCACATCCTTGAAAATGGCAATCGCCCCTACGCATATTCCTTTCATAAAAAGAGGAACTCGGGTTGTGACAATCGTTGTTCCGTTCGCAAACGTCTGCATTTGGTTGTACTCAGCCTCTTTAGTTTGAATCACACGCGGCAATCCGCTTGCCTGCAGCAAGTCATTAATTTTCAGCCCGTAGCTTTGCTTTGGGTCAAAGTCCGCCATGATTCCCGCTGCCTCATTAGCAAAGACCACTCTTGCAAAGGCGTCAACCGTGATAATGCCATCATGGATCGCATGAAGCGCTGTTTCATTAAAAACGCCGGAAGAGGAAGCAAGATGCTCAGTAATATAGGCCCACGCCTCCCTCGCGTCGAACCAAATAGCCTGAGACCATTCGGCATGTGAAAAGGGCTCCTCCCCCACTTGAATCACGCCTTCAACAGCCGGAAAGGAGGGTGGATCCTCCTCTGTCCCCCATGGAATCGCGAGCGAAGCAACTTCCTCTTGTAGCGTATGATCTTCAGTTATAACGAAAACAACATCTAGAATGTTCGTTACTGCTAGCACCCTGACCAAACTAAGCGCTTCGTTCCCACTGCCAATGAGGGCCACACGCTTCATTCTTCCTCCCCCTATACCGATACAAATTATGACTAGGTCCTAATCACAGCTCCTAGTTTATGCTTACCGTTAGTATCATACAAATGAAGCAAACTTGCAACCCTTAGAACATATACACGCTCGCTTCTCTAAGGTACAATGGTTATAGCGACCCGTTGAAAAGAAAAGCGCAGGCGGGTTGGTCAGAAGCGAGGATTTTGGAAGGCCTGGACTAGAAATCCCGGTTTTGGATTTCAGGCCAGGCCTGAAAAATCCCGAGCTTCTACCCGCCGCAGCTGGATCAAGAAAAGCGCAGGCGCCCTGCTCACGAGCGACAAGTTCTGGAGCGACGGCAGATCAAGTCCGACCTTGAACTGGCGGCGTGAAGAAACCTCGAGCGAGTGGGCGCCGCAGCTGGATCGATAAAAGCGGAGGCGGGTCGAACAGAAGCGAGGATTTTGGAAGGCCTGGACTAGAAATCCTGGTTTTGGATTTCAGGCCAGGACTGAAAAATCCCGAGCTTCTACCCGCCGCAGCTGGACCAGGAGGTAAAAGACAAAATGGGACGAGCGATTGCCTTAATCATTTTACTCATTCCAATCATCGGCTCAGGCTACGGCATCAAACTGATGAGAGATGCGATATTTCAAGAGGTACTCGCCCCTTATCCAACACTAGGGCTGCAGTTTGCCTTTGGGATGATCTTTTTTCTTGTGGGACTAGCCTTTGTGGCAGGATTTATTTTTCACAGAGACCGAAAACGTGGAAAAGTGGCGCCGAAATGGCGGGAAAATAAAACAAAGCAAACGTAGACCGCGTTTGCTTTGTTCTCATGCGTTTCGCTTGCTAATCCCTAGCGTGTCCAACCAGCGCAGAAAAGAAAAACGCTCGATGACGCCGGAAAACGAGAGACGCTCGGCTAGAAGGGTTAAAAGTGAGAGTATGGCAAAGACACCCAGCTGGAAGCCTGTAGGCTGTCGTTCAACCACCCACACGGCCAGTAGAGCACCCATGCAAAGGGCACCATTATCGCCAAGCATCGCTCTCCTTTCTCCTTCCAGCACATACATAATATAGAAGACACTTACTAAGTAAAGGAGGAAAGCAAAGGAGGGCAATGGCTCGATCATAAGAAAACCTGCCATTGCAACAATCGCCAATTTCCAAAGTCGGAGCGGTCTTGTATCAAATAAATTCGCCACATGTGGCGAAAGAATCAGAATCAGGCCGACCAGCCCATTCATCCACCAGTTCCCGTGCAGGCCCCTCGTGCCAAACGTATACGCAACAGCCGCGAACACAACGAGAAGCGCTTTGATGCTTCCAGCCGTTAAGCGCTGCGAGCGGCGAACGTGATGGATGTGCCCAAGCAAGCCTTTGGGGTCGTGTGTGCCAAAACGATCATCAATGTATCCAGCGATCCAGACAAAACAAACATAAACAAGCGCGCCGTAAGCAAACACCACCGAACCCATTGGCAAATACGCACAAAGCGCCGCATAACTGTATAAGACAAATACTCCAAGGCTATAAGGCACCATTTTTCCTTGGTAGTTGGTCTGGCACCATCCCATATCTCGAAAGGCCCAAGTGCTAAGAATGGCGATAAGCGGCAGTGTTAGAAAAACAAGGACCATCGCCCAAGCTCCCTCTCATACCTTTTAATGTCCCGCCACTGCTTGAAGCGATGATGAAAGGCAGAAGCGGATTTCCCCATCTCTCGGTGCGCCATCTCCGTTTCAACCTCCACCACTTGTGCCCCGGCTCTAAGCATATCCAGCGACATTCCGACCTCAACACTAAAACGATAATAAGAGGTGCTTAAGAGCAATTTCAGCCAGTGCCTATGAAAGGCTCGCTGACCCGAAAGCGGCGCCTCGAGCCAGTGCCCGGTTTGGTTAAAAATGAGCCGCTGTGTTCGTCTTTTAACAAACCCGTAGCCTCCTTGTTGCCTCTTTCGGAACTTAGAAATGGTCATATCAGCTTTTTTTGCCATTAGTGGTTCCAGTAGTCGAACCGCCTCCGCGGCTGACTCCCCTAGGTCTGCATCAAGGCTGACAATGTACATCCCCTTTGTTTCTCTCCATCCATGCTGCAGCGCGTATCCTTTTCCCTCGTTCTGAGAGAGGTGAAATGTCCGATCCGCCTCTTGCTCCGCTACTTCTCCGGTACGATCGCTGCTTCCATCATTGATACAGAGGACTTCAAGATCATACGGCAGTGTGCGTACAGAGTGAATCGTCGCGGCGATCCGATCTTCTTCATTAAGTGCGGGTATAACGACCGATACTTGGCTCATATCGCACTTCTCCTCCCTTTCCAAATCTTCGTTTCCCCCACTTGGCCAACGCTTTTTTCCAAAGAGTGACGAGCGGATGTGGGCGTGTAATCAGCTTATGAATGCCTTTTAAATCCGTAACCTTATCCCCCGTCTTCATGCCGACAAGCAAGCTAGACCCCATCCCTTTCCGGTCTTTCTCCAGAAATTCATTCATCCCACTCCTGTAGCCGACCGTATACAAATGATGCGCCCCCGCCTGATAACAGCCGGACAATGCCATGTCTTCGCTCGTGCCGACATGTTGCATGTACTCATACGTGAGTCCCAGAGCATTCATCCGTTTCCGAGCTGGAACTTCTCCCTTCTCACCCTGATGACAAACGACTTCAGCCCCGCAGAACAGCGCTTCATCGCTGACGGAATCCATGTCTCCAGCGATCACATCTGGCTTCATCCTGTAGGCGAGCAGCGTATCTGCCGCTCCGTCGATCGCGACAACATAGGCCTTCAACTGTCTTATTTTTTTCCGAAGGGCACCGACGTCTTTTTCAAATGTTGGTCCACGAGCAACAAGCAGGACGTGGCGTCCCTTACACGCGGCAAATGCCTCAGGCAATTCCTTTTCAGTTATGAAAGTGGGACAGTCCTTTTCTGCGTGCGAAAGAGAATTACGCATGAATTGCTCAAGCTGAAGTGGGTAGCACTCATCAGCCTGAGCTAGACGTTTGGCAATGAGCGCTTCGTTATAGGGGCAGAGCTCCGCTACAAGAAGGCCATCCTGTGTAAATAGCCTTTCTCCGCGAATAACGACCACAGCCCCACTCCTTAGCAGCTCTTGTCGCCGAACGCTCTCAATGTCATAAACCGCTATCCCACTTGTCAGCAACCGCTCCACCTGATGATGACGATACGTCCCAGATAGAGAGAGGGAGCGATTCACAACCGCTCTTACGTTTCTACGAATGAAAGCCGTGCACGAAAGATCATCGAGATCTCGATGATCGAGGAGCACAATCGCCCCTTCTGGCAGGTGGGGGATCAATGTTTTTGTACGCGTACCGCCATGTAGCGTTCCGCCAATTTCCGGTTCCATTGCCATCGTCCCTTTACGTATTGCTCGTTATCTTATCTACCGCTAGTATGACCGACTGTAGCAAAATTACGCATTTTATGGATAACGAAAAAGGAATGGAGGAGAAAAAACCTCCTACAGAGGCAATAGAGCCACTAAGAGGAGGTGTACAATAGACAATTCTAGCTTACCTTATGCTCAATCCGCAGCTTATCGGCAACCATCGCAATAAATTCCGAATTTGTAGGCTTAGCCTTTGACTGACTGACCGTGTAGCCAAACAGCGTTGCGATGGAGTCAAGGTTTCCCCGGCTCCAGGCAACTTCGATGGCATGACGAATCGCACGCTCGACGCGACTCGCCGTGGTGTTGAATTTCTTCGCAATGTCTGGATAAAGCACTTTCGTTATCGAACCGAGGAGCTCGATGTCCTTATAAACGAGTGTGATTGCCTCACGTAAGTACATGTACCCCTTGATATGTGCAGGAACACCAATTTCATGAATGATGCTCGTAATGCTAGCGTCAAGATTGATTTGGCGGTTTTCCGGTTTTGGCATGGCACCGAATGTTAGACTTCCCTGCTTTGACGTTTGTTGCTTGCCCCCAATTTCACGGATTTTGCCCATTAACGCCTCCATGTCAAACGGTTTAAGCACATAATAAGCCGCGCCAAATTCAACGGCACGTTTCGTCACATTCTCCTGTCCAAAGGCCGTGAGCATGATTACCTGTGGTTTCGCCTGTTGTCCGCTTAAGCGTTCAAGCACAGCAAGGCCATCCAAATGAGGCATGATAATGTCAAGCAGCAGTACATCTGGCCGTTTTTCCTCTACTACTTTCAGGCACTCTTCTCCATTATCCGCTGTCCCAACCACCTGCATATCTTCTTGAGCACTCACATATTCGTTAAGTAAATGAACCAGTTCACGGTTATCATCCGCAATACAAACAGTTACGTTCTTCATAAGTTCCTCCTCTAATTACCATGGGTCTATCTTATCGATTCGACAAAGAGAACCGCATTCCTTTAAAAAATCTTATTTCTGCTGTTTTTTTATAAAAAGAAATGAAATTCTTTCAAATCCTCGCTTTTTCGACTTAATTCGATATACTATGGCTCACCACCCATGATTCACGAAATCCAAGATCAGGATTTTTTGTCAAATCTCTTCTGACCGACCCGCCTTCGCTTTTCTTTGTCTAGCTGCGGCGCCCACTCGCTCGAGGTTTCTTCACGCCGCCAGTTCAAGTCAAGGTCGGACTTGACCTGCCGTCGCTCCAGAACTTGTCGCTCGTGAGCAGGGCGCCTTCGCTTTTCTTTGTCCAGCTGCGGCGGGTAGAAGCTCGGGATTTTTCAGTCCTGACGCGAAATCCAAGACCGGGATTTCTTTGTCAGGCCTTCCAAAATCCTCGCTTCTGTTCGACCCGCCTTCGCTTTTCTACACACAAATAAACCAAAACGAGTGTTAACTCGCTTTGGCTTGATTTAGACCTGTATGGATGCCGGCTTCTTCAAGCATCCAGCCTATATGCCCGCCGTATCCAGAGGTGGGGTCATTAACGAATACATGCGTAACAGCGCCAATGAGTTTATCATTTTGGATAATTGGGCTTCCGCTCATTCCTTGAACAATTCCTCCTGTTGCTTCAAGAAGTTTCGGGTCAGTGACTTTAATAACCATGCCTTTTGTTGCCGGCTGTGTTTGGGTGACTGAACTTACCACTTCCACCTCAAATTCCTCCACGTCTTCCCCATTGACAACGGTGAGAATTTTCGCTGGTCCTTCTTCCACTTCTGAAGCCATGCTAATAGCCATTGGTTCATCAGCAATGTGGTTTTCCAGTTTATCGTTCTTTAGCGTCCCAAAAATGCCATACCTGCTGTTTTTTTCGATGTTCCCGAGCACGTTGTGTTCTTTGGAAATGCTGGCAAGCTTTTCCCCAGGGTCACCGTGCAGTCCCTTTTCAATGGACGTCACCGATGAACGCATAACTTCCCCGTCATGGACAACAATAGGCTTGTGTGTATCCATGTCAGAGATCACATGTCCAAGCGCTCCAAACTTTTTGGATTCCGGTTCGTAAAACGTCATGGTCCCTACGCCTGCCGCCGAATCGCGGATATAGAGGCCAAGACGGTACGAATGTTCACCTTTCGCTTTTTGAGGCTTGAGAATCGTTTGAATGTCCTTTTGGTCCCGTTTCACTTCAATCGACAATTCCTTTTTCTCTTCGCCAGCGTCTTGAACAAGGTCCGTGACATCTCTCATGGATCTCATTGTCACTCCGTTGATCTTGGTGATCATGTCACCGACTTCAATTCCTGCTGATTCTCCAGGAGACTGCTGTCCATTTATGGTCTCAATTAAATGATGACCTACAACAAGGACCCCTTCTGTATTTAGTTTGACACCGATGGATTGTCCACCTGGAACCACCTTAATCTCTGGCAACACTGATACGTCAATGGATTTTAGCGGCAGTCCCCCTGCTTTCACCACGGCTTCACTCGAGCCTCTTTCGTTCGCATTAAGATAAGTGCTATTGCTATTTTTAGCAATGGAAAATGCATGCGAATCCTCAGAGGCAACCGTCGCAAGTGCGCGGAGCGGACCAACACTTGAAAATAAAGCTTCTTGTTCCCCTTCAAAAACGGTTACCGAGGTTGGGATTTGAATAAAATTCTTCACGGTTTGTGAAAAGCCTAGGCTTAGCACAAACGCGAACAGCATGGCTCCAATTACATATCGTACACCCTCTTTTTTCAACTTCCTTCACTCCTCTAACTCCCAACCCACACCTCCATGCTGGCTGTATTACTAATGTTGCCGTGAAAGGCCACATTTATAACTAGGGCCAAAAGAAAAAGCCACCCAATTTAGGTAGCTTTTCTAATTCCCTCTTTATGTTCTCGAGCCATATCAAGGAGTTCTGTTGCATGCTGTCGCGTTAAATCCGTGATTTCCACGCCGGAAAGCATACGTGCAATTTCATTCACTTTCTCCTTCGCTTCTAACGGTTGGACCGAGGTCGTGACCCTGTCAGCACCTTCGTGCTTGGCGATAAACAAATGATGATCGGCCATTGCTGCCACCTGCGGCAAATGGGTGATACAGAGCACTTGTGAGCCAGTCGAGATTTGCTGAATCTTTTCAGCAATTGCTTGAGCGACCCTGCCGCTTACGCCTGTGTCGACTTCATCAAAAATAACAGAGGTAATGCCTTGTTTAAAGGAAAAGATCGATTTAAGCGCAAGCATAATGCGTGAGATCTCCCCGCCGGAAGCAATCTTGGCAAGTGGCTTCATTGGCTCCCCTTGATTGGTCGAAATAAGAAACTCGACTCGGTCCTTTCCTGATTCCGTGTACCCGTGTGCGTGCGCTTGCTGAGGTTTGCTCGGAGGACGGTTTTCAATGGCCACTTGAAAGCGCGTTTTCTCCATATAAAGTGCCTGCAGCTGCTCTTGAATGGAGTCCATCAGTTGGGCGGCCGTTTGTTTCCGTACGTCCGTCAGCGCTTCGGCTTCGAGCTCGATGTCACTCCAGATCGCTTCGAGCTTGTCCTTCAGCTCTGCAACACGATCGTCTTTGTGTTCCATTTCGTGAAGCTGCTCTTCAATCTTCGCGGCATACTCAAGAACAGCCTCAACACTTTCGCCATACTTTCGTTTCAAGCCCTCAATTTCCGCAAGACGGTTCTCAATATCTTTAAGCCTCTCTGGATTGAAATCAATTTGATCCACCGCTTCCCTTAAGGAAAAAGAGGCTTCTTCTAATAAATAGTAACCGCTCGAGACCGACTCATACAGTGGCTTCAGCTCTTCATCAACCGCGACCGCTTCCTCAAGGTGTGAGACCGCCCCGCTAATGAAATCGAGCCCGCGCTCTTCCCCATACAAATGATCATAACTAAGGTTCAGCGCTTCAAAGAGCTTTTCACTGTTCGCCAGCTTGTGGCGCTCTTGACTAAGTTGCTCGTCCTCGTTTGGCGCAAGCTCTGCCTTTTCAATTTCTGAGAGCTGGTACGTATAGAGGTCGATCCGCCGGGCCATCTCCTGCGAATTTTGATTCATTTCCTTACGCTTTGCTTCAAACTTTTGCGCCTGTCTGTATAGCCGCTGATACTCGGCAAGCGTTTCCTTCATTTTTGCGCCCGAAAAACTGTCCAGTAATCGGACATGCTCATCCACCTGCATCAGCGACTGATGCTCATGCTGCCCGTGCACATCAATGAGCGTCTGCCCGACTTCGCGAAGAACGCCGAGTGTGGTCAGTTTTCCGTTAATACGGCAAATGCTTTTCCCTGCTTGCGTAATCTCACGACGCAAAATCAGCATCCCTTCTTCAAGCTCAATGCCAAGCGACTCTAGTTTCACACGAACCGGGTGCTTGTCATCCACAGAAAAAAGCCCATCAATTTCTGCGCGCTTTTCTCCATAGCGCACGAATTCTGCCGAGCCACGACCGCCAAGAAGCAAGCCAATGGCGTCAATGATGATGGACTTTCCTGCCCCCGTTTCTCCTGTTAGCACCGTCAACCCTTTATCAAAAGGAACGGATAACGCATCGATAATCGCAAAGTTTTTAATGGAGAGCTCCATTAGCATGATATCGCCACCTTAAAGCATGTTAAGAAACTGCTCTGAAACCCACTTCCCGTCTGCTTCTGTACGACAGATAATCAAGATCGTATCGTCTCCACATATCGTCCCCATTAGCTGCTGCCAGTCCAAGTTGTCGATAAGTACGGCAATGGCATTGGCATTTCCCGGCATCGCCTTCATCACGACAAGATTTTCCGCCTGATCAATACTAATAAAGCTATCGGTAAGAATGCGTTTTAGCTTCTGTTGAGGGTTAAAACGCTGATCCGCTGGCAGACTGTACTTGTAACGTCCATCCGTCATTGGTACTTTTACAAGATGGAGCTCCTTGATGTCCCGCGAAACCGTCGCCTGGGTGACATTGTAGCCATCATGCCTAAGCGTATCAACCAAATCATCCTGCGTTTCGATTTCTAAGTTCGTAATGATCTCCCTGATCTTAATATGGCGTTGGCCTTTGTTCATGTCATCACCTTACTCTCTAGGTAAAAATCAAGTCCTTTCTTTATTATCCTTTCTTTCCCCCCTTAGGGCAAGGAATATACATAAGGATCAGCTCTGAGGAGTAAACGTTAAGAAAAAATGTACGAAAGGTTATGTC
>NZ_LLYY01000010.1 GCF_001484965.1 Shouchella shacheensis | reverse complement strand
GATTGGCATTTCTCCACCAACCTCGTTACAGTAAATTCGGGAATGCAGGTTATATATAGACCATCCTAGAAAAGCGTTAATGAAGAAGTTTTAGCCCACTAGAACTTTGCCTCAAATCCGGAGACGTTCTATACGTCTCCGGATTTGAGGATGTGATTTTTTTGTTGGTTATTTCGTCTTCAGCGACTGGGCATTAATGGCCACAATCACCGTACTTAACGACATCAGTACAGCACCAAGGGCCGGGTCAAGGATAATCCCCCATGGAGCCAATATTCCGGCTGCGAGTGGAATAGCCGCAATGTTATAGCCTGCTGCCCACCAGAGGTTCTGGATCATCTTTCGATATGTGAGCCTGGACAAGTCAATGATGGAGACCACATCTTTAGGATGACTGTTCACAAGTACGACATCAGCGGTTTCCATAGCTACATCCGTTCCCGCTCCAACCGCAATACCAAGGTCGGCGTTGGCAAGGGCTGGCGCATCGTTGATTCCGTCTCCTGTCATTCCGACACGGTTCCCGCCTTTCTGAAGTTCTTTGATCTTTTCCGCTTTTTCGTGGGGAAGAACTTCTGCAATAACGTAATTGATGCCAATCTGCTTCCCGACTTCCCGTGCTACTTTTTCGTTGTCGCCTGTTAACATTAGCGCTTCAATTCCTATCTGATGCAAACGATCCACGGCTTCTTTGGCGGAATCCTTTACCGCATCAGCTAGGGCAATCGCACCGAGAAGTGCTTGATCCCTAAGTACAAAGACAACGGTTTTTCCTGTTTCTGACAGTTTGGAAAAATGATCCTCATCGTAACGGATGCCTTCCCTTTGTAAAAAGCCAGGACTAACGACAGAAATGCTCTGGCCATCCACTTTTCCTGTAATGCCTGCTCCTGTCATGGAATCAAAGTCTTCTGGCTGTGGAATGTCGACCTGTTCTTCGCTTGCCTTATTGACAATCCCCATGGCGATCGGATGCTCTGATTGCAATTCAACAGATGCAGCAAGCCTTAACAATTCCTTCTCAGATGTCTGTTCCTCTGTCAGGATGTCCGTAACCCCAAACTCCCCTTTCGTTAAAGTCCCGGTCTTGTCAAAAGCAATCGTATCGACGCGTCTGGCGTCTTCAAAGCCAATTCGATTTCGAATAAATAACCCTTTTTGGGCGGAAATTGCGGTCGAACGGGCAGCGACTAATGGAATCGCAAGTCCAAGCGCATGGGGACAGGAAATAACGAGTACGGTGACCATTCGCGTCATCGCATCTCCCACACTATAGCCAAGCGCTATCCAAATGATGAACGTAAGCAGCCCGGCAACGATAGCGACATAGAATAGCAGCTTAGCGGCTCGATCTGAAAGCATTTGTGTTTTCGATTTGCTTTCCTGGGCTTCCTTTACAAGTTGTACGACTTGTGACAAGTACCCCTCATCGCTTGTCTTTGAAACCTCAATGGTAAGGGAGCCGGAGGAGTTAATCGAACCACCGATTATTTCATCTCCCTGTTCTTTTTCCACAGGGACAGACTCTCCCGTTAGCATCGATTCATCAATCGAGGATTTTCCCTTTAGAATGTGCCCATCTGCCGGTATTTTTTCCCCTGGCTTGATAAGAAGGCGGTCGCCTTTTTTCAGCTCGGCGACAGGCACGGGCGTTATTTCATCGTTCTCCATTAATTTATTGGCTTCCTGCGGCATAAGTTCCACCAGAGATTCAAGGGAATCCGAAGCTTTCATAACGGATTTCATTTCGATCCAATGACCAAGAAGCATGATGGCGATCAGCGTCGCTAGCTCCCAGAAGAAGTCCATACCTTCGACGCCGAAAACTGTTGCAACGCTGTAAACGTAGGCGACGGTGATGGCAAACCCGATAAGTGTCATCATACCTGGGGATTTACCTTTCACTTCACTAACAAGCCCCGTTAAAAATGGCCACCCTCCGTAAAAGAAGACAATGGAGGACAGAATGAGTTCAATAGCCGTATCTCCAGGAAACGTAAGAGAATAGTTAAAGAACATCTGGATCATGTCTGAAAGAACGATGATGGGGATCGCTAGAACCAGTGTAATGAAAAATCGTTTTTTAAAGTCAGAGATCATTTCTTCATGGCTGCCGTGACCGTGATGATCATGCCCCCCATGTCCACTATGTACATGATTTCTGTGGTTTTCATGGTGAGAGTGATGGGGATTTCCTCCAGCATGGTGTTCATGACGCTCATGAGGGTGATCTTCTTGTTCGTGTTTATCCATTTTGGACATTTCTACTTCCCTCCTTATAAAATATGTTACCCTGGTAAGGTATGAGTGAAACATAGGTCATAATTAACCATTTAAAAGCTATTTAAAGCGATATACATAGTATGTGCCAAAATAATGAATTGATTCATCAATAGGGGTATTGTATAATGGAGCCATGTATCGTGAATGGTGCCTGCCATTCTTGCCATAAGTAGGAGGTGAGTATAACGGCTTCATCAGATAAAGGACATACCGTCCAACCAAACAAACAGCAGTTGTTAAACAGACTTAAACGCATTGAAGGGCAAGTACGGGGCGTTCAGAAAATGTTCGAAAACGAACAATATTGTGTAGATATCCTCCATCAAATTAGTGCTGTGCAAGCAGCGACCATTAAAGTAAGTCTTGCATTGATGGAAGATCATACTCATCACTGCGTTGTGAATGCAATTGAGGAAGGCGATAAAGACAAGGCCATTGATGAGTTGATGGATGTGATGAAGCGCATGGTGCGCTAATACGTTAAGGAATTAAAAGTGAATCAAACATTTTCTGTCCAAGGAATGTCGTGCAATCACTGTGTCCATAGCATTGAAGAGAGTGCAGGGAAACTTACTGGAGTTGATTCTGTTAAGGTGGACTTGCAATCTGGACAAGTGGAGGTCTCTTTTGATGAGAACGCCATTTCCCTCCAAATGATTAAAGAAGAATTGAGCAAGGTTACGAAGTTGCATAGCTGTTAATTAATTAAAAATTTAAAATATTTATGTGCTAGGCCTTTAGCCTGTCGACAAAGTCTCGATTTTCTCAAGACGGTGGGCAGTTTTTTTGTATAAGAGGCGTAGAGAAGCCTAAAGGCGTCGCTGTCGGAAGACAACTAAAAAAATTAAACAAAACTACTTGAATACTATAGGGGGGTATAGTATGATGTGATCATACACAATAAGAAACAAAGAAGGAGGTTGATGTTTGTACTTCATTTAAAAACGAAAACTTAGGGAGCGAGAGAGGGATGGGGGAATGAACTTAGAGGGAGTCTCTGGCCACTTTCTTTTGTGCAATGGGAAATCGTGTACGAGAAAAGGAGCCGAAGCTGTGACACAAGCGGTTCGGAAAACAATTAACGACCATGATTTCACTAAAAGCATTCATACAACCAAAACATGGTGCAATGGCCAGTGTAAACATGGACCGATTGTCATTTCTTACCCAAAAGGGGATTGGTACCAGGCAATGACCCCTACACTTGCAAAACAACTGGTACTCGCGCATATCCAACGACAACCCTTTTTAAATAATCGCTTATATACGTATGCAGAGGAACATTTTAAAAAAGAAGAGAAAGACAATACCCCAAAGGAGGGATAGAACTTGGCACAAAAAGAAGTATCGTTACTCATCACTGGCATGACATGTGCAGCCTGTGCAAACAAAATTGAGAAGGGCCTTTCAAAGATGGAAGGGGTTCAAGAAGCCAATGTTAATTTTGCCATTGAAAAAACAAAAATCACCTATGACCCCGACCAAACGAGTGTTCAGGAGTTTGAAGAAAAGATTGATAAACTCGGCTATAAAGTCGTTCATGAAACGCAGACCTTTGATATCTCAGGCATGACGTGCGCAGCGTGCGCTAATAAGATTGAAAAAAAATTATCGAAAATGGATGGCGTAGCAAGCGCCAATGTTAACTTCGCATTAGAAAATGTGGCGGTTGCGTATGACAAGGCTCAAGTGGCTGTCAGGGATATGGTTGAGGCTGTACACAAGTTAGGGTATACGATTAAACCGCAAACATCAAAAGAAGAAACGGCCAATGACAAGGAAAAAGAGATTCAGCATCAAACTGGAAAGTTTATTTTTTCGGCGATCTTATCCCTGCCGCTTCTATGGACGATGGTGACGCATTTTGAATTCACTTCCTTCCTATATATGCCTGATTTGTTTATGGATCCATGGGTTCAATTGGCACTAGCCGCACCGGTGCAATTTATCGTAGGGGCCCAATTTTACAGAGGGGCCTACAAAGCCTTGCGAAATAAGAGCGCCAATATGGATGTGCTTATTGCCCTTGGAACGACTGTTGCGTTCTTCTATAGCATTTTCTTAGGCTGGGAGTGGTATCAAGGCGGTCAAGTCGGCATGCCGGAGCTTTACTTTGAAGCGGCAGCTATTATTATCACCCTTGTTGTATTAGGGAAGTTATTTGAAGTTCGGGCCAAAGGACGCACCGGTCAAGCGATTCAAAAACTTCTTGGACTGAAAGCGAAATCAGCAAGAATCATCCGAGAGGGAGAAGAAATGGAAGTGGCCATTGAAGAAGTGCTCGTTGGGGATACCGTTGTTGTTCGTCCAGGTGAGAAGATTCCTGTTGATGGGAAGATTTCGCAAGGGCAGTCGGCGGTTGATGAATCCATGATTACGGGCGAAAGTATCCCAGTGGACAAAAAGCCAGGCGATGCAGCGATTGGCGCCACCATTAATAAAAACGGCCTTTTGAACATTGAGGCAACAAAAGTTGGAAAGGATACGGCGCTCTCACAGATTGTCAGAGTGGTCGAAGAAGCTCAAGGAAGTAAAGCGGATATTCAGCGGATTGCGGATAAAGTATCCGGTATCTTTGTTCCTGTCGTTGTTGTTATTGCCGTTGCTACATTCCTTGTCTGGTACTTCATCATTGCACCAGGGGACTTGCGTTCAGCGCTCGTGCCACTCATCACGATTTTGGTTATCGCTTGCCCCTGTGCGCTCGGTCTTGCGACGCCAACCTCAGTGATGGCTGGTTCTGGCCGTGCTGCCGAGATGGGCGTCCTTTTCAAAGGCGGCGAGCATCTTGAAAACACGCGTTCCATTCAAACGGTGGTTCTTGATAAAACCGGAACGGTGACAAAAGGGGAACCAGAATTGACGGATGTGCTCGTTGCTCCAGGTTTTGAGGAAGAACAAGTGCTGTCCTTTGTCGGTTCTGCTGAGAAAAACTCGGAGCACCCGCTCGCTGAGGCGATTGTAAAAGGTGTGGAGCAAAAAGGGATTTCTCTGGAAGCTCTAGACGACTTTGAAGCTATTCCGGGATATGGAATACGTTCAGTTGTGAAAGGTTCTGAAGTGCTCGTAGGGACACGCAAGTTACTAAAGAGCAAAAGCATCTCAATGGGAGCATTTGACGAAAAAATGACTACACTGGAGGAGCAAGGAAAAACGGCGATGCTGATTGCCATTGATCAACAACTAGCTGGACTAGTCGCTGTAGCTGATACGGTGAAAGACACATCGAAAGCGGCGATTAAGCGAATGCATGACCTTGGTTTAGAAGTGATTATGCTGACGGGTGATAACCAACGGACAGCCAATGCCATTGGCCAGAAAGTGGACATTGACCGAGTCATCGCTGAAGTCGTTCCTGAACAAAAAGCAGAAGAGATCAAAAAGATCCAAAGCGAAGGCAAGAAGGTCGCGATGGTTGGGGATGGTATTAATGACGCACCAGCACTTGCAGTGGCCGATATTGGCATGGCCATTGGTACCGGCACGGATATTGCCATCGAAGCAGCAGACATTACCCTTATGCGCGGAGACCTTCATAGTGTAGCGGATAGCGTGCACATTAGTAGTAAGACGATCCGTAATATCAAGCAAAACTTATTCTTCGCCTTCTTTTACAATTCTGCATCGATTCCGATAGCGGCAATGGGTCTACTTGCGCCTTGGGTAGCGGGAGCCGCGATGGCTTTCAGTTCTGTTTCCGTTGTGTTTAATGCCTTGCGCTTGCAACGTCTGAAGTTAGAGGGCAGGGGGGAATAAGAGGATGATTAGAACATGGGTAATCAGTGGCATTGTATATGTTGGGCTTGTGATTGCGAGCTATAGCGCAATCACAGGCGAAAATCCTCTTAATAGTGGCGGTATGGACCATGGAGAACATGAAGAGCAGAGCAGCCAAAGCGATGGATTTGAAGAACATGGAGATCATGGGGAACAGACACCTTCTGAGGAGGAAAGTCATATGAACGACCATCAGAACCATAACATGAGCAATGATTCTGACGTTCAAACTGGTGTCAGTTACGAAAACGAACACCTACAAATTGAGCTAATGGATGACGAAGGAAACGCGCCAGAGCTTGAGGTGTCACACGAGAAAGAATTGCACCTGATCGTGGTCTCGGAAGATCTAGAGGAGTTTATTCACCTTCACCCAGAAAAGCAAACGGAAGGGACATTTTCTGTAAAGACACCTCTAGATTATGGACGCTACAAAGCATTTGTGGATATTACACCGAAAAACAAGGAATACGTGGTTGAAGCGAATGAACTCGTTGTGGGTGATGACGTTTCTGAATCAGAAGAGACAGAACTCACGGCAGATACGTCGATGACAAAAGAGGTTTTAGGCAAAACAGTAACGCTTGATGCGTCGGGGATAGAAGTAGGAGAAGACGCCACCCTTTCGTTTGACTTGCATGGGGAAGTGCCAAAACCTTATTTAGGAGCATTAGGTCATGTGGTCATTCTAGATGAAGCGGGAGAAAAATTCATCCATGTCCACCCGTCATCCGAGACGGAGACGGTCTTTGAAACACATTTTGAGGAACCTGGACTTTATAAAGTATGGGCGGAATTTGACCTTCCGGACAGTGGAGTTGTGGCGTTTCCTTTCGTCATTGAAGTGAACTAACCTTCAAAAAAAGGAGGCCGTTTGTAATGTATTCATTAGAGCTGTATACACACCCATGGTGCTCAGATTGCCAAGACAGCAAGCAGTATTTGAAAAAAACGAAAGTTCCTTATGTGGAGCATGATTTAGGTCAGCACCCAGAAAAGGAAGCACGGCTAAAAAATCTTACAGGATCTAAAGTTGTTCCCGGATTTGTGTTTAAGAAAAAGTCGCTTTTGGGGAAGCTTCAAAAGCCTACTGTGTTTACCGGTTTTGAGCGTAATGAAGAAGAAATTAAAGCACTCATTCAGAAAATGGAGGAAAGATAAGAGACGGCGCGCCAGCCGCTCAAACTGTGCAGCATGATTTTGAACACAAGTATGGGGGTAATTGATGTTCTACTCTTGTAAGGGAGGCGGGATCAAATGATTAAAGTGTATACCTCTGCAAGTTGTCCATCCTGTCGCAAAGCAAAGAGTTGGTTAAACGAGCATCGGCTTGAATTTATTGAAATCAATCTGTTTCAAACGAAACTAACGGTGGGTGAAGTGCAGGAGATCTTTCGGCTGACTGAGAATGGCATCGATGAAGTTATTTCAAGGCGATCAAAGGTTTTTGATGAATTGGGTATCAACATCGAAGAACTGTCGTTGCAAGAGTTATTTCGCATCATTTGTAAGTGCCCTGTTCTATTAAAACGACCCATTTTGATTGATAATAAACGCTTGCAAGTGGGCTATCATGAAGAAGAGATCCGGCGCTTTCTCCCGCGATCCATTCGAAAACGAAGTAAAGGAGGGGATATATATGTAAGTAATAGCCGCAGGGATAAGATAAAACGGCCAAACGAATTAAAATCGAGGAGTGATTCACATGAACCACACGAAATTGGAAAAATGTATTGAAGACTGTCTGGCGTGTTTGAAGGAATGCGATGTTTGCTTTGATGCCTGCTTGAATGAAGACGATACGGCGATGTTAGCAGACTGCATCCGTTTAACAAGAGAGTGCGCTGAAATTTGTGCATTTGCCGCGAGCGCGATGTCACGAAACAGTCCATTCTATCAGGAGATCTGTCAGCTTTGTGCAGCCATTTGCAAGGCCTGTGGCGAAGAATGTGAGACCCACGCCAGTCATCATGACCAGTGCAAACGCTGTGCTGAGGTATGCAAACGTTGTGCGGAAAGTTGTTTGGCAGTCGTGCAGTAATAATAGCAAGGAGAATAGATCACATTATTTTTATACCTTACCAGCGTATGGTAAATCGAGCGTAAAGAGAGGAGCAATCAGTCATGAAGGAAATGACATTAAATGTACAGGGGATGTCTTGCGGACATTGCGTGAACTCCATTGAAGGCAATGTGGGCGATCTAAACGGGGTGAATCACGTAAAGGTTCATTTAAGTGAAGGAACAGTTGATGTAACCTTTGACCCGGACACGGTAGCTCTTAAGGAAATAACAGAAGTGATTGAAGAGCAAGGATATGATGTAGCCTAAGAGATGAAGCACAGCAACTTAGCTGAAAACGAATGATTTGTCCTTAAAGAAGATCGAGAAAACCCGCTGTTGAGAGCGGGTTTTTCCTTCCCTAAGCCTAGTTTTTCTCATTTATCATGTCTTTCATAAAGGCTAGATATGGACAAAGTATGAACAGTGGCATTGGAGTCGTGCTCTTCATAAATTCTATAAATTTGTCGTTTAAAGTATATGGTAGGTGTTAATTCAAAGGGGGCAGAAACTTGAAAAAATCATATGCACTAATTGGTGGGACGTTCGCCTTGTCCTTGGTGATAGCTGGCTGCTCGGATGAAGGGGTGGATCATTCTGAAATGGAGATGGGGTCCAGCCCAAGTGAAAGCCAGCAAGAGGAACCAGATCAAGAGGGTCAAAATATGACGAACGAGGATGGCCAGAAGATTTTCAATCTGGATGTCACGGAAACTCATTGGATGTATGATGATGAAACCATGACTGAAGCCTGGACCTATAATGAAACCGTCCCGGGCGAGGAGATTCGTGTGCAGGAAGGCGATGAGGTTGTATTAAACGTAAAGAACAATTTGGAAGAACCCACTGCTCTTCATTTGCACGGCTTTCCTGTTCCTAACGAGATGGATGGCGTCCCTGGCGTCACTCAGAATGCGATTATGCCTGGGGAAGAGTTCACGTATGAGTATCAAGCAAACGTACCGGGAACATACTGGTATCACTCCCACCAGGACGGTGCGACTCAGGTCGACAAAGGGCTTTACGGTGTCTTTATTGTTGAACCAGAAGATCAGGAATCCTATGATGTCGATGAAGTCATAGTGACCGATGAATTTGCTTCTACGGAAATGGACATGGGCGACATGAATGGAATGGATCATGAAGGCATGGATATGGGTATGGATGATACGGGCGATATGGATCATGCGGAGATGGAGAACGGAGACATGGATGGCATGAGCCATACTGAAATGATGAACGAAATGTATGACACGATGGTGATTAATGGCCAAGCATCCTCGCAAATTGAATCAATTGATGTAGAGGAAGGGAATAAAGTAAAGCTACGATTTGTTAATGCGGGACTGTTTACACAAGTCGTATCAATTCCTGAGCATTCATTTAAAGTGACGCATTATGACGGTCAACCTGTTAATGAGCCTGAGGTTATAAGTGATACGGCCTTCCGAATCGCTCCGGCCGAACGATATGACGTTGAGATTGAAATGGACAATCCAGGTGCTTGGGGAGTTCAAATCTTTGCTGAAGAAAATCAAGAAAGATTGAATGCGTTAGTTCCACTTGTTTACGACGGGTATGAAGACGAGGAGCTACAAACCAAGGAAGTTAATTCTTCATTCTTGGACTTAACCACATACGGGGAGGCTCAAGACATTAATGTGGGAGACATTACTAAAGAATATGACATGCTCCTTGGGTCGGATGACGGGGGAGACACCTTCACAATCAACGGCAAGCAATTCCCCGACCACGAGATCTATGAAGTGGAAGAAGGGGATGTGGTGAAGGTAACCATTGAAAATGACACAGATTTCGACCATCCAATGCACTTACATGGGGAGTTTTTTAACGTGATTTCGAAAGATGGAGAGCCAATTCAAGGGTCGTCTGTCCTTAAAGATACGTTAAATGTGCGGCCGGGCGAGACCTATGAAATTGTGTTCGAAGCCCAGAACCCTGGGAACTGGATGTTTCATTGTCATGAGTTTCACCATGCAAGTGGCGGAATGGTAGCTGAAGTGCGCTACGAAGGGTTCGAACCCGCATTTACCCCGAACCCTAATGTCCCAAATAAGCCTGAGTAAATACAGGAAGGGGTCTTTCTAAAAACCAAGAAAGACCCCTTCCTTTGTAAGGATTTGCAGTGGCAAAGAAAGTACTATTGAAGAACAATATTGCTGGCATACTAGTAGTACAGACGGCTAAATCTAGAATTGTTGCGGTGCTCTTATGAATACACGAGCGCTTCGGTTAAGATTGCATTGAGTTTAACATAATAGTACACTTTTAAATCTTCACAAATTGCACATAAAATTAAGGGGCAAGGCTTCCAATGGAACTGTGGCAACTAATGAAAGACATAGGTTTTGATAATCAAGTAAATAAAGAACTAGACATACAAATTAAAGGGATTACCGACATTTCCTCTAACGTAAGAGAAGGGTACCTTTTTATTGCTATTCGGGGTGGCCAAGTGAATGGCCATGATCTTATAGAACAAGCTGTTCAACTAGGTGCGTGTGCAGTCGTAGGGGAAGAAGATAGAGAAAGCGAAACGATTCCCTATATAAAGGTTGAGAACAGTAGGAAAGCATTAGGACACATAGCAAGACATTATTACGGGAATCCTTCGAAACAAAAAGTGGTGATTGGCATTACCGGAACTAATGGGAAAACAACTACTAGTTATCTTGTAAGGCACATTCTTGAAGAGAGCGGTATCTCTTGTTCTTTAGTTGGAACGATTCATAACATCATAAATGGGGAGGTTGTAGAGGCTGTCAATACGACCCCTAATTCCCTTGTTTTAAACGAATTATTGCTAAAAAGCAATGATCAGGTCGTAATCATGGAAGCATCTTCGCATGGACTAGCTCAATTCCGGTTGGAAGGAATCGAATTCGATTTCTGTGTGTTTACCAATTTGACCCACGATCATCTTGATTATCATGGATCGATCGAAAACTACTTTCAAGCTAAAAGGTCGCTTTTTGATAAAATAAAACCAGGGGGAAAGGCCCTCGTCAATACAGACGATGCATGGGGCGAGAAATTAATCACACTCCTGCAAGAGAAGGAAGTAGTCACCTATTCGGTTGGCCAATCTAATAGAAACGATTTACGCATTTTGGATTTCGTTACTGTGGAAAACCCATCGCTTTTGGTTAAAGAAGTTCAGGAGACGGTGACCATCAATGTGCCGATGGTCGGCATACACAACCTATACAATTCAGCTATGGCGTATGCCGTAGCGAAACAGCTTCCAATTGAAACAGAACACATAGTACAGTCGATTCTACGTTTTCCAGGAGTAGAAGGCAGGTTTGAAGTGTTAAAACAAAAAAACGGTTCTATCGTTGTAATAGATTACGCTCATACTGCAGATGCCATTTTTTATTGTTTAAAGGCAGCAAGAGATTCAGGTGCTAACAGAGTCGTTCATCTTTTTGGATTTAGGGGAAACAGAGATCTTACGAAAAGAGAAGAAATGATTAAAGTGACGGCTGAAATGAGTGATGGATACATTTTAACGATGGATGATTTAAATTCATTGCCAATGGATGAAATGGTAAAGACGTATAAATCACTAAATACTAACTATGGAAATCACAAGGGTGAAATTATCCCTGATCGAACTTTGGCTATAAAACAAGCAATGGAACACAGCAAGCCGAATGATTGGATTGTGATAACGGGCAAAGGACATGAGAAGTATGAGCAAGATTTCAAATTGCCAACAACCTCGGATATGGAAACAGTGAAGTACATAAATAATGAACTGTGAGACGTCAATTGCAGATGCTGATAATACATTGCCCACAAAATGGAAGGAAAGAGGTAGACCAATAAGAAATGAATGGTTAGGTGGCATCCTCATCAGAAGCAAGCCCAACGCCCAAACCAAAAATAGAAGAAAGAAGAGAAGAATGAAGTAGGCAGCGAATGTGCAGGAGGTAAAGGAGTCAGAATCTCTACCTGCTAATCGTTGCCTTTAAGTTTATGATTCTCTTTTGCGAAGGTGAAATTGAATTACCTACTAGTATCGCTTGTTTTGATTTGTATATACTCCGTTAAGACTTCCGCCAGAGTATCTCCAGTGTGACATGCTTCTTCAAAAGAATTATCAACTCCACCGACTTTAGTCATCTAATATCTTGGCTCCATTATGATTTGTGGCAGCAAAGCCTTTGACTCTATTACTTCCTGAAAATCGCTAATAAATGTGAATAGGTGGTGACATCTCCAACGTTCCAGTCTATCTTCATTTTTTCCACATATTTTTTCATTAGAATTTGTAATAAGAACGTACGAAAGGAGGAAACCATGAAAAGGAAACGGTTACTTATGCGGTCGATGATATTACTCGTTATGATAGGGGCAATTGGATACATGTTTTATATTAATTTCTTTTCCGATAGTGAAGCAGCTGTACGAGTCGGAGATGAAGCTCCGAATTTTGTGCTAAAAGACTTAGAGGGGAATGAGGCTGAACTAGAGGATTATCGGGGGCAGGGGGTGTTTTTGAACTTTTGGGGAACGTACTGTCCGCCGTGTGAGCGTGAAATGCCCTATATGCAAAATCAGTATGAGATTTATAAAGATCAAGGCGTTGAAATTCTTGCTGTGAACGTTGGGGAGGCCGAATTAACAGTAGATAGTTTTGTGCAACGGCATAACTTGTCTTTTCCAATTCCGATGGATACAAACCGACAGGTGTTGGATCAATACGGTGTGATCCCGCTGCCGACAACAATGCTTATTGATTCAGAGGGAACGGTAGTCAGCGTTATTACAGGTGGAATGACAGAAGCGGACATTGCTGAGTACATGGAAAGTATTAAACCATAGGGGTGATTGGAATGTCTGATTTGCGCTGTGCCTGTGGACAGCAAAATCCCAAGGGCACTGCTTTATGCGGGGCGTGCGGGAAACCTTTGGAGGAGGGAAGCAAAGAAGAAACCGTATTAAATATGCGCTATGAGGGGGCAGCCCGACGTTCCCAAACCTATAACAAAACATTCATTGACCACATTTGGAATTTCTTTTCATCAGTAAAAATAGGAATCTGGATTATTGTCATTTTGCTAGGGGCTTCCTCATTGGGAACGATTTTTCCCCAGGAAATGTATATCCCCCCCGCAGTGAATCCTGCAGAGCATTATGAGGATGAGTATGGTGTGTTCGGAAAGATTTATTATGAGCTTGGCTTTCACAATCTATACCAATCTTGGTGGTACCTATTAATAATGGCTGCCCTGGCTGTGTCACTTACCATTGCCAGTGTTGACCGATTTTTCCCACTTTATCGTTCATTAAAAAATCAGCGTGTACGTAAGCATGTCCACTTTATGAAAAGGCAGCGTCTCGTTAGTGAGTCGCAAATAGTGGATTCAGCGATCGATGAAAAATTAATGAAACGATTGAAAACTAAAAAGTACAATGTCAGAACGGATGGGAACGCAATTCTAGCTGAGAAGGGTCGGTTTGCCAGATGGGGACCCTATGTGAATCATATCGGTCTTATTATTTTTCTAATCGGTGGAATGCTTCGTTTTTTTCCTGGCATGTTCGTGGACGAGCAGCTTTGGGTTCGGGAAGGAGAGACTGAAGTTATCCCTGGGACGGGGGGAGAGTATTATTTAGAAAATCATCAATTTTTATTGGAGATGTACGATGAAGATGATGAAATTTTTCAGGATGCCATTCAGGGACTCGGAGGAGAAGTCGTCGAGACATATGAATCAACGGTGACATTATACCAACGTAACGCGAACAGTCCCGTAGGTTCAGTTCCCGATCTAGAAGAGGTAGATTCATACCAAATTCGAGTAAATGACCCATTTAAATTTGATAGCTTTGCCCTCTACCAAGTTTCATACAAGCTTCATGAGTTCAACCAAATGATGTTCACCCTAGAAAATGAAGAGACCGGGGAAGAGATGGGGGAATTTTCAGTTGACCTTTTCAATCCGGACGAACAATACGAGCTATCAAACAACTATGTCATTTCATTAAAAGATTACTTCCCCAATTTCTACATAAATGATGACGGTGTCCCAGGCACACAAACGAGAATCCCCGATAACCCGGCTTTCATTTTTCAAGTCGATAGTCCAAACCAAGAAAAAAGCGAAGTGAGTTTTTTATCGATTGGCCAAAATTTTGATCCTGAAGAGGATAACACGTATACGATTAGATTGTCTGGTCTTGAGACAAAAAACGTCGCTGGTCTAACGGTTCGGAAGGACTATACATTGCCATTCCTGATCGTAGGGGGAGCTATCTTCATGATTGGACTCGTGCAGGGAAGTCATTGGACACACCGAAGAATTTGGGTCTTACAGGAAGGAAATAGCGTTATCGTTTCAGCCTATACAAATAAAAATTGGTTTGCTTTTCGTCGAGAACTGGTGCAATTGACAGAGGCGATAGGGCTTGAACAACCTATAGATAGAAGGATAGACACACCATCTGCTAAAGGGAAGGAGTAAAAAATGGTTGAACTAAGTAGTAATTTGTTACTTGCTGCGTTTTTTATCTATATTGCCTCGATGGTTGTTTTTTCGATGACAATGTATTATGAAAACAAACAACAAAAGAAGAGAGCGAAGAAATGGGGGTGGTCCAGTTTTGGTCTTACTCTGGCAGGTTTTCTAGCTCAGCTGGGCTATTTCATTACAAGATGGATCGTAGGCGGGCATGCGCCCGTGAGCAACATGTTTGAATACACGACATTTCTAGGAATGACGATCGTCTTAGCGTTTCTTATCCTTTATATGATTTATAAGAAGCCTGTCCTTGGCATTTTCACCATGCCTATCGCGATCGTTATTATTGCCTATGCCTCCGTGTTTCCAAGTGATGTCTCACCGCTAATCCCCGCCTTGCAAACCTACTGGCTTCACATCCATGTCATCACAACAGCCATCGGTCAGGGGATACTTGGGATTGGCTTTATTGGCGCACTGATCTATTTAATCCGAGTTGTCGATCAAACGAAACGCTCCAGGCAAACGTTTTGGCTTGAGGCCATTGTTTTTGCCAGTACCTGCGCTGTTGGAATCGCGATCACGGTTGGTTTGTTTCAGGCTAATAATTACTCAGTAAGTTTCAACTGGGTGAATGAGCTTGAAGTTGAGGCAGAACTCGAATATGATCTCCCAGCAATTGTTGGGCCTTATAAAGGGGAGCTAATCCCTTCCGATCAGAACCGCTTTGGACCATTGCTTCAAACACCGGGATGGATGAATGGGGTGGAAGCACCTCGGAAATTCAATACACTTCTATGGTCGATTGTTTCAGGGAGCCTACTCTATCTTGGTTTGCGAATTATTTTGAGAAAGCGGGTTTCCGCCGCAATCCAACCGGTTTTAAAAAACGTAAACCCAGAATTGTTTGATGAGGTCAGCTATAGAGCCATTATTATCGGTTTTCCGGTGTTTGCGCTTGGGGGATTGATTTTTGCGATGATATGGGCTCAAGTCGCATGGACAAGGTTTTGGGGATGGGATCCGAAAGAAGTATGGGCTTTAATTACTTTTCTTTTTTATGCTGCCTATCTACACTTACGTCTCTCAAGAGGCTGGCATGGGGAGAAATCGGCCTGGCTGTTAGTGATTGGGTTTGGGCTTATTATGTTTAATTTGCTCGCCATTAATCTCGTCGTGGCTGGGTTACACTCTTACGCGTAAAAAGGAGTTCTTTATGAATGATATAAGCATCATACTGGCATTTGGGGCAGGGCTGTTATCTTTTGTCTCGCCTTGCAATCTTCCCCTTTATCCAGCATTTCTGTCGTACATTACTGGGTTATCAGTGGAGGAGTTAAAGGAGAAAGGGAAGGGGGTATCCCCGAAAGTAGTACACACATCCATTTTTATCTTAGGGTTCTCAACAATTTTTATCGTGCTTGGCATGTCCACCTCCCTTATTGGTGAGGCTTTTATCAGGTATAACAATTTGATTCGGCAGATTGGTGCCATTTTCATCGTTGTTTTCGGACTAGTGACAATGGGTGTCATAAAGCCTTCGCTTCTAATGAGGACTCAGCAGCTCCAGCTCTCAAAAAGACCCAGTGGGTATATTGGAACATACGTCATTGGGCTGGCGTTTGCAGCGGGATGGACACCTTGTGTTGGCCCGATATTGGCATCAGTGATTGCCTTAAGTGTCAGTAATCCTGGCTCAGGGATGTTATACATGAGCGTCTATAGCGTTGGATTTGCGATTCCTTTCTTTTTAATGGCATTCTTTGTAGACAAAATGAACTGGATCAAAAAGTACATGAATCTCATTATGAAGGTTGGTGGATCGGTGATGGTGGTGTTTGGCGTCATGCTGTATTTTGACTGGATGACTCGAATCACTTCATTTCTAGTAAATAACGTATTCAACGGGTTTATGGGATTCTAATGGGTCACAACTATTAAAAGAAAGGGTCTGCATGTAATCTGTTAAAAGAAAAGATGAGATGGACTTGCTGAAAATTAAACACTAATACTAAAAGAAAATGATTTTGATGTTAGTGGATATTCAACACATTTCGACATATTTTGTAATTGAATTGTAATCGAACCTCCTTAAGATCTCCTTGTTTTATTGATAGATTTATCTTATGCAAATTTAAGGAGGTTCAAACAAAAATGTTGGCAAACACAAAGAAAGCTTTTATCTTATCTACATCACTGATTGCTGCAATGACTGTTGGTGCGGCTTGGGGTCAAGAAGCTTCAGCTTATGTTAAACCAAACGCAGTCAACTCTCAAAAGGAGACACAAATAAAGAGTAGTCAATCTCAGAATCAAACGTCGACAGTTATTAAACGAAATGATAGAGGAAGCAATGTTGAAAAGTTGCAGATAGAGTTAAACAAGGAAGGGTACAATATTCAGGCGGATGGAATATTTGGACCTAAGACGGAGCAAGCCGTGAGAGAATACCAACAAAGCCAGGGACTCATTGCTGATGGAATTGTAGAATCTAACACTTCTAATGCACTAGCATTAAATACTTCGGTGGAAAACTATTCGTTAGTTAATACGTCTACTAGAGATTCCGGTGAAGGGGAACAACAACCTAACCATTCTGTTGAAGTTCAACAGGCATCAACACTAGAATCAAATATTGTGTCAACCGCAAAAAGCGTGTTAGGAACCCCCTATGTATGGGGAGGGACAACTGCCGCAGGTCTGGATAGCAGTGGTTTTATTAATTATGTATTTGCTCAAAACGGGGTTAGTTTATCGCGGACGCATGCAGAAATGTGGGTAAACGATGGAAAAGAAGTTGAATCCCTTACTATTGGAGATGTATTATTTTATGAAGGTACTTATAATACGAATGGGGCTTCCCATAGTGGCATCTACATTGGAAATAACCAAATGATTCATGCCGGAGCTGCTGGGGTCGAGAAAGCGGACATTACAAACCCTTATTGGCAAAGCCACTTTATAGGCATTAAATCGTTTAAGTAGTCCACACGATAAACTATAACTACATTTAAAACCAATGATTCATGGAATGACTCACGGTATTGTGATTTAGAAAGAGCATCTAAGCCGTGTTGAGTACTTTCTGATTATGTATTTTAGTTATAAAAGTGACAAGTATTGCTTCATGGTTTCACCTCAATGGCGGCATTATCATGGCAGTTCCTATTATGGGACATGCTGGTGATAATGCCTTTTTCTTTGACTAAAGTCGTTCGAAAGTTGAGTAAAGGAAAAATAGAATCTTCACAAAAACCTCAGATTTATTGTCTATACTGAAAAAGTCCTAGTCATGAAAGGAGGAGATACGTGAATTTCTAAAACACCACCGTTCGACTTAAGATACACGATAGCTATTATCATGATTGCTTTCAAAATGCTCAGCAAGTATGGACAATTCTCCTGAAGGGGAGGGAAGAGATGAATGGGCAAGTGGTTCGCTCGACTTTACGATGTAGCGATGTCACCGCTTGAGCAGTTTAAATTTAAAAAAATCAGGAAGCGTCTATTACGTAAGTCAGAGGGAAGGGTTTTAGAAATTGGATCAGGAACAGGGACAAATTTTCAATTGTATCGGGGGGGCCTACAGGTAGATGCGATAGAACCGGACCCTTTCATGAAAGAGATCTCTATAAAGCAAAAGGAAAAAAGTAAAGTGCCGATTCGGACCTATTTAGAAAAGGCTGAATCTCTCCCTTTTGCTAACGATACATTTGATTCCATAATTGGAACCCTTGTTTTTTGTACGATTGAAGATCCTGGTAAAGCATTAAAAGAAGTAAAACGGGTTTGTAAACCGGGTGGAAGAGTGCTTCTCTTTGAACATGTACGTTTCGATAATCCAGTTTTAGGACGACTGCAAGACATGTGTACACCGATTTGGTCAAAAGTATGTGGGGGATGTCGTTTAAATCGAAATACACGCGAACGGCTAAAAAATGCTGGATTTGCAATTGATAATACGGAAGAATATTTTAAAGGTCTTTTTCTTGTTATCGAATGTGTAAATTCAAAAGAGTAAGCGTTTGTTTGAAGTCAATGAAGGCACTAAAGTAATTGCCTATAGGGAGGGGGGGGAAGATGGAGTGGCTATCCCTTTTGATCTTAGCCGCGTGTCCCTTGATGATGATATTTTGCATGAAGGGGATGTCTGGTAAAAACAGTCATCATTAGGTCGTAACAAATAAGCAAGCATGAAGTTTTGTAAAGAAAGGGCATTCTTGAGTTAAAACGGGATGTCTTTTTCTTGTATATAAAAGCCATTGCCTTTAGCACAAAAACTTCAGTACTACATACATTATTCAAATTTATCTCCTATACTGATAAGAAGCTTTAGAGAGAAAGGAGTGGGAACTTGGAACCTCTGAATCGGGTTGCATTCGAAATAGGGCCGTTCGCTGTCAATTGGTACGGAATTATTATTATGATAGGCGTTTTATTGGGTGTATGGGTAGCAAACAGGGAAACAATACGACACGGTTTTCCCCCTGGCTTTTTTTCTGATTTGCTTCTATACGCACTGCCGATTTCAATCGTTTCAGCAAGGTTGTATTACGTTGTTTTTCGCTGGGAGTATTTCAGTCAAAACCCACAACAAATCCTTGCTATCTGGGAAGGGGGCATTGCTATTCATGGAGCATTAATAGGGGCCTTCCTAACCGCATACGTTTACACGAAAAAGAAACAGGTTTCGTTTTGGAAAGTGGCTGATATTGCCGCTCCGAGCCTCATTCTTGGCCAAGCAATAGGCCGATGGGGGAATTTTATAAATCAGGAGGCGCACGGAGGGCCTGTTACAAAAACGTTTCTTGAAAGTTTAAGATTGCCTGATTTTATCATTAATCAAATGTACATTGACGGTGTGTATTACCATCCGACATTTCTCTATGAATCTGTGTGGAATTTCTGTGGATTCATTCTCTTTATGTTAATGAGAAAGTTGAACCCGACAAGAGGATACCTTATCGTCTCATATGCAATTTGGTATTCGGTTGGCCGTTTCTTTATAGAAGGAATGCGGACTGATAGTTTAATGGTGACCGAATCCCTAAGAGCTGCACAACTCATGTCCATTTTCTTGGTTGGACTTGGGGTTTGCTTACTCGTCTACTTGAGAAGGAAATACCCCGATGTTCAATACTGGAGTCAGGATCAAAAACGAAAGCCAAAGAGGAAGAAAAAGAAGAAGTAATAAACGATCATTTGTTAGTTAGTCATGTATAAACAAACCCCACTAGCATCCACATGTCAAGATGTGTTTGACTAGTAAGGTTTATTGTTATGTCTTCGCTAGCTGTTTGCGCTTCCTGACTCGATATGAAAAATAAACGGCGATGCTAATGGAAAGGAAAAGAACTATTCCACCAATCATCCAGCGGTGAGGGTCTGATTTGAAAACGACTTCTTCTCCAACAGTCCATTCCGTGCGATGACCAATGCCATCGTCGGCAACGAAAAAGTGAGCTTCCGTTTCATCGAAGTAAAAGTAACCGTCAGAATCAAGGCTGCCATGATCAATCTCATTTCCTGTTGCATCATAAACCGTAATCAATGTGCGGGTTGAAAAGCTACCATCTTCATACACCGCGCGAATGGTTCCGGGTTCTAGTGGTTCGATCACCAATCGATGAGCATAAGCAGGGGAAGCATCAAAGGTAAACAAAAAGATGAAAAACAAACTAATAAGGATTTCTTTTTTCATGATCACAACTCCTAACGAAGATGTCTTATTTTTGATCACTAATGGCTATGTCCATGTTCTTCATACACCGTTGGGTTTTGCGGAGAAATTTCTTCCCCTACTTCATCGCTAATGGTCATCTCAAATTCCTCTGGATGATGCTCTGTAAAAATGGCATAGTCCCCTGCTTCTTTAATGGTGAACGTAAATTGCGTTATGTCTTCGTTTAACGATAGGTTGTAAACAAACTCATGGTTCGCTTGAAATTCGTTGTTTTCTTTTACTTCTTCAGCACTAGAATCAATAAGATGAGCAGCATGATGTTCGAGGTCCATGATATTCTGATTTTCCAAAATAAAAGCGATTCGCATGCTTTCATCACCGAACTCGTTTTGATTAAAGACAAGGGAGTAGATGCCCTGTTCGAACGAATAACTGCCTGACCATTCATATGGCAATTCTTCATGATGCTCGATGCCTTCTTCCTCAGCGTCGGCTATTTCATTTTCTACGGCTGGCTCATCTTTGGATTCAACATCCGTGTCAACGTCAATGACTTCGGTTTCTAACGCTTCTTCATTTGAAGACGTCCCTGTTTCTTTCTCGGTTGTACATGCCACTAATCCGAAACTAATCAAGCACCCTAAAGCAATAGTTCCTCCCTTTTTCATTGTATCTCCTCCAATATGATTGTATTTTAAGCAAAGGCTATGAGCCTCATGAGCGATCATGAACAGTAATAGCTATGAGACAGAAAAGCTGATTATCATTGCTTTCTAAAAAGGACTTGCCTCAACGTAACTTTCTTTTTTTCTCCATAGTTTCATCAAAGTTAGGGTCTATACTAGTAGTGATTCAAGAATGGAGATGCCCCCTGTTAACAAGCTTCTTCTCAAGGTCATAAATTTGCCACTAATCTGTACAATTTTCGCAACAGATTTACTAGTATCCAAATGATACAATATAAGCAAGGAATAAATTATTACATATTTGATAAAAAAAGGAGAGATCAAATTGAAAAAGAGCTTCTGGTTAACACTTGTCTTATTGTCGTTGTCGGTTATAATCGTTGCTTGTGGATCGGATGGTACATCCTCTGAACCTGAAGAAGAAGGTACGGAACAAACGGAGAACGCCAGTGATGCTACTAATGAAGGCGAAGTCGTGGAACTTGTTGTTCACGCTGAAAATTATGCATTTGATCAAGCGGAGTATGAAGTGCCTTTAGGTGCCACTGTCGAGGTAACGTTTGAGAACATGGAAGGTTACCATGAGGCGTTAATTGAAGGATACGACGTTACGCTGACTGAAGACGAAACCGTTGCCTTTGTTGCGGACGAAGCTGGAGAATTTGAACTTCTTTGTAGTGTTGTATGTGGTCCGATAGATGACCACGAAAATATGAAAAGTACACTGGTTGTAACAGAATAAACGCAAAAGGATCAAAACCTTTCTTTAGTAAGGGAGAACCATTGTGACGTCTCTTCTTACTAAAGGAAGGTGTTTTTTTAGAAGAGCCAAATACTTTTTCCTTCTTCATAATTTCTTTATATTTACAATGTATACTGTTATTGAGTGAGCATAAGGGTAGAATCATGCTGAAATAAGGTTCTGTGGGAAACGAGGGGAAGTAGTGATCAGCTCTCTTTTTTTGCTTAAAAAGTTGCCTTTGTGCAATAAAGTATTGAACATGCCACTTTCTTTCCCACGATGAAAGGAGTAAAAAGATGAACGCTATTGGAGTAAGGGATTTGAATGCCTCTTATCATGGAGTAGAAGTATTGAAGGATATTACATTTACCGTTGGTTCTGGTCGTATTGTTGGGATCATTGGACCAAATGGTGCAGGGAAATCGAGTTTAATAAAATCCATGCTAGGTCTTTTACGGATTGATAAAGGAAGCATTCAATATTTTGATAAACCGATACAAGAAATAAGAAAAACGATTGCCTACGTGCCACAACGGAACGAGATTGATTGGGATTTTCCGATTACCGTTCTTGATACTGTGCTCATTGGCACATACCCTAAGGTAAAACTTTTCAAGCGACCAAAGAAAAAGGAGAAGCAATTGGCATATCAGTGTCTCGGGAAGGTCGGAATGGCTGAGTTCAGTCAACGTCAAATTGGCGAATTATCTGGGGGACAGCAACAACGAGTCTTTTTGGCGAGAGCTTTAGCTCAACAACCAGAGATGCTTTTTTTAGATGAACCTTTTATAGGGATTGACGTGGCAAGTGAAAAAAAGATCATGACTCTTTTACATGAGTTTCGAAAGGATGGGAAGACGATTGTCGTTATTCATCACGACCTCAGCAAAGCCGCTGTTTATTTTGACGACCTTCTTTTACTGAATAAAAAACTGATCAAATACGGAAAAGCTCATGACGTGCTGCAACCGGTAACCCTCAGAGAAGCGTACTACGATCAGTTTTCTTTTCTGGAGGATATCGGGGTGACGTTGACATGATGAATGTCGTTTCTTTTGTTGAATCGATTATGGCCTATGAATTCCTGCAACGAGCGCTTCTTACGTCGACGATGGTAGGAATTCTATGCGGAGTAATCGGATGCTTTATTATCCTAAGGGGCATGTCGTTGATGGGGGATGCCATTTCTCATGCTGTTCTTCCTGGGGTAGCCATCTCTTATATTTTAGGGATTAACATTTTCTTTGGAGCGATTTTCACGGGACTCCTAACAGCGATCGGTATTGGCTACATTAGCCAGAACAGCCGGGTAAAACATGACACATCTATTGGAATTATGTTTACAGCAGCATTTGCATTGGGGATTATTATTATCACGTTCGTTCAGAGTAGTGCCGACCTCTATCATATTTTGTTTGGCAACGTACTAGCTGTCCCAACGTCCGACATGTTGATGACATTCATTGTTACACTAATCGTTCTAATGACAATTTATCTCTTTTACAAGGAACTCCTAGTGACGACATTTGACCCGACTATCGCGGCAGCCTTTGGACTACCAATCAAGCTGATTCACTATTTGCTTATGATTCTACTAACGATGGCGACAGTGGCATCTTTACAAACAGTAGGCATTGTTCTTGTCGTCGCGATGTTAATCACACCAGCCGCGACTGCTTATTTATTAACAAATAAACTATCGCTGATGATT
Organism: Shouchella shacheensis; assembly: GCF_001484965.1. Lineage (GTDB taxonomy): Bacteria > Bacillota > Bacilli > Bacillales > Bacillaceae_D > Shouchella > Shouchella shacheensis. The sequence continues at coordinate 140,804 of NZ_LLYY01000010.1, read as the reverse complement.
TTGCTTTCAACAGGGTTTGGTGTGTTTGCGTCCGTCGTTGGTCTGTATTACAGCTTCACCTATAATTTATCATCTGGATCAACCATTGTCATGGTTGCAACCACGATGTTTTTTATCGCTTTCATTTTCTCACCGAAGCAAGGACTTTTATGGAGAGCAATGAGAACGAGAAAATATCGCGCACAGCTTGCCAAAAATTAGGGAGGTATATTTAATGAAAAAGAAACTTCTATCCTATGGAATCGGATTTCTGATATTGCTAGTTCTTGCTGCTTGTGGTCAGACTACTACATCTCAACAAGAAGGTGAGTCCGACAGGTTAAAAATTGTGACTACCTATTCAATTCTTTATGACATTGTGAAGAACGTGAGCGGGGAGGAGGCGGACATTTATAGTCTTGTTCCAATTGGAGCCGACCCTCACGAATATGACCCTTTACCGGAAGATGTAAAACAAACAACAGATGCAGATCTTGTATTTTATAACGGGTTAAACCTTGAAGAAGGTGGGTCTTGGTTCAGCCGGCTTGTTGAAACCACAGGAAAGTCTGCTGAAGAAGTTTTCTTGGTAAGTGAAGGTGTGGAACCTATTTATCTCGAATCGCAGGGGCTTGACGGGGAACCTGACCCGCACGCTTGGATGGATGTAAAAAATGGCATAACGTATACGGAAAATATTCGCGATGCCTTGGTAGAAGTAAATCCTGAAAATGAAGATGTTTATGTAAAAAATGCCGAAGACTATATCCAGCAGCTAGAGGAGTTACACAATGACATACAGAAAAAGATGAGCGACATTCCCGAAGAGAAGCGGTTTTTAATTACGAGCGAAGGAGCGTTCAAGTATTTTGGGGCAGCGTATCAGGTTGAAACCGGCTATATTTGGGAGATTAATTCGGAAAACGAAGGCTCTCCCCAGCAAATTCGTGATGTCATCGATTTAATTAGGGAAAGGGACGTCTCTGCACTCTTTCTAGAAACAAGTATTGACGCAAGGAGTATGGAAATGGTCTCAAACGAAACCAACGTCCCGATTGCCGGAGAAGTTTATACGGATTCCCTTGGAAACGAAGGCACGCCTGGAGATACGTACATGAAGATGATGGAGTCCAACGCCAACACGATTTTCAATGGACTTGTCAATGATGGCCGTTAGAATGAATTCATCTACTCGAAAATAAAGAATGAGCCATAAGTTTTAGCGAAAAAAAAAACAGTGTGTTTGAAGATTCATGCACACTGTTTTTGCTCTAAAAATAGAGAACAAATGCCCGGGTATTTCGTATGGTTTATGAAACTTCATACTTTTAACAAAGAATCACCATAATATTAACAAACTTTTTTTTATTCTAAGGACAAAGCATCAAAGGATATGGTTGAACGCCCCTTCTGGGCTGGAGCTGCTATTGAACCACCAGTGCATTTAAGCCAAATTGAAAGGCGTATCATTTCAATCACCTCCAATTACATCTGGAAATCGTTGCGCAAACGAAGAGAGGAACCCTTTGTTGAAAAGGAGGTTCCTCGTTCAATCTGAAAAGCGCTATGTAGCGCTTTTTTCATAACATAGAATAGATGTGGCGAGAGGCTTTAGTTAAAGTAAACAAAGCCTCCAAAGTGAAACAAGTAAAAGTTGTTGAATTTCAACAAAAGCTCTAAACTCCAAAACTCCCATAGATTACGAATAAAGTTACAAAAATAATAAAATATGTAACATTTATTATTTTTTACGGGTCGCACACAATTGGAATCAATAATAACGAAACTCACGCTACTATCAAAGGGAGATGAAAATATGTTGCAAGAAATAAAAAGCAAAAAGGTCATTTGTCTGCGCCATCTGTGCATAGCGGTTTTTTCCGCCCTTTTAGTCTATTTGTTTTACCTATCGTATTCGGCCTGGGGGGTTGAACCTGCCCTGTGGCCTGACTGGGGGGCTGACCATCCCTACTGGCGAGCGTGGGCACATGCCGCGTTTGTTCTTCTGTTCCTCGCTCTTATTTTATCACCAGCTGCTAGGCTCTGGCACCCCATTAAACGGTTTATTTCCTGGAGGCGGGAGCTTGGAATATGGTTCGCGGTACTTTCGTTCGGACACGCTTATGCGATTTGGGATCGCTGGGCGCGATGGGATGTGGCTACGCTATTCGGGTTTGGATATATGGAAGAGCTGGGCGGTTATGTTCTCTTTAGGCCGGAGGTTGGCATCATGAATATGATGGGGCTTGTAATGGCCCCTATGATCATCTTACTCGCCGTGACTTCCTTTAACAGAGCGGTGAAGTTTCTAGGTGCATCTTCGTGGAAATGGCTCCACAGCACATTAGTTCATGTCATTTTCTATATTGCTATGCTTCGCGGCATGTTATACCTATTCTATTTTTTTCAAGCCACACCCCCTGACTGGAGATTTTATCCTCCGATCTGGTTCTTGTATATCTTTTTTGGGATGGGGGTTTTTGCTGTCTTGCTTCAGGCGGCTGCTTTCGCTAAAACTGTTCTTCAACGGAGAAGTCATAGACAAAAGAATAGCCTGTTTCAGGTAGCCGCTGTGATTGGCGTAGCCGTCATGTTTGTCATGCCTATGGCGCTTATGCTGGGAGTGGTAGCTTATTTTGACAGCCGGGTCATAAAAGAACCGCCCACGTTTGCCGAACAAACACAGCCTCCACAGGATTATGCGCAAAGCTTTGAGATGGTGATTCAAGCTGGAGACCAGGATACCTACTTTTGGGCAAGGGAGTTGGACAGCGCACCGTACTTTCGCCAAACGACTGAAATCGCAGGGGAGCTAGTCTCTCACCAGATTTATCGATACAGCGATCGGACTTTGTATACTGCAGAACAAGACGCTGACTTAGAGCTTGTTTGGTCTAAGATTGAAAATGTCGAACCAGAAGATATTGAGGTTTTGGAGGTGGCCATGGAACTGGGAGTGTGGGCGGCGCAATATGGAACAGGAGAGCACCAAATCCAACTTCCAGAGGGAGAGTTACAAGCCACTATGCATAGCGTGGAAGAATCTATTGCTGATGAGGTTTTTGAAATTCCCGAGGACGCTTAGCCGATGTTGATAGCACCCTAATTTACAGTATAATAAGATATTCTACACAATTATGGTTGGACAGTAACAGTCCCAAGCATATTCATGATGAGGTTTAAACAACGTTGGATACAGAAAAGCTTATTTAGCTGGCTAGTTGTTGCCCTTTACATCTGAAATGACGACATAGTCATTAAATCTCTCTTGTTTAACTACATGGAAATTCTGAAAGGGTCTCCCAAAATCTGTTTGGGAGACCCTTTTGTCATGCATTTAAGTTATGTTCCTTTAATTACTCATTCAACCCCTGTTTCAAGGATTCAATATTTCCTCTCATCAAACTAAGATAGTTAGCACCGGTTTCAATATCTTCATCTGTTCGCACTTCAAGGTTGTGTAAATAAAGAACTTCTGCACCGATCTCGTTTGCAATCATTTCCGCAACTTGAGGCGTGAAGTTTTGTTCAACATAGAGGTGATCCATATACAATGACTCTCCTAGTTCGATCACCTCTTGGACTTGACGTTGAGAAGGTTCATTCGTAGGCGATAGACCTGAGATAGCAATTTGTTCTAAGCCATAGCGATCTTCCCAATAACCGTAACCAGCGTGTGAGACGATAAATTGGTCACGATCCGCTGTTGAGACCATCTCTTCAAATTCATTATGCAATGTCTCAAGGGCATCCTTCAAATCTGTATAGTTGCTTGTGAATTCATTTTCGTACTCTGGATAGAGCTCAAGTAAGAGCTCATAAATATTCTCTGCGTATTGAAGGGCAAAAACAGGGTCTAGCCATGCATGAGGGTCAGCATCCTCATGGGCATGCTCCTCTTCAACATGCTCTTGGTCCGTCGCTTCCTCGCCGTGTTCATCTTCATGTTCGTCAGCAGTTTCATCCCCATGCTCATCTTCATTTCCTTGTCTTAATGATATTCCAGTGGTTGCTTCGAGTGTTAAGATCCCCTCTCCCTGCAAAGAGTTCAGGACAGACTCGACAAAGCCTTCAAAGCCAGCGCCGTTATAAACAAACGCGTCAGCCTCCGCAATTTCAATCATTTGTTGTGCGGTTGGCTCAAACGAATGTGCATCCCCACCAGAAGGAACAAGATTGGTTACTTCAACGTTTTCTCCACCAATGGTCTGAATAAAATCTTCTAAAACAAACGTGGTTGTGATAATCGAAGCTGTTGCCTCTGATTCTGTCTCGGCTGGTTGAGATTGTTGTGGTACATCATCACTCCCTCCAGAATTGCATGCCCCTAGCACAAAAAGTGATAACAGCAGAGTGAAAATAAAATTTTTACTGAACATCTTTCTTCTTCACCTCTCACAAATCGAAATAGTTACGTTTTATATTGTAATAGGTAAATGTGTAGAAAGTATGTAGGGGTGAAAGATAGTAGGAATTGTGAGAGGAACTTTTTTATTGTATAGGTTCTGGTAGACAAGGGGAGGTCTTTTTGGACATCTGTGGAAGGTATGGTTAACTAATTTTGAACCATCACATTTTCTTCAACTTTTTGGTCTAAACTGAAAGAACGAGCGATGGTGGCAATGGCTTTTACCTCAATACCCTCTTTTGATAAGGTTGAGACCAAGTTCATTGGAAGACATTTATCTAGTAAAACTTATTGAAGAGCCTGAGAACTAGGACAGTCGCGAAGAAAAGCCAAGCAGGAACTAACAGAAAATGTGATGTCCAATTAACTGGCACAAGATGTAATAAATTTAAAGACTGGAGTGGGTGAACAAAATGATGGGCGACGGGATGATGAACACTGGGATGGTCCTATATATGATATTTACCATTTTCATTGTAGGGTTACTCATTTACGGTGTAATTACGTTCGTGATGAAGTTCTTTGATAGGCGCGAAAGAAAGTCTGCAGATGCAGCGGGAGGAGACAGCGCAATTCAAATGTTGAAAGAACGGTTTGCAAGGGGGGAGATAAGCGAGGATGAATTTGAACGCAAGTATAAAATCATAAAAGAAGAAAACTAATTTTGATTCATCACAATTTCTTCAAATTTTTATTAAAACTAGAGTGATACAGAGGAGGAGACGGAGGAGATGAAAGTGCCAAAAAAGACGAAAGTGCTTATTTTCTCATTCGCATTTGCTACGGTCTTAGTAATCGGTACTGTAGGTTTTCCAGGTACTTCTGGTGCAAACATCATGAACGTAAACAAAATGATGGAGGCGATGAACATGGACTCTCCTGAAGCCCAAGAATGATCGATGCTTGCACTAGCTTTATGTCATCATAGGAGAACTAAACAATGTTTAAAAGGAAGGGTATTGCTCCTTCCTCTTAAAAAATTAGCCGGAGGTAGCAACTAGTCTGACTTCATATGTGAGTTTTCCTATAAAGTGGGGTAAAACCTTCTGGCTTGCATTCTACCGAAGCAAACAACCAACCAATAATATCTTGCGGGACATAAGGACAGGGGGGATGGCAATTAAAAAATGGTGGTTAGGGCTGCTAATTGTATTATTTATTTTGATCAATATCGTAATAACTAGGCAATCTAACAACTATGAAAAAAAGGAGAATGATATTAACCCTTTTGACAGTGAAATATCAACCCATTGAAGGGATGTCTTAGTGTCTTCCTGTTCGTACAAGCTGCTATTTATAGAGTCCAATAACAAACTGTTTTTACCAGTAGATTAGAAAGTGGGTGAAGGAATGGGCGGTAAATATTTAATGCCAATCATTTTTATCGTGACATTAGCCTTAGCGGTTCTTGTCATCATTAATCCATTTACATCTGAAACGGCTGTTGATGATGGTGCGGATTGGGAAGAAATTAATCAAGAAGAGGTAAAGAAAGAAATTGGTGATGAAACGGTTGAATTTGTGGACTTGCGTGAAAAAGAGCTTTATGAGGAAGGGCATATTTCTGGTGCAATTCATATTCCTTACGAAGACTTTCAACAGCGTTATCAAGAACTGAGCGATGAAAAGCGCATCATCCTAATTTGTCATACAGGGCGGATGGGTGTTGAAAGCGCGGACTTTTTGGTCAGTCAAGGATTTGATGATGTTGCCAATTTCGGCGGTGGCATGGCCGTATGGGAGGGCCCACTGGAAACAAGCTAAAAGACCAGCAATTGTTCCACGCTGGTCTTTTTTTATCGTTGTTCTATTTCCAGTAGATCACCAGAAAATATGTAGAAACAACCTATTTTTCTACATATTTCGTCATATTTTGTGTTAAATCATGCAACTTCATGTTTTCTCCACACTTGCCTCGTATACTCTATAACATCATGTTTAAACCATAAGTAAGAGTCCGAATCGGGCAAAGTATTGACTCACTTCTTCAAGGGAGAGGCTACATAATTTATAGCTGAAGATATGAACGATTTCGATATTGCAATGATCTAGGAAGGGGCCTCGTATTTTGAAACATAAGATCTCTATTATGCTATTACTATTTCTGATGATTTTCTCAAGTCACTCATCATCTCTTGCCAGTTCAGAGGATCAACCTAATTTGATGAGCGAGGCAGCTATTTTAATTGATGCCAATTCGGGAAAAGTCATCTTTGGCAAGAATGCCAAGAGGCAGATGTACCCTGCAAGTATCACAAAAATGGTAACTGGGATTCTCGCCATTGAGGAAGGGGATTTAACTGATATTGTTCGAGTGAGTAAAGAAGCGACCAAAGTGGATGGAACAAGGGTCTATCTGTTAGAGGAGGAAGAAGTGAAATTGAAGCGATTAGTGCAAGGGCTTCTTGTCAATTCTGGCAACGACGCCGGAACAGCGATTGCTGAGCATTTGGCTGATAGTGAATCTGCTTTCGCAACGAAAATGAATAACTTTGTAAAAGAGGAGGTTGGGGTGACAGACTCTAACTTTACAAACCCTCACGGCCTATACGATGAAAATCATTATACAACAGCGTATGATATGGCCAAAATTGCACAGTATGCAATAGAGAACGAATCCTTTAAAAAGATTGTCGGAACAAAGGAATTGGAATGGAATGGCGAGGGCTGGGAAACCACTCTCTATAACCATCATCGTCTTCTGTGGGATTACGAGGGAGTGACTGGTATTAAGAACGGATACGTGTTGCAATCGGGTTTTACCCTAGCTACCTCTGCAGAGCGGGAGGGTGTTGAATTAATCGCTGTCACGTTAAACGCTCCTTCCTCTCAAGATGCCTATAGAGATACAACCAAGTTACTAGACTACGGGTTTGGAAACTTTTCAACTGAAGAATTTTCAGCCGGTCAAACGTTTGAAGATAATGAGGGGAATCAATACCAGCTGGAATCGCAAACATACGTCACAGTTCCGAAAAATAGCACTACTACAACAAACATCTTTGATGATGCCCTGGTGATACGAAACGAGGATGGCACAGTTATTTTTGAAGAAGAGCTCAGCCCGGTAAATGACTTCGAAAAACCTCTCAAAGAACGTGTTGAGGACTTCGTTGCCTTAGATGACAAAGTAGAACCGTGGCCTCCGAATTTGGGGATTCGTAACTGGATTAATCAGGAAGTGAACAAATGAATTTCAGGGGAGTGTGATACTTTCCATGGTTTATCGGAAGAAAAATATTTCCCATTTGGTTTGCCCGGCTGGTCTATAAGTGGTTCACGAAGGACTCATAGGTTGACGAGCACCCAGACACAGAAACGCACTTCTAGGTAGACCTTCCCTCAATCTTCATAATTAATGGGTAAATCATATAAAGACGCGGAAGGTTACCAAATGCCGTAGTCTATTGAACAATAGAAAGGAGAATGAAGGGTTATGACTTATCAGGAGTGTATTCAAGCATGCCTAGAATGCATGGAGCAATGCAAGCGGTGTTTCGATGAATGTTTGAAGGAACAGGATGTTAAAATGATGGCTGAATGTATTCGGTTAGACCGAGAATGTGCCGATGTTTGTGCTTTTGCTGCTAAGGCAATGCAGACGAACAGCCAGTTTGCAAAGCAAATCTGTGGATTGTGCGCGGACATTTGCCAGGCTTGTGGCGATGAGTGTGCCAAGCATGACGCACAGCATTGTCAAGACTGTGCCGAGGCCTGCCATCGTTGCGCAAAAGTATGCCGTGAAATGGCGGCTGCATAACTTTAGTAATGAGAACCTTGAAAGGCGATTGATCTTTTTTGCCTTCAAGGTTCTTTTCATGCTTAATTCCGAGCGGACTAGATGAAAATAACCTATTTGCAAGTGAAGTTTACGAATTAAAGGGTCCGTCCTTTTTAACCTTTAACGTTGATTAAATCGCCCAGCCGCCCTCTCGAAAGACCGGCTCCCGCGTGCCGTCCTTATGAACGCCATCAATGTTCATATCCGCTGCACCCATCATAAAGTCGACGTGGGTAATGCTCTGGTTGATTCCTTTTTTCTGAAGTTCTTCCTTGCTCATGTCCTTGCCACCTTCAATATTAAAGGCATAAGCACTGCCGAGGGCAAGGTGATTGGACGCATTTTCATCAAAGAGCGTGTTAAAGAAAATAATGTTCGTATCGGAAATCGGGGACTTGTGCGGCACAAGAGCGACTTCTCCAATATAACGTGCCCCTTCGTCGCTCTCCAGCAGTCGTTTAAGTGTCTCCTCGCCTTCTTTGGCGGAGAAGTCGACCACTTTTCCGTCTTCAAAGGTGAGCGTAAAGTCCGTGATTAGCGTCCCGCCGTAATTCAGTGGCTTCGTACTTGAAACGTTTCCGTTGACGCCTGTTTTCTTCGCTGCCGTGAAGACTTCTTCCGTTGGCATGTTCGCGACAAAATTCACCCCTGCTTTGCTGACGGAACCTCCAGAAGCCCATGTGTGCGTCCTAGGGAGCTCGATCGTTAAATCAGTCCCTTCCGCTGTGTAGTGAAGCGCATGGAAGTGCTTTTCGTTGAGCGTGTTCATTTTTTCATCAAGCAACCCAAGATGGTTTTGCCACGCTTCCACAGGATCCACTTCATTCATCCGCGTCGCCGCAAAAATCGCTTCCCATAGTTGGCTAACAGCTTCTTCTCCTTTAGCTTCCGGAAATACTTTTTCCGCCCAGCCTACAGAAGGAACGGCCACAATCGACCAGCTCACTTGATCGGACTGAATGTAGCTGCGGAAGACGTTCATTGCGTTGCCGGCGGTCTTATTTGCCGTCGCTACTCGCTCCGGATCGACATCTTTTAATAGATCGGGATCGCCGCCGGTAATGCTTAAGAACGCCGCGTTGTTCTCTGCTTCTTCTTCAAGTGCCTTGGCCTGCCAGTTAGGGTACTCTGAGAACGCTTCCTCCGGGGCATGTTGGAATTTTAGCTTCGTCAGCTCTTCATCATTCCACTCTACGCGCACATGTTTAGCACCAGCCGCGTAAGCTTTCTTTGCCACGAGGCGCATAAACGGGGCCGCATAAAGCGGGGTGCGAACAAAAAGCGTCTGACCTTCTTGAATATTAACACCAATTTTTACAGCCATCTCCGCATAGCTTTCAAGCTTTTCTTGAAACGTAGACATGAATAAACACTTCCTTCATATGTAGTGAACGCGTATCGTTAGTTTACCAAGTTATGCTCCACCTGCAAACAAACTTGCTTTAAAAGTATGCTACAATAAAGGTGAAATCATAAGTAGAAGAGGTTCGCAAACTCCCTCTCAAAAAAACTACGGTGAAACTGCGCGTAGTTGGCAGTTTATTTGTATGGTTAGAGCTCAATTGGAGTTTAACGAATGCTCGTTCTCAAAAGGAGAAAAGAGCCATGAGCAAGAAAGAAAAAGCCGTTGTTGTTTTCAGCGGCGGCCAGGATAGCACGACTTGCCTGTTCTGGGCGTTACAGCAATTTGAAGAGGTGCTCACCGTGACGTTTGACTATGGTCAGCGTCACAGTGCGGAAATTGAGTGTGCCAAAGAAATCGCCGATGATTTGGGCGTTTCGTTTAAAGTACTGGATATGCGCTTAATCAATCAGCTTTCGCCAAACGCCTTAACGAGGTCTGACATTGAGGTCAAGGACGGTGAAGCTGGCGAACTGCCGAGTACATTCGTTGCCGGCAGGAATCATTTATTCTTATCGTTTGCTTCTGTCTATGCTAGAGAAATGGGGGCGCGCCACCTGGTGACAGGAGTATGTGAAACAGATTTTAGCGGCTACCCAGACTGTCGCGACGTATTTGTGAAGTCGCTCAACGTAACGCTTAATTTAGCCATGGATGAGCAGTTCGTCATTCATACCCCTTTAATGTGGTTAAACAAAAAAGAGACGTGGAAACTTGCCGGCGAGCTAGAAGCCTTTGGATATGTGCGTTCACGGACGCTCACATGTTATCACGGCATACGCGGCGATGGCTGCCGAGAATGCCCGTCGTGCAAGCTGCGTCTAGAGGGCATGCGCCAGTATCTGGCTGAACGAGAGGGGATACGTGTATGATGCAGCAATTTTACCCTCAAGTCATGCACGCCTACCGATTTGAACTAAACAAAGATATGCAGTTTGCCGCTGCACATTATATTGATGATGAACGCGCCGGTGCTTGCAGGCGCGTTCACGGACACACCTATTTTGTCAATCTTACCATTGCTGGTGATGAACTTGACGATCTTGGGTTCTTGATCAACTTTAAACGACTAAAAGACACGATTCACAAACGCTTTGATCATCGTCTCCTTAATGACGATGAACGTTTCCGGGAGGCGGAGCCGACAACCGAGGTCGTTGCCGAAACCATTCATGCGCTCGTGACGGAAGAGCTTGCGACACAGCCAAATGCTCCTGTTTGCTTGCAAGTCATCGTGCGTGAGACACCAACGAGCTATGTGACCTACCGGCCGCAGAAGGATGGGAGACGATGAAGAAGATCCCGGTGATGGAGATTTTCGGGCCGACGATTCAAGGCGAGGGGATGGTCATTGGCAGGAAAACGATGTTCGTGCGCACAGGTGGCTGCGATTATCGCTGTTCCTGGTGCGATTCGGCGTTTACTTGGGATGGAAGCGGCAAAAGCGAGCTGCTGCATGCGGAGCAAATCGTTGAGCGACTCGAAGTCTGTGGAGGGGAACGCTTTGACCATGTGACGATCTCAGGCGGCAACCCCGCACTTCATAAGGGGATCGCGGAACTGGTGGCCTTACTAGAACAGAGGAAAGTCAAAACCGCTGTGGAAACACAGGGAAGCATCTGGCAGGACTGGCTGCTTGATATCACCGATGTGACGATCAGTCCGAAGCCGCCGAGTTCTAAGATGGACACCGACTTTGCTAAGCTCGACGACTTTGTAGGAAAGCTTGACGAAAGGCAAATGAGTCTTAAAGTCGTGGTGTTTGACGAAGAAGACTTCGCTTACGCCTGCGATGTGCATCTTCGCTATCCGAATGTCCCGTTTTATTTGCAGGTGGGAAATGCCGATACCCATACGTCGGATCAGGAGACGCTGCTTCAGCGATCGCTTCATCGCTATGAATGGTTGATTGAAAAAGCGATGGATGAACCAATTATGAATGACGCCCGCGTACTGCCTCAGCTTCACACCTTCTTGTGGGGCAACAAGCGCGGGGTCTAGATCTAGGAGGGAACAATATGAATACAGGACGTAAGGACGAACAATTAGAAGGTGTGACGCTTCTGGGCAATCAAGGCACTGACTATACGTTTTCCTACAACCCAGAGGTACTTGAGAGCTTTGACAACCAGCACCCGAATCGAGACTACTTTGTGAAATTCAACTGCCCTGAATTCACAACCCTTTGCCCGAAAACCGGACAGCCTGATTTCGCCACGATTTACATCAGCTATATCCCGGATGTAAAAATGGTCGAAAGCAAGTCGCTGAAGCTGTATTTGTTTAGCTTCCGTAACCATGGCGACTTTCACGAGGATTCGGTTAACATTATTATGAACGACCTAATTAAACTAATGAATCCGCGGTATATCGAGGTCTGGGGCAAGTTCACCCCACGTGGAGGAATTTCGATTGATCCTTATTGCAACTACGGACGGGAAGGGACGAAGTACGAGGAGATGGCAGATTACCGGATGATGAACCATGACTTGTATCCGGAGACGATTACGAATCGATAGAGAAAGGGCAGAAACGTTAGTGAAGGGACCCCCCTTCACTAATCGTTTTGCAGAAAGTCCGAAAGCGGCAAATATTCTTCATCCTGTTTATTGTCGTCTGTGGAGGCGTTGGTGTGGGCGATCTCGATCGTAACGTGGTAGTTGCTGCTTTGATTTTCAATCATCTTCGCAATGTCCTTCAGCAATCGTGACGCTTCGTAGCCAAGTTGCGTTCCTTCAAAAGCAAGAGATAACCCTTTGTTTGGCGGCGTTTTTTCGCTCACCACATTGTGCGTTTCTTCCACCTTTTAACCCCCCTTCACGTTTCTACATTGATTCCTATGGAAAAAGAGCTTGTTGCATAACATCAAACTTAGAATGCGTAAAAGCCACGGGGGGATGGTCTCTATTTCCCTGGCAAGCGCAGTTGGCGGTTCTGCCTTCTATTGTTGTAAGCCCCGAACGGTTTTTTCACACACGCTTCCTAGCTTCTAAAAGGATCGATTGTCCTCGAAAGTTTTGTACTTGGCCTGATATGGTTTCGATTGAAAACTGGGAAATGACTTCTGGCTTTTGCCTGAGCATATAGTCATTCAGTTCCTTTTTTTCGTTAGCGCCCAGATGCATTCGTTCCGTCCAATTACTAAACTGGAACGTCTTGCTGAAAGTAAGAAGGCTTGCAAGGTTCAGTCCAGCCTTTTCTACCATTTGAATCCATTCTGACTTTTTCCATGCTCTCACATGGCTCTGGTCTCTTTGCTTTTCCACCTCGTTGTAAAACCGGTCCATTTCCCCGTCTTCTGGGGCTACGTTATCAAGAATGAAAAGGCGTCCTCTATCGTTCAGAACCCTAGCCGCTTCGTTAACAAACGCCAAGGGGCGCTCAAAATGGTGGGCAGCTATTCGGGTGATGACGACATCAAAGGAAGCATCTTCAAAAGGGAGAGCTTCAGCTGGGCCCTCCAGGAATGTAGCGTTGGTGATGCCTTCGTCTTTCACAAATGTCTCGGCCACGCTAAGCATTTCGGGGGTAATGTCAATCGCTGTGACGCTTGCCACATGAGGGGCGATCGTTTTGACGACATGTCCTGCGCCAGTGGCAACATCAAGGAGCCGTTCAGTGCCTGTTGGTTGCAGGACGGTTTTTAAGGCGAGCAGGTCTTCGCCTTTTGCGTGTAGCGGACTCGTAACATAGGCCTGGGCTGACTTTCCAAACGCCTGTTGTACATCTTTTTTTGCCATATTATCGCTCCTTTCAAGATGAGGGCTTCGTTTGTTAGTATTATACCTTATGAGAACGAGGGTGAATAATCGCGATTTTGAATGGAAGGAGATAAAAGGTGGTTATCGCTTTTTTACCAAGTTGCGTTTGATGAAAAAGACGCCCTTGATCATTTCAAGGGCGTTCGTTCTCACCAGATCTTGCCTTCCTTCTTTTCAAGCATTCGTTTTTCGTTAAAGCGCTTCGTCTCTTTGACGACAACACCGGACAGGAGAAGAACTCCGATTAAGTTTGGAATCGCCATAAGTCCGTTGAAGATGTCTCCAAAGTTCCAGACGATGTCAAGCGTAAGAATAGAACCGAAAAATGCGGCGAATACAAAAATGATGCGGTAGAGAACCGTCATTGAATCGCCGAAGAGGTAGGTGAAGCATTTCTCTCCGAAGTAAGCCCACCCGAGAACGGTTGAAAAAATAAAGAAAAGCAACGTGGTCGCGACGATGATGTCCCCGTGCAAATAATCGGGAAGCAGCAAACCAAAAGACTGGGCAGTTAAGCCAGCGCCTTCCGCTCCGCTTGTGTACAGATCGGCAATAACAAGCGCAAGCCCCGTGATCGTGCAGACGACGATCGTATCGATGAAGACCTGCGTCATGGAGATGACAGCTTGCCGGGCAGGAATGTCCGTCTTGGCAGCCGCTGCTGCGATCCCTCCTGTCCCGAGACCAGCTTCGTTTGAGAATAATCCTCTGGCCACGCCCATCTGGATAACGGCGCCGACTGCACCACCGGCGACGGCTTGTCCTGTAAAGGCATCCGTAAAAATTAGCGCAAATGCAGATGGGACTTCCGCAACATTGAAGATAATAATGAATAGACCAGCAAATATGTAGAAGATAATCATAACAGGCACGATAACCCCGCTCACTTTCCCAATGCTTTTAATGCCCCCAAGAATAACAAGGCCAATAAGAACGGCTAGCACTAGACCCGTAACCCATGTTGGAACGTTGAAGACATCTTGAGCCACGCCTGCGGCTGTATTTGTCTGTACCATATTGCCGATACCGAATATGGCTGCAAAGACAGCAAATAAAGCAAAGAGAACGCCGAGCCATTTTTGCCCCAATCCTTTTTCCAGATAGTACATCGGCCCGCCTGACATTTCGCCTTTGGCATTCTCCTCACGGTAGATCACACCAAGAATGGCCTCTGAATATTTCGTTGCCATTCCAACAAGAGCGGTAATCCACATCCAAAAAACTGCGCCCGGTCCCCCGACGGCAACCGCCGTGGCGACACCAGCAACATTTCCCGTCCCGACAGTGGCCGCCAAGGAAGTCATTAGTGCCTGAAAATGTGAAATATCTCCTTTTGAGTTTTTATCCGGATTTTTGGAAAACGCGATTCGTAAGGCATAAGGCAATTGACGAAACGAAAAGAACATCAGCCTTACGGTCAGGAAAACCCCACTTCCCACAAGCAAAATAATAAGAGGCAGTCCCCAGACGAAACCGCTCGCCGCTCCAGAAAAGCTGTCCAACCACTCTATAAATTCTTCCATGAAACATCCCCCTTTTTACGTGCTACTACATAATTAGACAAAGGCTGCTAAATTCCTTTGTTGACGTCGAAATAATTTGGAAGAACATCTTACAAGAGTATTCTCATGTCTAAGGCGAGGAAGCTGAAACTTTTTTAGCACGTTTGTTCGCTCTTATGCTATACTACTAGGTACAAAGATGATTGAGGAGAGGTGATTACTATGGAAGCCATCGTAGCGGAAAAAGCGAGTCAGGCGAAGGCCATCGCTGCGCCTTTCCCTCATAAAGTACAGCGCGATCAAATTGACATTGCTCCGTGTTCGACATTTCCAAGCGGAGCGGTCATCGTTTGGTGTGCCGGTCATTTGGTGGCTTTAAAGGAACCGAATGAACTGGATTCGACATATAAGCGCTGGAGTTTAAACACGCTCCCAATTCTGCCTGATACGTTTCGTCATAAGCTGGTCCCAGGCAAGACGAAGCGGTTCCAAGCGGTCAAAAGCGTGCTAAAGCGAAAAGACGTCACATCCATTATTGCCGCAGGGGATCCCGGACGTGAGGGAGAGCTGATTGTCCAACTTGTTGTCCAAATGTGTGGCGTGCGAAAGCCGATGAAAAGGCTGTGGGCGCAAAGTTTGACCAAAGAAGCGATCAAAGAGGCGTTTGCACGACTTTTGCCAATCGAGAAGACGCGGCCGCTTTACGAGGAGGCACTCGCCAGAAGCTACGCAGATTGGCTCGTCGGCATGAACACAAGCCGGGCGTATACGCTTCTCCTCCAGCAAAAACACGGGGGCCGGGAAGTGTTTGCGACGGGACGCGTCCAAACGCCCACGCTTGCCCTCATTGTTAAACGTGAGATAGTGATTGAAGAATTTCAAGTGGAGACGTTCTATCAAGCGGTCGCAACGTTTGACATCGAGGGACGTACTTATGAAGGCGTGTATACAACCGAGGAGGGGACGCGTCTATCAAAGGAAGCGGCCGAGCAAGTAGCGAAGACGGTAAAAGCAAAAGAGGCAGAGGTGACACTTGTCAAAGAAGAGGACAGGCGTCAGCTCCCACCGTTTTTCTACACGCTCTCGTCACTGCAGGCTATGGCCAATAAGCGCTTTAAGTACGGAGCCAAGAAAACGTTGGAGCTGCTTCAAAAGCTGTACGAGAAAAAGTACATCACTTATCCTCGGACCGATTCCCCGTTTGTCACAAAGGCAGAAGCGGCACAGTTCCCTGACATCTTAGCGAAGCTCGCAAGTCTTGAGGCTTATCAAGCGCATGTGCCAACAGAGCCGCCAACACTCGTCGGGAACAAACGCTATGTCAATCCAGGGAAAGTTAGTGATCACCACGCGATTTTGCCGACGAAAAAAGTTCCTTCCAGGCAAGGGCTTAGGGGCGATGAAGCCAATATCTATGATCTTGTGGCAAAGTCGCTGATTGCCGCCCACTTGGAACCGGCGATTTTGATCCACAAGCTTGTACAAACGGTATCGGAGGGGCACCGCTTCGATAGCAAAAGCAAACAATTAAAGTCAGCGGGCTGGCGCAAGGTTATCTACGGGGAAGAAAAGAAGGTGGAAGCTTCTATCCCTGACCTTTCCAAAGGCATGCGCGGGACAGTCGCAGATGTCACGATTAAAGAAGGAAGCACAGAGCCCCCAAAGCGCTATACAGAGGGGGAGTTGATCACGGCGATGAAAAACGCTGGCAGAGGCGAGGAAGACAGTGAGATTGCCGATGTGTTAAAAGCCGTCTCTGGCATCGGGGAAGAGAGCACGCGGGCCTCGATCATTGAACGGTTGAAAGCCTTGCGCTATATTGAATTGGAGAAGCACCGCGTCGCACCGACCGCCAAAGCGCGTGTTTTGATTGGCGCTCTCGGGGACTCAGTGTTAGCGTCGCCGGAGCTGACAGCGAGATGGGAAATGCGCTTAAAGGAAATTGGCCAAGGGTCTGCTTCAGGAGCAGTGTTTTTGCAACAATCCAAGAAGCTGGCCGCCAAGCTTGTGGTAGACGCAACAGAAGCTTCGGCCTCGTGGAAAGCCGACGCATCCTATGTACCTAGCAGTACCACAACAGGGGGTGGCAAGAGCGCTCCCCAAAAAGCAAAACGGCCCGTAGGCATCTGTCCGCTCTGCGGAGGAGAAGTGGTTCATAAAGGGAAGCTCTACGGCTGTTCGTCCTATAAGGAAAACGGTTGCTCGTTTACCCTACCGGCGATGATCTTAAAGAAAAAGTTGACCGAAGCCAATGCGAAAAAACTGCTAGCAAGCGGAAAAACGAATACGATCCGCGGGTTTAAAGGAAAATCAACGTTTAATGCACGCCTCGTTTGGAAAGACGAGACGAAGAAGCAGCTGGCGTTTGAATTCGAAAACAAAAGGGAGGGAAGAAGGAAATGAGCACGCATCTCTTTCATTTAGATGCTCAGTGGTTTGGCGGGAGAAACAGCGAGGGGTGGATAGAGGCAGGCGGGCTCCAAGAGAAAATTTCCATCCCGGCTTCGGTGGGGGGGTCCTGGAGTTGGAACAAACCCGGATGAAATGCTGCTCGGTGCCTCGGCTACGTGTTTTCTTATCACCTATGCAGCGATGCTGGAGCGAGCGGAGATTCCGGTGGAATCGCTGACGCTAGAGTCAGAGGCCGAAGTGGACGTCAGCAATAATGTGTTTACATTTCAAGCGATCTCCCACTATCCAAGCGTGCTTTTAGCGCCAGACAGCGAAACAGCCCTTGTAAGCAAGGCAGAAAAACTAGCGGTAAAAGCAGAGCAGTCGTGCATGATTTCAAAAGCCTTAGCGGGAAATGTCATGATTCATACAGAGGCGAACGTGCGGATGAAGGAATAGGGAGGAGGCGCCCCAGCGATCGTGCTGGGGCGTTCTTAGCGTACACATGCAAATGTGTTTAGGGTCAAAGCTTTCCCCATTGTTTCACGGGTAAGCACATTTATAGAACATCCGTTTTCTACATAGGGTTTCGAATCTTAGCTGTAAACTTCACTAACAAAACCAAACGTTTGCATAATCAAGCCAGCCGAGGGCATTGAGCTGAACGCCACGGCAGTAGGAAGGGTAAAGCGCTAGTTGCTGAACCCGATATAGGGGCAGAACAAATGAGCGTTCTCTCAATTCTTTCTCCACTTCCTGCAATTGCTGAAGCAGTACGGCTTCTGAAGGGCTTGTTTTCATAAGTTGATCGAGCTTTTGCTTGTGCTCGTCCGGCAGTTGTCTAGAGGTGGCGTTGCCACGATCGAAGAAAGCGCCGATGTAGGTGGAAAGTTCATTTTCATGGCTTAGCTGTTCTGAAAGAAGAAGGTCGGCAGCATCTGCGCAGGCTGGTGTTAGCCACTCTTCATAGGAGACGACGCGGAGCTCTATGTAAATTCCAGCTGCCAAAAGTCGTTTACATATCCAGGCCCCGTCTGCTTCATTGCCAGCGCCAGCATAAGTTATAAGCGTGAGCGTAACGCCACAGTTGTAAGAAGTAGGGGAGGAGTCCCGTGGCTTTAGTGAACCGTCTTCTGTAAAGCGGTAGAGATACCGTGCCTCTTTTGTACGAATGCCTCCAAGTTCTCGGACCATAGAGTGGCCGCCTAGTAAAAGTGAAATCGCTTGCCTCAACTTTTGATCTGTCGCAACCGCACCGCGCTTTCCGTTCAGCGTAAGTACCTTACAGCCGTCGTCTAATTCGCTTAAGCGTAAATAAGCTTCACCTGTATGGGTAGCATGGCGGTAGTTGTAAAAGTTGTTGCTTGATTCTTCGTCCGCAAGAATGCTTTCATCGATGACTTGGCTATCATAGAGCTGCTCATGAAAGTACATTTTCACACCATCGAGCTGTGGACGGCTTTGAAAATGTGAGGCAAAGGCAGAGAGCGATAAGCGGTGGTTCGTGTTCTTATCCACTGAGAAAGGGCCCGTCCCTATGGGGAGTGCTTCAGTATCAGCTTCTGTTCGAAGCATCACTGAGCCAGCTTGTGTCGTTAATAAGGCTGGAAGCCACCAAGCGGGACCCTTACACTTGATCTGAAGAGTTAACTTGCTGAGGGGGCGCAACTCCTTGATGAGAACATAAGCCGGGGTATGTGGTGAATGTCCTCTTTTATGTGCGCATAGACTTTCGCGTACAACTTCTGCCGATAAGGTCTGCCCATCATGAAAGAGAACGCCTTTACGAAGGTAGAATGTCCAAACGCTCGCGTCCTCATTATGCTCCCAGGCATGCGCCAAGCTTGGACGAAACCGATTTATTTCGCCATCCCACTCCAAAAGTCGGTTAAAAAGATAGCGCATAATGTGATTTTCCGTTCTACGACTCGTTTGTGCTGGGTCGAGGGTAGGGAGCGGGCGGTAGGATGGGAAATGAAGCGTATCCGCCTGCTTGTCCTTATCGATAGTTATTTCTCTTGAAAAGTGAAACCAAAAACGTTTTTGTGCCTCCGCAGATCCTTTTTGCGACTGCAAAAAGAAAAGCGCCTGGTCAAGAGAGTGATAGCGAGCTAAAGAAAGCGCATGTTCAAACATAAGCTGTTCGACATCGGCAAGAAGGGTTAACGTAGATTTATGGCCACGTCCCCGCCCTGGTTGCCTTGTGATCCAACGCTCAGTCTCCATTTCACGAAGAAGTATCTTTGCGTGGCGGGGAGAGACCTGCATGAATGCCGCCGCTTCCCCGAGCGTCAGTGTAAAGGAGAGACGAAGAGGTTGGTCAGAACCGCGACAGAGCTGAACATAGTGTTCTAGTAAATGCATGCATATCCTCCTAAAAGGGGAGATAGTATAAAAATAGTTTACCCTTTTTCTCCCCTTTTGCCTAGATGATAATGGAGGTTAGAGAAAGGGAGGGGATTGGATATGAAGCTAGTGCTTGCGACAACGAACAAACGGAAACGATCCACATTTGTTTCTTATTTTCAAACGCTACCAGTAGCTCTTTCGTTTATGGGAGCAACAGTTGATGTGGAAGAAACCGAAAGCTCGTTTTGCGGCAATGCCGAGAAAAAAGCAGCGGCAGCGAGAGGGAACGAAGAAGAGGCTATTATCGTGAGCGAAGACTCTGGGCTTGTCGTCCCAGCGCTTGACGGTTTCCCTGGCGTGAGGACTGCTCGTTTCATGGAAGGCACGGACGATGACCGAGCCAAAGCATTGATTCAGAAACTGGACGGGGTGCCAATGAGCAAGCGTCAAGCCTATTTTGTCAGTGTGATCGTAATTGATTTTCCAAACGGTGAGAAGAAGATTTGTCGAGGCGAGCAGCATGGCTGGGTCGAAGCGACTATGAAAGGGAAGGAAAGTGAAGGATACACGCGCATTTTTCTTCGCAGCAATGGATGTACGCTGTCCGAAGACAACGAGGAAGCAAAACAAGTGAACCATCGAACGGATGCTCTCTATCAAGCCACATCTGTAATCGAAGAATGGCTCAATGCAAACGGTTAACCCGAAAACTCGGATTCAAGCCATCGCTTTAATTACGGCGGTGTGCTTGGCAGGAGATGCGATGTTATTAATTGCCTTGCCTCTGTACTGGCAAGAGTTCGGGCTGACCGCCATCTGGCAGGTCGGTGTTTTGCTTTCCGCAAATCGTTTTATTCGCTTGCCGCTTACGCCTTTGATTGGCCTTTTTTATAAACGCTATTCAAGAAAAGCAGGCTTCCTTATAGCGATTATGCTTGCCTCGCTTACCACTCTTTCTTACGCCTTTGCGCAAAGTTTTGTCCTCTTGCTCATAGCGCGCTGCTTGTGGGGAGTTGCCTGGGCTCTGCTTCGACTCGGCGGAACGATTACTGTCACGGAATTGTCGACCGAGCAAAACAGGGGTCGCTTGGTGGGCCTCTACAACGGGCTTTGGGGATTGGGTGGCCTCGTGGGTATGCTTGTCGGAAGTTTCTTTATTGAATCAATCTCTCTTGCCTTTGCTTCTATTGCGTTTGCATTGCTTGCCTTATGTGGTTTTCCGCTCGCCATAGGCTATATCAGTGGGGAGAGCAGAACGGTGGATCCAAAGGAAAAAAGCTTCAAGCAGGCGTTTAAAGCAACAGGAGCGACGAAGAGCGGACGAATCTTTCTTTCAAGTGCAGCGAGCGGATTTGTTGTATTTGGCTTGTTTGCGACGACCCTCTCGCCGCTGATTGCTGAGAGAGAACAACCATCGTCGGTCGTAGGAGCCGCCACCATCGCAGGCATCATTCAAGCCATTCGGTGGGGGTGGGACCCATTTTTAGCACCGTTTGTTGGGCGTTACTTAGTCAACGCGACCTCACGCCGTTTGGCTCTTCTTCTCAGCTTGGGTTCACTTGCGACGCTGTTTGTCATGCTTTCATTGCCGGTCAGCTTTGGGTGGTTACTTGTGCTACTCCTTGTGTTCCAACTCGTCTCGACCGCGTTTATCACGACGGTTGATACGAATGCTACCGATCTGGCCGCCTCTGACGATAAGATAGTAGTGATGACCAAGCATACGATGGCCTCTGATCTTGGCGCTGCGGTCGGTCCTCTAGCCTCGTTTCTGCTTCTCGATTATACGTCGCTGTCCACCGTCTATCAGCTGGCTGCTTTGCTTCTGCTCTTGGTCGCGATTCCATGGGTGAGGAGATAGTAATTTTTGCTTTTCAATCAGGAGTTCATTTGCTACACTATTTACAAATTGACCGGGGAAAAGAGGTGGGGTTTTTGTGGAAAAGAAAGTACATGTTTGCGATAATCGTTCCTATACTTTTAATAAGCGCTTGTCAATTTGAGCGTGAGCAACACGGAAATAAATTGAACCAAGAACGCCCCTCCTCTTACGTAGAGCCCCTTGAAGTGGAGCAAGTGACCGAAGATCCTGTTTATGTTTCAAAGGCTGATTAAAGAAATGGGCGGTCTGAGACGTCTTTCCTTGATCACGGCATTCAAAGTATGCAACCCTCAAGCCCTGTTGGTGGGTTGAGGGTTTTATTTCGGTGAGAGAAGCTGTATCTGAGTAAGAAGAGGCCGGATATGCGTGAGAGAGTGTGGAATGTGCGTGAGAAGGAGTCGGATGTGAGTGAGAGATCAGAAAACGATGAAAAGCGAGCCGTAAGATCCCACCATCTCAGGGAGAATCAGTCATTCAAGTAGAAAAAGCTCATGAGCATTCACCCTCTCATGAGCTTTTTTGAGTTCAGTACTTTGCATCTTCATTCTGAAAAGGGATCGAGACCAGTTCGTAGCCTTCGTCCGTGTAAGTGGTGTAATAACTCATCACTTCCTCCACGTAATCATGGCTTTGATTGTAAGAAAACAGTGCTCCCTCAAGGTCACCGTCTGTTGCCCCGTGTTCTGAAAGGTAACGAGCGGCTGCAAAGGCAGAGTCATCAAGGTCAAAGGGGTCTGCATTGCCGTTCCCTTTGGCATCCGTCCCATACCCTTCATGTTCCTCGATTAATGTGACATCCGTAATATCGATGTCCTCTTCAACATTGCCGATCTCGTCCACGCCAGGGTGCGTCCAGCCGACCCACGTTCTTGGCATGAACTGAAAGTGGCCAAGTGCGCCAACGGGACTTTCAAGCGGGTCCATAGTGGAAAAGATCGTTTCCACGCGATGGACCGAGGCGAGAAGCTCCCACGGGATTTCGTATTCATCGGACGCTTCCTGATAGATGGGGACATACGCTTCGGGAATTTGGTTTTCTGCAATGAGGGTTTTATACATCCCTTGTCTAAACGTAGCATTTTGCTCAAACAATAATACAACAGCTGCGACAAGCACAAGCAGCATGGCAAGCAGTCCAATTATCCATTTACGCACAGTGGTACCATCCTTTGTCGCATTATATAAGAGAGAGACCTAGCTCCACCCTTTTACTAAAGCAAACTATCTCATGTCAGCTTGCTACGCTTTACGAGGTAAGAGCAATTCGTCCAAACTATAGTTTACCATGGGTGGGCAGATTGTAACACGGATTTACTCAAAATGAACCGATAGTCATGCCCAGGTTTGAACATGGCTGAAAGGGGAAAGTGTCTTATAGAAAATGAGGTGAACGGCTTGCAGACGGACGTGCTAATTATAGGCGGCGGTGTAGCTGGGTTAACGCTTGCCCTTAAACTAGTCAAACGCAGGGTGAACGTCACGATCGTCGAAAAAGATCCTACTCTAGGTCGAACTTATAAGGGAGAATTAATTCAGCCTAAGACAATTTCCATTTTTAAGAAGATGGGACTGCTTGAGACTCTAAACCAGGATTGGCGACCCCTTCAGGAAATTCGTGCAAAAGAAGTCGTCGACGATCGCATACTCGTTGATGCCACTATGTCGTACAGGGTGCTTGAGCAGGGGGAAGATTATGCTGCAATGATGCCTCACAATCTTTTAAAAAAGCGTTTGCTCGATGAGGCTCAAACGTTCCCAACATTTACGCTCCTGCGTCCAGCGGTCTTTGAAAAAATGGAGAGCGCGCATAAAGCCATCGTTCGAATGGACAAAGAGCGAGCTGTCATCAAAAGCCAATTTGTTATCGGGGCAGAAGGGGTGGCGTCAAAGCTTCGCTCATACATGAACGTTGATTTTAAACGAAAGTTCTACAACCATGATTTCTTAACGGTCTCTTTTCCATCTCCAGAGTCATTAACAAAGGGAGAAATGATAGGAACGCCGAAACGCTTTCTTGGTCTGTTCCCGCTTCCGGAGGGACGGGTTCGCTCTGTATATTTAATAAAAAAGGGGGAATTCAAGGAATGGCGCAAAGGTTCGATTCAAAAGTTTTATTCGCATTATACGTCTCTAATGCCGGAGCTAGAGGGCTTTGTTCATCAGGTTCCCTCTTGGCGAGAGATTCAGCTTATGGTGCCTGTTCGCCTCAATGTTCGCCGTTATGTTGACCGAAACATGGCCCTCCTTGGCGATGCGGCTCACAGCGTTCATCCCATGGCTGGAGAAGGGATGAATATGGCGATTCAGGATGCCGACGTCCTAGGAGAGTTGATTGCCGACTTGTTTGAAGCGGGGAGGGAAGAGAAGGTCGATGAACTGAAACAGTACGAGCATGTTCGTAAAAAACGTGTCCGCTTTCTCACAGCACTTTCCCATGTGAGTGCCCTAATGTATGGTATTGGAGGGGAAAAATGGCAGCGAGCCCGGGCACTTGCGATTCTGCGACTCGTCCAACGTGAAGTGCTGCAAGGCAAATATATGTACAATGTGTCTGGCCTTGGAATGTGGGGACCAAGCTTGCTTGATGGTTTACAAGTGATCGGCCTAGGGAAAGGACAGCTGCGTCGACAAACGATGAAACAGAAAACATTCAGTCGTCTCGATGACTATCCATGGCAAAAGTGAAGAGGTGAAAAGGCAGTGGCGATTAATGAGTATCTTCAGGTGTGGAACGCCCGAAAATGGATGAAGCAAACCGAGCCTTTTTTAAAGACGTGGCATGCGCATCTTGGCTATAGTTTACATTTATTTGATTATTTTCAAGCCGGTGAAACGGTAGAGTGTGTGGCGAAAAACCATGGTTTGGAGCCGATGCTTTTGAAACGGTGGGTGGATGTAGGCTTGGCTGTTGACCATTTAGAGAAGCGCCGAGGCTATAAAGTGCAAACAAAAAAACGGATGGTTAAATATTTGTCAAAGGAAAGCAATCAATCCGTAGGGATACTGCTTGAGGAAATGTTCGAACTGCACATTCCAACGCTGCTCTCGTACCGCGAGAGGATGCAGGGAGAGGGGAAAAAGAAGAAACCGGGCATGGCAGACATGGTTGCAGCGACATCGAGCCTGCTTGAAACGCTCACCCTCCCGAAGGTGGCGGGACAAGTAAAAAGACAAAAAGTAAGAGAGCTGCTTGATGTAGGCTGTGGCTACGGTGGGTATCTGCGAAGGCTTGGGGATAAGTTTCCAAATGTTCAGCTTGACGGCATTGAAGTCGATCAAGATGTTTGCATAAGAGCGTGGGAGGCCAATCAACATGAAAATGTTTCCATTGTACAAGGGGATTTCAACGCCTATCAGCCAGAAAAGCCGTACGATATGCTGATGTTAAACAACCTGTTGTACTACTTCCCCGCAAGTACTAGGCAGGCGCTGTTTCGCAAATCTCATAAATTAGTCGTCCCTAAAGGCACGCTGATCGTGATCACCCCGCTAACCTACGAAAAACATGGAAATCGCTTTGCAAGCGCCTTTAATAGCTTTATGAGTGCGCACGAGGAAATGTTCCCGATCCCCTCGAAGCAGGAATTGAACTTATATGCAAAGGACGCCGGGTTT
Source organism: Shouchella shacheensis (assembly GCF_001484965.1). Taxonomy (GTDB): domain Bacteria; phylum Bacillota; class Bacilli; order Bacillales; family Bacillaceae_D; genus Shouchella; species Shouchella shacheensis. Next base: position 115,734 of record NZ_LLYY01000010.1, on the reverse strand, counting down.
AAATTGATAGAGGCCAAGCCCGTGGTTAAAGAAGGCGGCTGGTATATGCTCGTATTCAGAAAGAAGCGCAGGTAGTAAGCCCCCAACTCAAAGTCTCCCTTCATATAAGCCAGTCGTTTTGCTATGATCATAAGAAGGAGTGAGACGATGATTGAGATGGATACGTTCCAGAGCCGTAGGATTACTATAGATCAGGTTCAGATTTTGCATATCGAGGAGAAGGAGCACTGGACGACTGTGCAAGTCGCTTTTTCCATCATCCCAAGCGTAGAAGGGTTGGAAGCGCCTGGAGCGGAGCTGATACTCTCTAGACAAGGAGAGCTGATCGAGGTGGCGTTTCAAGAGGACCGCACCGATGAGCCTGCTTTTCAGCTTGAGGAAAAAGAGATGGAAAGCTTAGTGAAAGAAGTGCAGCTTATAAGGAACAGGGGCTAGACGTCCCTGCGCTCAGCCGCGAGAGCCCTAGGTAAAGCTTCCTGCTCGCATGATGTCGAAACGGAAACGCTTTCTGGCGAAATAAGCAGAAATATCGATAAAAAAACTGGATTTTCTGCGCTAAACAAGCTACTATTTAGGAGGAAGCATTAGACGACAACAAGCTTTGTTGCTTGGATACGTTGATGAGTTAAAGTGTGCAAGATTGTAAGCCGAAATCTTTGAGAAAACTGGTCATACGTGGTAAAATAGTCGTGTAAGCGCTTGACAAAAAATACATTTCACACCCAGTGAAACAATAGCCTGTAGGAGGTTTCTATCACATGTCCAGCAAGGAGCACAGCCCGGAAAAACCTTGGCAGGGATTTTATGGCCCTAACCTCGGTGCCGTCATAGAGCTGTACGATCAATTTGTGGAAGACCCAAATTCAGTTGATGAAGAGACGCGTGAGCACTTTAGGAAATGGGGACCACCGGTCGCTTCCACGAACCTAGAGGAAACTAGCTCGACGTACTCTAGAACAGAGGGAACTGTTGGGGCGGACATGATGAATTCGGTCGTAGGGGCGGTGAAGCTGGCTGAGTATATTCGAGCCAAAGGTCATCTAGCCTCAGATCTTCATCCAATTGCAAAACAACAAAACGATTCACTGCTTGACCTTAGTCGCTTCGATATTACGGAGGAGGAGTTGAAAAAAGTTCCAGTAAAACTCCTCTGCAAAGATGCGCCTGAAAGTGTAAAAAATGGGCTAGAGGCGATCAATCATCTGAAAGCTGTCTACACAAAGACTGTTGCCTTTGAGTTTGGACATGTTCAAGATGAAGAAGAACGAAATTGGTTACGTGAACAAGTAGAGTCAGAAAATCATGCAGAACCCTTATCGGAAAAAAGACAGAAAAGCTTACTTGATCGGCTCACATCGATTGAGGGATTTGAGAAATTTGTCCATCGTACGTTTGTTGGGCAAAAACGGTTTTCGATTGAAGGACTCGATGCGCTTGTGCCAATGCTAGATGAAGCGATTGCCAGATCCACTGCTGGCGGTGCAGAGCAGGTCATGATTGGAATGGCTCACCGCGGACGATTAAATGTTCTGGCTCATAATTTAGGAAAACCTTACAAAATGATTTTCTCAGAATTTCTGCAAGCGCCCAACAAAAATCTCGCCCCCTCAGAAGGATCCGGAGAAATGTACACGGGCTGGACGGGCGACGTGAAGTATCACCTTGGAGCCGATCGGCATATTGAGAATGATAAAGTAGAAATTGCGACGGTTTCGCTTGCCAATAACCCGAGCCACTTGGAATTTGTTTCACCGATTGTTGAAGGTTATGCTCGTGCCTCCCAAGAAAATCGCACACAAAAAGGAGTGCCCACGCAAGACACGTCCAAGGCCTATTCTATTTTGATTCACGGGGATGCTGCTTTTCCGGGGCAGGGTGTTGTAACGGAAACGTTAAACCTTAGCCGTCTGAGAGGGTATCAAGTTGGTGGTTCCTTACATATCATCTCAAACAACAATATTGGCTACACAACCGAAACCTATGATTCCCGTTCCACAACGTACGCAAGTGATCCCGCCAAAGGGTTTGAGATTCCAATTTTGCACGTCAATGCCGATGACCCAGAAGCGTGCGTAAAAGCGGTTGAATTTGCAGTTAAATACCGTCAGAAATTCCAGAAGGACTTCTTGATAGATTTGATCGGCTACCGTCGTTTCGGTCATAATGAAGGGGATGAGCCTGCGGTGACACAACCGGATCTTTACGAGAAGATCCGTAAGCACCCGACGGTTCGAGCAATCTATGCGGAGCAGCTAGCCGAGCAAAACGTCGTGAGCCAAGAGGAAGCGAAAAAACTTGATGATGCGATGTATGATCACTTGCTGGAAGAATACAATCAAGTTTCTGGCAATAAGTCCGAGAATGACTATGAGCTTTCTCCACCTGATTTTATCGTTGATGGATTGCCTAAAGTCAAAACGAATGTTGAACGTGAAAATCTTGAGTCTATCAATGCACAGCTTCTCGACTGGCCTGAATCATTTAAGCCGAACCAGAAGCTAGAGCGAATCCTTAAACGCCGGGAGAAGGCTTTCGATGGAGAGGGAGCCCTTGATTGGGGGCTTGGCGAAATTCTTGCCTTTGCCACGATCATCCAGGATGGAACACCGATTCGTTTAACGGGCCAGGACACTGAGCGTGGAACGTTTGCGCACCGTCATTTTGTGCTTCACGATCGCGAAACCAACGAGATGCATGTCCCGCTTGAATCGTTTGAGGACGCAAATGCTTCGTTTTCTGTGTATAACAGTCCGCTTACAGAGCAAGCCGCTGTTGGTTTTGAATATGGCTATAACGTTTTTGCTCCTGAGACACTTGTCCTCTGGGAAGCGCAGTTCGGTGATTTTGTCAATGGCGCACAGGTGGTGATTGATCAGTGGGTCTCTGCCGGTCGAGCGAAGTGGGGCCAGAAGTCAGGTCTTGTTATGTTGCTCCCACATGGCTATGAGGGCGCCGGACCGGAACATTCAAGTGGCCGAGTGGAGCGTTTCTTAAACTCTGCCGCTGAGAACAACTGGACGATTGCCAACTGTACGTCAGCAGCTCAGTACTTCCACATCCTCCGCAGACAAGCGAAGATTTTGCAAAAAAATACCGTTCGCCCGCTTATTATTATGACACCTAAGAGCTTGCTCAGAAACCAGGCGATCGCGTCAAAAACCGAAGTCTTTACGGATGGAAAATTCAATTCCATTCTGGAAGAACCGCTTCTTGGCCAAGACCGGGATAAGGTGAAACGCATTCTTCTTTGTAGCGGAAAACTTGCGATTGATCTGCAAGATTACGTGAAAAAAAATGAAGAAGACTGGAGCTGGGTTCACATTATCCGCATCGAGGAGCTCTATCCGTTCCCACGTCGTGCCATTCGTGAATTGTTCAAAGAATTCCCGAACCTCGAAGAAGTGAAATGGGTGCAAGAAGAGCCGAAAAACATGGGTGCATGGAGCTTTATGGAACCGCGCATTCTTGAAATTTTGCCTGAAGGGGTCCCGCTCAGCTATATTGGGCGCACGTACCGTTCGAGCCCAGCAGAAGGCGTTTCAAATGCTCATAAATTGGAACAAAAACGGATTGTCAATGAGTCGTTGACTCGCAAAAACTAAGGAGGCCGTGTTCGTGATTGAAATTAAAGTACCCGAGCTTGGAGAGTCGATTACAGAAGGAACTATCTCTCAGTGGTTAAAGGAAGTCGGTGATCATGTTGAGCAAGGGGAGTACATTGCTGAACTGGAAACGGATAAGGTTAACGCTGAAATCACGGCGGAGCACGCAGGCGTGATTAAGGAATTTAAGCGGGAGCCAGGGGACAACGTCGAAGTAGGCGAGGTCATTGCCCTTATTGATGAGAACGCTTCTGCTGGCGGTGACGACTCGGGTAGCTCAAGTGATAACAGCAAGAGCGAGGAGCCAAAAGCAAAAGAAGAAGGCGTTGTAAAAGAGGAGAAGAAAGAAGAACCGGCGGCAAAAGAAGAGTCTTCAAGCGAGTCTGAAAACCGCCCACTTGCCTCTCCATCGGCGCGTAAACTAGCAAGGGAAAAAGGAATTCCAATAGACTCGATCACACCAACTGATCCAACGGGTCGTATTCGTCGACAAGATGTTGAAGCGCATCAAGAAAAGCCAAAGAAAAGGGAAGAGCCGAAGCAGCCGAAGGCCTCTGCTTCCCCTGAAGGCGAAGCGGGCAAACCGGTGGAGCGCGAGAAAATGTCTCGTCGTCGTCAGACCATTGCCAAACGGCTAGTGGAAGTGCAACAAACATCCGCCATGCTTACCACTTTCAATGAAGTCGACATGACCGCGGTGATGGATTTGCGTAAACGACGCAAAGACGCGTTTGTTGATAAGCACGGCGTTAAGCTTGGTTTCATGTCCTTCTTTACAAAAGCAGTCGTTGGTGCTTTGAAAGAATTCCCGCTCCTCAACGCGGAAATTCAAGGCGATGAGCTGTTGATTAAAAAGTATTATGATATTGGAATTGCTGTATCTACGGACAGCGGATTAGTTGTGCCGGTGCTTCGGGATGCTGATCGTCTTGGGTTCGCAGGCATTGAGAGTGGGATCGGCGAACTTGGCAAAAAAGCCAAAGACAATAAGCTTCAGCTTGGTGACATGCAAGGGGGCACGTTTACGATCACGAACGGCGGTGTCTTCGGATCCCTTTGGTCCACGCCGATCTTGAACGCCCCTCAGGTCGGAATCCTTGGGATGCACAAAATCCAAATGCGCCCCGTAGCCATCGACAACGAACACTTTGAAAATCGGCCAATGATGTATCTTGCGCTTTCTTACGATCATCGCATTGTCGACGGAAAAGAAGCGGTTAGCTTCCTCGTGAAAGTCAAGGAGCTTATCGAAGATCCAGAGCAACTGCTTCTTGAAGGATAAAAAAGGAAAGAGACTGGTGTGCCAGTCTCTTTTCTTGTAAAATGGAGACGTAGGGAGGAATGAAAGTGATTCACGAACACTGGACTGAGAGTCCGACGATTCGCACGCTGACATGTGTGCATACGAATGCGAAGAAGTATATGGTGGACCGCGTCTTAACCCCAGGAAAAGAGTACCCGCTAAAAAATGAAACGAACGAGTTTTACTTTGTGATTGATAACACGGGGAAAATAGGCGGATACTATAAAGAGTATTTTGAAGGATAATGCCAGGACTCTCCTTTCTGAAAAGGGGGTCTCTTATTATTTAGCTCCGGCGGGAAGAAGCTTGAAATTTTTCAGTCCTACACCGAAATCCAAAATTAGGATTTCTAGTATAAGCCTTCCGAATCACAGGACGTGGCGGTTTGGACGACCAAAATTCTCGCTCCTGATCGACCCGTCTGCGCTTTTCGGATTAGGAGGAAGATTCATGGAGCTTGTGTGCGGAAAGGACTTGGAGTTGACGTTGTTGTCCGCATTTTTGGCAAAAGTGAATAAGCAGAGCGAGCATCATATTGGCTATTGCGGCGATGAAGAGGGAGAAATTCTGCAAACGCTTGAGGAAGACTTCGCGAAGGGTGAGAACTTCGTTGTCGCTACGAAAAACGGAACAATTATCGCTGGCCTCGGTTTTGATATGAATACAGAAGGAGGACAAATAGAAGTCTGGGGCCCCTTTGTCGATGACCCGAACTGGGAGGGAGTTGCTCTTTCTTTGTGGGAACAGCTAGTAAGTCGACAGCCGATCAGTGGCTACGTGGTTCACGGTTTTTGCAACAAAGAGAATGAAAAAGCCCAGCGTTTTCTCTTGAATCGGGGAGCCAAGAAAGAGGGGGAACATCACGTACTTGAGAAAAATCAAGAGGGCGTTTCTTTTTTAGCGATGAACAAGAAGATCGCGGAGCCCGACGCAGTAGATGTGAAAGCATTTGCCGCGCTTCACGACTTCGAGTTTCCGGATACATACTACGGCAGTGATGAAATTTTGAAAAGATGTGGCGAGGACCGTAGGCTGTTTGTCTCAGCAGAAGAGGGAGAAGTCACGGGCTACATTTACGTCGAAGCTCAACCCGCATTCAAGGAAGGAAGCATTGAGTACGTGGCTGTTGCTCCCCACCACAGGGGCAAAGGCGTAGGGCGAGCGCTTCTTGCCTATGCGCTCCGCTTTCTATTTGAAGAGAAGAATATAGCGGCCACCTCAATCACCGTCAGCGAAAAAGACGTGGCTGCATATCGGCTATATAGCAGCTGCGGGTTCTCGCTAAAGCACAAGCTGGTAAGTTATCGGATTGGGTAACGTAACGGAAGGCGTGTTGCTTTAAGATTCATGCCCGGAGAAGGCCAGCAATCAGCGGATGCTTATAACTTTAAAAAGCACTTGAGACACCTCGTCTCAAGTGCTTTTTGTCTTACTTCGTTGCTACGGCAAGATATTCATCATACGTATCTTTGTCAATGATCCCGTTGTTCGTCAGCTCAATGATGCGGGTAGAGACTGTACGAATGAACTGCTGGTCATGGGAACTGAAAATCATGGATCCTTTAAAATTAATCAGGCCGTTGTTGAGGGCTGTGATGGATTCAAGGTCTAAGTGATTCGTCGGTTCATCAAGAAGGAGCACGTTCGCGCCGCTAAGCATCATTTTCGAAAGCATGCAGCGAACTTTCTCACCTCCTGAGAGGACGCTCGCTTCTTTTAAGACTTCTTCGCCTGAGAAGAGCATGCGGCCAAGGAAGCCTCGAAGGAAGGTTTCGCTATCATCCTCAGGGGAGAACTGACGAAGCCAGTCAACGAGGTTCAGGTCACACCCTTCAAAGTACTGCGCATTGTCTTTCGGGAAGTACGATTGAGATGTCGTGATACCCCATTTATAGGTTCCAGCATCAGGTTCTAGTTCGCCCATTAAGATCTTAAAAAGCGTGGTTTTCGCGATTTCATTTGCACCCACAAGAGCAATTTTATCGTCTTTTTCCATCGTAAAGGAGACGTTGTTGAGCACTTGAACGCCGTCCACCGTCTTCGACAAATTTTCTACACGCAAGAGGTCGTTTCCGATTTCCCGCTCAGGCGTGAAATGAATGTAAGGGTACTTACGGGAAGATGGCTTAATGTCCTCGAGCGTAATTTTCTCGAGCTGCTTTTTACGCGATGTCGCCTGCTTGGATTTTGAGGCATTGGCGCTAAAGCGAGCCACAAAGCTCTCAAGCTCCTTGATTTGCTCTTCCTTCTTTTTGTTCTGGTCCTGAGCAAGTTTCAAGGCAAGCTGGCTGGACTCATACCAGAAATCATAGTTCCCAACGTAGATCTGGATTTTCCCGAAATCGAGGTCGGCGATATGCGTGCAGACGTTGTTCAAAAAGTGGCGGTCATGGGATACAACAATGACGGTGTTTTCAAAGTTGATCAGGAAGTCCTCAAGCCATTGAATGGCTTTAATGTCCAAACCGTTTGTCGGCTCATCAAGAAGGAGGACATCGGGCTGACCAAATAGAGCTTGCGCGAGAAGTACTTTTACCTTTTCTCCTTCTGTTAATTCGGAGAGCGTCTTCTCATGATGGTCTTCGCCAATGCCAAGCCCCCTTAGAAGAAGGGCAGCATCCGACTCGGCCTCCCAGCCGTTTAACTCTGCGAATTCCCCCTCAAGCTCAGCTGCTTTCATTCCATCTTCGTCAGAGAAATCCTCCTTCATATAAATGGCGTCTTTTTCTTTCATGACTTCAAAAAGGCGAGCATGGCCCATAATCACCGTTTGAAGCACTTGTTCCTGTTCATATTCGTAGTGGTTCTGTTTTAAAACAGCCATTCGTTCACCGGGCTTCATAGAGACATGGCCCGCTTGCGATTCAATTTCACCGGATAGAATTTTAAGAAAGGTAGATTTGCCAGCGCCGTTTGCGCCAATTAAGCCGTAGCAGTTGCCCGGCGTAAATTTAATATTCACGTCTTCAAACAGTTTGCGTCCTCCAAACTGCAAACCAACGTTCGATACCGTAATCATAAAAAAAGCCTCCCATGCTGTGTTCTCTGGGATGACGCGTGATCCCTGCGATTTTTCATCCACTTAGTAGTTTACCGTCTCAAATGTCCAGTGTAAACGGAAAAGGTTGATTTTATACGAAAAAGCTGCAAAGAAAAGCTGAGAGTCAAAAATAAAACCCACGACGTTTGAATGCGAATTAATTTAAAAATTTGTAAAGAACTATTGCCATTGGCGATTGGATACGATATACTATCTAACAAGATAGGAGAATGGATATGGAGAATTTTCAATTAGAGAATAAAGATTCAATTCAAATAAAGGCGAGCAATGCGATTCGCAAGGCAATTCTCAGGGGAGATTTCGCTCCTGGATCGAAGCTAGTGCAGGACCAGTTAGCGAAACAGTTGGGAATCAGCCGAATGCCCATTCGCGAAGCGTTAAAACAATTAGAAATTGAAGGACTCGTTCGAATTGAACCATACCGAGGAGCCTTTGTAAGTGAAATAGATATGGGGGCAATCGAAGAAAATTATGTACTTCGTTCAGAGTTAGAAAAGCTTGCCCTCACAAAGTCGTATCCTTCTATGACTAAAGAAGATATAGCAGCGTTAGAGACACTTGTTCAAGAAATGGACAGTACGAGGGACACTGAAAAGTTTGTCCAACATAACGTCCAGTTCCACAAAGAACTGATGAAACATTGCGAATGGAAACGGCTTGCCACATTCATTCAAGTACTGTGGAATGGGTACTCGCAGCAAACGCCTGATTTTTTACAGGGACAAATGGAAAAATCAAATGACGATCATCGAAAAATCGTACAGGCATTAAAAGCAGATGATCCAGATGGAGCAGCCATCTTACTCTGTGATCATATTGCAGAAACAGGAAAACGTTTGATCTTGTATATCAAATCCAACAGCAATTCCAAATAGGAGGTGGGGGAGCTCTTGTTTTTTGTAGTGAGTGACTGACAAAAGTCGGAAATTCACAATATTTTTTAACAGAGAATTGAAAGGGCTTACAAAAGAATGACTAAGGTAAACATGCCTGGTTAGGCAGAACCAGAAAGGAAAAGGTTGGTTAAATCAGAGAAAGGCGGTGACTACCTTGAGCAACAGCAACGAACATCAAAGTGATCACAAGATAAATACTACCGTTGAGGAAGATACGACCGAAGCGAGTTCATCCACTCGTCATTTAACAGGATGGACACGGTACTTATTTGCGACTATCGCCGTTTTTGGTGCATTGTTTCATATCTATATTCTAAATTTTAATCCGATCGATCCGTGGGTTTTTAGGACGACACACGTCGTCTTTGGGATTGTGCTTGGGCTCATGCTTTATCCAGGTTGGAGGACGAAGAAAAACAGTATTCCAATAATTGACTGGATTTTAATGATTGCCGCTATTTTCATAGGTTGGTATATTTATGCGAACCTTGACCAATTAATTTTCCGCTTTGGGGTAAGTCCAACGGGGCTTGATTTTATCGTTTCACTTATCGGGTTATTACTCGTGTTCGAATTAACACGTCGGACAAGCGGATGGACGTTGCCATTATTGGCGTTGGTATTTGTATTTTACGTTTTTGCAGGTCCTTATCTTCCGGGGATTCTCAATCATGGCGGCTACTCACTAGAGCGCTTTGTTACATATGTGTTTAGTTTAGACGGTGTGTTCGGTCTCACCACAGATGTTTCGTCTCGCTACATTATCCTGTTCATTATATTTGGTGCTTTCTTGCAAAGGTCTGGTGTTGGCCAGTACTTTATGGATGTAGCCTTCGCCGCGGCGGGTAGTCGACGTGGCGGGCCGGCGAAAGTCTCTATCTTTGGTTCTGCGCTTATGGGTACGATTAACGGAACTTCAGCTGGGAATGTTGTTGCAACAGGGTCGTTGACCATCCCGCTCATGAAAAGGACTGGATACCATCCGCGCTTTTCAGCGGCGGTAGAAGCCACCGCTTCCTCTGGAGGTCAAATTCTACCTCCGATTATGGGTGCAGGCGCCTTTCTAATGGCAGAGATTACGGGGATCCCCTACGCAGAAATCATTGTCGCAGCGATTATTCCTGCTGTCCTCTATTTTGTAAGCGTTTATTTTATGGTTGACTTTGAAGCGAGTAAACAGGGGTTAAGCGGAGTGCCCCGCAAACAATTGCCTAGTATAAAGGAACTTGCGAAAAAAGCCTACCTCTTTCTACCTGTTGTCATCCTCATTTACTTGTTGATGAGCGGTTTCTCCATTATTCGAGCTGGGACAATTGGGATTGTGACTTGCTTCCTTATCAGTCTCTTCTTAAAAGAAACGCGGATGGGCCTGAAGCATGTGATTCAAGCGTTGGAGCTTGGGATGAAAAATGCGATTCAATTAATCGCAATCGTTGCGAGTGCAGGAATCATCGTTGGCGTTATCGCCTTAACCGGTGTTGGCCAGCGTTTCAGTTCAATGCTTCTTTCCGTTGCGGACAGCAATATTATGATCGCCTTATTCTTCGCGATGGGGATCTCTATATTACTAGGCATGGGGATGCCGACAACGGCCGCTTATGCGGTCGCCGCTTCAGTCATTGCGCCGGGGCTTGTCAATCTAGGGATTGAACCACTAGTCGCTCATATGTTTGTGTTCTATTACGCAGTGATGTCCGCCATTACGCCGCCGGTCGCACTCGCTGCCTTTGCGGCGGCTGGGGTAGCTGGCACCAATCCGATGAAAACAGGCGTCACTGCCTTCAAACTAGGGTTGGCGGCTTATATCGTTCCTTTCATGTTTTTCATCAGTCCGGAGTTGTTATTGTTAGAAGGAACAACAGGAACGGTCACAATAGCGATTGTTAGTGCGATCATTGGCGTTTATTTTCTGGCAGCCGCTGTCGAAGGATGGTTCTTTAAACACCAAGCAGCCTGGTATACAAGGATGATTTTGTTCATTTCAGCCTTATTGTTCATGCTTTCCGGTTGGCAGACAGATTTTGCAGCGGTGGGGCTAGTGGTCATTTGCATCTTGATTCAGAAATCGAAAAACAGAACACCGAGTCAGCCGTTGCCACATAACGACTACAGTCAATAGATGGAGAACTTTGAAGAGAGGAGAATGTTTAGATGAAACCTTTAGAAGGAGTGACTGTCCTCTCCGTCGAGCAGGCAGTGGCGGTGCCCTTTACAACACGTCAATTAGCCGACCTAGGTGCGCGAGTCATCAAAGTGGAGCGTCCGAAGACCGGGGACTTTGCTAGGCATTATGATAGTACCGTCAATGGAATGTCGAGTCATTTTGTCTGGGCGAACCGTTCGAAAGAGTCGTTGACGCTTGATTTGAAATCAGAAAAAGTAAAACCGGTTTTCGAACAGCTATTAGCTGAGGCGGATGTCTTTATTCAAAATTTAGCACCAGGAGCGATGGAACGGTTAGGTTATGGATCAGAGGTGTTGAGAGAACGTTATCCTGAATTAATCGTTTGTAACTTAACCGGGTACGGAGACACGGGTCCATATAAAGATAAGAAAGCCTACGATCTGCTCGTACAGTGTGAAGCCGGGCTCGTTTCCATCACCGGCAGTGAAGAGACACCTTCAAAGGCTGGAATATCGATTGCTGACATTGCGGCCGGAATGTATATGTATTCAGGTATCTTGACAGCACTTCTCGTTCGCTCGCGTACGGGTGAAGGCCAGGTGGTGAATGTATCGATGCTGGAGGCATTAGGAGAATGGATGGGGTACCCAGCCTACTATGCAGCCTACGGGGGAAGAGAACCGCAACGGAAAGGAGCGAGCCATTCCACCATTTACCCGTACGGGCCGTTTCGGTGTGGGGATGAAAAAACGGTTTTTGTCGGTCTTCAAAATGAACGGGAGTGGCTCAGGTTTTGCAAGTTGGTGCTCAAGCGTCTTGAAGTCGCCGAGGACCAGCGATTTAATAGCAATGCGAAACGCTCGGAAAACCGTGAGTCATTAACCAATCTAATCGAAGAAATCTTCTCAGGGTTAGAGGCGGAGACTGTGATTGAACGCTTGGAAAAGGCGCAAATTGCCAATGCAAGATTAAATACGATGAACGAATTTTTTGAGCATCCGCAGTTGCGAGCACGGGAGCGATGGCGGGAAGTCGATACGCCTGTGGGCTCGATTCAAGCCTTGATCCCGCCCGTGTCGATCAGTGGGGTGGAAAGTGTCATGGGCGCTGTACCTGATATTGGCGAGCACACAAATGTGATCTTAGAACAGTGTGGGTTAGGAGAAAGTGAAATCCAGGCATTGAAAAAAACCGGTGTCATTTAAAAAAAGGGGGAAGTCGTATGACTAGAAAAGAAGGATGGAATGGGCGCTTTTACGAAGATTTTGAAGTAGGGGATGTCTACCCACATCCACTTGGTCGAACGGTCACGAAGACGGATAACAGCTGGTTTACGATGCTTACTCAAAATACAAATCCTGTTCATTTCGATGATCATTACGCCAAGGAAACGGAATTTGGACGCACAATTGTTAATTCAACCTTTACACTTGCGCTTGTCACCGGGCAGTCGGTGAGCGATTTGTCGCAAAATGTGATGGCGAATCTTGGATGGACAGATATTCGCCTGCCCCATCCTGTGTTCGAAGGGGACACGATTTATTCCTACTCCGAAGTGCTCGATAAAAGAGAATCAAAATCTCGAGATAATGTAGGCATCGTCACCGTAAAGACATATGGCTATAACCAAGAAGGCCAAATCGTGATTGATTACAAGCGGACCGTTATGGTCTATAAAGAAGAACATGCACCTACAGCGAAAGCAGATGTATTTGAAAAAGTTCGATCAAAGCAAGAGCAAACTCAATAATTTCAGGAGGTTTTTCATATGCCGCAAACTGCATTAGACCACGATATGATTCGAAAGAGTGTCCAAGCGCTATGTACTCGTCGTTTTCCAGAAGAGTATTGGAGAGAGATAGACGAAAAGCAGGCGTATCCCGAGGAATTCATCCAGGCGCTAACCGACGAAGGCTGGCTGTCCGTTTTAATTCCGGAAGAATATGGCGGAGCAGGATTAGGGATGAAAGAGGCTTGCATTATTTTGGAAGAAATTAATCGATCAGGGGGGAACGCTGGGGCCGGCCACGCGCAAATGTATACAATGGGTGCATTACTCCGTCATGGATCGGAAGAGCAAAAAAAACGGTTGCTTCCACCCATTGCCTCCGGTGCGTCGCGATTACAAGCGTTCGGAATAACAGAGCCTACGGCAGGGAGCGACACGACAAGCATTTCGACAACTGCAGAGAGACAAGGAGACCATTACGTTGTTCACGGACAAAAAATCTGGACCTCACGCGCTGAATATTCGGACTTGATGCTTCTGCTTGCAAGGACGACGCCGAAAGATCAAGTGAAGAAAAAGACAGATGGGCTGAGCTTATTTGTATTGAATATGAAAGAGCAAGCCGAACATTTGGATATTCGCCCGATTGATACGATGATCAATCATGCCACGACCGAAGTATTCATCGAAGGGGCGAAAATCCCTGTGGAAAATCTAATTGGTGAAGAAGGAAAAGGCTTTAAGTATGTCCTTGGAGGCATGAACGCGGAGCGTATTCTCATCGCTTCAGAGAGTGTCGGAGACGGGCTCTATTTCATTGATAAAGCTGTAAACTACGCCAATGAACGCGTCGTATTTAACCGTCCCATTGGTCAAAATCAAGGCGTACAGTTTCCACTTGCTGAGGACTATATGAATATTCAAGCAGCGGCACTGATGCGAGATAAAGCAGCGGAGCTATTTGATCAGGAAGAGAACTGTGGGGAAGAAGCGAATATGGCGAAATACCTTGCTTCAGAGGCCACCTGGAAAGCGGCAAATAGTGCAATGAACACGTATGGCGGCTACGGTTTCGCGGCTGAATACCATATTGAGCGTAAGTTTAGGGAAGCTCGTCTCTTTATCGTCGCTCCCATCACGAATAATTTAATCCGCAGTTATGTCGGCCAGCATGTGCTAGGCATGCCACGATCATTTTAAGCAAGGGAGTCTCTGTGGGGAATCTATTTCTAATTACCGACAGTGCATCTTATATTAAGGGAAAAAAGGGGAGGATGAAAATGAAAAAGGGATTGGTTAGGAAGGACGTTGCAGCAACCATGTTGGTGTCTTTGACGATTCTCGCTGCTTGTGGGGATGATGCAGCGAGTGGTAATGGGAACGGAGATAGTGAGAACGGTGGAGACTTCGAAGAGCTCGATTATCCATCGACAGTGACGATCGGCACCGCTTCACAAGGAGGAACGTATTATATATGGGGGGGAGCTCTCTCGAATCTGTTAGAAGAGCATCTGGATGTTACCTCTAATGTGGAAGTAACTGGCGGACCTGTGCATAACATCCAATTACTTGGAGCCGGTGACGCCCATTTAGGAATGACAACGGAAGGACCATTGTTCGAGGGATATTATGGGGAAGGAGATTGGGCGGATGACCCCTATGAAGATATCCGGGTGATTTTCCCGATGTATACCACGCCCTTCCACTGGTGGTCTCTAGAAAATACAGGTGTAACTAGCATTGCTGAACATGAGGGAGAGCGAGTTGGTGTAGGTCCAGCAGGTGGAACACCAGGGGAGTATAACCCTCAGATCTACGAGGCACTTGGCATTGAAACGGCGGATCAAGTACAGGCTGGTGCCAATGATATGACATCGCAAATGCTCGACGGTCAATTGGACCACATCGGATTTTCAGCCGGAATCCCAATCGCGGCCGTGACTGAAATCGAGGCGCAAGCATCCATTAACATTTATGGAATCGATGGTGAAGAGCGAGAACAAGTAAAGGAAACGTTGCCGTACTTTAATGATTTTGTGATCCCGGAGGATACGTACGATCAATTAGAGGGAGATCTGGAGACGATCGGGATGTACAACTTTGGAGTGGTCCAGAAGGAAACAAACGAGGAGTTCGTTTATGACCTCGTCAAAGCATACCATGAGAATATCGATCAAATGATTTCTGCGCATGTTTCAGCTGAGGAAGCAGAAGATCCAGAAGCAATATTGTTAAATAAGGAATACCCGATGCACGCGGGGGCTATTCGCTATTATGAAGAAATAGGGGTCGATCTTCCGGAAGAACTCTATCCAGAAGAATATGAAAGGGAGTAAGGTCAAGTGAAACGCAGCCATGCTGGATCAGACAAACGGAACCTCATGTTTCACGGGTAAAGCGAACGTTTTGTCGGCGCTTACACCGGGAATGAATACCGAAGCAAACGGTTCTAGATGTTCTTTTTCTAGAACCGCTATGCTTTTATCCGTTTCAGCGTATTTGGGAAACGAAGGTGTGTAATTGGATCCAATATACAACTCATAGTCATCTCGCCCAAAATACAACGAAACAAGTGAGTAGAAATTTACTTAATAAAAAAGTGAGACTTTGATATGGAACCTGAAGCTCGTCCTCGTAAACAAGAAAAGCGGCGCGTCCTTCCTGCACGTATCGTTTTTTCTTTCGGCGTCGCTACACTTTTTTTCATTGGGTTGTTATTGCTAATGCCAGAAGGAATCCCTTGGGCAGCAAGGGCGACGATTTCGGTGATGGTCTTTGGTGTTATTCTCTGGGCGCTCGAGCCAATTCCTTTAGGGATGACTTCTGTCTTAACCTTAGTGATCCTTCTCTTATCAAATGCAGTGCCCATTGATATTGTATTAAGTGGGTTTGCTTCTCCGGCTGTTTTCCTTATTATTGCCGGAATGATGATGGCTCAAGGTATCAGTCATACGCCGCTAATGAACCGAGTCACCTATGCTTTGTTAGCGAGGTGGGGCAACTCTGCGAAGGGAACATTTCTGGGACTATTTTTTCTCATGCAAATGCAAGCCTTTTTCATCCCAGCCACCGCTGTGCGTGTGACGTTAGTCATGCCGATTGTGCTTGCAGTGATAGCGGCTGTTCAAGCCAAAAAAGAAAGCAACTTCAGTAAGCTTATGTTAATTGGAACCGCTTTTGCAGGAAATATTAGCGGGACAGCGATTTTAACGGCTGCAATCGGCAATATTTTAGCGATCGAGATTTTGCAACTATATGTTGGGGAGACACTTTCTTACTTTGACTGGTTTTTGTATGCATTCCCAATATGGTTCTTACTGATGATTGTCACTCCGTTTATTCTCTGGCGCTGCTTCCCACCTGAAAACTATTCGTTTGAAACGTTCCGACAGCAAATGGAAGCAAAGAACGCTGATCTTGGGGCGTTCAGTCGTTCAGAAAAGAAATGTGTGGGGATTTTAAGCCTGACGGTGCTGTTATGGGTTACTCAACCGCTACACGGTTATCATCCAACCCTGCCGGCATTGCTTGCCGTCGTGTTGATGGCTTTTCCAGGCGTAGGTTTTGTCGATTGGAAGAAACTTGTCAAGGTAAACTTCGATTTGGTCTTGCTAGTAGGCGCTACATTATCACTGGGGTACGCATTAATTGAATCGGGAGCGATTGATCTTTTAGCGGTTCTATTCTCTCATGAGTGGGTTCTCCAAGCGTTTCGTGAACCATGGCTCGCCATTTTACTTGTCATTCTTATCTCCCAAATCTATCACTTAGGTGTAACGAACGTATCGACTGCCGTTGTAACGTTGTTGCCCGTTCTGATTGGTCTATCCACAGAGGTCGGCTTGGATCCTGTTGTTATCTCGTATGCTGCGGCGGTAACGCTTTTGTTTGGCAACATCTTAGTTGTCGAGACGATGCCGAACGTGATCGCTCACGGAACGGGTTTGATTGAGCAAAAGGAATTCTATCGCCCGGGGATATGGGCAACGGCGGCGACAACCATCATTACATTGCTCGTTGCGTATACGTGGTGGAAATGGTTAGGGTTTTGGCCTTAGATGGCTTTTGAAAAGGCGAAGGCAGAAAGGGGACGTAATGTTGAAAAAACATCGAACATGGCTTTTTGCTCCAGGCAGTAATGCGCGCGTCATGGAGAAGGCTACCAAATTAGACGCGGATGTCATTATTTATGATCTAGAGGATGCCGTACGCTTGGAGGAAAAAGAACAGGCTCGTGAACGTGTTGAGCAACATTTACAACAGAACCATGGAAACGAATCTCCTTATAAAGTACTTAGGGTGAATGAAAGCAACTCTCCTTTTTTTTTAGAAGATGTGAAGGCAGGTGTCCGAGCTGGCGTCGATGGATTGATACTGCCAAAATCAGAGAATCACAGTGATATGAAAATAGTAGACGAACGGATCGCATCAATTGAACAGGAAGAAGGGCTAGAAACTGGAAGTGTTGACTTGTATCCCTTAATCGAAACCGCGCGTGGCGTACATAACAGTTACGAGCTCGCCAGCGCTTGCTCAAGAATTAAGAGGCTCTTTTTTGGAGCAGTGGATTATACCGTGGATATTCAAACAACCTTCAGCGAGCATGGCCTTGAATTGCGATATGCGCAGTCACAGCTGGTGAATAGTAGCTATGCGGCCGGGATCGAAGGACCCATTGATACCGTGTATACCGATATTCAAAACGAACGGGGGTTGAAGAAAGGAACGGAAATAGGTCAGCAACTGGGCTTTAAAGGAAAGATGGTGATTCACCCTAAGCAGATTGAAATCGTCAATTACATCTACACCCCGTCTGAGTACGAAGTGCAGGAAGCTACAGAAATTGTCAATGCCTATGAGCACGCAAAAGAACAGGGAAAGGGGGCGATTCAACTGCATGGAAAAATGATTGATCTTCCTGTGGTCGAAAGCGCGGAGCGAACACTGGCGTTAATAAAAATGCTGAAAAAAACTAAAATGTGAGGCGGAGCCATACGTTTCCGCTTGCGAGAGAAAAAAGATGTACCTGTCATGAAAAAATCGGCTAGAAAGGTGGAGATTGAATGTTATCAGAAAAACTCGCTCGTTTTATTGTCGACACGCACTACGAGGCTATCCCCGAAGACGTGATTGCTTTTACAAAAGGTTGTTTCTTAGACTGGCTTGGTTCTTGCGTAGCTGGGGCTAGTCAACCACCGGTGCAAATGTTGAAAGAGTTTGTGGAAGAGATGGGGGGGAACCCGCAGGCAAGCACAGTCACTGGTGGGAAAACGTCAGTGTATCAGGCTGCTTTTTTAAATGGAGCCAGCTCTCATATCGTTGAATTGGATGACATTCACCGCGGGTCGATCGTTCATGCAGCAACGGTCGTCATCCCAGCAGCATTAGCAGCAGCTGAGTATAAAGGAAAATCAGGAACAGATCTACTAACAGCGATCATCGTTGGCTATGATGTCGCTTTTCGCATTGGGGAAGCTGTCAGTCCATCTCATTATCGTCACTGGCACAACACCGCAACATGCGGGACGTTTGGGGCGGCTGCGGCTGCTGCCAAATTACTAGATTTAACCGTCGATCAAACGGTCCATGCATTAGGAAGCGCAGGTACACAGGCAGCCGGGTTATGGGAGTTTATTGAAGACGGCGCGATGAGCAAGCAGCTTCACCCTGCGAAAGCAGGAATGGATGGTCTGATAGCTGCGCTCACCGCCAAAAAGGGGTTCACGGCAGCGATACAGATTTTAGAAGGAGGCCGTGGGTTTTTCGAGGCGATGAGTGATGAGGCAGACGCAACGAAAATCACGGCAGGACTTGGAGACGAGTTCAAGATTACGGAAAACTCTTTTAAGATCCATGCTTCTTGTCGGCATACGCATCAGCCAGTGGATCTCTCGTTACAGTTCGTTAAGTCAGCGCACTTGAATGTGAAGGATATTAAGCAATTGACGGTAAAAACCTATCAGTCGGCCAAGGAAATCGCTGGTTACACAGCACCAAAGACGATCTATGCAGCCAAGTTCAGCATCGCTTTTTGCACGGCACTTGCTTTGACGAAGGGGAAAGCAGGGTTGGAAGACTTTAACGAAGCAAACCTTTGGGATGAAGAAATCCGTTCGCTTATGAACAAAATCAACGTTATCGTTGACCCCGAAATTGAAGGGGCCTATCCAGAGCAGTGGGGCACCGAAATCGAACTCACACTTGCAGGTGGGCAAGTAAAAAAGGCAAATGTCCATTTTCCGAAGGGAGATCCAGAGAATCCCGTCTCTTTACGAGATTTGAAAGAAAAATTTGCTGGATTGGCTGGCTATGCAGGCATGGACGAAAAACTCATCAACGATTGGAGTCAGCAGGTTTTACGATTCGAAGAGACTGAGAGGATAACGGACTGGTTTGCACCTATCCAAGCGAATGCCTCGAGTCCGGTATCTCCCACTTAGGAGAAGGACTGTCCCAGAGATCGTGTCATGTCAAAACGAGTGGTCTAGTTTATTGGAAATGTCCTAGATGGTGAGGTCGTCAACAAATACCCATTGTGCAGAGAGTTCACGAGGAGGAGATAAGGTGGCAATCAAACAAGGTTGGACAGGAAGATTCTATGAAGATATGGAAGTCGAGGATGTGTATCCGCATACGCTCGGTCGTACGGTTACTCAAACGGACAACATTTGGCTAACGCTATTAACGCAAAACACCAACCCCATTCATTTCGATGAGGTGTATGCGTCGCAAACGGCATTCAAGAAGCCACTGGTCGATTCAACCTTCACATTGGCATTGGTGACGGGACAGTCTGTTTCAGACCTTTCGCAAAATGTGATGGCGAATTTAGGATGGGACGACATTCGGCTGCCGAACCCTGTTTTTGAAGGCGATACCATTTATTCGTACAGTGAGGTTCTTGAAAAGCGTGAATCGAAGTCACGTCCAAATGTTGGCATCGTGAAAGTGAAAACCGTCGGCTATAATCAAGAGGATCAAGTCGTCATCCAGTTTTATCGAACGGTGATGGTTTACAAACGAGACCATGCCCCCAAAAAAATGAAGCGGGAACTTCCGGTGTTAGGGTAATTTCGCGTGTACCGCCTATCACTGGTGGCAAAACCCTTACCTTAAGATTTTGGGTACAGCTTAGTAACGTAGTGGGGGTAACTGCGAATGAGGCTTCACTTCATGACTCCGGACGATTTTGTCATGAGAGGTCTGGGTTTTAGATTTATCTAAAGAAGAGGTGTGATTTTAATGAGAGAAATTCATATTCAGCAGATCACTGAAAACGTGGCGACCATGTGCCAGGAAGCAAGCTTTGACCTTGGTGATGACATGATTCAAGCGTTTCAATCCTCATTAAAAACCGAACAATCCGAAGTCGGTCAAGATGTGCTGACTCAGTTGCTCGATAATGCTGAAATTGCCAAACAAGAACGGATTCCAATGTGCCAGGATACGGGGGTGGCCGTCTTCTATGCCGAACTAGGCTATAATTGTAAAATAACAGGTGGAGACTTGTATGAAGCGATCAACGAAGGGGTGCGTCAAGGATATGGAGACGGCTTTTTGCGCCATTCAATCGTAAGTGATCCACTCGATCGAAAAAATACGGGGGATAACACACCGGGGGTCACGTATGTAGAAATGGTCGAAGGCGATCAATTGAAAATTAAATTAACCGCAAAAGGCGGAGGAAGTGAAAACATGAGTCGTCTGCAAATGTTAAAACCTTCTGACGGCCTGGAGGGCGTTGAAGACTTTGTCCTAGAGACTGTACGTGTAGCAGGTCCCAATGCATGCCCACCGATGATTGTTGGTGTAGGGATTGGCGGTAGTTTTGAAAAATCAGCCTATATTGCCAAAAAGTCTTTATTCCGACAGGTCGGGGAGCGTCATCACGATGAACGAATCGCGGTACTTGAGGAAAACTGGATGAAAAAATGTAACCATCTTGGCATCGGACCACAAGGGATGGGTGGGACGACAACCGCACTTGATGTCAAAATTGAAGTCCATCCCTGCCATATTGCTTCTTTACCTGTCGCGGTGAATATTCAGTGTCATGCAAGTCGACATAAAGAGGTGGTTTTATAAAGCGCATGCAAAAAAAAAACGAAGGGTAGCTGCAGGACCTTTTTCGAGACACAGGATAGGGAAAGGAGCGGAGCACAGTGGCAGTGAAAAAAATCATCTTGCCTTTAACAGAGGAAAACATCCAGGATTTGGAGGCCGGAGACCGGGTTTTACTAACGGGAGACGTATACGCAGCCCGAGATGCCGCTCACAAACGATTGATGGAATTGATCGAGAAAAAAGAAGAATTGTTAATCGAGTTGCAAGGGGAAGTGATCTACTATGTAGGCCCAACGCCTGCAAAGCCCGGTCAAGTTGTCGGCTCAGCGGGCCCAACAACGAGCGGACGTATGGATAAATATACACCTACACTGCTCTCCTTAGGGCTCAAAGGAATGATTGGCAAAGGATACCGA
The DNA here is from genome assembly GCF_001484965.1 of Shouchella shacheensis. GTDB lineage: Bacteria > Bacillota > Bacilli > Bacillales > Bacillaceae_D > Shouchella > Shouchella shacheensis. The sequence goes on along the minus strand of NZ_LLYY01000010.1, from coordinate 94,538 downwards.
AACGAACCAGTGAAAAAAGCCATTCAAGAGTACAACGCCGTGTATTTTGCCGCAGTCGGAGGATCAGGGGCTTTGTTATCAAAGACAATCCAGGCCGATGAAGTTGTTGCCTATGAAGACCTTGGACCAGAAGCCATTCGCCGCCTTACGATCAAAGACTTTCCAGTAACGGTGATCAACGACTGCCAGGGGAATGATTGGTATGAGCAAGGGACGGAAGCTTATCGGCAGGGCGGGAAGTAGGAAGTATAATAAAAATACAGAGGGAAGCAACATTCGCTTCCCTCAACCGGTGTAAAACTATCTCACATTCATTTCAGTCGGTTTCGCCCCTTTGCGAGCGTTTTGATCAAGCCCATCAATGATCTTCATTTCCTCAGCCGTCAGCTCAAAGTCAAAGACATCGAAGTTCTCTTCAATACGAGAAGGCGTCACGGATTTTGGAATAACGATCGTGTTGTTTTGCAAGTGCCAGCGCAGGACGACTTGAGCGTTGGTTTTGCCGTGAGCCTCCGCGATGGTTTTAACGTCCTCGTCTTTAAGCACGTCTCCGCCTTGGTCAAGCGGGCTCCACGCTTCTACAAAAATATCGTGCTTGGCACAAAAATCTTTAAGTTCGTTTTGCGCAAAGTACGGGTGACATTCCACCTGATTCAACACAGGCTTCACCTCACACTCATCCAGAAGACGCTGTAAGTGCTCGATTTCAAAATTACAAACACCAATCGCTTTCACGCGGCCGTCATTGTAAAGTCTTTCAAGCGCTTTGTACGTATCTACATAGTCATCAAACTCTGGCGTCGGCCAGTGGATTAAGTATAGGTCAACATAGTCCGTTCCAAGTCGTTTCAGACTTTCGTCAAATGCTTTCAACGTATTCTCATAGCCTTGATCTGCGTTCCACACCTTTGTTGTGACAAAAAGCTTCTCGCGCGGCATCCCAGAGTCTTTGATTGCCTTGCCTACGCCTGCTTCATTGCGGTAAATCATGGCCGTATCAATGGATGTGTAGCCAACTTCGAGAGCTTTGGCCACTGCTGGAGTTGCTTTTTCGTCTTCCACTTGCCATACGCCAAAGCCAAGCTGAGGCATGTTTACGCCGTTGTTTAGTGTAACAACATTCATCTCAAATCGCTCCTTTGCAAGATAAAGTTGATTTCTTCAATAACCAGTATACAGTAAGCAGCAGCAATCTGTCCCAGGAAGTGCCTACTAGTGTCGTCACATCCCGGTTTTAAGTATTGCCGGGCAAAAAAGTGTTTATCGGTGGTGGTTTTCGTATATACAAATAATATGAAACGTGGAGGTGAATTGGGTGAGGAAATGGGTAGTAATGGGAAGTGTTCTCGTGCTCGCTGCTTGTACGGACGTGGAAGAAGGTGAGCGAGATGAAGTCGCGGGTAATGCTAATGGAGAGGATGCCATGATGGAGGAAGGCGAGAGCGCAGGGAATACGCAAGTGCTTGCCTCAAACCTGGAGGCACCGTGGGCGATTGAAGAGGAGGACGGCGTTTTTTATTTGCCTCAGAGAGAAGGCAGTCTTCTCCGTCTAGAGGACGGAGAAGTGACGGAGGAAACACTTGACTTGACGGAAGAGGTTGTCCAAGAAAGCGAATCCGGTCTTCTTGGCTTTCTCTTGGATGAAGAGTTCACCGAAAACAAACGAGCGTATGTCTATCATACGTATGAGGTAAATGGAGAGATGAACAATCGGATCGTGGCACTTACACACGAGGACGGGACGTGGACAGAAGAGGAAGTCCTTCTAGAGGAAATTCCCGGAGCAGCGACTCATAATGGAGGGCGGTTAGCGAATGGGCCCGACGGCATGCTTTATGCAACGACGGGGGACGCTGAGCTTCCGGAGGCGGCACAGAATACGGACAGCCTGGCTGGGAAGATCCTACGCATGGATGATGAGGGAGGGGTACCGAACGACAACCCAATAGAGGATTCCTACGTGTATTCGTACGGGCACCGAAACCCTCAAGGACTTGCATGGCTTCAAGACGAGACGATGTACGCTTCTGAGCACGGTCCTAGCGCTCAAGATGAAATCAATCTCATTGAAGCGGGCAATAATTATGGCTGGCCAGAGGTGGAGGGCGATGAAACAGCGGAGGGCATGGAGGAGCCTGTCATTCACTCGGGCGATGAGACGTGGGCGCCTTCAGGAATTGCCGTTCACAATGACTTCATTTATATGGCAGGGCTTGCTGGGGCGGCTGTGTATCAGGTTGATCCAAACGAAGGGTCCATTGATGAGTTAACGGAAGACTGTGGACGAATTCGCGATGTTCATGTTGACGGCAACTCCCTCTATTTTTTAACGAATAATACAGACGGAAGGGGCAGCCCTGGGGAAGACGATGATCGCCTCATTGAATGGTCACTGAATGGTTCGGAATAGGTAGAGACAGGCTAGGGTGCAGTTGTTGCGCCCTTTTTTTATATGTGAAGGAAATCGCTCCGGGTTTAGAAGAGAGATGAAAGAGTTTGGATGAGGATAGAGCAAGGTGTTAAGCTCATGCGACTTTTTCTATGTTTTGCGCAGAGCAACCATGGTAAGATGGAAAAAAACGCGTGAAAAGGAGTACGATCAGCTCATGGCCAGTGTAATGCTAAAGCGAGCGGAAGAAGTATTGAACGAACAGTACGGGTATGCGTCGTTTCGAGATGGGCAAAAGCAGGTGATCGATCAGGTTTTGCGGGGGATGGACACGCTGGCGGTGATGCCGACTGGGGGAGGAAAATCGTTATGCTATCAAATCCCCGCTGTGCTACTGGAAGGGATCACCCTTGTGATTTCGCCACTGATCTCGTTGATGAAGGATCAGGTAGATGCGGTGAATGAACTGGGCGTGGCTGCGACGTTTATCAATAGCTCGCTGACAAGGGCTGAGGAGAATGAGCGCCTTCAGCAAGTCGCTTCAGGCGAGGTGAAGCTGCTATATGTTGCCCCAGAGCGACTTCGTGAGCCTCGGTTTGTTCAAGCTGTGTTTTCACAGCCGCTTTCGCTGATTGCCATAGATGAAGCGCACTGCATGTCGCAGTGGGGGCATGATTTTAGACCGAGCTATTTAACGATGGCGGACTGGATCCATTCGCTTGAGCAGAAGCCGCCTGTACTTGCGCTGACAGCAACGGCGACTCCAGAAGTAGCCGCTGATATCAGTGAACGTTTCCAAATTGAAAAACCGCAGCAAATGATCACTGGTTTCGCCCGAAACAACCTTGCCTTTCGCGTTGTCAAAGGGGTACGGAAAAAAGAGTATGTTGCTCGGTACGTCCAGGCCCGTTCTGGCCTCCCTGGAATTGTGTATGCGTCCACACGAAAGGAGACAGAAGCGGTTTTTCACCATCTCAAGGAGAAAGGGATCAGTGTTGAACTGTATCATGGAGGTCTCTCGGAAGAAGAACGCCGTGACAGTCAGGAGGCGTTCATTTACGACCGCTGCGACGTCATGGTTGCGACAAACGCCTTTGGTATGGGCATTAACAAGGCGAATGTGCGCTATGTGATTCATGCCAACATGCCAGGTACGGTGGAGGCTTATTATCAGGAAGCAGGACGAGCCGGGCGTGACGGGGAGATGAGCGAGTGCGTGCTATTGTTTTCAGCCCAAGACGTGCGGACGCAGCGTTTTTTTATTGAACAATCCGAAGGCACGGAGCAGAGGCAATCTCATGATTACGAGAAACTTCAGCAAATAAATGCTTACTGTCACACCGATCGCTGTCTTGAGGAGTTTGTGTTGCATTATTTTGGGGAGCAGCAGACGGAAGAGTGTGGGCGTTGCGGCAATTGTCTCCGAGAGGGGGAGCGGGTGGATCGAACGAAGGATGCGCAAATGGTACTTTCCTGTATTGTACGAATGCGCGAACATTTTGGAAAAACGATGGTCGCCCAGGTGCTCACGGGTTCTAAGAACCAAAAGATCCAGCAGTTTCAGCTGGATAAGCTTCCCACATATGGCTTAATGAAAGAGCGCTCGGCGAAAGATGTTCAGGCTTTTATCGATTTTCTTCTAGCGGAACTCTATACAGGGCTGACAAACACCTCCTACCCAACGCTTGAACTTTTACCAAGAGGGGCGGCTGTCTTGAAGGGGGAGGAGAAGGTGTTGCAATATGTGGAGGCGGTGCCAGAGCAAGAAGAACAAGACGATATTTTTGAAGCGCTGCGTGCGCGCCGCAAAGACCTGGCAGGCGAGCAAGGTCTTCCTCCGTATATGGTCTTCTCCGATAAAACATTAAGAGAAATGAGCCGTATCATTCCGCTAAACAAGGAGGAGTTTGCGATGATCTCAGGGGTTGGCGCAAAAAAGCAGGAAACGTATGGAGAAGCTCTTCTAGACGTTTTGCGGTCGTTCGCGGACCGAAAATCTATGGATCTTTCCGTAGAGCAGCCTCTTCAGAAGCAAAGTCATACCGCGAAGCGTGGCAGTCATCTTGAAACGATTTCTTTTTTCAAGGAGGGGATGTCAGTTGAGAAAATCGCACATGCACGTCAGCTTTCAGAGCAAACGATTGTGAAGCATTTGTTAAAGGGAGAGGAAGAGGAAGGCGATCTTGAACTTAAAGAGCTTGTAGACGAAGACAAGCGCCAGCAAATCGAAGAAGTGGCCAAAGAGGTGGGTACAGAATTTTTGCGTCCAATTAAAGAGAAACTGCCCGATACAATTAGTTATGCAGAGATTTCGTTTACCCTAGGGCGCTAGCAGATGCTTTCCCTTCCTGCTCATGCCGCGTGGGAAATGAAGCAGAAGTCTTTGTGATACAAAGCACGACCGACTAACGCGCCTCTTGATCCTAAAGGTAGTCGAAGTTGCATGGGATACCGCCAGAGGTGTATTCTTATGAGGAATGAACGATTGAATATAGGAGGAAGTTTATTATGGCTGATATTAAAGAAATCACATCCGAACAAGAATGGCACGAGTTGTTCTCAGGATCAGAGAACCAACCGGTTGTCTTACTCAAACATAGCACGCAGTGTCCGATTAGTGCTGATGCGCACAAGGAATTCGAGGCTTTTGCAGAAGAGAACAGCGAAGCACGCTTTGGCCTTGTTAAGGTGATTGAATCGCGTCCCGTTTCCAATCTAATTGCCGAAGAACTTGAGACGCCACACAAGTCACCTCAGCTGTTTGTGATCGATAACAAGGCTGTAAAGTGGACAGACTCTCACTGGAACATTAAAAAAAAGGCGATCAGAGAGGCTCTTCAATCCTAACAGAATCACGGTGCAAAAAAAGCGAGCTAAGGCAGCTCGCTTTTTTCTAACTCCGGTGGGTAGAAGTTCGAGATTTTTCAGTCCTGACATCGAAATCCAAGGTAAGGATTTCTTATGTCAGGCCTTCCAAAACTCTCGCTATTGATCGATCCGCCTGCGCTTTTCGGATTTCTTTGCTTTTTTGTCCTGCTTGGCAATGCATATATAGGTAAAGACTAGTAGGCCTATGACAGACAATGAGCAAAGACGTTGGATAACTGGAAACCATTCGATGCGAATCACCTCATGTGTTAAGGTGTTCGAGATCTGTTATTTTCATGCACAGGTTTTGGGTGAAGTAGGAGACAGAAAAGGAAAGGGGTATTACTAAGCACAGGGGGTTTCTTGTGGACATATTCCAATTTTAGTTAGAAAAATCAATGCCGAGAATAAATGAAGAGGCGATGAACAGAGCTAGCTTTCATGATGTGCAAGATCCATCACATGCGTCTATGTAATTTTTTCTAGTGGGTCAATAAAATCTTCTTCCAGTTGATTTTCAATGGCTTTTGTAACCTTCCTTGAGGGATGAGTCTGGGAGCAGAGCGAGCATAGATTGTAAAGCGAAGGTAAACATCTTTGTCGTTTACATTTAGCCATTAAAGCAGCATTTTTGCAAAAAAATGCCTGGAGGTACCGCAGAAAGTGTAAGAGCGACCGGGCATGGGGGACTATCCCCATACGACGGCTCCCGACTGCTCCTTCTCATTGATCGTCACTCTGAACTTATGTTTCTTGTAAAAATAAGTGAGTCTATCAAGATGGTCCCAGTCCCGTTTGGCTAGGTTGCCTGTAATTTGCTGGTTGTTCTTTCTCGCTTCATCCTTTAAATACTGCATGCAAATCGAGCCAAAGCCTTTATCTGGTTCGCCTTTGATGTCGCCGATAAAAAGGCTGTGATCGTTGGCAAACTGGGCCCGGAGCGCAAAATCCCATTTCCCGCGGTAAGGCTTGTCGCATGTGTTTAACATAAGCTGAACGATAAGGCCATCCTCCATCTTGGACACAATCACCCATTCTTACTCTTTCGTTTGTTCAATCCCTACGACTTCCTTGTTCGACTCTCGAGCAATGTCTTTCACATTTTGCTGCATGCGAACCATCTGAAGTGTTAATTCTTCTTCTGACGATCGCACCAACACCTCTTGCATGTTACCCCTCCTAGCTATTTTTGCGCTCAAAGGTTTTATTTTATAGGTGTCGGGCATAAAATGCAATATTTGTGCTAGATCAAAAAGGTGTATACAATGAAAAGAAATGGAAGATGAATTTAAAGGAGGAGACACATGAAAAAACTGGTAGTAAAACCGTTTACTGATGATAATGTTCCAGCGCTCTGGAAGCTCCTCTACGGGGAAGAGGAGCCGGAGTGGAAGAAATGGGATGCGCCTTATTTCAGGCATGAACACATTCCTTATAAAGTGTTTAAAGAAACAAGTGGAAATTGGGTAGGACGGGAAGACCGCCATGGGTTATTCGTGGATGGAATGTTGATTGGGTTTGTTTCCTACTACTGGGAGTCAGAAGCAACGCGTTGGTTGGAAGTCGGGATCATCATTTTTGATCCTACGTATTGGAGTGGGGGCTTTGGTTCAAGCGCAATGAACGAATGGATCGACTACGTTTTCCGGCTCAAGCCAGAGATTGAGCGAGTCGGCTTTACCACTTGGTCTGGAAACAATAGAATGATGGGCGTTGGCGAGAAGCTTGGGATGAAGTTAGAGGGACGAATGAGAAAATGCCGCTATTACGATGGAGTGTACTATGACTCCGTTCGCTACGGCGTGCTGCGAGAGGAGTGGGAAGTGCTGCGAGGCGGGGAAGATTCCAGTGAAACACCTGCGAGTGAATAGAAGGCGGTGCGTACACGAATAGCTAACCGCCAGGCGCGTACGCAGGGGGGGACGAAGAGAAATGTAGGCTTACCTTAAGGAACGCAGGTTAAAAACGCTTCGCCTTGTGGCACCCCTGCGCTAGCGCGTCCAGTGCCTCGCGTTCAGCGGGTGTTCCCCTAATCTATGTTTCTAGCTTGTTTCATGCGTGATAAAGCTCGTGGTCTCTTGTGGTGGGAGGGTGAGCCGGATGTTCAGTGCGCTCGTCTCGGTGAGCACCTGTTCGCCCTTCATGGCAAGGATGAGCGCTTCAAACGAAACTTTTGAGAGCTCCGGAATTTTGCGAATGATCAAGGCGAGCTCCTTGCTTTGGACCACAGACTCATAGCCATGTACCAATTTTTTATGGACGCGTTTAAAGGCAGGCTCAAGCGCGTTAATGTCCTCATAAAGCTCCTCGATTGATCCGTGGGCGATAATGAGGGGAAGCGCCGTCTTTGCGCCGACGCCCGCACAGCCGGGGATATTGTCGCTGGGATCGCCGAGAAGGGCCTTGACATCTGGCCACTGCGTCGGCTCAATCTTGTACTCGCTGCGAAAATCTTCGATGCCATAGAGGCGTTCGCCCGTTTTAAAGGCAATGATTTGACTGGTTTGCCGAGACAGCAGTTGCAACAAGTCTCGATCATTGCTGTACATATAGCAAGGCCCGCTCATTTGCTGTTCCCACTGAAAGGCGAGAGCGCCAATAATGTCATCGGCTTCATAGGGAGGAAGGACAAACTGGGGAACCCCAATCGTTTTCATCAGTTCCATACATGTTTCATACTGCTGAATCAAAGGCGATGGGAGCTCACTCCTCGTTTGTTTATAGTCTGCGAAATAAGAGCGGCGGATGGACTCCTCTCGCTTCACGTCCCAGGCGATGGCCGCATGCGTAATGTTGTAGTCCGCAAAAAGGCGAAACAGCTTTTGCGTGAAGACGCGAAGACCGTTCACATAGCGCCCGTCCGCGGATTTGGACAACGTCTCCTCGGTCCGTTTATAGGCGGTCGCAAAATAACCGCGGCTTAGTAAGTTAAAACCGTCAATGAGTAAAAAAGCTTGGTTCGTCACGAAATGAACTCCTCTATTACTTGATTAACCTAGTTTACCATAGCAAAGGGAGAGAGCACAGATGGGGATTACAAGAAAAACAATAGGCCGATTCAAAGGAAAAAGTGTGGTTGCCTATACACTGACATGTCCGAGTGGTTTTTCGTTAACGGCCCTCAATTACGGTTGCATTGTTACCGAGCTCTTAGCCGCCGATTCCACCGGCGAGTTCAGCAATGTTGTCCTTGCTTTTGATCGGCTTGAGGATTACGAGTCCAACCCGTTTTATTTGGGCGCAGTGATTGGGAGAATCGCCGGGCGCACGAGAGCAGAGGGGTTGCCTTTGAATGAAGGAGCTAATCATCTGCACGGGGGTGCTGCCGGCTTTCATAGTCAGTTTTTTGAGACGGCGATGGTTGAAGGGGAGCGGGAGCAGGAAATCACGTTTAGACGTATAAGCGAGGCGGGCGAAGAGGGCTATCCGGGAACACTCGACGTCGCGGTAACTTACACGATTAGGGATGAAGGCGTATGGTCAATTACATACGAGGCGATGTCGGACACAGACACGCCGTTTAATCCAACGAACCACTCCTACTTTAACCTCAACGGCTATAAAACGTCGATTCTCGGGCACCGCCTAACGGTCGCAAGCGATCAAGTGCTACAACTGGATCAAGACTCGATGCCGACAGGAGGAACGTTGTCTGTTGCGGGAAGTGATTTTGATTTGCGTAAAGGAGCGACGCTTGCAAAAGCGAAGGAAAGCACTGATCCTCAGCTTTCGCGTACGGGCGGCTTTGATCATCCGTTCATCCTTTCAAGGAAAGAGGGCGTGGCAGCCGTATTGCAAGATGAGATATGTGGACGTGTACTAGAAATGACGACGGACGCCAAGGCCGTTGTCGTCTACATGGGCAGCGGCCTGGAAGAAGGGTATCAAGTGAACGGTAAGCAGCTTCATCCTTATGCAGGCGTCTGTCTTGAAGCGCAAGGGTATCCGAACGCTTATAGAGAGCCGCGCTTTCCGTCGATTGTTCTTAAAGCGGGCGAGACTTTCAAGCAACAGACGAGCTACACGTTTTCTTTAGCAAAGCCAACAGATGGAGGGACCCTATGAAGACGAAAGAATTGCAGATAAACGTCGTTGCAGGCCATCACCCTGATTTTCATCAACTCACGAAAGAATTGGATGGTTATCTATGTAACCTTTATAACACCGACGAAACGTTTGGTATAGACCCAAACCATCCTGGCATTGAGAACGTACATTTTGTGGTCGCCTATATGCAGGAAACGCCTGGCGGCTGTGGGGCGATACGCCCTATTGAAGAGAACGCCGTGGAGCTGAAACGCTTCTATGTGAACGAAGAGTATCGTGGGCAAGGGATTGGACGTAAGTTGCTGGCGTTTCTTGAAGCAAGGGGGCGTGAGCGTGGAGCGAGCGCTTGCAAGTTAGAAACTGGGGAAATTCAAATTGAGGCGGTCTCTCTGTTTAAAAAGTGTGGCTATCAGTCGATTGACCAATTCGGTCCTTACGCAGATTTAGAGTGGAGTAGCTGCTACGCGAAACGACTGTAAGGCATAGCAAAGAGGACGTCCTCAATCATGGGAGGCCGTCCTCTTTTTTTCTAGCTTCGACGAGTAAAATCTCGAGCTTTTGAGTGACCCGCCTGTGCTTTTCGGATTTCCTTAATCAAACCGATACGTAAAAAAACGTTCATTCTCCAATCGTTCCACTGCTTCCGGGAGGCCTTCGTGGTAGCTTTTTTCAAGCTCAGGGAGCGTCCAGGCAAGCTGCGAGGCGTGAGCACGGAGCGTGTCAAGCTTGGTTAAGGCGTATGCTCTGACCGAATGGTGCACATCCGGTTTCCCGATCTCTTCCTCGTGATTGTTGGAAAACGCAAGGGCGTAAAACGTCGGACGTGAAGATGGGGGCATATCAGCAAGTGCTGCAACAACCGCTTCCCCGGTTGCATCATGGTCAGGGTGAACCGCATAGCCTGGATAAAAAGAGATGATGAGTGATGGGTTCAGCTCGGCGACAAGCTCTTCCACCATCGTTTTTAATGCTCCTGGTGTTTCAAACTCAAGCGTCTTGTCACGGTAGCCCATCATGCGTAAGTCGGTGAGGCCCATGGTTTCGGCAGCTTCTTGCAGCTCTCGCTTGCGTATGCGCGGCAACGACTCCCGCGTCGCGAATGGAGGGTTCCCAAGATTGCGCCCCATTTCGCCGAGTGTTAAGCAGGCGTATGTGACGGGCGTACCGTTATCAATATGTCCGGCGATGGTTCCAGAAACGCCGAACGCTTCATCATCCGGGTGGGGAAATACAACGAGCACGTGGCGTTCTTTCTTCATGATGCTCAACTCCTTCAACAAGCGTTAATTATAAAAAGGGGTACGTCCGATTTGCAGAGCGACGGCGAGCTTTCCATCAAAGCCATGGCCGGCAAGAAGCAAGCGTCCCTCCTCGTCCTCCTCAAAATGCGTCAGACCTTCACCGTACACCCAGCCAATGTCGAGTTTGAGACCCACACGGTACGGGCCAGGACCAGTAATTTTTCCAGTTTCATACGTAATTTGAGCGTTACGAATATAGGCGCTTGCGGAAAAAAATGATTGATCAAAGTGAGAGGCATAGGCGCCGTTTGTTGTCTCCAAATGCAGGTACACGGGTTCACCGGCAAAGGAATCAATAGATGTTTGCACGCGATTGGTATTAATAATCTCCACGTTGCGACCTCCAATAACAAATAAGTATTCCGGCTTTCTAATTTTAGTAAAGGATAAAATCTATTATAATCCAGCGTACAAAGATTAAGCAAAGTATACGATTGGCAAAAAAGCGTGCAAGGGTGAGGGAACCCTCTGATGATGGTACAATAAAGCTAGAGAGGAAGAAGCCAAGTGGATGAACAGTTTCCAAGGCAAGCGCTCGAATTATAGTCCGGCTATTCGTACGACTTCGATCCTAAAAGAAGTCTTGGAGTTGCGGGAAAGAGAGGCACAAAAGCGAAATGTCAAACGATAAAAAAAGAGAAGATAGCTCCTCCTTTGATTCCGAGGAGTGGGTGGACGGAGAACCACCAATCGAAGCCTTTAAGGAGGAAGAGGGAGAGAAACCTTCTTCCAAACGCAAGAGAGTTCTTTTCGGGGTGATTGCTGTTATCGTGGCAGGAGCGATGCTTGTAAACGTAGGATCCTTCTTTTTTCAACACTTTAGTCTCGACGCGCTTGACTTCATGCGTGAGAGTGAGGAGTTGACCGCAGACGGGGGTTTTGAAGAGTATGAGCAAGCGGTTGTGCGCATTCAGAGTTCCGCTGGTCACGGAACAGGCTTTGCGGTTTCTGAGGATGGATTTGTCGTCACAAATGATCACGTCATTGGCGAAAGCCTTAGCCCTGTCATCACTTTTCCTTCAGGGGAGTCCTATGCGTCAGAATTGGTCAAGCGAGATGAAAACAAGGACCTAGCACTTCTTTCAATTGAAGAAGCGGAAAACGTCCCGCACTTAGCGCTCGGTGAGGAGCAACCAGAAGAGGGGGCGGAGATTTTCGTGATTGGTCATCCGCTGACGCATTCCTATATCGTTAATTCCGGCCATATCAAAGAAACAACGGCGCAATTCGAGGTACTGACGATTTCCAATGAGATATTTCCTGGCCATAGCGGTTCCCCTGTGTTATCGACGGAGGGCGAAGTGGTCGGCGTGGTCTACGCGAGACGAACAGAAGGAACCGAAGCCGGGTCCGGACTTGCCGTTCCCATTGATGAGGTGCAGGCGTTTCTTGACTCGAACGAACCGGACGTTTAAGAAAAGAGGTGTAAACACGATTCGGTTCGGGTATACGTAAGATGGAAGGGGTGTGATTGTCGTGGCAAACGAACAAGACAAGCGCGAAGAAAAGGAAGAATCCGGTGACGAAGAGACGAAGCGTCTCTTTGATGATTCCCTTGAAAAAGGGACGGCCGAAGATGATAAAGAGCGCCAAAAGAAAAAGTAATCCATCAGAGACATGCGCCCAAGGCGCATGTCTCTTCTTGAGCGATCAACCCATGGTATAATCAAGCGGAGAACGATAGAATGAAGGTGATCATGATGAATTTTCTGGAACTTGACACGTTTGCTGCACGTAAACAAGCCGTCCAAGAACTAGCGGCTTCTTTCTACGAAAGTGGGCGCATTCACGATCAAGAGCAAACACTTCCCGTCGAAAACATCGAAGCACTAAAGCAGGCGAAGTATACCGCTCTGGCAATACCAAGGGAATACGGCGGGCGGGAGATTTCTTTAACCGAACTGGTAACCCATCAGCAAACGCTCGCTGAAGCCCACGGGGCAACAGCGCTAGCGATTGGCTGGCACATGGGAACGACCTATCAGCTAGCGCACGAGCGGATCTGGCCAGAGGAAATCTTTGAACGAGTCAGTCGAGAAATGGTACGGGGAGCTGGCGTGCTTAATGCCGCTGCGACGGAGAAAGGGACAGGAAGCCCCACAAGAGGGGGGAAGTTTTCCACCACTGTCACAGATGGCGGAGATCACTTCATCGTGAACGGCACCAAAACGTTTACGACCATGGTGGAGAAGCTTGACTATGTGATTGTGACCTCTGTGCTTGAGGAAACGAATGATGTCGTGAACGTGCTTGTCCCATGTGATGCTAAAGGCATTGAAATCGAGCCAACATGGAATATGATGGCGATGGGAGCAACCGGCAGTCATGACCTCCATCTTCGCAACGTGAAGATTCCAAAGACAGCCCTTGTCGAAACGAAGACGTCCAAAGAAAGCAAGCCTTTAGCATGGCTCCTACATATCCCCGCTTGCTATCTGGGGATCGCCAAAGCAGCGATTAATGAAGCCGCACGCTTTGCTAAAAGCTATTCCCCAAGCAGCATCAAGGGCACGATTGCTGATCTTCCGAACGTCAAGCAAAAACTTGGGGAAGCGACGATTCTTTATGAGCAAAACCGTCATTTTCTCTACAGCGTCGCCACCAAGTGGGACCAAGGCGAAGAGCAGGAGCGTAAGACGATGGGCACGGAGCTGGCGATCGTAAAATATACTACCGTGAATGCCGCAAATGAGATCGTCGACCTTGCTATGCGCGTGGCAGGAGCACATAGTCTTTCCAACGATTCCCCGCTCTCTCACTATTATAAGGATGTTCGCGCTGGTCTGCATAATCCGCCGATGGACGACCGAACGGTGATTTTAGCAGCTGAACAGACGTTAAATGAATAAAGGGCTCGTTCGCTTTATCAGAATGAAGAAGAATCGTAAATCGGAGAGGGGAAGAGAGCAATGAGTGATACTAAGGACAGAAAAGAATGGCGCGACAATGAATTAAAAATTTTTGCGCGTCACCTCCTCAGTCAGATAACGATGATTGAAGATGAACAAAAAGCCACCGAAGAATACATTGAACGTATCCTTGTACGTAAAGAGGCGGTGGAAGCTGCAATTGAAAAATATGCACAAGAAACAGAAGGCTTAGCAGATGCGTTAAGGCAAGAATACCTGAATGAGTACGAGCAAGAACTTGCTGAACGGCGGGAAGAACAAAGGGATCAAAGAGATCGCTCGCACCGCTTGCGCTGTGTTTTAAGTGGGATTGATAAGGAGTATAAATGAGTGTTATCGGAAAAAAGCTGCCAAATCGGCAGCTTTTTGTCTTTAAAAGATGAGGAGAGCAATCATGGTGGAAAGGACGAGCCCGGAAACCACAGGGATGAAGCATGCCCGAACAATATCCTGCACATCGACCCTTGCTACCCCAGCTACAGCAACGAGAGAAGACCAGGCAATCAATGTACCGCCGCCGACCCAGATGGCACCCATTTGCCCAATGGCCGCAAGCGTCGCCGGGTCCACACCGGCAACCGGTCCAAGCGCTCCCGAAAGCGCACCGGTGAGCGGCAGTCCTGAAAAGCCGGAACCGTCAAGCCCGGTGATCATACCAATGCCCAGGATGCCAAACGCCGTCCACGCCGCATGCTCAGGAATCAAGTGCTGACCGGCCTCCACCAGCCCAAATAAGAACCCCGGTGCTTCGTCCGTTTGCAGAATCGAACCAGAAAAATCATCACTTCCAAGAAAAAAGAATCCCGCAATCGGAATGACTGGACCCATTGCTTTGAACGCGAACAGAAACCCATCGATAATGCAGTCACTCACATTTTCAAAGACCTGCTTTGGTCGGTAGAAGCTGCTCGCCAGAATTAGCAAGAGTAGCGCCACCCCGCCTACCAGAGCTGCTCCTGATCCCCCTTCAAGGGTAGTCTCGGTAAAGAACGTCATATACAGCATATACCCAATCACAACGGCAAAGGAAACGGGTACAATAAAAGCAAACAGGCGCGATTTCCAAGTGATAGTCGCTGTTTTTTCAATTTTGTGGCCCTGCATCCACGTGCGTAAGTGCCGTTCATCTCTTTTCTTGATTTTCCCGCGCAACATGAAATACGCAACTGTTACAGCAACCACACCAGCGATAAGAGAGAGGACAAGGGCACGGTCTGCCACCTCTCCTGCTGTGACCCCGGCAGCCGTCGCACTAAGCGTTGGCGCAATTTGAATCATGTAATCCGAGGAAAGCGCCATGCCTTGCCCTGCAAGCGCAATCGCGACCGCGCCTGCAATTGGCGGCAGTCCGGCGCGAATGGCTACCGGGAGGAGGAGGGCGCCGACGAGGGGAACCGCCGGTGTCGGCCAAAAGAAGAGCGAAATCACATACGTGACAACAATAATCACCAAGTAGGAGGTATGCCCGTTCGTCATCACCTTCCCAAACGGCTTAATCATCTGCTGATTCGCTCCAATGACCTCGAGCCCCTGCAACAGCGCCGTCATAATCGCGATGATGAGGAAAATGCTAAACAGCTCCCCAGCGGCTACCAGACTCGCGGAGAAAATCGTCTGCACGCCCGTCGCAAGAGAACCAGTGAACGCGACACCAATGACAAACGTCATCACAATCGCCGGTACGACAACATTCTTCCGCACAAGCATTGTGGCAATAATAAGCAACACGCCGATAAGGTAGAGCCAGTGTGAGAGGAGTAGATCCATGTGTACCCCTTCCTTCATAGTAAGATGAGGTATCCTATGAAGAAAATTGGGCATGGGTGATAGCCTGGGTGAGAAATTGGGCGGGGGGTGGTGCTTCTTGTGTTTGGTTGTAGGGGGCCTGATTCCTACAGGAGCACCGATATTTTCGCACGAGCTCGATCCCTAAGGAACAAGACGGCAACGGAGTCCAATGAATGCGAGTGGCAATGAGGGGGACTGATTGTCCAAAGCCCCGTCTTTGCCATTGACTAATGATTTGACATCGAACGTTATTGCGGATAGTACCGGGAAAAAAGTGCCAATTAGCAGCGATCAGGCAATATGAGTAACTTATGAAGAGTATAGTTCATTAGATAAAGGGACTAGCTCGTGTGGAGCGGGGGGAAGCGGGAGGTAACTTCACGCTTACCTATTGCTGATTCTTGTTGAATAAGAAAAGCCTGACGGGGAATGTAACCCACAGAATATGTTACGATCACTATAGAATGTTTTGTTGCAATTGGGAAAGCATACATGAACGTTATATAGGGTAATAAAAAATACCCAACATGTTGGGAAGGTGCTACGGCAATTTAACTAGCAGTGTGGAAGTGAGATAAGAAATATAGAGCGCCGCATGGAGGTAAAATCGAATGTTTGAACAAATAGATAGAAAAAAGGCCACTTTAGACACCTTACGACCATTGCCAAAATATACATTGAAGAGTTTACGTGAAAAGCTACTGATTGAGTGGACATATAATACCAACGCTATTGAGGGTAATACATTAACAATGAACGAAACAAAAGTGGTATTAGAAGGAGTTACTATCGGCGGTAAAACGATGCGAGAGCATTTAGAAGTCATCAATCATCGAGATGCGATTGCGTACGTTGAAGAAATCGTGCAAAAAGGAGATCCACTAACAGAATGGCAGGTAAAAAATCTCCATCGACTAGTTTTAAAAGGCATTGTTGATGAGTACGCAGGTGTGTATCGCGACCAACAAGTGTTTATTGCTGGGGCGAAGCATATACCTCCGGAGCCTTATTTAATCAAAGAGAAAATGGAACAGTTGATAAAGTGGCATAACAACGAGGCGCAAATGTTACATCCAGTGGAGCGAGGAGCTATGTTGCATGCAATGTTTGTTGGCACCCACCCGTTCATAGACGGGAATGGACGTACCTCCCGCCTTCTTTTAAATTTGGAATTGATGAAGTCAGGGTTTCCTGCAGTTGTTATTAAAATGGAAAACCGACTAGCTTATTATGAAGCGTTAGATAAATCCCGTACCACAAAAGATTATCGTGATTTCATTCAGTTAATTGCAAAAGAAGTAGAAAATTCGCTAGATCTTTATTTAAGTGCTGTTTCCTAAGATATTCTAAAGAGGTTTGAGACTCTTGGATGTCTGTGAGTAATATGGAACTTAGGTAAAAGCTTTTGCAAGAAGAACGTTTCAAAATGGAAACGCTGAAGTTAAGCGTTTTGTGTGTAGATGATGGCTGGAGAGTTGGTGCGAATCCCAAGCGCACTTAAAATTCCTAGGGGATCCGCACTAAAAAATCAATTAATTGTGTAATAACGTGTAATAAAAGACGAGGGTTGAGCGCTTTATTTTATGAAATAGCCGTAGTATTCTATAATTGGTAATTTAACAGGTGATATCTGAGAGGTAATCGCTATCGCACTCCATGTGAGTGCGTGGATTGAAATTAAGGTCGCCGTTATGGACGCGCGGCGGTTTGTAATCGCACTCCATGTGAGTGCGTGGATTGAAATCGTTGCAAAGACACCCCTCCTTTGTAACACACAAATCGCACTCCATGTGAGTGCGTGGATTGAAATGCGTACATCGCCCGCTCTTTGGTTTTGTCTAAAAATCCATCTCCATGTGAGTGCGTGGATTGAAATGCGTACTCTATCCGCTAACCTCGCGTCATACACCGATCGCACTCCATGTGAGTGCGTGGATTGAAATCCTTTTCGTTATATCCAGTTCTGCCGCTTTCATCCATCGCACTCCATGTGAGTGCGTGGATTGAAATATTACGAGGTTAAGGCAGAATCGTTTAGATGGTTATCGCACTCCATGTGAGTGCGTGGATTGAAATAATCCTAGACAGTGCCAGCTCGTACACGTTTTCGTATCGCACTCCATGTGAGTGCGTGGATTGAAATTCGACGTAGAGTGGGGCTGGTTGTGTGGAAGACACGATCGCACTCCATGTGAGTGCGTGGATTGAAATCGACTAAGATCCACCGAGCCACCGATAGAAATTTATCGCACTCCATGTGAGTGCGTGGATTGAAATAAGAAACCAATTATGCGAAAATTATCTAATTCCGCATCGCACTCCATGTGAGTGCGTGGATTGAAATACGCCAGAAGTACCCCTCGACTTTCTTTGCCGATATCGCACTCCATGTGAGTGCGTGGATTGAAATAGCATGAAGGTGGCGAGGTGACGATCACACCGCAATCGCACTCCATGTGAGTGCGTGGATTGAAATGCGCATGCGTTGCTCTTCGGATTGTTCCTGTAGGATCGCACTCCATGTGAGTGCGTGGATTGAAATAGGCGCCGCCGGTCACCTTATCGTCACAGTCGGTATCGCACTCCATGTGAGTGCGTGGATTGAAATTTTCCGATCGGTCTCGTCGTGGGTATCGTCGTCAATCGCACTCCATGTGAGTGCGTGGATTGAAATTTTGATGACAACTTTTTAACGCAGATTAATAGTTATCGCACTCCATGTGAGTGCGTGGATTGAAATGAGCTATGACTTTATAGACTGACTGCAATACGGTATCGCACTCCATGTGAGTGCGTGGATTGAAATTTCGATCTCCTCATCCGTGAGCTCTTCCTCTTCAATCGCACTCCATGTGAGTGCGTGGATTGAAATTGCCTTACACGAGGCTTCAGAGGAGGACGTAGAATCGCACTCCATGTGAGTGCGTGGATTGAAATACGTATTGCATTCACGACGACATTACGCAACTACCATCGCACTCCATGTGAGTGCGTGGATTGAAATATTTGTGCCGCTGCCCGCATAATCATCGGCCGCCATCGCACTCCATGTGAGTGCGTGGATTGAAATTTCCTTCGTTTCTGTAAATGGTAAATCTGGCTCAATCGCACTCCATGTGAGTGCGTGGATTGAAATCCTTCCGCATCGTACATAATGATGGTTCCTTGTAATCGCACTCCATGTGAGTGCGTGGATTGAAATGTTGATGGCATCAAAGGACGGGCGGGCCACTTCATCGCACTCCATGTGAGTGCGTGGATTGAAATTTCGCCGTCCCGTGTGAGTTGGCCCTCGCCTTGAATCGCACTCCATGTGAGTGCGTGGATTGAAATTCTGGACCAGGTATCTTCTGCTACTCGTTTTGGTATCGCACTCCATGTGAGTGCGTGGATTGAAATACGATACAGGAGCGGTTGTGCATGAAGACTGCCATCGCACTCCATGTGAGTGCGTGGGTTGAAATACCATTTTTCCTCTGTAAAGCTCATAGAACGCCAATCGCACTCCATGTGAGTGCGTGGATTGAAATGAGTAAAGGTGGTTTTGCTGCTATTTACTACGGTGTCGCACTCCATGTAAGTGCGTGGAAAGAAATTTACGCAAATGTTGAGCTCGAATTCTGCTCCTCGTTTAATGAACGGCGTTTAATTCACCTTCAAGTACAACGATGAAAAAAGCCGATGATTACGCTAATGATCATCGGCTCTGCTGTGCCTTAAAATTAAGGAGCGTCTCTTATGTTAGCCGTGGCATCGGCCCCGCCTTCGCCGACTACCCTAACAACCACTTTTGTTGTTCTACCTACTTTTATTATAATTGAAAACGCTTACAATATCAACCTTTGAAACAGAATGTTTTTCATGTCGAGATTTCTCTATTATTAGGAGCCTTTGACGGTTAAAAGGAATTTAAAAGCGGTATCGCTAATAAGTTTATGAACGATAGATTATGCCTGAACGAAAGTGGGGATGGTCATGAATGAGAAGCAACTTGAACGAGAATTAGTGAAAGATTTTGAAAGGAAACTGGAACGGAGTTTAAAGGAAGAAGAACTGAAGCTACTGGCAGAGATATCCCGAATGGCTGCAGAATATGAGCGGAAAAGAATATTCGCTTAGAAATGGGGCATGTTTTGTAATGTTTTAAAGCGGGTAGAGGAAATAAGGGACATAAAAGGAGGAATCATTAATGCCAACAGTTACTGCTGGACTTCAACTTTTACCGAATGGAAAAGATATGGACACAAACGGTATTATCACGAAAGTCGTAGATTTCATCAATGATTCCGGCATGAAGCATGAGATTGGTGCCATGGAAACCGTCATTGAAGGAGAAATGGACGATGTCCTTAAAATAATTAAGGAGGCACAACGCATTGCTTCTGATTCTGGAGCGAATGAAGTGATTTCCAATGTGAAGATTCACTACCGCCCTGAAGGTGTTCAAATCAAGGATAAGAACGTTCATTTAGATTAGAATAACAGACCCTATTGGGTGACAAACTCACGAGTTTATGCAAGGAAGCGGACTACTTGAAAAGGTGTTTGGCCCACCTCTTGGAGGCGGGTCAAGCATTTTTTTAGTGGTAAATTCTAAACCAGCAAATAAGGAGCGGTTCAATGATTCTAGCTGAGCAATTGCTGGGAAGAACGGTTATTTCTGTGATCATTCCTGCGCTGTCCCAGCCAAGTGTATCTTTCAAAAACCCTTCCCTTAATGATGCCACTAACACGGATCAAAATTTTCACTTCTGTGGGGCCAAGGGGGGGTTCTAATTCGATCACCGTTAACTGATTTTCATTTCCGTACTGATTGATTCCAATGCCTTTCATAAGTTCGCACTCCTTTCGTGGTCTATATCTATACGTTGGGTTTACAGGCTAGATAATTTTACGATATACCAAAGGTTTCACACTCCGTTATAAAATGGTCGTCTACACATTATGAATACAAAGCCTTTGGTGATACACTAGTAGGAGGAGGGTTGCTTAAAGAGCAACCTAGATTTTAACAGTTTACCGGGGGAATGAAGACATTGACTAACCAACTAGAACTCGTCATCTTTGATATGGATGGACTTATGTTTAATACCGAATGGATCGGGCATCTCGCCTGGGAACGAGTGGCAGAGGAGCTCGGTTTTTCTTATTCCATCGATGTTCATAAAAGTTTATTAGGAAAAAATCACGGGGGGATTGTTCGCACACTGAAAGACAGATATGGGGAAGAGGCATCTGTAGAACAGTGGCTTGAGGCGAATCACCGGATGCGGGAGACGATCATTCAAGAGAATGGAACCGTTGAGAAGAAGCCAGGGCTTGATGAGCTCCTTGCGTATTTGCTCAACAGAAACCTGAAAATAGCCGTTGCTTCTTCTAGCAATCGCGACCATGTTATCAAAAACTTGGAGATGGAGGGCATCCGCGATTATTTCGATGTCATTGTGGGTGGTGACCAAGTGATAGAAAGCAAACCGAATCCAGAGATTTTCCTGCTAGCCTGCGAGAAGGCTGGTACAGGAGCGAAAGAGGCGATTGTGCTTGAGGACTCGTATAACGGGTTCCTTGCGGCTAAAGAGGCAGGCATCCCTCTCTTCTTTGTGCCGGACTTGCTTGAGGCGACGGACGAAGTGAACAACCTCTCCGCTGGGGTGTTTGAAAGCTTACACGATGTTAAGACCTATATTGAGTCCAATTATCCTCCAGTTAAAACGCCAATTTCTTAGGAAAGTGGCGTTTTGAAATAGGTGCAGGAAGTGTCCTCGATCGTTCAAAACCGTTGGTCGCAACGCAGTGAGGAACCCATCAACCTAATAAGCGCGAACAATTCAGCACTCAATGTACGGAAGAGGTTCAGTTTTTTTCAAAAGGTTTCCAACCGGCGTCTTGACCTTAACGCAACGTGAAGGTGTACCCTCATTCAAGGGAGGGAAGTAAGATGAAAATTCATTTGGAAGATACGTTCGCCCAATACGAAACGCTGTTCGCCTTGCCAATTAAAAAGAGGGAGGATTTTTTCAGATACACGATGATGAAGCCGTTGGAGGGGATGTGGAAGGCGATTGGCGTTCCCCTAAAAGCGAAAGAGCCAAACGGCTACGACGTGATAATGGCAACAAAGATACTGGGCTACCTGGACATTATAGAAACGGAGAAAGGCACACAGGCTTTGAAAAAACTACAGGCCAACCATGCGCTGGCTGTGGCAAGAGAAGCCCTGCAGGCGTGCGTTGCCCAGGCAAAAGACGCGGGGCTGCACGTTAATGCTGACGACATCAGGCTTGGCCTTTATATTGCCGATCAGGAGAAGCTACGTCTTCAGAAAGGCTACTCGGGGTTTGGCGGGATCCCGGGCTATGTGATGATCACGATTGATCCCAACGGTTACAATCTCCCGAGGTTGCCAGCAGTGATTGCTCATGAATTTCATCACAACCTCAGGTTTTCCTATTTTAACTGGAACCATGGCGATGTGACGGTAGGGGATTATATTGTCATTGAAGGCCTAGCGGATTCTTTTGCCCGGGAGCTGTACGGGGAGGAATCCCTCGGCCCGTGGGTAACCGCTTTGGACGAGGAGGACCTGTGTTATTCGATTGAGGTCATTAAGCAGGCGCTTGACATCAAGGGGTTTGCGGAAGTGAGCAGCTACATGTTTGGCGATGAAGTTTCTCGCGAGCAAGGCTACCAGCCTGTAGGTCTTTCATTTGGCGCAGGTTATGCGGTCGGCTACCATGTCGTTCAGTCTTTCTTGCGAAAAGCCGGCGTTAGTATCGAAGAAGCCACGCTCCTTGGGGCGAACGAAATTTTGCGGCGAAGCGAGGTTTTTTAAATTCGCCTGCTCCTAGCCGGCCGAATGTTGTCTGAGAGCCGTTCAGGATACCGCCCCCTCCGCTTTACCAACGGAGGGGGCTCTGCTGCTTTTTCATCCTTGTTGTAACCTGCGAACTTCGTATACTTTCAAATTTTGATACACGGCGTGCAGAAGAGGAGCATCGACATTCCCCTTTCTAGCCAACTCCAGCAAATACCCTTGCAAATGATCGCCTTCCACCGAGTCATGCTTTTCCATGTCCCGTAACAGCGACGACTTCATCTCATAGGTCATCGCATCCATCGTCTCCATATGCTTATCAACAATGTTATCTGCGAGCTTCGCCCCGTGCTCTCGCATAATCGAAGCCGTTTCCTCAAACAAGCCGCGAGTAAATTCGCGTCCATTCTCACTTTCGCGAACCGGGCCGATCGGCGAACGGAAGAGAGTGGTGATGCCAGAGGCGACGGTAATAAATAAGTATTTATGCCACATTTCTTGTTCAATCTTCTCGCTCAAGACGATCGACGCTTTGGTATCTTCAAAGGCCTCTTCCAAACGAGTTGTCCGCTCCGTTTTCGTCCCATCGAGCTCTCCAAACATAAGTCGGTGCGTTGGGCTTGTCTGCCGAATCGCGCCATCCTTGTCAACAGTTGTTTCAATGAAGCACAGTCCGCCGATGACCTGATCTTCCCCAAATGCTTTTTGTAGCACGGGAATATGAGCAATCCCATTTAGGAGGGGCAGGATCACCGTATGTTCACAGATGAATGGACGGACATCTCCAATCGCCTGCTCCAAGTGGTAGGCCTTTGTTGAGAGGAGAATAACATCAAAAGGCAGTGCCTGGCTGTTTTTCGTTATGAGTTTCGGCTCCATCGTGAGGTCGCCGTGAATACTGCGAACCGCAAGACCTTTCTCCTCTAAAAGGTGTTTTCGCTTTTCGCGCACGAGAAAGGTTACGTCTTCTCCTTTTTCTGCAAGACGAGCACCAAAATACCCGCCAACACCGCCCGCGCCAACGCTCAGTATGCGCATAAGTTTCGCCCCTTTCTGATCTATTACGCTTTCATTGTAGCATAGGGGAGTGGGATAGAAGCCTTCGCATGAAAGAAATTGTGCCAAGGGAGATGGAAATGCGATGAATTTAGTTTTGTTAAGCCAATGTTAAGATCTTGTGTGAAATCGTGGGGATCTATTGACGTCGACAGGCTTAGCTCTTATAGTAAGCACAAGAACTTATAATTCAATCCCAAAGGGGAGTAGCTGTTCAGCAGTCGTCGTCATTACAGGACAAACGTCCTCGGCGTTGCTGGCAACATACCTGTTGTTAGCGAGACCTTTGCCATCATTGTACGGGCAAAGGTCTCTTTTATTTTTTATCGGAGACTTTGCCACTGGGTGAAGTCTCTTTTTCTTTGGGTTAACAAGGGAGGGCCTTAAGTGTCCAAGATATCGAAGTTGCTAAAGAGCAGGGCCGTGAAACAAGGGTTACGTGAGGCTAAGAAGCATGTATGGCCAGTCATTCAAAAAGAAATCGCAAAGCGGAAAGGGCAGAACAAGAGGTAGGTGGACGAGGATGAAGGAAGTTGCTGCTGTGGTTGAACATCAAGAATACAAAGCTTTTGCTGATAGTGTGAAGTTTTCATTCAGCAAAGGAAAAAGAGAGCTTAAAGCCTTCGATCACCGCTTGCAACTGATTGGCAGCGGAAGAAGTGCCTATGTCTTTAAGCTTCCGCATGCGAACAAGGCGATCAAAATATTTTATTCTCCTTTTGAGCATCTGGCCAAGCTTGAGGCTGAGATCTACGACAGGCTTGACGGATGCTCCTATTTTCCAAAGCTTTTCGAAGTCGGCACTACCTATCTTGTGATGGATTATATAGAGGGAAAGACGCTCTTTCAGTGCATGCTGGAAGGACGGCGCGTCCATCACAGGCACATTAAGGAAGTGGATGAGGCCATTGCGTTCGCACGCAAAAAAGGCTTAAACCCTTCAGACATTCATTTGCATAATCTGCTTTTGACGAAGGATGGCACGATGAAGGTCATCGACGTGGCTCGTTTTAAACAAACGAAAAATTGCACGCAGTGGAGGGATTTGAAACAGGCCTTTGACCGCTATTATTCAAGGAGGTTATTTCCGAAAAAGCTTCCGGCGTTTTGCTTGAATGCAATATCAAAGATTTATAAAAAAAGAGAAGCCCAACACTTAAAAATGCGTGTAAATCAGGGACATAGGGTAGAATAGAGAAAGGGTGAGGGCATAAGGGTTGATATCACCTGTAATAAAGGAGGGGACCATGAGAACAGAGGAGGAAATGTTAAGGCTGATTGTGTTGGCGGCGGAAAAGGATGAGCGGGTCCGCGCTGTTATGATGAATGGTTCGCGAGTCAACCCGAACGTGCAGAAGGATCGCTTTCAGGACTACGATATTGTGTATTATGTTCAAGACCTTGAATCGTTTACGGCTGATCACTCTTGGGTGGATGTGTTCGGCCAGCGAGTCATCATGCAGATGCCTGAAGCGACGGCGCTGTTTCCGGCAGAAGAAGAAGGCTTTAGTTATCTGATGCAGTTTGAAGACGGCAATCGCATTGATTTGACGCTGCTTGCAGCAGAAGACATGAGCGAAGCTTCAGAGTTTGATAGCTTAAGCGTGATTTTACTAGACAAAGACGAGCGCTTCCCGGTTCTACCTGATCCGAATGACTCTGATTACATCACGCGAAAGCCCACGACAGAGGAATTTTCGGATTGTCAGAACGAGTTTTGGTGGGTGACGACTTATGTAGCCAAGGGGGTGAAGCGGAGAGAGCTGCCTTACGCCAAGGCGACGATGGAAGGCCCGGTTAGGAAGATGCTTGTGCTGATGCTACAGTGGGAGGTTGGAAGCAAGAATGAGTTCGCAGTTAATACGGGGAAAGATGGGAGGTGGCTGGAGTCGTACCTTGAGAAGGATGTTTGGGAGAAGCTTGTGGCTACATATGCAGGTGGAACCTATGCGGAGATCTGGGAGGCGCTTTTTGCCATGTGTGAACTGTTCGAGGACGTGAGCGCTTCCGTCGCAAGAGCTTTGGATTACGAGCTGTTTTCAGATCGGAGGAAGGTGTTTCGGTATCTGAAGCGGCAAGCGAATCAGTAACGCTGGAAGGAGGGGGCGAAACGCTAGAGTAAGAAGGACAGAGGGCTAAATACAAAGCCGAAACATACCTCTTAAAAAAACCCATTCGTAAAAGGTATGTTTGGCCTATTTAGGGAGTCCGATTTCTACCTCTTCACCACATTGAAATTATTCTCAATCAACAACCAGTTTTGTGGAAACGGCAACCCTAGCTTCCAATAGCTAATCCCCCGGAGCTCCAATCGTTTAATCAAATCAAACTTTGCTTGAATCGAGCGAGCGTCTTCAAACCAAACTTTATGACTGCTCCCTTGTTCGTCAACATAGTCAAAATGCGGGGCTTGTGCCTCCTCGTCGTATTGAATCGCTACATTATACTGTTTTGCTACTTCGATGGCTCGCTGAGGACTGATGGCTTCCGCAAATTCTCCACCGGGTTCGTAGGGCAATGTCCAGTCATAGCCATAGAGGTTTTGCCCCATCATAATTTTTGAAGCGGGCATTTCTGAGAGCGCGTACTGAATGACTTCCTCCACATTTTGAATCGGGGATACAGGCATCGGCGGACCGCCAGAGTAGCCCCATTCATACGTCATCAGCACAACGAAATCGACGATCTCTCCGTGGGCCGCATAATCATGGGCTTCGTACCATTGACCAGTTTGCTCGGCGCTTGTTTTTGGGGCGAGAGCCGTAGAGATCAACAAGCCCTCGGCACGAAGTCTATCGGCTGCTTTTCGTAAAAAATTGTTGTAGGCCTCACGTTGATCCCCTGGAAGATACTCAAAGTCAAAATGGACATCCGTATAGCGCCCGACCCGTCTCGTTTCCTCTATGATGTTATCAAGCAGCGTATCTTGAACGGCTGAACTCTGAAGGATCTCGCGTCCAAGCTCTCCGCTGAATTCGCCCTCTTCAAGATTGGTCACGACCATCATTAACGAAGCCCCGGTGTCGCTGGCAACTTCAGGTATCCCCTCAAGTGGCAGTCTCTCCATCGTGCCGTTTCTTCTGGCCTCATAGCTGAAGGGGGCGAGATAAGTGAGATGTGGGCCTGCTTCTCTCGCGTCAGCTAAAAGAGACTCACTCACCGTCTGCCCCGTCGGCTCGATATAGGCGTTGGTCTCAGCTTCCACTTTGTCTCTAGGTGGAAGGTAAAGCCTTAGCCCGGCAGAAAGCGGCTGGTCAACGTTTAAGCCATTAATCTGAGCAATTCTTCCCGCATCCACCCCCGTTCGCTGGGCGATGCCGGAGAGGGTATCACCCTGTTGAACCCAGTAGTAACGCCCATTGACAGGGATGACCAACGCTTGACCGGTGACTAGCCTCCCTGGGTCGGGGATTTGGTTCGCCTGAACGATGGAATCAGGAGAGACTCTGTACCCTTGGGAAATGCTCCAAATGGTTTGTTCTGCTTGCACGACGTGAATTTGCATCGTCTTTCTCCTTTCCGACGCCCTTTAATCAAATCTTGAAGTATATGTATGTAGGCGAAGAGCAATTCATGAGAATTTCGAGATTGTGCGATTAAAAAAGACCAATGAGAACAAAGGTCTCATTGGGCAACATAAAAGAAAGAGTTACTTGCTAATTTAGCTATTCATTAATAGTGAGTGGCCGCATCTGCATTAACCAGACCACTTCCGTAGTAGAGGGCGTCGCCAATTGGCGTTGCCGTTTCTTTGAGCCGTTCCCGGATCTCATCATTTGAAAGCCACGGGTGTTGCCCTTTTAGAAGAGCAGCAACTCCAGCAACATGAGGGCTTGCCATAGACGTACCGCTAAGAGAATGATAGCTGTTTCCTAAATACGTACTGCCTATTTCAACCCCAGGGGCAACAATGTCCAGGCCTTCCCCGTACTGGGAAAAGTTTGCTTTCTGATTGCTAGAATCAACAGCACCGACCGCTAGAACGGAGTCATAGCGCGCTGGGTAACTAACCGAACCAGCACCTGAATTTCCTGTTGCAGCGACGAGAAGTACGCCACTATTATCTGCGCGATTGACTGCATCTTCTAACGCTTGCGAAGGCGTAGGTCCTCCCAAACTTAAATTGGCAATGTCAATGTCATTCTCAATCGCCCAGTCAATGCCCCTAATAATATCACTGTTTTGCCCCATGCCATCGGAACCTAGTACTTTCACGGCATAAAGATTCGCTGCAGGGGAAACGCCAAGGACGCCATGGTTGTTGTCAAGAGCGGCTACCGTTCCCGCTACATGCGTACCGTGACCGTTATTGTCTTCATAAGAGGGCTCTGAATCGACAAAGCTTACGCCGCCAACTACATTTAGGTCCTCATGGGCGGCAATTCCACTATCAATGATGGCGACGTCAGCCCCTGCACCAAGTTCGCCACGATAATGAGACACCAGTGCGCCTACATTCTCAACCCCGGGTGGAATAGCTTGCTCGAAGGCCTGCACTTGATAATCCGGCTCCACAAACTCAACCTCTTCCAGAGCTTCAACGGAGTCGACTTCTTCTGACTCCAGTTCAACAGAAAGATACGGAACGTGCTCATATTCCTCTTCTACTTGTATATTCATCTCGTTCGCTTGAGCGCTCATCTCGTTTGATCCACTAGAGAATGCTTTGGCTTCATCTGTTTCCCCAAAGCCTATGATGTAATTCCCCGTGTGATCTTCAGCTTGCGCCACAAGCGTCGAGCTTCCAACGACCGTTAGCAATAGTGCTGAACTCGCGATCCATTTGCTCAATACGCGCTTCTTCATCTAAGTCATCCCTCCTATTCTCCAGCTCACTCGCTGGTTATGTCTATTAGACTAGCGAATATATGGGTAATTAGCAACAGTAAAAAGAAGATTAATGTAAGTTTACGACTGGTAAATAAGGGTAAAGTAGGGTTTTTGAGCTTATTATGGCATAGAGAGCGTTGTGTGCAATGTGAGTGGTAATTGCTTGTCTGTTAAAAAAAGAAAATCCATTCCTGGTTTGTTAACAGGAATGGGTTTTCTTAATGGTTATTGACATTATATCCACATTTTGGACAAAGAATATACTCTTCTGGTAGATGAAAACCAACGTAGGCATGAGTCATCTCTTGAAGCTCAAAAATCTCTACCAATCCATTTCAATGTCTTCTCGCAGTAGAAGGAAGCAGTGCCAAGATCGGGCTTGTATGGACGTTTTTGCCGTTTCTTTGATTTTTTGACCTACTCATTATTCGAGGAGGTTTCTTTTACGTGCAAGACTCATAAGCAGTCCCTTTTACAAGCTCGGTATGGTACAATTTTAACCAAAATGTAGAGGGAAAAAGCGGGGTGTGGAAAGAAGAGCGAAGTGAACACATCAGAAGCCGAGCGAAAACGAAATCGCGAAATCCTCGTCTGTATCATAAAAAATTAACAGAGGATGAGCTAGAAGTAATGGCAGAAAATTTTGCTCAGTGAAAAAAGTGAAGCATGCCCTATGATGGATGAACCGATCATATTCATAAAAAAAACAAAAAATATGGCCCTATTTCATACGTTTGATGTGAATGACCAGTGGTTTGTTTTAAAAGCGGGGAACGAGTCAGGCTTATTAACGGATCAAGAAAAAGATTTGTACGAGGACTGGTTCTGAGGGCATGGGGACAAGCACTAAAAATCATCAGCCGTAGAAGGAGTGACGAGAGTGAAGAAGCAAGAATCCTCGATTTGGGAGCAAGTATTAGTAAAGATTCGTGCTGAAATCAGTGAACCATCTTTTCAAACGTGGTTTACGCATACTCAGTTAGAGATCAACGATTCAAATTGGACGATTCAGACACCGAATGTGTTTGCGTCCGATTGGTTAACAAATCAATACCACAATTTGATTAAAGAGACGATTTACGCCGTCAGCGGAGAAACTCCTGAAATTAAGATCGTCCATGCAGGGAGCAAGGAGGCAATATCTGATTCGGAAGCAGACATATACGTCATCCTTCGGCAAATTGATCGTCTGCCGGAACAAAAGCGTGAAGCGTTGTATGGAATGATTCAAGAGAGAAGGGCAGCGGAGAGAGGACAGCCACCAAAGGAGGAGCGCATGCCTTTTGCCAAGTATGACGTGTTTTTGTTTGATTTAGACGGGGTTATTTACGTAGGCAATCGGGCTCTTCCCGGTTCGGTGGAATCGCTGGCCCGGTTAAGAGAACAAGGCAAAACCATTCGATTCATTACAAACAATCCGTGCACAACGCGAGAACGAGTGGCTAAAAAGTTGAAGAGGCTTGGCGTGGAGGCAACAGAAACAGAAGTCGTGACCTCAGCGTGGGCGACGGCGCGGTATTTGCAGCAGGAGGGGTATGCGAATGTTTTCTTGCTTAGCGATGAACACTTAGAGTGGGAATGTGAGCAGGTAGGCGTGGGAACCGACGAAAATGGAGAAATTGAGGCAGTGGTCGTTGGATGGGACGGAAGCATCACGTTTGCAGACATTCAACGAGCAGCCGGGTTTATTTACCGTGGAGCCAGACTTATCGCGACAAATGCTGATGTTACTTTCCCAGGTGCTGACGGTCCACTGCCTGCTGTGGGTGTGATGCTTGAAACGCTGCGAATGTCGACGAAGGTGGAGCCGATTATTATTGGCAAGCCCTATCCGCAGATGGTTGAAAAAGCGCTTGAAGGAATTTCCCCAGATGTTAGAACTGTGATGATCGGCGACAATCCAGATACAGATATTGCAGGGGCGTTCAATGCAGGCTTGCCAGCGATTCTAATTTCCGACAAGCCAGCGGATTTGGGTTTGAATGAGGAAGAGGTATACAAACCAACGGCACGGATGGTGAATTTGTTAGAGCTGTTTCGTTGACACTACAGCTCCCGCTCTTGCTTCCTCAAACATGGAGGGTTAGAAAAAATTGATGTACGCATTCGCCCACTAATTTTTTACCCTGTATAGGTATTTATATGTTTGAAGAATAAAGAAAGGAATTACACAAAACTCCATTGCTTCTGGTATTTACCGTAGTGTAAAAGCATAACAGAAATACGAGTATTTGAAAATTGATGCTTGAAATACATATAGGGGGTATTATATACTGATCTTATAAAGGAAGCATTACAATTTACTCTGTGTATACACATGGAAGGTATGCGTATATCTTTTTCCGGGTGCGAAATTCAAAAGCTGCAAGCACAAGGCAAAAAGGTGGTGACGGCATCAACGACACCCCAGTCGTGGCTGCCATTGGCTTGACGGTCGGAACAGGCACCGATATTGTGATTGAGGCAGCCGGTGTGACGCTGATGCGCGGCAACTTGCACAGCGTGGCCGAGGGCATCATGATCAGCCGCAAGACGATGGCCAACTTCAAGCAGAATCTGTTCTTTGCCTTCGATTACAATACAACGGCGACTCCATTTGTGGCAGCTGGATTTCTCGCCCCGTGGATTGCAGGAGCGGCGATGACGTTCAGCTCGGTCGTTGAATGCTTTGCACTATGTCTTAGAATAAAATATCGAACAAACTACGAGGAGGAAGGAATAGGTATGTCTAATCATGAAAAAGGCACCGTCCAGCCCAATAAGCAGCAGCTGTTAAATCGCTTGAAACGAATTGAGGGTCAAGTGCGAGGGGTGCATAAGATGATCGATGAGGATAAATATTGCGTGGACATCTTGCACCAGATTACAGCGATTCAGTCCGCCATGAACAAAGTGAGTCTCGCCTTGATGGAGGACCACACCCATCATTGTGTGGCCAACGCCATCAAGGAAGGCAATAAAGATGAAGCGATTCAAGAACTGATGGATGTCATGAAGCGAATGGTTAAATGAATCGGAGGGTAAACAGACGCGTGTTCTTTTTTAGAGGGTGCAGGAAATATACGTTCCCGAACTTAGGGTCTCTTTTGCCATTCAAGAATCCCACAAGCTGGCCGAGAGGGCAACAATTCCATTCGAGGAGAGTCCATTTTGATCACAGACGCATTAGCAACAAAAATCATATCAGAAGTTGAAAAGCTGCTCGATGAAGACATGATCATCGTAAACGTCGACGGCGAGATTATTGCCAGCACGGAAAAGGAACGAATTGGAACCTTCCATGAAGGGGCGTTGCTGTGCGTGGCTCAAAAGCAACAGCGTCTGATCACGCGGGAAGAGGAGCACCGTCTAGCAGGCGTGAAGCCGGGGCTCAATTTGCCTGTATTCTTTTTGAATCAAGTTATTGCCGTCATCGGAATTACAGGCGAGCCTGAGCAAACTCTTCCTTACGGCGAATTGCTCCGAAAAATGACCGAGCTGCTCATTCGGGAAAGCTACTACTCCGAACAAATGCAGTGGCGTTCCAGAATGCTTGAGGCATTTGTGTTTGATTGGTTGTATGCAGACTGGGAGGACGGGACGCTTGCAGAACGGGCCGATGTCCTGAATATTGATCTTCACCCCCTGAGGCGAGTGATACTACTTGCTGTTTCCAAGCAGCAGGATCTCGCGTTTCAGGGGGTTTGGCCATGGACGCATCTCTGGAACGATGCATATGAAGAGGACATTTTCATTCCTTGGGGCGACGGGCGGCTGCTTCTTGTGCATTGCGTGTCGGACGAGGAAAGCCGGGGAGCGATTGAACGAAAACTTGCTCGGCTCCAATCATACACGAAAGAGTCATGGGAATCGACGTTCACGGCCGGGGTTGGCCAAGTGGTAGAAAGTGCAGAGATACAGAAGGGATATGAACAGGCCGAATTGGCGCTAGCCCTCGCGCGAAAAGAGGGAGGCATCGTCTTTGAGGAAGATTTGCGGCTAGATTTATGCCTCGAAGAAGTGAACGCTGCAACCAAGAGGGAGTTTGTTAGGCGAATTCTTGGCAACGTTTCAGAGAACGATGAGCTCGTACGAACATTTGCCGAGTATTTCCGTCAAAACCAGTCTTTGAAATCCACGGCTGCCAGTCTGCACATCCATATCAATACACTTCATTACCGCATCAAAAAGTTGGAGAAGCTAACGCGCCTCGATATGAAGCATTTCCCCGATGTGATGAATCTCTATCTTGCGCTTTCGTTTTTGGAGGATCCTCCAATTCTAACGGTAGAAAAAACGTGAATTTTGCATCTTCATCTATAGAAATTGGACGTTTCATCCAGTATTCTTACTATAGAAAAAAGAAGAAGGTGAATAGCGATGCTAACAGCGTCCAGTAAAAAGAAACTCGCACGCGTAGTTGGAGCCGAGAACGTCGACGACTCTTCAGCGGGCCGACTCGTCTATTCGTACGACGCGACCCCGAACTTCCAGTCAATGCCGGACGCGGTCGTTGCACCACGCACGACAGAAGAAGTGGCTGAGGTTGTAAGCGTTTGCCGAGAAGAGCGCGTCCCCATCGTCCCGCGGGGCTCTGGCACGAATTTATGCGCAGGCACTGTGCCGACAGAAGGGGGCATCGTGCTGCTTTTCAAACACATGAACCGTATCCTTGATATCGACCAAGAGAATTTAACCGTAACTGTACAGCCGGGTGTCGTGACACTCGATATGATTCATGCTGTAGAGGCACACGGGCTTTTTTATCCACCTGATCCGAGCTCGATGAAGATCTCCACAATTGGCGGCAATATTAATGAAAACTCGGGAGGACTTCGCGGCCTGAAATATGGCGTCACTCGGGATTATGTGCTGGGGCTTGAGGCCGTCCTCCCCGGTGGCGAGATCATTCGCACCGGGGGCAAGCTCGCAAAGGACGTTGCTGGCTACGATCTCACTCGTTTACTCACCGGCTCCGAGGGAACGCTTGCTGTCATCACGGAAGCAACGCTTAAGCTCGTTCCGATGCCGGAAGCGAAGCAGACCATGCTAGCGCTCTATGAAGATATGGACGCCGCCGCTCGCTCCGTGTCTAAAATCATTGCAGCGAAAATGATCCCTGTTACCCTTGAATTCCTTGATAGGCCGACGATTGCTGCGGTAGAGGATTTTGCCAGGGTGGGATTGCCGACCGACGTTGAGGCCGTGCTCTTGATTGAGCAAGACGGGCCTGCAGAGATTGTTGAGCGTGATATGAAACGAATTGCGGAGATTTGCCTGCAAGAGAACGCCCTTTCCGCTCAAATTGCATCATCAGCACAAGAAGCCGAGGCATTGACGGCGGCCCGTCGCTCTGCTCTCTCCGCACTCGCCCGCCTGAAGCCGACGACCATTCTTGAAGACGCCACAGTGCCACGCTCGGAAATCGCGAGTATGGTCAAAGCCATCAATGAAATTGCGAGGACGTATGAGGTTACGATCTGTACCTTTGGGCACGCAGGGGACGGCAACCTCCATCCAACCTGCCTGACTGACGTGCGCGACGAAGAAGAAATGCATCGCGTCGAGGAAGCGCTTGCGGCGATTTTTGACAAGGCGATTGAACTCGGCGGAACAATCACGGGCGAACATGGCGTCGGCGTCATGAAAGCTCCGTACCTCGAATGGAAGCTAGGCGAGGAGGGAGTCGCGATCATGAAAGCGATCAAGGAAGCCTTCGACCCGCATAACATCATGAACCCGGGCAAGATCTTTGCCAAGGAATCGCGAAAACGAGTGGTGGTGACGAAATGACAAAAGCGACAATGACCAAAAGGGAGGAAGCTATCCAGACGTCCTTCGCTGAGCGCATGGATGAAACCGAGCTCCTCAACTGCATGCAGTGTGGTTTTTGCCTGCCCCACTGCCCGACGTATATTGAAACCGGCTTCGATGAATCTCAGTCGCCAAGAGGAAGGATTGCCCTCATGAAAGCAGTACACGACGGGCTCATTTCTCCTGATGATGATGTGGAACGCTCGCTCGATCTCTGCCTCGGTTGCCGTGCCTGCGAGCCCGTCTGTCCGGCAGGTGTACAGTATGGGCATCTACTGGAAGAAGCGCGAGCCATTTTCAACGACCACAACGAGCACTCCTTGCCAATCAAAGCGATGCGCAAAACGGTGTTCAATGGTCTCTTTCCGCATCAAGGACGCATGGAAGGAGCCGTCAACCTCCTAGGTCTATATCAGAGAAGCGGTCTGCAGAACGTCGCACGGAAGATTGGATTTATGAAACTCTTCCCAGAAAGCATGCAGGCGATGGAGCGGGCGTTGCCGATCGTGCCAACGCGCAAAGAGCGAAAAGCGCGTGCGAGGAGCGAGACCTTCCTTGCAGAAGAGAAAGCGGCAACTGTCGCCTTTTTCTCCGGTTGCTTAATGGATACGATGTTTCTTGAGACGAACAATGCCACCCTCGCATTGCTACAAAAAGCGGGCTGCGACGTCGTCATCCCTGATAATCAGAATTGCTGCGGTGCGCTCCACGGGCATAGCGGCGAGAAGGGCGGCGCCACCAAGCTAGCCAAACGGAATATCGACGCCTTTGAAGCCACCGGGGCTGAGTACATCATTACAAACGCTGGCGGCTGCGGGGCATTTCTGATGGACTACGATCATCTTCTTA
Source organism: Shouchella shacheensis (assembly GCF_001484965.1). Lineage (GTDB taxonomy): Bacteria > Bacillota > Bacilli > Bacillales > Bacillaceae_D > Shouchella > Shouchella shacheensis. The sequence goes on along the minus strand of NZ_LLYY01000010.1, from coordinate 59,894 downwards.
AAGATGACCCCGAATACGCGGAACGCGCCAAAGCATTCACAGCAAGAATTAAGGACATTACGCAAATTTTGTTCGAGCTCGATTTTCACACGCGCGTTCGATTAAATGTTGAGCCGCAGACGATTACGTACCAGGATTCCTGCCACCTTAAGAACGCTATGCACACGAATGACGCGCCACGAACGCTTATGGCTGCAATTGCAGGTGCAACGCTTCAAGAAATGGAGAACGCGGAAGGGTGCTGCGGCTCGGCGGGCATCTACAACATCGTCGAATCCGAGATGTCGATGAGAATTCTTGATACAAAGATGGAAAAAGTGAAAGCGACCAACGCGCATACGGTTGTGACGGCCAATCCCGGCTGCCTGCTGCAAATGAAGCTGGGCATTGAGCGAGAAGGCTTGACAGAGAACGTGCGTGCGGTGCATATTGTCGATCTGTTGATGGAAGCGATGGAGGAGTGATAGGGAAAGCAACCAAGCCGAAGGGGCTTGGTTGCTTTAGGTGCGGGGTTGCAGTTTTTGTATGCTCGTTGAAATGGCTGTCCAAAAAAACTAGTGAAAAAGCATTCGGAAGAAAGAAATAGCCACTCTCGGAAGAAAGAGCAAACTTTCTCCAATAGTAAATACCCAATCCGTGATGTGACCATATGTTCTTCGCTTTCTTTCTTCTCTTGTTGTCATTAGTCCTCCTTATTTTTAAGTTGTTGTCATAATGTTACATCTATGCTCTCATGAAGCAAAGCACCCCCCTTTTTCTCTAGTGAAGCTTTCTAGCGTACCTCCTTAAAGCAAATAATCTAAAAGCAACTCAATATTTCTACTTGGCTTGGTTCCTTTCGTTAACACATAAGAGAAAGCACGTTTTTCGTACAACCCCTCGACGGGGACGATTTCGAGCGTCCCGTGATGCAGTTCTTCCTGAATCGCTGCCTCTGAAAGCAAGGCGAGCCCCATTCCACTGCTGACGCTTCCCTTTATGCCTTGTGTGGAACTAAATGTAAATCTAGAGCCTACACGAATCGCGTTAGCTGCAATTAAGTGGTCAAACGATTGCCGTGTACCTGATCCTTCTTCACGGATAACCCACATCTGATCGTGCAGATCCTCCAACGTATCAATAGGTTTTTTAAACAAAGGAGAGCGGACAATGACCAGACGATCTTGCTGAAACGATGTCTGAATCACGTCTCTGGAGTGACTATGCCCTTCAACTAGACTGATGTCAACGTCTAAGCGGCGTACAGCCTCAATCATCGCATCTGTATTGCCAATTGTAATATGGAAATCCAACTGCTCATGAGAGGCATGCAGATTTGCGATAATCTTTGGCAGCAAGTATTCGCCGATCGTAAAGCTTGCTCCAATGCGAATGAGTCCAGATGCTTGCTGCTTTTTCTGATAAAGGGTTTCTTGAAGGTTCTTATATAAGGCCCTCATTTGCAAGGCTTGGTCATAAAAAAGTTCTCCCTCGGGTGTCAGACTAACATGCTTTGTTGTCCGTTTAATGAAGGCGGTTGAAAATTCCCTTTCTAGGTTTTTGATATGTACGCTTACTGTGGGCTGAGACAATGCTCGTTTCGCAGCGGTTCTTGTAAAATTCTTCTCACGCACCAAAGTCACAAACGTCTCTAGTTCTTCCATATGCATCTCTTACACCTCAATTATTAATTTTTTATATAAATATCATTATATATATTTATTTAACAAATAGAAACAGAAGGCGTATGCTTAAAGCGCTAGGAGGAAATACCATGAATCGCTCATTTTATATCGGGATATTGATTACGCTTATCATCGCTAGTGTTGCTGCTTTACTAGCCCAACTCCCGTATTTTGATGTTGTGGGGCAGCTTGTGTTGGCGATCGTTCTCGGCGTTATATGGAACCATACAATGAATGTGAAAGCCGAGTATAGAAGCGGCATTGAGTTTTCCAGCAAGAAGGTATTACGCCTTGGCATCATCTTATTAGGGTTGAGGTTAAACTTGGCCGATATTTATGCTGCAGGGTTGAATGTCTTTTTGTATGCGGGCCTTCTGCTTGCCATGACGCTAGCGGTCGTATATGCGCTGGCAAGGTGGTTGAACGTGGGTAAGACATTGAGCCTCCTAACAGCATGCGGGACAGCCATTTGTGGAGCAGCGGCCATTGTCGCGATTGCCCCTCTTGTCAAAGCAAAGGAAACGATAACGGCTGTCAGCGTTGCAGTCATCGCTGTTCTCGGAACATCGTTTACCATCCTCTATGCGCTACTGTATCCAATCCTGCCACTAACTCCGCATGAGTTTGGAATTCTTTCAGGGGGAACACTGCACGAAATTGCCCATGCAATCGCCGCATCTTCAGCAGGTGGGACAGAATCCGAAGACATGGCCATCGTTGTTAAATTAACACGAGTCGCACTCCTTGTACCTGTTGCGGTTCTAATTGGTCTCTATGTGAAAAAGAAAGAGAACAGAACCAAAGAAGAGAACGACTTTTCGCTAAAAATGCTGCCTGTTCCTTGGTTTATTTTTGGCTTTCTTGCCATGAGCGCGCTGAACACAACGGGGAGTTTGCCCGAGGCGATGGTGAGCGTATTGGTAACAGTTTCGTACCTATTGCTTGCAATGGCGATGGCTGGATTAGGCTTAAATGTCGAACTGGCTGTATTTAAGAAAGTAGGGCTTAATGTTTTCTATGCCGCATGTTTGGGGAGCGTTGTGTTAGCAGGGGTTGGGTTCGGGCTCATCTATCTCTTGCAATTAGGGTGATGGAAAGGGGAGACCTGCTTTGGACCGAAAGGCTGATAAAACATAAACACGTTGATTAGTAGGGGAGATGTTGAGTTTATACACATAAAAAAACAGGCTCTGTTTAGAGCCTGTTTTAATTATCATCCACCTAAAACTATGCTTTTTGAACGTTAGCGGCTTGAGCTCCACGAGCCCCTTGCTCAACGTCAAACGTCACTTTTTGTCCTTCGTCTAAAGATTTGAAGCCTTCACTTTGGATTGCAGAGAAGTGTACGAATACATCGTCATTATCTTCACGTTCGATAAAGCCAAATCCTTTTTCTGCATTGAACCATTTAACTGTACCTTGTTCCATTTTTGTTGCCTCCTAGTGCGTTCCCACACGATATATTACTATTCTTGCCCAAAGCGAATCTCAAGACGAAAAGAACTACTCATACTATCCTTTACACCGAACAAAAATAATTACTCCTATCATAGCACAAGATGAAGGGTATTGCAAATCCCTCGAGAGAGTTAAGAGTATATTTTTATTTCTCGAATTGCTCCGGGGCTGTTAAAATAAGAGGTACTCTTAATTAAAGTAAATGAAAAGGTGTTTTTAGTGAAATCATATATTGTCATTGGTGCGGGCATTTTAGGTGCATCGGCCGCTTATCATTTAGCGAAGACAGGAGCGCATGTTACGCTTATTGATCGTGAGGAGCCTGGGCAAGCAACAAGAGCTGGAGCAGGCATTATCTGTCCGTGGCTGACAAGGCGCCGTAATCAAATTTGGTACACGCTTGTTAAAAAAGGAGCGGCCTTTTACCCACAGCTGCTTGCAGAATTGGAAGCGCTTGGCGAAACGAATACAGGATACGCGAAGGTTGGCGCGATTCGCCTTCACGATGCAGAGGAAGAATTGGAGCGAGTACTGGAAATTGCTGAAGAACGGAAGGCAGATGCACCGGAGATGGGCGTCATCACGAAGCTGTCTCCACAGAAAACAAAGGCGCTTTTTCCGCCTTTGGACCCAGCGTATGGATCGATTCATATTAGCGGCGCGGCAAGAGTAAAGGGACAGGTGCTGTGCGAATCGCTCATTCGAGCTGCAAAAAAGCTTGGGGCCGAAACAGTGAACGCCGATGTCAAGTTAATTGAAGAAGGGCAGACGATTAAAGGCGTGAGATCAGAAGATCAAGAGTGGCGGGTAGACAAAGTGATTTTAACAGGCGGGGCCTGGGCGAAGTCCCTCTTAAAGCCGCTCCATCTTCAATTTTACCTGCGGCCCCAAAAAGCGCAGATCGTCCATCTCGATCTGCCTCGGGCACAGACAGATGCCTGGCCGGTCGTCATCCCTCCTGGCAACCAGTACTTGCTTGCCTTCGGAGGCGGCCACATTATTGCAGGCGCGACACATGAGAACGATGCAGGTTTTGACTCTCGAGTGACGGCCGGAGGGGTCAATGATGTGCTCGGAAAGCTGCTAAAAGTGGCGCCTGGGCTCGCCGAGGCCACATGGATAGAAACACGAGTTGGCTTTCGGCCGGTGACGCCAGACTCCGTTCCGGTAATGGGAATGTGGCCGCCGTACAGTGGCTTAGTGATTGCCAATGGTCTTGGCGCATCTGGCTTAACGGCAGGTCCGTATTTTGGCAGCCAATTGGCTAAGCTAGCACTTGGCGTGGAGCTGGAGCTTAACTTAGCAGACTACGACCTAGCAAAAGCGATTCAGGTGATGGAGTGAGCACTCTTCTGGAACACGATAGAAAACACATCTGCTAAAATTCGTGATTGTTAGAAACTTGAGCCTAATTTTTCGCTGTTTTAAGCAAGGTTAGGCTTCAAGGAGTCGCTTGCTATTTTAGTAGAGAAATGATCACAGCATAATGATTGCAAACAAATTGAAAGCGTTTTAAAATGAAATATATTATAGTGCTAAAAAAAGCCTTTTTCATAGATCTATACATTGGGCACAAGTTTGGCACTGGACTGTATTTGTTCTGAGAGGAGTTAAGGTTGATGAAACAATGTAAAAAAGTATCGGTCATAGGCGTTCCGATGGATTTAGGCCAAAAGCGCCGAGGGGTTGACATGGGCCCAAGCGCGATGAGGTATGCAGGGTTAATTGAAGAAATACAATCGCTGGGCTATGAGGTGAAAGACCACGGGGATATCCCCATTCATAGACCTGGAACAAGTGATACAAAACCGGGGCAGTTAGAGAATTTGCCTGAGGTTCTTAACGTTAGTGAGGAGTTAAGAAAGAAAGTCAAAGAAATGGAAGCACAGCAGAGTTTTCCGCTTATTTTAGGTGGAGATCATAGTATAAGCATTGGTTCTATCGCAGGGCTCAGAGAGGACTATGAAAATCTTGGCGTGATTTGGTATGATGCCCATCCCGATTTAAATACGGAAGAAACGTCCCCATCGGGAAATATTCACGGGATGCCTTTAGCTGTAAATATAGGGGTAGGACACCCGAGTTTGACGAATCTTGGAGGATTGGCTCCGAAAATAAAGCCTGAAAACGTTGTAATCATAGGTGCACGTTCCATTGATGAGGGGGAAAAAGAACTCATTAAAGAAAAAGGCATAAACGTCTATACCATGCATGACCTTGACAGAAGAGGGATGACAAGGATTATTGAAGAAACGATCGCGTATTTAGCAAGTCGAACAGACGGCGTTCATCTAAGCTTTGATTTGGACAGTATTGACCCGGTAGATGCACCGGGGGTAGGGACACCTATCCTTGGAGGGATTTCGTACCGAGAAAGTCATTTAGCGCTTGAGATGTTAGCTGAATCAGAACTCATCACTTCTGCAGAGTTCGTTGAAATTAACCCTATTCTAGATAATAAAAACCAAACGGCAGATGTTGCGGTTGCTTTAGTGACGTCGTTATTAGGGAAAAAACTACTATAAATCACGCTTGACTCTTGGGTTAGAAAAAGGGAGGAACTGACATGACAGAGAAGAAAACAACCACTTCTTCAATTATTGAAAAAACGGAAAGCCTCGGGGCAAACAACTATCAACCCCTTCCTATTGTTATTTCCGAAGCAAAGGGCGCATGGGTAAAAGATCCAGAAGGAAACGAGTATTTAGATATGCTGAGTGCATACTCAGCTGTCAATCAAGGCCATTGTCATCCTAAAATCATTCAAGCCCTAAAAGACCAAGCAGACAAAATCACGCTCACATCAAGAGCTTTTCATAACGACCAATTGGCTCCATTCTATGAGAAGGTCTCTCGCCTTACAGGGAAAAATATGATCTTACCGATGAATACGGGGGCCGAGGCGGTTGAATCGGCGGTAAAAGTAGCGCGGCGATGGGCTTATGATGTAAAAGGAGTACCCGACAGCCAAGCGGAAATCATTGTTTGTGAAAATAATTTTCATGGGCGGACGATGACAGCGGTGTCTCTATCATCTAATAACGAATACAAACGGGGATTTGAACCGATGCTGCCGGGGATAAAAATCATTCCTTATGGTGATATACACGCTTTGGAGGCAGCTATTACTCCCAATACGGCTGCCTTCTTACTTGAGCCGATTCAAGGAGAAGCAGGGATTATTATTCCTAAAGAAGGCTTCCTGAACGAAGCGTATCAACGATGTAAACAAGAGAATGTGTTGTTCATCGCTGATGAAATTCAAGCTGGTTTAGGCCGTTCTGGGAAGTTGTTTGCCTGCGATTGGGAAGGTGTAAAACCAGATATGTATATTTTAGGAAAAGCTTTAGGTGGAGGCGTATTTCCGATTTCTGTTATTGCCGCGGATCGAGACATTCTAGGAGTGTTTGAACCTGGCTCTCATGGATCAACCTTTGGAGGGAATCCATTAGCCTGTGCCGTGTCGGTCGCGGCACTTAACGTGATGGAAGAAGAAAAATTGGTGGAACGTTCGCTGGAACTTGGGAATTATCTGTTAGGTCAATTAAAGGCCATTCAAAACCCAATCATTACCGATGTACGCGGGAGAGGATTATTCATTGGAATGGAGTTAAATCAACCGGCTAGAGCCTATTGTGAACAACTAAAAGAGGAAGGGCTCTTATGTAAGGAAACGCACGAAACGGTTATCCGTTTTGCGCCACCTTTGGTTATTAGCAAAACCGATTTAGATTGGGCAATTGAAAAAATACACAAAGTGTTGGCGGGATAAATCCAATTTTATTTAAGCAAATGCGGGGCGACCTATAAGCTTTCGTGGCGGAAAGGTGAACCCCGCTATCCAAAGGGGCCTGCGTATGACTTTGTGCTAACTGCTCGTAACCTCAGTAAAAAAGGCGGCAGTCTTCGAGGTTGGTCATAAAAAAGGGAACGGATGAATACAGTAGTAGAAAAATTGAAAGAGGTGAAGCATCATCGATCCTTCTACCCGTCCCGAAGAGTATCTGCAGGCAACCTTCCAGGCTCTTACCGATGCCTTACTCCCTTCAATACCCGGGTTTGATTCTGGACACTTTTTTAGTGTTTCGGACAGGGAGGTTCATGAATACATCATCTATGCGTTGGATCACTACATTTCGATTCAGCAACAGCTGCATCACACCGACATCCCCCTCGCTTATCCTACAGCCATTATGTTAGATCGTGCGTCTATGCAGCTTGTGAATGCCGAGCAGGCACAAGCCTCTTCGCATGGGTCATTCCCCGGTGGGGGGATGTTCTCTTTTCTTTCCCGCCAAGATCGAATTGGAACATTATCTACACTAGAGGCGCTCGACATTGACCTTTACTTACTACCATCCCCTTATCAAAATAATGCAGGACTTATCAAACATGTGATCGATGCACTGAATCGCTTCTCCATGTTCGGTTATTATTCGGAGTGGTCGGCTTACGGTTCGACGCGCTTATACCCGCCGGATCATCGACGCCTCGAATCTTTTCCTTTAAGTTGGCAACAGGTGGGATACCCAGGTGTGTCTTTCGGTTATCGTGATTTTCGTGGGTTTTTATTAATAATGGGCAGAGATGAGGAGGACGAATGAAGACAGACCCTGATGTGATTGTCATTGGAGCTGGCGGCGGTGGGCCCGTTATGGCCAAAGAACTTGGAGAACTAGGAATTCGTGTGCTGGTTCTCGAAGCCGGCCCATGGTATGGAAATAGAAAATGGCCTGAACCTAATAAAAACCGGGGGGAGACAACAGAAAGTTCTGATCCAGAAGAGTTGGATGGTTCCCTTTATCGCAGGCAGTTGACAAGACTTGAAAATGATATGAATGATGTCGTTAGCGGTAAGTTCCGCTGGGGCCCGGCTGACCGCAGACGTACACGATGGTACAGGAACATTCCTGATCCGGCGTTGCTGTGGCAAAATGCCGGGATTGGGGGAACCACCCTTCATTACTATGCCAACTCCCCACGTGCGTTTCCGCAAGCGATCAATAACGTATGGCCCATCACATATGATGAGCTCGTCCCCTACTATGAAAAAGTGGAAAACCTATTACCTGTTGAATTTGCGCCGACGACAGCGAAAGAAGCACTTTTTTATTACGGAGCAGAAAAGGCGGGTTTTCCCCTTAATCAAACCTTAGATGCAACGACCAGTGGGTACCGTCCGCAACCGAATGCAATCTTGCCCCCGAATGAACATTTAATGGACCCTACCTATTCTTTAGAAGAACTAAGCCATATGGAAGGATGTACGTTAAGTGGTCATTGCGGGCAAGGATGTCCTTATGGTCCCACGCTTGAAAAGACGGCGAAGCGTTCAACCAATGTTAGCTATGTCCCCCTAGCGATGAAGACAGGGAATGTGACGTTCAGGCCGAATACGTTTGTCACGAAGGTATTAACAGAGCAGCAGGCGAGCGGTGGTTGTCGTGCGGTAGGGGTTCAAGTTCGAGATACGTGGACAGGTGAAATCGAAGAGTTGCGCGCAAACGTGGTCGTCATGGCGGCTGGTTGTGTAGAAACCCCGCGCCTTTGGCTGAACTCTGAGTTGCCGCGCAACCCCTGGGTAGGAAGAGGCTTGACGAATCACTATATGGACACGGTGACAGGGACGTTTGATGAGCAAACGTTAATGAAAATCATAGGGAGCTCAGCTATTAACCCATTTATTGGCCACACGTCAGGCGCCAGGCTTGATTATCCCGGTCTAGGGATGATTGAAAACCTTGGAGAAAGCCCCGGCTTGACAGCTCAACTGCTTTTTGGATTCAGTCAAGCAGGCTATCACCGTAAGCGTCAACCTAGTTCAGATATATGGAATCGACGAGGAAGAATCATCGGTTCTGAATTGCAAGACGCCATGAAAGACTATAGAAAAACGCTCAGTCTTCTCATTATTACAGGCGACGAAGTGCAGTATCGAAACAGAGTGGAGTTGGACCCCCATATTAAAGATGAACATGGAGCGGTCCCACGTGTCCACTATACACCAAGCAAACGAGATGAAAAGAAACGAGATCAATTAGTGAACATAGCAACGAATCTTTTACAAAAAGCAGGGGCGAACAACGTGCATCGAAGCGACCTAGCACCCAATTTATATATTCATTTAGAAAGCACGATGCGGATGGGTTTTGTCACTGATTCGTCATGTGAAGCTTATCAGGTGGAACGTCTCTACATTGCCGACAATAGCGTCCATTATAATTCACTTGGAGGTCCCAATCCGACCTTAACGACGCAAGCGCTTGCCACGCGCACAGCTGAAAAATTAGCTGACAAGTATTATAGTTAAACGTGTAAAAGTAAAGGGTTCGATCGTTCAAGCTTGAGAGACTAAGGACTGCACTCTATGGCCATTTATTTTCCGCTTCTCCTGCTCAAAAGCCCGGTCAATCATTAACTTTCCTCATATCTTATTATTAGCAATAGGAAAGGAGGAAACGAAATGTCTTATGGAGCTGGAGGCGGAGCCGGAGCTGGATCAGGATTCGCATTAATTGTTGTCTTGTTTATCTTGCTTGTTATTATCGGGGCTTCTTATGTTGGTGGCGGCGGCTACTGCTAAACCACCCGTTTGATTCCAAATAAAAAATTCCTAACTAAGCTTGTAGACTGCATGGTTTCCTGGGCAGGTCTACAAGCCTTTTTGCTTTGGAGGAATGCTAAAGAGGAACGATGCGGATCATACAATGGCGATGGTGATTCTCTTGTTATTTGTTGTCAGTACAGAACTTCCCAAATCGTCCAAGGATGATGACCGGTATGATCATTGCAGGCGCCAATCCGGTGGAAGCGGTCCACTATCCATGGCTTATTGTTTTTGCGATCACCAGTTCAGCTGCCATACGATCATCCTCTTAAGCATATTGACGCATTCGTTCAGGATGGAAGGGATCTTAGAATCAACAAGTAGAGAAACGCCGGGGAAAGAGGGGGAGTGGTTAGTTGCCCATCTGAACCAGTAATCATGTTTTGTGCTTTTATAAAAAGGGTAGAAGAAATGGATAGCAGTAAGAACAGTCAGAACACTGCCAGTTTCCTGAGCAGCAGAAAGGATGAGTGACGATGGAGAATGAATCGAAAGACCTGCGCATCCGCAGCAAAGTCATAAGCGATAGCGAAAAGCGCGCCCCGAACCGAGCGATGCTTCGCGCGGTCGGGTTTCGCGATGAGGACTTCAAGAAGCCAATGATTGGCATAGCCAGTACCTGGAGCGAGGTGACGCCCTGCAATGTTCATATTGATCAGCTTGCAGAGGGAGCGAAAAAAGGGGCAAGAAACGAAGGTGGGTCGCCACTAATTTTTAACACCATTACAGTCTCTGACGGGATATCCATGGGCCATGAAGGCATGCGCTATTCGTTGCCAAGCCGGGAAGTGATCGCTGACTCGATTGAGACCGTCGTCGGTGCCGAGCGCCTAGATGGGGTCGTCGCTATTGGTGGCTGTGACAAGAATATGCCTGGTTGTATGATTGCGATTGGCCGCTTGAATCTTCCCGCTGTTTTTACATACGGAGGGACCATCTCCCCCGGCAAATCAAAGGAAGGCAAAGATCTTGACATCGTTTCCGTGTTTGAGGCCGTCGGCCAGAGAAATGCCGGCAATCTCGACGAAGCGTCTTTGAAGGAGATTGAGTGCCACGCATGCCCGGGAGCTGGCTCTTGCGGCGGCATGTATACAGCGAATACGATGGCGTCGGCGATTGAAGCGATGGGAATGAGCTTGCCGGGCAGTGCTTCTAATCCGGCTGAATCGAGCGAGAAACGGGAGGATGTGGAAAAAGCAGGAGAAGCGGTCGTTGAGCTTTTGAGAAAGGACATTTACCCTCGAGACATTATGACGAAAGAAGCATTTGAAAACGCGATTACGGTTGTCATGGCTCTTGGCGGCTCCACAAATGCCTTTTTACATTTGTTGGCGATGGCACATGCCGTCGATGTGGAGTTGACGCTCGATGACTTTGAAGAAGTGCGTAAGCGCGTGCCGCATGTGGCTGACCTGAAGCCGAGTGGTCGGTATGTGATGCAGGATTTGCACAACGTCGGGGGCGTGTCGGCCGTGATGAAAGCATTACTTGAAGCAGGGCTGCTTCACGGTGATTGCCTAACGGTTACGGGCAAGACGCTCGCAGAAAATTTAGCGGAACAGCCAGGGCTCAAGGAAGGACAGAAAATTATTCGTGCGTTAAGCGAGCCGGTTCGCGCATCTGGCCCGCTCTATGTGCTCAAGGGGAATCTTGCTCCAGAGGGCGCGGTCGCCAAAATGTCTGGCCTTGCAATCTCAAGCATGACCGGCCCTGCGAAAGTGTTTGATACGGAAGAAGAAGCAACGGAGGCGGTGTTGAACCATGAGATTGTGGCAGGAGACGTCCTCGTTATTCGCTATTGCGGGCCAAAAGGCGGTCCTGGAATGTCGGAGATGCTTTCGATTACAGGTATCATCGTTGGTAAAGGCTTAGGAGAGAAGGTCGCGCTCCTCACCGACGGGCGTTTTTCCGGCGGGACCCATGGCCTAGTGGTTGGCCATGTCGCACCAGAAGCACAGGTCGGTGGTCCGATCGGTCTGCTGAAAACGGGCGATATAGTGACGATTGATAGCGAAGCGCAGGAGCTGTCGGTGGACGTGTCCGAGGAGGCATTACAGCAGCGCCTAGCGGAATGGTTCGCGCCGCCGCTGCGCTATAAACGAGGGGTGCTTCATAAGTACGCGAGGCTCGTATCGTCGGCTTCGAAGGGAGCGGTAACGGATCTGTAGAAATCTGCGTAAGGTCGGGGAAGAATCATTTTCTCTCCGACCTTTTTTATCCGGAAACTGCAAGGAACGTGGCCGGGATGATGTTACTTCTACCATTTGAAACGCCCTCCTTAAGTTTTTAAACAAAAGGTGTGTTCACTTGAAGGTAGCCTTCATGTTAAAGAACGTTTGATCGGTCGTCAATGAAAAGGTGAAGCGAGTGGGGGATGTCCTTGAATTCTTATAGCCCCTTCCTTTCGAAAAACGCCAACCTGAATTCGACAAAATTCAGCGACTCCTCTATAATCTTAATAAAGTAGAAAAGAAGGCCCATAACACAAAATCACTGTTAGGCGGGTCTCGGTCATTTGAACGTTTCTCATAAATGGTTTAATAACGTAGAATGAGGAACGTACTGATGTACATACAAAGAGGAGGATCAAATTTGAAAAACTACTGGTTACTAGGGGCAAGTCTTGCGGCCGTGATGACACTGAGCGCTTGTGGCGATTCAGAGGAGAATAGCGCGGAAAACGAAGGCGGAGAAGGCGCCCCTGGGGAAAGCACTTCTATTGAACTAGGTTATGTTCAATATGCAGAGAGTATTGCCATGGCGAGTGTATGGGAAATTTTATTAACTGAACAGGGCTATGATGTAAATATGACAACAATGGAAAAACAATTTCTTTTCTCAGGCGTGGAAAATCATGAAATCGATATCGCCTTTTCAGCTTGGATGCCATTTACCGACGCGAATTTGTTAGAGGGCAAGGAAGACTCAATCGTTATTCACGATCCTTGGTTTGAAGGGACAAGCTTAGGTCTTGTTGTCCCGGAATATATGGAAGGTGTTAACACCATCACCGATTTAAATGATCAGGTAGAGGAACTTAGTGGTGAGATTACCGGGATTGATGCCGGAGCGGCACTTACAGAACGTACATACGAAGTGATTGATCACTATGAACTTGATTTTGAGCTAATCGAGTCTTCGGAGAGCACAATGATAGCTGCTCTTGATGCGGCCTACGAAGATGAAGAACCGATTGTCGTCACGCACTGGAGTCCGCACTGGTCCTTTGCTGAATATGACATGAACTATTTAGAAGATCCAGATGGTGTCTACGGAGAAGAAGACAGTATCTACTTTATGGCCAATGCTGATTTTGATGAAGAGCACAGCGAGGTAACAGAACTGATGAACAACGCGTACCTAGAAGAAGAGGAGCTTTCTGAACTACTCGCTTTGACGAAGGAGCCAGGTAGTGAAGCAGAAGGGGCGCAGGAATGGATCGATAACAATCGAGACATTGTCGACGAGTGGTTGGAATAAAAGAGGAAGTCATGTAAAGACTTTGCCATGTAGCTTTTTAAAAAGTGGCCGGTTGTCGGTGACAGAAAAAAGTCCTACATTTAACCATTGGTAGAGTACCAAAGAAACCGCTTGAATGAGAGCGGTTTTTTTGTCGGGCTGCGGCATCCATTCGCTCGAGGTTTCTTCACGACGCCAGATCAAGCCAAATTCGGGCTTAATATTGCCGTCACTCCAGAACTTGTCGCTCGTGAGCAACCCGCCTGCGCTTTTCAGTTTGCCGGGTGGAATGATAAGATCAACATCATAAACGCACGTTTTGGGAGGAGAGTCAACATGAGCAAAAAAGGAAATCGTTCGTTTTCATGGGGATGCGCCGCTGCGCTAGCCGTAGGCGGAGCGCTGATTGGAGCGAGCGCTTACTTTTATAAGGTTGCTGTCAAACGAGAGGAAGAAAAAACGTTTTTGCTTGAGCACGAGAATTTGGAACGTGTTTTTGATGAGACCCACACGTTAGAAAGGGAACAATGGCTTTGTGGACAGGCTGTAGAAGATGTGTTTATTCAGTCGAAGGATGGTTTACGTCTGCATGCCCTATACATAGCTTCACCGGTGCGGACGAAAAAAACCATTATTCTCGCCCATGGCTATACGGGAGTTTCTTCGGAAATGGGCAGTCTTGCGCGGCTGTACCTTGAAGACCATCAGTACAACATTCTCATGCCAGATAATCGTGGCCATGGACGAAGCCAGGGAGACTATGTGGGGTTTGGTTGGCCGGATCGCCTGGATTTCTTGCAGTGGATAGACTACACGATTCAAAGGACGGGTACTGACTCGAGTGTTGTGCTCCACGGCATTTCCATGGGCGGAGCCACGGTGCTGATGACGAGCGGAGAGAAGCTTCCTCCACAAGTTAAAGCAGTGATTTCAGATTGTGCGTACACCTCGGCGGAGGACATTCTTTCGTATCATCTCAAACAAATGTATCGACTGCCGCGTTTCCCAATTCTATACACGACAAGCCTATGGACGAAGATGAGAGCTGGTTATTGTTTTCGGGAGGCGTCAGCGCTCAATCAAGTGAAAAAAGCGCAGGTCCCAATTTTGTATATTCACGGCGAAAAGGACACCTTTGTGCCAAGAGAAATGGTCTATTCATTGTTTCAGGCCACAGGATCGGACAAAGAGCTGCTAATCGTCCCTTATGCGGAACACGGACATTCCTTTGATACAAACCCCGTAATGTACGAGCGCAAGGTACGGGATTTTTTGGAAGAGCATGTATAGAGCTCTCAATGCTGAGTTACGAAAGAGGTTTATTTAATTTCATTTACCATAAAAGAAATAGATCAAAGGCTATCAACAAGCGAATCAATCGTCTAAACACCTAGTCGAAAGCTATTGTATCTCAAAAAAGAGAGAACTGACTGAACCGTCAATTCTCTCTTATTGTTTCTACCAGACGAGATACCATCCAAGAGGAAGAAACAGACCCATCGCAATGGTAGCGCCAAGCAGAACTCCAAAGCCTGTCCAATGGAAGAAGCCTAGGTCCCCTTGTCTCCGGTGCATCAGAAAGATTTCCATAAACCCCATCGTAAGAACACCAAGAAGGAATTTGAACATCCTTCCAAACGTAATCGGCATCACCGGTAAGAGCAATATGCCCGTCAAAAGGACGAGGAGATAGGAGAGACGTAGCAGTTGATGAAGAACAAGCGCTGTTTTGCGTTTTTGTATCTTGTAAAAAATATTAACAAAAGCGAAGAGTAAGAACGTGAGCAAAAGCGATAGCAAGTGATTGAGCGTAATCATTAGAGCCCCCTAATACGAGCGACAAATTGGTACACAGTCACATCTCTTTTTTCATCAGAAGATGAGGAATGCCATCCTCGATAAATACCTCGGAGGCTGTTTTATAGCCAAGTCTATGATAAAAGCCTTCTGCGTGTTGCTGGCCATGAAGCTTTGCGGCGGCTACTCCTTTTTGTCGTGCCACGTCTTCAAGGCCTTTGACGATCACTTTTCCTATTCCTTTAGCCCGGTAAGCTTTGCAGATGCAAATGCGCTCCAGCTTACCAACGTTTTCTACGTAACGAATCCTTCCTGTTCCAACAGCTTCTCCGTTTAAGGTGACAAGCAAATGATCACAGTCCGCTTCGAGTTGGTCAAATGAATCAAATTCATCTTCGACAGGGCAGTGCTGCTCGTCGACGAACACTTCTTTACGAATCGCAAAGGCTCGTTCCAAATCGTTCTCATTGTCAATAAGTATGACGTTCATCCTAATCAATCCTTTATTTCGTATTTTCTAGAAGAGCTTATGAAATGAGAAAAGGCGATGCAAGTATTAAGCATGAAAAAAGAGTACAATAATCAGTAGCATCTTATAAACAGCAGCTACGTACTTAGCAAATACGTATGGATTTCCCTCAGAAAGCTCCGCCGCCGCTCCTCCGTGCCCGTTGGGGTCTCATCGCAATTGAGCCAGTGCCCGTTTAAGAGCCCGACCTCTTCAAAGGTCCCGTTAATCAGCGTCCCCTCGATTGGGTTGCCATATTTCTGTCGGAGTTCCGTTGTTTTCGCTTCTGAAGTGGTAATCACGGTTGTCTTCTGAATAGTTAAGAGGGGGACAAGTCGCTCGCTTCCTTCTTCCCCAAACTCAAAAGCAAAGCCAGGAAGAAACACTTTCTCGAAAAAGCCTTTAAGAATTGTTGGCAGGCCATACCACCAAATGGGGAAGATCAGGACAATCTCATCCGAGTTTTGAATAATGGTTTGGTACTGCCTCACGCTTTCTTCGACAAACGCTCCTTGGTCGTAAAGCGAGAGTTCTTCTTGATTAAGGATGGGATTAAACTGTTCTTGATTCAAGTCAATCAGCTCGGACGTTTTCCCTTTTTGTTGGAACGTCTCTTTTGTCGTTTTAAGAATTTCCGCATTAAAACTTGTTTTGTTGTTGGGGTGGGCGTAAACAATTATTGCTTGCATCAATCAACATCCTTTCTACCTGGAGCTTATACAAAAAACGAATAGACGACAACCCCCCTTGTACTAGACGCTTCTTTTTACCTTTCAACCATGAGGTTGAAACCTTCTGTGGTGAGAATCGAAACGGTATAAAATGTCTTTATGTTGCTCCATGCCAAGAGCGTGGCAGTTCTATGCCTGCGGCTTCCCAACAGCGGTTATCTTCGCCCTTTTGGGTGATACACGCGAGCACGACACTGAATCGCATCACTCCTGCTGCAATTAGCGTTATGAGCGTAAAATCTGCGCCACTGTGCCGAGTGAGAAAAGGAGGGTTGATTTTGGCCGGGGCAGGAGGACGTTCTGGTTAAATTGTATTGCAGAGGCACGGCGCATGACAATGATTCGACAAATGAACAAAAAAGAAGTGACAAGACTCGCATGAGATTGCCGTAACAGGGTAAACTTAAAGGGAGTTCTATTTTATAAGGAGGGACACAGATGAAAATCAAAACGCTAGTCTCCGTTTTAGGAATGGCGCTTGTTCTAACGGCTTGTGGAGGCGGAACTGACGAGTCGGAAGAAAACACTGGAGCCCCAGAGGAGGAACCGGCGCAAGAAGAAAACGGGGGCGGAGATTTTGATGCTCAAGCGGCAGAAGAGAGTTATCAGTCGAGCTGTATTCAGTGCCACGGGGACAACCTTGAGGGGATGCAGGGTCCAGCCCTTACCGGTACTGACTTAAGCACAGATGAAATTGTGGATATCATTCAGAATGGACAAGGCAGCATGCCTGCAGTAGACCTACCTGATGATGAAGCCGAAAATTTGGCGAAGTGGATCCAAGATCAGTAGGAGCAACCAAGTTGTACGGCCTGACTCTTCAAAAAAGGGACGGGCCGTATTTTAATGAGTAAGGCTGCTGGGCATAACAGATCGTTTGACTCCCTTTCATTCGGTGAGCGGTCACTTTGTGCAACCGCCTTCATTATGCTAAAATGAATGAGTATTCACCATACTCAAGCGAAGGGGAGAGGGTTGGATGGTTGAAAAGGTAAACGAAGAGCAGGTGGCCTACTTACAAGAACGCTCGAAAGACTCGCTGGTCGGCTTGTTAGACATTACGTTTGACGAGCTGAAGTTGGATAAAGTTGTCATGTCGATGCCTGTTGGGCCGAAAACTCATCAGCCGTACGGCATCTTGCATGGAGGCGCGTCTGTGGTTTTAGCTGAAACGGCGGCTTCGGTTGCAACAGGGTTGAACGTCGACCCTGAAACAAAGATCGCCGTTGGCTTGGAGATCAATGCCAACCATGTTCGCAGCAAATCGGAAGGGGTCGTGACGGCGACGGCTACTCCTTTGCATAAAGGGCGGACGACCATGATATGGGAGATCAAGATCACAGATGAAGCAAAGAAACTCGTTTGCGTATCTCGCTGCACGATGGCGGTTTTGGATAAGCCAATCTAAACAGGGAATGGTATGTTTCCCGGAGGCTACTTGATTTAAGTAGTCTTTTTTGTCGTGTTCATCCATTTAGGTCATGAACAAATGAGTTTTTCTGCGCTTAAAACCTGTAATAATGGACATTAAATAGGGCAAGTTAAGAGCGTATCAATATTCTAGGTTCGGTATCAACCTAAAAAAAGGAGAGGTTACGATGGGTATCCCAAACATTGGTGTACCAGGGCTAATCATTATATTAGTCATTACATTAATTATTTTCGGACCGAAGAAATTACCGGAAATTGGAGCTGCCTTTGGACAAACACTTGCTGAATTCAAAAAATCGGCGAGCAACTTGATGAGTGATATGGACGCTGGATCCGAACAGGAAAACACCAATCATACGTCCAATGCAGAAAAAAAAGATCCACGATCTTAACTATTCAGGGGGATTCCAACCATGCATCAAGAATCATTAGACGAGCAGTCACTGGTCGAGCATATCACGGACTTGAGGAAAGCGATTATTACTTCTGTGCTTTTCTTCGCGATGTGTTTTGTATTCATATTGGTGTTTATGAATCAGGTAATTCCAATATTGACGTCGGAAGACAAGCTGATTATGCATGGGCCTCTTGATGTGATACGCTTTTACACAGGCATTGCGGGGAGTCTGAGTTTGGGCTTTTCCGCGCCTGTGATTGGCTATCAAATCTGGAAATTTGCTAGGCCTGCTTTGACTGATCGAGAGAATAAAACCGCTTTATCTTTTATTCCGGGGATTTTTATCAGTTTTCTTACCGGGATTGGGTTTGGTTTCTTTGTGATTTTCCCTACCGTATTCGGTTTTCTAATGAATTTAGGAACCAAGAACTTCGGCATGATGATCACAGCAAAAGAATATTTTTCTTTTATGATGATGACGACGATTCCGCTTGGATTTTTGTTCGAAATCCCGCTTTTATTAATGTTTTTAACAGCGGTTGGCATGGTGACTCCGACAAAGTTAGCAGAGATCCGAAAGTATGGCTATGTGCTAATGGCCGTCCTATCTGCCTTAATTACACCGCCAGACTTTATTTCGCAACTCATGGTGTTAACTCCTCTAATTCTTCTGTATGAGCTGGGCGTCTTGCTTTCAAAATGGATGTACAGACGTAAAATGGGAGCTGGAAACGAAGCGGAAGCGTAAACACCATTTGAAGCTCATACTTACGAAAGGCGCGCAAATTTTCCATGCAACCATTCAAATCGAAGAGGGAGGATTGGTCCAGCGACGCAGGGGTTCCGTAGCGGTTGGGCTTTCATAGGTGACCTGCTGGTTGCGAGAAAAAGCAGGCGGGATGGAACTCCACATAAAAGCTCAATAAATGCCCATACTAGCAGGAGAAAATCACTGAGGAGTGGAGACATGGATATTGTCAAGTACGACCATACAGCACCTGATGAATTGAAAATACCGATGACTTCGGCACATGATGGTTTATTTCAGAAAGTAACCGAAGATGTATACTGCCTGACGGTGGATATTGTCAACGTTTGTATGATTGGCGATCCGAACCAGCCCTTTGGCTGGGTGTTAGTGGATACAGGCATGCCTGGTAAAGCGAAAGAAATCCTCACAGCGCTTGAAGAAAACTTTGGCAAGGCACATCCGGCGAAATTCATCGTGTTAACGCATGGTCATTTTGATCATGTAGGTGCTGCACACGACCTTGCAGAGCTGTGGAGCGTTCCGATTTATGCCCATGAAGAGGAGCTTCCGTACGTCACAGGCCAAAAGAGCTATCCTGAACCTGATTCGTCCGTAGAAGGCGGCATGGTGGCGAAGCTTTCAAAGACGTTTCCTAACGATCCCATTCAGCTCGACGACTACGTTCAACCGCTTCCCGCAAATCTTGCTGTGCCAGGTGGCGAGAATGAGTGGACGTGGATCGATGTCCCGGGACACTCCCCAGGACAGATTGCTCTGTTCCGGGAAAAAGATGGCGCGCTCTTATCCGCCGATGCCGTCATTACCGTAAAGCAGGATTCCCTTTACAAAGTGCTCACACAAGAGCAGGAAATTCAAGGACCGCCCCGCTATTTCACAATGGATTGGAAAGAGGCAAAGGCCTCAGCAAAAAAACTACAGGAACTTAAGCCACACTTTCTTGTACCGGGTCATGGACTGCCGATGTTTGGAGAAGAGCTAGAAGAAGGACTTCACATGCTCGTGGAAAAGTTTGATGAGCTGGCCAAACCGGACCATGGGAAATACGTGAATTAAATTAAATGATGCCCCTCTGTCGGCTGGATGCCTGCGGAGGTTTTCGTATGCAACATTGAGTTGAGGCATATACTGTTCTAGGACACGGGAAGGCGGGGTTCTAGTGGAAGATTTTCTAAGGATTCTCAAACGCAAAGTAAGCGTTCTACCATTAAAATATACGATCAATAATCAACGAATGGAAAAAGAGCTCGAGGAAATTGCCGCGCTGATTGAGGAAAAGTTGAACGACTGCTATTCAGAAGAGTTTCAGCTCGAAAGAATACTCAGACGGTTACTTGCTGAGGAACGCAAGCGGGCTTCTTCAGATCAAGGCGAAAAGAGGTAGCGAGTTTTCAGCGTGGGTAGGGATGACGGTTGAAGCGGCGCCGGTCGTTTACGCGGATAGAGGGGGTTTGCATGATGCGTTCAGAGGAAATAGAGGAAGGAAAGGAGAAGATGCTGGTGGACAATCATATTGTCTTTTATGACGCAGAGTGCCCATTGTGCCGTAGTGTCAAGGCTGTGGTGCAAAAGCTGGATTGGAAAAGGGAGTTGGCCTGGTATCCTGTGCAGGAGGTGGACGAGGCAACGCAAGCAAAGGCAAATGCGCACAAGGATATGTATGATGAAATCTATATGTTGACAAAAGACGAGGATGTTTTAACGGGCTATTACACGGTACGTAAAATTCTTTCTCTTCTCCCGGTCACAAGGCCTCTTACTGCAGTACTCTATTTTCCACTTATCTCTAAAATTGGCGATTTGGCCTATCGTTTTATCTCTACCCGCCGCTACCGCTGGTTCGGGCGTGTAGCATACACCCGCTCGTAAGCTGGAGCGGGTGTTCTTCTTCCATCTAACGTGCTCGTCAGATGGAACGCCTAAGTATTAATCTAAATGAACAGGGTTTTCGGAATTTCTTGCCTTTTTAAAGGCCATCTCAATTTGTGATTCGGTGTTCCGGCTTAGAGATAATGCTGGAAGTTCATTTTCAGAAAAAAACTCAACAGCACTTGTTTCTATGCCTTCCATTGCTTGCCCTCCAACGATTTCACATTGGATGAATAGCTTGTACGTGTGATAAGGAGAAGGAGGGTGCGGGTAGCACTTCTTATCAAGAACACCCAACAATCGGATCGCTTTTACATCGAACCCTGATTCCTCCTTGACTTCTTTTACCGCAACTTCACTTGGTGTTAATCCGATGTCCGCCCAGCCACCAGGAAGTGCCCAGCTGTCATCCGTGTTTTCTTTAACCATTAGTAGTTTATTCTCTCTTAAGATGACCGCTCGAATATCGACTTTCGGAGTGGCATACCCCGTTTCATTGGCAAACAAATCGGTAATGGCTGTCTGATCGACTTCAGTGTGGTGTGCCATAATTTCTGTGCTGATCGTTCGGATTAACTCAAATCTCTCCAGATCGTATACGTCTTTTGAATACGTCAGTCCCGCCTGTGCAATGGATTGGAGCTGTTTCGCCCAGTCCAGCCATTTTGGTTCCATTTAGCGTCACCCCTTTTTACATTTTTCATCTCGCTACCCGATAATGCAAAACTCCATCCCGCTTTTCTTTGGTTACTTCATTATAAGCCTCTAAATAATCCAAATGGCCAATGACCTCGGACATAACAAGAACAAACTGATTTTTATACGTTTCGCCATAGTAATTCGAGGCAAGGTCACTGGCTGTTGTATGTCCTTTTGCGACCAACTTTTTGAACTGCTCCGCTTTTTGTTCTGTTCTTGTTAGCCGTTTTTGAATCAAGCGGGAAGGGTCCGTAATGAGCGCTCCATGTCCAGCGTAAACCCTTTGCAGTGGGTAGTTCAAGCATTTTTGTAGAGATGCCCTTTGCTGCATAACGGAAGGCAGCCGCACGCCGTTCACATCTGGTTCAACGAGGGCATTGCTTGAAATATGTCCCACGAGCAAATCACCTCCAAAGAGAGAATGGCTCCGAGGTTCATAGAAGGCGATCTGGTCTGGCGCATGGCCGGGCACATGAATCGGTGTAAGGCCAAATAACGGTTCCTCGGGATGAATCACTCGTACCTCTTGTTCAATGGCACGCTCGGCGTTCTTAAGTAGAGCCTCTTGCAAGTGCTCAATTTGAGCGGCCCCCGCCTGATTGCAGCCCATCTCGGCATACAGTTCTTCAAAAAAGTCGATGCGCATGCGGAGAAAGTCAGGGTCTCGTTTTAGACGTGGAACCGCTTGCTTATGAGCGTACACCGGAACAGGATGACGGTCGGTAATCCGGTTGACGAGGCCAATGTGATCAATATGATGATGAGTCAATACAATCGACGTTATGTCCCTGAGGGTGTATCCGTTTTCAGGGAGGGTGCTCTGCAGTGCTTGCCAACAGCTCTCGTCATCGGCCCCCGCATCAAGAAGGAGAAGACCGGTCTTCCCTTCAAGAAGATAAAAATTAAACGTTTTCAGTCCATAAGAAGCAGGAGCTTCAATGGGGATGATCTTTGCTATATCAAGTTCAAGAGACATGAATCAATCACAGCCTTTCAAAACGGTAGTACCATCAGTATAGCAAAGGTGCTGTAGATTTTCCGAAAAATCGTATGGACGGGAAACCATATTCAAGCTCAACGTGGGTCTGCCGGCATCGCTGCTTACACAAAGGAAAAGGAAGGGTTTATTAGGAGGGTTCATAGGCGCATAAATCTCTCACAGGCTCAGACAAAGAAGAAACACGAACTGCGGGAAAAACAGTTCGTGTTTCTGCGGGAAATAAATAGTAAGGCTGTTTCAGTGTAGCAGAAAATGTGTGGAAAAACAAGTGAATCAATGCCGATGTTTACGGGAAATAGGTGGCAGTGGTTTCCTTGAGGTAGTTAAGACTCTGTGCCCGATCTTTAGCAGGACGAACACTGCAAGTAAGTTACTCACCTAGGCTAAACTCTATGCTGACACCCAGCCCAGTAAGAACAGAGCCAATTGCATGAAGCCAAGCTCCAATCGTATTCATCCGTTCTCTGTCCACTCCTCTAAGTTGATTAATTCCAGCTAAGGCTTGCATGGAATTCCCAATGATTTCAAGCAAGGGTCCATAAATATAATAAAACGATTCCCTTGTCGGTTCTTCACTTAAGGCGTGTGATAGAGACAAGCCTTCACCTACCACTTGAACAAGGTTCCCTTTCGCGTCTAACTGCACCTGAATGTTTTCATCAGCCTCCATTATAACCCCTACCACATTCGGCAAGTGGCCAGCCGATTCAATATAATTGCCGAGTTTATCTAAAGAAGGTGGCTCCACGTTGTCTCCGAGCAAAGCCATCCCTAGCGCTTGCAGAACATTTCCTTCAAAATCAAGGTCGGAAAGCAGCTCTGAATCACGGGAGACGGATGGTGAGTTTCCAATGGCAGAAATGACGGCGCCGATGGCTTGTGTCCACGCCCCAAAAAGAGCTTTCGCTTGATTGTCCAACTGGTACACCGCCTACTTGTTTGATCTATTTTTCCTATTTTATTCAAATGGAGAGCGATTCGTTTCCGTTCTGCACGGAATATTTTGTTGATGAGGAGTTACATTAAGGCGAATTGAAAGAATCCATTTCTTCTGTATAGTGACGTAGACCTATGTACATATGTACAACTGTTAGGGTTCCAATGTGAGTTGTAATAAAGGATACGTTCAAAAGGAGGGCAAGCAAAGAGGAAAGGGGTTTTGCTTCGTTGAAGGGGAACGGAGAAAGACGCTACTGTTGTTTTTTCTGGCATCGTTTAACAATTACAGTTAAAAAGTACTAAAAACATGGTTGTAATCCTACCATTATCACGATACTATTAACTGAAAGTAGAATTTCCATAGAGAACGGGAGGCGTAGGTATGCAATCCATTGCACATATCCGTGAAAGCGATAAAGAGATTCAAACAGTCAAAGAACATCTACTAGGAGTAAAAGGTTTGGCCGAGTCATACGGGAAAAAGCTGGGGATTCAGCATATTACTGGTCTGGCCGGTCTGCTTCATGACGTAGGAAAGTATACCTACGAGTTTCGTGACTATATTGAAAGGGCTGTCTTCCACCCGGAATTGGCTCCTAGACGGGGAAGCGTCGATCATTCAACTGCTGGGGGAAGGGTCTTATACAATTTGTATCACAAGGACACAACAGATCCGTTTCAAAAAATACTAGCCGAAATTGTAGGGAATGCCATCATCTCTCATCACTCCTATCTTCAGGACTTCATTGCTCCTGATTTAGAATCGAATTACTTAAAAAGAGTTAGGGATAAGGAATTGTGCGAGTTTACGACATCCATGGATTGCTTTTTTCGTTATGTTATGGGAGAAGATGAGTTCTATGAGTATGTGGGTCAAGCACTGGTTGAATTAAAAGAATTTATGGACAAGACACCTAGGCAAATGATGTTTCTTACAAAATATATTTTCAGTGCTTTAATCGATGCGGATCGCACGGATACAAGACGTTTTGAGGAGGATAAGACCGAAGAGGAGCTTGTTGATAGCCCTTTATTTGAATCTTATTACGGAAAGTTGATGGACAAGCTTCGTACATACAAAAAAGATGAGCGATCGAACCACCCGATAAATGTATTGCGAGCTGATATGTCGGAACAGTGTGATCGATTTGCAGAAAACCCTTCAGGAATTTATACATTATCGATTCCAACAGGCGGTGGCAAAACTTTAGCAAGCTTACGCTATGCACTGAAACATGCACAGCTGCATCGAAAACAACGCATTATTTACGTGGTACCTTTTACAACGATCATTGAGCAAAACGCGAAGGACGTCCGTGATATTTTGCAGGATGATATTCATGTGTTAGAGCATCATTCCAATGTCATTGAAAACGAGCGTGATGAAGACGAAGATGAAGACGGGGTTATAACGAAAAAGCAGAAACTGAAGCTTGCCCGTGATAACTGGGACAGCCCGATTATTTTTACAACCATGGTACAGTTCTTAAACGTGTTTTACGCAAAAGGAAATCGGAATACGCGGCGTCTTCACAATTTGAGCAATGCGGTGCTTATTTTTGATGAAGTCCAAAAGGTGCCAGTGAACTGTATCTCACTTTTTAATGAAGCCTTGAATTTCCTGAAAAATGATGCCCGTTCAAGTGTTCTGCTTTGTACGGCGACACAGCCTGCTTTAGATTATGTGAATCATAGACTCGAGATTAATCCTGAAGGAGAGATTATTGACCAGCTTGATGATGTAATGGATCAATTTAAAAGAGTGGAAATTATTGATGAAACCACATCTCCAATGACAAATGAACAGCTTGCAGAGTGGATTCTTGAAAAAGTTGCGGATGATCAGCAAAGCTTACTTGCTATTTTAAATACGAAAACCGTTGTTAAAGATTTATATGAGCGATTAAAAGGTGAAAATTTACCCACGTATCACTTAAGCACATCGATGTGTGCAACGCACCGCAAGCGGCATTTAAGGGAAATGAAAGATTTGCTAAAAGCGAACATTCCATTCATTTGCGTTACCAGCCAGTTAATTGAAGCCGGTGTCGACGTCAGTTTTGATTGTGTTGTTCGTTCGTTAGCTGGACTTGATTCCATTGCTCAAGCAGCTGGCCGCTGCAACCGTCATGGCGAGCATGAGCTGAAAAACGTGTATGTAATTGATCATGCCGAGGAGAAGCTGGACAAGCTGAAAGAGATTAAAGAAGGGAAAGCGTTGTCTAAGAAAATTTTGATTGATATTAAAAACGA
Source organism: Shouchella shacheensis (assembly GCF_001484965.1). GTDB lineage: Bacteria > Bacillota > Bacilli > Bacillales > Bacillaceae_D > Shouchella > Shouchella shacheensis. Next base: position 34,313 of record NZ_LLYY01000010.1, on the reverse strand, counting down.
CCCAAATGAATACGGTGGGCATTTATTGTCTCGAGAAGCTATGGAGTTTTATTTTAAACGTTTTTACCACACCTTCAAGGAAGATTTGAATTATCCCATTTTAAAATTAGGGGATAAAAAGATGACTGACCTTTTGTTCTACTCTTTAAAGAATGGGTACACCAAGGACTACGTAAAAGAAAATGAAACAGGAACGCTAGAGCTTATGAATACGAATAGCTACAGGACAGCCGCCGATCATTTTCACGTCATTGATGATAGTACGATACCAGTGCTCGTCCCTTATAAAGAAGGGAAAAACCTGATTGCCGAGCTGAATAGCGCTGCTCATATCGAGGATTTAACAAAGCTGCTGCAAAAAGCGCAACAATATACAGTCAATCTGTACCCGCATGAATTTAATAAGCTCACTAGTGAGAAAGGTGTGGAAGCTCACCTAGATGGACTCGTTTATGAGCTGAAAGAAGGTTGGTATAGTAACGAGTATGGGGTTGATTTGGGGGGAGAGAGTGAGTTAGAGATAGAATTGTATTAAAAACTCTATCTTTTTTCAAAATAGGTTCCTCAATTGAAGTAGGTTTCCACATTTTTTTTAATCCGCGTTGAGTAGCCATACTGTTAGTTCAACATGGCGGGATGCATTATCAAGTGTGAAAATAAAAAAGGTGGTGTCCAAGTTAGCTAATAGATGCTGAGCTACACTTTATCAAGGAGGTGAGAACATGAAAAATGCTATAGAGTTTCAAGTACATGGCAAATATGCGCTGTTTACAGATCCTCTCACAAAGATCGGTGGGGAGAAGCTTACATACAATGTCCCAACCTACCAAGCTTTGAAAGGGATTGTTGAATCAATTTACTGGAAACCGACGTTACTTTTTATTATTGATGAACTACGAGTGATGAAACCGATCCAGATGGAGTCGAAGGGCGTCCGTCCAATTCACTACAATGGTGGGAACACCCTTGCGAATTACACGTACTTGAAGGATGTATGTTACCAAGTGCGGGCTCATTTTGATTTTAACTTTAATCGTCCAGACATGGCGTTCGACCGTAGCGAAGGGAAGCATTTCAGTATTATGCACCGATCGTTAAAAGCGGGAGGGCGACGAGATATTTTTCTTGGAACCCGTGAATGTCAGGCTTATGTGGAGCCATGCACGTTTGGCGAGGGAGACGGCTTTTATGACAATTATGAAGGGGAACTGCATTTCGGGACGATGGTTCATGGCATCAATTATCCCGATGAGACAGGCAGAAACGAGCTTGAGGTCCGTTTATGGAACCCAGTCATGGAGAAGGGCATTATTAAGTTTCTACGACCGGAGGAGTGTACAGTTGTCCGTGAAGTTCAAGAAATGACGCCGAAGCATTTTGATGAAAACAATGTTGAATCGGTTGAATCATTGGCTCGTCAATTAGGAGGTGAATAAATGAGTTGGTTGCTTCAATTATATGAAACCTATGAAGCGAATATAGACCAAGTCGGTAAGGTCACGAGTAAGGAAAATAACCGTGAATATACGCTGTTGCCGATTTCACATACAACACAATACGCTCATATTGAGGTAACGGTAACTGAAGATGGAAAGTTTCATTCAGCGCGAGTGCTTGGCGAAAAAGGAGTATCCACTCTTATACCTTGTACAAATGAATCAGGTAGCAGATCAAGCAATGTAATGCCACACCCTTTACATGATAAGTTACCTTACGTCTCTGGTGATTTTATTAAATTTGGTGGGGAAATTAAAAAAGATGAACCATTCGCTTTATACATCGCCCAACTAAATGATTGGGCACATTCTCCTCACGCTACCCCAAAAGTTAAAAGCGTTTACACCTATCTTGAGAAAGGGCGGTTAATTGAAGATTTAGTCACAGCGAACATCCTTTATCTTGATGAAAACCAAAAGATAATAGAAAAATGGGATAGAAAATATGAAGCGTTGTATGGCGCAAAGCCACCAATTTTTTCAGCCGTCACTGGCGGGCAAGAGGGCGCGTTTGTTCGTTTTAATGTTTATTCGCCAAATAAGGTGTTAACGGATGTGTGGGAAGACAAAGACCTGTATGACTCGTTTATTGCTTTTTACAAAGCCCAACTGGTGGACGAGGAATTATGCTATGTATCAGGGAAATTAATGCCTAGGACAGAGATTCATGCTAAGGGAATCAGGTATGCAGGAGATAATGCAAAAATAATATCTTCAAACGTTGATAAAGGTTTCACGTATACAGGTCGTTTTAAAACAAGTAACGAGGCAGCAAGCATCAGCTACGAAGTTTCGCAAAAAGCACACAACGCTTTAAAGTGGCTCATTCATCGTCAAGGAAAAATGCTTGATAAGCGCGTGTTTCTCGTTTGGGGAATTGAAGGTGAATCCTTACCAGAGCCGAGTGGGGCTGCTTTTGACTTTTGGAAGCAGGAGGAGCGAAAAGTTGAAAAGAAAGCAGACACAAAATTAATACAAGCCAAAGAAGTTGCCAAACTCATCGATGGATATCGTGGGAAATCATTTAAAGCCCATGTAAACATTTTAATCCTGGATTCCGCCACCACTGGGCGAATGAGTGTTCTGTACTATCGTCACATGAACAAAGAGCTTTACTTAGACCGATTAAGTAACTGGCACCAAAAAACATGTGTTTGGAGGCACAGTTATCACAAAAACGACGGACAAGTAGTGGAATTTGTCGGAGCTCCAGCTACCAAAGATATTGCGTTTGCTGCATACAGTCCGCGTGCCAGTGACAAGGTTGTCAAAGGACTAATGGAACGGATGCTTCCATGTGTGGTCGATGAACGAGACATTCCAAAAGATATTGTCAGAAGTGCGGTACAGCGCGCGTCAAACCCTGTGTCAATGGAGAAAGGGGAATGGAAAAAAACATTAAGCATTGCCTGTTCGCTAGTAAACGAAAAGGGGGAAGATGGTGTGGCACTGAATCATGAGAGTAACGATCGAGATTATTTGTTTGGAAGGTTGTTGGCCATCGCCTATGTGCTTGAAAAATGGGCTCTCAAAGAACAAGAGGAAAAACGCGACACGAATGCGGAGCGCTACATGGTCAGCTTTTCAAATAAGCCAAAGAGAACATGGAAAACGATTCATGATAGTTTACTTCCGTACAAAGCGCGATTGGGTGGACGTGCAAACAAGCTTCACAACCTAATGATGGAAGTAACGGATAAATTCCAAACAGGAGAATTTAATGATGAAAAATTATCCGGAACCTATCTGTTAGGATTCTCTAGCCAGGTCATAGCACTAGATAATACAAAAAGTAGTAAAAATGCTGAAGAAATTCAAACGAATGAGAGCGGGGAAGAAAATAATGCCAACATTAGACCACAAAATTGATTTTGCAGTCGTACTATCCGCAACAAAGGCCAATCCAAATGGTGATCCATTAAACGGGAATCGGCCACGTCAAAATTATGACGGGCTTGGGGAAATTTCAGATGTCGCGCTAAAGAGAAAGATTCGCAATCGCTTACAAGACCTAGGAGAGTCCGTTTTCGTGCAATCCGATGATCGTAAAACAGATAGCTATAGAAGTTTACGAGAACGAGTTGATGCGAATGAAGAACTTGATACTATACTTAAGGAAAAAAACCCCTCAAGTGATGAATTTGCCCAGATTGCATGCCGTGAGTGGATTGATGTAAGAAGCTTTGGTCAGGTCTTTGCTTTTAAAGGGAAAGGGAAAGGATCTGGAGTGTCCGTAGGTGTACGAGGTCCGGTTTCTGTTCAAACCGCAACGAGCATGGACCCGATCGACATTACAAGCATGCAGATTACCAAAAGCGTCAATTCTGTAACAGGGGATACAAGAGGCTCCGATACAATGGGAATGAAGCACCGTGTTGATTTTGGCGTCTATGTATTTTATGGAAGCATTAATACGCAGCTAGCAGAGAAAACTGGCTTTACCAATGAGGACGCGGATAAAATCAAACAAGCGCTCTTCACTCTGTTTGAGAATGACGCCTCTTCGGCCCGTCCAGACGGCAGTATGGAAGTACATAAAGTCTACTGGTGGGAGCATACATCTAAGCTTGGGCAGTATTCGTCTGCGAAAGTGCATCGTTCATTAGACATCACGTCAAAAACGGATACACCTAAAAGTTTTGATGATTACGCTACGGAATTGAGTGAATTAGAAGGGTTATCAGTGGAAATCATCGATGGCCAATGACGAAGAAGATCACTACCTGATGCTGTCTGGCCTTCAGCATTTCCAATTTTGCCGCCGCCAGTGGGCACTAATCCACATTGAGCAGCAGTGGGAAGAAAATGTGAAAACCATCGAAGGTCAGCATCTTCATCAAAAAGCGGATCAGCCGTTTATTCGCGAAAAACGAGGCAGCAAACTTACAGTTCGAGCAATGCCCATTCAATCAAGAGAACTTAGGTTAAGTGGCATTTGTGATGTCGTGGAATTTGTTCAAGATGAAAAAGGCGTTGAAATTAACGGAGGAGAAGGCAAATACTTGGCTTCTCCTGTTGAATACAAAAGAGGGAAGCCAAAAAAGAATGACGCAGACTTAGTACAATTAACTGCTCAAGCGATGTGTTTGGAGGAGATGCTGCTCTGCGAGATTGAAACAGGCTATATGTACTATAATGAAATTAAGCACCGAGTAGAAGTGCCCCTAACGCAAGATTTAAAAAGCAAAGTAAGGGCAATCGCCAAAGAAATGCATCACTATTATGTGAAGCGGCACACGCCCAAAGTAAAAACAGGCTCTTTTTGCAAGAGCTGTTCCCTTCAGCATATTTGCTTGCCAAAGCTAATGAATAAGCGCTCTGTGAAAAGCTATATCGACGGGAAGGTTAAGGAATGAAAAAGCTACTCAATACTTTATTTGTGACTCAGACAGACGTGTATTTATCTTTAGACGGCGATAATATTGTGTTGCTCAAAGAGAAAGAGAAGTTAGGAAGGGTTCCTCTTCATAATCTGGAATCTGTCATGAGTTTTGGCTACACTGGGGCTAGTCCTGCGTTGATGGGGTATTGCGCAGAACGCAACATTTCTCTTGTGTTCCTTACAAAAAGTGGCCGTTTTCTTGCCCGTGTCATCGGCGAAAGCAGAGGAAATGTCGTTCTGCGAAAAACGCAGTACCGAATCGCTGAAGATGAACACGCTGCTACTCTTGTTGCGAGAAATTTTATTACAGGCAAGGTTTTTAACAATAAGTGGGTCGTTGAAAGGCTGACCAGAGATCACGCACTAAGAGTCGACGTTGATCGATGCAAGGAAGTCTCGGCCCAGCTCTCTGAGATTCTGAAAGAAATTCGAAGCTGCGAATCATTAGAAAGCCTGAGAGGCTGGGAGGGACAAGCAGCCATTACCTATAACAAGGTATTTAATAACATGATCCTTCAGCAAAAAGAAGGTTTCTCATTCAAAATGCGGTCACGCCGACCGCCTCTTGATCCCGTTAATGCGATGCTGTCTTTCGCCTACACATTGCTTGCAAATGACATGGCAGCGGCATTAGAAGCGGTAGGGCTTGATGCTTACGTTGGATTCTTACACCGCGATCGCCCGGGTAGAGCGTCACTCGCACTAGATGTTATGGAAGAATTACGTGGCATTTACGCTGACAAATTTGTGCTGGGACTTATTAATAAAAAAGTGGTGAACAAAAACGATTTCCTAAAAAAAGAGAACGGTGCAGTATTGTTTACGGATGAGGCGAGGAAGAAGTTTTTAACAGCCTGGCAATCAAGGAAACAAGAAAAAATCACTCATCCTTATTTAGGTGAAAAAATAGCCTGGGGCTTGGTCCCTTATACTCAAGCGTTGTTGCTTGCTCGCTTTTTACGCGGCGACTTAGATGAATATCCGCCATTTTTATGGAAGTAGGTGAACGGATGCTTGTATTAATTACGTATGATGTCAGTACAACCAGTACTGGGGGAACGAAGCGGCTCCGTAAAGTAGCAAAAGCGTGCCAAAATTATGGGCAACGAGTACAAAACTCTGTGTTTGAATGCATTGTGGATGCTGCGCAATTTACAACGCTTAAAATTGAACTTGCGAACCTAATCAATGAAGAGCAAGACAGCCTGCGTTTTTATCAACTAGGGAATAATTATAAAACGAAAGTCGAGCACATCGGTGTGAAGGAATCGATTGATCTGGATGAGCCGTTAATTTTTTAGCGGGTGCGAAGGTAAAGCGCACATGAAAAAGCAGGGAGGTTCGCACCTCATTTTTTGGGTTTTTATGGTATTTGTCTGACATTTAGATGAGTATAACCTGAATTTTTGAAGAAATAGTGGCGATTTTAACAAAAAAGGGTAGATGATCCCCTTTTTTTAGGAGAAATCGCTGTCGCACTCCTTGTGAGTGCGTGGATTGAAATAGCCTGGCATCCTACTAACGGCAGAGGATCAGGAGTCGCACTCCTTGTGAGTGCGTGGATTGAAATAAACGGAATATCAAACACCTTTTGATTGCCTCGGGTGTCGCACTCCTTGTGAGTGCGTGGATTGAAATAACGTACGGATCTTCCGAGCGCCGTCGAGGCCGAGTCGCACTCCTTGTGAGTGCGTGGATTGAAATACCCAACTTTTGGCCGTTCCGGGGCGCGTGGAACGTCGCACTCCTTGTGAGTGCGTGGATTGAAATACCTTCCCGGTGCAATTTGGCATCGAGGGAGATGTGGTCGCACTCCTTGTGAGTGCGTGGATTGAAATAGCGCAACCAAAGGGGTAATTGCTTAGCACATGGTCGCACTCCTTGTGAGTGCGTGGATTGAAATATGATTGCCCTCAGTCAAACGAAGAAAGAGAAACGTCGCACTCCTTGTGAGTGCGTGGATTGAAATCAAGACGGGACAACACGCATTTTCAACGCGGTATCGTCGCACTCCTTGTGAGTGCGTGGATTGAAATTACCAGCGCGGATTAGCGGGAAATTGTCACGCTCGTCGCACTCCTTGTGAGTGCGTGGATTGAAATTTTCCTTTTAAACCTAGCTCGTTCGTGAAATCGGGTCGCACTCCTTGTGAGTGCGTGGATTGAAATTTCTCCAAGTTTCCAAGCATAACATCGGGTGATTCGTCGCACTCCTTGTGAGTGCGTGGATTGAAATATGGCACCAAGTACTGGCTTGACTCTACGCTGTGTCGCACTCCTTGTGAGTGCGTGGATTGAAATTCTGTAGTAGTCATCAAGCCACGAGACAAAAGAGTGTCGCACTCCTTGTGAGTGCGTGGATTGAAATCGTCAGCCCCGGACAGACGATCGGCCTTGTCGGTTGTCGCACTCCTTGTGAGTGCGTGGATTGAAATCTCCAGCCGATTGCGCCATTAATTACAGGTATAGGTCGCACTCCTTGTGAGTGCGTGGATTGAAATAACGATGTCGAGCATGGTTTCTTTAGCAAGAAATGTCGCACTCCTTGTGAGTGCGTGGATTGAAATAACAACACGTACGGTTTGAGTGGTAGTGCAAAAAGGTCGCACTCCTTGTGAGTGCGTGGATTGAAATTCCGTGTCCCTTGACGTTGTTTACACCGATGCCAAGTCGCACTCCTTGTGAGTGCGTGGATTGAAATGCCACAACAACAACCTACCGCGTCAATGAGTGGCGTCGCACTCCTTGTGAGTGCGTGGATTGAAATTGCGATGTAGCCGCAACAAGAGCACCGTTGAGACGTCGCACTCCTTGTGAGTGCGTGGATTGAAATGATCGGACTCCTTACGATTAGATCACGTCTCACGTCGCACTCCTTGTGAGTGCGTGGATTGAAATAACAGTGTGACAGGTAACGAGCGCCAGTACCAAGCCGTCGCACTCCTTGTGAGTGCGTGGATTGAAATCGCACATCCTCTTGTTTGATTCCTTTGCGCTCCAGTCGCACTCCTTGTGAGTGCGTGGATTGAAATACAGAAGCTCTCCCTCAGTTTATTGAGCAAGGGACGCGTCGCACTCCTTGTGAGTGCGTGGATTGAAATTAAGTAAAAATCCACGCTCATTTCTGCCATGCGCTGGTCGCACTCCTTGTGAGTGCGTGGATTGAAATTTAAAACTGCTGTTCCGTATATAGTTCCTCCCACGTCGCACTCCTTGTGAGTGCGTGGATTGAAATAGGAAACATCACCGTCACTTCAGCTTTCCACAAAAGTCGCACTCCTTGTGAGTGCGTGGATTGAAATTTTTTAGCCCGTCTGACATTCGTTGTGGCATGCCGTCGCACTCCTTGTGAGTGCGTGGATTGAAATGATTCCTCAAACACGCCGCCCAGTAGGTTTTCGGTCGCACTCCTTGTGAGTGCGTGGATTGAAATATTGCTTAATCAGCCCCCTTATGTGTGGTTTAAGTCGCACTCCTTGTGAGTGCGTGGATTGAAATAGCCTATCAACCACATTAGACTCCTTTAATGGGGTCGCACTCCTTGTGAGTGCGTGGATTGAAATATGGGATGGTTGAAAGCATTAAACAAGAGCGAGACGTCGCACTCCTTGTGAGTGCGTGGATTGAAATCACGGAAGGTGGACACACGATGCCGGAGCCGCAAGTCGCACTCCTTGTGAGTGCGTGGATTGAAATTAATCGTTCCCCGTCAATCACAGCTTGGCGTAGCAGTCGCACTCCTTGTGAGTGCGTGGATTGAAATTTACGAGCGTGGCATTGATCGAATCGTTACGAAGTCGCACTCCTTGTGAGTGCGTGGATTGAAATAAAAATACGGCTTTGGCTATAGCGACAAAATGGAAAGTCGCACTCCTTGTGAGTGCGTGGATTGAAATGACAGCCTCTTTGGTTTTCTTTTTATCCAACTCAGGTCGCACTCCTTGTGAGTGCGTGGATTGAAATTCCCTTTAAGCATATAAGCGCTTGATTCGACGATGTCGCACTCCTTGTGAGTGCGTGGATTGAAATAACTGGTGTCGTCCTCGGTCTTCGTATGGTCGCCGGTCGCACTCCTTGTGAGTGCGTGGATTGAAATAGCAATCCTGCTTGCGTGAGTTCCAGACGCGACGTCGCACTCCTTGTGAGTGCGTGGATTGAAATACAAAGGCTCGGCCGATCTATACGGCAAACAGGAGCGTCGCACTCCTTGTGAGTGCGTGGATTGAAATCTAAGTAGTTTTGACACGGTATCAACCCCTTCTGTCGCACTCCTTGTGAGTGCGTGGATTGAAATATATCAGCAAATGCATACTTCGCAATCTGTTTTAACGTCGCACTCCTTGTGAGTGCGTGGATTGAAATATATCAGCAAATGCATACTTCGCAATCTGTTTTAACGTCGCACTCCTTGTGAGTGCGTGGATTGAAATATATCAGCAAATGCATACTTCGCAATCTGTTTTAACGTCGCACTCCTTGTGAGTGCGTGGATTGAAATTTCAGATTTTCGACGTAGGAACGATGATAATCCTCGTCGCACTCCTTGTGAGTGCGTGGATTGAAATAAATAGGAGTTGAATGATAATGGATTTTAAAGTTGTCGCACTCCTTGTGAGTGCGTGGATTGAAATTCCATCTTTGCGTACGTTTGTACATGGATGCCCAGTGTCGCACTCCTTGTGAGTGCGTGGATTGAAATTAGCATCCGATCCCGGTTTACTGATATGAAAAATCGTCGCACTCCTTGTGAGTGCGTGGATTGAAATACGTTCCCGGTGCAGTTTGGCATCGAGGGCGACGGTCGCACTCCTTGTGAGTGCGTGGATTGAAATCACAATCCCCCCTTCGCCTTGCCAGTTATGAGAGGTCGCACTCCTTGTGAGTGCGTGGATTGAAATTTGGTAAGAGCAAGCGCAAGGTGAGAAGTCGCTGATGTCGCACTCCTTGTGAGTGCGTGGATTGAAATACCTCCAGGTTCTTCCGCTCCTCCATCATCGGTGGAGTCGCACTCCTTGTGAGTGCGTGGATTGAAATACACCTCTCACTTTTTCTACTAAAAATCCAAACAGTCGCACTCCTTGTGAGTGCGTGGATTGAAATGCCTAGGTCTTGGCGAATAAATGTATCCTCCACGTCGCACTCCTTGTGAGTGCGTGGATTGAAATATTTTGGGTTCCTCCCGGGAGCCGCCTGTGGTACGTCGCACTCCTTGTGAGTGCGTGGATTGAAATACCAGCGTATATACTCAGGAGTGGTTCACCGATTCGTCGCACTCCTTGTGAGTGCGTGGATTGAAATTTCAATGTCTCTGTCTAGTTGTAGGATCTCCGCGTCGCACTCCTTGTGAGTGCGTGGATTGAAATCGAAAAATTGGATCAATCGATTCATTGGTCCGAGGTCGCACTCCTTGTGAGTGCGTGGATTGAAATTGAAGAGTGTCCCACTCGTTTTGAAGCCGTTTCGCGTCGCACTCCTTGTGAGTGCGTGGATTGAAATCGACACGTTTCGCGGCATTATACACAATCTCAGAGAGTCGCACTCCTTGTGAGTGCGTGGATTGAAATGTCATGCAAAATCAGTTGCTCCAAGGCCAAGACCGTCGCACTCCTTGTGAGTGCGTGGATTGAAATATCTGGGAAGTAATAAAACGTCAGTCGTTTGGAGTCGCACTCCTTGTGAGTGCGTGGATTGAAATAAAGAGCGTCAGGGTCGATGGCAAGGGAGGTGTCCGTCGCACTCCTTGTGAGTGCGTGGATTGAAATTTTGATGTACTGCGCTTCCCGCTTTAAAAGGCGGCGTCGCACTCCTTGTGAGTGCGTGGATTGAAATCCCTATGCCCATCATTACTCGAGAAGGACTATTGTCGCACTCCTTGTGAGTGCGTGGATTGAAATTTATCAAGCTCGGCCATCTTTTCTGCGGCGTTGGTCGCACTCCTTGTGAGTGCGTGGATTGAAATTTCATACTCGGAGGGGGTAAGCTCCAAAAACCCAGTCGCACTCCTTGTGAGTGCGTGGATTGAAATACAGGACTCTCGCCTCCGATACGGTTTTGTATAGCCGTCGCACTCCTTGTGAGTGCGTGGATTGAAATCCGAGACGCTCGCCCTGGTCAAGCAGGTACATTTGGTCGCACTCCTTGTGAGTGCGTGGATTGAAATTTCGTCCCTCTGCTTGGCTTTGGCATGGTTGATCACGTCGCACTCCTTGTGAGTGCGTGGATTGAAATCTTGAGTATCGCTACTCTTGCGTGTGAGTCCTTTGGTCGCACTCCTTGTGAGTGCGTGGATTGAAATTTTATTAGATTCATCATTAACCCCTGCCGCTAGGTCGCACTCCTTGTGAGTGCGTGGATTGAAATTTCTTTTCAACAGTCAACCCATGACCTCACTGGAGTCGCACTCCTTGTGAGTGCGTGGATTGAAATCTTTGACGACAGGCTGGGAAACAAATTCTCTACGGTCGCACTCCTTGTGAGTGCGTGGATTGAAATAGAGATTAGACGTGCTAGAGCTTGATTTTGCTTCCCGTCGCACTCCTTGTGAGTGCGTGGATTGAAATTTCCATCTCGTCCACGTCGAAAAAGTGAGTAATGTCGCACTCCTTGTGAGTGCGTGGATTGAAATATAACGATAGCACTGTATTCGCGGTATGTCTCGTGTCGCACTCCTTGTGAGTGCGTGGATTGAAATGCTCGTCCATATAGGTTCGCCTCCATTTATACGGTCGCACTCCTTGTGAGTGCGTGGATTGAAATTAGTATAAGGCTATTACAATTCCATCTGCCCTGGTCGCACTTCTCGTGAGTGCGTAACTTGACATACTGCCGGATGAATTAGCCAAAAAACCACCACTTTCTCCTCGAAAGCGGTGGTTTTTTAAATCTCCACAACTCACTTAGACGACCACTTCCTAAAGTAAGTGGATTTAGCCATGAATGTCTACGACGTAAAGTCGCCTTCAAGACTGAAGTCTTCTATAAGCTCTTATGCTCAAGCATACTAAAAGGGACTGAATTTAACCCTCAATCATGAAGATATCGTGCTTTTCTTTCTTGGATTGATTGGTAATATAGTTTCGGGTCAGTTCTTCCGTCACATTTCCGACCGTAGCACAGAAGTATCTTCTCGCGCATAGGTGCTACCCCCAATAGCTTTTTCTTGAGTTCAGAAAACTCGTCTTGTAACAATCTAGACGACCTGCTCTTTAGGCATTGCATGATTTTGTTCGGTGCCAATCTTGGTGGGCACCGAGCAAATGAATGTGGTTTTTGTTCAAGTACGGACGCTTACGTTCAAAGCTAAAAGCGTGTGCCGTCTAAAGACGGTGGAGTTAGACCACGCTTCTGTAACTCAAAAATGTTAAAATGAAACAGAATCAACTTCTGTTAATGTGAATATAAAACATTTGTAGATTGACTAATCAAGAATTGTGTTGTAAATTAACAATATAGGATGTGAAAAACGAACATGAATCCTGGGAAAAGGCGCGAACAGATTCAACAAATAATTGCTTCGCAAGGAAAAGTTGAAATTGATGAATTAATGGAAACGTTAAAGGTGTCTCATATGACGGTACGTCGTGATTTGGCCCAACTAGAGGAAGAAGAGAAGCTGATCCGTACACACGGAGGGGCTGTTTTGCCAAAGACGTTAATTAAAGAAACGCCGTATGTGCGTAAGGAAACGAAGGAGCTTTTTCCGAAAAGAGCGATTGCGAAAGAAGCTGCATCGTTGATCCAACATGGGGCAACCATTCTTGTGGATTCGGGGACAACGACACTCGAAATCATTCGGCTGCTCAAGGAACGCGAAGATTTAACCATAATCACCAACGATATAAAAATAGCGAGTGAACTCGTAGAGGCGAAACCACGTTGCATTGTGACAGGAGGGGAAATTCAAGTAGATGTGGGAGCGCTTTATGGCGACCATGCTCAAGAACTATTAAGGTCCATACATGTGGATTTGTTCTTATTGGGTGCCCATGCTGTTCACCCTTATGCTGGAGTAAGCGCCCCTACGCTAGAGAAGGCAAAAATGAAGCGCCTCATGGTTCAAGCAGCGGAAATGACCTGGCTGGTATGTGATTCAAGCAAATTTGATGAAAAGTCATTTGCTCATGTGTGTCAGTTAGAAGAGTTAGAAGGCGTGATTACAGATGTTCGGTTGCCGTATGCAGAGCGAGAAAGGTACCACCCTAACATGCAAATAGCGCCTGTCTAACAGATCAGGAGGAAGAAGCGATGAAAATAGGTGTGATTGCAGATGATTTAACAGGAGGCAACGCTTCAGGAGTCAGGCTTGCGAAGCAAGGATTTCAAGTGACGACCATTGTTCACAGTGCGAATTTGCCCGCTCATGGTTCCTATGATGCGGTTATTATGGATACAGATAGTCGCTATGTAGAAAAGGAGTTTGCGAGAACAAGAGTTGCACGAGCGATGAGACAGCTAAACGAATGGGGCGCAACTGTTTTTACAAAACGGATTGACAGCACGATGAGAGGAAACATTGGAGAAGAGATTGATGAGATGCTCTCGCATATGAGGGAAGATGCGGTTTGTGTGCTGATTCCTTCGTTCCCAGACTCGGGAAGGGTGATGACGGGTGGATATTTGTTGTTGGACGGGGTGCCGTTACAAGAAACCTACGTATCCAAAGACCCTGTGGCTCCCATTACAAAATCCTATGTTCCTACTCTTATTGCTGAGCAGTCGAAACACGCTGTTGGTTACGTAGGGTTACATGCTGTGTTGGAGGGTCCAGAATCCTTTTATCAAGCATTTTTGCAGGAGCTGGAGAAAGGCAAAAAGCTGATCGTTGTCGATGCGGTGACAAATGAACAAATTGAAGATGTAGCTGAAGCGTTAACGCGGAGTGACAAGCCGATCTTATGTGCCGATTCTGGCCCTTTGACGGCGAGTTACGGGAGAGCCCTTTCTAGAAATCATATAAAAAAAGCGACCATCCTTGTTTCGGTTGGGAGCGCTACAAGTTTGACAGGCACACAGCTTGATTATCTGATAGAGAAAACTGGATCGGCTCCAGTCTATGTGAACCCAGAGCCACTCGCGAGCTATACAAAGACGTGGGAGGCTGAGGTAGAGAGAGCCACGAAGGAGGCGCTTGTAAAAGCAGAGACGGAACATGTGTTAATTGTTACGACGCACAAGCCGGGGCAAGAGCTTGTGGATTTGAAAACAAAAGCGATCACAGAGGGAAAAAGTAAAGACGCGCTTGCCAAGCGAATCACGGACGGTTTAGCAACGATCAGTCGTAAACTGTTGACGGATAATACGATCACCTTTGCTGGATGCTTTACCAGCGGTGGAGATGTAACCGCTTCTGTGTGCGCGTTAGGGAGAGCCAATGGAATTGCTTTAAAAGATGAAGTGATGCCACTTGCCGCCTATGGTCACTTTGATGGTGGATACTTTGACGGCCTACCCGTTGTAACAAAAGGTGGACTGATTGGCGATAAAAAAGCCATTTATGAATGTGTGAAATTTGTACAAACAAAAGCAACCATATAGAAGGAGAGATTATGATGAAAAAGCCAACAATTGCCGTAACAATGGGAGACCCAGCTGGAATTGGACCGGAAATCACAGTCGGTTCACTGGCAAAAAAAGAAATCTATGAAGTGTGCGCGCCCGTTGTCATTGGGAACGCCGACATTTTGGAGAAGATGCTTGTTGTAAAAGAAGCCGACTTGCAGATTAATAAAATCGAAACGGTGAGCCAAGCGACAGGGGAGTATGGAACGATCGATGTCATTCATTTTGCTGGCTTAGAGGACTATGAGCTTGGACAAGTAAGTGCTGCGTGCGGCCAAGCTGCTTTTGACTATATTCAACATGCGGTAGAGCTATGCAACACGAAACAAGTGGAAGCCATGGCAACAGCACCAATTAATAAAGAATCGTTAAAAGCTGCTAAAGTCCCATATATTGGGCACACGGAAATGCTAGCAGGACTTTCAAATACGGAAGATCCATTAACGATGTTTGAAGTGCTAAATATGCGCATCTTTTTCCTTACGCGACATCTGTCGCTGAAAGATGCAATTGGACAAATGACCAAAGAGCGTGTCCATGACTACCTGATTCGCTGTGATGCCGCACTTGCTCAACTGGGTGTGGAAAAGCGCAAATTTGCGGTAGCGGGCTTGAATCCTCATAGCGGAGAAAACGGCTTGTTCGGCTACGAAGAAATGGACGAAATTCACCCTGGCATTGAACGTGCTCAAGCCGATGGCATCGACGTGGTTGGCCCCGTACCTGCAGATTCTGTTTTCTATCAGGCGTTAAATGGGCGCTATGATGCGGTACTTTCTCTGTATCATGATCAAGGACATATTGCCGCAAAAATGACGGATTTCCATCGCACCATTTCGATTACAAACGGATTGCCATTTCTGCGTACCTCCGTAGACCACGGTACGGCCTTTGATATTGCCGGCCAAGGAATCGCTAGCTCAGTCAGCATGGAAGAATGCATCAAGCTTGCTGCCAAGTATGCGCCGCATTTTGTCAATGCGTAGAAGGGCGGGCCGCTCAGGCGGCTTTCCTCTTTTTGTCTAGCTCCAGCGGGTAGAAGCTTGGGATTTTTCAGGCCTGCTTCGAAATCCGCGTTTTTGTTCAACCCGCTTACGCTTTTCGGTCTAAATATTAAAGCGCTTTCCAAGAAAAGGAGAAGAAAACTATGGATGTATCAGGAACTCAAATGATAGCAGGGCTTGTTCTAGCAATTATTGTTTTAATTGTCCTTGTTGTAAAAACAAAGGTTCATGTATTTCTAGCATTGATCATAGCCTCCTCCATCACAGGTTTAGTTGGTGGTATGAGCCCTCCTGCTGTTGTCACAGCGATTACGGAAGGTTTCGGGAGTACGTTAGGCTCGATTGCGATCGTTATTGGTTTCGGTGTAATGATGGGTCGGATCTTGGAGGTATCGGGCGCTGCAGAAAGACTTGCTTACACCGTTGTTAAGGTGTTAGGAAAGCGAAAAGAAGAATGGGCGATGGCCATCACTGGCTATATTGTCGCCATCCCTATTTTTGTTGACTCGGCGTTTATTATTTTAAGCACGTTGGCCAAGGCGTTATCCAAGAAAACAGGAAAATCCATCGTCGCGCTTGCCATTGCTTTAGCCGGCGGTGCGGTGGTCATGCATAGTGCGGTTCCGCCCACACCGGGCCCTCTTGGTGTAGCAGGGATCTTTAATATAGACATAGGATGGATGATTTTATCGGGAATGTTGTTTGCTGTTCCCATTGTGTTTGTGATGGTTCTATATGCCAAATGGTTAGGGAAGCGAATCTATCAACTTCCTAGTGAGGATGGGCTGGATTGGATTCGTCCGGAGCAAGAAGTGAACGTGGAGGAATGGATGGAGGAAAAGGAGAGCAAGAACCTGCCTTCGTTATTTCGTTCCGCGGCACCCATTGTGGTACCGATTGTTTTAATCTTTATGAATACCACGGCTACAGCAATGGAATTAACCGGGCCTATGGTGGAATACATTCAATTTTTTGGGTCGCCCGTGATTGCGGTAGGGATTGCCGTACTCATTGCCATTTATGGATTATTCGGACACGTGAGAAGGTCTGAGGCACTAGATCGTATGGAAGAAGGAATTCAACAGGCAGGAATTATTTTACTTGTTACCGGTGCTGGAGGAGCATTAGGATATGTCTTAAGGGAGACTGGCGTGGGTGAATACATTGCCGAGGGGGTTGCAAATACAGGAATTCCAGCGATATTATTGCCATTTGTCATCGCCAGCCTTGTACGATTAATTCAAGGAAGTGGTACGGTTTCGATGATTACTGCCGCTTCGATTTCCGCTCCTATCCTTGCGGGCTTAGACGTGAATATGGTTCTAGCCGCTCAAGCAGCTGCGCTTGGTTCCTTAGTTTTCTCTTACTTTAACGATAGCTTGTTCTGGGTTGTGAACCGGACGATTGGAATCACGAAAACAAAAGAGCAAATTCTTGTATGGTCGATTCCAACAACCCTCGCGTGGGGAACATCGTTAATTCTACTGCTAATAGCGAATGCGATTGTCTGAATGATATAGATGAATGATGTGTAAGCCCTTTCTACCCTATTAGGTGTAGAGAGGGCTATTTTTAGATAAGAAGTAAATGCTGTCGTGGCCTCAAAGTTACACTTTAACGTCTTATTGATACTGAGAGATGGGTAGTTTGCTGGGGCATCTTTATGCAATATTGAATCAACTAGATTCACTGTTGAATTAATCTCTCTGTTCGTTTTCGACAACTCTTTCTGAGAACAAGCGGTAGACAGACCAAAAGAAGAAGGTTATTAAGGAAGCGGCTATCGCCAAGCTGTATGGTTCGGAGGTATATAATTGCATTGCAGACATGGCCGTGCAAATTCATGGAGGCATTGGGTACATGAGGGATTATCCGATTGAACGATATTACCGCGATGCACAGATTACGAAAATCTATGAAGGGACCTCTGAAATTCAACGAAACATTGTCGCTGCCTAGTTAAAAAACGAGTTTCAGTAGGGGTGGGCTGAAAGAGATCGAGTACTATGACCACCGCACCAAATTTAATCATTTACACTTCTTTCAGAAAGTGTTACGATAAATTCAATTTTATACCAAAGGCAATGAAAAGAAGAGTAGGCACGCGAACCATCAACAGAGACCTCCAGTAGCTGAAAAGGAGGGATGAGGACTGTGCTGAACCAAGGCTTGGAGCTGTGCCCCGGATTTATGAGTATCATAATGATGGTGCAACGGGTTCTCCCGTTATCGAGATAGAGTATCGCAGGCGATCTGTCTAGCCGTACTTGATAAGGTTTCTGCAGGAATGCAGCAGCAAACTGGGGTGGCACCGCGACATCATCTCGCCCCCAAGACAACTTTGTCTTGGGGGTGAGATTTTTTATTTGGTTTAACAAATTCAAATAAAAAAGGAGAAGTGTTGATCTTGAGGTGGAAATATCCAGTATTGCTTTTAGGAGGAATAGGCATTTCAAATGTTGGGGCATGGGTGTATTTGATTGCCCTGAATCTAATTGTCTTAAATGAAACAGGTTCACCGCTTGCAGTTGCTCTGCTTTATATACTAGGACCCGTCGCAACGATCTGTTCAAACGCATGGGCAGGGAGCTTGGTTGACCGATTGAATACGCGGCGGCTTATGATGGGATTAGACATTTTTCGGGCGGTGTGTATTGCGCTGATCCCATTTCTGCCTTCCCTAATTTATATGTATATAGGGGCATTTGTCATAAATATGGCGAACGCGGTCTTTCAGCCTTCTTCAATGGTTTATATGACAAAGCTTATCCCGAAAAAAGACCGTCAACGTTTTAATGCCTTGCGCAGTTTTATTAACTCCTGTGGTTCGCTCATTGGCCCTTCCATTGCAGGAGTCCTATTTTGGCTGGGTACGCCTTACACCGCGATTCACATGAACGCAGTGGCGCTTCTTCTATCTGCATTCATTATTCTGCTTTTACCCAATGTTGATCAAACAAAAGAAGAAGCAGAAAAGCAGCGGTTTACTTGGAAAATGATTAGAAGCGATTTTCGTGTGGTGCTTCGTTTTTGCAAAGGAGCTCCTTATGTGGCAAAGATCTATTTGTTGTTTTGCGGTACGACCGTGTTCATGACGGCAATCGATTCCCTGGAAGCAGCGTTTGCAAAGGGCGTGCTGTTATTATCGGATACGAGGTACGGGTTTTTGTTGAGTGTTTTTGGAGCAGGCATAATCATTGGTTCAATGATTAATTCCCTCTTTGCGAAACAGCTTGCCGTGAATCGCTTAATTGGGTTTGGGACAACGGCTACTGCGGTAGGATATCTAGTTTTTTATGGGTCACACCATTTTCATGTTGCTGCGGCAGGCGTATTTTTAATTGGGTTTGCTGTAACATTTGCCAATACAGGGTATGTAACATTTTACCAAAATCATGTGCCCGTTAAAGTCATGGGTCGATTTGGCAGCATCTTGGGCATTATTGAAGCAGTGTTTATTGTGGCATTGACTGCTTTGGTTGGTTTAGCAGCGGAGTTCGCAACCATTCGCCCGGTTGGATTACTAAGTTCAGGAGGTTTCTTTCTGCTGGGTTTCGTTGCAGTTAAGGCTGTGATGGGAAGTAGACGGGGAAAGTATTTTAGTGAAAATGTAGTGACAAACGCTTCGTGAAAGAAGAGTCCTGGTTTTAAAGGCTAGGGCTCTTCTTTATTTTAAACAGGAGATTCACAGTTGAATCACCGTTCCCCGTACATATAATTGTTGACATTGTTGTATCCTATATCGTTTCCATTCAAATCTATAAGCGAAAAGAGTTTTAAAGGAGAGGAGATTCACCAAGTGTGTGGAGCGGGGGGGGGGATGCAAGCAAACTCCAAGAAAAAAAGCAGATCCGGTCAAGAGCAATGATCTTAACATAGACAAATGCTTTAGATGATGAATAACCCTTTTTAAAAAGACTCATTTTAAGGTGAGGAGGTGCTGAAAATGGGAAGAGACCGTCAAGAAAAAAAACTAAAAGAAAGTGGTCGTGTGGAATCAGACCGAGATGTTGGTCTGCGCTATAAAGGTGCAACAAAAATGTCAAGCCCCGAAGAAGCCAGAGAATTAAACGACGGGAAAAAGTAAAATGGAAAAGCGATCATCCTAAAAAGGCGATCGCTTTTTTCGGTTTCAATGGTCGACAATTTTCCAAGAGCCGCTTTGCGCCACTTTATTTGTAGTCTCACCTGTGAAAAGCCATTTTCGTATCACCTGAGTGCAAACGAAAAAGGCTTGTTCAACGGTCACCTTCCCCTCTAAGAAATGGTGTCCCACTTTTCTTGGAGGGTTTTTCTCATGAACAAAAAGGCATGCTTTACCACTGATTCGGAGAGTTTTAGGGAGAGGCCGTTTCTTTATGGCTTAATTAACCATTGACAGGATTAACATCTCGTTTTATAGTATCTGTAACCGGTTACAGATAATGAGGGCGAGATAGAATGACGACAATTAAAGACGTGGCAAAACACGCGAAAGTCTCAGTGGCTACGGTCTCGCGTGTATTAAACCAAAAAGGATATGTAAGCAAAGAGGCTAAACAAGCTGTAGAATCGGCGATCAAAGTCCTTAACTACAAACCAAATGCCGTAGCGCGAACGCTTTATCATAAAACATCGGGAATGATTGGGTTAATGATTCCGGACATTTCGAACCCGTTTTTCCCCGAGCTGGCGCGTGCCATTGAAGATGCAGCACTGAAAGAAGGGTATACAGTTGTCTTATGTAACACAGATGACCAGGTAAAAAAGGAACAACATTATCTGCATGCCCTTCAGCAAAAGTACGTTGACGGAGTTATTTTGGCAACTGGGACAGATTCCTATGACCATTACCTTGCTTTAAATCTTCCAGTCGTTGGCCTAGACCGTTTTGTCAGCAACAAAATACCGACTGTTGTTTCAGATAATAAGAAAGGGGCAATCGCTGCAACCGAGCATTTAGTCGAAAAAGGGTGCCAATTCATTACGCATTTGCGTGGGCCAAAAGGGCTTGCGCCGGCGGATGAACGCTACCAAGGGTTCAAAGAGGTTGTTGAAACGCATGGAGTAGCCCATATTATTGTAGAAGCTGATTTTCAAATAGAGCGGGCGGAAGCTGTAACCCGTGGTCTCCTTCAAAAGCACCCGACAATCGACGGCATTTTTACAAGCAGTGATGTAACAGCCGCAGGAGCAATGAAAGCAGCACATACATGCAAACGGGTAATTCCAGATGATTTGCAAATCGTTGGTTTTGACGGTATCCCTTTTGGAAACATGCTCGTCCCTTCATTAACGACCGTGCAACAGCCCATTTATGAGATGGGGGAGCGAGCTACGCAACTGCTGATTCAACTAATAGAAAAAAAGACGATGGATTCCTATTGGCATGAATTGCCTACAACATTGATTCAACGCCAAACAACAAGAGGGGGCGGTGGACATGAATAAACCAAAAGTAACCGTGGTAGGCAGTATTAATATGGATATGGTGACAACTACTGACGTGGCACCGAAGCAAGGAGAAACCGTATTGGGAACCACGTTTGCGATAGCACCCGGCGGAAAAGGCGCCAATCAAGCCGTAGCAGCAGCACGGCTTGGAGCGGAAGTGCGGATGGTTGGCTGTGTTGGAGATGATGCATTTGGTTCGTTATTGCTACAGGGGCTTCAAGAGAAAGGCATTGCCATTGATCGTGTGGAACGCGTTACACATTGTAGTTCTGGAGTAGCTACCATTGTCCTATCAAATGGAGACAATCGCATTATTATAACGCCTGGAGCCAATAAGCATGTAAATGAATCCTTTGTGGCGAACTGTGAACAAACGATTGCGGAGAGCGACATTGTACTCGTCCAGCTCGAGATTCCGCTGGAAGCGGTGAAGCTTGCCATTGCGCTTTGCGCAAAGCATCAGGTGCCTGTTATTTTAAATCCCGCTCCAGCGCAAACTCTGCCGGAGGAAACACTGCAGCAATGCACGTACATTACTCCTAACGAAACGGAACAAGCTGAATTGTTTGCTGGCGGTGAGGATGTATTAAAGGACAAACTGATTGTGACCAAAGGTGTGCAAGGCGTGATTTGGAGCGAAGGCGGGCGTGACCAACTCGCTCGTGGCTATCAAGTCGATCCTGTTGATACGACCGGTGCAGGCGACACCTTTAACGGAGCTCTAGCAGTAGCCCTTGCTGAGGGGCGTTCTCTAGCCGAGGCCGTTTCTTATGCAAATGCTGCTGCCGCTCTTTCTGTGCAGGCTTTTGGGGCACAGGGTGGAATGCCGACAGAAGCAGAGGTTTTTCGTTTTCTACAAATGGTTGAGGGGGGAGTCAAATGAAAAAGAGCGGGATACTGAATCGCGATATCTCCAGGGTGTTAGCAACGCTCGGTCATACGGACCACATTGTCATTGCGGACTGTGGATTGCCTATTCCTGCTGGAATCGAGTGCATTGATGTGTCCATAAAACTTGGGACGCCAAGTTTTATGGATGTCCTGGCTGAGGTGATGCTGGATATGGAGGTGGAGGCGTGTATTGCTGCGACAGAGGTGGAGGGCGCTAATCCGCTGGTTCATCAAATACTGGAGAGGCAGCACATGCCAGTCTATTATTTGCCTCACGTTGAATTGAAAGCGGAAACAAAAAAAGCGAAGGCGTTTATTCGTACAGGGGAGGGCACACCTTTTGCCAATGTGATTTTGCGGGCAGGCGTAATCTTTTAAGAAGGAGGACTGGCAATGATTGTTGAGATGAATGGCATCAGTAAGGCATTTGGTGGCAACCGTGTACTCGAAGAGGTCTGCTTTACACTTGGAAAAGGCGAAATCCATGCACTGATGGGTGAAAATGGTGCTGGAAAATCGACGATGATGAAAATCTTAACAGGCATTTACGAACGCGATGAAGGAACCGTGCATGTAAAAGGACGGGAAGTGATTTATAAGCACCCGAAGGAAGCAGAGAAAGATGGCATTTCGGTTATTCACCAAGAGCTTAATATATTGCCAGAGCTGACAGTTGCAGAGAACTTGTTTCTTGGCAATGAGCAGACAGTTGGAAAAACAGGCTGGCTAAAAACAAAGGAAATGAACCACTTTGCCGAACAAAAGCTAGCTGAGCTAGGACTGGAGGTGAAGGCCTCGGAACGAGCAGGGAATCTCTCTGTTGGCAAGCAGCAATTAATCGAAATTGCAAAAGCGCTAATGACAAATGCAGAGGTTATCATCATGGATGAGCCAACGGCGGCCTTAACCGACCGAGAAATTGACACCCTTTTTGCAGCTGTGCGTGTGTTGCAGAAAAGAGGCGTTACCTTTGTCTATATTTCCCACCGTATGGAAGAAATCTTTTCGCTTTGCCATCGCATCACCGTACTTCGTGACGGACAGTATATTGGAACAAAAGATATTTCAGAGACAAGCTTTGATGACATCGTGAAAATGATGGTGGGACGGGAATTAGGTGGGCGTTTCCCGGAATATGATTTGGATCCAGGCGCCGTGAAACTGTCCATACAAGAACTATCCAGAAAGGGTGAATTTAAAAACATTTCTTTTGAGGTGCGTTCAGGTGAGATTTTGGGGATCGCTGGCTTAATGGGCGCGGGACGATCTGAAGTTGTGGAAACAATTTTTGGTTACCGGCGTCCGGAAGGCGGGACCATTCAAATCGATGGCAAGCTTGTTACCTTTAGGCGCCCGTCTGATGCCATACAAAGAGGCATTGGCTTTATATCCGAAGACCGCAAGTCAAAAGGATTGGTTGAGGACTTCTCTGTGAGCGATAACATTAGTTTGACGAATTTAAAGACAGTTTCTTCAAAAGGATGGCTGTCAACATCAAAGGAGAAACAACTGTATAAGGAGCTCGTTGAAAAACTTGGCGTTCGCGCCTCTGGGCCGCATCAAACAGCAAAATCACTTAGCGGGGGAAACCAACAAAAGGTCGTCATTGCAAAATGGCTAGGCATACGCCCTAATGTGCTAATTCTCGATGAACCGACACGAGGGGTCGATGTTGGCGCAAAAAAAGAAATCTATACCATTATGAACGAACTTGCCAAAGAAGGAGTTGCCATCATTATGGTCTCTTCCGATTTGCCGGAAATAATCGGCCTAAGCACCCGCGTTGCCGTTATGTTTGAAGGCAAACTGATGAACGTGCTTGAGCGTAGCGAGCTCTCAGAAGAAACGATCATGCACTACGCCACTGGAGGAGAAAAACATGTTCGCAAGTAAAAAGGCAAAGGCGTTGTTGGCAACGTTCGGCCCCTTTATTGGACTGATTGCCATTGTTGTGATTATTAGTATTTTAAATCCGAGCTTTTTATCATTACCTAACTTATTAAACGTCCTCCGTCAAGTTTCAATCAACGCGTTAATTGCTTTTGGAATGACGTTTGTTATTCTTACAGGCGGGATTGATTTGTCTGTAGGTGCGATCCTTGCCCTTTCAGGTGCAGTCACCGCAACGCTTTTATCTGCTGGGGTTGATCCGGTTCTCGCTATTTTAGTCGGTTTACTTGTCGGTGCGATTCTAGGTGCCATTAACGGCTTTATTATTGCAAAAGGAAAAGTTGCACCTTTTATTGCGACGTTGGCAACGATGACCATCTACCGCGGTGCGACATTAATGTTCACCGATGGACGGCCGGTTTCAGGACTAGGCGATTCGACACTTTTCGAAATGATAGGTGGAGGTTATTTCTTTGGTGTGCCAATGCCAGCCATTACGATGATGGTTAGTTTTGCTATTCTCTATTTTATCTTAAAGAAAACAACGTTTGGGCGGCGCGTCTATGCAGTAGGCGGCAATGAGGAAGCGTCAATCTTATCTGGAATTAAAGTCGACCGCATCAAAATTTATGTGTACTCTCTGACGGGTTTCTTGGCAGCGGTTGCAGGTATTATTTTGACTTCACGCTTAAACTCAGCCCAACCGACGGCTGGTACGATGTACGAGCTTGATGCGATTGCTGCTGTTGTACTTGGTGGAACAAGCTTAACTGGAGGAAGGGGATGGATTGTCGGCACACTCATTGGTGCCTTGATTATAGGCGTCTTGAATAATGGCCTCAATCTGCTGGGAGTGAGTTCGTTTTTCCAGCAAGTTGTTAAAGGAAGTGTCATTTTGCTAGCGGTCTTGATTGATCGCAGAAAAACAGCGTAAAGGGGAGAGTAATATGAAAAAAACATGGTTGTCAGCAGTATTTGTAGGGGTTGTAGCATTAATGGTCGCTTGTTCAACGGAATCTCCCGTTGATGTGGAGGAGGACATTTCTGAGGGAGGAAACACTGATGGGGAGTTTACAGTTGGTTTCTCCATTTCAACATTAAATAATCCTTTCTTTGTGACATTGGAAGAAGGAGCTGAAGCCAAAGCGAATGAACTGGGTCTTGAACTCATCACAGTGGATGCGCAAGATGACAGTGCCAAGCAAATCAATGATGTGGAAGACTTGATTCAACGGGATGTGGATTTAATTCTCGTAAACCCAACTGATTCAGAAGCAGTGGCTGCAGCCATCGAATTAGCAAATGCGGCAGACATCCCAGTCATTACAGTAGACCGGGGCAGTGACAGCGGCGAAACGGTTTCCCATATTGCCTCGGATAATGTATCTGGCGGTGAAATGGCAGGTGAACTCTTAGTCGAACTGACTGGCGAGGATGCTGAAGTGGCAGAACTTGAAGGCATTCCAGGTTCATCCGCGGCACGTGAACGCGGGGAAGGCTTTAACAAAATTGCTGGCGATACATTAGACGTTGTTACAAAGCAAACGGCAAACTTTGACCGCGCTGAAGGACTGACGGTTATGGAAAACATCTTGCAAAGCAATCCAGACATTGAAGGCGTATTTGCCCACAATGATGAGATGGCGCTTGGCGCGTTAGAAGCCATTTCTGCTTCAGACAATGAGGACATTGTGGTAGTAGGCTTCGACGCTACCGAGGATGCCGTGGCAGCAGTGGAAGATGGGCGCATGGCGGGAACAGTTGCCCAACAACCAACGCTCATTGGAGAAGAGGCGCTCGAAACTGCAAATGATGTACTAAACGGCGAAGAAGTCGAAGAGTTTATTCCAGTTGAGCTTGAGATCATTACGAACAATTAATCAAACATAGAACCATCCGCTTAATATTTTAAAGCGGGTGGTTCTTTTATCAGTAGCCGACCGAGTAAATAACCTATCGTGGCGGTTCGTTTTAGAAGAGGCGAAAGAGCGCCACCATGCGCATGTGGATGGTTAGGCCTCCGAAGTGAATATGAGAGAAACACTAGCAACCACTAGTGTGCATTTCCACATAGGTCCTCATATTCGTCCCTCTTTTTTAGTTTCACTACTTTGACTCTTATCATAATTAGTATAAAATGAAGGAAGACAGGCGTTGCAAACATTGCTTGCCTTGTATAACGTCAATGATCATAAGAAAGCGGTGCAACTCTTGTTCCGTGCATTAATGGAGTCTTCTTCAGACGAATGGATTCACTCCTACCGAAGGGCAATTACGTTTTACATTGACCATATTGATGAGGTGTGGTAGGCATTGAGTGCAAAACAAAGGAAGGAGGCGTCATGGTCAACGATACAGATCTAGCACACGAATACATAAGGGTTGTGAGATGGCGGTTTGAAGAAATGAAGGCCACTGCCGAGAAAGCCTTTGCACAAGTAGAGGACCAGAAGCTCTTTTGGTATCCGAATCATGAGTCCAATAGTATGGCAGTGATTGTCCAACACATGAGCGGAAATATGATGTCTCGTTGGACGGATGTCTTAACGACAGATGGGGAGAAACCGAATCGAAACCGGGATGAGGAGTTTGAACTTACCATTGAAACACGGGAAGAGCTGTATGCTGCTTGGAATAAAGGCTGGACTCGATTATTTCATGCACTGGATGAAGTTGAAACTAAACACCTCTTGCAAAAGGTATGGATAAGGAAAGAGCCACATTCATTGATGGAAGCAATCGAAAGACAGATGTATCATTATTCGTATCACATAGGCCAAATTGTATACATTGCGAAGCAAGTATTGGCGGATGATTGGGCAAGCCTGACCATTCCTAGAAGTTCTAAATGATAGGTAGAAGCGCTTGTGTTTGCTTCATTAAATAAAACGTAGAGCGTTGAAGAGGGGGCTTGTGTTTGCTTTTGAATGAAGGGGGTAAACAGGGTTTGCCGAGGCAGCTCTGTTTCGGTTTTTATGAAGAGAGGAAAAGGGGGCTGAAAGAATATGGGTTTTTTTTATTGTTTTTAGCTATGTGGGCCGGGTGCTTTGCCGTTTCAAGGGTCCTCAGTTTTTACTCAGGTACACATTGGAAAGATGAAATGATAATTACTTTGGCTCAGGCGGTGATTATATCAGCTTTTTTGCTTTTTATACTTTGAAATTACCGTCGAAAAAGTTACGATTAAATAATTCGAGGAGGGATCGTATCGGGAAATGGATAGAAGAAAGCGCGACCTTGTGGAAAATTTTTGATATGCAGGAGCTGCAGCTCGCGTTTAAAGCGTGGAATATTTAGAAAAAAACGCGACTAGCCACAGCTACTAATTCCTACGTCATAATTTTGTTGAAAAGCACTATATGCTCGTGGTTGGAATTGGTCTATAGTTTTATCGATGGATTCGTTCAGACTAATTTGGTAAATCAGGCGGGTGTGCATCCACCTTTCTTAGATGAACCATGTGGGAAAGGGGATAGAAGAATGGAACCAATATATCTTGCGTTACTCTTTATTGGCATTATTGCCCTAGGGGAAGTGCTTTCGATTACGTCGAGAGCGAGAATTCCAACATTGCTTGTTGTTGTGGCCACCGTGTTTGTTCTTTTGCAAAGTGGTATTCTGCCGGAATCCTACATTGAGGCTTCAACATTTGTGGCGGTCGGTGGGGTGCTTGTCCCCGTCCTCATTGTCCATTTAGGGACGATGATTCCATTTTCGACGATGGTGAAGCAGTATCAGGCGGTAGTGATTACACTTATGGGACTGGCATTCTCTGTAGGGGCGGTGCTCTTGATTGTCAGCCTCTTGTTTAATTATGAGACAGCCGTTGCTGGAGCAGGCCCAATCACTGGAGGAATTATCGCATACATCGTTACGGCCGATGGTTTGCGGGAAGCAGGAATGACGGCCATTCTCGCTGTGCCGGTGGTTGTCTTTACGGTTCAGAATTTCTTTGGAATGCCGTTAACGTCTTTTTTCCTTGCTCGTTATGCGAAAACCATTCGAGAGGACACGAGCGCTGTTCAAGGACAAGCAGATGATCCAGACGCCATCATGTCGGACCATCAGAAAAAGAGGTTCATTTTGCCGGAGTCCTTTATGCAGAGCAATTTTATTTTAATCTTTCTCTTATTTTGTGGCGGGGCGCTTGCCGTGTGGTTCGACGGACGAACTGGAGTCAATGCGAGCCTGTGGGCACTAGCCATTGGCGTTGCTGGGGCAGCCGTCCGCATTTATCCGGAGAAAACAATAGAGAAAGCCAATAGTTCCGGTATCACGATGGTGGCCCTTATTTTTGTTGTGATCCATTCATTAGTTGGAGTAACGTGGGACCAGGTGGTTGCAGCGATTGTTCCAGTCATTGTGATTATTGTAGTCGGCATCGCAGGGTTGATACTCGGTGCCTTGATTGGGGCAAAAGTATTTAAATGGAATGTGGAGAAAGCCATTCCCGTTGTGCTGACCGCGCTGTATGGTTTTCCAGGCGACTATCTAATCGTAGAAGAAATCAGCCGCAGTGTGGGCCGGAACGAAGCCGAACAAAAACGGATGATGGATGAGCTCGTCGCCCCGATGCTGATTGGTGGATTTACATCTGTCACGGTTGGTTCGGTAGCCGTTGCCAGTCTTTTAATTGGAACACTATAGAAAAGGGGAGCATGCACAATGGGTTATACCGTTATAAAAGATGTTACGCTGATTAACGGCACAGGAGAGGCGCCTTTAGAAGACGCGGTGATTTTAGTGAATGGTAAAAAAATCGAGAAAGTAGGGGCGGCTCCGGAAGTACCTTTTCCTGAGGGGGCCACAGTGATTGACGGGAAGGGTAAATATGCCTTACCTGGTTTGATCGATACGCACGTGCATATGGCGATGCAGATCAAAAATGTCCAGGATACGCTCTTAACGCCGTTCTCGTACCGCTTTTACGAAAGTGCCAAGTATTTAAAAACCACGCTGCAAACCGGAATCACCTCGGTTCGAGATGCTGGTTTTGCTGATCTTGGCATAAAAAAAGCAGTTGAGGACGGGCTGATTGAGGGGCCACGCATGCAAGTGAGCATTAACCCGCTGACAATTACAGGTGGCCACGGCGACAACTGGAACGTTTCCGGCATCGATACGACGTCTCCGGTTCATCCCGGGTTGCCCGATGGAATTTGCGATGGGAAAGAAGAAGTCCGCAAAACGGTTCGGAAGATGCTGCGTGCTGGGGCGGAAGTCATAAAAGTCCACGCCACAGGCGGCGTTTCCAGTCCGACAGACCATCCAGAATTCACGCAGTTTTCGCAGGAAGAGCTCGAAGTGATGGTGGAAGAAGCGACTTTCCGCAAAGGAATTAAAGTGATGGCCCATGCTCAGGGAGCAGAAGGCATTAAAAACGCGATTCGCGCAGGCATTTACTCAATTGAACACGGCATTTACATTGACGATGAAGCGCTTGAATTAATGCTTAAGCACGGGACTTTCCTTGTACCAACCTTATTGGCACCGCTGTCTGTACTGGAGGCCGCTGAGACGTCCAACACGATGGCTCCATATGCGATCGCGAAATCAAAAGAAGTCATGGAAGCCCATAAGGCCAGCATTGCAAAGGCTTATCAGGCAGGCGTCAACATTGCGATGGGAACAGACGCTGGTGTCTTCCCACATGGGATCAATCTGCGTGAACTCGGCCTGCTTTGCGACATTGGCATGAGCGCGATGGAAGCCATTGTCGCCTCCACAAAAACCGCGGCTGAATGCCTGGGTTGGGAAGAACAAGTCGGAACGCTTGAAGATGGCAAACTGGCAGATCTGATTTTAACGGACGTGAACCCGTTGGATAATGTGCGTGTTCTGGAAAACAGCGACCGCATTATCTATGTTATGAAAGATGGGGTCGTGTATAAAGACATGGGTCGCTAGAAAAGCAATAGGGGAAGAAGCTGGGCGGAGAGAGAGGCCCAGCTTCTTTGGTTATTGTGGATAGGAGGGCCAAAAATTAACGAGTATGAAAAAAGCTCAACGCTGGAAAGCGAATTCGGCCATGCGCCAACCCATCATCCTTGCTATAATTAGAATGATAAATTGGAATGAGTGGAGTTGGACAGATGGCAACGATTGCAGATATTGCGAGACTGGCGAGTGTCGCCAAAAGTACGGTGTCGCGTTACTTGAACGGCGGCTCCGTTGGGAAGGACACCGCCCGGAAAATTGAGCGCGTCATTCAAGAAACAGGGTATGCACCCAACAAATTTGCGCAAAGCTTAAAGGCCAAACGAACGGCGATGATCGGCACGGTGATTCCGCGTCTTGATTCGTTTGCCACTACGCAAACCTTGATCGGGATTGACCAGCAATTGCGTGAATTAGATTATCAGCTCTTTGTATCGAATACGAGTCAGGATGTAGAGCGAGAGCTTGAAAATATCCACGTACTAGCCAAGCAGAAAGTCGACGGAATTATCCTGATTGCTACGGTGGTGACTGAGAAGCATGTGGACGTTTTAAATGACATTCAAGTTCCCGTTCTGCTTGTCGGCCAGGAGCATACGCAGTTTCATAGTTTCACTCATGATGACTATCATGCGGCCTATGACATGGGCAAGTATGTGTGCCGCATGGGGCATACAAGAATCGCGTATTTAGGCGTGACAGAAGACGATATTGCGGTAGGTGTGATGCGAAAAAAAGGGTTCAAGCAGGCCTTGTCTGAAGTCGAGGGGGTCGAGGCCCGCTATTTTGAGACCAGTTTCAAAAGCCTTGAGGCGGTCCCGGTTACGATGGATATTTTGGAAAGCTACCAGCCAAGCATCTTCGTCTGTGCCACGGATAATATTGCGCTTGGGGTGTTAAAAGCCTCGCATAAGAAGGGGCTGCGCGTGCCTAAAGATGTATCCATTACAGGGTTTGGCGGGTATGAAGTGACGGACCTCATCCACCCGGGGATTACAACGGCCAAGTTTTTTTACCGAGAAGCCGGAGAGATGGCTGCAAAGCAAATGGTAAACTTGGTGAACGGGCAAGAGGTGCCGAGGAGGATGCGCTCAGCGTATGAACTCATCGAAAAAGAAAGCGTTGACAAGCGTTGAAATCCATTCTATACTCAAATGGAACCGGTTCCTTGTATTGAAGTAACGAATCGGTTCTAGAACAAATTTTTAGCCTTTATTGGAACCGGTTCCGACAAAGTGGAGAGGATGGAGTCAAAGTGGATCATCAAAAAGTGGCCCAAGACGTGCTGGAGGCGCTCGGAGGCAAAGATAATATATCGGCCGCTGCCCATTGTGCTACTCGTCTGAGGCTTGTTCTGCATGACGAAGAAAAAGTTGATCAGAAAGCACTAGAAGAAATGGAAGCGGTAAAGGGAACGTTTTCGACCGGCGGACAATTTCAAATTATCTTTGGCGCTGGGATCGTTAACCGGGTGTACCAGCAGTTCACGAAATTAACAGGACAGGAAGAAATGTCGACGAGCGATGTGAAGCAGGAAAGCGCGAAAAAAATGAATCCGCTTCAGCGCTTTGTGAAAATGCTTTCCGATATTTTTGTGCCGATTATTCCTGCTATTGTTGCAGGTGGCTTATTAATGGGACTTAACAATATATTAACCGCGGAAGATCTCTTTCTGGATGGGCAGTCGCTTATTGATGCGTATCCGAATATGAGCGGTTTGGCTGCGTTAATCAATACGTTTGCGAACGCAGCCTTTGTATTCCTCCCGATTTTAATCGGGTTTTCCGCAACGAAGCGCTTTGGTGGAAACCCTTACTTAGGGGCTACGCTCGGGATGTTGATGGTTCATCCTGATTTGCTCAATGGATACGACTATGCTGAAGCCCTTCTTGCAGGAGAAGTGCCGGCATGGAACATTTTCGGTTTTGAGATTGAGAGTGTTGGCTACCAGGGAACGGTACTTCCTGTGCTGGTCTCATCGTTCATCCTTGCGAATGTTGAAAGCTTTATTCGCAAGAGAGTCCCGTCCTTTTTGGATAATCTCGTGACTCCTTTATTTACGATTTTTATTACAGGCGTTTTAACATTTATTTTGGTAAGCCCATTGACACGCACGGCAGGGGACGGACTTACCGCCGGACTAGTATGGCTCTATGATACGGCCGGCTTTATTGGGAGCGGATTGTTTGGGCTTCTGTATGCTCCGATTGTAATCACTGGCATGCACCATAGCTTCATTGCCGTGGAGACGCAGTTGCTTGCCAATATCGCTCAAACAGGTGGTTCCTTTATTTTTCCAATTGCGGCTATGTCGAATATGGCCCAAGGGGGCGCGACATTAGCGGTGCTATTAATCACAAAGAATGAAAAGATGAAAGGCGTGGCTTCAGCAGCTGGCGTTTCAGCCCTGCTTGGCATTACCGAACCCGCGATGTTCGGCGTCAATTTAAAGCTCCGCTACCCATTTTTGGCGGCCATAATCGGTTCTGGAATCGGTTCAATCTTCATTGGACTGTTCCATGTTCAATCAATTGCCCTAGGAGCAGCGGGTATTCCAGGGATTATTTCTATTCGTCCGGACTCCATGATTTCCTACGTCATTTGTATGGCGATCAGTTTTGCAGCGGCCTTCTTATTGACGATCCTGCTAGCGAAAAGACAAGCAAAAAAAGAACAGTCCTAAGGGGAGGGGGGAGGGCCCTCCCCTTGCTTAAAGTAAGGAGAGAACCACATGTGGAGCAGAAAAGAGCGCTATCGTCGCTTAGAAGATGCAACAGAAGAAGAAATGGCAGCATTAGCAAAAAAAGTACAAACGAGCCCGTGGCGGCAGGCGTTTCATATTCAGCCGCCGACCGGTTTGCTCAATGATCCAAATGGCCTTGCGTATTATAACGGGGAGTACCACGTGTTTTACCAGTGGTTCCCCTTAGGCCCGGTACACGGCTTGAAGTACTGGCAACATGTGAAATCAACGGATTTGATTCAGTGGGAGGAAGCAGGACCAGCTCTTGCGCCTACACATGACCATGACAGTCACGGAGTGTATTCTGGGAGTGCCATTGAAAAGGACGGCCAGCTCGTTCTCATGTATACCGGAAATAAACGCGACCAAGCGTGGACGCGCTACCCTTCTCAATGCATTGCTGTGATGGACGAAGAAGGGACAGTTATCAAACGAGACACCCCAGTCATTCCAGGGCCACCGCCTGGCTATACGGACCATTTTCGAGACCCGAAAGTATGGAAGGAGGACGGCCTTTATTATGCCGTGATTGGCGCCCAGCGCGAGGATCAAACGGGAACGGTGTTGCTTTATAAAAGCAAGGATCTCTTGGAGTGGGAACTGGTCGGAGACATTGCGACCAGCTATCCGTCCTTTGGGTTTATGTGGGAATGCCCGGATTACTTCGAGGAAGGTGGGCGCGGCGTTTTAGTCTTTTCTCCACAAGGCCTGAGTGCAAAGAGTGATGCGTATTGCAACATTTATCAATCCGGCTATGTTATTGGCGAGCGCCTGAATAAGAAGGAGGCAAAGCTTAAGCACGGTCCGTTTCAGGAGCTTGATCGGGGCTTTGATTTTTATGCTCCGCAAACAATGATGGACGGGGACGGGCGCAGGCTGTTGATCGGCTGGATGGGGCTGCCCGAAATCGCGTACCCGACCGACGGCTTCGGCTGGGCTCATTGTTTAACGATTCCGCGCGAAGTGAAGGTGCGAGGAGAGAAGCTCATTCAACAGCCGGCAAGGGAACTCGAACAGCTGAGAAGAAATTACGTACAGATGCAAGGGAACGTGGAGGGACAAACGAAGTTCGAACCTCTGCACGGGACAGTCTTTGAAATGATCGTACGCATCGAATCCTTGAGTGCGGCGGTGTTTAGCGTAGCACTTCGGGCCAATGAAAGAGAAAAAACGATGCTCATCTATGAGGCGCACACCAAGAAGCTGACGCTCGACCGTAGCACTTCGGGCGAAGCGTTTGCCGAGGAATATGGGACAAAGCGATCGTGTATCATTGGCGACCTGAACGAGCTGCGTGTTTTTGTGGACCATTCATCCATTGAGGTTTTCGTAAATGGAGGCGAAGAAGTTTTCACTGCTCGAATTTTTCCTGATACAGATGGCGATCATATTTATTTTGATACGCAAGGTGGAAGCGCCGACCTTACGATTCACAAATGGGATCTGTCTTAAATGTGACAAGCGTTCCTGCGAAAGCAGGAGCGCTTGTTGGTATAGGGGCAAAGAGGTCGCATTTGAATACAAGGGGGTACTCCGAGATACGTGTAAATTAGGACATAGGATGGGATTTATTTACACAAATACTTTAGCTAAGGCTTGATGGCTTCACCCTTATTCAATCCTCGCTTGATATTTATAGAGGAAACGAGCAATGATAGGTCTATGATCAATGGTCGAATGATTGTTGGGTTCGCGACGACTTCGTTGGTTTTCTTTAATTGGCGGAACCGGAATGATATCTTAATCATTGAGGATTGATTCCCTTTCAATAATTGTTGATGACAAGCGTTAAACCACTCATTTAAATTGCTTTGGTCTCGTTTGCACGCACGCTAAAAAGGACTCCGAGTTTTCCGAAGCCCTCAAGTCAGGAGTACACGTTTAGTCTATGCAAATCATAAAAGAAAAAGAACTCCAAGGATTTATAGGCCAATCCTTCGTTCTAAGACAAAAAATGATTGGGTACTAGCATCGCTAGCA
>NZ_LLYY01000009.1 GCF_001484965.1 Shouchella shacheensis | reverse complement strand
ATATTAGGATATACCTGTCTATTTCGGCCTGCGAAAGTTGAGTTAATAAAGAAAAGCGCTTATTTTTCATTTGTCTATGGTAAAGTAAATTAGCTTTACTTTTATCGTTAACCACACAGTTTCCGTCTACCGCTCATTACTGACCTCGCCCGCTCGATTGCTAGGTTAATTGTAAGAATTTACACAAATTATCTCACTTCACTCCTAAACAGTTAGAGCTCAGAGACCGATAATAGGGAAAAGATGAAAGACTCTATCGGGGGAGTGTTGTTGTTGAAACAGAATCGGCAGGTCATGTTTTTCATTAGTTTGTGGGTAGTGTTTTTGTCAATAGTGGTTCATTTGCTGTACCGCGTGTTTGATATCGGCCAGCTAATGAGCAGTCATGCTCACCATTCTGTTCTAGACCTTACCCCGTCACAGGAAATTATACTGAACGTCTTTCTGCTCCTCCCTCCTTTGTTCTTTGGAGTGGCGTGGTGGTATATGGCAAAACAGGCGGATCATCCGGTGATTCCTTGGTTGATCACGCTCACTCTCACCTTTGGCAGTGTTTCCATCATCGCTGGAGGAGAGGGGATGGTCGAATACCATTTCTCGATTTTTATTGTTTTGGCTTTGCTCGCTTATTATCAGAGAATGGCTCTAATCTTGCTGTCGGTGGTTTTGTTTGCGATCCAACATATAGGCGGCTACTTTGTCATTCCTCAAATCGTTTATGGAACGGATACGTATGACTTTGGAATGGTTTTTGTCCATCTGCTTTTTGTTTTGCTTCTTACGGCTGCGTTGTACATGCAAATTAGAAACAGTCAAGAAGTGGCCAGAGATTTGCAACAGGCGCGAACAGCACGGCAAAACATGATGGAACGAATGATTGACCGCCTTGAATCCTCGGCCGATGACTTAAAACTGGTTTCTGAAGAACTGGCCGCAAGTACAGAGCAAACCGTACAGTCTGCAACTGAAGTCGCTCACATGAATCAAGAGGTAGCAAGCAGTACCGAAGGGCAACTCCATCAATCGGAAAAAGATACCTCTAATATTCAACAGATAACAGAGGATTTGGGGGCGATCTCCAATCAAGCAGTGGGGGCTTTGCGCTATGCACAGCAAATGAGCGAAATCTCTTATGAAGGAAAAGCTGCTATGTTTCAAGCTTTGGACCATTTGAATGACGTGGAAAAAACCGCTTCCAACTCAGTTATTCTGATCAATGAGCTGGATGAAAACTCAAATCAAATTGAAGAAATGGTCACCGTGATAAGAAGGATTACAGAAGAAACGAATCTTCTAGCATTAAATGCGAGTATTGAGGCAGCACGAGCGGGGGAGCACGGAAAGGGGTTTGCGGTAGTAGCCGAGGAAGTACGAAAACTAGCAGAGCAATCCAGGACATCGTCCGACCAAATTTCTGCCGTTGTCCAAAACATTCAGCAGAAAACAAAACAGACGGTCACGGCCATTGAAAAAGAAAAGGAAGAGATTGATATCGGAAAGAGGCAGGTCAACGAAACGCATACCGCACTCGAACACATTGTAGAGCAGGCTGAACACGTGAGGGAACATATCGAAAACGTTTCCACTACCTCTTCAAGCCTAACAAAACGAGCGGACGAGGTGGCGGTTTCGATTCAACATACATTCGAGTTCTCGCAGAACATAGCGACAAGTGCTCAGGATGTCGCAGCGGCCTCAGAAGAGCAAACCGCAGCTATGGAGAGCAATGAAGAGTCCGTTCTAACCTTACAAAACATGGTTGAGGACTTGCAACGAGAAGTTCAGAAACTTAAGAGGTCGGAATAATGTAAAAGAGCGACAAGGGATTGATCCCCTGTCGCTTCACGCCCTTATCTACTTTTTGTCATTCTTATCATTTTGTCCCCTGATGTTTCTGTAGAATTTCCCAGGTGCTTCTGACGCTTTGCCGACGACCTTATTGGTCGTTCCAACTGTGCCTTTTAGGATTTTCCCTGAAGAATCAGTTGCTTTTCCCACAAGGCCTCCCTCACCAGAAACTGACTTAATAATCCTTCCGGCCGAATCTACCGTGTTCCCAAAAAGGTCTGTTGCTTCCTGAGAGGTGTTTTTGACGAAATTCCCGTTCTTTCTTTTGTTCTCGTGCTTTTCATCACTCATTGAATATGCCTCCTTCCGGCCATAGGCCACATTAGTACAATTATGCCGAATGAGGGTCGAATAGAACAGTCTTAAGGCGAATAAAAAGATGGGTGCGTGGTCGCTTTTGCTTTCCTCAACGTTCCCGCACAAAGAGCGAGCTTATAGACGTCTATAAGCTCGCTTTGTTTGTCTAGTTGCGGCGAGTTGTCCGACCCGCCTCCACTATTTCTTTGAACCCGTCATCTTAATATCCTCCACCAACATAAGCAGCTCCTACAATAATAAGCAGGATAAACAAAACAACGATGAGGGCAAAGCCTCCGCCTCCGCCTCCGCCTGTTCCGCCATACATGTGGCACTCCCCATTTCTTTCTCTGTCCATAACAGGGTATGTAAAAGGCGAGAGAGTGCTTGGACTCTTGGATATAGTTCGCAAAAAATCTTGTTAACGCAGGCGAGTTTGCGAGGATCTGATTCTCGCCATTCTAGGGGGATAGGCGGTCAAAATCCGGAACCTTATTTTTTTATTCATCTATTGCTTTTTTTACATGCATAATATAACATGTATTATTGAAAATGATTCTCATTATCTTAAATTCTGAAGGAGGGCCCCAAAATGCCGGCATTTCTTAGCAGTAAGTTCAAAACACATCCTTTTCCCTTATTAACCACTGTGGTTTTTTCCATAACCTTAATAGGGTGCAGCGGTCAAGAGGAAGAAGCCACGGGAGAAAATGAGATGGAAGAGAGTGAAGATGTTGTTGAAGTCGAACATTCAATGGGGACGACGGAAATTGAAGGAACACCGGAACGAGTGGTTACTTTGTATCAAGGTGCAACGGACACCGCTGTTGCATTAGGAATAGAGCCGGTTGGAGTTGTAGAGTCTTGGGTAGAGCAGCCAATATACAACTATTTAAGGAATGACCTAGAAGGTACGGAGATTGTAGGCTCGGAAATACAACCGAATTTAGAGGAGGTTGCAAACCTAGAACCGGATCTAATTATGGCGACACAGTCTCGGCATGAGGAAGTGTATGGTCAGTTGTCAGAGATCGCCCCGACGGTGGTAGCAGATCCTATCTTCGATTTTAAAAACACACTACGGGTCATGGGGCAGGCCACGAACCAGCAAGACGAGGTAGAACAAATTTCCAATGATTGGGACGAGCGAGTGGCTGACTTCCAAGAGAAAATGAGTGAAAAAATGGGCGAGGAATGGCCATTGACAGCTTCGGTCTTAAACTTTCGTTCGGATCAAGCCCGAGTGTTTCTCACTGGTTTTCCTGGGAGTATTCTGGAAGAACTAGGGTTCGCTCGTACGGACACACAGCAGGAAGAAGTTGATAATGGAACCGCTTATTTGGAACTAACAAGTACGGAGAGCATTCCCGAAATGAATGCTGATGTTATCTTTTTATTCACGGCCGGGAATCAGGAGGATGAAGAGGTGCAGGCAACGTACGAAACGTGGACGGAACATCCTTTGTGGCAAGACCTAGATGCGGTAGAGGAAGATCAAGTTTATCCTGTTGACGAAGTAACGTGGAACATGGGCGGCGGATACACTGCTGCCAATGAAGTACTTGATCAGCTATATGAACGTTTCGATCTCGACCTTGACTAATCATGTGGCGCCTTGACCTTGACTAAAGTATCGATAAAGGTTGAAAGAAGGTGAAAGGCCATCCATTTGTTTTCCACTACGCAAGGCAAATTATTGGGAATCAGCGTCGGATGTCTGCTGTTTTTGGGTTCTTTTTTGGCAAGTGTCCGCCTGGGCCAGATCCCGATATCACACTCAGTATTGATTGAGGTGCTGCTTGACTATGATGAGGATTTAGCAGAACATGTGATTGTCTATACAAGGGTTTCTCGAGCAGTGACAGCTTCTTTGATTGGGAGCAGCCTTGCGATTGCTGGTGCACTGTTGCAAGCACTAACAAGAAATCCGCTTGCCTCTCCAGGAATACTAGGCATCAATGCCGGTGCGCTCTTTTTTGTTGTTTTTTCTGTGGCTGTTCTCTCGGTAAATTCGTTAGTGAACCAAGTGTGGATAGCTTTCTTGGGCGCCGGGCTCTCGGCTTTGATGGTCTATGTTCTAGGCGTTATTGGTAAGGATGGCTTATCTCCCATTAGAATTGTACTTGCAGGAACAGCCATCACGGCTCTTTTTGTATCGTTTACGCAAGGCTTGCTTGTCGTAAATGAAAGCAACTTGGATGCAGTTTTGTCGTGGATGGCCGGAACGGTCTCTGGCAGGTCGATTGATCAATTAGCGCCAATTATGTTAATCATGATAGCTGCGACGATGGTCGCGTTTTTCTTGGCAAGGCCGATCAATATTCTCATGTCTGGGGAGGACATAGCCAAAGGGCTAGGTCAGAGAACACCGTTAGTAAAAATAATGGTCATCTTAATTGCTGTGTTTTTAGCTGGTGGGTCTGTGGCGGTCGGAGGGATGATCGGGTTTATTGGTTTGGTTGTTCCTCACATCGCACGAGGACTGGTTGGGCGGGATCATTATTGGATTATTCCATACTGTGTATTGTTAGGGGCTAGTTTGCTTTTACTTGCGGATGTTGCAGCGAGGTTTGTCGTACGACCAGAGGAAATGCCAATTGGCATTATGACAGCACTACTTGGTGCCCCGTTTTTTATTTATATTGCACGCAGAGGGGTTCGAACAGAATGAACAAATACACATCCGTTCGTAATCGTTCAGGAACAATTTCATTTCTTATCGAGAAAAAGGCGTTCATCGTCGTTGCTGTGATGATTTTTGTCGTTCTGTTTTCAGTAGTAATCGGGTTAGCTGCTGGAAGTACGTGGATTCATCCGATGTCTATTATTCAACATTTGCTTGGAATTGGGAGTCAAGAGCATACCTTTGTTATAGACACCCTTCGTCTGCCACGGATGATTTTAGCCTTACTTGTCGGAGCAGCACTTGGAATAGCAGGTTTGATCCTACAGGAAGTGATTCGCAACCCACTTGCCTCTCCAGACATTATTGGCATCACTAGCGGGGCCTCCGTCGCTGCCGTGGCTTTTATCACGTTCTTTAGCGGGACTATTTCGCTAAGGTGGTTGCCATTAGCTGCCATGGCAGGGGCGGGTGTGGTTTCCATTTTGATTTATTGGTTGTCCTGGAAAAAAGGTGTGACTCCGATTCGTCTCGTCTTAATAGGAATTGGGGTGGCAGCAGCTATGGATGCACTGACTACAATGATGATTGTCTTTAGTCCGATTACATCGGCAAGTCAAGCGTACACGTGGCTGACGGGAAGCGTATACGGAACCACCTGGGAAAACGTGTATGCCATGCTGCCATGGCTCTTGCTCTTCACTCCAGTGGTCTTTTTATTTACAAGGTCGATTCAAGCGCAGAAGCTGGGAGACGAAGTCGCCGTTGGATTGGGTGTACGTGTACAGGGGCAGCGTTTTGTGATGGTCTTCATCAGTGTGGCTTTATCCGGTGCGGCGGTTGCTTTTGCAGGGGGAATTGGGTTTGTTGGGTTGATGGCTCCTCATATTGGGAGGTATCTAGTCGGTCATTCATTCGCTGTTTTAATTCCTGTGTCCGCTCTTATCGGAGGATGGATGGTGGCCATGGCTGATGTCGTTGCGAGAACAGCGTTTCTCCCCCTCGACTTGCCAGTGGGTGTCCTGGTTTCTGGTATAGGCGCCCCTTTTTTTCTTTACATGCTTTATCGAAAACGTAACTTGTAGAGGAGTGATAGGATGAGTGTCCTAAAAGCACAATCTCTCACCTTAGGGTATCAAGAGTCAATTGTCGTAGAAGGTATCGATCTCGAGATTCCAACAGGTGAAATCACAGTGTTTGTCGGTGCAAACGGCTCTGGAAAGTCAACATTACTTCGATCACTCGCCCGTTTATTAAAGCCCAAATCCGGAGAAATTTTGCTGAAAGAGAAATCAATCCGTACCTTATCGACGAAAGAAATCGCAAAGCAGTTAGCTATTCTTCCACAGGGACCGATTGCTCCTGAAGGTCTGACAGTGCTACAGCTGGTGAAGCAAGGAAGATACCCCCATCAAAGCTGGCTGAACCAGTGGACAAAGGAAGACGAACGCATTGTCAATCGGGCTTTGGGAGCGACGCGAACGGAGGCGTTGGCCGATCGGACCATAGATTCCCTTTCAGGGGGACAGCGCCAACGTGCTTGGATTGCGATGACGTTAGCACAGAATACGGATATTTTGTTGTTGGATGAGCCCACTACTTATTTAGATCTGGCTCATCAAATCGAGATTTTGGACTTATGTTTCGAGCTAAATGAACAGGAGGGAAGAACCATCGTCATGGTTCTTCATGACCTGAATCTGGCGGCACGCTACGCCCACAATATCGTGGCAGTAGAAGGGAAAACAATCTATGTAGAAGGAAAACCAGAAGAAGTGATCACCGCTGCCATGGTTAAGGATGTCTTAGGAATGGACTGTGAAGTGATTGCAGACCCTTTATTTGGATCGCCACTGTGTGTGCCGTACGGGAAAGGGAGACAGGTCGATATTCATCAAGCTTATAAGAGAAAGGTCTCACTTGTATAACTCAACTTTAGGACACGAAAAATACAACTCATCCCCTGATACAAAGGAGTTAAAATTGCTGCCCTTGTCGGAGGAATTCGTAAGAGAGCAGTGAAAATCCCGATCAAACGAGCAGAAGTCAACTACGTTTTTTAACTCCGAAAGTTGATATATAAGGAAAAAGCAGGAACAGGAAGTTGTTTCCTGCTTTATTTATAGGCATTTCGAATGAAAACGTAGAATAAGATAAGATTTTATCGAATACTAATTGACATTGAAAATCGTTATCAATTATCATAGTAAACGAAGTAGCAGAACGCAGTGTTTAACTATCTCGCATTTTATGTTTGCTGCTTTAATGGGAATCCGAGTGATAGGACAAAGATTGGAGTTAGGTGGTAAAAATGACGGTTGATTCTAGGATGAACAGCAAAGAAAAAGCCAATCACCATACGTGCAAAACGCTGCTCAATTGTTATTTAAGAGAACATGGTGGATGGAATGGACACATATTCATGATCGATCAACGCACAAAAAACTACCGGATTCATTTTCCCGCATGCAATGCAAGTATTTACGGAGAGCTAGCTTATTACTCAGCGATGGGGGAGCATGAATTTTCCAGTTATTTTGTGCAGGGAGAGAGACTGCATTACACGGTTTTGCTGCCACTTATTATTCGTGAGTTACAAGAGACCTACGCAACCCTTTCTCATGAAAACAAAGAGGGCTTTACGCATAAAGTGAACAATAGTTATCACAAATTATCGATTTTTATTGAACAGGCAGATAAATTACAATTCATGGATTATATCACTTCAGAGCAATCATTGATATACGGGCATCCATTGCATCCATTTCCCAAAAATACAGCTGGTTTCCGAGAAGATGAAATCAAACGATTTAGCCCGGAGTGCCGATCGTCCTTCCAACTTTGCTATGTGGCCGTGAGAAGTGACGTCTTTTTAGAAGAATGGCTATCAAAAGAAAGAATCTCATGGCCAAGTGACGTAGAAGAGCAAGTAAAGAGGAAGTTAGGAAAACAACAGCGCAGGTATCGTCTCTTGCCGATGCATCCCTGGCAGTACCAACATCTTCAATCCATTGAAGCCGTTCAGGACTACGTACAAGAAGAGAGATTGATTTTACTAGGGAGGTTTGGTCCACTTGCTTACCCGACATCGTCTGTTCGAACGGTTTACGTACCTGAAATGAAATGTAATCTCAAACTCTCTTTAAATATGCAGATTACAAATATGAGAAGAAATAACACGAACGTACAAATGCGCCGGACGTTGGACGCTGTTCGCTATTTGTGGCAGCAAAACTGTTTTCACAATGAACCAAGCACCAGTATCTCGTGTGAAACGGGAACATGCACGTGTGACTTTGCCGATGAGCGTCTGAGCGAATTGTTTACAGTCGCTTACCGTCCCATCCATTTTGATACGTCCTCTACATATGTTCTATCTAGTATCGTCGAAGTTGCTCCTGGTTCGCGCTTTTCACGACTACAGACACTGATTGGCAAGACGCCAGTCGATAAGTGGTTCCAACGGTATTTGCAGATATCGCTACTTCCAATTGTGAGGGAGGCAGGAATGCAGGGCATCCATTTTGAAGCGCATCTGCAAAATAGTTTACTGACGATCAAAAATGGGATGCCGGAAATGTTTATTATTCGGGATCTAGAAGGCGTAAGTATTGATGTGGAGAAAGCAGATAAGGGCTTTGAAACGTCGGGACCGCTGTTTTACGCAACGAATGATGCCTGGAGGCGAACATCGTATTATTTTATCGTCAATCATCTAGGTTCTCTTATTCATGCGATCGCACGAGATGCGGGCATTGAGGAAGAATATTTTTGGAACATCGTAGCCAAGGCTTTAGAGAATGAGCTTCGAGAAACGAACAATGCATTTGTTTTGTACTTGCTATCTGCAAAGACATTTGCCGCAAAAAAGAACATGGGAAGCTGCTTTCTAGGAAAAGGAGAAACGCCAGACTTCGTTCCCGTAAGAAATCTCATGAGACGTAAGTGGGGTGAGACACATGCTGATACAACACTCGTTTGATCATTTGTCATCATCATTAGAGGAAGTGAAGGAGCGCTTGATGCGCCAGACGCTGGAGACATTGATATTTGAACAGATCATTCATGTAGAAAAAAAGGAAAGTGAATGGATGATAACAGGAAAGACCACCCATGATCAAAGGGTTGCTTATACATTTGAAGCCGAACAGAAATGGTCATTTGGCCGAGTTAAAATTA
Source organism: Shouchella shacheensis (assembly GCF_001484965.1). Classification (GTDB taxonomy): domain Bacteria; phylum Bacillota; class Bacilli; order Bacillales; family Bacillaceae_D; genus Shouchella; species Shouchella shacheensis. The sequence continues at coordinate 162,991 of NZ_LLYY01000009.1, read as the reverse complement.
AACGGCATTCATTGAAACGAGAAAGTGGTGTCTGCACAGATGTTCATTTGTTTTTAGAAGAGGTAGTGAAAAACAACATCAGTGGCGGGCAAATAAACGAATTTATTCAAGAATTGCTAGAAACGCTCAGCAAGGATCATCAGTCGAAACAAGTCCAACCGGAACATATTCCAAAGAGTGACCTCCATTACGAAGCCCTTGAAAGTCATATGGTCGATGGGCATCCGTATCACCCGAGCTATAAATCTAGAATCGGTTTTTCGTTATGTGATAATGCCAAGTATGGTCCGGAGCATGACCGACCTATATCCGTGTACTGGATAGCGGTCGACACTGAACTGCTTCATATCGCTTTAGCCGAGCAAACAAACGTAGAGAAAATTCTTACCGAACATTTAGGCAAGGAAGAAAAAGACCGCTATCTTAAGGTTCTGAATGAAAAGGGGAATAGGAATAAATATTATACTCTCTTGCCGGTTCACCCTTGGCAGTGGGTCCATCGTATACAAAGTGTTTTTGCTCAGCAGTTAGCAGATCGAGACATGATTGTTCTAGGTAGGTCTGAAGAAACCTACCGCGCACAGCAATCGATTCGTTCTCTTGCGCACAGGACGAATGAAAAAGCTACCTATATAAAGTGTCCACTGAGTATCACGAATACTTCGTCGAGCCGGATTCTTGCTAGCCACACGGTTTGGAACGCCCCGATGATCAGTGATTGGTTACAGACATTGATTGATCAAGATTCTTTTTTGCAACAAAAACGTTTTTCTCTTCTTCGAGAAGTAATGGGGGTTTCATTAAAGTACGATCATTTAACACCCATTCAGTATGAATCCGCCTATGGAACGTTAGGGGCGATCTACCGTGAAAATGTATCCACTTATTTGGATGAAGGGGAAGAAGCTTGGCCCCTGAATGCCATCACGCACGTTCAAAAAAATGGTGTGCCGTTGATTCAATTCGCTTGCCAGAGGCACGGAGTAGAACCTTGGCGTGAAGCATTGATCGAAGCGGTTGCTGTTCCATTGGTTCATTTGCTATGTGTTCACGGAATTGCGCTGGAAGCTCACGCCCAAAACATCATTCTTGTTCTAGAAGATCAATGGCCCAAGCGCATTATCGTAAAAGATTTGCATGACGGTGTTCGCTATGTTCCAGAAAAACTTCTTGACTCACAAAGAATGCCCTCGCTACACCCTGAACCAGAAAACCATAGAAGGGTCAACCGCTACTCGTTTATCGAAGCAAAGACGCCTGATGAGGTAAGGGATTATTTGTATGATGCGTTTTTCTTCATCTGTATGACAGAGATAGCGTTTGTCTTTGAGTGCTTTGGGTTAAGTGAAAAGAGTTTTTGGCGAAAATGCGCGCAAGTAATCCGGAATTATCAGCGAAACCATCCTGAATATAAGCAGCGATATGAACAGTTTGATCTTTTTGCGGAAGAGATCTTGATTGAGGAAATGACCAAACGAAGGATCTTGGGTGACAGTGAGTGGCATTTTCTAAAAGTGACTAATCCGCTCAGAAAGGCAGAGGGTTCTCAAGATGAGAGAAAACCGTCTTAAGAAGAAAATACAAAACAAACAGAACGTCTTTGGGATGTTCGTGTCGATTCCTCATCCAACCATGGTGGAACTCCTCGGACATGCAGAGTTTGATTTTGTGATTATTGATCAGGAACATGCGCCAACCAGTACGGAGATGATTGAACATATGGTACGTGCCGCCGAGGCCATTGGCATCACACCGCTTGTGCGAATCTCGGAAGTGAACAAGAATACCATACTGAAAGTGCTGGACTGTGGGGCACAAGGGATTGTTATCCCCCATGTTGAAACCCGTCAACAAATCGATACGGCAGCAAACAATGCTTATTACCATCCCATTGGCACAAGAAGCTTGAATAGCGGCAGGGCAGGGGCTTTTGCCAAATACTCCTTAACCGAGTACATCGAAAAAGCGAACGATGAAGTGATGATCGTGCCAATGATTGAAAGTATACAAGGAATAGCACAACGAGAAGCTATTCTTTCATCGCCTCACGTCAGTTTTGTGTTGGAGGGGGCGGCAGACCTTTCTCAGTCGCTTGCACTTCCATGGGAAACCGATCATCAAGAAGTACAAAAGCATCTGCAATTATTATGGAGGACGGCCAAGCAACTTGAAGTACCATACGCTGTTGTTTCACGCAATCAAGATCAACATCGAGAGTGGGCAAAACGTGGGGCACACATTTTTGTGTTAGGGGATGAACGCGGGACAGCATTTCGTGCTTATCAAAAAAAGCTTGGCGTCTATCGACGGCTAGCAGGAGGAACATAACGTATGAATCAGGATGTACAACAATGGATTGAAAACCATCATGTGAAGCATCAGCCATTTTGCGCATATATTTATGATCTGACCGGTTTAAGTCGACATGTTGAAACTATGCTGGAAGCTATTCCTCAAGACACGCACTTGTTCTATGCAATTAAAGCGAATCCAGACAGGAAAATCATTGAGACACTGTTGCCAGTGGTCGATGGATTTGAAGTTGCATCCATCGGTGAATTGGAGAAAGTACGCAGTGTTTCAGAGGAAGTGCCAGTTCTATTTGGAGGTCCAGGAAAAAAAGAATATGAACTGGAGGCCGCTCTGCAAAAAGGCGTGGCGTATATTCATGTAGAGAGTTTGTTGGAATTGCAAAGATTAATCCATATTGCTAGAAATATGGACACGCAGGTAAGCGTGCTTTTACGCATCAACCTTCAAACCAACGCACTACCGACGACGCCTATTTCTATGGCAGGTCAGCCGAGTCCGTTTGGAATGGACGAACAGCTGATTGGAGAGGCTCTTTCTCTTATCCGGAGTCATGAAAACAAGCATGTGCATTTCCGTGGATTCCATTTTCATTCCCTTTCCAATAACATGCATGCAGACTGGCACATCGAGATGATTCGTTTATACATTCAAAAAGTGGAAGGATGGAAAAAGAAATTTAATGTGCCTGTTCATGTCTTAAATGCTGGTGGAGGGTTTGGTGTTTCCTATGACGAAAATCCTGATTTTGATTGGAAGCAGTTCATGTCTTTGTTGCATAAAGAGGGGATCCTTGACCGGTTAGAAGGGACAAAGCTCTTCTTTGAGCCAGGGCGTTGGCTCGTTGCGAATTATGGATATTACGCTGCTGAAGTGATTGACATAAAAAAATCGATGGAGCAGCACTTTGCAATAGTAAGGGGAGGAACTCACCATCATCGCTTGCCCGCCTCATGGGGGCACGACCACCCTTTTTCTATCGTATCTGTCGAAGAGTGGGAGTATCCGTTCGAGAGACCGGAAATAACCAGTGGTGAAGTAAGCATCGTCGGTGAATTATGCACCCCAAAAGACCGTCTTCACACCAATGCCATCATTCAAAAATTACGGGTGGGGGATGTTGTCGTGCTTGAAAAATCAGGTGCTTATAGTTGGTCCATTTCCCATCATGATTTTTTAGATCATCGACGTCCAGATTTTTATTATATGGAGGAAGAGATGAATTATGGATAAAGTACTGCTCACGTCACCCGCTGAAACAGCTGAAATGATCATTCTCAAAGATTTGATGAATAGTTTTATTGCTGAGAAATTCATTCTTACTCATTCAGAGAATATGCACTGGCTCTCTGACACATCCAAAGAGATTCAATCGTTGTTTTTACAGAATGAGGACTCCTTGGTTTATGTGGATACGTTGTGCTTTCTATACGAAAAAAGCTACCGACAGCGTTTTCAATGGAAGCTGGGATCTCCCATTTATTATAAAAACAAAGGAGAATGGGTGCAAATCACAAATCCTCTGAAACTGACGCACTTGATTTTAAGAACCTCTTTGTCAGAAGAAGAATACGCCAAACAGGGGGTTGCTGAATTTGTAGAAGGATTAAACGTTTCCATCCAACAACTGCAACTCAGTTTGCAGGAAGGGACAGGGAATGACTTGGAGCCTCCACAAACGTCCTATGACTGGTTCATAAAAAGTGAAAAGATTGCATCCCTACGAGATCGCCCGTTTCATCCTCTGTCAAAAGCAAAACTAGGTCTTCAGACAGACGAGTACAAGGCATACATGGCGGAATTTGGTCAGCCGACCACTCTATGCTGGGTCGCTGTCTCCAAAGATACGATTGTGAGTGGTGGAATGGAAGGTGGCGTCACATGTATTGATCTTTTGAAGCCTCAAGACAAAGTGGCTATCGAAGAAGAATTGAACCAAAAGGGATTGTCCGAACAGGACTATACGATTCTGCCCGTTCATCCATGGCAGATGAAATCAGTCATCTGGAAAACGTTTCAGTATGAGTTGGACAACGCGATTATGGTTCCATTGGAGACGAAAGTCGGTGACTATGTAGCGACCTCCTCTGTGCGTTCAATGGCTCCTCTCCACGCTTCAAGAAACATGCTGAAGCTTCCACTTAGTGTCGTATCACTTGGGGCGCTTCGGTATTTGCCAGTAGTGAAACTCATGAACGCTCGTGCAGGGGAGCATTTGCTGCGGCAAGCGGTGGCTTGTGACAACGTATTAGCCGAAAAAGTCTTTTTATGCGAAGAGAGCAAGTGGTGGGGATACCTCCCTTCCTCTATGGGTCTCTTCGACGATCAACCTCGTCATTTAGCTGCACAATTGCGGGTATACCCTGAAGAAATTCTGCAGAATGAATACAAGGTCATCGCTATGTCTTCGTTAGGGGTAAGTTGGACCGATTCGCACTTTTTGAAAGAACTATTGGGAGAGGATATCTCAAAGGATGAGGTTCTCCAGTTCTACACCGATATGGCCTCTCTGTTCTACGACATTGTCATGCGGTTGTTCAGAATCGGCGTTGTTCCGGAAGTTCACGGCCAAAACTGTTGCTTGGTGTTAAAAAACAACCGCCCCACTGGGTTGCTGTTCAGGGACCATGATTCGGTCCGTCTTCATCAGCCATACCTAGATCAACAGAAGATAAAGGATCCTGAATACCGCATTCGGCCTGGGTATTCGAATAGCTTATACCAAGAGACGATGGAAGGTCTAATTTTCTATGTTCAGTCATTAGGGACACAAATTAACATGGCAGCCATCATGGAGGCCATCTCAGAAAGTTTTCAACTACCAGAAAAACAGTTATGGGACATTACAAAAGAGCAGTGGGAGAAATCCTTGAACGCCATTGAGATGTCGGAAGAAGACAGGAACCACTTACACGAGATACTGTTTGAAACGGCAGAGTGGCCAGTGAAATTAGTGGTGCGTCCGTTATTAGAAGTGGATGGAGTGCCAGGCGCAATGCCATCTGGAAAAGATTACGGACGTAATCCTTTTCACTATAAGGAGGCGAGGAACGACCATGTTAACGGTGGGTAAAGGACTAAAGAAGTATACAGACGATCAGCAGAAGATGTTTCGAATGATGCGAACCTCTACCGTCGGACATTTCACTGACTTTGGTTTTTTGATCGGTTATGAATGCACGCTCCCGGGGACTAGTGTGGGTGGAGAAGTGGTCACAGTGAAACTAACGTATGGAGATGGTTCGCCCTTAACTGCCGCTCTGGAAGAAACAAAGGCAGGAGATATAGTAGTCATTGACACGTCGGGAGATAGAACACATGCTTGTTGGGGAGAATTCCGAACACGAAGGGCAGAAGCGATTGGTTTAGCGGCAGTCATCGTCGGCGGAGCAGTAACCGATATTGATTATTTACAAACAAGCTCTGTTCCAGTGTTTTACCAAAGCGTCTCGCCAAAAACAACCCGCGCATTAAACATGGAGGGAGAAATTAATACTCCGATTAGTGTGGGCGGCGTAGTGTTTGAGCCGGGCGATTATGTCATTGCCGACCAAGATGGCATTTACCGCTTCAACCCTGTGAATTATGAACAGATCGCTCAGGCAGCACTGAAAAAGGAACAGAGGGAGCAAGAGAGAAGACAACAGATGACCTAGGTCATGCCATGATCACTTTCTCGCTGAGACTTCTTGTTATAATGAAAGGAAGCCTATCAGGACTGTTTAAGCGAAAACAAAGGGATGAGGACAATGCAAAAAATGATGGACATGCATCAATTAGAAGCATTTGGCGTTTATCGGGCAGAACGGGTTCCTTCTGGCATTCGGCTCGATGAACTTTTGAAGAAAGAAACATGTTTGCTTTTTTTGGATCAGTATAGGAAAGATATAACCGCCCCAAATTTAGCCGTGGCAGCTTCCTTGTTTATGAAACAATACGCTCGTAAAGTCGTCGCTTCTACCTTGTATAGCCTAGGTGTTTACAATTGTACGTTAAGCTTACCTATTCAGGCATGTACGTTCAGCAAGGAGAGAAAGCTATGTGTTCAAGAAGGGATGTGTCAATGGCAAGAATGGGTTCAATCGGAGAGGGAGGCATGGCGGGAAACCGTATTACGTGATTTGTTTTCCTCCCATGTAACTCCTATGATTGATGCGTTGCACCATACGACTGGCCTCTCGTCTGCTATCCTTTGGGAAAATGTGGCGATCCGCGTGAATTCAGTGTACCGAAAGACCTTGGCATCCGAGGAAAACGAGGAAAGACGCAAACAGCTGGCCAGTGATTTTTATTTTCTCAAACAGGCAGACGGAACTTTGTTTCGGTTGAAGAGAAACCCGATGAAGTCGTATTTGAAACTAGCAAATGACGGGTCCGATCCATACAGAAGAACATGCTGCTTGTACCATCGTTTGAAAGAGGATAAGGAAGGAATTGGCTATTGCGGCAATTGTCCAATTCGTAAGAGTGTGTCTTATAAAAAATGAGGCTGCTTCTTGCTTAATGAGCAGCCTCTTGTTGCCTATTTCAGCTCCTTCCTACTGTTTCATGGGTACTCGCGATTTTGGGCTTTGTTTCCCAAGTTGTTAAAAGCATTACGCATACTCACCGGCTGGGAGAGTTTTTCTTTTCTAGCTATAAGCTAAGCAGGAGCTCCGTCCTTTTGTGTGTGCAGCCGAAAATCGTAGGCCGATCCGTTTTGCGTTTGAGATTGAATGAAAGGTTGAACAAGGAAGGTATGTTCTTTGGTTACATCCGTCACAAGCGAATGCACGTCTTCCTTGCTAATGAGCTGTTCACGGTCATTTCTAACAACACGATACTGCCCGGAGTCTTTTTGAATATGAATGACATCGATTCCTTGTTTTCCACTCAGAGGCTTAATAATTACATTCGAATGCTTTTTTAACAGATCGGTGACTTCTTGTGGGTAAAGAATTTCCCGTGAAGGAATTAAACAGTTGGAAAAATTCTTACCTCGCTTGATCCGGTTATAGACATGCATTTTGTCACCAATTGCGTGGCTCGTAAAGGGAATTTCTTCGAATAGTTGCTTCATAATCTCACGCTGTTGAGTGGTGGTTGCAGAACTAGCATTGTAAATAACATAAAGGGAGCGTTTGTTGAGTTTACTGTATAATGATGTTAGATCACGCACCCATTTAAGTTAATTGGAATGTAAGAGAAGTGACTCTAGAAATCTGTTCATAAGATTGTTGATTACCTCATTTAGGATGGGGACCGGGTTGTAGTATAATGAAGAAAGTGAACGTGAATAGGAGTGACTATAGATGAGTAGAAGTACAACTGGGGCGGACCAAGCTCCAAAAAAAAGAAATTATCGTCCCGCTATTGTTATTATTTCCGTTGTCTTAATTGGGGCCATCGGTGTACTTGCTGGAATGCCTGGGGTAGAGGGTTTTGATGCGTTTGACGTAACCATTTTGCCACTGATGAACGCAATTTTTAATAGCTTTACGTTTGCCTTTTTGCTTGCTGCGTTGATTGCGATTATGAAGAAGAACGTCACCGTGCATCGACGTTTCATTTATGCGGCTTTCGTAACCACAACATTGTTTCTCATTACGTATGTAGCTCATCACTTTTTGGCCGCCTCGACACCTTACGGGGGCAGTGGCTTTATGGCTGTTTTCTACTACTTTGTTTTGATTACACATATTGTGCTTGCTGCGGTTATTGTGCCGCTTGCCCTTACGAGCGTGGCTCGAGCGTGGAACATGGAATACGCGCGTCATCGCCGGATTGCCCGTTGGACGATGCCGATTTGGCTTTACGTTAGTTTTACTGGAGTGCTCGTTTACATTTTGATTGCACCTTACTATTAAGGGTTTCGTTTTATGCACGGGTTCGTTATACTTAACCCTGCATAGAGCGTACATAGAGAAAGAAGGGAACTTTGTGGGGGGATGGATAAGTCAGAGACTAGCCATTATATTGGGAGCCGGTTTGCTTCTTTTAAATGGCTGTGGACTGGAAGAACCAGATGAAGAGGAATTCACGCCTCTGGAGGGGGAAGTGGCTGAAGAAGCGGCGATGTTTGTAGCAGCTTATAAAGAAGACATGGTCGATGCGGTGAATAATCACGGCATCGATGAGCTTGAGGACACGTACTTAATACCGAATACAAGCTTTTATCATGCGCTTCGCCGTTATGTGGAAGATTTGCAGGAGGACGGTGCTGTGAAAACACTTGACTCGCTTGATGTTTCAGCGGTGTATGAGGGGGAAGAGGAAGGGGACGTGTTTGTTGACGCAACCGAACATGTTCAAATTGAAGCACGTGGCCATCTGGAGGAGATCTCCCGCGATGTGCGCTACTGGTTGGTCCAAGGCTCTGACGATACCTTTCGACTGCTTACGATTATTGAACGATGAGGAGATGTAGAAAAAGAGCTGCCAATGAGGACAGCTCTTTTTTGTCTAGCTCCGGCGGGTAGAAGCTCGGGATTTTTCAGTCCTGCCCTGAAACCCAAGGTCGGGGTTTCTAGTGCAGGCCTTCCAAAATCCTCGCTTCTAGGCAACCCGCCTGCGCTTTTCGGAATTGTCTAGCTCCGGCGGGTAGAAGCGTCGAGATTTTTCAGTCCTGCCCTGAAACCCAAGGTCGGGGTTTCTAGTGCAGGCCTTCCAAAATCCTCGCTTCTGGACAACCCGCCTGCGCTTTTCGGGCTACAATTCTTTTTCGATTGTTTTTGCAAGTAGTTCAAGCTTGCTTTTGCACTTGTCGATTACAGCCTGTGGGAACGTCTCTCCTTCATATTCGACTCCGTGCGGATAGTAATGCTTTCCAAGAATGGGCGGCATCACTTGAACGATCGTAGAATCTCTAGGAATGTCGCCTTGGACGGCATAAGCTGGGACACGTAGAAAGAACGTCCCATCATGGTGTACCATCTTGTAATCAAAGATGGCACGTTCATAGTCCCACTGATCGGCATGAATGAAGCCAACCGATTCTGCCGCAAAGTGCAAGATGGAGAATTTCAGCTCTTTTTCCAGTTCTGTTTCGGTAAATTTCACGCGTTTTCCTCCTTAATCAACAGCTTGTCATCTCCCCTTTATCATAGTATGAAAAGGGTTGCTATGCAACGCTAAACGGCATCTTTTACCTAAAAACAGAAACTGAGAGAGGAAAAGAATGAGTGGAGCACGAAGGTTAAAGGTGTGAGGAGAGGATGTGCGATAAATGCTTAAGCGTATGACGCTCTTAATCGTTTTAACGGGTATGCTTGGTGTGCTTGTCTATGAGTACACGCAAGAGCCTGTCGAGGAAGCTCCGCAAATTGCTAAATTAGGCGACCATAAAGAATTGGAGAGGGAAAAGATAGAGGTGGAAGAAGTCGATTCCCTTGCGCGGTTCGAAGCAACTTTAGATATTCTGGGCCAGTCTACGGATGCCATTGTCTCCGCCTACGGAGAACCGGTTCGGAAGGAGCCTTCAGCGTTTGGCTATGAATCCTGGGTGTACAACGGAGAAGGAGCGGATTATATGGTCATCGGTATAGAAGAAGGAGAAGTGGTCACAGCTTTTTTGAGTGGGGAGCCGGTGGCGGCTATTCTTGGAGAAGAATCTCGCTCCTTTGCAGATCTATCTTCGGAGTATTCGTTTGAACCAGAGGTGGAGGCAAGCACCGATCATGGGTGGGTCACCTTTAAACTAAATGACAGTGATGTTTCCATGCGCCCAATCACCGCGGTTGGCGACCACTGGATGCAAGTCTATATGGATGTTCACACCGACCAAGTCTCAAGCGTTCGTTTAATGAACGAGGAGATCCTTTTAAGGCAAAGGCATTACTCTTATTCTCCTCCGCAAGCTCTCCCTGAGACTCCGGAAATTTCAGAGGAGGAGTGGAAGCAAGTGGAAGAGGCGAACGCTCGTCAAATTTTTGACTTAACCAACAGCATCCGCCATACGTTTGAGCTCGAGCCCTTTGGTTGGTCCGATGAAGTCGCAGACGTCGCTTACTTACATAGCAAGGACATGAATGATCAGCAGTACTTTGACCACGTCTCGCCAACACGAGGCGATCTAGGTGCTCGCTTTCAGACTGGCGAGGTCCCGTACGACATGGCCGGTGAAAACATTGCCGCAAATTATGTAGACGGTCTTGCCGCAGTGGAAGGTTGGTTAAATAGCGAAGGGCACCGTGTGAATTTATTGCACCAAGAGTTTCGCTACTTAGGCGTAGGCGTACACCGGGAGTATTACACCCAGAATTTCTTGAAGCCGCAAGCGTAGATGTTTGAATCGGTTAAGCACAGGGTTGGTCATAACAGCAAAAAGCTCATGAGACGGGTTCTCATGAGCTTTTTGCTTAGCTCCGGCGGGTAGAGCGTCGAGGTTATTCAGTCTGCCTGGAAATCCAAGACCAAGATTTCTCGTGCAGGACTTTCCAAAATTCGCGCTTCTGCTCGTTCCGCCTTCGCTTTTCGGTATTGAGTAGCTTTCCCATCAGTTCGCTCTTCCAATAACAAAGAACGTTCCTGTCGCCTTGGCTACAAGCTTCTCTCGGTCATCGTAGACGTCCCCTTCAACGACAAACTGCTTGCTGCCAGCGTGCGCCACACGCGCGACGCAGCGCAGAAGAGAGCCTGTGCCCGGACGTATGTAGTGGATGTTTAACTGCGAAGTAACAGCGGTTTTACTGGCCGGTAACTGAACATCGACCAATGCACCCATCGCTGAATCAAGCAACGTCGCCGTGATGCCCCCGTGGACAATTTCAAGTGGATTGTAAATGAGCGGGTGGATGGGCAGCGTCATTTCAAACGTTCCATCCTCAAGTGGAGCCGCGCGGGCATTTGTCAGTGCCCCTAAATAGGTGCCCTGTTTGCCAGCTTGTTTTTCCAACAAACCGGTAATAATTCTTTCGAGCGTATCTGTTTCTTCTTCTGTCGCCACTTCAAGATAGCGCTGAAGCTTGGCTTCTAGTTGTGTCTGCACTTGACTATCCGTATCCATACTGTTCACCTTTTTCTCTATGCCGTGCAACAAACCATCAATGAGAACGGGACGCGCCTCACTGATGGACGTTTCACTTTATGTTCAGAGTCCGTCTAAGCTCTGTTCATAGTTTACCAAAAAACATTACCTCTACGCAAAAAAAGACGAACGCTGGACTGGGCGCGTGGATATAGTGAAGTAAGACATCTAAAAGGGGATGAGGCAGATGGGAAGTAAGGGCACCTTGCATCCTTCTGTGCAGAAGTTTAAGACGTTTGTGAGTGAACACCCTGGGGTTTCTCGTGAGATCAAGAACGGCCCAAAGTCCCTGCAAGACTTTTATGAAGAATGGTCGGTCCTTGGCCCGAATCACGAACAATGGGAGGCGTACAAGCAAACACAAAGTGAAACCGAAAGCACAGACTCTAGCAAGAGCAAAGAGGAGACAAAGTCGAGCTCAGGCGCAAGTACGGGAGAGATGGTGAGCCAGTTGATGGGGCTTGTGAAGAAGATGAATGTTGAGGACCTGCAAAACCACCTTACACAGTTCAGCACCGTTCTGGGGAACGTGCAGAACTTAATGCAAAGCTTCCAACGCCCAAGCGAATCCACGCATCGGCAAGAAAGCGACTACTCCCCCTTCTCCTTCCGTAGAGATTAAAAAAAGAGAAGCTCGGTTGTTTTGACAGGGGAAAGCCAGAACGTGGTCGTTAGTGAAGCGAAGGCGTTGACCTGAAAAGGTTGGAGGAGGAATGAACTCATGAGGCAAGAGGTGTTACATCAGCTGAGGGCGAACCCGGAACTACGCGATTTTATGCGGCAGAACCCAAACTGGTACCGCCGCATCAGCCGCCACCCGGAACAGTTTCCGGTGATGGAACAAGAAGCGAAATACTTTTACGGCCGAACCTTCTCGCAGCGCGTAGAGAAGATGCAGAACAATGTCAGCATGGCGATGATGCTGATGGAGATGTTAAAAATGGGGGGAACTACTGTCACAGATACGGTCCAGTCGATGAGAAGTGAATAAACGCAAAAGGCAGAGGGGCTAGAAAACAAGGAACAGCCGACTTGTCTAAGTCGGCTGTTCTCCTTTGTTTTGTGAATGAAGATAATCATAAATAGAGGTTTCAGGTTTTAAGCCAAGTTGCTGGAAGCCTTGGTTGCCAAACAACACATTAAATTCAAGAAAGTAGAGCTTGTCATCGGCTACAAGTAAATCAAACCCAGCGTGGTTGATGTTCAGCCTTTTGGCGACCTGAAGTGTAAGGTTGAGTGCCTCTTGTGGAATATCATCGAAGAGTAACTTCCCACCTTGGGCGACGTTGTTTTGGAACATGCCGTCGTTCATCCGCCAGTAGCTTGTCATTACTTTTCCACCAATGACGCAGACGCGTAAATCTTTCTCCGCAGGAATGTACTCTTGAATGTAAAAGACATCATGAGCTTCCGCATATTCCCGAAATTGCTTTTCGTTTTCAATGAGGTAGACGCCCCTTCCCATAGAGCTTCGGACCGTTTTCGCTACAAAGGGAAACGGGAAATCACGGAGCACACGGTCATAAGTCTCCTGATTATGCCCGAGGATGACGGTGCGTGGGATGTTGTCGGGAGAGACACTCCAAAGCGCTCGTGTCATCTCTATTTTACTGTGACCGAGCTGAATGGATTCAATACTCGGAAAAATTTTCGCTTTCATGCCGTACACCAAGCTCGTCACTTGCCAATTTTCTGGGAACAAACAAATATCAGCGGCTTCGATTTTTGCTTGTTCTTCAAACATTTTCTCCGGCTTTACATAGACAAGGTCTGGCAGGCCGATGGTACGAAACGGGTTAAAGGTTATCAGCTTCACCTTGCTCCTCCTTAAACGGATATCGAAAGAATTATAGGGCCACTCTCCATAGTTGTCAACTGTAAAGCGACAAAGATTTCTTTTGTCGCCGCTATAGTTTTGGAAACAGAAGTGGTACAATGAAGGAGGGAGGTGTAGTCATGATTGCAACTATGGACGCCATGGAATTATTAGATGCGTCAGATGAACTTGCGAACGCTGTTCTTCACTCTGATGTATTTTCCACCTATAAATATACGAAGCGGCAAATGGAGCAGAACCCAGAAACGCAGACGCTTATGCACCGCTTTGGGGAGTTGAAAGAGGCGCATGAGGAAGTGCAGCGATTTGGCAAATACCATCCTGACTATGCGCAAGTATCAAAAGACATTCGTGTTGTGAAACGAGAGTTAGATAAAGACGAAGCGGTGATGGCCTTTAAGGAGGCAGAGAAGGAACTTGAAGACCTCCTTAATGAACTAAGCGGAACAATTGCTCACGCCGTTTCTTCGTCCATAAAAGTGCCTACGGGAAATCCCTTTTTTGACAACATGTCATGTAGCGGTGGCTGTGGGTCAGGCAACGGATGCAGCTGCGGATAAGCAGCTGTATTTAGTTGTCTAGCTCCTGTCCAACCCGCCTCTGCTTTTCGGAATTGTCTAGCTCCGGTGCCACTCGCTCGAGGTTTCTTCACGCCGCTGGATCGAGCCAAAACCGGGCTTGATACTGCCGTCGTTCCAGAACTTGTCGCTCGTAAGCAGCGCGCCTCCGATTTTTTCCGATCCAGCTCTGGCGGGTAGAAGCTCGAGATTTCTCAGTCCTGCTTTGAAATCCAAAACCGGATTGCGAGTAGCAGTCCCTTTCGAAATTCTCACTTTTGAGCGATTCGCCCTTCGCTTTCCCTATAGGACGTTTCGAAAGCGAATGCAGTCGTGGCAGCCGTTTCCGCAACAGAACTTCTTTTCACTTGAGACCAGAAAACGCACGCGATAAACATAGGTCTCCTCGAGTTTGCGCACATAAGCAATGTCAGCGCTCGCCTGCTTGCCACGCAGAACGCGGGCGGCTGCGTTCCTTAAAATGTCTTCGACGACGTTTTTGTGGCAGGGGCTTTCAATGTAAAGGAAGGGAGAGCCTCCAAACGAACGTATCGACAATTGGGACACGCAGTTGGAGTGCTCCAGTTTTTTTAAAAACCTTTTCCAGTATAAGGTGAGTGGCATATTCAAAAACTCCTTCACAAGAGGGTCCCTCCTCTTATCATACGTGATTGAAAAAGCTTTGCAAAGCCATTGATGACTGTGATAAGCTTGAAGGACAACGTTGAAAGCGTGTGTCGCACAGTGAATCAAAATAGTGGATTACTGACTCTCCCTAAAGGGAGTTCGGGCGGTACCACTGCAATAAAAGGAGCAGATCGAAAATGCTAAGTCCAAGCCGTCAAGGTGTGGTTGTCTGGCTAACTTCTCTTAAATATGCGCGCCAGCTTCGTCGCTTTGGCCATGTTCAATACGTTTCTAAGAAAATGAAGTATGTGGTTTTCTACTGCGACCAGCATAAAGTGGAGGAGACGATGGAGAAGCTTTCCTCCTTTCATTTTGTGGTAGAGGTTCAACCGTCGATGCGGCCTTTTGTCAACACGGATTTTCAAAATGCGAAGCCAGACAAAGCGAAGGAATATGATTATAAATTAGGCATTTAACCAGGTGGTGAACTCCATCTGGTTTTTTATTGTCTAGCTCCGACGGGTAGGAGGTTCGAGATTTTTCACCCTGATAACGAAATCCAAGTTCGAGGTTTCTTCACGCCGCCAGATCAAGCCAAAACCGGGCTTGATACTGCCGTCAACGCTACTTCCATTGGAATGTTATTTTTGGCTAGCGGCGGTTTTCTTTTCTTGAATCATTATTAAATGGAAAGTGATGCCTATGGCCAACCGTTTTTTCGCTGGTAGCAAAAAAAGGAAAAAAGTCCCTACTAGAAAGCGTGCCCCGTGAATTTTGGGAGCACGCTTTTCTTGGTCCAGCTCCGGGCGGATAGAAGCTCGAGAATTCTTTTTGTCAGTCACCGAACACAGCACAGGAAAGGATGAAACCTTCAAAGATAAAAGAAAAACGGTACAGCTTGGAACAAAAGCCCAAAACGTCGCACAAGCATTAGAAAACGCCGCATAAGCATTAAAATACGGCGCACAAAGAGCAGGGCCCGCAGTAAGCTCTTCAGTCGAACCCCGTTTTACTGTCAAAGTCTTAGTCGCTTTGGAAGGAAGGGTTAACTCATCGGCGGCAAAAAATGATGAAGACGCAACAGGCCGATTAAGTATTGATCATAGAGCCTGGTTTCATGGAAACGATCCATCGGTCGGACCTCTAACTCGTAAAGCGGTTGATTGAGCTTCCCGCAAAATTCCTGGAACTCTACAACACGCTGGCTAACCGCTCCGGACGAAGAGTCCATAAAGCCCTCTCTACATATATAGATAGGCATAAATTTGCTTTCTCTCACCGGTTTTAAGGCGATAGCAAGTGAATACTTTTGGCGATTTTCTAGGGTGGCGCTCAGTTTTAAAAAAGCATGAATCCGGTCTTCGTTTCGAGTTGCTAATTCAAGAAGCTCAAAAAAGTCTGTATAGCCTTCCCCTAGTTCAATGAAACGTTGAATCATTTCTGTCTCCTTTTGTTGCAAAGTTGGACGTTCTGCTTAGCAGAATAGCATGCGGGCAGTGTGCTGTCGAGGAAAAGCGAAAAGCGGAGGCGGGTTGGTCAGAAGCGAGGATTTTGGAAGTCCTGATAAAAGAAATCCTGTTCTTGGATTTCGTGTCAGGGCTGAAAAGTCCCGAACTTCTACTCGCCGCAGCTGGAAAAGCAAAAAGCTCAGCAGGGACGACCGCAAGCAAAAAATCTTGGGCTAGGCAAAAAAAAAGAGGCTGCCAGCAAAGGCAGCCCCTGCCAAGATGCATACAATCACTGCATGCACTAGGCTATGGGAGAGGAGAAACCGGAGGAAGAACTTATGGGGAAACGTAAGTCTTCTCCGCGGTTGTCGCAACACGTAGTGTGCTGCTATAAGTAAGTATGGACCGTCGCTTCACTTTTTATACGTTTGAAAGAAAAATATGATAGGATAAGGAAAATATATTCAAGAAGGAAACATGGTGATTGGATGAGAGTCATTGCAGGGAAGCAGGGAGGCTTAGCGCTTAAAGCTGTGCCGGGAAGGGAGACGCGGCCCACCACGGATAAAGTGAAGGAAGCGATCTTTAACATGATTGGGCCGTTTTTCGAAGGAGGCGCCTGCCTCGATTTGTATGCTGGAAGCGGTGGCCTTGGCATTGAAGCACTAAGCCGCGGCATGGATACATGTGTGTTTGTCGATCAACAAAAGCAAGCGGTTGCGACGATCCATTCAAACTTGCAGTTCCTTCGTTTAGTAGAGGTGTCTAGTGTTTACCGTAACGAGGCCAAGCGAGCGCTAAAGGCACTTACTAAAAGGGAGGCGTGCTTTGGCGTCATTTTTCTCGACCCCCCCTATGCGAAGCAAGAGCTGGCTACGCTTCTATCAAGCATAGGGAGTCACGGCTTGCTGGGTCAGGACGGGGTCGTTGTTTGCGAACATCACGCTCAGGTAGATCTAGCGGATGCGATAGCTGGACTTACGAAAATACGAGCAGAGGCCTACGGAGATACGGGGATATCACTTTTTCAAAGGGTGTAAACTGAAGCCGCAGGGGTGTAGAAAAATCAGCCTTTGCTGTTTGAAGATAGGGTTCTATTGTGAGGAGTGTCAATCAAGAGGAGAAGAATATCGCTCATCTGAGGAAAGATATCGATCAAGAAGAGGTGGTTAACGCTCAAATAAGAGAGGCACCACTCAAGCATGCTACATGTCCAAATTCAAAACAGAAAGGAAGTGCAGGCTGGCTCCTCTCATGGCTGAAGCCGTGAGAGGAGCCAGCCCAATTCTTAATGAAGAAAATTGCTATTTGCTCAGGAAGTTTTGACCCGATCACAAAAGGGCATGTCGATATTATTTCAAGAGCGGCCGATGTGTTTGATGCCGTTGTTGTCGCGATTTTAACGAACAGCAAAAAAGAGCCGCTCTTCTCTGTAGAAGAACGGCAAGCGCAGATTCATGAAGCAACGCAATCTCTAGCAAACGTGGAAGTCGACGCATTTGAAGGGCTTTTGATGACGTATGCGAGAGAAAAGCAGGCCTCCGCGATCATTCGCGGCCTCCGAGCGGTTTCAGATTTTGAATATGAAATGCAGGTGGCGGCGATGAACAAACATATTGCCCCTGAGATTGAAACGTTCTTTATGATGACCAACAATGCCTATTCGTATTTAAGTTCGAGCATTGTGAAAGAAGCAGCCAAATATCAAACGAATGTAGATGACCTTGTGCCGCCCGGTGTGAGCAAGGCACTTAGGGAAAAGTTTGCGGATCAGTGAGCATGTCTATAGGCCTTCCTCGCTGTTAACACTACAAAGGTGACTAACGCGACAAACGTGATGGTTGAACCGTAGCTAGAGAGAAAGGACCAGCCGTAGGTGCCAAATGGAAAGAGTGGTTCTGGAAACGCTGAGCCAGTCGTTGTCTCTGTCGCTTGATGTCTTGCATATAATGGATGAAATAAAAGAAACGCAAGTGACGCAGCGAACACACCGTGCAACAATCGAGCCAGAAAAAATGGGCGAAAGCGAATGTCTGTCTCGGCAAGAATGCTTGCCACTTGTGCTTGGATTGAGAACCCTCCAAACGCAAGGATGAAGGAAACGATCACGGTTTTGGCAAGAAGAGAGGCATTCTCGGTATCGCTAATAAGCTGTGCGCCAATCGTAATTTCAAAAAGCCCGGCGAGCATCGGTTCGGCGAGCGCTTCCGAAAGTCCGAGAAGACTAAGAACAGCTCCAAGAAAAAGGCTGACGAAACCAATAATACCAATAATTTCCAAAAGTTTGTTTAGCACGGCAAACAGAATGATGAAGCCTCCGATCAGAAGAAGTGTTTGAATGGAAGAGCGAACGGCGTCGCCCAGAAGGATGCCAATTGAGCGTCCGTCCTTAATACGCTCTTGGTGCAGCAAGGAAAGGGCCTCTTTAAAGGATGCTCTTTTTTGCGTGCCTTTTCGGCGCGCTTCCCTTTGTGTCCGATCGTTGCCGTAAAACCGCATGCAAAGGCCCACCAAAATATTGGCCGCGTAATGAGAGATGGCAAGCAAAAAACCAAGAGCGGGATCGTGAAAGAAGCCAACCGCAATCGCTCCGAAAATAAATAGAGGGTTGGATGAGTTCGTAAAGGCCGCCAGCCGCTCTCCTTCAATTCGCGTGACGCGGTTCTCCTGCCTCATTCGTGCCGCTAGCTTAGCGCCCGCAGGATTGCCACTTGCGAGTCCCATCGCCCACACAAACCCGCCAATCCCGGGCACTCGAAACAGCGGACGCATCAAGGGTTCCAGCAAAGCACCTAAAAACGAAACAACGCCAAAGCCAATAAGGAGTTCAGAGACGATAAAGAAGGGCAGCAAGGAAGGAAAGACGACCTCCCACCACATCGTTAGTCCTCTAGTCGAGGCTTCAAGTGCTTCTTTTGGAAAGAGCATTAAGGAACCTGCAAGAATAATCGCGCCGCTTGCGAGAACGGCGGTCTTAAATAAAGAAGCGTGTTGAGTGTTTGACATACGAGGGCCGTCTCCTTTTTACAAAATGTCAGTTGGGGGTAGGTTTTTTGATCTAGCTGCGGCACCCACTCGCTCGAGGTTTCTTCACGCCGCCAGTTCAAGTCAAGGGCGGACTTGATCTGCCGTCGTTCCAGAACTTGTCGCTCGTGAGCGGCGCCTCCGCCTTTCCTGATCCAGCTACGGCGGGTAGAAGCTCGGGATTTTTCAGCCCTGACACGAAATTCAAGTTCGGGATTTCTTTTGTCAGGCCTTCCAAAATCCTCGCTTCTAGTCGACTCGCCTCCGCCTTTCTTGATCCAGCTGCGGCGCCCACTCGCTCGAGGTTTCTTCACGCCGCCAGTTCAAGTCAAGGGCGGACTTGATCTGCCGTCGCTCCAGAACTTGTCGCTCGTGAGCAGGGCGCCTCCGCTTTTCCTGATCCAGCTGCGGCGGGTAGAAGCTCGGGATTTTTCAGGCCTGACGCGAAATCCAAGTTTGGGATTTCTTTGTCAGGCCTTCCAAAATCCTCGCTTCTGCTCAACCCGCCTCCACCTTTCTTTCTGCCTGTCCCTATAAATATACGTATAACGCTTTTGATTAGACCATAAGATTGAAAGCGAGACGTGTAAGCCGTAAAATAGGGAGTGTGGGAAGAAGTGGATGGCAAGCGACCTACTATTGGACTAGCGCTCGGTTCTGGTGGTGCGCGCGGGTTTGCGCATATCGGCGTCATTCGCGCGCTTGAAGAAGCAGGAATTCCGATTGACTGTCTAGCAGGTAGTAGCATGGGCGCCCTTGTCGCTTCCATGTATGGAGTCGGACATTCCGTTGAGACGATGGAACGGTTCGCGACGCTTTTTCGTAAAAAGTATTATTTGGATTTCACCATGTCCAAGCAAGGCTTTGTCGCTGGCAAAAAAATAGAGACCCTTATTCGCTTGCTCGCCAAAAAATCGAAGCTGGAGGAGCTAAAGCGGCCAGTGGCTGTTGTGGCCACGGATTTAAAAAAGGGAGAGCGCGTCATTTTCGAACGAGGAGATGTTGCTGAGGCCGTTCGGGCAAGTCTATCGATTCCAGGCATATTCGTCCCTGTTCATACAAAGGATGGCCGTATACTCGTAGACGGGGGAGTGATTGACCGTGTCCCTGTAACTGTGGTTAAAAACATGGGGGCAGAACTTGTCATAGCCGTTGACGTCTCTTTTTTTCGCACGGAGCTGCAAACGCCGTCTACATATGAAGTTGTCATGCAGACTATGGATATTATGGGGCGCGAACTTTCTCGAGCGCAGGAGCTGCAGTGTGACGTGATGATTCGGCCGATCCTTAAATCGTCAGCCCCTCTTGATTTTTCCGAGGCCGAAGCGCTAATCATACAAGGGGAACAAGCATGCAAGAAAGAGATTCCTCGCATACAAACGATGTTAAAACACTGGAGGTAGCTAATGGAACAAAAGCGCCGTACCTTTCCATGGAAGCGCTGGCTGATCTTACTGGTAGTACTTGTAGTCATGAGCATTGTACAGCTTCCCTATTATTATAATCAGCCAGGGATGGCCGAAAGTTTGGAAGGCATGATTGAAGTGGAAGGGGGCTATCAGGACGAGGAAGGCACACTAATGCTCACCACTATCGCCAGCGCCAAAGCCACCCCTTTCTTAGCGATGTGGTCGTTATTTAGTCCGTACCGAACACTGTATCCTGTTCCGGCAGGTCTTTCTGATGAAGAATACGAAAAGAGACAGGTCCTACTTATGTCCAATTCTCAGGAAGATGCTCAAATTGCTGCGTACCATGCGGCTGGGGCCGAGGTGGTAATTGAGACGAACGGAGTCTTTGTCACAAGAATTCTTGAAGATATGCCGGCAGAAGGCGTGATCGAAGCAGGGGACGTGATACAAGAAATCGAAGGTGAGCCAGTGCGGGCAGCAGAGGAACTTCTGGAAGCGTTAGCGGGGAAAACAGAAGCCGACACGGTTTCGGTGACGTTTGAGCGAGGCGGTGAGGTTCGAACGGAGGAGCTTGGTTTTGCCCCTTTCCCTGAGGAACAAGGGGCAGAGCCCGGAAGAGTGGGTGTTGGCATTGCGGAACCCGTAACCGCTCGTGAGGTTGCGTTTGATCCAGAAGTAGAAATTTCAGCGGGCGCGATTGGTGGGCCTTCCGCCGGGTTTATGTTTTCTCTCGAGATTTACAACCAGCTTTTAGAGGGGGATATTACCAAAGGCTATGACATTGCTGGTACGGGAACCATCAATGAGGACGGGGACGTTGGGGCCATCGGCGGTGCCAGTCAAAAAGTACTTGCTGCAGACCAAGCAGAGGCCGATTTCTTTTTTGTTCCCAATCAAGGTGGGACAGCCAACTCCAATTATAAAGAGGCGAAGCAGGCGGCAGAAGACATAGATACAGATATGGTCGTTGTCCCTATTGACACTCTTTCAGAAGCCCTTACTTATTTAGAGAGTCTGCAACCGAAGGGATAACTCAGCTCTTTTTGTGTCTAGCTCCGGCGGGTAAAAGCTCGAGATTTTTCAGTCCTGAACCGAAATCCAAACCCGGGATTTCTAGTTCAGGCCTTCCGAAATTCTTGCTTTTGGGCAACCCGCCTTCGCTTTTCAGTGTATTCGCTCACGGAGAGGGGGATGGAAGGAAATGTTCCTCTATTCCATCCGGATTGGTGTGGTACTGAACTCTTCCTTCATTCGTAGGGCGCCGAGCTTAGCTGGAAAGGCCAGGCAGTAGACCCGGGAGCTGCGAATGTCAAGTTTTCCCATGAGTCCATCTACTTTGGCAAGGCGACTAATAAGAGGGATCTCCATCTTCTTTTTTTGTTTGTTTAAATAGCGTTTTCCATCCGCTGTCATCCCGAGTAATCGAACGTAAGGCAGTGTCTTTTGACTGTGAATCGTATCTAGCTCTTCTTTGGTAGTGTTCGTCAGCAAATGAGTGATGAGACGCTGTAAACGGGTGTGCGTGTAGCGTTTGGTTTTTAACTGGCTGATCCAAGAAGAGAATGAATCGGCGCCTGCTATCGTTTCACGCATGCGGTATTCAAGACCTTCTTCACATTCATAGACAGAGGCAAGTTCAGCTAAGCTTGCGGTCAGGACGCGGTGCTGCAAGTAAGGGAAGTAGTTTTCCCATGTATGAAACAGGCCGTTCTCTGCTTCGTAGCTTTCTAAGCCTGCCAATGTACTCTCTGGGACAACACGGGCGATGGCTTTTAAATCTTTTTCTCCCATAAGGGCCTTGCGAATGCTCGTAGCACTAGCGATGGACCCCACACCTAGAGAAAGGTCATGGTAGCCAGACTGTGTTCTTGGTGTTGTTGTGGCGCTCGGGCGTAAGTTAAAATCATTGAGCGCTTTCACATAGTGGTAGCCTAAAATATTGTTGGGTGTACTGAGAGCCAGCAAGTTTCTGTCTGGGTTTAGAGATTGAAAGGCTTTGGCTTGAGCCGCTGGGTAACTGATTCCCTCCTTGACATACGTTCTTACGGCGTTATGATATGGGTCTTGGTGGGTCTTCATAAAGGTGAGGAGCTGTTTAAAGGCCTCGATATCCCCGGCTTCGCTCCCAAAATTAATACTGCTAGTCCCCAACGCGTCGAGTGCCTTTACCGCTCCTTCGGCAAAGCGCTCCGCTTTTTGGACGGAGTACGCATATGGGAGCTCGATCACAATGTCGACTCCTGAAGCGAGGGCCATTCGCGTTCGCGCCCATTTGGAGAGGAGTGCCGGCTCCCCTCGCTGTAAAAAAGAGCCACTCATAACAGCTATGACCACGTCAGCCTGACTTTGTTTGCGAGCAGACGCTACATGGTGAAGATGGCCATTATGAAATGGGTTGTACTCAACGACAACACCAACCGCTTGCATCGAAAAACCTCCTTTAGCTTGCCACTTTGCATGGCGAATTCACACATGCTAGAATGTGAAAAGGCGAATTCCTTTCTATTATAGACAACTGCGTGTAAAGAAAAAAGGTTGACAATCACCTTGCGCGGTTTTATAATAACTTTTGTTGCCGAATGAGGTGATAACATATGAAATGGACGATGCAGCAGCTCCTTCCAGCACGTCAGGAACCGATGAATTTTGATCAAGTAGCGAGTGTTAAGCAACTTGCGAAGGAGCATCAAGACGTTCGCGCCGTGTCGGATGTTCATATAAAGGGACAGATTGAGGCAAAGCGCAATGTGTTCTCGTTTACGTTTGCGATGAGCGGGACGCTAACGCTTCCTTGTGCAAGGACGCTTGCGGATGTGAGCTTGCCTTTTGATACAGACGTACGTGTACATTTTGTCTTGCGGGGTGAACAGCCACCGGAGAATCTTGAGCCGGAAGATGTGTATGAGTATGAGGGAGATGTTATTGATCTTCTTCCTGTCATCGAAGAACGGATCCTTCTGGAAATTCCGATTCAAGTGTTTGCTGAAAATCCAAATCCCTCTGAAGTGTTGGCCCCACCTACGGGTGAAGGCTGGGAGCTTGTTACAGAGGAAGCTAAAGCCGCTAAAGTCGATCCAAGACTTGCGGACTTAGCAAAGTTTCTTGATGAAGATACGAAAAAATGATGACGTCTCTGTTTAGTTAATTTTTAAGGAGGTGTAATGAATGGCCGTACCATTTAGAAGAACGTCTAAAACCAAAAAAGCCAAGCGCCGTACGCACTTGAAACTAGAAGTACCAGGTATGGTAAAATGCCCAGACTGTGGTGAGTACAAGTTAAGTCACCGTGTCTGCAAAGAATGCGGGTCTTACAAAGGTGAGAACGTATCCGGCAGCTAATACGGATGAAGCAGAGAGCCTAGCTCTCTGCTTTTTCTTTGTCTAGCTGCGGCGGGCTGGGCAACCTGCCTACGCCTTTCGGTATTGTCTAGCTCCAGCGCCCACTCGCTCGAGGTTTCTTCACGCCGCCAGATCAAGCCAAAACCGGGCTTGATCCTGCCGTCGCTCCAGAACTTGTCGCTCGTGTGCGGGGCGCCTACGCCTTTCGAGATATCTAGCTCCGGCGAGTAGAAGCACGGGATTTTTCAGTCCTGCCCTGAAATCCAAGATCGGGATTGCGAGTAGCAGGTCTTCCAAAATCTGCGCTTCTCTCCAAGAAACGTGAATAGAAAGGTAGCAGCGCGGGCATCATTCTTTAATAGAATGAAGTCTATCTGTGAAATGATGCGCATAGGGTAGAAGCACGGAACTAATTCACGAGGAGGGATTGCATTGACTGTTACTCGCCAGGATGCGTGGACGGAGGAAGAAGATTTGCAGCTTGCGGAGGCTGTTCTTCGTCACATACGGCAAGGAAGCACGCAGCTTGCGGCTTTTGAAGAGATTGCAGAAAAATTGTCTCGCACGAGTGCAGCATGTGGCTTTCGCTGGAATGCTAGCATCCGCAAGAAGTATGATGCGGAAGTAGCGCTCGCCAAGAAAAAGCGCACAGCCAAGAAGCGAGAAACCACAAAAGCGTCCAATGTGGACCGGCCTGAGCCAGAATCGGTGCTTCACGCTGTAGAAACACCGAAGAACGAGGAAGATTCGAGCGAGGGATTTACTCTAGAGAAAGTCATTGGGTTCTTGCAAGAATATAAGGATCA
The DNA here is from genome assembly GCF_001484965.1 of Shouchella shacheensis. Classification (GTDB taxonomy): domain Bacteria; phylum Bacillota; class Bacilli; order Bacillales; family Bacillaceae_D; genus Shouchella; species Shouchella shacheensis. The sequence continues at coordinate 138,627 of NZ_LLYY01000009.1, read as the reverse complement.
ACATGTTTCGCAAGAGCAGCTCATAAGCTTGCAAAAAGAAAACGAAGCTTTGAAGGAACAGCTTGATCGTGTGAAAAAAGAGAAAAACATGATGGCCTCGGACTACAAATCGCTGCTAGAGATTATGGATAGGGCTCGCCAGCTAACAGGCGAAGGTGGCTCCTCCGTAGGCGGCTCTTTATGATAACAACGCAAAGAACCCGCAGAAATGCGGGTTCTTTGTCTAGCTGCGGCGCCCACTCGCTCGAGGTTTCTTCACGCCGCCAGATCAAGCCAAAACCGGGCTTGACCCTGCCGTCGCTCCAGAACTTGTCGCTCGTGTGCAGGGCGCCTCCGCCGTTCGAAGTGTCTAGCTGCGGCGCCCACTCGCTCGAGGTTTCTTCACGCCGCCAGATCAAGCCAAAACCGGGCTTGATCCTGCCGTCGCTCCAGAACTTGTCGCTCGTGTGCAGGGCGCCTCCGCCTTTCGAAACGTCTAGCTGCGGCGGATAGAAGCTCGGGATTTTTCAGTCCCGCCCCGAAATCCAAGTTCGGGATTTTCTGGTGCAGGCCTTCCGAAGTCCTCGCTTCTAGGCAATCCGCCTGCACTTTTCGGTTTAAGATTCTTTTGAGACTGGCTGCGTTGGCTCCTCGTTAAGCTTCTGTTCCTGTACACCCTTTGGAAACCAGATATAAGGACTTTCGCCGCGGTCGCGGGACTCGTTGTACGTTGCTGGCTCAAAGCCAAGCTTAGCCCAGAATTCGCCCGTACTTTGTCTAGCATTTGTTTTAATAGGGAGATCAAGGCTCTTCGCAAAATTAACGAGCGCGCGACCATACTCTTTTCCGCGATAAGGCTCAAGAACTTCAAGTTTCCAGAGCTCAAGGTAGTCCTGCGCGGGCTCGAAGTAACGGTCAAAATTTCCGTCAAATCGATAGAGGCTCATACGCGCAACCAATTTTTTTCCGAAATAAATGCCATAAAAGGGCGACTCGCTATCATTTTCAACAATGCTTTCGTTCAGGTCATCCTTCATGGAAAGTTCGGCAGCCCCGTACTCCCGAAAGTTGCGGAACTCCTCTAATGTTTTGTAATTAATGAGCAAACGCTCAACGTTGATATCTACCACAAGAATCTCCTCCCAAAAAAACTGTGTTCCTCTCTTATTTTACTATAAAAACGGTTGAAAGCGAAACCAAAAAATGGGACGTTGTCGTAATCACTCACAGGTACAGTGTGATACGCTTAGGGGAGTTCAATTTGAAGGTTGGAGGTAGGTGAATGATGAAGGTTGCAGTTGTTGGTGCAGGCGCTGTAGGAATGGCCGTGGCAGCCTTTTTTGCGAAAGCGGGAGCGGAGGTTCATGTATGGACACGTCGCCAAGCTCAGGCGAGGGCCCTGAATCAAGAAGGAATTGCCGTCTTTGGGGAGCGTCGATTGAGTGTCGCTGTCAAGGCTTCAGAAATAAAGGGGAGCAATAAAGCAGAAGAGGCGGACTTGATGATTGTCGCTGTAAAATCATACCATCTACCAGAGGTTCTCGATGTTGCCTCGTTCTGCTTAGAGAGAGCTAGATCTACGCTTTTTTTGCAAAACGGAATGGGACATCTCGTTCACCTGGAGCGTCTGCGCGTTCAAGAATTAAACCTCGGCACGACAGAGCACGGGGTAACCAGGATCAGCGACGTGAGTATACAGTTGAACGGAGTAGGAAACATTCGTTGGGCTCCTTACCGAGGGGGCGGCACGGAGTTTCGCAATGTCGTGAACCAAGTTTCAAATGAGTGCTTTCCTTATCAGGAGGAACCTTCCTATAAAAGGATGCTTGAGTACAAGCTCGTTGCCAATGCGTGCATTAATGGATTAACGGCCCTTTGCGATGTGAAAAATGGAGCGCTTATTGAGAATGGTCATTTAAACAGAGCAATGAAGGACGTGTTTTTAGAAGTGATCGCTGTCCTTGAAAGAACCAACGAACAAAAAGAGCTTTGGGAATATGTAGAGCAAATCTGTCAATCTACGGCAGCGAACACGTCATCGATGCTTGCTGATAAACAGGAAGGACGTCGAATGGAAATCGACGGCATTTATGGTTTTCTCGTGTGTGAGGGGGATTGGAGGGGTGTGGACACTCCGATACTCTCGCTAGTAATGGAACTATTGCAAAGCAAAGAGAGCGAAGGCGGGGAGAAGCCTAGTTGACTTTGGTCGGGTCGTTCATTTTCAAGCATCTAATTTGGTTGTCAGAGACGGATTTTGCTATCATAAGTAAAGTGAATAGGAAACTGTTTGAACGAAGGGGATTAGAGATGAACATCCAAGCATTAGACCAATCATTTTTGTCGGGTTTTTTGCGGAATTATGTGCAAAACCAAGAAGACTTTAGCGAATTATTTTCATACAGAGTAGACGAGAACGAGTGGCTGGAGGAACGTAGCCAAGATTTAAAGACCTATGCTTGGGAACATCGAAGAGAGCTCGTCAATTACTTGCGCGATCAGCATGAGCGGCTCCGTCCGTCCGAAGCGTGTACAGCCAATTTACATAAACTTGAACAGTTGGATGCTTTGGTGGTGGTTGGCGGTCAGCAGGCTGGACTTCTAACAGGGCCGTTGTACACAGTGTATAAAGCGATGACGCTCATTCTGCTCTCCAAACAATACGAACAAAAGCTCGGCCAACCAGTCGTGCCGCTTTTTTGGGTTGCAGGCGAGGATCACGATCTGGAAGAAATCCGCTTCGTTCATACAGAAAGTGAGCATGGCTGGAAAAAACAACTGCTGAAAGATGAGAGCTTCGGAGAGTCAGCGAGTGAGAAAGAGCTTCCGAAAGAAGTTCTTCATACGTTTATGGAGGATGTCTTTGCTACGCTGCCTGAAACGGAGCATACACAAGCATTAAAAGCTCATGTTGAGGAGGCGGAGGAGCAGGCAGATACGTACACGGATTTCTTTATTGTCCTGATGCATGAGCTGTTTTATAACGAGGGGCTGCTTTTTCTTAACAGCGATGATCCGAGAGTTCGTACGATTGAACGGCCTTTTTTTGAGAAGTTGATCACACAAGTTGAGACTTTGCAACAAAAGCAGCAGGAGGGGGCGGAGCGCTTCAGGGGACAAAGTGGAGAGGAGCCTATCGTCACGGAGACGGAAAACGCCCATTTGTTTTTTTCGCTTGACGGCTCGAGGCGGCGGCTTGATTATGGGGACGGTCGTTTCTATGTCCGTGACACGAACCACTCCTTTTCCAAGGAAGAGCTTCTGGCAGAACTTAGCGCTCATCCTGAGCGTTTTAGCAACAATGTTGTAACACGGCCACTGATGCAAGAATGGGTACTGCCGACCCTCGCTTTTGTTGGGGGCCCTGGGGAGATCAAATATTGGGCGACGCTAAGACCAGCTTTTGAAGCGTTCCACTTGAAAATGGCCCCTGTGATTCCTAGACTGGCCTTCACGATCGTTCCTCGCCATGTAAAAAAATGGGTAGAGGAAAAAGGGTATAACCCTGAGCTTTTCATGCAAGGTGAGGGCGAGCGCAAGCGGGAAGAATGGTTAGAGGCCCAGCACTCCTTTAAGATCGACGAGGTGGTGCGGGAGCAAGTCGCGCAAGTGGAGACAGCGCATCAGCCGATCCGAAAGTTGGCGTCTTCTATAAGTCCGACATTGGGAGCGATGAGTGAAAAGAATCTTGAATTGATTCTCGAGCAGATGGAATTCCTCGAAAAGCGAATGCACAAAGAGGTTCGCGACAGTCATGAACATGAGCTGGCGAAATTCACAGAGGCCACCCATTGGCTCTATCCGAAAGAAGGACCGCAGGAACGAACGCTCCACCCTTACGTCTTCCTTAACATGGTTGGCTGTGACTTTGTCTCGCGTCTATTAGAAAAAAAGATCGTGATCGATGGGCGGCATCAGCTCATTTGCTTATGAACCGTTTGCGTTGGTCCTAGCAATCGTAAAAAACATTGAAGAAATTCTGCATTCAAGCAGGATTTCTTTTTATTTTGTGGAAAAGAAAATTTAGAGTGGTGAAAAGTGGTGGGTTGTGGTAAGTTAGGGGGAGAAAGTGGGGGGAGTGAACAGCGGTGTTTTTAGGCGAGTACCAGCACAGCATTGACGAGAAAGGCCGAATGATCGTCCCAGCGAAGTTTCGGGATCTTCTCGGTTCACCCTTTGTTGTGACTCGAGGTCTTGATCACTGTTTGTTCGTGTATCCAAAGCAAGAGTGGGACAAGCTGGAATCGCAGCTGAAAGAGCTGCCCTTCACAAAGAAAGATGCCCGTGCTTTTACTCGCTTCTTCTTCTCCGGCGCTTCCGAATGTGAGCTAGATAAGCAGGGGCGGATGAATGTTCCCGGCCCTTTGAGAAAATACGCAAAGCTTGAAAAGGAGTGCGTCGTGATTGGTGTCTCAAGCCGAATGGAAGTATGGGACAAGGCGATCTGGGAAGAATATGTCACACAGTCAGAGGATTCGTTTGCAGACATTGCTGAGAATCTCATTGATTTTGATCTGTAAACAACGAAACAGAAAAAGGTGTTCTGATGTTTTCACACACAACCGTATTAAAAGAAGAGTCTATTAGAGGGTTACATATAAAAAAAGAGGGCATTTACTTAGACTGCACGCTAGGGGGAGCAGGGCATAGCAAGCGAATTGTTGAGCAGCTTGATGGTTCCGGTCATTTGTATGCGTTTGACCAGGACGAAACGGCGATCAGGCACGCAGAAGAACTTCTTGCTGCGCATAAAGGAAAGTTCACGCTGATTCGCAGCAATTTCAGGCATTTGAAAGAAGAGCTCACGGAGCGAGGCGTTCGAGGTGTGGACGGGATTTTATTCGATTTAGGGGTTTCCTCCCCGCAACTCGATGAGGCGAGCAGGGGGTTTAGCTATCATCAGGATGCTCCTCTTGATATGCGGATGGACCAAACATCCCTACTCACGGCGAAAGTGGTTGTCAACGAATGGCCCTTTGCCAAACTGGCCTCGATTATCTCTCGCTACGGGGAAGAACGATTTGCCAAACAAATTGCTCGTAAAATTGAAGCGCGGCGGGAAAACACGCCCATTGAAACAACTGCCGATCTTGTTGAAGTCATTAAGGAAGCCATCCCGGCTCCAGCGAGAAGAGCAGGAGGACATCCAGCAAAACGCACATTTCAGGCGATCCGAATTGCTGTGAATGACGAGTTAGGGGCGTTTGAAGAAGCGGTGACCGAGGGCTTGCATTTGCTCCGTTCAGGCGGGCGCATGGCGGTGATTACTTTTCATTCTCTTGAGGATCGGTTGTGCAAACAAGTATTCAAAGAAGCGACAAAAGAACCGGATTTGCCCAAGGGCCTTCCGGTAATCCCAGAAGAAGTACAACTGCCGTTTAAACTCGTGACAAGAAAACCTATCGTTCCTACACATGAGGAACATGAGGCAAACAATCGAGCCAGATCCGCCAAACTACGGATCATCGAGGCACGTTAATTAAGGAGGACGTTTTTATATGGTTGCACGTCAAATTCAGCCGCACCACCAGCCCGAGCCGCAACGCAAACAAAGAAAGGTCGTTCGTCACCGTGCGAAAATCACGCTCGGGGAAAAACTGATTGCCCTCATGATGGCTGGCATTCTATTTGGCCTTTTTGGCTGGATAGTACATAATTTCGCGACAATTTACAGCCTACAAAGTGACATTGCTACGCTTGAAACCTCCGTTGAAACACAGCAAGATCTCAATGCAGGCTACGAAATTCAAGTGAAGGAGCTCAGTGCACCTGATCGCATCATGACAGAAGCTGAAAAGATGGGGATGCAGCATGATAATGCGCAGGTGAAGGTAAGTCCATAAACTAGTTCCTAGGCGAACTAGTTTTTTTTAGAAGTTTTTTGTAAAATAGCCGGGGTAGGAGGTTACAGCGGTGGATATTAAACGAGCCGTGACCAATAAGCGCGCGGTATTTTTAATGCTTTTGTTTCTGTGTGTGTTTCTGTTGTTATTTGGGCGAATCCTCTACATTCAGGCAGGAAAAACGGTTCGAGGGCATGACCTAGTTGCGATGGCAGAATCGTTCTATGCGACTTCGGAAGAACTGCCAGGGGAGCGCGGAGACATCTTTGACCGGAGCGGGAATGCGATTGCCGAAGAAGTCCCTTCGTATAAAGTACTAGCCTATTTAGACGAGAGTTACGGAGAGTACGTAGAGGACCCGGAGGCAACTGCTGAGACACTTGCGCCCTATATTGATAGCGACCCAAATGAATTGGAAAGTCGTCTGTCAGAAGATAAATTTCAAGTTGAACTTGGGAGCGGAGCAAGGAATTTAACATACGAGCAGATGAAAGAAATTGAGGCACTTGACCTTGATGGAATTGCCTCCATTGAAGAGACGAAACGGTTTTATCCGAATGGGGAGTTTGCCTCCCATCTGATTGGGTATTCAAGCAGCAACGAGGAGAAGGCAAAAACAGGACTCGAAGCCTCATTAGATGACTATTTACAGGAGAAGGATGGGTTCATTGAATACGAAATGGACCGCCGGGGGCTTTCTGTTTCTTCGGGTGCGGAGAGAGTGACCCTGCCAGAGGACGGTGATGATGTCTACACGACACTTGATACCAATATTCAGGCTTCCCTGGAACTGGCGATGACCAAGGTAGACGAGGAGTACAATCCAGAGAAAATGACTGCTATTGTCGCCGACCCAAAAACGGGGGAAATCTTAGGAATGAGCAATCGCCCAGGGTTTAATCCGAACGCATACGAAGACGTTGAAAACTATATGAACTATGCGATTTCTGACTCCTTTGAGCCCGGATCGACCATGAAGACCTTTACGCTGGCAGCTGCGATTGAAGAAGGGGTCTTTGATGAGGAGGCTACCTTCGAATCTGGCAGCTATGAAATTAACTCGGAAACGAAAATTCATGACGTCAAGCCCGAAGGCTGGGGAACGATCTCTTACCGTGAAGGTGTGCTTCGCTCGTCCAATGTTCTTATGACAAAACTGGCTTTGGATGAGCTTGGACCAGAGCGATTTTACCCGTACTGGGATCAGTTTGGATTTATGGACAAAACCGGTATCGACTTGCCTCAGGAAGGGGAGAGCAACATCATTGATGGCTCTCTCATTAACGCTGCGACGACCTCGTACGGGCAAGGCTCCACGGTGACGCCGATTCAAATTATCCAGGCCGCGAGTGCGATCGCCAATGACGGCAAAATGATGAAACCGTATGTGGTTAAAGAGATTGTAAGTGAAGGCGAGGAAGAACTCCTTTTAGAAAACGAACCCGAGCAAGTCGGACAGCCGGTTTCTGCGGAGACGGCGGCACAGGTGCGTTCTTTACTGCGGGGTGTAGTAGCTGACGAAGTTGGTTCAGGGAACGCTTACGACATTGATGGCCTAGAAGTGGCAGGCAAAACAGGAACGGCTCAGATTGCGAGCGGTGGAACCTATTTAAGCGGGCACGGGAATTACACCTATTCCTTTTTGGGAATGGCTCCATATGAAGACCCAGAAGTGGTTGTTTATGTCGCCGTTACCAAGCCGAATCTAACCGGGGAGCAACCAGGCACGGAACCTGTTGCGCACATTTTCAATACGGTGATGCAGCGCAGCCTTGAACATTTAAGCGTGGCTCCTTCCAAAGAGGAAATCAAAGAAGAGACCGAGCAGTTAGGCTATGAAATTCCAGATTTCATCGGGACCCGAGTGAGCAGAGTGGAAAGTGAGCTTGAAGATGAAGGGTTTGACGTTCATATTCTCGGTGACGAAGGGACCGTCGAAGCGCAGCAGCCAAATGCAGGTACGCGCATGATGCAAGGAGAAAAAATTGTTTTACGGACGAATGCAGACGAGGTTGAGCTCCCCGATATGTATGGCTGGTCTTACCGTGATGTGATGAAAGTGGTCTCCTCTGCTGGTCTTGAAACAAGTTTCCAAGGCAGTGGCTACTTGGATACCCAAAGCGTCGAGCCCGGTGAAACCATTGCTAGAGGCGACGTGCTCGGTGGTTCCTTTGTCCCTCGCGAGGAGCTGGATTTGACTCAGGAAGAAGAGGAAGAGACAGAGGGAGACGTAGAGCAAGAGGTAGAAGAGACTGAAACACAGGTAATAGAAGAGCCTGAAACAGAGGTAGAGGAAGAAGAGTGATGTAGAACCGGCCAAAGGGTGGCCGCTGGAAAAGAGTTGCTTAAAACGATGGACGGATCCCGGAATGACTTGGGGAGGCCGTTCATCTTTTTTTGTTAGACCGTTGTATTTCTATGAACAGCGGTACCAACAGTAAGAAGGGAGGAATTCCCGTTCCTTGTTGCTCAGAGAGACTTGTTGGGGATCGGTCATGACGTATACGTATGATTTTCAATACCCGCTTCGTCCACCCAGCCTCCTTTTTTCGTGATGTCTAGCTGCGGCGGCCACTCGCTCGAGGTTCTTCACGCCGCCAGTTCAAGTCAAGTTCAGACTTGATCTGCCGTCGCTCCAAAACTTGTCGCTCGTGAGCAGGGTGCCTCCGCTTTTCCACCCAGCTTGTTCTAAACCAAGCAAGACAGGCATATCCTCTAACAAGTCTGCGCTTTCTAGGCGCTATGCAAAGAAAGTGAGGGGAAGCCTGTGCGTGTATCTAACGTAACCGTACGAAAGCGGCTTTTAATCGCATTTTTCGTCGGTCTGGCTGTTTTTTCTGTGATTATTTTCAGGCTTGGCTACGTTCAGTTTGGGCAAGGCGAATGGTTAACGGGTCAGGCGGAGGATTCATGGGGGCGCAACATTCCTTTTGAGCCAAAACGAGGGGAGATTCTTGATCGAAATGACGTGGCTCTTGCCACGAATATAAGTGCTCCGTCGGTGATTGTCTTTCCGAGGCAAATCAGCGACCCTGCTGACACTGCGGAAAAACTGGCTTCTGTTCTTGAGATGAATCAGCAGGAAGCTTATGATTTTGTGACAGAGCAAGAGTCTAGCGTCTGGATTCGTCCCGAAGGTCAGAAGCTTACGCAGGAAAAGGCACAGGAAGTTCGCGCGCTCGGTCTAGACGGAGTCTACATCGCGGAAGACTCCAAGCGGCACTATCCGTTTGGTAGCTACTTGTCCCATGTCCTAGGGTTTGCGGGCATCGACAACCAGGGCTTAACTGGACTTGAACACTATTATGACGACAAACTCAAGGGCGAGGGAGGGTACGTTTCTTTTTTCTCTACCGCCAAAGGAACGAAGATGCCCAATTTGGCGGATGAGTATGAGCCACCAGTCAATGGGCTTGATTTGCGCCTGGCAGTGGATAGTCGGGTGCAAACGATCATGGAGCGAGAGCTTGACATTGCGGAAGCCACATACGACCCAGACGGTGCGATGGCGATCGCGATGAACCCTAAGAACGGCGAAATTCTTGCGATGAGCAGCCGTCCTCACTACAATCCAGAAAATTATCAGGAAGTGCCATCAGAAATCTACAATCAAAACAAGCCGGTCTGGATGCAGTACGAGCCGGGCTCCACGTTTAAAATTATTACACTGGCGGCAGCACTAGAAGAGAAGCTTGTAGACCTTGAAGAGGATACGTTTAACGACCCAGGCTACATTGAAGTATCCGGCCATCGCCTGCACTGCTGGAAAAAGGGCGGTCACGGCCATCAAACGTTCTTAGAGGTGGTGCAAAACTCTTGTAACCCAGGTTTTGTGGCCCTTGGAGAAAAGCTTGGCAAGGATCGTTTGTTTGACTACATCGAAGACTTTGGATTTGGGCAGAAGACGGGCATTGATTTGCAGGGAGAAGGCACAGGTATTTTATTTGACAGGGAGGATGTCGGTCCGCTTGAACAAGCAACCACGGCCTTTGGTCAAGGGGTTGCGGTGACTCCCCTGCAGCAAGTAGCGGCCGTATCGGCAGCGGTCAACGGCGGCTATCTTTATGAGCCTCAGCTCGCAAAAGAGTGGGTGGATGGCGAGACAGGAGAGGTGGTCGAGACGATTAGCCCCGTCATGAAGCGAGAAGTCATCTCTGAAGAAACCTCGAAAGAAGTACGCCATGCCCTTGAGTCCGTCGTTGCTCAAGGGACAGGAAAAGGAGCGTTTGTCGACGGTTACCGTATAGGCGGGAAAACCGGTACCGCTCAGAAGGCCAAAGACGGGAAATACTTGGAAAATAACCACATCGTCTCCTTTATTGGAATGGCCCCTGCCGATGACCCGGAAATTGTCGTCTACGTCGCCGTCGATAATCCGAAAGACACCCTTCAATTCGGTGGGATCGTAGCAGCACCGATCGTAGGGGATATCATTGGTGATAGCCTGGAGGCGATGGGTGTAGAGAAAAGAGAAGACCAAATTGAGAAAGAATTGACATGGCAGGATGAGCCTCTTGTGGAAACGCCGGATCTAATTGGGCGCACAACAAAGGACATCCATCGATCCTACTATGACCTCCGTTTAAGTGTGGCGGGCGAAGGGGACGTGGTGGAACGGCAATCCCCTGAACCAGGCACTCGCGTTGCAATAGATTCTACAATCCGCGTATATATGGGTGACAAAACGAGCGAGAGCGATTAAAATGAAGACGTATGTTTTTCTTATAAATCGTTCATCGTTTTGATTAAACTGTGTATCGAACAGGCACGATGGATGGTAGAAGCTATTGGAGGCATCATGATGACGTTGAAAGAGTTGCTTCACGTATTGCGGGGGGTTCGGCCGCTTACGCCTGAAGACGAAGCGATTACGATTACAAAACTGGAAATGGACTCACGTCTTGTGACAGAGGATACGCTTTTCTTTTGCATAAATGGGTATACGGTCGATGGTCATGATTTTGCGAAACAAGCAGTGTTAAATGGGGCGGTGGCAATTATTGCCGAGCGTCCCATTGACGTTTCTGTCCCTGTGATTGTGGTCTCAGACACAAAACGTACAATGGCGCGACTCGCTAGCCACTTTTACGAAGAACCGACAAAAAAACTGCGTCTTGTAGGGGTGACAGGCACAAACGGCAAAACATCGACCACTCATATCCTCGATCAGATTTTCCGTGATGCGGGAGAGGAAACGGGTTTGATTGGCACGATGTACACGAGAGTGGCGGATGAGGTGATTGAAACAAGAAATACAACACCAGAATCCCTTTTGCTTCAGCAGCGCTTTCACGCTATGGTTGACAAAGAAGTCACTACGGCTTTAATGGAAGTCTCTTCTCATGCCCTGCATCTAGGCAGGGTGCGTGGGTGTGACTTTGACATTGCGATCTTTACAAATTTAACGCCTGATCATCTCGATTACCACGAAACAATGGAAAAATACTTGTATGCCAAAGCCCTTTTGTTTTCCCAGCTTGGGAACACCTATGATGGGAAAACAGCTGTCATTAACGCTGATGATCCAGTTGCTCCAAGACTCATTCAAATGACGTCTGTGGATGTGCTCACATATGGGATTCGCAAAACAGCGGACGTACGGGCAGAGAATGTGCGTGTCTCTGCAGGCGGCACGACGTTTACCTTGAGAGCCTTTCAAGAAAAGGTGGATGTCTCCTTAAAACTTATTGGCGCCTTTAGTGTTTATAATGCGTTAGCAGCTGCCGCGGCTGCCGTTGCCGCAGGCATTAGCCTTACTGCGGTAAAAAGAAGTTTAGAACACGTCTCTGGTGTCGCCGGACGTTTTGAACCGGTGGATGAAGGGCAGGATTTTACCGTCATCGTTGACTACGCCCATACGCCAGACAGCCTGGAAAATGTTCTCCAGACCGTACAGGAGTTTGTCGAAGGCAATGTCACGGTCGTTGTTGGCTGTGGGGGAGACAGGGACGTTACCAAACGCCCGACAATGGCGAATATCGCCGTCCGTCATGCGGAAAGAGCGATTTTCACCTCGGATAACCCACGGACGGAAGACCCGACTCTAATTTTAGAGGACATGGTTCATGAGCTGAACGCCGATAACTATGATGTGGTGCCCGATCGACGCCAGGCCATTTCGGAAGCGATTTTTGCTGCTGAAAAAGGCGACATGATTGTGATTGCCGGAAAAGGCCATGAGACATACCAAGAAATCGGGCAAGACCGGATTGATTTTGACGACCGAGAAGAAGCGCGCGTAGCGTTAAAGGAGCGTTTGACATGACGATACATTCTTCACTACTTACTCATATCGCATCATCAACGCGCCTTGCGGACGACGCACGTTCTTACCCCTCCGTCTCGACGGACACACGAACGCTTGCGGCAAATGCGCTGTTTGTTCCACTTGTAGGGGAGCGGTTTGATGGACACACGTTTTTACAGAAGGCGGTTGAAGCGGGAGCCACAGGAGCGATTTGGCAAAGTGATACCCCTGTCCCTGCTGATTTGCGAAACGATGTACAGCTGTATTTTGTGGAGGACAGTTTGGTGGCTTTGCAAGAGCTCGCTCATGCCTACCGCAAGCAAGTCGACCCATTTGTGATCGGCATTACGGGCTCAAATGGAAAAACGACAACCAAAGATATGCTAGAGGGACTGCTTCTGGGGAGCGGTGTCGTTCATAAAACCAAAGGCAACCTGAACAATCAAATTGGCGTTCCATTGACTCTTCTTTCCATGCCAGCCGACTGTACGTACGCTGTGATTGAAATGGGCATGAATCACTTTGGCGAGATTGAACGGCTCTCTGAAATTGCTCGTCCGAATGCAGCCATTGTTACAAGTATCGGGGATGCCCATCTAGAGTTTCTAGGTTCACGCGCGGGCATCGCCAAAGCAAAAATGGAAATAGAAAAAGGGTTAATTGGGGAGAAGACGCTCTATCTAGATGGGGATGAACCATTGCTCGCCCCGTATGTCAAGACTTCTATGCGAACCGTAGGGTTTGATGCTCGTTCGGACGTACATATTGAGGATGTGACGCCAACTAGTAACGGCTATTCGTTTTTAATTTCTCAACTAGGGGCCTTTTCGCTCCCCATTCTTGGCCGGCACAATGTGAAGAATGTCACCTATTGTCTGGCGCTTGCCTCTTCGCTCGGCATAGCGAGTGAGGTGCTTCGTGAACGCATGAACAACCTTAGGATTACCGAGATGCGCTTGCAACAGACGGACGGACCCGAGGGCTCGATGATCGTCAACGATGCGTACAATGCGAACCCAACGTCTATGAAGGCAGCCGTTGATACTGTCAAAGAAATTCCAGGCTATAGCAAGAAAGTCGCGGTCCTTGGAGATATTTACGAACTCGGGAGCGAGGAGGAGGCACTGCATGCGAGCGTGGCTGAAGTGATCTCGTCACCAATTACCACACTCCTCGCAGTTGGTGAGAAAGGGCGCTGGATTTTTGAAGCCGCTCGTACGCTCGCCCCTAAAAACGTGACATTAGAGTACGCCGCTACGGTGAGCGAAGCGAAGCAAAAACTTAAGCCTTATTTCGCCAGTGATACGGTCATTCTTTTAAAAGCATCGCGTGGCCTAGCTCTTGAAGGCGTCCTTCCTTCTGAGAAAGGGGACGAATAAGTATGGAAGAGTCTACACTTCTCCTCGTTCTTATTGTTTCATTCGGCTTGGCGGTGCTAATGTCGCCGCTTTTTATCCCTTTCCTTCGCCGACTGAAGTTCGGACAAAGCATTCGTGAAGAGGGCCCGAAGTCGCATCAGAAAAAAAGCGGGACACCTACCATGGGCGGGATCGTGATTGTTCTTTCGGTTCTGATTACCTCGCTCGTGATTGGGTTGTGGCTTACATCCTTTAGTCCACAATTGCTGCTGCTCCTTCTCGTAACAGTGGGGTATGGGGTTGTTGGTTTCTTAGATGATTATCTTAAAGTTGCCAGAAAGCAAAACTTAGGGTTAACCTCCAAGCAGAAGCTCGTTGGTCAGCTTGTGATTGCTGGAGGGTTTTGCGTTGGCTTGCAACAAGTTGGTCTTGACACAAGTGTTGCGATTCCAGGAACGACGGCTGCGATTGATCTCGGCTGGCTGTATTTTGCACTTGTCATCGTTATGCTTCTTGCTGGGTCAAATGCTGTGAACTTAACGGACGGCCTAGACGGTCTGCTTGCAGGAACAGGAGCGATTGCGTTCGGGGCCTTTGCGATTCTCGCGTGGAACGCTGGGTTTATGGATACGGCTCTATTTGCCACTGCCATCGTCGGTGCGGTCCTTGGCTTTCTCGTGTTCAATGCCCATCCCGCTAAAGTGTTCATGGGGGACACAGGGTCTCTCGCCTTAGGGGGCGCCATTGCGGCAATTGCCATCATGATAAACATGGAACTTATGCTTATTTTGGTGGGTGGGGTGTTTGTGATTGAGACGGCCTCGGTGATTATTCAGGTTATTTCTTTTAAAACAACCGGAAAACGAGTGTTCAAGATGAGCCCACTGCATCACCACTATGAGCTCTCCGGCTGGTCAGAGTGGCGCGTGGTTGTAACGTTTTGGCTTGTGGGGATGGTCCTTGCAGTGCTTGGTATTTATATTGAGGTGTGGATGTAATGAAACAGATAACGAGCTATAAAGACAAACATGTCCTTGTTATCGGCATGGCGAAAAGCGGAGCTGCTTGTGCAAAGCTTCTTATGCAGCTCGGTGCAGTGGTAACGATTAATGACGCAAAGGAACGAGATGAGAACCCACAGGCCGATGAGCTTGAAGCACTTGGGGCGATCGTCGTCTGCGGGGCTCATCCGCTTGAACTACTTGAAGGAGTGGATGCGGTGATTAAGAATCCTGGGATTCCTTATCACAACGCTCTCGTTGCAGAAGCGGTGTCGCGCGGCATTTCAGTGGTGACGGAGATTGAATTGGCTTCGCTTGTTTCAGAGGCTGATCTTCTTGCGATTACCGGCTCAAATGGAAAAACAACCACAACGACGCTTGTGCACGAAATGCTTCAGGGGAGCGAGCGCACGCCATTGATTGCTGGAAATATTGGGACCGTCGCCTGTGAAGTGGCTGCTCAAGCGACAGAGGATGACGTCATTGTGCTGGAAGTTTCAAGCTTTCAGCTGCTGGGGACGGAACGCTTTCAACCAAAAGTCGCCGTCTGGCTCAATGTGTTTGACGCCCATCTTGATTACCATGGCGACAAAGAAAGTTACATTGCCGCTAAATCACGGATCTGTGCGAACATGTCTGAGGACGATTACTTGGTGTACAACGCTGATGACGAGCACGTCACTCAGGCGATATTTGCCTGTAAGGCAAAGCGAGTTCCTTTTTCGGTGAAGAGTGTATGTAAGAATGGAGCTTATATCGAAAATAACCAACTCAGGTTTGCAGAGGAGGCGATTCTCCCTCTCGAGGAAGTGGTTTTACCTGGGTTTCATAATTTAGAGAATGTCCTTGCCGCTGTAGCAACAGCAAAGCTAGCTGGCGCAAAAAATAAGCAAATTTGTCATGTGCTCAAGACTTTTCCAGGCGTGAAGCACCGGCTGCAATTTGTGAAACGCTGGGAAGGCCGCCTTTTTTATAATGACTCCAAAGCGACCAACATGCTCGCAACCGAGGCGGCGCTCTCTTCGTTTGAAAAACCGGTAGTCCTTTTAGCAGGAGGACTGGATCGGGGGAATGAATTCGACGAGCTCATTCCGTACTTGAAGCATGTGAAGGCACTTGTGACGTTCGGCGAAACGAAGAAAAAACTGGCTCGCGTCGCGAAAGAGGCAGGGGTCAACGTGATTCAATACGCAGAGCGCGTTGAGGATGCTGTGACGGTCGCTGTTGAAGAGTCTGAGGAAGGAGACGTGCTTCTGCTTTCCCCGGCGTGTGCAAGCTGGGATCAGTACAGAACCTTTGAAGAGCGCGGCGATGCCTTTATCTCAGCGATTGAGCAGTTGACGGACAACTAGAAAGTTAGGAAGAGGAATGGTTCTTATGTCTCCGCGTTTTCCGTCAAGCAAAGCTCTAAAAAAGGGTAGGGCGTGAAAGGATGGTCCTATCTTCTACCTAATAGATTTGTTATTTGGACAAGCATGGTGACCCGTTCACGGTGCTTGTTCTTTTTTGTGCAGAACGTGTGAGCCTCGGCCATGCCACAGGGGGTGCGTTCTGGCCGGTGGATCCCTCGCTCCTGCCCAACCCGCCTCCGCTTTTCGGTTTTTAGGACATGTTTGTTCAAGTCGCCTCATATAGTTAACTGTGAGGTCGTAAATCGAGTAGAGGTGTTGTATGCATAAGCAAAAATCTGCACCAGACTACGTATTGCTGGGAGCTACGCTTGCGCTCCTACTCATTGGTATGATTATGGTATACAGCGCAAGTGCGGCGTGGGCGACGTATCGCTTTGAGGATGCTTTCTTTTTTGTGAAACGTCAGCTTTTCTTTGCGGGCACTGGAGTTGTACTGATGCTGTTGGTCATGCGCGTGGATTACTGGACGTGGCGTACCTATAGCAAGCTGCTGGTCATCATCTGTTTCATTTTGCTGATTGTCGTTTTGATTCCAGGCGTCGGTCTTGTTCGTGGAGGTGCTAGAAGCTGGTTAGGGGTCGGGGCTTTTTCCATTCAGCCTTCTGAATTTATGAAAATTGCCATGATTATCTTTCTTGCCAACTACTTGGCGCTCAACCAGAAGCGGATTGTTTCGTTTACGAAAGGGTTGGTTCCATCACTCGGCATCGTCTTAATTGCATTTGGCATGATCATGCTTCAGCCTGACTTAGGAACAGGAGCGGTTATGGTCGGGACATGCGTGATTATGATTTTTATTGCAGGTGCACGCATCCGCCATTTTGTTTTTTTGGGGCTACTAGGTGTTGCTGGGTTTGTAGGTTTGGTTGTCTCAGCGCCGTACCGAGTTCAGCGCATCACATCTTTTCTCGACCCGTGGAGCGATCCATTAGGAAGTGGGTTTCAAATTATTCAGTCTCTGTTTGCGATCGGGCCAGGTGGGCTCTTAGGGATGGGGCTTGGTGAAAGCCGACAAAAATACTT
This sequence comes from Shouchella shacheensis, assembly GCF_001484965.1. Taxonomy (GTDB): domain Bacteria; phylum Bacillota; class Bacilli; order Bacillales; family Bacillaceae_D; genus Shouchella; species Shouchella shacheensis. Next base: position 121,764 of record NZ_LLYY01000009.1, on the reverse strand, counting down.
TTACTTGCCAGAGCCACAGACAGACTTTATTTTTGCGATTCTAGCAGAAGAAATGGGGTTTGTTGGTGGGGCCATTGTTATCGTGTTCTTTTCGATTCTCTTCTGGCGTGGTGTTCGTATCGCGCTCGGTGCACCGGATTTATTTGGCAGCTTTCTGGCAACCGGCATCATTTCGATGGTAGCCATTCAGGTGATGATCAATATTGGGGTGGTGACGGGGTTAATGCCTGTCACAGGCATTACGCTTCCCTTGTTAAGTTACGGGGGCTCATCGCTCACGTTAATGCTCGTCTCTCTAGGTGTTCTTTTAAATATTAGTCGACAGGCGCGATAAGAGGTGGGAGGGTAGCGACAAAGCTGCCCTTTTCTCGGTTTCTGTGTCAATCATTGAAAATATCATGTGTTTTCCTTCCCTTTTCCAAGACGTTTCGTGCTAGAATAAGGGCGTGAATGTGTGACCTTGCCTAGCATGCTATGTGAGTGAACTCTCTTAAAAAGAATGAGAGCATCATATAGGGGGGACCGAAAATGAATGATGAAAAAGTCGTTTCAATGAGTGAGCGAATACCAACCATTAAAGAAGAAAGAAAGAGACGAGCCAATCGGCGCCTGATCTTTTTTTTGACCTTATTTTTTTTCCTTCTTGTAGCGATTATCTATTTTCAGTCTCCGCTTAGCGATATCTCGAGTGTCCAAGTTGTTGGAAATGCCATTGCAACGGAGGAAAAGGTGATTGAGGCGAGCGGGTTATCGGAAGGGATGAACATTTGGAATCTGGCAGCCGAGGAGCGGGAACAAACCATTGAGGGCATGAAGGAAATCCAAAGCGCCAGCATTTCTAGGGCGTTTCCCAATAATGTTGTTGTTACCGTTGAAGAGTATCCACGCGTAGCGTATGCATACAACGACGGTGCCTACTCCCCCATTTTGCAAAACGGAGAAGAGCTGGAGCCGATTCCAAACGATCAGTTATCTGGAGACGCGCCGATCCTCGTTGGGATGGACGATTCGGAAGTCATCGCTCAGTTAGGAGATGAGCTTACGCAAACGTCGGCAGAAATCATTAATCGAATTTCGGAAATTGTTTATGCGCCGACTGAAGAAGATTCCCTTCAAGTAACTCTTTATATGAATGATGGTATTGAGGTGCGTACCTCGATTGATTCGTTTGCCGCGAATATGGAGCCGTATCCAGCGGTTGCTCTGCAAATTGATCCCGACCGTAATGGAGTCCTTCATATGAAAATGAGCCCGTACTTCGAAGACTATGACTATGAAGAGCAGGACTCATAATCTAGGAGAAAGGATTCAATTTTAACTCCTTATTCTTGTAATTGTTTTGTAAAAAAGGAAGGCGAGAGGCTCGGGCGCCAGCTTTTGTTTAAGGAAATCATTCAGAGCTTGCTAGAAACAGCCAAGGTTTGGCTTTTCTAGTTGTTCATCTTAGTGTAGACTTGTAGGTAATGGACTCTAGCTACCATTTTCGTAAAGTACTACAGTAAGAAAGTGTAGGAAATAAAGAGGATTCGAAAACGTAACGTTGAATACGTACGTATACGATAACTGTTACGACATTTGCTTTAAAAATGTGTTGAAGATGTATGACTGGTTTGGCAGGATGGAGCCATACCTGTCCTGATGAGGAGGTGCCGCTAGTGAAAAGTGAAACATACGTAAGTCTAGATATCGGAACTTCTAGCATTCGTGTAATTATTGGAGAAGTTACAAATGGTTCCATTAATGTGTTAGGTGTGGGGAGCGTTGACTCGCAAGGTATTCGAAAAGGCGCAGTTGTCGATATCGACGAGACCGTAACGTCTATTCGCGCCGCTGTTGAGCAAGCTGAACGAATGGTAGGGCTTAAGATTAAGCAGGTGATCGTTGGTGTCAACGGCAATCATGTAGCTCTTGCCCCCTGTCACGGGGTTGTTGCTGTTTCGAGCAGTGACCGTGAAATTGGGGGAGAAGATGTCACGCGTGTGATGGAAGCTGCGGAGGTGATGTCCATCCCCCCTGAGCGTGAAATTATTGATGTTATTCCAAAGCAATTTATCGTCGACGGCCTTGATGAAATTACGGACCCGCGTGGCATGATCGGCGTTCGACTTGAAATGGAAGGCACGATGATTACGGGTTCCAAAACTGTTTTACATAATTTGCTTCGTTGTGTGGAGCGAGCAGACTTGGAGGTCGCAGACATCTGCCTAAATTCTCTTGCCTCGGGGGCTGTGGCTGTCTCCAAGGATGAAAAGAGCTTAGGGGTTTGTATCGTGGATATTGGTGGAGGTTCGACAACGATTTCCGCTTTCGAACAAGGCGCGCTTGTCGCAACATCGGTTCTCCCTATTGGCGGTGATCACATGACCAATGATCTAGCCGTAGGTCTTCGCGTATCAACAGAAGAAGCTGAGCGAATCAAACGTAAACATGGACATGCCTTCATTCCTGAAGCCTCCAGTGAGGAGCAGTTTTTGGTTCAAAGTATTGGTTCTACAGAAAAACAAACCATGACGCAATATGATCTTGCTCATGTCATAGAACCTCGCATGGAAGAGATGATCGAACTTCTGGCCAAAGAGCTTGCTCGCCTTGGGTTCCGTAGCTTTCCGAGTGGATTTGTTCTCACCGGAGGTACGGTGATGCTGCCGGGTGTGTTAGAACTGACCAAAGAAATGCTTCAGGGGAATGTGCGTGTCGCAACCCCGGATTATATCGGAGTACGTGAACCTAAGTACACCGTAAGCATTGGCCTGATTCAGTTTGCACACAAGAACAGCAAGGTACAAGGAAGAGAAGTGGCAGCGTCGGTAAGTGAAGCTGCAACAGGCGCTACTCAAGAAGAGCCGCCTCGAAAACGGGAAAAACGCGAAGCGAAGGAAAAGACAAAGTCAAATGAATCATCAGAGTCGGATTCCAAAATGAAAAATTGGTTTATGCGTACGTTTTTTGAATAAAAAGCTGGCAGAAGTTTGGTTAGGGGGATAAGAGATGTTAGATTTTGAAATGGACATGGAGCAGCTTGCTCAAATAAAAGTAATAGGTGTCGGGGGTGGAGGCTCGAACGCCGTCAACCGTATGATTGAGAACGGGTTACAGGGTGTTGAATTCATCGCTGTTAACACGGATGCACAAGCGCTGCAACTTTCAAAAGCAGAGAAAAAGCTTCAGTTAGGAGGAAAGCTCACCCGTGGACTCGGGGCCGGGGCTAACCCAGACATTGGCAAGAAAGCTGCTGAAGAAAGTCGAGAGCATCTGGAAGAGTTTTTGCAAGGCGCTGACATGGTCTTCATTACGGCAGGTATGGGCGGTGGCACCGGCACAGGTGCTGCACCTGTCATTGCCGAAGTGGCTCGCGAAATCGGAGCGCTGACTGTAGGCGTTGTCACACGCCCGTTCACGTTTGAGGGACGCAAGCGCCAAACTCAAGCTGTCTCAGGCATTGGAGCGTTGAAAGAAAAGGTCGACACGCTCATTGTCATTCCAAATGACCGCCTGCTAGAAATTGTCGACAAAAACACGCCAATGCTAGAGGCATTCAGAGAAGCGGATAACGTGCTCCGCCAAGGGGTCCAGGGGATCTCTGATTTGATTGCCACTCCTGGGTTGATTAACTTGGATTTTGCCGACGTGAAAACCATCATGAGTGAAAAAGGCTCAGCTTTGATGGGGATTGGTATAGCAACGGGAGAAAACCGTGCGGCAGAAGCGGCGAAAAAGGCGATTTCCAGCCCGCTCCTTGAAACATCCCTAGATGGCGCACAAGGGGTCTTGATGAATATCACGGGAGGCTCAAACCTAAGCCTTTATGAAGTCCATGAAGCAGCGGAGATCGTCTCTCAAGCGTCAGACTCAGAGGTCAACATGATTTTTGGTTCCGTCATCAATGAAAACTTAAAAGACGAGATTGTCGTAACGGTGATTGCCACAGGCTTTGAAACATACGCTGAGGGCAAGCCTTCCCGTCCAGAGTCTCCTGGCGCTTCTGCCTCCCAACCAATGAGGGAAGAGCCCAAACGAGAATCGCGCTTTCAGTCTTCTGGGAACGAAGAAGAATCGCCTTCTCAGCCTGATACGCTCGACATTCCAACCTTTTTAAGAAACCGTCGAAACCGATAAGATCTATCGATAAAAAAGCGATGCCGCATGCATCGCTTTTTTGCGTTGTCTAGCTTGCTCGAGGCATCTTTAAGCCAACACTGGGCTTGATAATACCGTCGTTAGGGCGCCTCCGCTTTTCGTATTGCCTAGCTTCGGCGGTAGAAGCAAGGGGTTTTTCAGTCCTGCCCTGAAATTCAAATTCGGGATTGCGAGTAGCAGGCCTTCCAAAATCCTCGCTTCTGGTGCGACCCGCCTGCGCTTTTCAATTCTTCCTTTATTTCCTTCGCTATTTCCCTTATCCCCGCATTGACAGTGTTTGCTAAAAGCTTACAAAATAACAACCCCATTGTCGCCATGAAATGACAGACTTCCAAAAACGTATCTACTATACTTGAAGCAATTAATAGGAGGAAAAGGGATGACGGTATATGTTGATTTAATCTGGCTGCTTAACCTTGGCATTGATTATTTGCTTATTGCTGTAACGGCCTTGATGCTCAAACGTCGCTTCCAGCATATACGCATGATGTTAGCAGCTTTGTTTGCCTCTCTTATTGTCGTCCTGATGTTTACACCGGTGGCGCCACTTTTCTCCAATGCCTTTATCAAGCTCGGGTATTCGGCGGTGATTGTCTGGATGGCCTTTGGCTACAAGCGTTTCACTTTTTTTGTCCAGGGGTTTGCCACTTTTTATTTTGTCACCTTTGTAACGGGAGGCGGTTTGTTCGCAACTCATTACTTCTTTGAGACGGATGCGGACATTCTTGGTGCTTTGCCAGGGTACGGGTTGGCAGGCAGCGCTGTTAGCTGGAGTTTTGTGCTGATTGGATTCCCGCTGGTGCTCTATTTTGCGAAGCATCAGGTCGAAACGTTCGAAGAAAAGAAGATCAACTTCGCCCAGCTAGCAAAGGTACGTATGTGGATCGAGGACAAAGAGATTGCCGTTACCGGGCTGATTGATAGCGGGAATCAGCTCAAAGACCCTATTACGAAAACACCTGTGATGATTTTGGAGACCCATCAGTTATATGAGGCATTTGGCAAAAAGCAAATGGATGCCGTGGTTTCACTCTCAATGGAGAAGGAAACCGAGGATTTTCCTTTATTTTCAAGAGTGCGCGTCGTCCCATTTCGAGCCGTCGGTCAAGCAGACCCGTTCTTGGCGGCGCTTAAACCAGACCGTATTCAAGTGATTCATCAAGGGGAAACGTTCGAGACGGGCAATGTCTTAATTGGACTGCAGTCTCAGACGCTTTCTCCAGAAGAGGCTTACCAGTGCATTGTACATCCAAAGCTTGTTCAAGGAAGAGCAAGTTAACAACATTCGATCAAGGGGGAACGACTGTGTTTAAATTAAAGGCGAGATTGATCTGGTACCGAATTTTGCACAAGCTAGGTTTAAAAGCGGATGAGATTTATTACATAGGGGGAAGTGAAGCCCTTCCACCACCGCTTTCCAAAGAAGAAGAAGCCGAGTTGCTTGAGAAACTGCCAAGTGGGGATAAGGCGGTGCGATCAGTGCTTATTGAACGTAACTTGCGACTAGTCGTTTACATCGCCAGAAAGTTTGAGAATACTGGGATTAACATTGAGGATTTGATTAGCATCGGTACCATTGGATTGATCAAAGCGGTCAATACCTTTAACCCTGAAAAGAAAATCAAGCTAGCGACGTATGCCTCTCGCTGTATTGAAAATGAAATTCTCATGTATTTGCGCCGTAATAACAAAACGCGCTCGGAGGTATCGTTCGATGAACCACTGAACATTGATTGGGACGGGAATGAGCTCTTGCTTTCAGACGTGCTTGGTACGGAAGAAGATATTATTACCCGCGGCATTGAAGAAAAGGTTGATCGCAAGCTGCTTGTAAAAGCTCTTTACACATTAAATGATCGAGAGAAGCAAATTATGCAGCTTCGCTTTGGTTTGGCAGGGGAAGAGGAGAAAACGCAAAAAGATGTTGCTGATATGCTTGGCATTTCGCAGTCGTATATTTCCCGCCTTGAAAAGCGCATTATTAAGAGATTGCAAAAAGAATTTAATAAAATGGTTTGAGGAAAAGAGGGGATCCCCTCTTTTTTTGTTTAGTTACTGCGGGTAGAAGCGCGGAGATTTTTCAGTCCTGGCAAGCCTTGTCTAAGGTCGGATTTCTTATGTCAGGCCTTCCGAAATTCCGTTTCTGAGCAACCCGCCTCCGCTTTTCGGATACAGTGGTTAAAAAATTTTTGAGACAGTCGCGATTGTCACTACAGCGATTTTCTTGTCAAGTCCTTTTTGTCGGAGGATTGGAGGTGCATATTTTTCCCTCCGAGGGAGATACTTTTTTTGACATCATCTTCCTTGTAGGGGGTATAGAATTGACTCGAAATAAAGTTGAAATATGTGGCGTTGATACATCAAAGCTCCCTGTTCTAAAAAATGCGGAAATGCGTGAGTTGTTCGCAGAATTGCAGGGTGGTTATGAACCAGCAAGAGAAACACTTGTAAACGGCAATTTACGACTAGTTTTGAGTGTCATTCAGCGTTTTAACAACCGAGGTGAAAATGTTGACGACCTTTTTCAAGTGGGCTGTATCGGCTTGATGAAATCCATTGATAATTTTGACCTTGGACAAAATGTAAAATTCTCTACCTATGCGGTTCCGATGATCATTGGGGAAATCAGGCGCTATCTGCGTGACAATAACCCAATCCGCGTTTCTCGCTCACTCCGAGACATCGCCTATAAAGCATTGCAAGTACGTGATCAAATGATGGCTGAGAAGAAACGGGAAAAAGAACCGACTGTTCAGGAAATCGCAAATGTTTTAGAGGTCCCAAAAGAAGATGTCGTGTTTGCCCTCGATGCCATCCAAGATCCGGTCTCATTGTTCGAGCCGATCTACAACGATGGGGGCGATCCGATATTTGTTATGGATCAAATTAGCGATGAGCGCAACAAAGATGTGAACTGGGTAGAAGAAATTGCCCTTAAGGAAGCAATGGTTCGCTTAAATGACCGTGAAAAAGTCATTCTAAATATGCGATTTTTTGAAGGGAAAACACAAATGGAAGTAGCCGATGAAATTGGCATCTCCCAGGCCCAGGTGTCTCGTCTCGAAAAGGGCGCCATTCAGCAAATGAACAAGCATATTGAAACGTAAATAAAAAGCCGCTCGCTTCATTCACTTGAAGACGGGCGGCTTTTCGGATGGTCTAGCTCCGTCGGGTAGAAAGCGTCGGGATGTTTCAGCCCTGCCCGGAAATCCAAGACGAGGATTTCTCGCGCAGACCTTCCAAAGTTCCCGCTTCTGAGCAACCTGCCTCCGCTTTTGGGTAATCCAGAGCTTGCTATGTGAAGGAGCCTGTGCTTTTTCTTGCACATAAACAAGGGATGCCCGCGCATATAGTAGACTACAGAACAAAGCGAAAAGAGGTGAGGCTCATGATGAAAATTTCAGAGCTGTCGGCAAAGGATATCGTAAACATGGAAAATGGCAAGCGGCTCGGTCAACTAAATGATTTAGAAATCAATTTAGATACAGGGAAAATTGAGGCTCTTATTATTGGTCATGGTGGAAAGGTAATGAGTTTCTTTCAACAAAAAGACGGGGAAGTCGTGATTCCCTGGAAAAATATTATTAAAATAGGCTCAGATGTTATATTGGTCGAAGTTCCGGCACGTTATCAAGCAGAGGTAGCCATGCGCGAAAACACTCTTAAATAAGGAGAAAGAATCGTTTCTTGCCACACGGGAGTTGTGGTAGAATGAAACATAAGAGTATGCCTTGGAGAGGAGACGTTTGATGGGCTCAAATGAATATAGGCACGCGACGGATCGCTTTTTACAGGCAACGACTTTTTCCTCCCTTTCTCCTCATCTTCTAGCAGGGTTTACGACACGAAATGGCGGAGTGAGCAAAGGGCCTTTTCATTCGCTGAATCTCGGTTTTCATGTGGGAGATGACCCATGTAGCGTCGTTGAAAATCGCACGCGTGTCGCAGAAGATATCGGATTACCGCTGGACCGTTGGATTGGGAGTGAGCAAGTACATGGAGCACGGATCGTGTATGTGACAAGGGAGGATGCAGGCAGAGGAGCCACCTCCCTTGACACGGCCCTTTTAGGAACAGACGGGCTTTACACAAGCGACGAGGGTCTCGTTCTCACAAGTCTCTATGCGGACTGTACGCCTCTTTCTTTCTATGCCCCCACACACGGCTTCATCGGCTTGGCGCATGCTGGATGGAAAGGCACGGTAGCGAAAATTGGACCAACCATGGTTCACACGTGGAAAAAGGAGCATGACATTCCAACTGAAAACGTGTTTGTCTTAGTTGGTCCTTGCATCTCCGCTGATCACTATGAGGTGGACGAGCGTGTGATGCAAGAAGTGCGAAAGGTATGTCCGGAAGCTGACACGATGCCCTTCGAAGAAACACGCCCTGGGCATTATTCTCTTAATTTGTCCCTCTTAAACAAGCAGCTGCTCATTCGGGCAGGTGTCAAAGAAGATCATATCTATATGTCTTCATATTGTACGTTTAAAGAACATCAGTTTTTCTCACATCGAGGAGATCAGGGGCGTTCGGGCCGAATGATGAGCGTGATTGCGCTTAGGTCGAAAGGTGAGCTGGATACATGACGATAGAAGAAAAGTTCGCAACGATAAAAGCCGACATCGTGGCTAGCTGTAAAAAGGTAGGCCGTGACCCAGACCGTGTTCATTTGGTGGCTGTTACTAAATATGTCAGCATTGAAACCGCAAGAGAAGCGCTTGATTGCGGTGTCGATCATATTGGGGAAAACCGTGTCGATAGCGCCGTCGAAAAGATGGAGGCGCTCGGTGACCGGGGAAGCTGGCACTTTATCGGTTCGCTGCAATCAAGAAAGGTAAAGGGTGTGGTGGGGCGCTTTCACTATCTGCATTCCCTTGATCGAATGAGCCTGGCAAAAGAGCTTCATAAGCGAATGCCAGAAGGAGAGACGATGAATTGTTTTGTTCAAGTGAATGTCTCTGGTGAAGAAAGCAAAAGTGGACTAGCTCCTCGAGACGTTCAGGCGTTTATCAAGGAGGTACGCTCGTATCCAGCCGTTCGTGTTATTGGACTGATGACGATGGCTCCTTTTGTCAACGATCCCGAAGAAACAAGGCCGAGCTTTCGAAAGCTTCGCGAACTGCGCGATGAAATCGCTGCTCAGCAGCTTGAGCACGCCCCTTGTACCGAACTTTCTATGGGCATGTCCAATGATTATCGCATCGCTTTAGAGGAAGGCGCCACATTTATCCGCGTTGGTTCCGCTCTTGTCGGAGGTGAATAACCGTAAGAAGGAGGAAGTACGATGAGTATGAAATCGAAGTTTAAGCGCTATTTTACCCTAGATGATGATGTTGAAGAGACGCACGAATATGTAGACTACCCAGAGGAAGAGGAGAAGGGCATGCGACAAACTCGTTCCTTTAATCGAATTGAGGAGCGGGGTGAAGGGACGAACGAGTCTTCAAAAAACGTGCTCAGCTTGCAAAGTGTGCAAAAATCAGCGAAAATGATATTGCTTGAACCGCGCACGTACGAGGAAGCGCAGGAAATCGCCGATCATTTAAAAAAACGCAAGGCTGTTGTGATTAATTTGCAACGAATCGCCAAAGAACAGGCACTGCGCATCGTTGATTTTCTTAGTGGTACGGTTTATGCGATTGGCGGGGACATTCAAAAGCTTGGGCCAAGCATTTTTCTGTGTACGCCCGACAATGTAGAAATCACAGGTTCGATTTCGGACTTACTTCAAAATGAGTCAAACTACGAGCGTATGTAGTTCGACGAGGCAAGAGGATGGTGAAGAGGGAAGTGGAAAGCACAATTACGGCGATATTTAGCCTATTGGCAACGGCCATGCGAGCCTATTGGTTTTTGCTGATTATCTATATTTTTATGTCATGGTTACCAAATGCGAGGGAATCGCAATTTGGTCAAATGCTAGGAAAAATTTGCGAACCTTATCTTGAAATCTTTAGGGAGTTTATTCCCCCTATCGGTATGCTTGATTTGTCTGCGCTAGTCGGCATCATTCTTCTTAGTTTCGCTGCTTCTGCGGGGGTACCTGCTTTGCATGACATGGTTCTTTCCCTATTCTGATGTCGATTTATGAACATTTTCGCGCAGAGGAGAAACCATTTATTGACCAGGTCTTCGCCTGGCGCGAAGAAGCGGGCACGTACCATCAAGAGCGAATGACTGATTTTCTTGATCCTCGTCAGCAGGACATTCTGCGTTCGGTCATTGGTCATAGCGAAGAGGTGGTTCTCGCCTTTGATGGCGGCTCGCGAGGGAGCGAACGAAAGCGCTCATCGATTCGTCCCGCTTACTTGCAATACGAGGTGGTGGATTGGCCAATCAGCGTGTTAAAAGCGACGTTCTCAAGCAAGTTTCTAACGCTTGATCATCGAGACGTGTTAGGCGCGCTGATGAACAGTGGGATGAAGCGTGAGAAGTTTGGCGACATTATCGTGAAAGAAGACGCGTTCTTGTTTGCCTGTGCCAAAGAAATGGAAAGCTACTTGCTAGCGACCTTCACCCAAGTAGGAAAGGCGAAAATCGAACTCCAAAGCGCTGATGAAGGAGAGTTCGCGATTCCGGAAGAAACGTGGGCTGAACGCTCTACAACGATCTCCTCTATGCGGCTCGACACGGTCGTCGCAGCGGTTTCGGGTCTTTCGCGTACGAAGGCAAGCGATGCGATTGGCAAAGGTCTCGTCAAAGTCAACTGGAAACAAATCGAAGACCCCTCTTTTAAACTGGACGAAGGGGACTATCTTTCCGTTCGAGGAATTGGCCGCAGCAAGCTGCTCGCGATCGAAGGAAGAACAAAAAAAGACAAATACCGCGTAGTGCTCGGCAAAAAGCAAGGGTAGGCCGGGCAGACGTGTCTACGTACTGCGAAATTTGGCGATACATAAAATTTTAAGCAGGAACGTGAATGTATATGTCGAAATACTTATTGAGTATGTACATGGAGGTGGCTGCGTTGCCTTTAACGCCCTTAGATATTCACAATAAAGAATTCACTCGTTCATTTCGAGGATACGATGAAGACGAAGTGAACGAATTCCTAGATCAAGTCATCAAAGATTATGAAGCCGTGTTGCGGGAGAAGAAAGACTTGTTTGAACAAGTGAGTGCCTTGGATGAAAAGCTTGAGCACTTCACCAATATTGAAGAGACGCTGAACAAGTCGATTCTTGTGGCTCAGGAATCTGCGGACGAGGTCCGCCGCAATGCGCAAAAAGAATCACAGCTAATTGTCAAAGAAGCGGAGAAAAACGCAAACCGCATCGTTAACGAAGCGCTTTCCAAGTCTCGAAAAGTAATGATGGAAATGGAAGAGTTGAAGAAACAGGCGTCCGTTTATAAAATGCGCTTCAAGATGCTGATTGAGGCGCAAATGGAAATGCTGCAAACCGATGATTGGGAAGAGCTAGCCGAAGAGGGCGAAGTGGATGAACAAGCACTCTTCAGCGAACAGGGGCAGTCATAAGCAGTTGCAATCTCGCTAGGCGTGCCATATAATAAGCAAATAAATCCTACGACAACGTTGACGAGGGACAGTAGCGACCAAATTCGTGCAGCAAGCGAGCCAGGGACGGTGAAAGCCTGGCATGCATTTTGGATGTGAAGATCACCCTCTAGTTTAGCCTGCGAAAGCCGAACCGGCGAGTAGAGGGCAGCGTCTCATTCGCGTTATGAATGCCAGAGTGGAAGAGTGCTTCTCTTTCATAAGGGTGGTACCACGGGAAAACCTTCTCGTCCCTTTTTAGGGATGAGGAGGTTTTTTGTCGTTTTTACCGTTTTTTTTTCAATCATTAAACTTGAAGGAGTGAAGGAAATGGAATACAAAAAGACCCTGCTCATGCCCAAGACGGCGTTTCCGATGCGCGGAAACTTGCCGAACAATGAGCCAAAGCGTCAAGAAAAATGGGAAGAAATGAACGTGTATGCCAAAGTTCAGGAGCGGACGAAAGGCCGACCATTTTTTATCTTGCATGATGGTCCTCCGTACGCTAACGGAGACATTCACATGGGGCATGCGCTCAATAAAATCATCAAGGACTTTATCGTGCGCTATAAATCAATGAGCGGCTACCACGCCCCGTACGTGCCTGGCTGGGATACCCACGGCCTGCCGATTGAAACCGCACTGTCGAAAAAGAAAAAAGTCAATCGCAAAAAAATGACGGTGGCGGAGTTTCGTGAGCTGTGTGAAAAATACGCGCGTGAGCAAATCAATTCTCAGCGACAGCAATTCATGCGACTTGGCGTTCGCGGGGATTGGTGGAATCCGTACATTACGCTCAATAAGAGTTACGAAGCCGAACAAATCAAAGTTTTCGGCGAAATGGCGAAGAAAGGGTATATTTACAAAGGCAAAAAGCCCGTCTACTGGTCTCCATCATCGGAGTCCGCGCTGGCTGAAGCGGAAATTGAATACCATGATAAGCGCTCTGGCTCCATTTATGCAGCGTTCAAGGTGGTGGACGGCAAAGGGGTTCTTTCCAACAGTGATGAGTTGGTGATCTGGACAACAACCCCATGGACGATCCCGGCTAATTTAGCAATTGCCGTTCATCCAGAGCTTGACTATAACGTTGTAGCCGTGGGTGGGAGATCATTCGTTGTGGCAAGTGGCTTGTTGGAGACGTTGAAATCAGAGCTTGAGTGGAGCGAGGCAAAGCTCACCAAAACGGTAAAAGGTTCTGAACTCGAAAACATTGTTTGCCGGCACCCTTTTTACGATCGTAACTCCCTTGTCATTACTGGCGAGCATGTGACGCTGGATGCGGGGACAGGGTGTGTTCACACCGCTCCAGGACACGGGGAAGACGATTTTCTCGTCGCTAAGAAATACGGACTTGACGTTCTTTGTCCAGTGGATGACAAAGGGGTGATGACCGAGGAAGCGCCAGGGTTTGAGGGCGAGTTCTACGACAACATCAATAAGACCGTCAGTGAGAAGCTTGAAGCAGCGGGCTCGCTCTTGAAGCTATCGTTTATCACTCACTCTTACCCGCATGACTGGCGAACGAAAAAGCCGGTAATCTTCCGAGCAACTTCCCAGTGGTTTGCTTCGATCGCTGATTTTCGCGACGACTTGCTCAAGGCTGTCGGCGAGACGGAGTGGATTCCGGCCTGGGGGGAGACGCGAATTCACAATATGGTGCGTGATCGCGGCGACTGGTGCATTTCTCGTCAACGAGTCTGGGGAGTACCGATCCCGGTGTTTTACGGAGAAGACGGGCAAGAGATCATTACCGAAGAAACGATTCAGCATGTCTCCGATCTGTTTCGTGAACACGGTTCGAATGTATGGTTCGAGCGGGAAGCGAAGGATCTTCTTCCGGAAGGCTTTACCTCCGAGCATAGTCCGAATGGGCGCTTTACAAAGGAAACGGACATCATGGATGTTTGGTTTGACTCCGGTTCTTCGCATCAGGCGGTGCTTAAAGAGAGAGATGATCTCTCGTTCCCCGCCGATCTCTATTTCGAAGGGAGTGATCAGTACCGTGGCTGGTTCAACTCTTCTCTTTCGACATCCGTTGCCATCAACGGCGAGGCGCCTTATAAAGGCGTCCTAAGTCACGGCTTTGTGATGGATGGAGAGGGCAAAAAGATGAGCAAATCTCTTGGAAACGTCATCGTTCCGAACGATGTCATGAAGCAGCTAGGAGGGGATATCCTCCGTCTATGGGTCGCTTCTTCCGATTATCAAGGAGATACACGCGTCTCCGATGCCATTTTGAAGCAAGTGGCGGAAACGTACCGGAAGATCCGCAACACTTTCCGCTTTCTGCTCGGCAACTTGCATGACTTTAGCCCAACCCGTGATGCCGTGAATCGTGAAGAAATCACAGGGGTTCATAAGTTTATGCTCGTGAAGCTCAATGAACTCATCGACAAGGCCCATAAAGGATACAACAGCTATGATTTTTCGAGTGTCTACAATGGCGTGCGTAATTTCTGCACAGTGGAGCTGAGCGCGTTCTACATGGATCTGGCCAAAGACACGCTCTATATTGAGCACGCGGATCATCCAGAGCGCCGCATGATTCAAACTGTGATGTATGATGTCGTTGTGGCTTTAGCGAAGCTCATTTCGCCAATGCTTCCGCATACCGCTGATGAAGTATGGGAGAACATCCCCGGCGTTGAAGAAGAGAGTGTGCAGTTGACTGACATGCCTGATGCGCTTGAGCAAGGGAACGTGGATGGATTGCGCGCGCATTGGAGTGCCTTTATGGACTTGCGCGATGATGTGCTCAAGGCACTTGAAGTAGCCCGAAATGAAAAAGTCATTGGCAAGTCGTTACAGTCGGCGATCACACTTTACCCAAATGCGGAAAAACGAGCGCTTCTTGAAGCGACCGATGGCTTGAAGAAACTCTTTATCGTTTCCAAAGCAACGGTAGCGAAAGAAGGAGAAACAGCTCCTGCGAATGCCCAAGTTTTTGAAGGGCTTGCGGTCGTCGTTGAAAAAGCAGAAGGGGAAACATGCGAACGCTGTTGGCAGGTTAAGAAATCTGTTGGCGAGCACACCGAACACCCAACCCTTTGTGCGGAATGTGTGGAAACGGTAAGCAAGCATTATGCAAGCGTAGAACTGTAAGAACGTTGAAAGAGGGGCGCTTCGTCGTGGCTATAACAAACCACGATCGGGGTGCTCTTTTTTGGTTGAAGGGTTAGCGGGTGGCCTTCTTTCTCCTTTTTTTAACGAGGAGCAAACAGACAAGGGACCCTTTTTATGCTAAACTAACGGTATTGCTTAAAAGAGTGGAGGAAGACACTTGTTTTACTTACTGGCCCTTATCGTTGTTGCGATTGATCAGCTAACCAAATGGCTTGTCGTTGAAAATATGGAGCTGGGAGAGCGCATTACTGTCATTGAAAATGTCTTTTACATATTCTCACATCGCAATCAAGGCGCAGCCTTTGGTATTCTGCAAGGACAAATGTGGTTTTTTTACATTGTGACTATTTTTGTGATCGGAGTGATCATCTATTTAATGCAAACCGATGCCAAAGGAAATCGGCTCTTGCAAACAGCCTTAGCCTTGATCCTTGGGGGAGCGATTGGCAACTTCATTGACCGTGTTCGGAATGGAGAAGTCGTTGATTTTATTGATACATTCGGCACTTTTCCGATCTTTAACATCGCCGATACGGCTCTAACCATTGGCGTGGGGCTATTTATTATCGGCCTTTTCTTAGACGGGCGAAAAGAGAAAAAGGGGAACGCGTAAAATGACCATCGAATGGACAGTGAATGAAGAACAGCACATGCAACGGCTTGATAAACTGGTGGTCGTCCTGCATGAAGGAGCCTCAAGAACGAACGTGCAGCGCTGGATTGAAGAAGGTGTAATTCTTGTGAATGAGGGACGTGTGAAGCGAAATTACAAAGTCGCTACCGGGGATGTGGTTGCTCTTGATGAGCCCGAACCGGAGGAAGTGGAACTCAAACCAGAGCCTTTGCCTCTTGACGTGGTGTACGAAGACAAAGACGTGATTGTGATTAACAAGGCACGAGGCATGGTCGTGCACCCCGCACCGGGACACCGAAGCGGCACGCTCGTCAATGCGATTTTGTATCACTGCAAAAACGACCTCTCTGGGATTAACGGGGAGATCCGTCCAGGCATTGTCCACCGGATTGATAAGGACACGTCCGGGCTTCTCGTGGTTGCTAAAAATGATACAGCTCATGTCAGCCTGGCTGATCAGCTGAAGGCAAAAACAACGGAACGACATTATGAAGCCATCGTGCACGGGGTGATCGCTCACTTAAAAGGAACGGTCGACGCACCGATCGGACGTGACCCGAAGGACCGGCAGAAAATGACGGTCACGCACCACAATAGTCGGGACGCAGTGACTCACTTCACATTGGCGGAAACGTTTGAGCGCTACAGCCGCGTGACCTGTGAGCTGGAGACAGGGCGAACGCACCAAATCCGTGTGCATATGAACTATATAGACCATCCGATTGCCGGCGATCCGAAATACGGGCCGAAAAAGACATTGCCGATCGCTGGGCAGGCACTTCACGCTTCTGTGCTTGGGTTTCTGCACCCGACGACGAAGGAAAGTCTCCGCTTTCACGCACCGCTTCCAGAAGATATGCAAGCACTTTTGGAGGACTTGCGGAATTCGTATTGACAAGTCACGCGCGATTTGCGATACTAAGAGCAACTTAATCAGTCCTTTAAACACAGTCCAGAGAGGCTAGCAAGGAATCGGATCAAGCAAACTGTAATACTTTGCTTATCTCCCCCCCTGTCCTCTGTCGGACAGGGGGTTTTTCGTGTCTAAGCGAAGCAACACTGGCCTCCTTCTGTTTTGGACTAGATGAACGATTGGGGGGATCCTCGTGTCGCGAAGCATTTTGGACGGTGATGCGATTCGCAGAGCGATTACGCGCATGTCTCATGAGGTGATTGAACGCAACAAGGGAGTCAAGAACTGCGTGCTCGTCGGTATTAAAACACGCGGTATTTATCTCGCGAACCGGCTGGCGGAGCGAATCATGGAGATTGAAGGAGAAGCGATCGCTGTAGGGGAAGTGGACATCACCCTTTACCGCGATGACTTAACGCCAAAGACAACCAATCAAGAGCCTGTGCTCCAGGGAACCGATATTCCTGTGGCCATTAACGGCAAAACCGTAATTCTCGTCGATGACGTGCTTTATACCGGGCGCACGGTTCGAGCTGCTCTGGATGCCTTGATGGATTTGGGTCGTCCGGCGCAAATTCAACTGGCTGTGCTGATTGACCGGGGCCACCGAGAGTTGCCGATTCGACCAGATTATATTGGGAAAAATGTCCCAACATCAAAAATGGAACGCATTGCCGCACGACTTGTTGAAGTTGATGCGGAGGATGCGGTTACAATTGAAAGCTAAGTACCTCTTTAATACAGTCCCGTGAGACTGACAAGAGGACGTTACCGAGAATGCGACAACGTTCGTATGTTCTTCGCTAACGCCTGCCTCCTGTCTTCTTACGACTGGGAGGCGTTTTTTATGTCTAGCTCTGGTGGGTAGCTAGGCAAGAGAGGAGCAGAAGCAGTGGAAGAGAGAAGAATGAGACTTGGAATCAAGGAAATACCGAGAGCGGATCAATGGCTCCTGTTTAGTTTGCAGCACTTATGCGCCATGTTTGGGGCCACGGTGCTTGTGCCGTTTTTAGTAGATATGAATCCGGCGACAGCGCTGTTGTCAAGCGGGCTAGGGACACTGGCGTTCATTCTGATAACAAAAGGACAGGTGCCCGCCTATCTCGGCTCTTCCTTTGCGTTTATCGGCCCGATTGTCGCAGCCCAAGGGATGGGCGGTACGGAGGCAGCGATGGTCGGGGCGTTCTTCGCAGGGATCGTGTACGGAATCGTGGCACTAATCATCAAGGCCGCGGGAACGAAATGGATTTTTAAAGTGCTGCCTCCAATTGTCATTGGCCCTGTGATCATGGTGATCGGACTCAGCCTCGCGGGTACAGCGATTGGCAATGCAATGTATGTTCCCGGAGTAGAAGAGACTGTTTACAGCGCACCTCACATATTAACAGCGCTTGTAACGCTTCTCGTAGCGGTGGTTGCGACGATGTATTTTAAAGGTTTCCTGAACTTGATTCCGATCTTGCTCGGACTTGTCGTTGGCTATGTGTTTGCCTACTTTCAAGGATTGGTTGACTTTCAACCGGTCAGAGAGGCCGCCTGGTTTGCAGCGCCAGATTTAATCGTTCCGTTTGTCACGTACACGCCTTCGCTTTCCTTAGCGGTGATTGTGATTATGGCTCCTGTCGCCCTCGTGACAATCGCTGAACACACTGGGCAGCTCACGGTGCTTGGCAAACTGGCAGGGAAGAACTTTCTTGAGAAACCAGGAATGCACCGAACGCTCATGGGGGATGGTCTTGCCACCATTATTGCCTCGCTTCTTGGCGGACCACCCAATACAACATACGGAGAAAACGTAGGGGTTGTGGCAATCACACGAGTGTTCAGCGTATTCGTCGTCGGTGGGGCTGCCGTCCTCGCCGTTGTTTTCGCCTTTGTTGGAAAGGTCGCTGCGCTTATCTCATCCATTCCAGAGGCTGTCATGGGCGGTGTGTCGATTCTATTGTTTGGCATCATTGCTTCGGCTGGTATTCGAATGCTAATTGACAGCAGAGTCGATATGGGAGAGAAACGAAACATGGTCGTCGCTTCAGTGATCCTGATCCTAGGCATTGGCGGCGCGTATATTGAACTTGGTGAGAATGTCGAGATTCCATCGATGGCACTGGCGACGATGGCAGGCTTACTTCTTCACGGCATTCTCCCAAATCGGAAGGTTAGTTACGGCACATCGGATTCAACCACATAAATGATTGTATCTTTAAACGAGTACAGAGAGACTCAAAGGTATGGTACTGGAGCTTAGGCTCTCCCCCTGCCTTGAGTGTGTCTCAAGGCCATTTTTCTAGCTCCGGTGGATAGAAATTAATCGACCCGCCTACGCTTTTTCGGATTATGGTCTTAAAGACACACCATTCCAAAGGAGGCTAAAACGATGATTGTCCAAATGAAGCCAAAAATGAGAACAGGCCTGCATACAATGAACGAGCTTAGCACCACGGAAATTTATGAGCTTCTGCACACGGCTGAAGCGTTCACGCGTGGAGAAAAATGGTGTCCGCAGGAGCAAACCTTCATTGCCAACCTTTTCTTTGAACCAAGTACACGGACTCGTTTTAGCTTTGAAGTGGCAGAAAAGCGATTGGGACTTGAAGCCCTTAATTTTGACGGAGACACTTCGAGCACTCAAAAGGGAGAATCCTTATATGACACCGCTAGAACGCTTGAGTCGCTCGGAGCGGAGGCGCTCGTCATCCGCCATAAGCAGGACAGCTACTTTAATGATTTGCAAGGTCTCGGGATTCCTGTCATTAACGCAGGAGACGGCTGCGGGCACCACCCGACACAATCGCTCTTAGACCTTTTGACGATCAAGCAAGAGTTCTCTCGCTTTGAAGGCCTTCACGTTGTCATCGCTGGAGACCTACGCCATAGCCGCGTTGCTCGCTCCAATGCCGATGTTTTAACCCGGCTTGGTGCTCGTGTCTCGATTAGTGGACCCAAAGAGTGGATGAGCGGCTTTTCTCACCTCTATCCGTATCTAACGATGGATGAGGCGGCGAAGCAAGCCGATGTGCTGATGCTGCTTCGGATTCAGCATGAGCGGCACGGAGCAGAGGGGGACTTGCCCAAAGCCATGTATCACGCTCAGCACGGGCTAACGCTTGAACGCGAGGCGGAAATGAAGACTCATAGCATTGTCATGCATCCAGCACCTGTCAATCGCGGCGTCGAAATTGCTGATGAGCTCGTGGAGGGCAGGCGGTCACGCATCTTCAAGCAAAGCGCCAATGGGGTTGCGACACGCATGGCGGTCTTAAAACGAGCACTTTCAGACAACTAACGATAAGGGGATGAGAGAGATGGCAGTGAAAATCGAAGGTGGGTTCGTCTTAGATGAAAACGGGGAACACCGACAGCAGGATGTGTTTATAAAAGAAGGAAAAATTGCGTTTGATCTCACCGGGGAGGATGTGACATCAACCGTAGATGCGAACAGCAAGCTGGTTACTCCAGGGTTTGTGGATGTCCATATCCACTTGAGAGAGCCAGGCGGCGAAAAGAAGGAAACGTTTGAAACGGGGACGCTTGCGGCGGCTAAGGGTGGGTTCACCACGGTAGCAGCCATGCCAAACACTCGCCCCGTGCCGGATACGGCGGAAACGCTTAGGACTCTTACTGAAAAAATGGCAAAGAGGGGCCATGTGCGTGTGCTCCCTTATGCGTCGATTACAACCAGACAGCTTGGAAAAGAACTGACCGATTTTGCTGCCTTGAAAGCCGCGGGGGCGTTTGCCTTTACCGATGACGGCGTTGGCGTGCAATCGGCAGGAATGATGCTGGAAGCGATGAAGCAAGCGGCGGCGCTTGACATGGCGATTGTCGCTCACTGTGAAGACAACACGTTGATCAACGGCGGAGCGGTGCACGAGGGCAGATATTCTAAAGAGCAAGGGCTCAACGGCATTCCTTCCGTATGTGAAGCAGTCCATATTGCCCGTGACGTCCTGCTTGCAGAAGCCGCCGGGGCTCACTACCATGTTTGCCATGTAAGCACGAAGGAATCGGTGCGCACGATTCGCGACGCTAAAGCGGCCGGGATTCGAGTCACAGCAGAGGTCACACCGCATCATTTGCTGCTTTCAGAAGATGACATTGAAGGGCAAGACACCAACTATAAAATGAACCCGCCCCTACGCTCAAGCGCTGATAGAGAAGCGTTGATCGAAGGCCTTCTCGATGGCACGATCGATTTTATCGCTACCGATCACGCCCCGCATACGGCCGAAGAAAAACAAACGAGCATGGAGCGCGCCCCATTCGGCATTGTCGGTCTTGAAACAGCGTTCCCACTTCTCTATACCCATTTTGTGAAAAAAGGGATTTTCACGCTTGCTCAGCTCGTTGACTTTTTAACAGCCAAGCCTGCGACGACGTTTGGTATTCAAGGCGGGGAGTTAAAAGCAGGGGCAGCCGCAGACATCACGATCCTAGATCTTGAGGCAGAGGAAACGATTAAACCACAGATGTTTGCTTCCAAAGGACGCAACACACCGTTTGCCGAATGGAGGGTCAATGGCTGGCCTATCTATACATTTGTGGACGGCAAGATGGTGTTTGAGAAGGAGGCGGTCAAACAATGAACAAGCAGCTTGTACTAGAAGATGGAACTGTGCTAAAAGGGGAAGGGTTTGGCGCCGATGTCCCGATGAGCGGAGAAGTCGTATTCAATACGGGCATGACCGGCTACCAAGAAATCCTCTCTGATCCGTCGTATTGCGGACAAATTGTCATGCTTACGTATCCGTTAATTGGCAACTATGGCATCAACCGTGATGACTTTGAATCGCTCTTGCCAGCGATTGCTGGTCTGATCGTTCGCGAAGTGGAGTTTGAGCCAAGTCACTGGCGCGAGCAGGAATCTTTGCATGAGTTGCTCCTCGCGAAAAACATTCCTGGGATTGCCGGCGTCGATACACGCATGCTCACACGGAAAATTCGCGCCCACGGGACGCTACGCGGACGTATTTGTGAGGCTCCGCTCGATTCGGAAGCGATCGCGGCGGAACTACGGGCGGGTGCGCCTCTGACGGATCAGGTCAGTCGTGTGTCCGTCAAAGCTCCGTACCATGTGCCGGGCAAAGGCAAACGCGTCGCTCTCGTGGACTGTGGCATGAAGCACGGCATCTTGCAATCATTGATTGAACGAGAGTGTGACGTTGTCGTCGTTCCTTATAATACGTCAGCTGAAGAGATATTTCGCTTGGGCGTTGACGGTGTACTCGTCTCCAATGGTCCTGGAAATCCAGTGGATGTGCCAGAGACGGTGGAAACCGTGCGAGCGCTCATCGGCGAGGTTCCCCTTTTCGGCATTTGCCTCGGACACCAGCTATTAGCTCTCGCAAGCGGCGCGACAACGAGCAAGCTCAAGTTCGGTCACCGTGGCTCCAACCATCCCGTGCGTGAGCTTGATACAGGAAGGATTGACATTACCGCGCAAAACCATGGCTACACGGTCGATCGTGATTCACTTAAGAGTACTCAGCTTGAGTTGACGCATGAAGCGGTCAATGACGGAACGGTGGAAGGACTCCGTCATAAAGAGGAACAAGCCTTCAGCGTGCAGTACCATCCGGAGGCATCGCCTGGACCGCATGATGCGAGCCGCTTATTTGATCTATTCATAGAAATGATGGATGAGACAAGCAAAAAACAACGTGTCCTCGTATAGGACCATAGGGGAGTGAGGAGAATGGCAAAGCGCACAGATATAAACAAAATCCTTGTCATTGGCTCGGGACCGATTGTGATCGGCCAGGCAGCGGAGTTTGATTATGCTGGAACACAGGCCTGTCAGGCACTGAAAGAAGAGGGCTATGAAGTGATTCTGATCAACTCGAACCCTGCGACAATTATGACCGATACCACTATGGCTGACCGTGTCTATATCGAGCCACTGACACTTGAGTTCGTGAGCCGCATCATTCGCAAGGAACAACCAGACGGGCTTTTGCCAACGCTTGGTGGGCAAACAGGGCTGAACATGGCGCTTGAGCTGAAGAACGCAGGCATTCTTGAACAGTACAACATCGAACTGCTAGGTACAAAGCTTGATGCGATTGAGCAGGCAGAAGACCGCGAACAGTTTCGTGCCCTCATGAACTTGCTAGGGGAGCCTGTCCCCGAAAGTGACATCATTCACAATTTGGAAGAAGCATATCGCTTTGTTGGGCGCATCGACTATCCAGTTATTATTCGCCCGGCCTACACGCTTGGCGGCACAGGTGGCGGCATTGCTTACAATAGTGATGACCTCGCTGAAATCGTGACAAGTGGCCTGAAATACAGCCCAGTGACCCAGTGCTTAATCGAGAAGAGCATTGCCGGCTTTAAAGAGGTAGAGTATGAAGTCATGCGCGATGCTAAAGATGAAGCGATCGTCGTCTGCAACATGGAGAACTTTGATCCAGTCGGGGTGCACACAGGGGACTCGATCGTTTTTGCCCCAAGCCAAACGCTCTCAGATCGAGACTATCAAATGCTACGAAATTCGTCGCTATCCATTATTCGCGCACTAGGCATCGAAGGTGGATGTAACGTCCAATTTGCACTGGACGGAGAAAGCGACCAATACTATATTATCGAAGTCAACCCCCGCGTAAGCCGTTCTTCAGCACTTGCGTCGAAAGCGACGGGCTACCCAATTGCAAAGCTAGCAGCAAAAATTGCTGTCGGCTATAGCTTGGATGAACTGAAAAACCCAGTCACCGGCACAACGTATGCAAGCTTTGAGCCGGCGCTAGACTATGTCGTTTCCAAGATTCCACGCTGGCCTTTTGACAAATTTGAGTCGGCCAACCGCAAGCTTGGGACACAAATGAAGGCGACTGGAGAAGTAATGGCGATCGGCCGCACGCTGGAAGAATCACTTCTTAAGGCTGTGCGCTCCCTCGAAGCAGGTTATGATCACGTGGAGGATGCGAACCTTGAAGCAAAAAGCGCGGACGATTTGCTGAAGAAGATTGCCAAAGCCGACGACGAGCGTTTGTTTGCGCTCGCCGCTCTCCTGCGCAAAGGCGTCGCCGTCGATCAACTCCACGAAACGACAGCAATCGACCGTTTCTTCCTGCAAAAGCTCGAGCGCATTGTCGCTCTTGAAGCAAAAATCGTCGAAGCAAGAACGAATGAAAATATTCTCCATAAATTAAAGCGTGCAGGTTTTGCAGATTCGTATATTGGACGTAAGTGGGAAACGGATGAAAAAGCGGTATACGAGCTACGTCAAGCGGCAGGCGTTAATCCCGTATACAAAATGGTGGACACCTGCGCTGCTGAATTTGAGTCAACAACGCCGTATTACTACGGGACGTATGAACAGGAAAACGAGTCATTCAAAACAGACAAGGAAAGCATTCTTGTGCTAGGGTCCGGTCCGATTCGCATCGGTCAAGGGATTGAATTTGATTATGCAACGGTTCACACCGTATGGGCAATCAAAGAAGCTGGCTACGAAGCGATCATTATGAATAACAATCCAGAGACGGTTTCTACAGACTTTTCGACGTCCGACAAGCTCTATTTTGAGCCGCTGACGGTGGAAGATGTGATGAACGTCGTGAGCATAGAGCAGCCCAAAGGCGTCATCGTACAATTCGGCGGGCAAACGGCGATTAACTTAGCAGCAGAGCTAGCCGAGCGTGGCGTTCACATAATCGGTACCAGCCTCGAGGCCATGGATCGTGCTGAGGACCGTGATAAATTTGAACAAGCGCTAATGAAGCTGGAGATCCCGCAACCGCTTGGAAAAACAGCGACCTCTGTAGACGGGGCGGTCACCATTGCCCGGGAAATCGGCTACCCTGTGCTTGTTCGCCCTTCCTATGTCTTAGGCGGACGTGCGATGGAAATTGTTTATCATGAAGAAGAGCTGCTTCACTATATGCAAACAGCGGTAAAAGTGAATCCGAAACATCCCGTGCTGATTGATCGCTACTTAATCGGGAAAGAGCTTGAAGTCGATGCGATTTGCGACGGAGAGGATGTTTATATTCCCGGCATCATGGAGCATATCGAACGCGCGGGCGTTCACTCCGGTGATTCAATCGCTGTTTATCCACCGCAAACGGTGCCAGATGAAATCAAGGAACGCTTAATTGAGCGCACGATTAAGCTTGCAAGAGGGCTGAACATCGTCGGACTGTTGAACATCCAGTTTGTCTGGCACAAGGACGAGGTTTACGTGCTCGAAGTCAATCCGCGCTCAAGCCGGACCGTTCCGTTCCTCAGCAAAATTACGGGGGTGCCCATGGCCAATCTCGCTACGAAAGTCATGCTCGGTGAAACGTTGAAAGGGCTTGGCTACGGAAGTGGCTATCACCCAGAGAGCGAGGATGTTTCTGTTAAAGTACCGGTGTTCTCTTTTGCCAAACTGCGGCGCGTCGACATCTCCCTCGGACCAGAAATGAAGTCGACCGGGGAAGTAATGGGGCGAGACAAGACGTTAGAAAAAGCTTTGTACAAAGGGCTGGTTGCTTCCGGCATGAATATTCCAACGCATGGGACGGCGCTTTTTACCGTTGCCAACAAGGACAAGGAGGAAGCGGTCGACATTGCCCGTCGCTTCCATCAGATTGGCTACAGCATCATGGCCACATCAGGGACAGCGACCGCACTCATAAAAGCAGGCATTCCTGTCACGATCGTCAATAAAATCAACGAAGGGCAGCCGCACCTCCTCGACACGATTCGTCAGGGAGACGCGCATTTTGTCATCAATACGCTTACCCGCGGCAAGCAGCCCGCCCGCGATGGCTTCCGCATCCGTCGCGAATCTGTGGAAAACGGCGTCGTTTGCCTCACGTCGATTGATACCGCAGATGCTTTGCTACGGGTGATGGAGTCGATCACCTTTGCGGCGGACAGCATGCCAACATGAAAAGCGGAGGTGCCCTGCTTACGAGCGACAAGTTCTGGAAGAACGGTAGTATCAAGCCCGAACTTGGCTTGATCTAGCGGTCTGAAGAAACCTCGAGCGAGTGGGGACCGGAGCTAGATCGGATGAAAAGCGGAGGCGGGATGGCCAGACGCGAGGATTTTGGCCGACCAAAACGCCCGTCACGAGAGGAGCGCCAATCCCGTCCGAAGGGGGTTAACTCCCCAGGATTCTGTCCTATTAACAAGTAACTGGAGCACCCATCTAACTAGTGGGGAACGGACGGATAGCCATAGAAGTTAAAGTGGAGCTCATTCTTCAATGGAAGAATCGATTCTCCGAGATTTCAACGGTGATTTTAACTCCGAGAGTTGAGTGAACAACGAAAAAGAGGAGGCGCTTAGGTGAATAAAAAACAAGCACAGCTGATCGTTGTACACCAAAACGAGATTGCTAATGCAAGCTACGAGCTGACGCTTGCCGGGGATCTTGTCGAGCAGATGACGTCTCCCGGGCAGTTTCTCCATGTTCGTGTCGATCACAGAGAAGATTTGTTGCTAAGACGTCCAATTAGTATTGCGGATGTTAACATAGAGAAAAACGAAGTGACTATGATCTATCGCGCAGGGGGAGCAGGCACGAATCGTCTCGCACAGCGAACGGAGGGAGACCCTGTTGATGTGTTAGGCCCACTCGGTCAAGGGTTTCCGTTAGAAGAAGCGAGAGCTGGCGAGACGGCACTCCTTGTTGGGGGAGGGATTGGTGTGCCCCCGCTTTACTACGCGGCAAAGGAGCTTGCTAAGCGAGGCGTGCATGTGATTGCCGTTCTTGGGTTTGCCTCAAGCGCTGACGTTTTTTATGAGGAGAAGTTCCGGGAGTTAGGAGAGGTCTATGTTACGACGGTGGACGGGACGCGCGGCACGCACGGTTTTGTCACGAATGCGATCGATGAGCAAGTGTTGGACTTCGACGTGCTCTACTCCTGTGGGCCAACGCCGATGCTAAAAGTGATGACGGAGCGTTACCGTGGCCGCCGAGCGTTTATCTCGCTTGAGGAGCGAATGGGTTGCGGCATCGGTGCCTGTTTCGCCTGCGTCTGCCATTTGGAAGGCGGGGCGGAGCACGAATACCGGAAAATCTGCACAGATGGGCCCGTGTTTCCAGTTGGAGAGGTGGTCTTATGAGTATGTTACACGTTAGCCTTCCAGGATTAGATATGAAAAATCCGGTGATGCCCGCCTCCGGCTGTTTTGGTTTTGGAAAAGAATATGCGGGCTTTTATGACCTCGATCTTCTAGGGGCGATTGCCATCAAAGCAACAACACCTGTACCGCGTTATGGAAACTCGACGCCGCGCGTGGCGGAAACAAAGGCAGGGATGCTCAATGCGATTGGGCTGCAAAATCCCGGTTTGGCAGGTGTTATCACCAATGAACTGCCGCGCTTTGATGTCTATCAGGTGCCGATTCTCGCCAATATTGCAGGTTCAACAATGGAAGACTATATCGAAGTCGCTGACCGTTTATCAAAGGAGGAGAATGTCTCGGCGCTTGAGCTAAACATCTCTTGCCCGAATGTGAAGCAGGGCGGGATCGCCTTTGGCACGATTCCTGAAATCGCCGCCGAGCTTACACAAGAGGTAAAGGCGGTTTCAAACGTGCCTGTCTATGTCAAATTATCGCCAAATGTCGCGGACATTGTGGCCATGGCTAAGGCCGTGGAAGGTGCGGGGGCGGATGGGCTGTCGATGATCAACACGCTTCTAGGGATGCGCATTGATACGAAAACACGCCAGCCTGTGCTTTCCAATCAGTACGGAGGTCTTTCGGGGCCAGCGATTAAACCGGTGGCGCTGCGAATGATTCACCAGGTAAGCCAGCAAGTGGAGATTCCAATTATCGGCATGGGCGGTGTGCAAACGGCCGAGGACGTAATGGAGTTTGTGCTAGCTGGAGCGAGCGCAGTGGCTGTAGGTACGGCTAATTTCGTTGATCCCTACGTCTGCCCGACGATTGTCGAGGAATTGCCAGACTGCCTTGCGTACATGGAAGTAGATGCCATTTCGAAACTTATCGGAGGGAGCTGGAAGTCATCATGCGACACCCATTCTTTATTGCGTTAGATTTTGATAGCCGTAAAAAGCGCCGACTTTTTCTTGAATCATTTACAGGCGAGAAAATCGATATCAAAGTGGGCATGGAGCTTTTTTACCGGGAAGGTCTCTCGGTGATTGAAGAGTTGAAAACGGCAGGGCACGGGATTTTTCTCGACTTGAAGCTCCATGATATCCCGAACACCGTAAAGCGAACGATGCGAGCTCTTGCTGAGCTTGAAGTGGATATTATAAACGTTCATGCGGCTGGAGGGCAGGCAATGCTTGAAGCAGCTGTAGAAGGACTGAGCGCCGGCACTCGTCCAGGAATAGCTCGTCCGCATGCGATCGCTGTAACGCAGTTGACGAGTACGAGCCAGACGGTGCTAGAAGAAGAACTCTTGATCAAGCGTCCGCTGGAAGAAGTGGTGGTCGATTACGCGAGCCTTGCGAAGCGGAGCGGGTTGGACGGTGTCGTCTGCGCGGCGGGGGAGGTACCGGTGATCCACAAAGCGTGCGGCCCCGATTTTCTCACCGTAACGCCAGGAATTCGTAGAAAAGAAGACGACACCGGCGATCAGCATCGAGTCGTTACACCAGGTAGAGCAAGAGAATTAGGCAGCTGGGGGATTGTCGTAGGCCGAAGCGTGACAAACGCCGATGATCCATTTGGCGTCTATAAAGAAATGAACGACGAATGGGAAGGGGTCTTAAGCCGATGAGTGAAAACATAGCCAATCATTTGCTTGAAATTGGAGCTGTCAGCCTTTCGCCAAGTAACCCATATACATGGAGCTCGGGCATGAAGTCACCCATTTACTGTGACAATCGCCTCACCCTTTCTTACCCGCATGTACGAAAGGAAATTGCCGCAGGATTAGTAGCGCTCATTCGAGAGCATGCCCCTGAAGCAGAAGTAATTGCTGGTACGGCGACGGCAGGAATCCCGCATGCAGCTCTAGTCGCTGAGGAGCTAGAGTTGCCGATGATCTATGTGCGCGGAAGTGCAAAAGGTCACGGGAAGCAGAATTTGATAGAAGGGAAAATTGAAGAAGGCCAAAAAGTGGTCGTGATGGAGGACCTGATTTCTACAGGCGGCAGTTCAATTGCCTGTGCGAAGGCGTTGCGTGAAGCGAGAGCTGTGCCTTTGCTTGTAGCGGCGATCTTTTCTTATGAGCTCGAGAAAGGAAAGGAAAATTTCAAGAACGCTGAACTTCCGTTGCAGGTGCTAACCACCTATCAGGCGCTTGTAACTGTCGCAAAAGAACGTGGAACGATTAGCGAGAAGGAGCAAGCGAAACTCACAGCTTGGCGGGAGCACCCTGAAAGCGAAGCGTGGATGGCGGTTTAAAAAAGGGGCAGATAGATTGGTCAGAAGGCTGTCTGCGATATGGATGACTTTGGCACGTTCTCGTTTTCACGGGGAGGGTATCAGAAGAACACAAATTTAGATTCGGGGGCTCGACCTACCGCAGTTAAATGAACGGAGAGGAGGCATTGTGCATTGCGAAAAATGACTGGAGAAGAGTTTGATGACATGGTGCTTTTCTTTGATGCGATGGCGCAAACGAAATGGCTTAGTTCTATCCATGAGCAGTTGAAAAAGCTTTCCGGTAGCTGGCATGAGAAGAATGTGCTCGATGTCGGCTGTGGGACGGGGCGATTGCTTACGCGAGGGACAGCAGAAGCCGCGACGCTTACCGGGGTGGATTTATCGAGTGAGATGATTCGCTTTGCGACGAGGCTGTTTTCCGAGAGCGTCGGTGGGGCAGAGGTACATATCGAGGTCGGAGACGCCACAGCGCTGCCCTTTGCTGAGCAATCTTTTGACGTGGCGCTTTCCACCTGTGTTCTCTTTCTGTTGCCAAAGCCGGAGGAGGGCATTCGTGAGATAAGCCGTGTTCTTCGCAATGGGGGAACGCTAGCGCTCTTGAATCCAGGGGAGAGAATGGAGGCGGAACGTGCGCGTTCCTATGCAGATGCCCATGGGATGAAGGGTTTTGAACGAGAGTCGCTGCTCAAATGGGCCAATGTCTCCACTAGACGGCATCGCTACGATGTAACAGCCCTTAATTCTCTTCTCGCAGAGGAAGGTCTTACGCCCGTCTCCCACGAGACTGTTCTTGACGGACTAGGCTACATAACCATGGCAACGAAACAAGCATCGCCAGTGTAGCTGGAGGTGCTTGTTGTCTAACTGCGGCGGCTAGAAGTGTCGAGATTTTTCGCCCTGACAACGAAATCCAAGGGCGGGATTTCGGGTATAGACCTTCCAAAATCCTCGCTTCTGTTCGACGCGCCTGCGCTTTTCGGTTCAGTCCGTCGTTGAAGTTTAAAGGCGGTGTTTCACCCCGAACTTATTGACGAGGTGAGGTACGGCGCAAGAGGATAGCCATACGGCTAACAAGAACAGAAATACGACTCTCGTCGCCTGCCCTCTGATGCTCGTGGTCTCCACGCTCACAGGTCTTCTCTTTGTTCGCCCTACCTTCATTTTCGCATAGGAAAAAGCTCCGCCTTCACTAAAAAGGCGGAGCTTTTTCATCGTCTACTTCTGAGCCCGAAGTGCAAGCACAGTATCTTCTTTCGGCGTCACAAACAGCGTGGTTTGTTGATCGTAGGTGACATAGCCAGGCTTGGCGCCGTTTGGCTTCTTGACGTGACGGATTTTCGTATAGTCCACGGGCACCGACTGGGACTGACGGGCTTTGGAGAAGTAGGCGGCGACTAGGGCCGCCTCTGCAAGCGTCGTTTCATCCGGGTTTGTGTCTCGAATGACCACATGGGAGCCAGGGATGTCTTTGGTATGAAGCCAAATCTCGTCCTGGCGTGCCAGGCGATTGGTGACATATTCGTTCTGGCGATTGTTTTTGCCGACGAGGAAACTAGTGCCTGTGCTCGATGTGTAAGCCTCAAGCTGGGGCTTATCTGGTTGCTTTTTCTTTTTCTTGCCTGTTTGCTGCCGGCGACGGATGTACCCTTCTTCTACCAGTTCCTCGCGAATGCCCTCAATATCGCGGGATGAGGCGGATTCCATTTGTTGAAGGAGGGATTCTAAATACTGAAGTTCGACTTCTGTCTTTTCAAGCTGTCGCTGAACCTCAACGCGGGCGGTTTTCGCTTTTTGGTATTGTTTGAAATACGCTTGAGCGTTTTCCGCCGCGGTTTTTTGTGGGTCGAGCTTGATCGTGAGAGTTCCTCCCTCTTCCTCATAGTAATCATACACCTCAACAGATTCGTCGCCACGCCCAACCAGGTGCATGTGTGCCGTCAACAGCTCCCCAAGCTTTTGATAGGCTCCTGCTTCGTCTGCACTGGAGAGCGTCGCTTCAAGCTTTTTGCGCTTGCGCTTGTTTTTCTGGTATTCGCTTTTTAGAAGCCGTTCCAAATCAAAGGCTTGCTGTTTTACTCGATCGCGCTCGGCTTTCCCGTAGTAAAAACGATCAAGCATCGGGCTTGGTGTTTCGTATGTGTGCCTCTCGCCATCTTTATACGAGAGATGGATCACGGAAAAGAATTCTTTCTTCCCAAGAACAAGCTCGGGCGTGTACTGATGCTCGGCGACTTGGCGTGCCACTTCGAGGAAGGCTTCTGGCAAGGTATCTTTATTTGCCATTCCCGCGCGATGGACGACTTCGCTGGCTACGAGCGGAGAAAGACCTGAAAATGTTGCAACAAGCTGGCGGTCTAGTTTCCCAGCATTAAAGTCGACGGCCCTCAAGACGTCCTCTTTCGTCGCTGTGAGCAGATCACGCTTATGCTGCTCCGGCGGTCTTTTGTAAGGCTGACCGGGGCCAACTGTGCGGTAGCTGCTTTGATCGAAGCGGACATGCTTGATGCTATCGATGACAACGCCTGTCTTTGAATCCATGAGAATGATATTGCTGTGTCGCCCCATGATCTCAATAATGAGCTGCTTTTCCGTTGTATCACCGAGCTCATCTTTGTTTCGGACTCTAACAGTGATGATACGGTCCATGTCGCTCTGTTCGATGCTGTGGACAAATCCCCCTTCGAGGTGTTTCCGTAGCAGCATGCAAAACATGGGAGGCTCCGCAGGATTCTGGTATTTTTCAGAGGTCAAATGAGCTCTGGCAAAAGTAGCATTGGCGGAGAGAAGGAGGGGGTGGTTGGTTCCTTTTGCTCGAACGGTGAGCACCAGTTCGGTCTTAAAGGGCTGGTAAATTTTGTTGACGCGTCCCCCAACGAGTGTCTGAAGCTCGCGGGTGACCGCTCTTGTCATGATTCCGTCATAAGACATGTTTGTCACCTCTAACTGATTTCCTCGCGTGTACTTTCACGAGTATAGCATGTTTTTGGGACTAGCTGAATAAGATGGCTTGTATAACGAGTACGTTTCCTACTAGGAGGCCAAGCAAAGACGTGAAAAATGGGGTGGCAGGATGAACTGGTACAGTATGAAGCCAGAAGAAGTGGAATACAAAACAAACTCGAGTGTAGGGAATGGGCTCAATGACAAGAACGTCCAGAAGCGCCTGAAAACGTACGGGTCCAACAAGCTGAAGGAACCGCCTCGGGCTTCTGCGCTCCTCACTTTTCTGGGGCAGTTTAAAGACTTCATGGTTCTTGTTCTGCTTGCAGCGACACTGATTTCTGGGCTTATCGGGGAATTTCTTGACGCGATTACGATCATGTGTATCGTCGTACTGAACGGGGTGCTCGGGTTTTTCCAGGAACGGAAAGCCGAGAAGTCGCTGGATGCGTTAAAAGAACTCTCAGCCCCTCAAATGAACGTGTTAAGAAACGGAGAATGGGTGCGTGTTCCCTCTATAGACGTTGTTCCGGGCGATGTCGTGAAAATTTCTGCCGGGGACAGGGTTGGAGCGGACCTGCGACTGATGCAAGCGTCTGGGCTTCGCATTGATGAAGCATCGCTCACAGGCGAGTCGGTTCCAGTGCATAAGCATGACCAGGCCATTGCAGCGACGGACATTCAGCTCGGAGACCAAGAGAATATGGCCTTTATGGGGACGATGGTCACGCAAGGTAGTGGGATCGGACTTGTGATTGGGACGGGCATGAAAACGGAGATGGGAAAGATTGCCCATCTCCTGCAAGAAACGGAGACGCTCGTGACTCCGCTGCAACGGAGACTTGAGCAGTTAGGAAAAACGCTGATCACGGTGGCTTTGCTCCTAACCGCGCTCGTCGTCGTGATTGGGCTTTTGCAGGGCCACGATTTGCATACGATGTTTATTTCAGGGGTATCGCTCGCCGTAGCAGCCATTCCAGAAGGGCTTCCGGCTATTGTGACCGTCGCTCTTGCCTTGGGCGTTCAGCGAATGATCAAACGAAAAGGGATTGTCCGTAAGCTTCCAGCTGTAGAGACACTCGGCTGCGCTTCCGTCATTTGTTCAGATAAAACAGGGACATTGACCGAAAACAAAATGACCGTTACGACTCTCTGGACAGAAGGACAAACGTGGAATGTGAGTGGCTCGGGCTATGAGATGGAAGGGAGCTTCACCCATGAAGGCAAGGACGTGTCCCCAGCAAAACATCGTGGGATGAGCCGATTGCTAAGCTACGGAGCTCTTTGCAGCAATGCGACCTTACGAGAAGCGCCCGAGAAAAAAGGGTTGCTCAAGAAAAAAGAAACGGCGTACATCCTAGACGGCGACCCAACGGAAGGGGCGTTAGTGGTTGCGGCTACAAAAGCAGGGTTTAGCCGGGAAGGCTTGGAAGAAACCTATCGCCGCGTGGAAGAGTTCCCGTTTGATTCCACTCGGAAAATGATGAGCGTTGTTGTTTGTGACGATGCGGGGCGAAGCTATGTGATTACAAAGGGAGCGCCTGATGTCATTGTTGCCCGCTGTCAAACGGTGGCGACAGAGGGACGGCATGAAGCACTCACTCCAAAAAAACGGGAGGGGATTCATCAAGCAGTGGAGGGAATGGCAGGCAAAGCACTGCGGACGCTAGCCATTGCGTATCGACCGCTTGCAAAGGGAGAGACGTGCACGACAGCGTCGGAGGCTGAGCGCGGGCTAACGTTTGTAGGAATTCATGGCATGATCGATCCGCCAAGGGAAGAAGCGCGTACGGCCATTGCTGAATGCCGAGAGGCCGGGATTAAGACGATCATGATTACAGGAGACCACCAAGTAACAGCAGCAGCGATTGCGCGTGACCTCTCCATTTTACCAGAAGGTGGAAAGGTGATTGATGGGGGGGCACTCAGCCGGATGAGTGTGACCGACTTAGAGGAAGACGTCGACAACATCTATGTCTATGCACGTGTTTCACCGGAGCACAAGCTTAAAATTGTGCAAGCTTTGCAACGGAAGGACCATATTGTCGCTATGACTGGCGATGGGGTCAATGATGCACCAGCAATTAAGGCGGCCAATATCGGCGTTGCTATGGGAATGACGGGGACTGATGTCGCAAAAGAAGCCTCCTCGCTTGTGCTTGCGGACGACAATTTTCTCACGATTAAGGAAGCAATTAAAGAAGGGCGGAACATTTACGAGAATATCCGTAAATTCATTCGCTACATGATGGCTTCCAACGTCGGTGAAATTCTCGTAATGCTTTTCGCGATGATTCTAGGTATGCCGCTCCCGCTTGTAGCAATTCAGATCCTATGGATCAATCTCGTTACGGACGGTCTTCCTGCAGTGGCGCTTGGTATGGACCGAGCCGAGGGGGATGTGATGAAACGCAAGCCTCGTAGTCCAGATGAAGGGGTTTTTGCTAGGGGGCTTGCCTGGAAGATCATAAGTCGAGGCTTCATGATTGGTGTAGTCACCATCGTAGCTTTTGCCCTGACCTATCAAAATCATCCACCAAACTTAGCACTTGCTCAGACCGTTGCTTTTCTTACGCTAGTCATGGCTCAATTGATACACGTATTCGATTGCCGGAGCGAGTACTCCATCTACCATCGGAACTTATTTGGAAATCTTTACTTAGTTGGGGCCGTGGTCATTTCTATTCTGCTCATGCTAGCCGTAATCTACTTGCCGCAGCTGCAGCCAGTGTTCCATACAGTTCCACTCAATGTGCGTGAATGGCTTCTTGTTCTTGGTATGGCGGCAATCCCAACCGTTGTGCTTGGTGGGTTTCAGCTTTTCCGTCCTACGGCAACGAACCGTTCCTAACGACAAAGATCAATTCGGTCCTTCAGCCGGGTTGGTCTTTTTGTCTAGCTGCGGCGGGTAAGAGCTCGAGATTTTGGGCGACCCCCCTGCGCCTCTCGGATTTAGCAGAAGCGAGATCATTTTTGATTCGCTACTTGTTGCAAAAGCGAAATTCCGGTACAATTAAATACTGGATGAGTGTTTTCCTTGCCATTCTGATCATGAGTGACGCAAGTTCGTATAGAGAACGAAAGATCTGGTATAATGGGTATTACGAGAGGAACGAGGAGCGACCGACCTTAGACTGGGGGAACAATTATGAGCATTAAATTAATTAATATTGGGTTCGGAAACATCGTATCAGCCAATCGGATTATCTCGATTGTTAGTCCAGAATCTGCGCCAATTAAACGGATTATGCAAGAGGCGCGTGATCGAAACATGCTTGTTGATGCTACATATGGTAGACGAACGCGTGCAGTGATTGTCACAGACAGCGATCATGTCATCTTGAGCGCTGTTCAGCCAGAAACCGTGGCACAGCGCTTGTCAACAAAAGATGAAAATGGGGAAGAGGATTAAATAAGGTCAGCATTAAGTGGAGGTTGAAAGGTTAATGAAAAAAGAGAAAGGCTTGCTTATCGTTTTATCTGGGCCGGCTGGCGTAGGTAAGGGCACGGTTTGTGGGGCGCTCAGGAAGCAAGATACCGACATTCAGTATTCGGTTTCGGCGACGACGCGAAAACCGCGCGAAGGCGAAAAGCACGGAGTGAACTATTTTTTTAAAACGCGCGATGAATTTGAAGCCATGATTGCCACAAATGGCCTGCTAGAATGGGCGGAGTACGTGGGCAACTATTACGGAACGCCGATGGACTACGTGCAGGAGACGATGGAAGCAGGCAGGGACATCATACTTGAAATTGAAGTGCAGGGCGCGCAAAAGGTGC
The DNA here is from genome assembly GCF_001484965.1 of Shouchella shacheensis. Lineage (GTDB taxonomy): Bacteria > Bacillota > Bacilli > Bacillales > Bacillaceae_D > Shouchella > Shouchella shacheensis. The sequence goes on along the minus strand of NZ_LLYY01000009.1, from coordinate 86,439 downwards.
GCAAAGCCTTTCCAGATGGAGTTTTCATTTTCCTTGCTCCTCCAAGTTTACAAGAGTTACGCGAGAGAATCGTTGGCCGTGGAACGGAGACCGAGGACGTGATTAATGAGCGGATGACGGTCGCCAGAGAAGAAATTGAGTTGATGAAAATGTATGATTATGTGGTCGAAAACGATCAAGTGGAGCACGCCGTTGAGCGGATTAAATCCATTGTAACGGCAGAACACTGTAAGCGTGAACGGTTAATCGAAAAATATAAAGAGCTAGCGGAGGTTGAAAAGGAATGTTAAACCCTTCTATTGATAATTTGCTTGAAAAACTGGATTCCAAGTATTCGCTTGTAATGATTTCGGCAAGGCGGGCCCGTGAGATGCGCGACGAACCAACCCGTGAGCCTCTTGTTGAGAATTCAAACTCTAGCAAGTTCGTTGGCAAAGCCTTAGAAGAAATTTTAAGTGATCAGCTAACGTACGCAGGTAATAAGGACAAAGAAGAATAAGTCATGGTCGGCTGTCTCCTTAAACAGATAGCACTTGGACGAGCTTGCTCTCCTCAAGTGCGCGAGGGAAGGCAGCCTTTTTTGCGGTTTATAAAAGGAGAAGAAGGTAGAGACACATGGGAGGAGAGAAACTCATGCTTTCTAATAAAACCATCGTGGTTGGAGTGAGTGGAGGAATTGCAGCGTTTAAAGCAGCGGCTCTTGTCAGCAAACTCACGCAGGCCGGAGCAAACGTGCATGTGGTCATGACGGAAGCGGCAACGAAATTTGTTACGCCACTTACCTTTCAAGCGCTTGCCCGCAACCCTGTTTACACGGACACATTCACAGAGCCTGATCCAACGAAGATCGCTCACATCGATACAGCTGATCAAGCGGATCTCGTTTTGATTGCCCCGGCAAGTGCCAATTCGCTTGCCAAACTCGCGCATGGCATTGCTGATAATATGCTGACGACGCTTGTGCTTGCCACGCAGGCGCCAGTGATCCTTGCGCCGACAATGAATGTGAACATGTATGAACATCCTTCTGTACAGAAAAACCTTAAGACGCTCGAGGAGTATGGCTACCGTCTGGTCGAACCAGGTGCCGGATTTCTTGCCTGCGGGTGGATAGGCAAAGGACGCATGGCCGAGCCGGAGGAACTGGTGGAAGCGGCGGAGGCGACTCTTGCGGAGAAGACGAGCCTTGTCGGAAAGCGCGTGCTTGTGACGGCCGGGCCGACAAGAGAGCCAATCGACCCTGTGCGTTATTTTACAAACTATTCATCGGGAAAAATGGGCTACGCACTGGCACGGGAAGCGATGCTGCGCGGAGCGAATGTGACGCTTGTAACAGGACCGACAGCGCTAAGCGTTCCACCAGGGGTAGACGTTATCGATGTGGTCACGAGTCAGGAAATGTACGAGGCTGTGACGACTCTTTATGAGCATGTTGACGTTGTCGTTAAAGCGGCGGCTGTCGCAGACTATCGGCCCGTCAAGACCTATGAGCAAAAACGGAAAAAAAATCAGGAGAGCTGGTCCGTAGAGCTTGAGGCTACTACAGACATTTTGCAGATGCTTGGACGCACAAAGCAAAAGCAGGTTCTTGTAGGCTTTGCTGCTGAATCTGAGGATCTTAAGCGTTATGCACTGGACAAAATGGAACGCAAATCTCTTGATCTCATTGTGGCCAATGACATCACCGCAGCAGGGGCTGGATTCGATGGAGATACAAACATCGTCTCGATTTTCACCCGAGACGGCAGGCACGAGGAGCACTCAGAAAAATCGAAAACAGAGGTGGCGAGCCATGTTCTTGATGCGATTGAGGCGTATGGAAAGCGGAGTGGGCATTTGTGATCGCCCAAGTGGTCGTGGATGTTCCTTCGGCTCAGACCGACCGCCTGTTTGATTACGAAGTGCCGAGCCGATGGCAAGCATTCGCCAAGCCAGGTGTGCGTGTGATTGTTCCATTTGGTCCTCGTCACATTCAGGGCTTTGTTCTCAGCATGGCGACGAACACCGACCTAAAAAAGCTTAAGCCATTAACTGAAGTGCTCGACCCAGTGCCAGTCTTAACCGAAGAGCTTCTTCGTTTAGGAAAGTGGATGGCTGACTCAACCGTGTGCTTTCAGATTACAGCTTTTCAAGCAATGCTCCCCGCTGCTTTGAAAGCAAAGGTAACAAAGGAGCTTCATCTGCTCGTGGATAAACGCAAGCTCCCTTTGCCTTTGCAGACGCTTTTTGCAGACAAAACGTTTTGTACATGGGAGTTGGCTAAAGAACATTTAGGAAGAGATTTGCCACTTGTAGGGGAAGCGCTTGATGCCCATCTCCTTTCTGTTACACATAAAGTGAAAGAACAGGGATCAAAGAAAACAGAGAAGCGCGTGCGTCTAGCAAAGAATGACCTGGGCGATTTGTTGAGGCAGCTCCCTGCCCGAGCGGCTAAGCAAAAGGAGGTTCTGGCCTACATTGCCAAACAAGGCGAAGCTGTGCCGACAAAGCGGGTTGTTGAAGTGCTCGGTACTACGCGAGCGACTATCAAACCGCTCCTTGATAAGGGACTTGTGGTTGAAACGAAGGAAGAAGTCTACCGCGACCCTATGGCAGGGCAAACGATTGAGCGAACAGAGGAGCTGCTGTTGACAGATAAGCAGTCGGAAGTCATGACTCCGATTCTACAGGCGGTAGGCGAAAGTCGACATGAGGCCATGCTCCTTCACGGCGTGACGGGGAGCGGAAAAACAGAGATCTACTTGCAGGCGATTGCTGCCGTTCTTGCGAAGAATCAAGAAGCCATTGTTCTTGTACCCGAGATCTCCCTGACTCCGCAAATGGTCACACGGTTTAAAGCTCGCTTCGGTGCCCTTGTCGCCGTGATGCACTCCGGTCTTTCCGCCGGGGAGAAATACGACGAGTGGCGCAAAATTCATCGAAAAGAAGTTAAGGTGGTGGTCGGTGCTCGCTCAGCGGTTTTTGCTCCTTTCACAAATGTCGGCCTTATCATCATTGACGAAGAGCATGAGACGACCTATAAGCAGGAGGAAGCACCGCGCTACCACACGCGGGATGTGGCCCTTTTTCGTGGAGAGCACCATCAGGCGCCGGTCATCCTTGGAAGTGCCACTCCGTCAATTGAATCGTACGCTCGGGCCAAAAAAGGGGTCTATACCCTGCTGTCCCTGACCGAACGTGTGAATGCAAGACCCCTACCAGACGTAGAGGTTGTTGATATGCGAGAGGAATTACGTTACGGGAACCGCTCGATGTTCTCATCTTCTCTTCTCGAAAAATTAAAGGGACGCATAGAAAACGGCGAGCAAAGTGTTCTTTTCTTAAATCGCAGAGGGTATTCCACGTTTGTGATGTGTCGTGATTGTGGGTATGTTGCCAGTTGCCCGCACTGCGACATCTCCTATACGTATCATCGTGCCGGACATTCGTTGAAATGTCATTACTGCGGCGATGAACAGCCAATGCCAAACGTATGCGCAGAATGCGGGAGCGAACATATTCGCTTTTTTGGTTCAGGGACGCAGAAGGTAGAGGAAGAGCTGGCGAAGGTGCTGCCGGAAGCACGAGTGATTCGTATGGATGTGGACACAACGCGAAAAAAAGGCGCGCATCAGCGTCTGCTTGATACGTTTGGGGCCGGAGGAGCGGACATCCTCTTAGGGACGCAAATGATTGCCAAAGGGCTAGACTTCCCCAATATTACGCTTGTCGGCGTGCTTGCGGCAGACACGATGCTTCACATTCCAGATTTTCGTTCGGCAGAGCGCACCTTTCAGCTTCTGGAGCAAGTGGCTGGTCGTGCGGGACGAGATGAGCGCAGTGGGGAAGTGGTTGTGCAAACGTACACGCCCGAACATTACAGCATTCAGCTTGTGAAAGATCATAATTATGAACAATTTTTTGCAACAGAAATGCAGACAAGAAAGCAGGGGGGGTATCCTCCTTATTACTTCATGGCTCTTGTGACCATTTCTGATACAGAACTGCCAAAAGTGATTCAAGCCGCTGGCAAAATTGCCGATTTCTTTAAGACCACTTTCTCAGAAGGAACGATTGTGCTTGGTCCCGTCGTCTCGCCGATCGCTCGCATCAAAGATAGATATCGCTATCAATGCGTGATAAAATACAGGCATGAACCGAGACTTCATGAAGCCTTAACGACGATTATGCAGCATTATTTGCGAGATTCACGCAACAAACAGCTGCAAATAAGTATGGATGTACATCCGTACTTTTTTATGTAAGGAGTGGAAGTTTTTGAAGATCGTATTTATGGGAACACCTGATTTCTCTGTCCCGATTTTACAGACGTTGATCAATACGTATGAAGTGCTGGCCGTTGTGACGCAGCCGGACAAGCCCATTGGGCGAAAGAAAGTGTTAACGGCGCCGCCTGTGAAACAGGAAGCCGAAAAGCACGGTATTGACGTGCTTCAGCCAGATAAAATTCGTCATCAGTATGAAGAGATTCTTTCTTATCAGCCGGACGTGATTGTTACAGCAGCTTACGGGCAAATTTTGCCTAAGGAAATTCTGGAGACGCCCCGCTATGGCTGCCTCAACGTGCATGCTTCGCTCTTGCCAAAATACCGTGGCGGTGCACCGATTCATCAAGCCATTATGGATGGAGAGCAAGAGACGGGGATTACGATTATGTACATGGCCGAGAAGCTGGATGCAGGCGACATTTTGACACAGGAAGCGACGCCAATTGCAGAAGAGGATGACGTTGGCACGATGCATGACAAGCTCAGTGCGATTGGAGCAAAACTGATCATCGCTACGCTTGAGGGAGTAGCGAGTGGCGACATTCAGGGCAAACCTCAGGACGAACGTGAGGCGATCTTTGCCTCCAACATCACTCGTGAAAGAGAGAAGCTTGACTGGACGAAATCAGCGAAGGCCCTCTTTAATCAGGTGCGCGGCTTGAGACCTTGGCCCGTGGCCTACACAGAGCTTCATGGCAAACGCCTTAAAGTCTGGGAGGCAGTCGCTTTCAATCAACAGGCCCCCACTTCTGCAAGTCCGGGGGAAGTCATACGGGTGGACGGCAAAGGGGTGGTTGTCGCCTGTGGTGAGAACACGGCGCTCGTATTAACGCTGGTTCAACCTGCCGGGAAAAAGAAGATGCCTGTCTCTCAGTTTGTTCAAGGATCGCAAAGACTGGCCGTTGGTACGAGGTTAGGAGCTGCCAATGAGTAAACCTACCGTTCGTGAAGTCGCTCTTGATGCACTACTGAAAGTGGAGAAGAATCAGGCGTACAGTCATTTATTGCTTAATGATACCTTGAAAAAATCAGGCCTTGATCGTCGAGATGCCGGTTTGCTCACAGAGCTTGTCTATGGTACGATTGCGCGCAGACTCACGCTTGATTTTTACTTGCAACCTTTTCTAAAAAAACCTAGGAAGCTAGATGCGTGGGTGCGTGTGCTTCTTCACCTCTCCGTTTATCAAATGGTGTACTTGGACCGCGTCCCAGATCGGGCAGTTGTTCATGAGGCAGTAACGATCGCAAAAAAGAGAGGCCACCAAGGCATTAGCGGCTTTGTCAACGGTGTGCTGCGGCAAGTCCAAAGGAAAGGCTTGCCGAACATCGAGGAGATTGCCGATCCGCTGGAGGCCGCTTCTATTCAAACGAGCCATCCGCGCTGGCTGCTTGCTTCTTGGAAGGAGCAATACGGGCTTGAGACGGCGATCGCCATGGCGTCTGCCAATAACGTTCCTCCAGATGTTACTTTGCGTGTGAACACCAGCAAAGCAGATGTGAGGGAAGTCATCGAGGGGCTGGGAAATGAAGGAATAGAGGTCAGGCGCGGGTCAGTCGCAAAAGAAGCGCTTGTGGTGGAGAAAGGCAATGTTTTTAAAACGAATGCTTTTGCCGAAGGGTTGTTCACGGCTCAAGACGAAAGCTCCATGCTTGTTGCCGGAGTGCTTGCCCCCCAGCCTGGAATGCGTGTGCTTGATGCCTGTGCAGCACCAGGGGGGAAAACTACGCATCTCGCAGAATTGATGAACGGCGAGGGAAACGTACAAGCCTATGATTTGCATAAACACAAAGTGAAGCTGATTAATGAACAGGTAGAACGTCTTGGACTTGCGAATGTGACCGCACAGGCCCTAGATGCACGCAAGCTGTCCGAAGAGGAGATCTCGCCTGCTGATCGAGTGCTTGTAGACGCGCCTTGCTCAGGCTTCGGCGTTATTCGCCGTAAACCCGACATGAAGTGGACAAAATCCGAAGCCGATGTCCGGGCCATTGCCAGCATTCAGCTAGAGATCCTGAAATCTGCTAGCACAACGGTAAAAAGTGGAGGTCTTCTCGTATACAGCACATGCACAGTGGACAAGACTGAAAATGAACAGATCGTGCGCACGTTTTTAGGAAACCATCCTGAATTCCAGGTCGACCCCACGATGAAACAACGACTGCCAGAAACGGTGCAAGAAAAAGGTCGATTCAACGACTATGGCCTAACGATTCTTCCACACGATTTCGCAACAGACGGCTTCTTCATCACTTGTATGAGAAAAGCGGAGGCGGGTCGCCCAGAAGCGAGAATTTTGGAAGGCCTGCCCCAGAAATCCCGATTTTGGATTTCGGGGCAGGACTGAAAAATCTCGAGCTTTTACCCGCCGCAGCTGGATCGAGAAAAGCGGAGGCGGGTCGCCCAGAAGCGAGAATTTTGGAAGGCCTGCCCCAGAAATCCCGATTTTGGATTTCGGGGCAGGACTGAAAAATCTCGAGCTTTTACCCGCCGCAGCTGGATCGAGAAAAGCGGAGGCGGGTTAGCCAGAACTGGGTTAAGTTGAAACAATAAATGTTATGATGAAAGAATGCTATAGATGGAACTCACAAGGGGAGGAAGTAATGACACAAACCGCACGAGTCAGAAAAACGAAGACGGAGGAAAACGTCCCGACGTCAATTCAGTCGCTAGAGTTTGAAGACTTGCAAAAGTGGCTGAAGGAACAAAAAGAGCCGAGCTTCCGAGCAGGACAAATCTTTCATTGGCTCTATGAAAAGCGCGTGCAATCTTTTGAAGAAATGACGAATCTCTCAAAGGGATTGCGTGAGAAACTAGCGAATCATTTTATAATGACAACGCTCAAAACAGTGGCGAAGCAAACTTCTCAAGATGGAACGGTGAAATTTTTATTCGAGCTTCACGATGGCTATTCGATTGAGACGGTGGTTATGGCTCATGATTATGGCTACAGCGTCTGTGTGACCACCCAGGTTGGTTGTCGCTTAGGCTGCACGTTCTGTGCCTCCACGCTTGGCGGACTGAAACGTCACCTACAGGCAGGAGAAATCGTCGCCCAGGTTACAGAAGCGCAGCGCGAACTGGACCAAGAGGGAAAACGCGTCTCCTCTGTGGTCGTCATGGGGATCGGGGAACCGTTTGATAACTACGATGGACTGATGCCGTTTCTTAGAACCATTAATCACAACAAAGGACTCAACATCGGTGCTCGTCACATCACGGTTTCCACAAGCGGGATGGTGCCTAAGATCATGAAATTCGCTGATGAAAAAACGCAAATTAACTTTGCCATTTCCCTTCACGCCCCGAATAATGAAATTCGCTCTCGTCTCATGCCAATCAACCGGGCATGGCCTGTGGAGAAGCTGATCGATTCCATTAAATATTATGTGAAAAAGACGGGAAGGCGTGTGTCGTTTGAATATGGTCTCTTTGGCGGAGTAAACGACCAAGAGGAGCACGCGCTTGAGCTGGCCGAACTGATTAAAGACATTAAATGCCATGTCAATTTAATTCCCGTGAACGACGTACTTGAGCGTAACTACGTGCGTACCCCACGTGACCAGATTTTTGCCTTTGAAAAAACCTTAAAGGAAAACGGCATTAACGTGACGATTCGTCGCGAACAAGGTCATGATATTGACGCGGCCTGTGGGCAGCTTCGGGCGAAAGAACGACAAGAAGAAACAACCTAAATGAGGTGAGGAGATCTTGATAGAGAGTTCGACGTTTGTAACGGATGTTGGGCGTGTCAGGTCCCATAATGAGGATAGTGGCGGTGTGTTCCCTACGGGTATGGGCGTGCTAGCCGTTATTGCTGATGGAATGGGCGGTCATTCGGCCGGGGATGTGGCAAGCAAAATGACAACCGATGCGCTTTTTGAGTCTTGGAAAAAAGTGAGTGAGCCACTGACAGCAAGCGAGGCGGAGCAGTGGCTGAAGACCGAGTTAGAAGCCATTAATGAATCTGTATTTAGCTATGCGGCTGAACACAAAGAGTGTGAAGGGATGGGGACAACAGCACTTGCATCGATTTGTACCGATGACTATACGGTCATTGCCCATATTGGCGATAGCCGAGCCTATATTTGGGGAGAGGATGGCTTCGTACAACGAACAGAGGACCACTCCCTTGTTGGAGAGCTCGTAAGAAGCGGTCAAATTTCCGAAGAAGAGGCGGACCAACATCCTCGTAAAAACGTCGTTCTCCGAGCGCTAGGGACTGAGCAGACGGTAAAAGTGGACAGTGTTACGTTGCAGGCAGAGCCAAATCAGCTTTTGCTTCTTTGTTCGGATGGGCTTTCGAATAAGCTTACGCTAGAGGAGCTTAAAAATGAACTTGATCGCAAAGATGAACTTGAAAAAATCGCTGAAGCGCTTGTGAAACGAGCCAATGACCGTGGAGGCGAAGATAATATTTCCCTTGCCATCGTCCGCTATCAAGTGCAAGAAGATGGAGACGAGATTGTGACATGATTGGTAAACGAATAGGTGGACGATATGAAGTTCTAGAAAACATTGGCGGCGGCGGTATGGCGAATGTCTACTTAGCGCTTGATGTCATTTTAGATCGTCACGTCGCCGTGAAAGTCCTGCAACCGCAATTTTCTGAAGACGATCAGTTCATTCGCAGGTTTCGTCGCGAAGCGCAGGCGGCGACTAGCCTCACGAATCCAAATATTGTAAATATCTATGATGTGGGTGAGGAAGAGAACGTCTATTATATTGTTATGGAGTATGTGAAGGGGCGGACGCTGAAGCAGGTGATTCAAGAGGAAGGTCCGTTACCTGTAGGTACGGCTCTTAATTACTTTAACCAGATTCTTTCTGGGGTTGGGCATGCCCATGCCAATCATATTGTCCATAGGGACATGAAACCACAGAACATTCTCATCAGCGAAACAGGCGAAGCGAAAGTGACGGATTTCGGGATAGCGAGAGCGATGTCCTCAGCAACAATTACTCACACTAATTCGGTCATGGGCTCTGTTCACTATCTTTCCCCAGAGCAGGCTAGAGGGGGCCATGTGACGTATCGTTCTGATCTTTATTCTTTGGGAATTGTGCTATTTGAAATGCTTACCGGACAAATTCCATTCTCCGGGGATACAGCGGTCTCCATTGCCATCAAGCATCTTCAAAACGATCTTCCATCAGCGCGTTTACTTGTTCCGGAGATCCCTCAAAGCGTCGAGAACATTATTAACAAAGCAACAATGAAAGACCCCCTTAATCGTTTTGAATCCACGGAGGAGATGGCTCATGCTTCTGAGGTAGCCCTTTTGCCAGAGTCAGCGGATGTGGAACCTTTTAACGCTGCAAACGACGACGAGGAAGCTACAAAAGCGATTCCGATTTTAGGAAATCCGTCCGATGGAGCCAACTCGGATGCAACAACTTCTGAGGTAGAGGATGAAGATACGAAAGAAACACAGCCTGCCCCGGAGAACACGGCTCTAGAACCAAAAAAGCCAAAAAAGAAAAAGAAGTGGTTTGCTATTATTCTCATCACACTTTTTCTTTTAGTAGGAGGCGGCGTTCTCGCTTTTACAGTGCTTTTCGAGTGGTTAGCAGTTGATGATGTGGACGTCCCGGACGTGGTTGGAAGTGAGTATGCAGAAGCGGAGGAAATGCTTGCAGCGGAAGGTCTCTCTGTGGTGCGTGTTGACGAAGCGAACGAGAATGTCGAAAGTGGCCATGTTATTAGTCAGGACCCGAGTGCCAACCGCTCGGTGAAAGAGGGAACAGAGGTTACCCTGTACGTGAGCGAGGTTGAAGAGGAAATTGAAATGGACGATTACTCAGGTTTGGACATTAATCAAGCGGAAACGATCCTTGAAGAACAAGGGATGACCGTGAATCGCTCTGCTCGAGGGACGAATGAATATGAGGTCAACACGGTTATTGACCAGTACCCGGAAGCTGGCGAAAATGTGGTGCCAACGGAAACGTCAGTGACACTGACGTATGCAGAGCCGCAGCAAATCACACTGGACAACTTAGTCTCCCTTCCTGAGGAAGAGGCTAGGGAATACCTAGGAAATGAAGGTTTACGCGTACGTGTGAACCAAGAGCATAGCGACTCGGTACCAGAGGGAATGGTGATCCGTCAATCCCCTGAGCCTTATTCAAGTGTCGAAAGTGGGGCAAACGTCAACCTTGTGATATCTCTAGGCCCAGAGGAGAGCGAAGACCCTACGTCTGAACCGGAGATCCCGGGGGAGACCGTAGATGAAGAAGACCCTCCAGAGGAGAACGGTGAGGACGAGGAAGAACCTTCGAGAGTTTTTGAAGTGACCCAACCCATCCAAGTGTCGGAGCAGGACACGGAAGCGGGAAGAGAATTTGAGATTCGCATCATGCGCAGGGACGCCCAAACAGAAGGTGAGGACGAGCTTTACCTCGAAGAAACCATTACGGAATCGACGGAGTTCACGATTAACCTAACGGTGACTCCAACGTATAGTGGGTCATTTGACCTTTACGTTGACGACGAACTTATGAACGAATCTGAAGTGCTAACATATGAAGAGGAATAACAGGGAGTGCAAAATGGACACTCAGTCCTTTTGCACTTCGTTTTAGTGATAAGATGTGAGAAGAATATAAAGCGTTGGCTAGAGGAATTGGTGGATGGAGCAGAACGTGTCCTCGAAAACGTGAACCTCTTCTGACAAAATACTTTCCCTCTCTCCTCCATTCGGCAGCGACAAAGTCACAAGCAAAGATTACAAGATAGAGGGAGAAAGTAACGCACGAGCGCTGAATTCATCACGCGTTGGGAAGGATTTCTGTCGCCTACGCTTTACGATTAGATCTAGCTGAGGCGGGTCTACCCGCCTCAGCTTTACACAGAAAGAGGGGTTATATGGCAAAAGGAATGATCGTAAAAGCACTGGCCGGTTTCTATTATGTCCAGGATGGGGATGAAGTCGTGCAGTGCCGGGCTCGCGGGGTTTTTCGAAAACGTAAAATTACCCCACTGGTAGGGGATCATGTCACATATGAGGCTGAAAACTCTACGGATGGCTATATCATGGAGCTGGAGGAGCGGAAAAATCAGCTTGTGCGTCCTCCTGTGGCAAATGTTGATCAGGCCATTCTCGTCTTTTCTGCCCGAGAGCCTCTGTTTAGCGGGCTTTTACTTGATCGATTCCTTGTTCATATTGAAGCAAATGAAATAGAGCCGCTTATCATTATCAGTAAAACAGACTTGCTCACCTCTACGGAACGGGAAGCGTTAAAGCTTGAGGCCGAGACGTACGAAAAGATTGGGTATCAAGTGCTTTATACATCGACAGAGCAGATGGATGACCCGCTGGCGCTTCTTCCTAACCTTAAAAACAAAGTTTCAGTTGTAGCTGGTCAGTCGGGCGTAGGGAAGTCCTCGCTGCTCAATGCGATTGCCCCTAGCTTAACCATTGAAACGAATGAAATTTCCAATTCCCTTGGTCGTGGAAAGCATACGACGCGGCATGTAGAACTACTGCAGATCCATAACGGTCTTATTGCCGATACACCTGGGTTTAGCTCGCTTGAGTTCATGGACATGGAAGCGATCGAACTGCGAGACTGCTTCCCGGAATTTTTAAGCCGCGTGAATGAATGTAAATTCCGAGGGTGTTTGCATGTTGTAGAGCCAGGGTGCGCTGTGATAGAGGCTCTCGACGCAGGTGAAATCGCGGAGGGCCGCTATCAGCATTATAAGCAGTTTTTAAGCGAAATCCAAAGTCAGAAAAGGAGATATTAGCATGATCAAAGTAGCTCCCTCCATTTTAGCCGGAGATTTTGCCAATATGGGTGACTGTGTGGCTAGGCTCGAGAAAGCAGGGGCCGATTATATCCATGTCGATGTCATGGACGGGCATTTTGTTCCGTCAATTACGTTTGGTCCGCAAATGGTGAAAGCCATTCGCCCTTATACAAATCTCCCATTAGATGTTCATTTGATGATTGAGAAACCAGATGAACAAATCGCTGCTTTTAAAGAAGCAGGAGCAGATTTACTCAGTGTTCATGTGGAAACTTGTACCCATTTGCATCGAACGATTTCTGCCATTAAGGAGGTGGGGATGAAAGCTGGGGTTGTACTCAACCCTGCAACACCTGCTTCCTTCGTTGAACCCGTTCTTGGCGAGGTTGATCTTGTTTTGCAGATGACGGTCAATCCGGGCTTCGGCGGACAAGCGTTTATTCCATCGACGCTACAGAACATCAAGAAACTGCGTGCGATCATCTTGGCAAACCATCTCGATGTTGAGATTGAAGTAGACGGCGGGGTGAATCAAAAAAGCGCTAAGCTCTGTCGGGAAGCCGGCGCCAATGTTCTTGTTGCGGGCTCAGCTGTGCTTGGTGCAAACGACATTGCCGAAGCAATTAAAGAAATCCGGGGATGAAAAAATAGGTCTCTTTCCAAGCCTTCTTGCATAGCCTAGTTAATAAATACGGCTGGACACTTGAATGTGCGTATTGTCTTCCTGACACTCAGCTTGCAACGATTTCAGGCATAGTTTTCGAGTTCGAACGATAGGCTAGAACATGGGGGCTTTGTCACGGTGCATCTGAAATGTGAGCCATATTTCTATAAGGTATTTATTTGTAGCAAGTTTTGCTTGAGGAGGAGGAGCTATGAAATTTTACACGATCAAGCTGCCCAAGTTTTTAGGGGGGGTCGTGAGGGCCATGCTGGGTTCGTTCAAAAAGGGATAAACAAAAAATCACCGTGATTCGCACGGTGATTTTTTGTTTGAGAAGTGAGAAGCAGCAAAAAAGCCATCCGCAAACCTATGCTGAAGGCTTTTCTTTGTCCGCCTATGTTTCCTGATCCAGCTTCGGCGCCCACTCGCTCGAGGTTTCTTCAAGCTGCCAGTTCAAGTCAAATTCGGACTTGATCTGCCGTCGCTCTAGAACTAGTCGCTCGTGAGCAGGGCGCCTACGCTTTTCTTGTCTAGCTCCTGAGCAACCCGCCTACGCTTTTTACTATACGCGTTGGACTTTTCCAGATTTAAGTGCACGAGCAGAGACGTATACACGCTTTGGTTTGCCGTCAACCAAGATACGAACTTTTTGTACGTTTGCACCCCAACGACGCTTCGTTTTATTTAACGCGTGAGAGCGCTTGTTTCCAGAACGGGATTTTCTACCTGTGATATAACATTCGCGGGCCATCGTGTGCCACCTCCTTCAATAAGTCTCGAATAAACCGATGACGAAGTCACTCAAATATCTTAGCACAGGCACTCCTAGAAAGCAATAAGGAAAGACAAGTATAAGTCCTTGACGGCAAAAGCGGGAAAATCACTTTTAAAATGAAAGTCCTTATAGTAAAATGATAGTACGTATGTTCACAGTTTACGATTCGAGGAGGCAGAACATGACCATAGAAATGAAAACTCAGCTCGGTGCCGTAGATGTTTCTCAAGATGTTGTCGCAATCATTGCCGGAGGAGCAGCGATTGACTGCTACGGGATTGTCGGGATGGCCTCGCAGAAACAATTGAAAGATGGATTAAGCGAATTATTGGGTCGAGATAATTTTCAGCGAGGGGTTATCACTCGAGAAGAAGGCGAAGACCTCCACATTGATATGTACATCATCGTCAGCTACGGGACAAAAATTTCAGAAGTAGCTCACAATGTGCAAACGAAAGTCAAATACAGCTTGGAGCAAATGCTCGGTCTCGATGTAGACTCTGTGAATATTTTTGTGCAAGGGGTTCGAGTGGCGAACCCGTAGGTGATGAAGGAGGTAAGGAATGTGATTAAAAAACTAAACGGCCACAAACTCGGTGAACTGTTTATCGAAGGAGCGATGGAGCTCTCAAAGCAGGCCGAGGTGGTTGATGCCTTAAACGTGTTCCCGGTGCCTGATGGTGATACAGGGACGAATATGAACTTAACGATGACCTCAGGGGTAAAGGAAGTAAAAAAAGGCTCTAGTGAGCAAGCATCAGCTGTCGCTTCGACTTTCGCGAAGGGGCTGCTTATGGGGGCCAGGGGCAATTCAGGCGTCATTTTATCCCAGCTTTTTCGTGGGTTTTCAAAAGCTGTAGAAGGAAAAAAAGAGCTGACAACGGAGCAGTTTGCCGAGGCATTAGAGTCGGGGGTGCAGACGGCCTATAAAGCAGTGATGAAACCTGTCGAAGGAACGATTCTAACTGTCGCTAAAGACGCAGCCAAACACGCTGTTAAAGCCTCGAAGAAGGAAGAGGATTTCGCTCGTTTCATCAAAACTGTCATCAAAGAGGCGGAGAAGTCTCTTAAGCGTACGCCTGAGTTGCTGCCGGTGCTAAAGGAAGTGGGCGTTGTTGATTCGGGCGGACAAGGGCTTGTTTATATTTACGATGGCTTCCTGATGGCCCTCACTGGCGAGAAATCACAGCGTGCCGCGCAGCCGGATATGAAGGATCTAATTAATATTGAGCATCACCATAACGCGCAAAGTCATACTATGACAAGTGACATTGAGTTCGGCTATTGTACAGAAGTGATGGTGAAGTTTGATGAGAATAAACTGGCGCAGAAGACTTACGATGAGCAAGCATTTCGCGCAAAACTTAGTGAGTACGGAGACTCACTACTCGTCGTTTCAGACGAAGACTTAGTGAAAGTACATATCCACGCAGAGTATCCAGGGAATGTGCTGACAGAAGCACAAACCTACGGCAACTTACTACAAGTCAAGATTGAAAACATGAGAGAGCAGCATTCCAATTTATTGAGAGAAGAAAACGGTCCTCATCAATCAACGGCTCCTTCACAAAAAGAGAAAACGGACTTTGCGATTGTTACGGTGTCCATGGGTGAAGGTATTGAGAAGCTGTTCAAAGGTCTTGGAGCGAGCGTTGTGATCTCTGGGGGACAGACGATGAACCCAAGTACAGAGGATATTGTGGCGGCGATTGAAGAGGCACATGCAGAGAACGTCCTCGTTTTACCGAACAACGGAAACATTGTTCTGGCTGCTGAACAAGCCGCTTCCGTCGCAGACAATAAGGTTTCCGTTGTGCCGACGAAAACGGTGCCCCAAGGACTTGCCGCACTGCTCGCTTTCAATCCGACGAAGAATTTGGCGGAGAACGCTGAGCACATGAAAGAAGCGATGGGTGAAGTCAGAACGGGTGAAGTCACCTACGCGGTTCGCGATACGCAAATGGACGGGAAGACCATTGAAAAAGGAGATTTCATGGGGATTTCTGAAAAGAACATTGTTTCCACAGGACGGGAGCGCACGGCGGTGGCCAAAGAGCTACTTGCTTCAATGATTGATGAACAGAGCGAGATGGTCACGTTGATCGCTGGAGAAGATTCAGAGGAAGCGGAAACGAAAGCCATTATTGACTATGTGGAAAAAACGTTTACGGACGTCGAGATTGACACGGTAGAGGGCGGACAGCCTCTTTATTCGTACATTTTTTCTGTGGAATAGCGCTTTTTCCATTCGGGAGGGGAATTGAAATGGCCAATATAAAAATTGTAACGGACAGTACAGCAGATCTGCCAAAAGAGGTGGTTGATCGACTTGGGATCACCGTCATTCCACTGAATGTCCATTTTTCAAATAATGAACAGTACGAGGACGGGGTGACGCTCTCACCGGAAGAATTCTACACGAAGCTAAAAACGGCAAAGGAGATGCCGCGTACGTCACAGCCTTCTCCTTTGCAATTCGAAAACTTGTATAAAAAGTTAAAGCAAGAAGGGGCGGAGCAGATCCTCTCGATTCACCTTTCTTCTGCGCTCAGCGGCACGCTTCAGGCAGCTACGATTGCAAAAGAGGCAGTGGCAGAGCAGATTGACGTTCATGTTTGCGATTCAAAGCGGGCCTCCTATGCGATTGGGGTCATTGTGGCTGAAATCGCCGAAGTCGCGGCAAATGGAGCTAGCTACGCGGCGTGTGTGGAACGTCTAGAGCAAATGCTTGAAGAGACACAGGTCTATTTTTTAGTGGACACGCTTGAGTACTTGCAAAAAAATGGCCGTATCGGCAAAGCGTCCGCTCTTTTTGGTTCTCTGTTAAAAGTAAAACCGATCTTGTCGCTAAACAAGGAGGGGGAGGTTTATCCTCATGAAAGGGTGCGTGGACAAAAGAAAGCGATCGAACGCTTGATCTCTTTGCTTGAAGAAGAGTATGGCCAAGCAGCTGTGCACGTTGGTGCTTTTCATGCGGAAAACGAAAGTCTTGCCAAGGAGCTAATGGCTCAGGTGGAAGAGCGATTTAATGTATCAAGCCGTATTATAACCACAATCGGGGCAGTCATAGGTGCACATGTAGGTCCTGGAACTGTCGCACTTACGATGTCACCTGCTAAATAGTGAACGAGAAAGGTTGCCTCGGGAATAAGATACAGGCAACCTTTTGTCTAGCTCCGGCGGGTAGAAGTTCGGGATTTTCAGTGCTGACAAGCGTTAGCTAAGGTCGGATTTCTTTTGTCAAGGCCTTCCAAAGTTCGCGATTCTGTTCGACCCGCCTGCGCTTTTTAGTTTCGGGAGATAAAGAGGAGGAAGAGTTTCGATGAAGTATCGCACGGTTTTTGATATTATTGGGCCAGTGATGATTGGGCCATCGAGTTCTCACACAGCTGGAGCTGCCCGTATCGGTCAAGTGGCACGAACCTTATTTGCGGAAGAGCCTGCAAAGGCCGATGTCCATTTTTACGGTTCGTTTGCGAAAACGTACCGTGGTCACGGTACGGATGTCGCTGTCATAGGCGGGCTTCTAGGGTATGAAACGAATGACGAACGGATTCGTGATGCCTTTTCTCAAGCCAAAAACGCAGGGTTGACCGTTCAACTACATGAGGAAGAAGCGTTAACGAATCATCCAAACACTGTTCGAATTCAGCTAAGAAACCGAGGCAAGGAGTTGGAGCTTGTCGGTATTTCCATCGGCGGGGGCAAAATCGAAATTATTGAGCTTAATCGATTTGCCTTAAGGCTCTCGGGAAACAACCCCGCCATTCTTGTTGTCCATCAGGACCGTTATGGTGTGATTGCCGCTGTGAGCAATCTGCTCGCAAAACATGAGTTAAACATAGGGCACATGGAGGTTTCTCGGAAGGAGAAAGGCGAGGAGGCGCTTATGGTCATGGAAGTAGATCAAAACGTAGAGGAGTCATTGCTAAAAGAGCTCCGCTCGCTTCCTCATATTACACAAGTTTCAAAAATACACGACTAGTTCCACGAGCGGGTTGGACCAAAGTAGCTTAGAGATAGGGCACAAACTGAAAGAAAGGGAGAAAACTGATGTTTAAAAATGTTGCGGAGTTAGTTGAACGTGCCGAAATGTCAATGAAACCGATTTCTGAAGTGATGATTGAGCAAGAAATGGACGTAACTGGAAAAACGCGTGAACAAATTGTCGATCAGATGCGCCAAAACTTACAAACGATGGAGGATGCCGTCAAACGGGGCATAGAGGAAGATGTCGTTTCAGTCTCCGGTCTGACTGGCGGAGACGGCAAGAAGTTACAAGCGTATATCGCGGAAGGAAAGTCGATTGGAGGAGGCGTGACGCTCGATGCTGTTTCTAAAGCAATGGCGACCAATGAAGTCAACGCGGCGATGGGCACAATTTGTGCAACGCCGACGGCTGGCTCAGCGGGTGTTGTTCCAGGCGTGTTATTTGGGGTAGAAGGGAAACTGAAGCCAAGCGAAAAACAGAAACTCGCTTTTTTATTTACAAGCGGAGCCTTCGGATTTGTGGTCGCCAACAACGCTTCCATTTCCGGGGCAGCGGGGGGCTGTCAGGCTGAAGTGGGATCAGCCACAGGCATGGCGGCAGCGGCCCTTGTTGAGCTGGCTGGTGGAACACCAAGCCAGTCTGCCGAGGCAATGGCGATTGCTCTAAAGAATATGCTCGGTCTTGTCTGTGATCCGGTTGCTGGGCTCGTGGAAGTTCCATGTGTGAAGCGTAACGCTGCTGGTGCTTCCCTTGCGATTACGGCAGCCGATATGGCCCTTGCTGGCATTGAAAGCCGCATTCCGTGTGATGAAGTAATTGATGCGATGTACCGCATCGGGGAAACGATGCCCGAAGCGCTCAGAGAAACGGCAAAAGGAGGGCTTGCGGCAACGCCGACGGGCCGCGAGCTAGAAGCGAAAGTATTTGGCTTATCGCTAAATGCGTCAAAATGAGTCTAGAGGAGCTACAGATTACAGCCGTCAACGGAGTTGGTGAAGAGAGTGCGAAGCTGCTAGCCGGGCTTGGCTTGCACACGGTCACCGACTTGCTTGAGCACTTTCCTTTTCGCTACGAAGATTATAAGCTAAGGAACATTGTTGAAGCGGCACATGAAGAACGTGTGACCATCTCAGGGTCTGTTCAAAGCGAAGCGTCTCTTCGCTACTATGGAAAGAAAAAAAACCGTTTAACGTTTCGACTGCTGTCGGAGGGTGTTTTGCTCACGGTGACTTTTTTCAATCGTGCTTTTTTGAAAAGCAAGCTGGGGCCTGGAAGCGAAGTGACCGTGACGGGCAAATGGGATGCCCACAGGCTTACACTTACGGGTTCAGAGCTCAAATTTGGGGTGGTAGAGCGCGAAGGGGACGTGGAGCCGGTGTACCATGGCTCCGGAAAATTAACGAGCAAAGCGCTGCAAAAGATGATTCGCAGCGCTTTGAAGCAGTTTGCATCTGAAATCGATGAGCCGTTGCCAGAAGGAATCCGGAGGCGTTATAAATTGATGAGCAAGCAAGAGACGATTCAGCATTTGCATCACCCAACCGATCCTGAAAGCGTAAAACAAGCGCGCAGGCGCTATGTTTATGAAGAACTACTCCTGTTTCAGTTGCGGATGCAAGCCTTTAAGCAGGCCAATCGCAACCAGCAGGGAGGCGACTCATTGCCTGTCTCAAACGAAGAAATGGCGACATTTACGCAGACGCTCCCGTTTGAGTTAACCACTGCTCAAAAACGTTCGATTGCCGATATTGCAAACGACATTCGCTCTCCCTTGCGGATGAACCGGTTGTTACAGGGGGATGTAGGGTCTGGAAAAACAGCTGTGGCTGCTGCGTGTATGTACGGCGTCGTGAGGGCAGGGGCTCAGGCTGCACTGATGGCGCCAACCGAGATATTGGCGGAACAGCATGCCCGCTCGCTTGAGGAGTGGTTTGCGCCGCTCGGGTTAACGGTTGAGCTTCTTGCTGGTTCGGTAAAAGGAAAGAAGCGTGAAGAACGACTTTCCAGACTCGTTCAAGGAAAGATTGACATTGTTGTGGGTACACACGCGCTAATCCAAGACGATGTGGAATTCAGGCGTCTCGGTCTTGTAATTACGGATGAGCAACACCGCTTCGGGGTGGAGCAGCGCCGCGTGCTTCGTAACAAAGGAGAGCACCCGGATGTCTTATTCATGACGGCAACGCCGATCCCACGCACACTTGCGATCAGCGTCTTTGGCGATATGGATGTTTCGGTACTGGATGAGCTTCCAGCGGGGCGTAAGCCGATTGAGACGTATTGGGCCCGTCCTGACATGTTGGAGCGTGTTCTTGATTTTGTGGAAAACGAGCTAAGAGGGGGGCGGCAAGCGTATGTGATTTGCCCGCTCATTGAGGAATCAGACAAGCTCGATGTGCAAAATGCCATTGACTTTCACGAGATGCTTGCCTCTCACTATGAGCCGGATTTCCATGTCGGCTTGATGCATGGTCGTCTCCATCCTACGGAAAAAGACGTGGTCATGAGTAAGTTTGCTACGAATGAGTTTCAGGTTCTCGTTTCCACGACCGTCGTGGAAGTTGGCGTGAACGTTCCCAACGCAACAGTGATGATGATCTATGACGCTGACCGTTTTGGCCTCGCTCAGTTGCATCAGCTACGCGGGCGCGTTGGACGGGGAGAGGCTCAGTCCTATTGTATTCTCCTCGCTCACCCAAGATCAGAAGTGGGCAAGGAACGCATGCGCATCATGACGGAAACAACGGATGGGTTTGTTCTATCTGAGCGAGATCTAGAGCTACGGGGGCCTGGCGATTTTTTTGGAGCGAAACAAAGTGGTCTTCCTGATTTTAAGCTCGCTGATGTGGTTCATGACTATCGCACGCTTGAGGTGGCAAGAAACGATGCTGAGGCGCTTATCCACTCACCTGCTTTATACGAAGAGCGAGAGTATGCGCTATTGCGCCGACATCTGGAGAGGGCAGGAGCTTTCGAGGGAACGAAACTGGATTAACTATTGTACAGGCACGCGCAAAAGTTATATACTACTCTTAGTACCTAGTCATATAATTTAAGCGTGGGCGGTGTGAAAGATGAAGCGGAAAAAGAAGGAGCGTCAGCGACTGCTACAGGAAACGCTCGAAGAAAATCCATTTATGACCGATGAGCAGCTCGCTGATCGTTTTTCTGTTAGCATTCAGACCATACGGCTCGATCGCATGGAGCAAGGGATCCCAGAACTTCGAGAGCGGATTAAAGATGTGGCGACACAGCAGCGCGATTCCGTTATTTCCCTTTCGCCTGATGAAGTTTTTGGTGAAATGGTAGATTTGCAGTTGGACAAGCGGGCGATTTCGATTTTTGATGTGCGTGAGGATCAGGTGTTTGCCCGTTCAGGTATCGCTAGAGGGCATCACCTTTTTGCGCAGGCCAATTCTTTAGCAGTTGCGCTTATTAACGATGAACTTGCCTTAACCTCAAAAGCAGGGATTCAATTCACGAGACAAGTGAGAGCTGGGGAGAGAGTCATTGCCAAGGCAGAGGCCAAAAAGACAGAAAGAGAGCGCACGGTTGTTTCTGTAATGAGCTATGTTGGAGAAGAGCTCGTTTTTGCTGGTGAGTTTGTCATGTTCCGTTCGAATGACATAGAGGCCCCAGAGAAGGAGAGAGAACATTGAAAATTTCACTGGACGCCATGGGCGGCGACAACGCCCCGCACGCACAGGTGAACGCGGCCATACGTGCGGCAAACGAATATGAGGACCTCTCAATTACTCTTGTCGGAGATCAAAAGAAAATCGCTGAACACTTAACGGAACACAAGCGCGTGTCCGTTCTACATACAGAAGAAAAAATTGACGATACCGATAAGCCTACAACGGCTGTTCGCCGCAAAAAAGACGCCTCGATGGTCTTGGCAGTCAGAGAGGTAAAGGAAGGGCGGGCAGACGCAGCGATTTCTTCGGGAAATACAGGTGCATTAATGACGGCCGGGTTGCTTCACCTCGGGCGGATTCCGAGCGTTGACCGCCCTGCTCTTTCACCGATGCTGCCTACCAGAGAGGGTTCAGGCTTTTTGCTTTTGGATGTCGGGGCCAATATGGAGGCCCGTCCCGAGCACTTGCTTCAATACGCGGTGATCGGCAACGCTTATATGCAGCAAGTTCGCAGGGTTGCGAAACCAAGGATTGGATTATTGAATGTGGGAACCGAAGGCGGCAAAGGGACGGAGCTAACGAAGGGAGCCTTTGCCTTGCTAGAGGAAGCAGATGTGCATTTCATCGGCAATGTGGAAGCGAGAGATTTGCTTGACGGCGTTTGTGATGTTGCGGTATGTGACGGGTTTTCTGGCAATCTCGTTTTGAAAACCGTCGAGGGCACGGCCAAAATGATGTTTTCGATGCTCAAGGAGGAGCTGATGTCCTCTTGGTCTTCTAAACTTGCGGCCGCTACGCTGAAACCCCGCTTTAAGTCGCTTCAAGCTAAGCTTGATTATTCCGAGTACGGAGGTGCCGGCTTGTATGGTCTTAAGGCTCCGCTGATCAAAGCTCACGGATCTTCGGATGCGAACGCTGTTTTCCACGCCATACGCCAGGCAAAAGAAATGGTGGAAAATAACGTAACTGCAGTGATTGAATCCAATTTAGGCAAACGTAATTGAGAGACGTACCTTTATTAAAGAACGGACGGTGAGGAAGAAATGGGGAAAATAGCATTTTTGTTTCCAGGACAAGGTTCGCAAAAGGTGGGCATGGGAAGGGAGCTCATGGAGAATGAACCCCTCGCAAAACACGTGTTTGAGCTGGCGGATGAGGCCCTTGATTTCAGCCTAAGCAACGTCATGTTCAATGGGCCGGAAGAGGAACTTCGGCAGACTTCAAACGCACAGCCTGCACTTGTCACCATGAGTGCTGCGCTGCTTGCACTCGTACACGAGGCGGGCATCCGTGCCGATTACGTGGCTGGTCATAGCCTTGGGGAATACAGCGCTCTTGTAGCAAGCGAATCGATGGCGCTTAAAGATGCTGTACAGATCGTGCACCAGAGAGGGACATTTATGGAAGAAGCTGTTCCTACGGGCCAGGGCGCGATGGCCGCTGTACTTGGTCTCGACGCTCCTGTTCTAACTGGCATTACAGAAGAAATCTCTGCCGGAGGGGAGGTTGTCGACCTAGCCAACCTGAATTGTCCTGGTCAAGTTGTAATCTCCGGAAGCGCAGAAGGTGTCGAACAAGCTTCAGCAAAAGCGAAAGAAGCGGGTGCCAGACGCGTGATGCCGCTTGCGGTTAGCGGACCGTTTCATTCCTCTTTGATGGAACCGGCGGCAGAGAAGCTTGAAGAGGTGCTTCATCGTGCAACGATTGATATGCCGATGGTCCCTCTCGTAGCGAACGTCACTGCGGATGTTGTTCATGCGCCGGAGACTATTCGCGCCCTGTTAGCGGAACAAGTTTCTTCCCCCGTGCGCTGGCAGGAGAGCATTGAGCGCATGATCGACCTAGGCGTGGATACATTTGTTGAAATTGGGACAGGAAGCGTACTCACTGGCTTAGTACGAAAAATCGATCGCTCCGCGAAAGCTCATGCGGTCAACGACCGAAGTTCGCTTGAGACATTGATCCAGGCACGAAAGGAAGAGGGATAATATGCTAACGGGAAAAACAGCCATCGTCACAGGAGCCTCGCGTGGCATTGGCCGGGCGATTGCGATGGAACTTGCGAGCCACGGAGCAAAAGTGGTCGTCAACTATGCAGGAAATCAGTCACTTGCTGAAGAAGTGGTACAAGAAATTAAAGAAGCGGGTTCAGATGCCTTTGCCTATCAGGCAGACGTGGCAAACGCGGAACAAGTTGGGGCTATGATGAAAGAGACGACGAAAGCATTCGGCGCTCTTGACATTCTGGTCAATAACGCCGGCATTACACGTGACAATTTACTAATGCGCATGAAAGAGGATGAATGGGATCAAGTAATTGATACGAATTTAAAAGGCGTGTTCAACTGTGCGAAGGCCGCTAGCCGCCCGATGATGAAGCAGCGTTCTGGACGCATCATCAACGTCTCATCGGTGGTAGGGGTTATGGGCAACCCAGGACAAGCCAATTATGTGGCCGCAAAGGCTGGTGTCATTGGCTTAACCAAATCCCTTGCTCGTGAACTGGCAGGTCGCAATATTCTAGTCAATGCCATTGCACCGGGATTTATCACTACAGAAATGACGGATGAGCTTGGGGAAGATATAAAGGAAGGGCTGCTTTCACAAATTCCTTTAGCCAAACTTGGCGAACCTGAACAAATTGCGCGAGTGGTCCGCTTTCTTGCGAGTGAGGATTCTGCTTACATGACAGGCCAGACCTTGCATGTAGATGGTGGAATAGTGATGCCTTAGGAGGTAACGTAGTATCGGGTTTCCAGCTGAGCGACCCGCCTCCGCCTTTCGTCCGATCTAGCTCCGGCGGGTAGAAGCTCGAGATTTTTCGTCCTGGCAAGCGTTAGCCAAAACCGGGATTTCTTTTGTCAGGCCTCCAAAATTCTCACTTCTGAGCAACCCGCCTCCGCCTTTCGTAGTTGACACGGGTGGGGGTTGTCTGTACAATTTTTTAGAGTTAGACTTTGTGGGCAGTTTACTCTGGAGGGGAGGTGAAACACGTGGCAGATGTGATGGAGAAAGTAACGAAAATTATCGTTGATCGTCTTGGTGTTGAAGAATCAGAGGTCAAGCTTGAGGCTTCTTTTAAAGAAGACCTAAAAGCAGATTCTCTTGATGTGGTTGAACTTGTCATGGAACTTGAGGACGAGTTTGATATGGAAATCGCTGACGAGGACGCTGAAAAAATCGCAACAGTTCAAGATGTTGTTGATTACATAAACAACAATCAATAATACATTAGCTCGCCCTGATTGAAGGGCGGGTTTTTCTCATCTTTAGCTAGGCTTTACGTACCATATCTTCTCACAATTGCGCTCGCACAACCGAGGCTGAATCTGGTACAATCAACAGAGATCATTTTTTAAGAAAGTTGGATGATTACGAATGAGTCATGCCTTAATCATCTATAGTTGGAGGTTGCCTATGGCACAATCATCAAAGAATCATCGTAAGGCAAAGCCGCATTCTGAGCGCAGAAAAAAACAGCGGCGAATCGAGCTTAGTGAAGCGCAAAAGCGAGAATTTGACGACCTCCTTGTGCGAACGGGGCTGACGTTTGAAAACCGGAAGCTGTTGATTCAAGCTTTTACTCACTCCTCCTACGTAAACGAACAGCGTATTCTTTCATCTTCAGATAATGAGCGTCTTGAGTTTCTTGGAGACGCGGTTTTAGAGCTCGCCGTTTCCCAATACCTTTTTAAAGCGTACAAAGGCATGAGCGAAGGGGATATGACAAAGCTGCGCGCCTCCATCGTTTGTGAGCCTTCACTTGCACGTTTTGCAGAGGAATTGGATTTCGGGCGCCTTGTGTTGCTTGGAAAAGGCGAGGAAGTCACCGGAGGAAGAACACGACCAGCGCTTTTAGCAGATGTATTTGAGGCCTTTATAGGTGCGTTGTATCTTGATCAAGGGTTGGAGGCTGTCTATGTTTTTCTTTCGCAGGTGATGTATCCGAAGATTAAAGAAGGTGCTTTCACCTACAAGATGGATTTCAAAAGTCAGCTTCAGGAGTTTGTTCAACGGGACAATCGCGGGCAACTGAAATATATCATTGCTCAGGAACGAGGACCGGCGCACGACCGAGAGTTTGTTTCTGAGGTTCAGCTCAATGGCAAGACGATTGGAACAGGTTCGGGACGCTCTAAAAAAGAAGCCGAACAGCTTGCTGCCCAGCAAGCGCTACTTAGACTAAACCGTAAAGGAAACTAGAAAAAGGGGAGCGAGCTCGCTCCCCTTTTTCTGGTTTGTCCTTCTACGCTTTCCGCAAGTTGCCAAGCTCTTGCACAATTTCGTCCATTTCTCCTATGGAAAATGACGGCTGTCGCATCACGTGCGTATGTAAGGCTTTGAAATCATCATGTTTCGATGAGTCCATATCTTTCGTCGTCAGCACGCTTGTATTAACAATATTAAGCTTTTTTTTCATTTCATCAAGCATTCGATCCAGTTCTTCTTTTGATAATGAATCACTCATCCCCGACCCCTCCTTTTTCTAAGAAACATAGTCATACTTTATCATGAAATGGGCGAGACACCAACTGAATTGATGAAATACATCAGAGGCTGAGGAAGAAAAGGATCAAAGGAAGGTTTTGGACGGCCGCCTAGCTTTTTAGTGGAATCCAGCTCCGGCGGGTAGAAGCTCGAGATTTTTCAGTCCTGACAACGAAATCAAAGGTTGGTTTTCTTTTGTCAGGCCTTCCAAAGTGCGTGCTTTTGATCAACCCGCCTGCGCTTTTTAATCTACCTATTAGGTTTTGGCTTATGGTAAAATAATAGGGTTAGCGAAGGAAAGTGAGGAGATGTGCGATGTTCCTCAAGCGACTTGAAGTCAAAGGATTTAAGTCTTTTGCAGAACCAATACATATCGATTTTGTCCAGGGGGTCACGGCGGTTGTCGGGCCAAATGGAAGTGGAAAAAGCAATATCTCAGACAGCGTTCGCTGGGTGCTCGGGGAGCAAAGCGCACGTTCTTTGCGTGGGGCAAAGATGGAGGACATTATTTTTGCCGGGAGTGATTCGAGACGGGCTGTAAACGTTGCCGAGGTGACGCTCGTTCTCGACAATGAAGATGAGCATCTAGCTGTTGAATATAGTGAAGTAAACGTGACTCGCCGCGTCTATCGTTCGGGTGAGAGTGAGTACTTGATCAATCGCCAGCCTTGCCGATTAAAAGATATTGTTGATTTATTTCTTGACTCGGGCCTTGGACGTGAAGCCTATTCGATTATCGGACAAGGGAAAATTGAAGAGATTTTAAGCAGCAAAGCCGAGGACCGCAGGGTCATTTTTGAAGAGGCGGCGGGCGTTCTCAAATACAAGACACGTAAAATCAAGGCAGAAAAGCGTCTGGCCCAAACCGAGGAGAACTTGCAGCGGGTGGCCGATGTTTTAAACGAGCTTAACGAACAAGTCGAGCCCCTGAAGGAGCAGGCCTCGATTGCCAAGGAGTTTCTCGAAAAGCAGGACCAAGAAAAAAGGCTTGATATTCAAGTGATTACAAGCGAAATTCAAGACTTGCACGGCCGTTGGTCTGTAGAATCGGAAAAGCTTCGTAGTTTAAAAAGCCGGCTTGAAACTCGTTCCAAGACACTTGAGGAGGCAGAAACAACACTACGTGAGTACCGAGAGCGCTCTTCCAAGCTGCAAGTGGACGTCACAACTGCCCAGAATGAGCGTCTTCGTATTAGCGAAGAGCTGGAGAAAAATGAAGGCAAGCGTGGAATTTTAGCGGAACGTCAAAAAAACGCTCAGCACACCGAAAACCAGCTCTCACGCACCATTCAAGAAAAAGAAGCACGGGAGAAAGAGTTACGGTCGAGCTATGAGCGTGAGAATGACGTCTTTCAAACACATCAAAAAGAATTGCAAGCGGTCAAGAAATCGCTAGAGGCCGTAGAGGCCGCTCTGTTTTCAACCAAAGAAAATCTTGCAAATGAGCTGGATGATGCCAAAAGTGATTATATTGAAGCGTTGAACGAACAAGCCTCAATTCGCAATGAGCGTCGCTATTTGGAAGAACAAAAAATGCAGCGCGAGAGAAGCACACGCCGGGCTGAGAATGAGGGCAAAGCACTGCTAGAGAAGCAGCAGTACCTTAATGAACGCTTACGGGAAGCAAAGCAGCAAGTTCAAGTCAATAAAGATGTTTATGAAAAAACTGTACAGACGTTACAGGAGACGACGCGACAGGAAGAAGCAACAAGGGATCGCTACTATAAGCAAGAGGCTAAGCTTTATGAAGCGTACGGCTTGCTGCAAAAAATAACGGCACGCGAAGATGTACTTGCCGAGATGGAAGCGGAGTTTTCCGGTTTCTTTCAAGGCGTAAAAGAGATTTTGAAAGAACGCGATACGTCCAAGAATGGAATTATTGGGGCGGTTGCAGAGCTTATGAAAGTACCAAAAGACTACGAAACCGCGATCGAAGTTGCTCTCGGGGCCGCCGCTCAACATGTTGTAGTGGAGGAGGAACATGCGGCACGCGAGGCCATTCAGTTTTTAAAGCAGCGACGGCTTGGGCGTGCCACGTTTTTGCCACTCTCCACAATTAAGCCACGCCATCTCCCAGATGCTGGGGAGCAAAGTCTGCAAAATGAAGAGGGTTTTATAGGTGTGGCCGCAGAGCTTATCGAAACAGATTCACGCTATCAAGCGATTGCCCAGAACCTGCTCGGTACGACGGTTGTTGCAAAGCATTTACAAGCAGCGAACCATTTAGCGAGAAAGCTGCATCATCGCTACCGTGTGGTAACGCTTGACGGGGACCTTGTGAACCCAGGGGGGGCGATGACAGGTGGAAGCGTGAAGCAGAAGCAGTCATCCCTCCTTAGTCGTAAGCGCGAGCGTGAAGAAGTCCAGCAAAAGAAAGTGAAGATGGAGGCTTCGGTTCAAAAACTTGAGAAAGCCGTCCAGCAAGGAAAAGCGCAGCTTCAAGAGCTAGCGCAGCAGTTGGAAAGAGCACGTGAAGAACAAAGCAGCAAACGTGGGCAGTTGGAGGCCACGCAAAGCGCGTTCACACAGGTCGAGGCAGAGGCTTCGGCTACGAGCCAAGAGGCTAAACGCTACGGGAGGCAGGAGGCGGAGTATGCCGAGGAAAGAACGACGCTTGAAGCTCGTCTGGAAGCGTTGACCACAGAGGAAAAAAATGCGAATGAGCGCACGGCGGAGCTGGAGGAAGCGATTGAGCAGCTCAATGAGCAGCTTGAAATTGAGCAGCAATCCAAAGAAACGTTGCGAAAAGAGCAAACCGAACTTAAGGTGAAGCAAGCAGAGGTGGCTCAACAGGCGGAGCACGCCCAGTGGCAGGTCCAGCAAAGAGCAGAAGCGTTGGAGGCAACGAGTCGGGAACTCATGAATGCCAAAGAGGAATATGCGCTCCTGCATACTGCCGGTGGTGAGCGCACAGCCTCCCGCGAATCGTTAATGGAGAAAATTGAGGAAGGACGGACTCTAAAGGAATCCATAACGCAGGAACTCACACAATTGGAGGAGGCCCAGATTGAACTCGATCGGGATTATGAGCAGCTAGAGGAGAAGACAAAGGCTGAGCAAGGGGAGTATAGCTACTTGCTTGATGAAAGCCAGCGTCTGGAAGTACGGGTAAACCGCCTTGACGTTGACCTCGAAAACCGTCTTTCGCGGTTGCGCGAAGAGTATGAGCTTTCGTATGAAGCCGCAAGCGAACAGTATCCTCTTGAAGAGGAGCTTGATGCCACCCGGACGAAGCTAAAGCTCATCAAGCTCTCCATTGAAGAGCTTGGTACCGTCAACCTGGGCGCGATTGACGAATACGAACGTGTTCGTGAACGCCACGAATTTTTAAACAATCAACGGGAAGACTTGCAGGAAGCAAGGGAGACGCTGTATCAAGTGATTGACGAAATGGATACAGAAATGACCAAGCGCTTTAGCGAAACGTTTGTCCAGGTGAGGTACCACTTCCAACATGTGTTCACGGCTCTTTTTGGTGGAGGAGAGGCCGACCTTGTGCTTACAAATGAAAAAGACTCGTTGAACACAGGAATTGACATCATCGCCAGGCCACCAGGAAAGAAACGCCAGCTGTTGGGACTCTTATCGGGCGGAGAACGCGCGTTAACGGCGATTGCACTTCTTTTTGCCATTTTGCACGTTCGTCCTGTGCCTTTCTGTGTGCTCGATGAAGTGGAGGCCGCTCTTGATGAAGCCAATGTGAGTCGCTTCGCCCAGTACTTGAAAGACTTTTCAGAGCGGACTCAGTTCATCGTT
Organism: Shouchella shacheensis; assembly: GCF_001484965.1. Taxonomy (GTDB): domain Bacteria; phylum Bacillota; class Bacilli; order Bacillales; family Bacillaceae_D; genus Shouchella; species Shouchella shacheensis. The sequence continues at coordinate 57,108 of NZ_LLYY01000009.1, read as the reverse complement.
ATTACCCATAGAAAAGGGACGATGGAGAAAGCGGATGTCTTGTACGGCGTCACCATGGAGGAATCGGGCGTTTCAAGACTCGTATCGGTCCGATTAGAAGAAACAAAGGATTTAATGGAACAAAAAATAGGGAGGAAAACGAATGAGCTTCTTTAAAAAGTTAAAAAACAAAATGACAGAACAAACCACGGAAGTCACGGACAAATTTAAAACCGGGCTTGAGAAAACTCGCTCATCCTTTGCAGGAAAAATGAATGATCTCGTCTATCGCTACCGGAAAGTGGATGAAGATTTTTTCGAAGAACTTGAAGAGGTACTGATTGGCGCTGACGTTGGGGTCACCACCGTTATGACACTGATTGATGAGCTCAAAGACGAAGTGCGCCAACGCAATATCAAAGATACGAAGGATATTCAGCCGGTGATTTCCGAAAAGCTCGCCGAACTGCTTGAGAAGGATGGGGAAGACACGGCTTTAAACCTGCAAGCGGACGGGCTTACCGTTATCCTCGTTGTCGGCGTAAATGGGGTTGGGAAAACAACGTCCATCGGCAAGCTTTCCCACTACTTGAAGGAGCAGGGGAAGAGTGTGATTCTGGCTGCCGGCGATACGTTTCGTGCTGGAGCGATTGAGCAGCTTGATGTGTGGGGCGAACGTGTAGACGTCCCGGTGATCAAGCAACAGGCCGGCTCCGACCCGGCTGCAGTGATGTACGACGCTATTGCCGCCGCTCGCTCCCGCAAAGCCGACGTCCTGATTTGTGATACAGCCGGGCGACTGCAAAACAAAGTGAATTTGATGAATGAGCTGGCAAAGGTGAAGCGAGTCATTGAAAAAGAAATACCGGGGGCCCCACATGAGGTGTTGCTTGTGCTCGATGCCACCACCGGGCAAAACGCAATGTCCCAAGCAAAAACGTTCGGCCAGGCGACCGATGTCAGTGGCCTCGTGTTAACGAAGCTCGATGGAACCGCCAAGGGTGGAATTGTGATGGCCATTCGTCAAGAGCTCGACTTGCCGGTTAAGTTCATTGGTCTTGGTGAGCAAAAAAATGACCTTCAGCCTTTTGATGCAGAGCAGTTTGTGTATGGATTATTTAAGGATATGATTGAAGAGGAGGATGAGAAAGCAGAGTAGGGGATGTTCTTGCAGCCATTCATCTCTCTATGTTAAGAAAAAAACTTGACACCCAATCCCGCTTAGGGTAATATGGGTATTCGTAAAGGGAATTCACTTAACAAGGGGCAAAGGACATGCTTGATAAGACGCTTCGCATGAACTATTTGTTTGATTTTTATCACGCCTTGTTAACAGAAAAGCAGCGTAATTATATGTCGCTTTATTACCTGGACGATTTTTCCTTAGGTGAGATTGCTGAGGAATTCGAGGTGAGCCGCCAGGCAGTTTATGATAATATTCGCCGCACGGAAACGATGTTGGAAGGATACGAGCAGAAGCTGAAACTGCTTGCAAAGTTTGAAGAGCGCCGCATACTCTTAAAGGAGTTGCGTCACGCACTTGAGAGTGGTTCGGATCAAAGGAAGTGCCGCGTGCTTGTTGAACGCGTAGAGAAGCTTGAGTAGGAGGCGATCAAATGGCATTTGAAGGACTCGCCGCACGCCTGCAAGATACGTTAACGAAGATCCGAGGAAAAGGGAAAGTGAGCGAGCAGGACGTCAAAGAAATGATGCGTGAAGTCCGGCTGGCCCTCCTTGAAGCAGACGTTAACTTTAAAGTCGTCAAGCAGTTTATTGCAAGTGTGAGAGAAAAAGCACTTGGTCAAGAAGTGATGAAGAGTTTAACCCCTGGTCAGCAAGTTATCAAGGTCGTCAACGAAGAGCTCACTGAATTAATGGGAGGCGAGCAAAGCAAGATTGCCGTTGCGAGCAAGTCGCCTACTGTTGTCATGATGGTTGGCCTGCAAGGGGCTGGGAAGACAACGACGACGGCAAAGGTTGCCAACCATTTGCGGAAAAAGCATAACCGCTCGCCTTTGCTTGTGGCCGCTGACGTCTACCGCCCAGCTGCGATCAATCAGCTTGAAACACTGGGTAAACAGCTGAACATGCCGGTTTTTTCCCTTGGCGATCAAGTGAGCCCCGTGGAGATTGCCAAACAGGCGATAGCGAAAGCAAAAGAAGAACATCAAGACTACGTCATCATCGATACGGCCGGACGTCTTCATGTGGACGAGGAATTGATGGAAGAGCTTGGACAAATTAAGACCGAGGTCAATCCGGATGAAATTTTGCTCGTCGTTGACGCGATGACCGGTCAAGATGCCGTAAACGTAGCGGAGAGTTTTAACGGACAGCTTGATGTGACGGGAGCCGTACTAACTAAGCTTGACGGTGACACCCGCGGTGGCGCGGCGATTTCAATCAAAGCCGTTACCGACACGCCGATTAAGTTTGCCGGTATGGGTGAAAAGATTGATGCTCTGGAGCCGTTCCATCCAGAGCGAATGGCCTCACGCATTCTGGGCATGGGCGATGTGATGTCGCTGATTGAAAAAGCACAGACGAATGTCGATGAAGAAAAGGCCCGTGAGCTTGAGAAAAAAATGCGAACTATGGATTTTACCTTCGATGACTTTCTTGAGCAGCTGGACCAAGTGAAAAGCATGGGTCCGCTTGAAGATTTGTTTGACATGATGCCTGGAATGAAAAAGAAAGGCATGAAGGACTTAAAAGTCGATGACAAGCAGCTTGTCCGGGTGGAAGCGATTGTGAAATCGATGACGCCAAAGGAAAAGCGGGAGCCGAGCGTATTGAACGGAAGTCGCCGCAGGCGCATTGCCAAAGGAAGCGGGACAACCATTCAAGACGTCAATCGTTTGCTGAAGCAGTTTGAAGATATGAAGAAAATGATGAAGCAAATGACAGGCATGCAAGCTGGAAAAGGCAAGAAACGAGGCAAAGGCCTCGGTGGCTTTAAAATGCCATTTTAGGTTGGAATCTCTTCTCCATTTTCACTTGAGCAATGGACGAATTGATGATATGATAAAAAATTGTGTGTAATTATTTTTGGAGGTGTACAGCAAATGGCTGTTAAAATTCGTTTAAAACGTATGGGTTCTAAAAAAGCCCCATTTTACCGTGTAGTTGTTGCAGATTCTCGTTCCCCGCGTGATGGTCGGTTCATTGAAGAGATCGGAACGTACAACCCGATCGCAAAACCGGCGCAAGTGAGTCTTCAAGAAGACAAAGCGCTTGAGTGGATGCTAAAAGGCGCGAAGCCTTCCGACACAGTTCGCAACTTGTTCTCAGATGCGGGCCTGATGGAAAAGCTTCACAACGAGAAAACAAGCAAATAATCACCCCCTAAGGAGGAGGCCATGAAAGCTTTAGTTGAACATCTAGCCAGATCGATTGTTGATCATCCGGATTCGGTTCACGTTGACGAAGCTCTTGAGGACAAGACGCAAGTGTTGCGCCTCTCGGTTCATCCTGAAGACATGGGCAAAGTGATTGGAAAGCAAGGCCGAACGGCAAAAGCCATCCGCGCCGTTGTTTATGCTGCAACAGGCAAAGAGAATCAGCGAGTGCGGCTTGACATTGTCGAGTGAGACATAAAAGGGCGGGGGAGACCTCTCCCTTTTTTTGCGTCTTCTTAAACGGGGAGGTGAAGCGATGAAGTTTATTCGAACAGTTAAAGTGAAGCATGTGCTGACTGAGAAGAAAAAACAAGAGATTATTTCGGACTTTGAGGAAGAAGTGACCCAGCTTAACCGTGAACTCGAGCAGCTTGAATTTCAGTTGCATAAGGCGACAAAGGATTTACAGGCAAGAGAACAGCAGAATGTGAGGGCGCGCTATAAGGCCGAAATGAGGAAGCGAAAAGACAAGCTCGAAACCGTTTCATTTCGCGTTCAGCAGCTGCAAAAGCTAGAAACTGGTTCAGAGCTTGATGCAGGCACCGCTGATATGATCCTAGACATAGACATTGGCGACCCGTGGCCGGATGACACTGACTCTGTCGAGGTGATCGTAAAAGACGGCCGTGTTCAAGAATTTAAAGAAAGTAGGACAAGTGACGATGACAACTTGGTTTAACGTCGGAAAGCTCGTAAATACGCATGGCGTACGCGGAGAGGTCCGGGTTCTTTCTACCACGGATTTCGCTGAGGAGCGTTACGCGGCCGGCTCGACGCTGAAAATTGCCCCTGATGCTAGAAGCGACGGCGTTCAGGTGGTCGTGCGTTCTCACCGGATCCATAAGAACTTTGATTTGCTGACATTTGAAGGCATGAATAACATCAACGACGTCGAGGGCTACAAAGGACAGTTTCTCTTTGTCTCAAAGAAGGACCTGAGTGAGCTTGAAGAACATGAATTCTACCACCACGAAATCGTTGGCTGTACCGTAGTAAGTGATGAAGGAGAAGAGCTCGGCAAAGTCAAAGAAATCTTTGAGACTGGCGCCAATGATGTGTGGGTCGTTCAGAGAAAGGGGAAAAAGGATCTGCTGCTGCCTTATATTGAAGAGGCCATTAAAGAGGTAGATGTGGAAGAGCGAGTCATTCAGGTTCACGTGATGGAAGGGCTTGACGAATGAGGATTGACGTTATGACGCTTTTTCCAGAGATGTTTGCAGGTGTGTTTGGGTCATCGATCTTAAAGCAGGCCCAGGAGAGAGGAGCCGTTGCCTTTCGAACCGTTGATTTTCGCGCCTACACGACGAACAAACATAAGAAGGTCGATGACTATCCGTACGGAGGTGGCGCGGGAATGGTCCTTAGCCCGCAACCGATTTTTGATGCTGTGGATGCCTTAACAAAAGGAAACGAAGCGAAGCCTCGAATTGTCATGCTCTGTCCGCAAGGTGAACGCTTCACGCAGGCAAAAGCGGAAGAGCTAGCCTCAGAAGAGCATTTAATGCTTCTTTGCGGGCATTATGAAGGCTTTGATGAGCGTGTGCGGGAACATCTCGTCACGGATGAAATCTCTCTTGGAGACTATGTCCTAACCGGAGGAGAGCTCGGAGCCATGGTGATTGCCGATAGCGTGACGCGGCTGCTTCCAGGTGTTCTTGGTAATGATGAATCTGCGGTGACAGATTCTCATTCCACAGGTCTGCTCGAACACCCTCACTACACCCGTCCAGCTGATTTTCGCGGGATGAAGGTCCCGGAGATGCTGCTTTCCGGCCATCATGCCCATATTGAAGCGTGGCGAAAAAAAGAAGCGCTGCGCAGAACGTACGAGAGACGACCGGACATGCTTGAGAGCTATGAATGGAGTGATGAAGAGAAGAAGTTGTTGGAAGAAATTAAAAGAGATCCTAGCGAGTAGAGCCTTTTTTGGGTCTCTCCTTTGTCATGCCTTTGGACAGGTCTGTTGTACCCTCATTCCTGTCACAGAAACGCATCGCACAGATTACACGCAAGTGGTATACTTGTGCAAAAGATTGAAGGTAAGGTGAGCAGGGATCATGATGCAAGAGCAGCTAGAGGCCATCGTTCAACCATTTGTGGACGAACTTACAAAAACAAAAGGCGCAGAGCATCCCGTTGTGTTTGAGCAGCCGCAGCAGCTTGCGCACGGCGACTTTGCAACAAGCATTGCCTTAAAACTCGCTCGCATCCTTAAGAAAAACCCATTTGAAATTGCAACAGAACTAAAGGAAGCCGTTGAGACGCAAAACGCTCCGCTGATTTCAACGATCGAGGCTGTTAAACCTGGGTTTTTAAATGTATTTGTGGACTGGGACGAGGTGATGGAAGCGGACGGGGAAGATTTGGGTTTCGAAGACGAAAAGCAAGAAAAGGTCTTGATTGAACATACCTCGATCAACCCGAACAAATCCGCGCATATTGGGCACTTGCGGAACGCCTGCATTGGCGATACGCTCGCGCGTCTGCTTAAAGCAACAGGGAAACATGTGGAAGTACATAATTATATAGATGACCTTGGCAATCAACTAGCAGATACGCTCGTCGGGCTGTTTCATACAGAGGCCAAGGAGAGTGAGGCGAAGCGTTTTGGTGATTATTGTTGGGATGTGTACGCACAGCTTAATGAACAATACGATCAGAAGACGGTTGCCACGGACAAGCGTGACGAGATTCTTCACAAGCTGGAGGAAGGAAACAACAGCACGTCTTGGCTTGGCTATGCGGTTGCGGACAAGATTGCGACAGAGCACGTCGAAGAGCTTGGGCAGTTTGGCATTTCCTATGATTTGCTCGTTTGGGAACGGAACATTCTTAATGAAGGTTTTTGGAAGATGGCGGTTGAGAGACTTCAAGAAACGGAGGCTTTCTTAAAAAAAGAAGACGGACCGCAGGCAGGTTGCTGGGTCATGCGTACGAACGATGCCAAAGCGAACCATACGGAAGAAGAGCACCAGGCCGATAAAGTGCTCGTGCGTTCAAATGGCGTCCTGACGTATACCGCAAAAGACATTGCCTACCATATGTGGAAGTTCGGGTTACTGGACGCGGATTTCTCCTATGCCTATAAGGCGGATGGAGTTTGGACAACCGTTGCTGAAGGAGTATCCCAACCGTTTGGACGAGGCGACCAAGTCATTAACGTGATCGATTATCGCCAGGAGTATCCGCAGCAAGTCGTTAAACAAGCTCTACATGCGGCTGGATATGAAGAATCAGCCGAACGTCTCCATCATGTCTCGTATGGCGTGGTCTCCTTGAGCAAGTCAACCGCGCAAATGCTCGGCCTGGAAACGGAGGAAGGCAAGAACGTCTACGCAATGTCTGGGCGAAAAGGCATCGGCATTAAAATCAAGGAATTGATGGCTCATATGGAGCAAGCCGTACGAAAGCAAAGCCCCGATGCGGAAGAAGAGACGGTGAAAACACTTGCACTGGCAGCGATCCGTTACAATATGCTGCGGTACAATACGACGTCTGATATAACGTTTGACCTTGAAGAAGCAACGCAAGTAACAGGAAACACAGGGATTTATTTAGAGTACACGTTTGCGCGTGCGAACAGCATCTTGAAAAAAGCGGAAGAGGCCGGTATTCATTCGACAGAGGCTCGTTTTGCCGGGGCGGAAGAAGTTGAACGGGCGCTTCTGAAGCATCTGGCTGGCTGGAATCAAACCCTCAGCAAAGCTGTTCAGGACTTGGAACCAAATCTTCTCTGTACATTTGCGTACGAACTGGCCAGCGCCTATAACCGTTTCTATGCCAAATGCCCCGTGCTGAAGGCGAGTGACGAAGAGAAAAAACGAAGACTTGCCCTAACGGAACTCGTTATCGACAAGCTTGGCGAGGTTTTGACCATCCTTGGGTTGCCTTTGCAAAAAAAGATCTAAACAATTCTTGTAACTGGGCTTTTCCTATGCTATGATAACGGTTGTGGCTAACTTCATGTTGGCAGGATTACGATGTTCCGCTGCTAGCTTTTGTGGCAAGAATGTCTGTGCGGAAGGAGGGGAATTATACGATGAGCAATATTATCCGTGAAATCACTAATGAGCAATTGCGTACGGACCACCCGGATTTCCGTCCTGGTGATACACTCACGATCCACGTAAAGGTTGTTGAGGGTACACGTGAGCGTATCCAGATCTTCGAAGGCGTTGTAATCAAGCGTCGTGGAACTGGAATTAGCGAAACGTTTATCGCGCGAAAAATCTCATACGGCGTAGGCGTTGAACGTACATTCCCATTACATTCACCGAAGATCGATAAGATTGAAGTGAAGCGTTACGGTAAAGTACGTCGTGCTAAGCTTTACTATCTTCGTAATCTTCGTGGAAAAGCAGCACGTATCAAAGAAATTCGTCGTTAAAGCTGAACTAGACAAAAAGAAGCGCGGAAACCCCGCGCTTCTTTTTTCATACATCGTAGCGTAGACTGTGGTAAAATAGTGCTAGAATTTCACGAGGAGGCTGCAGGCTTGGAAAAAGTAAGAACCACCTCATGGGAATGGTTGAAAGCCATTATGATCGCTCTTACGCTGGCTTTTATCGTTCGTATGTTTCTGTTTGCTCCTATTGTTGTAGACGGTCATTCCATGCAGCCGACGCTTGAACCGGATGACAAAATGATTGTGAATCAAATCGAGTACTCCATTAGTGAGCCGGAGCGCTTTGACATTGTCGTATTCCATGCCCCAGGGGGGAAAGACTACATTAAGCGCATTATCGGCTTGCCCGGTGAAAAAATTGAATATGTGGATGATACACTTCACGTAAACGATGAGCCGATAGAAGAGCCATTTTTGGACGATTTAAAGAAAGGCTTGTACGGGCAAGTGCTGACGGGGGATTTTTCCTTACAGGAACTAACGGGGAATGAAACAGTTCCCGAAGATCATTACTTTATGATGGGCGATAACCGTCGTCTGAGCAAAGATAGTCGGGACATTGGGGCGATCGCCAAGGAAGAAATTATCGGAAGAGCCAATGTGGTGGTTTGGCCGTTTGATAACATACAAATTGTAAACAATGAGTAGGTGAATCGGTGTGAAAACCATACAGTGGTACCCTGGGCATATGGCCAAAGCGCGCAGGGAAATTAAAGAAAAACTAAAAATGATTGATGTTGTCATTGAGCTTCTAGACGCGCGTGTGCCTCAATCCTCGCGCAACCCTATTATTGACGAATTAACAGGAGAGAAGCCGCGCCTTGTCTTGCTTAATAAGGCCGATCTTGCAGATGCGTCGCAGACAGAAAAATGGGCGCGCTATTTTCGAGGGCGTGGCGCAGAAGTGCTTGCAATTAATTCGCAAACAGGAAAAGGCGTTAAAGAGATTGCCAAAGCGGCAAGAACCCTTGCCGCGCCGTTGTTTGAGAAGTGGAAAGCAAAGGGCATGAAGCCACGAGCCATCCGCGCCGTTATTTTAGGGATACCGAACGTCGGCAAGTCGACGCTCATTAATCGTCTGGTAAACAAGCGACAAGCAAAAGTTGGCGACCGACCAGGCGTGACGAAGCAGCAGCAGTGGATCAAGGTCGGAAGCGAGCTGGAGCTCCTGGATACGCCTGGAATTCTCTGGCCAAAGTTTGATGACCGGCGAACAGGGTTTCGCCTTGCTGCCACAGGCGCGATCAAGGACGAGCTTCTTGATTTTGGCGATGTCGCTGCCTTTGTGCTGACCTTCTTTAGCGAGCATTATCCATTGAAGCTAGAAGAACGGTACAAATTAACGAGTGTTGATGTTGAAGATCTTGGTAGCACCTTTGATGAAATCGGCAAAAACCGTGGCGCTTTGCTCAAAGGCGGGATTGTCGATTACGATAAAGTCGCCGAGCTGATTTTGCGAGAACTACGGGCAGGAACGCTTGGAGCTGTAACACTTGAAAGGGTGGAGGAGATAGAGGAGTAAACAAAATTGATCGAGGGAGGCTGATTGAAGCGTTTATTCAGCCCCCTTTACGTCATTTTGGTGCACAGAGGAAAAGAGATGCGTGGTTTATGCCTTTGGGGTTCTTTCTGTGAAATGACTGATGAGTGCTTGAAAAAGGAATGCGTTACCTATAGAATAGAAGATAGTTCACTAATAGTTTGTTTATCAAACAAAATAATAAATAAAAGATCAAGGAGATGACTGTTTATAAGGCTTATTGGCAAAAGATAAACAAACTGCTGAATTTATGATTTGACAATATTGGGGAGGGTGAAGAAACAATGAAAACATTTATAACAGAAGATTTTCTGCTATATAATGAAACAGCAAAAGAGCTTTATTATAACTTCGCAAAAGATTTACCAATTATAGACTACCATAATCATTTAAATGATGCAGAGATCCTTGAGGATAAAAATTATTCGAATTTATCCGAGATTTGGCTTGCAGGAGATCATTATAAATGGAGAGCAATGCGTGCGAATGGTGTCGAGGAAGCATATATTACAGGGGAAAAAGACGATTATGAAAAATTTTTAGCGTGGGCGAAAACGGTTCCAAACACATTCGGCAATCCTTTGTACCATTGGACACATTTGGAGCTGCTAAGGTATTTCAATATTGATACGGTTTTAGATGAAGCATCAGCACCAGCAATTTGGAAAGAAACAAAGCAAAAATTAGCGACACCTGCACTATCCGTAAGATCACTATTGAAAAAGGAAAACGTTGAGTTTCTAGGCACAACTGATGATCCAACAGACGACTTAGAGAACCATCAAAAGATGATGGATGAAAATTATGAATGCAAAATTTCTCCATCTTTTCGACCGGATAATGGGTTAGCTATTGAAAAGGATGAGTTTATTTCTTGGGTGGAAAAGCTAGCTAGAGTAGGAGATAGCTCAATTGAAAAATACGATGATTTTTTAGATGCGTTAGCAAAACGAGTTGATTTTTTTGACGAGATGGGGTGTCGAAGTTCAGACCATGGCATTAATGTAATGTTCTACGAAGAGGCTACTCATGACGAGACGGCAGCTATATTCGAAAAACGATTTAAGGGTGAGAAATTAACAGAAGTAGAAATTGAGCAGTTCAAGACATATACATTGCTGACATTGGGCGAACTGTATGCCGGCAAAGGGTGGGCAATGCAACTTCATATTGGACCGTTGCGTAATAACAACACTAGAATGTTCAATAAAGTTGGACCCGACAGTGGTTTTGACTCTATTGGTGACAGAATGGTTGCTGATAAACTTGCCAAATTTCTCGATGCCTTAGAAGTGAAAGAGAAACTTCCAAAAACAATCTTGTACAGCCTGAATGCGAAAGATTTTAATGTTCTTGCAGCGATGGCAGGTAATTTTCAAAATGCAGAAGTGCCAGGGAAAATTCAATTCGGCACAGCATGGTGGTACAATGATACCATTGATGGTATGGAAGATCAAATGAAAACGCTAGCTAATATTGGGCTAATAAGCAATTTCATTGGGATGCTAACCGATTCAAGAAGCTTCTTGTCTTTTTCTAGGCATGAATATTTCAGAAGGATTTTGTGTAATCTGCTAGGATCTTGGGTAGAAGAAGGGAAAGTCCCAAATAGCAGAGCATTACTTGAAAAGTATGTAAGAGGGATCTGTTATGAAAATGCAAAACGTTACTTTTGTATTTAAGTAATTCCAAATAATATTCTTACCTCGAGCTTTGTCCAAATGCATCCCATAGGCTGGAAAACGGCTGGAACGAAAACAGAACTCCCCGATTTTATAAATATAGGGGAGTTTTGTTTTTTAGTTTACCAATTGATACTTCGGTTTGTCTAAAATTAGTTGCGGGATATCCAAAAATCTTTGAATGGCTAATGCACAGGCCCCCATAACACAAGCTTTGTTTCCAAGTTCGGATAAAACGATTTCTCGATATTGACTTACCGAAGAGACTAAGTTGCGTTTAATTTTTTCTATTGCAGTAGGGTATATTTGCAATAATTCGCTGTTTAACACTAAAGTCTCAGGGTTGTATAAGTTAATGATGTTATTAACTCCTATTGATATATCTTTGATGAAACGCTCCATCTGGTCGTTTGTGATTGATTCTTTCTCCATCAACAATAAACGAACGTCGTTAAACGTTAAACTTGGATTATTTAGTGCGGTTGACAATTGTCCAGTTAGACTGGTTTCGGAAGCATAACGTTCCCAACAACCAAAATTCCCACATTGACAAGGAGTTCCATCTGGATAAATGATCATATGGCCCATTTCGCCAGCATAGCCGTGATACCCTTTCTGAATCTCACCATCGATGATGGTTCCTGCGCCAATGCCTGAGGCTAAAATAACGGTAAGTAAATGATCACAGTTATGATGTTTAAATACTTTTTCCGCATAAGCAGATAGATTCGCGTTGTTTTCAATGGAGATTGGTATGTTTAATTGCTTCTCAAGATCAGCTCTTAAGTTTTTATGGTGCCATTGGAATTTGGGAATAAAACGAACCTCTTCACTTTTATTAACAGTACCGTGGACGCCTATCACCACACTTACTAAACCATAACGGCTATTTGAGCATTTTGTAATACAATTATTTACCTGGTTGATTAGAATCTGAACAATCTCCTCGTAGTTATCGGTTTCGAGTGGAATTTCACAGCTGTACACAGGACTGCCTAATAAATCAGAGACAGCGAATTGAATTTCTTTTTGATCAAGGTCAATTCCTAATACATGACCTGCTTCTTGGTTAATGGAAAGCATGATCGGTCGCCTTCCTACAACATGGTGTTCCTGCTGTGTCTCATAAATTAATTCTTCTTCTAATAACTGGGCGACTTGAACAGAAATCGTTGCTTTGTTCAATCCAGTTATTTTCGATAAGTCAGCTCTTGATACCATACCATTTTCATTTATTTCTCTCAGAATTAAACTTCTATTTAATTTTTTAATATAAGCACCGTCACCTGTAACCATGTAGCTCCTCCTTAGTGGTGGGTTAGTAATTTGTTAGTTAAACAAACTAAGAATAAAGTGAAATGTCCAAGTCAAATGTGTTACTTGGACAAATTAGTTTAGGATTAATAAGATTCGTACCCAATAAGTTATCAGTTGATCACGAACTCCCCTTAAGTTCTTAGTTAAGTGTTATCTGTACCGTTACATTATATCAAAAAAAGCAGCAAGTAAAATAAAATATTCTTAGCGACTTGTCATCGACGATCAAACTTCCGTAATCGTTCGAACAACCACTTTCTTCTCGGACATCTATTACTATTATCCCCTGTGGCAATTTTTAAGATCTTCACAGGGGATTTTTCTATTTGAGAAAGAAAGGTGTTCAAAAAGTTTGGGAAAGTTGTATCTCATTATTTTAGTCCTTTTACCATACGTATCACCAACCATGATATTGGTGTTAAGCTGTTTTTTTCATTAATACAACCATCTTATTTGAGAAACGCACTTGCAAAAAAGAACGCTTACATATATAATAGTCAATAACTTAGTAGTTTGTTTGGTGAACAAAATAATTAAAGGGGGACATTTTTATGAATAAAAAAGCAGTAACTATATCTTCGGTAATGTTTTTACCGGCAATGATTCTGGCAGCATGTGGAGATGAAGAAGTTACAGAATTGAACGGCAATGAAACAGGAGAAGACGTTGAAACTGTTACTTTAACATTAGCTGAAAACCACCCGGAAGACTATCCAACTACTATCGGTAACTTAGAGTTTGCTCGTTTAGTAGAGGAAAAAACAGATGGCCGTTATGAAATTGATGTGTTTGCCGGTGGTCAATTGGGTGAAGAGTCAGAGGTACTTGAGCAAGTACAATTAGGTACAATTGAGTTGGCAAGAGTGAATGCGATCCCACTAACTCAATTCTCTGATGACATCGGTGTCCTTTCAATGCCTTATTTATTTGAAGATGAAGACGAAAAATGGGAAAAGTTAACCGGGGAAGTAGGGCAAGAACTTTTAGGTACGTTAGATGGATCTAATTTAGTAGGGTTAACATTTTATGATTCTGGTGAGAGAAGTTTTTACAATACAGAGCGTCCGCTTGAGACACCCGAAGATATGGAGGGCCTTCAAATTCGAGTGCAATCGTCTGATTTAGCCATTGATATTGTGGAAGCGTTAGGTGCATCTGCTACTCCAATGGAATACGGAGAAGTATATTCTGCCATGCAAACAGGAGTAATTGACGGGGCGGAAAACAATTTCCCGAGTTATTACACCTCTAATCATTATGAAGTAGCAAATTATTTTACGGTTAATGGATATCAAGGCACACCAGAAGTACTGTTGGCATCTCAAAGTCTATGGGATGAACTAAGCGATGAGGATAAGCAGGCATTTCAAGAAGCTGCATTAGAGTCTGTAGAAGTTCAGCGTGAAGCGTGGGCTGAGTTGACTGAAGAGGCTAGGGCAGCTGTGGAGGAAAATGGAAACGAACTTATTGAAGTCGATGATATCACCCCATGGAGAGAAGCCGTGCAACCCGTTTATGACAATTATGGCGAGCAATATGCTGATTGGATTGAGGCGCTAACAGAATAATTTCCAATAGTAGGGAAGTGGGTGATTCGCTTTACTTCCCTACTTATTTTAAGGGGGGATTTAGTATGAGAACTTTAAAAATGACTAAAAAGGTGCTTGATCGGTTATTCTTGGTTATTTCCTTGGCTTTACTTACAGTAATGGTTGTTGTAATTATTTATCAGGTTTTTTCTCGTCAAATTTTAGGCACAACACCTTCTTGGACTGAAGAGTTATCTCGTTTACTATTTGTATGGGTGAGCTTTTTGGGAATAGCTTATGGTTTCAAAGAAAAACTTCACATTGGTGTGGGGCTTTTCGTTAATATGTTTCCTGAGAGGGTTCAGGATGTATTTGATTATGTAGCAAAAGTTTTGGTTATAGGTTTTGGAGTTATTATGATGTATTTTGGGTGGCAATTTACTGTATTGACAAGCGGCTCAACAATGCCGGGGTTGGGTCTTCCTTCTAGTTTGTTATATGGGATTATCCCAGTAACTGGATTTTTCGTACTACTGAATGGGATAGAATTATTTTTCAAAAAGGGGATGCATCAGAAGTATGATGATGTAATCGAGGAGTGATATAATGGGTGTTTTTATTTTAATAGGAAGTTTCTTGCTTCTGCTTATTTTTAGAGTTCCGATTGCCCTCTCATTAATATTGTCATCCTTACTCACAGGAGTGTATTTAGACATAGATCTGGCAGCCCTTATTCAACGAATGGTTGGCGGATTAAATTCATTTTCATTATTAGCTATTCCTTTTTTCGTCCTAGCGGGAGAAATAATGAATGAAGGGGGCATTTCTCGCCGATTAATCAACCTTTCTAATGTTATCATTGGCAAAGTCAGGGGCGGCCTCGCAATGGTGAATGTATTAGCGAGTGCTTTTTTTGGGGGGATTTCTGGTTCAGCAATTGCAGATACCTCCTCTGTAGGTTCTGTTATGATTCCAATGATGAAAAAACAGGGGTATGATTCTAATTACTCTGTAGCTGTTACAGTTTCCAGTTCGGCACAAGGGGTGCTGATTCCGCCAAGCCATAATATGATTATCTACTCCACAGCTGCTGGTGGTGTGTCGGTTGGTGCATTATTTATGGGAGGGCTTGTTCCTGGGCTATTGCTTGGGCTATTTTTGATGGTTCTAACGTACGTTCTTGCTGTTAAGCGAAATTACCCCAAAGGGGAGTATGTAAAAAAAGAAGACATACCCAGAATCGTCTGGGAAGGTTTGTTAGGACTTCTTACAGCTGTTATCATTCTAGGCGGTATCCTTAGTGGATTTTTTACAGTTACTGAATCCGCTGCTATCGGGACATTGTATGCATTTATTATTACGTTCTTTGTGTACAGAGATATCACCATTTCAAGTATGGGCATCATTTTACAGAGAACGTTTAAAACACTATCTATGGTTTTATTTTTAATTGGTGCTTCTTCAGCATTTGGCTGGCTGTTGGCACGTTTAAGGGTGCCAGCTATGGTATCAGATGCTTTAATAAGCATTTCCCCTAATGATGCTATAACTATCCTGTTGATCGTTATTATTTTGTTGCTTCTAGGAATGATTATGGATATGGCCCCACTTATTTTAATTGCAACACCAATTCTGTTACCTGTTGCGACAAGTGTAGGAGTGGATCCAGTTCATTTTGGTGTTATGCTAATTCTTTGTTTGGGTATTGGGTTAATAAGTCCACCAGTTGGAACAGTGCTTTTTGTTGGGTCAGCAATTGGCAGAATCTCGATTGAGAAAACAACCAAAGGTTTGTTACCTTTTTATGCTGTGATGATTACAATGTTACTATTGGTGGCTTTTATACCAGGCTTTGTAATGTTTTTACCGGAACTTTTAGGACTATAGTGATAACTACACCCATCATCTCTCGGTGCACTGGGTGTTTTTTGTATTACCCCTAAGGCTTTCACATAATATGGATGGCCATATGAGCGGTCATGGTGGTTTCTACCCCCTTTTTCCAATGCAACCAGCCAAGACGATTCCTTCGAATCAATTGACAGTATCACCCGGATCAAAACAATCGATGTGATGGAAGCAACTACAGTTGTGACCTCGTAATGACCTAGCGCAAAGGCAAGGGCAGATAAAACAATAGCCACCCAAACCGTTACGGAAGTTGGACGACTTTGCTTCCGTTGAAACCCTTCCAGATGCCCTAACAAGCAGCGTCATTTGGTTCAATTATGTAACTTCCCCTTATCCTTCCTTAAGCAGCTACCTTCCTATTCGTACTTCCATTCAATAGATTGATTCGAAGAGCGGGAGTAAAAAAAGAATCCATCGCGTTTACTGATTCCGTTTCTATGGTCTCCCGCGCTATTATAGCTGTTCAAGCATTGTACTGCTGTGTAATAAAAGTAGTTGACTTTGATAATCACTGTCAATTAAACTGTTGAAGAATCAACATCTCAAATGTGTAGGGGGAAGAAGTATGTCATCCACAAAGACATATGTTGTCGGATTATCTGTATGCATGAGCCTGCTAACTGCTTGTGCGCAAGGTGAAGCGGGTTCGAATGAAACAAATCAAGATAGCACGAAAACAATGACAGACGGTGTTGGGAATGAAGTCACCATTCCAGAAGAGCCAGAACGGATTGTGGCACCTTATTTAGAAGACCCTCTCGTAACAATCGGTGAGGAACCGGTTCGACAATGGGCAGTGCAGAATGGGAGCAGTCACCAACAATACTTAGAGGAATTTCTCGGGGATACTGAGTTTATAGATTATGAGCTTCCGCTTGAAGCGTTAATGGAGGCAGAACCAGACTTAGTCATCGTACCTGATGTAAGTTCATTGGGGAGCGGGGAATATGAACAGTACAGTCAAATTGCACCGACCTATGTACTTGGAACAGAAGCGAGTGAAGACTGGCGGACGGCTTTAACGGAAATCGGTACAATTTTAGATCGAGAAGACGCAGCTGAAGAAGCGCTTAACGAATATGATTCTTATGTAGAAGAAGTAAAAGAACAGTTAGGGGAGCATGTCGGGTCAGATAAAGTTGCAGCTATTTGGGTGACAAACGGTTCGTACTATATTGTTGCACCAGACGTTGCAAGCGGAGCGGTACTCTTTGAAGATCTGGGGCTTCATCCAGCAAATGCGATTGCAAATTTACCGGATGAGGTAGAAGCTCATTGGAATGAACTATCTTTAGAAGCATTAGCAGAGCTTGATGCTGACTACCTTTTTCTAATAAGCAGTGATGAAGGAAGCGCCGATGATTTGACCACAGAAAGCGTTTGGTCAAACATCCCTGCAGTAGAAAAAGATCAAGTCATCGAAATCTCGGAAGACAGCAGTTGGTTGTATAACGGCTATCAAGCAAATCGTCAAACGATCGAAGAAGTGTATACGGAATTAATTGAAAAAGAGTAGTTATTTTTTTGTTACGGGTGAGAATGGTTCCTACTAACAATTTCTAGCGAATGACACTACAAGATCAATGATTTTGATACATTTTACCCTTGTGACCCAATCTCGATTGTAGAACAAATCGATTTATTTGTTGAAATGGTTGTCGAAATGGAAGGCAATCACTAGAAAGAGGAATGACCTCATGAATAAATCCACCAGTTCAACACTTTCAAAATCACAACTGAGCACGAAACCAGTTGCCGTTTTTATCATTACCTTGTTCGGTATGCTCATGTTGGCAGCGTCAGTCGTTGTCTCTATCTCTCTAGGGGCAGCGTCGATTACGCCCTATACGGTTTGGCAAGCCGTTTTCGCCTTTGATGCTTCGTTAACCGAACATCAAATCATTCAAGAAATCCGGATTCCACGAGTCATGGGCGCGGTTATTGTTGGAAGTGTACTTGCTGTGTCTGGAGCACTCATGCAAGGAATGACTAGAAATGCCTTGGCGGAACCCTCCATTATTGGAATTACTGATGGGGCGGCATTAGCGATTGCCATCATGTTTGCCTTCTTTACTAGTGTTCCATATATCGGTCTGCTTGGTGCTTCGTTTGTCGGGGCAGGAGTGGGAACGGCTCTCGTATTCCTGGTCGGGACTCTTGCAAAAGGTGAGCTTACACCTGCGAAATTGGCATTGGCTGGAGTTACCATCGGAGCTTTTCTAAGCGCGATTTCTTCTGCAATTGCCATTTATTTTGACGTAGCACAAGATCTTAGCTTTTGGTTTGCTGGTGGGTTAGCAAGTATGAACTGGCAAAGTGTGCAGCTTTTGCTTCCAGCAGCGCTACTTGGCCTCTTTATGGCCATGGGGCTTGCCCGTTCAATCACAATTCTTAGTTTAGGTCATGATGTCGCACGTGGCCTTGGACAAAAAACAGCACTCGTTCGTACTTTCGGAATGATTGCTGTAATGCTAATGACTGGGGCCGCTGTTGCTGTTGCTGGAATCATTGGTTTTATAGGACTAGTAATTCCTCACATTACGCGTTCACTTGTAGGTATTGACTATCGCTATGTGATTCCTTGCTCCGCTATCTTAGGTAGTTTGTTACTGGTAATTGCGGATATCGTTGCGAGGATGATCAATGCTCCTTACGAAACCCCTGTCGGAGCGATAACGGCTCTTATTGGTGTGCCGTTCTTCCTTTATCTAGCAAGGCGTGAAGGGAGGGGAGTGTAGAATGAAAAGACCAATGATGACTGTCGTCAGCCTAAGTTTACTGATCATCGTCATTTTCCTTATGAGCCTGCAATTGGGGACATTTCAAATGGCACCGGGAGACGTGGTGCGTACGTTAGTTGGTTTTGGTACGGAACAGCAAGAACTCGTATTGTTTGAGTTTCGACTGCCTAGAATGGTGATAGCGCTTCTGATCGGAGCAGGTCTTGCCACCTCAGGTGCCATTTTGCAAAGCCTTTCTCGTAACGAATTGGCTGATCCGGGAATTCTCGGGATTAATGCCGGAGCAGGTCTCGCGGTTGTTCTCTTTATTTATTTTTTTCAAGGCTCTTATGCTTCATTAGGAAATTCAGTTTTCCTACTGCCGATGTTTGCTTTTGGAGGAGCGCTTACGGCTGCTTTTCTAATATATACAATTGCTTGGAAAAAAGGCGTGACTCCCGTTCGATTAATCTTAGTAGGAATCGGCCTTAATGCAGGATTTATGGCCATTCTAATCGTTTTTCAGTTGCGAATGAACCCTAATGATTTCATGCAAGCGACGATCTGGCTAACGGGAAGTATTTGGGGGGCGAGTTGGAACTATGTTTTCGCTGTTCTACCGTGGGTGACCATGTTGATTCCACTCGTTATGATACAAGCGAATAGGTTAAATGTCATGCGTTTGGGTGATGAATCTGCAGTGTCTTTAGGGATTCATGTTGAACGCTCGAGAAGGTGGCTGCTCGTACTTGCAGTTGCACTTGCTGGGGCGTCGGTTGCAGCAGGAGGAGCGATTTCTTTTCTTGGACTCGTGGCACCGCATATCGCACGTAGGCTCGTCGGTCCGAGGCATCAAACGATGATTCCCGTGGCTGCATTGATCGGAGCACTCATTTTATTATTTGCGGATATGATAGGCCGAAACATCCTCTCGCCTTCGGAAGTGCCTGTAGGTATTATCGTTGCCATCCTTGGTGCCCCTTACTTCTTATATTTATTAATGAAAACTCCTTAAAAGAGGTGAAATTGAAAAGCAGCTGAACCAATGAAAGACATTGCCGCTCATTGCTTTTCGCTTATCTATTATTAAAATAAGCCATTGTTGCACATGTGTCAGATTAAGGAGGCACAATTCCTGTCACTCACTTGTTCCATGTGGCCTTAAAACGCAGAATTTGATAAAACCCTGGGACCAATTTTGATCCCTATTCCCAAGTATTTCAGGATTATGTTTTTCTATTCTTGCGCGAGTATGGAAGAAATGGAAAGCACTAACCAATGTGTTAGTGCTCTTTTCCATCAAGCGACGTCCTGTAAACCTTAAGTTTAAGAAAAAGAAGTGTTATTTCTCTTCTTTGCTAAGGTACTCGTTCGGGACATCTCCACCTTGTGAATTGTGGTTCTTAAATTGGTTCAAGCGACCGTTTCTATGCTCTCCGTGGTTACTGTTTTCTTTAAATTGGTTATTGGGATTCTTTTTCTTGCCAGTCATTGATGTATGCCCCTTTCCATCGCTAAGATTAATGTTAGCCTTTGGATACAAGCCTTGGTTTATTCATCCCGTGACTATAACGCATCATACACAAGCCGCCCCGCCATAAGAAGGACCGTGCCAAGAAGCACCCATTTGATTACTCTCGTCTTGCTCGACATAATGATGTTGCTGCCAATCCAAGCTCCTGTTGCATTCCCCGCAGCAAGAAGCAGCCCGAGCCACCAGTTGACCTCTCCATTTAGGCCGAAAACAATCAGCGAGACAAATACATAGAGACCCCCAACCACAACTTTCACACTGTTCGCCCGAATGAACGAGAGCTGGAAAACAAAGATG
The DNA here is from genome assembly GCF_001484965.1 of Shouchella shacheensis. Taxonomy (GTDB): domain Bacteria; phylum Bacillota; class Bacilli; order Bacillales; family Bacillaceae_D; genus Shouchella; species Shouchella shacheensis. The sequence continues at coordinate 36,796 of NZ_LLYY01000009.1, read as the reverse complement.
GACGTCAAAACGATGTAGAAACCAGCACCCACTTGAATGAAGCCGCCATAAAATCCGATTGCAAAGAAGACAATGACGCCAAAAAGTTTGCGGAGGTTTGAAAATTGAATATCAACGCCCGGCCGTTTCGTCGGGTCCCAGATAATGAAAACGATGGTCACCACCATGGTGATCGCAAGAATGATTTGAAAAAGCGCATCGCTCATTGACACGGCGACAGCTGCCCCTAAAACCGAGCCAATGACCGCGGGGAGAAAGACGATGGCGCTTACTTTTTTCTCAAGTTCTCCTTTTCGCAGGAAGGCGTAGGCGGCTGTAAAGCTTTGAATGACAATGGCAACGCGATTGGTCCCGTTTGCTTCTGCGGAAGGCAATCCAAGAAAAATAAGCATCGGCAATGTTAAAAGCGATCCCCCTGCGGATACGGTATTAATAATCCCAGCAGCGAGACCGACAAAAAAGATAATCGGGTACACCCAAATCTCCAATTTCCATCCCTCTTTTTATTCTGTATACTAATCACTATAGCATAGCGGCCAAGCAGGAAGGTTGGAAAAAGTGAAAAAACAGTCGATCCAAGAGATCCGTACATATTTTGAAAGTGAACCATTGAGTGAAGATATCGTCGCTCTCTACCGCGACGATGGGCGTAAGGGGGTACAGGCTCTAGTGAATCGCTACGACCGTATACAGGAACGACAGAAGAAGCTCGAGTCGATGCACGAAGAGATGACAACGTACGAGCGTCAGCTGCACGAAAAAGGGTACCAGCTGATTGCCGGTGTTGACGAAGTGGGGCGTGGGCCATTGGCTGGACCGGTTGTTGCAGCAGCCTGCGTGTTGCCGCGCGATTTTAAGCTCCTTGGATTAACCGATTCTAAGAAACTAACCAAAGCCCAGCGGGAAGATTTTGCCGCCTACATTCAAGACCACGCCGTTTGTTGGCAAGTAGCGAGCGTCGATGCGGAGGACATTGATGACCTAAACATTCTTCAGGCTACGAAAAAAGCAATGATTAACGCGATCACTTCTCTACAAGATGAGGTGGATTACTTGTTGCTTGATGCGATTGAGTTGTCCCATCCCGCTCCACAAACGTCGCTTATTAAAGGCGACGCTAAAAGTGTGTCCATCGCGGCAAGTTCCGTTCTTGCCAAAGTTTGGCGGGATCACTATATGGAAAAGCTTGCGGCAAAGCATCCCGAATACGGATTTGAGCGAAACGTTGGATACGGGACGAAGGACCATCTTGAGGCGATTCGCAGATATGGGGCAACAAGCGAGCACAGACGCTCCTTTCAACCAGTAGCTACGCTGGAGCGTGAAGCACACGGAGCGTGAGAGGCGCATAAAGCTGTAGTAGTTGGACATACACCTTGCACTAGCTCTCCCCTTGTCCAGCTCGATCAGCGCCTGCTCATGAAACCCCTCCCTTTCGCTCATACTAAGCGGAAAAGGGAGGTTTTTTCATGTCCAAGAAAAAGTACAAACTCAAACACCAAGAAGAGTATTCCCATGAATTTGGCATATATGCCCCAGCAAGTGAGACAGATAAACTAGGTAAGGGATTACCTAAATGGCTCTCTAAGAAAAAAGACAAGAAAAAGGAAAAAGACAGCAAGGAAGAAGAGCAAAAACGAAAAAAATGAGAGAAATTGTCGGAATGATAGCGTTTCCCCCTCCTCAAGCCACGGAAAAGGTGATAGAATAGAGATGAATTTCGCGTAAAGACGAAAATTCCCGTGCATACGCATATGCATTTGACTACAGGAGGCTGGAGAGAGAATGAATATCCATGAGTATCAGGGTAAAGAAATTCTTCGAAAGTACGGAGTCGCCGTTCCTAACGGCAAAGTAGCATTCTCTGTTGACGAAGCAGTGAAAGCAGCGAAAGAGCTTGGCTCACAAGTGAGCGTTGTGAAAGCACAAATTCATGCAGGTGGCCGAGGGAAAGCGGGCGGCGTAAAAGTGGCCAAAAACCTTGACGAGGTTCGTACATACGCAGATGAGATCCTCGGAAAAACGCTTGTTACACACCAAACAGGGCCAGAAGGTAAGGAAGTTAAGCGCTTGCTTATTGAAGAAGGCTGTGACATTCAGAGTGAATATTACATTGGTCTTGTCGTAGACCGTGCTACATCGAGCGTTGTCTTGATGGCATCTGAAGAAGGCGGTACGGAGATTGAAGAAGTCGCAGAAGCCACGCCGGAGAAAATTTTCAAAGAAGTGATCGATCCGGCAGTCGGGCTTCAAGGCTTCCAAGCACGTCGTATCGCCTTTAATATAAATATCCCGAAGGAGCTTGTTGGCCAAGCCGTCAAGTTCATGCTCGGCTTATACAAAGTCTTTGTGGAGAAAGACGCGTCGATCGCTGAAATTAACCCGCTTGTTACCACGGGAGATGGAAAGGTAATGGCGCTTGACGCGAAGTTCAACTTTGACTCTAATGCCCTTTATCGTCAAAAGGATGTTAAAGAACTTCGTGATCTTGAAGAAGAAGATGTAAAAGAGATTGAAGCCTCCAAGCATGATTTGAACTACATTGCCCTTGATGGCAATATTGGCTGCATGGTCAACGGGGCAGGGCTTGCGATGGCAACCATGGATATTATTAAGCATTATAGCGGAGATCCCGCAAACTTCCTTGACGTTGGGGGCGGTGCGACAGCTGAGAAAGTCACAGAGGCGTTCAAGCTGATCCTTTCGGACGAACAAGTAAAAGGAATTTTTGTCAACATTTTTGGTGGAATTATGAAGTGTGACATCATTGCCGATGGTGTGGTCGCAGCAACAAAAGAAGTTGGCCTTGAAATTCCACTTGTTGTTCGTCTTGAAGGCACAAACGTTGAGCTTGGCAAGAAAATTTTGAAAGAATCAGGCCTCAACATTACAGCTGCAGACTCCATGTCTGACGGCGCACAAAAAATCGTATCTCTAGTACAATAGGAAGGGCGGGTTCAACGAGTTATGAGTATCCTGATCAATCAAGACACGAAAGTCATTGTGCAAGGAATCACAGGCGCGACAGGCTTATTCCATACAAAGCAAGCACTTGAATACGGAACAAAGATTGTAGGCGGTGTAACGCCAGGAAAAGGCGGCACAGAAATCGAAGGTGTCCCTGTGTTCAATACCGTTGAAGATGCAGTGAAGGCGACAGGTGCCAATGCTTCTGTCATCTATGTTCCACCAGCATTCGCAGCGGATGCCATTATGGAAGCGGCAGACGCAGAACTTGACCTAGCGATTTGCATTACGGAAGGCATCCCGGTCGTTGATATGGTCAATGTCAAACGCTACCTCGAAGGCAAGAAAACACGCCTTGTCGGGCCGAACTGCCCAGGAGTCATTACACCTGAAGAGTGCAAAATCGGAATTATGCCCGGTTATATTCATAAAAAAGGCCATATCGGTGTTGTTTCCCGCTCTGGGACGCTCACATACGAAGCGGTGCACCAACTATCCACGGCCGGACTTGGTCAGTCATCAGCGGTCGGTATTGGCGGAGATCCTGTGAACGGGACGGACTTTATTGATGTTCTTTCCCTGTTCAACGAGGACCCCGATACGTATGCTGTTATCATGATTGGTGAGATTGGCGGTACAGCTGAAGAAGAGGCAGCTGAATGGGTCAAAGCCAATATGAATAAGCCCGTTGTTGGATTTATTGGTGGCCAAACGGCGCCTCCTGGAAAACGCATGGGTCATGCTGGGGCGATTATCTCTGGTGGCAAAGGAACAGCCGATGAGAAAATTAAGACTCTAGAAGCCTGTGGCGTCCGCGTTGCCGAAACACCGTCCGTGATGGGTGAAACACTCATCAAAGCGCTCAAAGCGAACGACATTTATGAAAAAAGCGTCACACACGAAGCAGCAAAATAATGAAGAAACCCTCCGGTACGTCTCGTACGGAGGGTTTTCTCCCAATCTACGACTCCGCAAGAAAATGCCTCCATATCGAAAGGAATGAAACCGTTGTCCTATTATGAACGCTTTGTCCATGTCCATGGCAGCTTATCGACGAGATGGAAAGCGATGAAACGTTTGCTTGAGCTGGACCCGACCTTAGAAAACGTCTACAGATGGTCTCCTTCAACGCTAAGCAAACATCTCCATTTACCTGTCACTCACGCTCACCTCCTCTCTACAGCACTTAACAAAAACTCTCCTTCTGCCTATGCGGACGCTCTCAAAAAAGCAAACATCCACGTTATCCCTCTCTATGATCCGGCCTATCCCCAGCTTCTTAAGCAAATCTACGATCCTCCGTGGCTTCTGTACGCCAAGGGGAAGCTAGAGCTACTGCAAACCATGAAACTAGCTGTTGTCGGTACGCGCAAGCCAAGTTCACTTGCGAAACAGAGTCTAGTTCACCTCCTTCCGCCTTTAATAACTAAGAAACTAACCATAGTAAGTGGGCTTGCAAAGGGTGTTGATGGAATGGCTCACAAAATCGCCTTACACTATGGCGGAAATTCCATTGCCGTTCTCGGTTCAGGGCTTTTGCATGTGTATCCGAAAGAACATACAACCCTTTTTCATTCAATGGCAGAAACCGACCTGCTTGTCACGGAATATGCCCCGAATGTGCGGCCGCAGAAGTGGCAATTTCCTGCAAGAAATCGGGTCATTAGCGGACTTTCTATCGGTGTTATGGTCGTGGAAGCAGCGCCAAAGAGTGGTTCTTTAATTACGGCTGACCAGGCACTTGAACAGGGGCGTGAAGTCTTTGCGGTCCCGGGGCCAGTTGGACTTGAACAAGCGGCCGGAACGAATAAGTTGATTCAACAGGGAGCATGCTTGCTTCAATCCGCTGAGGACGTACTACAAGCCTTCCCTCATCTCTTTTAGAAAGCAAGCAAAAATGCGCTTAGTTCCTTGATGTCGCTTTTCTCGCGTTTGACAAATGGTGAACGTCTGTTTAATAATGAGGAAGATTTACATTATCAGATGAGAGGGAGCTGCATGTATGTCCGATTATTTAGTAATCGTGGAATCTCCCGCTAAAGCCAAAACCATTGGTAAATACTTAGGAAAAAAATATGTGGTCAAAGCATCAATGGGACATGTGAGAGATTTACCAAAAAGCCAAATGGGCGTTAGTGTAGAAGATAACTTTGAACCGAGATACATCACCATTCGCGGGAAAGGTCCCGTTTTAAAAGAATTAAAAACGGCTGCAAAGAAAGCGAAACGCATTTATTTGGCAGCGGACCCCGATCGAGAAGGAGAAGCGATTGCGTGGCATCTTGCTCATAGCCTGAACGTAGATGAGACGTCTAATTGCCGCGTGGTCTTTAATGAAATAACCAAACAAGCGATTAAAGATGCCTTTAAACATCCACGTCCCATCAATATGGATCTTGTGGATGCTCAACAAGCTCGCCGAATTTTAGACAGGCTCGTTGGCTATAACATTTCACCCCTTCTTTGGAAAAAGGTGAAAAAAGGATTGAGTGCCGGTCGTGTTCAATCGGTTGCGGTAAAACTGATCACCGACCGAGAAAAGGAAATCCAAAATTTTGTTCCTGAAGAATACTGGAGTATTTTAGGCCAGTTCATTCAGGAGAAAGAACAATTTGAAGCGAAATTTCACGGTATGGATGGGAAAAAGAAGGATCTTAAAAGCGAGCAGGACGTCAATGAAATCCTAAAACGTATGAAGGGAGAACATTTTGACGTTGCGAGTGTAACGAGGAAAGAGCGTCGTCGAAACCCTGTTTCGCCCTTCACAACGTCTTCTTTGCAACAGGAAGCCGCTCGAAAGCTTAATTTCCGGGCAAAGAAAACGATGATGATCGCCCAGCAGTTATATGAAGGGATTGACCTAGGCAAAGAAGGAACCGTTGGGTTGATCACTTACATGCGTACGGATTCTACGCGAATTTCTGAGACCGCTCAGAAGGAAGCAGAGGCCTATGTTACCGAGCAGTACGGCAAGGAATATACGAAGAAATTTGCCCGCAAGCAAAAGCAGGACAATAAGGCTCAGGACGCCCACGAAGCGATTCGTCCGACCTCTGTGTTTTATCACCCGAAAGCGATGAAAGAACATCTCTCTCGTGATCAGAATCGCCTGTACAAATTGATTTGGGAGCGCATGGTCGCTAGTGAAATGGCACCTGCTGTTATGGACACAATGACTGTGGATCTCGACAATAACGGCGTCATCTTCCGTGCCACAGGGTCGAAAGTGAAATTTGCCGGGTTCATGAAGGTGTATATTGAAGGCAACGATGACAACAAGAAAGAAGAAGATCGCCTCCTCCCGAATTTACAGGAAGGGCAAAAGGTAAAAAAAGACGAAATTACGCCAAATCAGCACTTTACGCAACCGCCTCCGCGTTACACGGAAGCTCGCCTGGTGAAAACATTGGAGGAGCTTGGCATTGGACGTCCTTCTACTTACGCACCAACGCTTGATACGATTCAGCGGAGAGGGTATGTTGCTTTAGATGAAAAGCGCTTTATTCCAACGGAGCTCGGGGAAATCGTTCTTGAATTGATTGTGGAGTTCTTTCCGGAAATTTTGAATGTAGAATTCACTGCCAAAATGGAGGAGGATTTGGATAGCATCGAGGATGGACGCGACAATTGGATTGCCATTATTGATCAGTTCTATCATGGCTTTGAAAAGCGCTTGAAGGTCGCCGAGGAGGAAATGGAAGAAGTAGAGATCAAGGATGAACCGGCGGGAGAAGACTGTGAGAAGTGTGGGCATGAGATGGTCTACAAAATGGGCCGTTACGGAAAATTTATGGCGTGCTCCAACTTCCCGGAATGCCGGAACACGAAAGCGATCGTCAAAGAGATCGGTGTGAAGTGTCCGAATTGTAAAGAGGGCAACATTGTCGAACGTAAAAGCAAGAAGCGCCGCATCTTCTATGGCTGTGACCGCTACCCTGATTGTGAATTCGTCTCCTGGGATAAGCCAATTGCTAGGCCTTGTCCAAAATGTGAAAGCTTGCTTATAGAGAAAAAATCGAAAAAAGGTGTATTTGTGACGTGCACAGCATGTGATTATGAGGAAGAACAACAGTAAATTGTCGAAATGAACCGATTTAGAAGTCTTTAGAGTTGAATTACAGAAAAAAACGTATTAAAATGTAGGTACTTGATGACAGGAGCCTTCACCCACCAAGGGTGAAGGCGTTTGTGCGGATGATTATGTTTTACGCAAGTAAAGGAGATTTAAACGGATGGTAGATTCTCATGTCATCAATGTGATTGGAGCAGGTCTCGCTGGCAGTGAGGCGGCATGGCAAATTGCGAAACGTGGCGGCAAAGTTAAGCTTTACGAAATGCGCCCGGTAAAGCAGACTCCGGCGCACCATACAGATAAATTTGCGGAACTGGTCTGCAGCAACTCGCTGCGGGGAAATTCACTCACGAATGCTGTCGGCGTTTTAAAGGAAGAAATGCGTACGCTTGACTCTGTGATCATTCGTGCTGCGGATGAAGCGGCCGTACCAGCAGGGGGAGCACTTGCGGTCGACCGGCATGACTTTGCGGCGCGGGTGACGAATGATGTGAAAGAGCACCCGAATGTTACGGTGGTGAATGAAGAAATCACGGACATCCCCACAGGGCCGACGATTATTGCCACAGGGCCGTTAACATCTCCTGCACTTTCACAGAAACTTAAAGAATTGTCGGGTGAGGAGTATCTATACTTCTATGATGCAGCCGCGCCGATCATTGACGCGGAGACCATTGATCGGGAGAAAGTATACTTGAAAAGCCGGTACGATAAAGGTGAAGCCGCCTACTTAAACTGTCCGATGAACGAGGAAGAGTTTGATCGTTTTTATGAAGCGCTGATTGCTGCGGAGACGGTGCCCTTGCGCGAGTTTGAAAAGGAGATTTTCTTTGAGGGATGTATGCCGATTGAGGTTATGGCTGCAAGGGGCAAGAAGACGATGCTTTTTGGTCCAATGAAGCCAGTAGGTTTGGAAGATCCAAAGACAGGGAAACGTCCTTATGCAGTCGTCCAGCTTCGGCAAGACAATTTGTCAGGCACCCTTTACAATATTGTTGGCTTCCAAACGCATTTGAAATGGGGCCCTCAGAAAGAAGTGCTTCGCCATATTCCAGGTCTGGAACAAGCGGACATTGTTCGTTACGGGGTGATGCATCGCAACACGTTCTTGAACTCACCCAACCTACTCAAGCAGACCTACCAATCAAACAAGCGAGAGGATCTTTTCTTTGCAGGGCAAATGACTGGCGTTGAAGGGTATGTGGAATCAGCGGCATCTGGACTGCTTGCGGGGATAAACGCGCATAAACTGACTCAAGGGCAAGAGCTCTTGGTTCTCCCTGAAGAAACAATGATGGGAAGCATGGCCCACTACATCACAACAGCCAATGCGAAGAACTTTCAACCGATGAACGCGAACTTTGGACTTGTGCCTCCACTTGAGAAGCGCATTAAAGTGAAGAAGGATCGCTACGAGGCACTAGCCAATCGAGCCTTAAGTGCCATTCAAAATGTTGTGAAAGAATTGTGACTTTTGTTGCCTCTCCTCTCGAACTGTGGTAAGATTGATTAGTTCTGAGGGGGGAGTCTATGAGTGCGAATGCTAGAATTGAGTGGTTACAGCAATTTAGGCGTTACCTTCAAGTGGAGAAGGCGAGTTCGGAATGGACGTTGACTCATTATACGAAAGATGTTGAGCAATTCTTTCAGTTTATGGATCGACAAGGGATTAAGGCTTTGCCTGATGTGCAAAATGAAGATGTGCGCGCTTTTGCAAGCGAGCTTATTTCGATGAACTACTCCAAACGAAGCGTAGCGCGTAAGCTGTCAGCACTCAGAAGCTTCGGAAGATTTTTGCTCAGGGAAGAGCACTGGGAGAAGAACTTGTTCTTGAATGTTTATTTACCAAAGCAATCGAAACGTTTGCCGACGTTCTTATATGAAGAAGAAATGAGTCATTTTCTCACAGCTTTGCCTCGAAAGACAGCATTCGATAAGCGCGATGCGGCAATTTTAGAGTTGCTGTATGCAACCGGGATGCGCGTGTCGGAATGCAGTGCTCTAGCCCTTGCAGATATGGACGCAAAAACAGAAATGATTCGAGTGTTTGGGAAAGGCAGAAAAGAACGTTATCTTCCTGTCGGCAAACCAGCCTGTAAGGCAGTGGATGCGTACATAACAAAGTCAAGGCCCGTTTTTCTTGAACGTCTCCCGGAGAAGAGCAGCAAGCATCTTTTTTTAAACTATCGCGGAGGCCCTTTGACTGATCGGAGCATTCGAAAGATTATGGAAAAACGTCTAAAAGAAGTGGCTGTTTACCAAGACGTTAGTCCACACACGATCAGACATTCATTTGCTACACATCTTCTGAATAGTGGGGCTGACCTTCGTGTGGTTCAGGAGCTTTTAGGCCATGAGTCCTTAAGCGCCACTCAAGTGTATACCCATGTGTCGAAAGAGCGATTAAAAACCGTGTACGATCGTTTTCACCCTCGTGCTTGAATGTTCGTTACACAAAAGGAGCGATTGACGTGCAGTCCTTTCACGCCACGACGATATTTGCGATTGCCCATAACGACGCCTTTGCGATGGCTGGCGACGGTCAAGTTACGCTTGGCAACGCTGTGGTTATGAAGCATACAGCTAGAAAAGTACGCAGGCTTTATAAAGACCAAGTGCTTGCCGGATTTGCGGGTAGTGTTGCCGATGCCTTTACGCTCTTTGAGAAATTTGAAGCGAAACTGGAAGAATTCAACGGAAGCTTGCAAAGAGCGGCGGTTGAGCTTGCCAAAGAGTGGCGTAGCGACCGCGTTTTGAGAAAACTTGAAGCGATGTTAATTGTAATGAACAAACAAAATTTGCTTCTAATTTCAGGAACAGGGGAAGTCATCCAGCCGGATGATGGCATTCTCGCGATTGGCTCTGGTGGGAATTATGCCCTAAGTGCCGGAAGAGCCTTAAAAAGACATGCGAGCGATTTAACAGCGCGGGAAATTGCAACAGCTGCTCTAGAAACAGCCGGAGAAATCTGTGTCTTCACCAATGACCAACTCGTTATTGAAGAGCTATAGTTAGTGATTAAAATTGTGCGTATCGGAGAGTGGTAAAGAGTGAACAGCTCGTTAACACCTAAACAAATTGTCGAACGCTTGAACCAGTACATTGTTGGCCAGGAAAGCGCAAAAAAATCCGTGGCCATCGCCCTTCGCAACCGCTATCGCCGCACATTGCTCGATGAGAGCATACGTGAGGAGATCACACCTAAAAATATTCTTATGATAGGACCCACCGGCGTTGGGAAAACAGAAATTGCGAGACGGCTGGCAAAGTTAGTGGGAGCGCCTTTTATTAAGGTCGAAGCGACAAAATTTACGGAAGTCGGCTACGTCGGCCGTGATGTTGAATCGATGGTACGCGATTTGGTGGAGTCGAGTGTACGAATCGTTAAAGAAGAGCGAATGGCAAGTGTTCGCGAACAGGCGAAGGAACAAGCAGAAAAACGCATTGTGGATCTTTTAGTTCCGAGTGCAAAAAAAGAAAGTTCCTTCAAAAACCCGTTTGAAATGCTGTTCTCTCAAGGGGAGAGTGAGAAGGAAGAGACAGAAAAAGAAACGGAAGAGGAAGAAAGTCGTAACAACTTAAAGCAAAAAATGGCTCAAAAGCTTGAGCAAGGGGAGCTGGAGGAGCGCATTGTCACAGTAGAAGTTTCCGAACAAAACCAGAGCTTTATGGACATGTTTCAAGGCGGGCAAGGCATGGAGCAGATGGGTATGAACATGCAAGAGATGCTCGGCAATATGATGCCGAAAAAAAAGAAAAAACGCCGAATGAGCGTAGCCGACGCGCGTAAAGTCCTCGCCGAAGAGGAAGCCCAGAAGCTTATTGATATGGACGATGTTAGCCAGGAAGCGGTAAATCGCACTGAGCAGCTTGGGATAATTTTTATTGATGAAATTGATAAAGTCGCTGGAAAAAGTGAGCAAAGTGCCGATGTATCAAGAGAAGGGGTTCAGCGAGACATTCTTCCAATTGTCGAGGGGTCAACGGTTGTCACGAAATACGGACCTGTGAAAACCGACCATGTTCTTTTTATGGCTGCAGGTGCCTTTCATATTGCCAAACCCTCGGATCTTATTCCCGAGCTTCAAGGGAGATTTCCAATCCGGGTGGAGCTTTCCAATTTGTCGGTTGATGACTTTGTCCGCATTTTGGTTGAGCCCGACAACGCCTTAATCAAGCAATATGCAGCACTTTTGAAAACAGAAGGTATAAATATTTCCTTTTCGGACGAAGCTGTTCGTAAGATTGCGACGATTGCTACTGAAGTCAATCAGGAAACAGAGAATATTGGCGCCCGTCGTCTTCACACATTGCTTGAAAAACTGTTGGAAGAATTGTCATATGAAGCGCCAGACATTACGTTGAATAAAGTTGACATCACCCCAGAATATGTAGATGAAAAACTTGGCACAATTGCGAAGAATCGCGATATGAGCCAGTACATTTTGTAATTGAAAAAGGAGATGTAGAAATGGATTTACTTACAAGAACAAGAAAAATTAATGAGATGTTGCAAAAAACGAGTGGGCAGCACGTGAACTTCCGAGACATGGCGCAAACATTGCAAACCGCGATCGGGTCGAACGTCTTCGTTGTCAGTCGCCGTGGAAAGCTGTTAGGATATTCGATTGAAGAAGAAATTGAGAATGATCGCATGAAAAGGATGCTTGAGGAGCGTCAATTTCCTGAAGAGTATACGGAAGCTCTCTTTAAGATCGATGATACGTCTTCAAACATTGATATTAACAGCGAGTATACGGCATTTCCGGTAGAAAATCGCGATATCTTTAAAACAGGTTTGACGACGATTGTGCCCATTAAGGGTGGAGGGCAGCGTCTTGGAACATTGATTCTTTCTCGCATGAATGATTCGTTCAGTGATGATGATCTGATTCTCGCCGAATATGGAGCAACAGTGGTAGGGATGGAAATCCTTCACGAAAAAACACAGGAGATTGAAGGGGAAGCGCGTAGCAAAGCCGTTGTGCAAATGGCGATTAGCTCACTCTCTTATAGTGAACTTGAAGCGGTGGAGCACATCTTTGAAGAGCTTGACGGGCGGGAAGGACTGCTTGTGGCTAGTAAGATCGCAGACCGTGTAGGAATTACGCGTTCAGTCATCGTGAACGCGCTTCGCAAACTTGAAAGTGCTGGCGTCATCGAGTCCCGCTCCCTTGGGATGAAAGGAACGTATATCAAAGTGTTGAACGACAAGTTCCTTCATGAACTTGATCGTATGAAAGAAGATTAGTATCTTGCAAAAGGCAGCCTACGGGCTGTTTTTTTTTGTGTGAGGATGTAGAAAAGCAAAAACGGGTTGATCAGAAGTGAGAATTTTGAAAAGCAAGTAGCTATTTGAGTGTCCAAAAAGCCACGTCGCCTAGCATTATCGGAAGGACTTTCTCTCGCCTGAGACCTGCCAAAGGAATCCTAACCCTTAAGAACGCTAAGAATCTCGGGCTTCTACTCGTCATTACGAGTGATTGCCCGCTTGTCAAGGAAGACGTTTTAGTCGCACATGAGTCACAATTGCACTATTGAAACCTGCACAGTATTGCTTTGTGCTCATGCGAGTGAGCACGAGGGGAGTAAATGCCTTTCTTGAGGGATAGTTAGCTCTGTTTTCTTCATTTACCAACGAATTAACAATTTTAGAGAAGGGAGATAAAGACTATATACCTATTTGAGGGGGGTTAGATAAATTTTTAGGGTCTTATTTACTACCTATAAATAGGTTTTTAGAATCAAAATTATTTTTTACCCAATCTCCCTTAGACAAATAGAGGGGAAACTAGTACAATTTTATCATGACAGACTATGGAAAAATATGCTGGAATCTGTGAAGTTTTGAGAATAAAGATGTGGTTGGAAAGAGGTGGCTTACTATGATTGTGACAAGTTCCATGAATGTACTTGAAAAAGGTCTTGCTTACGCTGCAAATAAACAGGAAGCAATATCGTCAAATATTGCTAATATTGACACACCTAATTATAAGGCAAAGACGATCGACTTTCAATCAGTCCTGCAAGCCGTGCAAGAGGAGGGGGAGCATCTTCAAGCTAAGCGAACCAATGAGAGTCATCTGCCATTTCCGGGTACTTCTTTCCCTGAATCTTCTCATCATAGCAGGCAAAGAGCGTATGCCCATAATGGGAACAGTGTGGATATTGACAAGGAAATGACGGAAATGGCGGAAAACCAGCTCTATTATCAGGCTTTGACAGATCGAATGAGCTCAAGCGTGCAGTCGCTTGAGATGGTGATTCGTGGCAGTAAGTAATCAGAGGAGGTTCGAAGGATGACGCTATTTAACAGTGTTGGTGTCAGTGGCTCGGCCCTCACTACACAGCGCTTGCGAATGGATGTGGCGGCTAGCAATATAGCAAATGCTGATACCACAAGGGCTCGCCAAGTAGAAGGTGAGTGGGAGCCGTATCGCAGACAGATGGTGGTGCAAAGAACGGAAGGGACCGTGCCCTTCCAGTCACATCTGCAAAAAGCCAGTGGAGCACTGAGTGAAGGAACAACTGTTGCTGCCATCGTGGAAGATTCGAAACCTTTCACCCAGGTGTTTGACCCGACACATCCCGATGCTCAGGAAGAAGGCTATGTGTTAAAGCCGAACGTTGACATGGCGAGAGAAATGGTGGATGTGACAAGTGCCACTCGTTCCTACGAAGCAAATGTGAGTGCCTTGCAGGCAACAAAAGGAATGATGATGAAAGCGCTAGAAATTGGAAAGTAGAGGAGGTCAAAAATGGAACGTCTATCTATTCAACCTTTTACACAACCCATGGTCCAGCCGCAAATGCAGAATACTGCGCAGGCCAAGTCAGGCCAGACGTCCTTTCAAGAGGTTTTAAGTGGAGCACTTCAATCTTTGAATGAAGCCCAAAACGAATCGAGTGAGGCGACCAAAGCCCTGGCAACAAAGGAGTCGACAGACATACATGAAGTCATGATCACTGCAAGCAAAGCGTCACTCTCTTTACAGACCGCCCTAGAAGTTCGCAATAAAGCGGTTGAGGCCTATCAAGAGATGATGAGAATGCAAGTCTAAGTGCATGGAGGAATAAGCATGCCTGAGGTGGAGGCGTCATGAAAGAGAACCTAGCGATATACGGAGATCGAATGAAACAGTTTTGGCTCGCTCGTTCCGCCTGGCAGAAAGGAGCGTTAATAACGACCATTGTTATGCTCCTTATAAGCATAGCGATCATCGTGGCACTCTCAATGAGAGCAAACTATGCGCCGCTTTATAGCAATCTGACCCTCGCGGAAGCTGGGCAAATTCAGGAGGCCTTAGAGACGAGAGGGATCGTAGCTGAAATATCCAACAACGGGACGACGATTCATGTCCCCGAAGAACAGGTGGACGGGTTAAAAGTAGATTTAGCGGCAGAGGGCTTACCGCAAAGCGGAAGTATTGATTATTCCTTCTTTCAAGAACAAATGGGTTTTGGAATGACGGACAATGAATTTTCCGTTATAGAGCGATCCCTTATGCAAACAGAACTTGCGGAACTCGTCCGTGGTGTATCAGGAGTAACGAATGCAAACGTTATGATTACGTTACCTGAAGAAAGCGTCTGGCTTAATGCAGAGGAAGAATCCGCGACGGCGGCAGTCGTTCTTGATTTAGCGCCTGGTCATCAGTTGGAAGAAGTGCAAGTGAAGGCGCTGTATCATTTAATTTCTAAAAGTGTACCGAACCTATCAATTGAAAATATTGTTGTATCAGATTCGCAATTTAATGACTATACCTATACGGAAGACGCTTCGAGCCCGTCTACTTCTTTTGAATCGCAGCGAGAAGTGAAGAAAGAAATTGAAGAAGATTTACGAAGAAATGTACAGCAGCTTCTTGGGGCAGTGGTCGGCCCACAAAATGCCATCGTCTCGATAACGACCGATATTGACTTTACCCAGGAACAGCGTACAGAGGAATTAGTTGAGCCAGTCAATGAAGAAGAGATGTCCGGCATTGCCATAAGCGCCGAAAGAATCATAGACATGTATGAAGGCACAGGAGCGGAAGACGGAGGCATTGTAGGCGCCGGAGATGAAATACCTAATTTTGCTGGAGCGGGTGGAGCGGGCGACGCAGAGTCAGAGCGAACAGAGGAACGTATTAACTATGAAGTCAACCGAATCAACCGCGAAATTATCGAAAGTCCTTATCAAATTCGAGATGTAGGTATTCAAGTGATGATTAATCCTCCTGATGGAATGCAGGCATTGCCACAGCAGCAGGTTGGTGAAATTGAAGAGATGCTTGGGACAATCATTTCAACGACGCTTCCAACAGAAGAGGGAGAAGAGTTAAACATAGGTGAAAAGGTCATGGTGGCCTCCTCTTCATTTGTGACGCAACCTTTAGAAGGAGAAGAGGAGCCAGCACAAATTCCAGTTTGGCTCTACGTGCTCGGCGGGTTGCTGCTCTTAGCCATTGCGGTTATTTCAATGCTCTTATTCAAAGCAAGGAACAGGGAAGAGCCATACCTTGAACAGAGCGAGTTCCCTTCTAGTGTGGAAGAGAGCGTAATCGAGGAGCTACCTCTTAACGAAGAATCCGAGGAGACCCAGCGCATTCGTCAAATAGACAAGCTGGCACGTGACAACCCAGAGGATTTCTCAAAACTTCTACGAACATGGCTTTCAGATGAGTAGGTCGTATTCGTTAAGAAGAGAACAGTAGGAGATGATGACTATGGCAGTGGGGAAGCTGAAAGGGAGGCAGAAGGCGGCCATTCTTTTGATCTCACTGGGGCCTGATACGGCCGCGCAGGTCTACAAACATTTAAGCGGAGAGGAGATTGAACTTCTGTCACTAGAAATTTCAACCGTTCGAAAAGTGGAAAAAGAAACTCAAGAGCTTGTGACAAAAGAATTCCACTCCATTGCGATGGCTCAGGAATATATGATGCAAGGTGGAATCGGCTATGCCCGAAACATCTTAGAAAAAGCAGTCGGTACGGAAGCGGCCGAACAAATGATGCATCGCTTAACATCCACGCTCCAAGTTCGCCCGTTTGACTTTGCACGAAAGACCGATGCCGCGCAGATTTTAAATTTCATTCAACATGAGCACCCGCAGACGATTGCGCTTATTCTTGCCTATCTTGGTACGAAGCAGGCGGGACAAATCCTTTCGGCCCTGCCCGAGGGAATTCAGACGGATGTCGCTCGTCGAATGGCGCTAATGGATCGTTCCTCTCCAGAAGTCATCGCTCAAGTGGAAGCTGTTTTGGAAGAAAAGCTTTCACAAACACTATCCCAAGATTTTACAGAGGCCGGCGGAGTAGAAGCTGTGGTAGAAGTATTGAACGGTGTCGATCGTACAACAGAGCGAACGATATTAGACGGGCTCCATGTACAAGATCCTGATTTAGCCGATGAGATCAAAAAGCGGATGTTTGTGTTCGAGGACATTGTGACTCTTGAAAGACGAGCGATTCAACAAGTTATTCGAGAAGTGGAAAATGATGACTTGAAACTTTCATTAAAGGTGGCAAGCGATGAAGTGAAAAACATCATTTTCGAAAATATGTCGCAGCGTATGGCGGAAGCGTTTCGAGATGAAATGGAGTTTCTTGGGCCGGTGAGGCTTCGTGACGTGGAAGATGCTCAGTCACGCATCGTGGCGACAATTCGTAATCTTGAGGATGCAGGCGAAATTGTGATTGCACGAAACGAGGGAGAGGACATTGTTGTCTAATATCATCAAGGCAAGGAATGAAAGAGATCAATCATTCTCAGAACGAAAGATCGCTGTCCAGCCGTTTGAGGTGGAATTATTCTCTGCTCCTCCTATAAATAATGCGAAAAGTCACGTTGAGGTCGTGAAGGAACTTGATGAAATGAAGAGCGAAGCGCATGAAGAGGCCAACGAGCTGCTGGCATCGGCTAACGAGAAAGCGAGACAAGTACTGGAGAAAATTGAGCAAGAACAAAAGGAGCATGTTGTTCAATGTGAACAGGTACTTGATGAAGCGAGGAGGAAGGGATATGAAGAGGGGTACGAGGAGGCGAGGAAGGAAGTAGAGAGGCGTTTCTCTGAACAGCTTAAACTGGCAGCAGCTATTGTCGACCGTGCCTCAAAGGAGAGAGAGGAAGCCCTAGATAGGCATGAAGGGTTGATCATTGAGCTGGCTCACGAGCTTTCCTACCGCGTTCTTAGCAGTGCTTTAGAGGAGGAGGAGATGCTGCAAGCAATGCTCAAGCAAATCGTGACAGAGGTTAGAGAGCATCGACAGGTGAAGCTATATGTGCCTCCTGAATGGTATGAGCGAATTTCTGATCGCAAGCAGGAGCTAAACCAGTTACTTGTGGCAAGCACGGAACTTGCTATCGTACCGGACGGCAGGCTTTCGCCTGAGGGTTGCATTGTGCAAACAAGTGGGGGGCGGATGGATGCTTCCCTTGATGTACAGCTTATTCAGCTTAAAGAGCAGTTGCTCACGTTGAAAAGGGGCGGGTCGCTTGTCCTTACATAGAGAAATTCAGAGGCTTTCTCCTTACAAATGGTACGGGCATGTACGTCAGGTCACGGGGCTCATGATTGAATCCGTAGGACCACAAGCGGCGATTGGAGATCTATGTTTGATCTACACAGGTGTGAGCAACAGTCGAGAGATTAAAGCAGAAGTCGTAGGGTTTCGCGATGACAATGTGCTTTTAATGCCTCTTGAGGATACCATTCAGATCGCCCCTGGTAGTCTTGTTGAGGCGACAGGGAAGCCACTTGATGTCCGTGTTGGTCTTGGGCTCATTGGTCAGATTGTCAATGGCGCAGGGGAATGTTTAACAGCAGAGGGTTTGCTTCCGCCACTCGACGCATATTCGACTGAAAGAAAGCCCCCCAATCCGTTGGATCGACCGCGCATTTCAGAAGTAATGGGGCTCGGCATCAAGGCAATTGACGGTTTATTTACGGTAGGAAGAGGCCAACGTATCGGCATCTTCGCTGGAAGTGGGGTGGGCAAGAGCACCTTGCTTTCAATGATTGCCTCTCATGCGGAGGCGGATATCAACGTCATTGCTCTAATAGGAGAACGAGGTCGCGAAGTGAAGGAATTTATTGAACGAGATTTAGGGCCAGCTGGCTTAAAGAAATCGGTACTGGTCGTCGTCACTTCTGACCAACCAGCTCTTATGCGGGTAAAAGGAGCCCAGACGGCGACCGCGATTGCGGAATACTTTCGAGACTTGGGCATGGTCGTTAACTTATTGATGGATTCGATCACCCGTTTTGCGATGGCGCAGCGTGAAATTGGACTTGCTGTAGGAGAACCCCCAACAACAAAAGGGTACCCTCCCTCGGTTTTTGCGATGCTGCCCAAATTGTTGGAGCGCTCCGGCACGAATGAAAGAGGAAGCATTACCGCTTTTTATACCGTTCTCGTTGACGGGGACGACATGAATGAACCAATTGCTGATGCGGTGAGAGGGATTTTGGATGGACATCTGGTTCTTGACCGTAAGCTGGCGAACAAAGGGCAGTTTCCGGCAATCAATGTGTTAAAAAGCGTAAGCCGAGTGATGGGGGATTTGGTGACAAAAGAACATCAAAAAGCTGCCCGCCAGGTTCGAGAGCGATTGGCGGACTTTGAAGAGGCAGAGGATCTTATTCAAATTGGAGCTTATAAAAAAGGGACCTCTTCAGCGATTGACCAAGCTGTTAACGTGTATCCCGATATTATCACCTTGTTAAAGCAAGAAAAAGATGAGCATTTGCCTTTTTCACATACCGTTAAGGAGCTTATAGAGCTTTCAGAGAAGGGATGAGTTCTTGCGTGAGTTTTAGCTATTCGTTGCAGCATGTGATGAACGTATGCAAACAGCAGAAGGATATTGCAGAGCAAGCTTATAGAGAGGCCTCTGGTGATTTTGAAGAAGTAGCAACTACACTTTACCACTTACTGAAACGGAAAGAGGATCTTGAGTCGAGCTTAGAGGAGACACTTGACCAACGAGCAACGGTTTTGCGGGTCATGGGTGAGGAAAAGCATTTGGAGTGGATCCGCCAGCGAATTGTTAGACAAGAAAAAGAGACTGAACAGGCGAGGCGATTGATGCAGCATAAGAAAAACAAGCGTGATGAACTCGCTCTTGCTTACAAGCAATACGAAAGAATACGAGAGCAAAAACAAGCGTTGTACGAAGAAGAACAGAAGAAGCTTGAGGCGCAAACGCTGGACGAGCTCGCTTCTTCACGATTTATCCGCAGGCGCCAGTTGTTATGAGTAGCAAAAAAGAAAAACGTAGCTTCAGTAGTCTCTCTCTGTTCTTATTTATCGGTATTCCCGCTCTGTTTCTTATGATTGTGTTTTTTGTAGTGCTTGGTCCGCTTCTTGGTTTTAACGTAGGAGAATCGGCAAAAAATATGGTTTCTTCCGTTGTCTCGGTTGATGGAAAGGAGGAAGCATTTCAAGCCAGAATTGAGGAATTAGAGGAAGAGCTTTTGAGGGTAGAAGAGCAGTTGGTAAGCCTGGAAAGTGAATGGAGTGATAGGGTAAGCGAAATGCAGGAATTAGAGCAGGAGGACGCAGGTGAAGTGGAGCAAGGGGACACGGAGGAGGCTACTCAAACAAATGCCTCCATGAGTGAGGTGATTAAGACCTATGAAGGAATGTCCTCGAAACGAGCCGCTGCTATTTTGAGTGAAATGGAGGATGATCAAGCCTATGAACATCTGTCCAATATGAAGCCTG
This sequence comes from Shouchella shacheensis, assembly GCF_001484965.1. Taxonomy (GTDB): domain Bacteria; phylum Bacillota; class Bacilli; order Bacillales; family Bacillaceae_D; genus Shouchella; species Shouchella shacheensis. Next base: position 17,043 of record NZ_LLYY01000009.1, on the reverse strand, counting down.
CACTGCGCGCACAAATTATTGGTCGACTAGATGAGAGTAAGGCGTCAACCTTCATGCAAAGAATGGCAAACGAAGCTCCTTAGAAAGGGGGAGGATCATGATTCGGTTTACGGCATTACCTGGGGAAGTTCCTGTCCACTCAGCAACCAATTATGCAGCCGAGTCTGAAGGATCTGGAGAAGGATTTGCCCAGCTACTTCGACGAAAAGTACACATGTTGCCTCAGCCCAAAGTGGGTGACGATGAAAATCCCTTCTTGAAAGAGGGGAAGAGCAAAGAAGAGATGAAACCACCCAATTTTGAATCACTCTCCTTCTACGAAAAGGTAGAGAAGGCTTTTGACTCGGCCTCGGAAGAGATAAACGGATGGTTGGATGCTTCCGAAGATTTCCAGGAGGAGGCAAGCTCTGCTCTGACAACAAGGGGAAAAGCTCCAGTAGAACTGATGGAGAAGGATGCTTTTGATCATGCAGAATCGGAACAGAAGCATGAGGTCATTGTAAGAGCAGAGAGGACGAGTGAAACGGATCGAGATACTAGGAACCTACTACGTAACGGCCAAGTACCGGCGGTCCCCCTCTTCCAGCGCATCCACGAGATTGTCCCGAAATCAGCGCTAGCAAATGACAAACCATTAGTCGAAGAATTATCTAGAAAAATTCCAACTGTCCTGGGCGAAGACCTCCCGCAGGCAGAGGAGAATTTCGCAACGCAAAATACGAGCCGCAAACCTCACCATTCTTTGCCATTAGTGAGTGAGAGTCATGTGGACGCTCAGCAATCAAGTGAACCTCTGCTTGAGAACCTTAAAAGCGAAGAAAAAACGGCGGTCCAAGAAAGTCGCGCTGTCCCACAGACTGAGATGATTCCCTTCCGCTTTCGATCGGAGGTCGGAAACGAAGAACGTAAAGGTGTTCAGATGCTTAGCCTTCCTTTGAAAGAAAGCAAAATAGATTGGCGCAAAGATGAAACCTTAACAGCGCACAGCAAACAAATTGAGGAGAACGTTACATTCGGACTGAAGCACACCGAGCAACAATTAGACGTTATGAAGGAGGTCAAGCAGGGGAGAGTCCTGAGCGAGCAGTTGCCGAACGCTGCTTCTTTTACAGAGCTAACGGGAACCATCCCTGAGACGCATGAACGCTCTTTTGCAACAAACCAACCAAAGCCTTTGGAAGGGAGTGAGCGTCAGCCGGTAGTGCCGGTCGTTTCAGTCGTGCAAACAGATGGCTCTGCGTCTGGAGAGCTTGAAGAAACTGACGAGACGACTCCCGTCCATCCCTTGTTAAAAAGCGAGAACAATAGGAGTGAACGATCTCAACCAGTCGCTCATCCGTTTATGAAACTTGAAACAGAGCGGGATTTGGTTTCTTCATTTATGGGGGAGCGACTGGCACGTCTTGAACCGAAGGAACGCCTCGTGCAAACGCCAACTGCAAATAGTGCAGAAGAAGATGGGAAATTTCTTCGGCAGTTGGAGCGTTTGATGAAGCAAGGGCAAATGCGGCTACCAAACAATAAGACAAGTGAGTTTACAGTTAAGCTTCACCCTGAAACGCTTGGTCGCCTACAGCTTCGCTTGATTCAAACCGAGGAAGGTTTTATCGCTCGTATTTCCTCGGATCAAGCGGGGACACGAGAAATGCTTGAGCGCACGCTGCCGCAGCTGCGGCAGTTCTGGAATTCTTCGCAGCCGCTTGTCGACGTAGATATTCGCAGCTTCGAAAAAGATGAGCAGGAACGCCAATCGTCCCAGGATAAGCAAGAAAAACAGGAGAAAGAACAGCGGCGCGAACAGCACGAAGAGCAACGCGAATCGTTTCAAGAGCTGTTTGCTAGGCGATTATTCTATGAGGAAGCGTAGGTGATGCTGAGTGCCAAGCATCGATCCAACTTTAATGCTGGAAAGTACTCGAAATCAGGTAGACGCTCGTCAATCAGGCAACAATCTGGGTCAAGATGCTTTTTTAAAGCTTCTCATTACACAGCTCCAAAACCAAGATCCTACCAATCCAATTGAGGACCGAGAGTTCATTGCCCAGCTAGCGACTTTTTCTCAGCTGGAGCAGCTCACGTCTCTCAACACGGGTATGCAACACCTGTACCTTGAAAAAAAAAGCCAGGAGCTAATTTCATTTAGTGAGCTCATTGGAAAAGAAGTGGAGTGGCAGGATGAGACTGGGAGCAAACAAGTAGGAGTTGTTGAAGGCGTTAAATACAACAAAGAAGGCACGCTTGTGGTGGGTTACGGTGAAGATAAATGGGTAGAAGCAAGCAGGCTGACAAGTATCACAAACGGGCTACCAAAAACGGAAAACGAAAAGGGGAATGACGAATGATTCGCTCTATGTATTCAGGAATTTCAGGGATGAAAAACTTTCAAACAAAGTTGGACGTAACGGGGAATAACATTGCCAACGTGAACACGCACGGGTTTAAAAAAAGTCGGACCACCTTTCAAGACATGGTGAGCCAGCAGCTTCAAGGGGCGACGGCTGCTACGGCCGATCGTGGAAGCACGAACGCGAAGCAGGTCGGTTCAGGTTCTCAGGTTGGTTCGATTGATACGGTCCATGAAAGTGGTGGTACTCAGTTTACAGGACGGACCCTAGATCTCACTTTAAATGGCGATGGGTATTTCATGGTCAATAATGGAGGGGCAACTTCCTATACACGCGCGGGAAATTTCTATCTTGATAACAATGGAGATCTCGTGACGAGCTCAGGTGCTTATGTTCTCGATTCAAACGAAAACACGATTAACTTTGGCGATCTTGCTGGTGATTTTGACGCTATTGCCGATATGTCCATTGGCAAGGACGGTTCCGTTGTTCTTACCGATGAAAATGGTGACACGCTCTCTGCGGATGTCCAAATAGGCGTGGCACGCTTTACCAATCCGGAGGGGCTAGCAAGTGCAGGCGGGAGCCTATTTACGCAAACCACTGCTTCTGGTGCGCTAACGATAACAACAGCTGGAGAAGCCGGGACGGGTGAGATGGAATCCGGTTTTCTGGAAATGTCGAACGTAGATCTTTCCGACGAGTTCACAGAAATGATTGTTGCGCAGCGCGGGTTCCAGGCGAATTCCCGTGTTATTACGACGTCGGATGAAATCCTGCAAGAACTTGTCAACCTCAAGCGATAGAAAGGAAGACTTGGCGGAGGAACCAGTGATGATTACACTAAGACGTTTAAACGGACAGTCTTTCTTACTTAATATCCTGCTTGTTGAAAAAGTTGAGGCTCTCCCGGATACGACCATCACTTTACTGAATGGCAAAAAGATTGTGGTGGCAGACAACATAGGACAAGTGGGGAACGCGATGAATGAATGTATGCGGGAAATCGGCTTAATTGGCAGGCATCGCCTAAGGAAGGAGGACGAACATTTATGAAGAACAATAAGCTTCTAGGCGTTTCTCTCGTACTTGTTTTTGCTGTCATCGTCGGTGGGGCCGCGTTTTACCTGCTGCAGGATTGGTCGTTTGATCAGGCTTCTGGAAGCGAGGAGGCAAGCATTGATGAGGTCAATGCTCAGTCCTTCGACGCAGAGGAAATGACAACAAACCTGAGGTCTGGGGAATTTGTTCGAGCTACATACCGGATTCAGCTTGACAGCGAAGAGGCGGCTCAAGAAATCGAAAAAAGAAATTTTCAGCTGAATCACGCGATCTTAACGACGCTCGCAGACACGGAGGCGGATGAGGTTCAAGGGGAAGAAGGTCTGGTTGCTGTAGAGGAAGCTATACGCGAAAAGCTAAATGAAGAAATGCAAGATGGCGCTGTCGTCAACGTTTACACAACGAGTTGGGTCGTTCAATAACGGAAAGAAACGGAGGTGCTCGCATGGCTGATGTTCTGTCGCAGGGGGAGATTGATGAGCTTTTATCCGCACTTTCGACTGGTGAAATGGACGCGGACGAGCTTTTAAGAACCGAATCAGAACAAAAAGTGCGCGTCTACGACTTTAAGCGTGCCCTTCGATTTTCAAAAGATCAGATTCGAAACTTATCCCGCATTCATGAGAACTACGCAAGACTCTTAACGACTTATTTTTCAGCGAAGCTCAGGTCGCTTGTGCAAATTCAAGTGGCCTCGGTTGAACAGCTGCCGTACGAAGAGTACATTCGTTCCATTCCAACAATGACGTTCTTGAACGTTATTGAGCCGTTGCCTCTAAATGGAAGGCTCTTGCTCGAAGTGAACCCGAACATTGCGTATGCCATGTTTGATAGGGTTCTGGGCGGACATGGAATGAGCATGAATAAAATTGACAACTTAACAGAAATTGAAAATCGAATTCTCTCTGCTCTATTTGATCAAATGCTTCATAGCTTTAAAGAGGCGTGGGGATCGGTGGTAGAGCTTGAGCCGATCATGGAAACCGTTGAAGTGAACCCGCAGTTTTTGCAGCTGGTCTCGCCTAATGAGACGGTAGTGGTTATTTCGCTTTCCACTAGCATCGCGGATACATCCGGGGTCATGACGATTTGCTTGCCGTATGTGGTGCTTGAGGAAACGCTACCTAAGCTTACCAATCACCACTGGTTACAGGAGACCAAAGCCTTGCCAAGCGATGAAGACGAGGAAAGACTTAACTCTCAGGTGAAGAAAGCATCTCTGGATATCGCGGCCGAGCTTGGCCGGTCGGAAATTACGATCGAAGAGTTCTTGCAACTTGGCGAGCGTGATGTCATTGAGCTTACTCAACCCATTTCACGACCTCTTTGTGTGACAGTAGGCGGGGAGACAAAGTTTTTAGCGCAGCCGGGTCAGGAAAAAGGCCGCCTCGCTGTTCAAGTGACGGATGTCATAGGAGGGTCGAATGATGAGCGATGATAAACTTTCACAAGATGAAATTAATGAATTGTTAAAAGGAATGCAAAACCAAGAATCCAATGAGGAAGAAACGAAAGAGGCTTCAACAATCCATGCCTACTTAACGGAGATGGAAAAAGATACCGTTGGGGAAATTGGGAATATCTCTATTGGCAGCTCGGTAACGGCACTGTCAACGCTGCTTAATCAAAAGGTCGAGATTACAGCCCCAGAAGTAAGCATTGTCGGCAAAGATTCTTTGAAGGATACATTTCCTCACCCTCATGTGGTGATTCACGTCCGTTATACGGAAGGCTTTGAGGGAACCAACCTGTTTGTCATCACAACGGAAGATGCAGCGATTATTGCTGATCTTATGCTTGGTGGAGACGGTCAAAATCCGAGCAGTGAGCTTTCGGACATGTACATCAGCGCCGTTCAAGAAGCGATGAATCAAATGATGGGTTCAGCTTCAACGTCTATGTCTACTCTTTTCAACCGGCGTGTTGACATCTCACCGCCTGAAGTAGACGTTGTGAACTTCCAGAACCAAGGGGCGGAGACCTATATTCCAGAGGGAGACCTATTAATTAATATTTCTTTTAGGCTCCAGGTCGGTTCATTGATTAACTCGCGCATCATGCAGCTAGTGAGCGTTCCATTTGGCAAGAACTTCTCCAAAGCCCTTCTAGAAGGGGCTGCACCATCAGGGGAAGCTTCAGCTCAGCAAAAGGGGGAGGAGGAAGAACTTCAGAGCATGCCGTTACGTGAACTTTCTGAAGACCGACACACCGAGGAAAAAGGGGAGTCTTTTGGCGAACGGGAAGGACAGCATGTTGGTGCTCGGCTTGCTAAGCCAGATCCCGTAGTTCAAAAAGCGGTGTTTTCCAATTTTGAATCTAGCAACTTTCCAGAGGCGGAGATGCACAATCTAAACATGCTTCTTGATATACCGCTTGAAGTAAAAGTTGAACTTGGCCGGACAAGAAAGACGATTCGCGATATTTTAGCGATTGCGCAAGGATCGATTATCGAGCTGGACAAGTTGGCGGGAGAACCGGTGGATGTCTTGATTAATGACAAGCTGATTGCCAAAGGCGAAGTCGTAGTCATTGATGAGAACTTTGGTGTACGGATCACGGACATTGTTAGTCAAAAAGAGCGAATTACTCAACTAAAATAAGAAAATAGCAAATGAAAGTAGAAAGCGGGGAACTACCACAATGTCAAAGCGAGTATTAATCGTAGACGATGCAGCGTTCATGCGAATGATGATTAAGGATATTTTAACGAAGAATGGTTATGACGTCGTTGGAGAGGCTGGTGATGGCCAAGAGGCGGTTGAACAGTACAAGGAGCATACCCCTGATCTCGTTACCATGGATATTACGATGCCCGAGAAAGATGGAATCTCTGCCTTAAAAGACATTAGGCAATATGACCCTAACGCGAAAATCATCATGTGTTCAGCGATGGGACAGCAGGCGATGGTCATTGATGCCATTCAGGCCGGAGCGAAAGACTTTATTGTAAAGCCGTTTCAAGCTGATCGAGTGCTCGATGCCATTTCTAAAACGCTTAGTTAGTTTCTTCCTCGTGCTCGGGGCTCTGCACTGTTTCGCTCCGGCGCCCGTGCACGCAGAGGATTCAAACAGGAATGTGTTGGAGTCGTTTCAAGAGGCAGAGGACGGTGAGTCAAAGGAGGGAGTCGACGAGGAGATTGTTCTTTCTAGTGGAGAGAGCGGCTGGGTGTCGCTAGTAAAAGTCGTTGTCGCACTTCTGTTTGTGATCTTGCTTCTGTACGGTTTGCTTCGCTTTATTAATAAACGAGCGCAGACGTTTCAAGAAACCAAGGCGATGCAGCTCGTCTCCGGTCTTTCGCTCGGGGGAAGTCGTTCGGTTCAACTTGTGAAAGTAGGCGATAAGCTGCTGGTGGTTGGGGTCGGAGAACAAGTACAGCTCTTATCAGAAATTACGGAGCCGCAGGAAATACGTGCAATTTTAGACAAACAGCAGGGGCAGATAGGAGAGTCGCCGCTTACGGCAACATTCGATACCTTGAAGGCAAAGTGGACGACGCCTTCAAACAATACGCAGCCGTCGTTCTCTGAACTTCTGCAAACGAAGCTAGAAGAACCGAATCATTCCCTTCGCGACCGCAATGCTGTGTTTTCGGAGAAAAGGCGATGAGTGAGTGGGTGATCGCCGCCCCGTCGCTTTTTGCTGGAGTCTTTTCTTTCGATGTTTTTTCTGAAGAGCCAGAGGCCATCGCTACAACAGTGCAGCTAATGCTGCTTTTAACAGTGCTCTCCCTCGCTCCAGGAATTTTGATTCTAATGACGTGCTTCACTCGAATTGTAATCGTACTTTCATTTGTGAGGCAAGGCTTGGCGACGCAAACGACGCCACCTAACCAGGTGCTTATTGGCCTCGCTTTATTTATGACTTTTTTCATTATGGCTCCGGTCTTCTCTGAAGTGTATAGCGAAGCGTACACCCCACTTGCGAACGGAGAAATCGAAGCTCAAGAGGCTTTCGAGTCTGCCATCGTGCCCATCAAGACGTTTATGGCACAGCATACGAGAGAGAAGGATTTGGCGCTATTTATGGGCTATGCAGGACATGAGAAACCAGAGTCGCTTGAAGAGGTGCCCCTCTCTACTCTCGTTCCGGCTTTTGCCATTAGTGAGTTGAAAACCGCCTTTCAGATTGGTTTTCTTATCTTTGTTCCATTCCTAGTCATCGATATGATTGTCGCGAGTGTACTCATGTCCATGGGAATGATGATGTTGCCGCCTGTCATGATTGCTTTGCCGTTTAAAGTGCTGCTTTTTGTTCTGGTGGATGGCTGGTACCTTGTTGTTCAGAGCCTTCTCATCAGCTATAGCTAGAAAGGAACGGTTTGTTATGAGCTCAGAATTTGTTATCCGCATGGCCCAAAGCGGTGTCTGGACAGTTCTCCTCGTCGCAGGGCCCTTGCTTCTCGTTGCACTTGCTCTCGGTCTAGTTGTCAGTATTTTTCAGGCCACCACACAAATTCAGGAACAGACGCTCGCGTTTATTCCGAAAATTGTCGGTGTACTGATCGGGTTAATTCTTTTCGGGCCTTGGATGCTTTCGCAGCTGACAGAGCTCACCTACAGCATTTACAGCAATCTTCATAGGTTTATTGGCTAATGGAAAATTGGCTATCCCTCTTGCCTGCGTTTTTGCTCGTGCTTGTTCGAATAAGTGCCTTTTTTATTGTCTTGCCGATGTACAGTCATCGTTCAGTGCCCGCGCCCTTGAAGCTAGGATTTGCTGCGTTTATTTCTTATACGGTGGTTTTTACAGTGGAGATCCCGGAATTAACCGTGAATGCAACTTATTTGTTGCTTATTTTAAAAGAGCTGTTCGTTGGGTTGTCTGTTGGTCTTGTTGCGATGATGTTGCTCTACGCCATACAGGTGGCTGGGGGGCTAATGGACTTTCACATGGGCTTCATGATTGCTAATGTGGTCGATCCCCAAACGGGTGCGCAAAGTCCTTTACTCGGAGGTTACTTATATACATTCGCTCTTCTATATTTACTCTTAATTGATGGCCACCATTTGCTGTTGGATGGCGTGGTATACAGCTACATGTTCGTTCCGATGGATCAGCTTGCGCTCCCTTTTGGCACAGAGCCGGTTATCGAGCTTGTGGCAAATACGATGGGAGTGATGTTCGCTTTAGCTGTAGCGATGGCATTTCCGGTGGTCGGTTCGCTTTTTCTTGTTGACGTTGCCCTTGGAATTGTTTCCCGAACTGTACCGCAAATGAATGTGTTCGTTGTCGGGATGCCCATCAAAACCATCGTGGGTCTTCTAATCCTCACGGTTTATATCGGCGTGTTCTTTATGAGTGTGAACTATTTATTTGAAGAAGTGATCGCAACCATGCGAAAACTTCTGGAAAGACTTGGGGGAGCCGTACAATGAAGGGGCATCTCACCTTAGTAAAAATGGATTTGCAGTACTTTGCTGAAGAAAAAACGGAAAAAGCGACGCAGAAAAAGCGAGCCGACACGAGAAAGAAAGGCCAAGTTCCGAAGAGTCAAGACGTGAATACAGCGATGATGTTGTTTGCGGCTTTTATTGTTATGTGGCTTTTTGCCGGACCGTATATGTTTCGTGAGATGCTAGAAATGATGAAAAGCATGCTCGGAAGACTTCTGCTCGTTGACGTTTCTTCTCAGTCCGTTGCCGTCCTTTTTGGGGAGCTTACTTGGACCATGGGCGTCGCGATGCTTCCATTGATGGTACTAACGGTTTTAGCGGGAGGGTTTGCAAGCTTTCTGCAAGTAGGAGCGCTTATGAGCGCTGAACCAATGAAGCTTAAGCTTGAAAAATTGGATCCGATTAAAGGTGCTAAACGGATTTTCTCCGCTCGCGCGCTTGTGGAGCTTTGTAAATCTCTTGCGAAAATTGGGTTCGTTGGCACGCTTGTTGGCATGGTGATCTGGGTGAATCTTGAAGACGTGCTTAAGCTGTCCCAAAAGTCTGTGGAAGTAGGGGCCATCACCATTGGCAATTTGACCATCTTGATGGGCATTTTAGCAGCGATACTCTTACTCGTGCTAGCGATTCCCGATTATATTTATCAAAGGTACGATCATGAGAAGCAAATTCGTATGTCAAAGAAAGATGTCCGTGACGAACATAAGACGGTGGAAGGGGACCCGAAAATTAAGTCGCGCCGTAAACAAAAACAAATGGAGCTTTCAATGAACCGCATGATACAGGAAGTGCCAAAAGCAGACGTGATTATCACTAACCCGATCCATGTGGCCGTCGCGCTCCGCTATGAGAGCGAGAAAGCCGACGCTCCCTGCGTAGTCGCGAAAGGTGTGGATTTTGCTGCTGAGAGAATTAAGGCTGTGGCTCGTTCTAATGATGTTCCAATGGTAGAAAACGTTCCGCTTGCAAGAGCTCTCTATGCCCATGTTGAACTGAATCAACCAGTAAACGAAGACATGTTTCAGGCCGTTGCCGAAGTTCTCGCCTATGTATACAAACTGAAAAAGCCAATGGTGTAAATGTCTCTTAAATGAGAAGAGTAGGTTCACCGCAAAAACCATATGGAAAGGAGTGAGTGTGTGAAAGCGCGTGATTTCTCGGTATTGTTTGGCGTTATTTTAATTATTGTCATGCTCATTATTCCTCTTCCTCCTATTGTGCTTGATGTTCTCATTATCTTTAACATCTCGCTATCCTTACTGATCCTGCTTGTGGCGATTAGCACGAAGGACGCCTTGGAATTCTCCATTTTTCCGACGATGCTTCTGCTTGTTACACTTTTCCGCTTGGGGTTGGGTGTTTCCACTACTCGTTCCATTTTGGGAAATGCAGAGGCAGGGAACGTGATTGAGACGTTCGGCAATTTTGTTGTGGGTGGGAACGCTCTTGTTGGCTTCGTTGTGTTCCTCATCCTTGTTATTATTCAGTTTATCGTCATTACCAAAGGGGCTGAGAGAGTGTCCGAGGTCGGGGCGCGCTTTACACTGGATGCCATGCCTGGGAAGCAAATGAGCATCGATGCCGATTTGAATGCTGGATTGATTTCGGACAGTGAAGCCAAAGGGCGGCGTGAAAAGATTGAGGAAGAAGCTGATTTTTATGGAGCCATGGATGGTGCGAGTAAGTTTGTTAAGGGAGATGCCATCGCCAGCATCATCATTGTGTTGATCAATCTCATCTTCGGTCTGGTCATTGGCATGACGCAGATGGGGATGGATATGGGTACCGCTGTTTCCACGTACACGCTACTAACGGTCGGAGATGGGCTCGTCACACAAATCCCCGCACTGCTTATTTCAACAGCGACTGGAGTAATTGTAACGAAAGCAGCTTCGGAGGGAAGTTTAAGCAGCGATTTGTCCAAACAGCTCTTTGCTCACCCGAAGCTTCTCTATGTGACGGCTGGGACGGTTTTTCTGCTTGGATTGACGACACCCATTACGAAGACACTCACCTTCTCGATCGCAGGGGTTCTAGCCATCTTTGGGTATCAGTTATCCAAGCTGGAAAGAGGGCAACAGGAACTGGAGGAAACGTTGAATGAAGAGCCGCCACCACCGCCAGAGACACCGGAGAGCGTAGTTAGTCTCTTGCAAATGGACCCGATTGAATTTGAGTTTGGATACGGGTTAGTCCCTTTGGCAGATGCAAAGCAGGGAGGGGATTTGCTCGATCGTGTTGTGATGATTCGGAGGCAAATGGCTCTTGAACTTGGGTCCGTCGTACCCGTGATTCGCATTCGGGACAATATCGGTCTTCAGCCGAATGAGTACACGATCAAGGTCAAAGGCAACGTCGTCGCAAAAGGAGAAGTGCTGCTTGATCACTACATGGCGATGAGCCCAGGAGTTGAAAATGAAGACGTAACGGGCATTGACGCCATCGAACCAGCCTTTGGTTTGCCCGCGCAGTGGATCACAGAAGATGTGCGGGACGTCGCTGAAATGGCCGGGTACACCGTTGTGGACCCGCCTTCTGTCATCTCAACACATTTGACGGAAGTGCTGAAGCAGCATGCCCATGAACTGCTGGGGCGTCAAGAAACCAAGCAGTTGATTGACCATTTAAAAGAATCGTATCCGACACTTGTGGAGGAAGTGACCCCTTCTCCGCTTTCTGTTGGCGACGTGCAAAAAGTGCTTCAGAATTTGTTAAGAGAGCAGCTCTCCGTTCGAAATTTGCCGGTTATTTTTGAGACGCTTGCCGACTACGGGGGGCTTACAAAAGACATGAATGTGGTGACAGAATACGTGCGACAAGCGCTGTCGAGGCAAATTACACAGCAGGTGACGGAAGAGAAAGAACCACTCTACGTCATTACTCTCGCTGGCACTGTGGAGAAAAAAATAGCGGATGCCGTCGGTCAAAATGAGCGGGGAAGCTTTCTCGCTCTTTCCCCGAACGATTCCCAGACGATACTGCAAAATGCTGTTAGTGAAACGACGAAGTTTTCTGAAATGGGAAGGCAAGCTGTGATCCTTTGTTCTCCAGCCGTACGTTTATATGTGAGACAACTACTTGAACGGTATCTTCCCCATGTTCCCGTTATTTCCTATAACGAGCTAGAACCAGAAGTGGAAGTACAGAGCGCTGGGGTGGTGAAGATGGAGTGAGAATAGAAAAGTTTCAGGCACAGACCATGGATGAGGCGGTCGTGAAAATTCGTGCGGCATTAGGGCCGGATGCTGTCATATTGCATACAAAGGAACAAATGGTAGGTGGATGGTTCGGGTTCTTTGGAAGAAAGCAGCTCGAGATAACGGCAGGTGCGAACGAGGAGAGAGACGCTACGCTTAGGGGAAACGTCCCTAAAAAGACTCACCAGTCTTCCAACGTAAGGCAGTTTAAAGAATACTTGGAGAACCATGGCGTTCGCAAACAAACGAGGAATAAACTCTGCCTCCTCGCAGGGATGATTGAGCAGCAGGGAGTGATAAATGCCCGAGAGTTAGGCGTGAAGACGTTGCAAGTGGTTTTTGGACAGCAAAAAGCGATGTCTTTTGCGGAGAAACGGGTAATCACGATCGCAGGTCCTACCGGGGTTGGCAAGACAACGACAATTGCAAAGCTAGCGGCAGATGCTGTTTTTCATCAGCGCAAGCGTGTCGCGTTCATTACTGCTGACACCTACCGGATTGCGGCGGTGGAACAGCTGAAAACCTATGCAGGCATTTTAAAATGTCCGGTTCGTGTGGCTTACAATGCAAAAGAATTAATAGACCATTATCATGCTCTCTCAGACTTTGATTGTCTGTTTATTGATACAGAAGGACGCAACTATTTGCGAGAGCAAGCCATTTCCTCCACAACGGCGATTCAAGCATTTGATGAGAGGGCGGTCGTTTTTCTAGCCTTGAGTTTAACGGCAAAACCGGAAGACCTGATCCAAACCATTGATTCCTTTGGAAGGGAAGCGGTGGACGGTGTTGTTTTCACGAAAATGGATGAGACCGTCAGTCGTGGCTCAATGATTGAAGCGATGAATGCCCTTGAGGTCCCTTGCGTAAGCGTGACAATGGGGCAAAATGTCCCGCAAGACCTAATAGTTAGACCTGACCGAGACAGGCTCATTGAATGGGCGATGGAGGGAATGAAAGATGGATCAAGCTAGAGCTCTGCGCGCCCTTGCCAAGCGCCAAATCCGCAAGCCACATCGGATCGATGTATTTGTTTGGAATCCTTTGGAAGCGAGACTCTTGCTGAGCTTTGCTGCGGCGCTTGAGTCGTCCTCTTTTCGTGTCGGTGTGGTGTCTACAGAAGAGATAGGCAGTGCTTTTCAAAAGTCATGCAAAGTCGACATGCTGAATCTTCAAGCGTATAAGAGCTCCCTAGAAAACGAGTACGATTTCGTCTTTCTACTGCATGACCCCAGGAAGCAGGACCACGAAAAGATAGAGGACCTCCTTCTATTTGTGGCGGAATCCGTTCAAGAGGTGGTAGAGAGGTACACGTTGTTGAAACGCTTGCAGCCAAAAAAGGTGTACGCGGTTGGAGTGTGTGATCCCATGCAAACATGGGAAGCACGTGCGCTGACGAATGTAAGAGAAGCGGCTTCTCGCTTTTTGTCGCTTGATGTCACTCTGTTAGGGACTGTGAGTCAAAAGGAAAGCGAGACGACCGCAGGCCCATTTTTCAAATCAATACGTACGTTTACAGAAAAGGTGCAATCGTTATGATTCGAGTACTAACGGTGGATGATTCGGCTTTTATGCGTCAAGTGTTAGTGAACATGCTACAAGCAGAGGGCGACATCTCTGTCGTCGCCACGGCTCGAAATGGAATCGAAGCCTTGGACAAGCAAGCAGCGCTTCAAGCAGATGTCGTTACCCTAGATATTGAAATGCCAGGACTCAACGGTATAGACACCTTAAAAAAACTTATGAAAATTGCGCCATGCCCGGTGATCATGATCAGTGGACAGACCTTGGAAGGCGCAGCAGCAACCATTGAGGCCTTAGAGGCTGGTGCGCTTGATTTTATGGCCAAGCCTGCGAAAACGAGCTGCCAGTCTCTAGATAGGCACGGCGCATTGTTAAGAGAAAAGGTTCGTTCGGCGTCTTTGGCAAAGCTACATTCAACCACCGGTTTAAAAGAGGCAAAGTCTTTTTCTGTACGGGGAAGAGAAAGCGAACTTGTGTTAATTGGTGCGTCCACAGGGGGGCCTCGTGCGTTACAAACGATCATAACCGCCTTACCAAAGAGCTTGTCTATGCCAATAGTGATTGCCCAGCACATGCCAGCGGCCTTTACACAGTCATTGGCAAAAAGACTAGATGCTCTCTCGCGCGTTAGCGTCAAAGAGGCTGAGGATGGGGAGGTTTTGCAGCCAGGGATAATCTACATTGGACCTGGTGGAAAGCAACTACGCATTATGAAAAAAGGGGGAGCGATGGCTTTTGGCGTTTCAGAGCCTGAGCAGAACGATGTCTATCATCCTTCTGTGGACGAGCTGTTCTTCTCAGTAGCGCTTCTCCCCAGTTGTAAAGTTCTAGCGATTATCCTAACGGGCATGGGAAAGGATGGGGCGCATGCACTCGCGTCTTTAAAGCAGCGCCATCAGTGTTATGTGCTGGCGGAGGCAAAGGAAACAGCCGTTATATACGGGATGCCAAAAGCAGCTGTTCAAACAGGTTTCGTAGATGAGAACGTGCCCCTCGGTCTTCTCGCCAGTCGGATTGTTGGTCGTGTTGGGGGGGCTGGAAATGGAGTCTGAAAGACAACGCGCGTTGCTGGATTTGTTAAAGGAAGTGGCCAATATCGGCACCGGTTTTGCGGCTACAGCACTCTCTCAGTTTATCAATAGGCAAGTGAAGATGACGGTTCCCACGGCTCGAGTTCTTCTCCCCTCCGAGCTCCCCAAGCAGCTTGGAGGGGAGGATACTCACGTAGCGGCCGTCTATGCTCCACTGAATGGAGAAGTACAGGGCGGGATCTTTTTTGTGACAGCCTTGAATGAGGCGAAGGGGCTGGCGGATTTATTGCTGGACCTATACGCCCACGGAAGCGCCAAAATACCGGAGGACCCGCTTAGTGTTTCCGCTTTCCAAGAGGTGGCAAACATTGTGATCGGTGCCTACCTTTCTTCGCTGGCGGATTTAACCGCACTTATGGTCGCCCCTCAGGTAACAGCGTTAACGTTTGATATGGCTGGAGCGGTTTTAGCGGAAGGTACATTGCTGATGGCGGAGGAAGATGAAGTCATTCTTATAGAAACGGTGATGGCTCTTGAGGGGCGTAAGCAAACTGTCCAAGGTTTTTTGTTGTTGCTTCCAGATAGGGCTTCGCTCCTCCGGATTGAGGCCTCACTTAAGGGGCAGCGTGATGGGTGAGCGTTACACGATTTCTATTGCCGATTGGGGATTAGCAAGGGGAAGCGAGACCGTTCGCACCTGTGGATTGGGGTCGTGTGTCGGAGTGGTCCTTTATGATGAGGAGAGAAAGCTTGCGGCCATGGGCCACATTATGCTCCCTGACTCAACGAGCTCTCGCAACCGGCATCCTGATCCCTGGAAGTATGCCGATACCGCCATTCCCGCTTTAATGGAGAAAGCAGTGAGCGCAGGGGCAATCAGCAATCGCTTGAAGGCCAAACTGGCTGGAGGAGCGCAAATGTTTCCGTTTACGGCAAAGCTAGAATTAATGCGTATAGGACAGCGCAATGTTGAGGCGGTCAAAGCCGCCTTGCAGGCGCTCGCAATAGAGATTACAGGAAGTGAAACGGGTGGAGAAAACGGTCGGACAATTGAATTTTATCCGGCAACCTCTTGTTTGCACGTACGTACCGTTCACGTCGGTGAAACGATTCTTTAGGAAAGAGGGGATGAGAGTGATAACGGAAGCCACTTTGTGGGCGGAATGGGAGAGGACGAAAAGTGAGAGCGCTAGCGAAGCACTTATTTTGAATTACATGCCCCTCGTTCATTACCACGTACAGCGCATTTCTGTCGGACTTCCCCCTTCTGTGGACAAGGAAGAACTCTTAAGCAATGCTTTAGGAGGGTTAACCGATGCGTTGGCAAAATTTGATTCAACCCGAGAGCTGAAATTTGATACATACGCTTCTTTTCGCATTCGAGGGGCGATTATGGATGGCCTTAGAAAAGAAGACCGAGTATCGAGGTCAATGCGGGATAAGATGAAGAAAATGGATCAGACCATTGCCTATCTGGAGCAGCAGAAGGGTCGCAGCGTCAGCAGTCAGGAAGTTGCTGCTGCCTTAGAGATGGAGGAGAAAGAGGTGTGGCAAATCAACCACGAACAATTAGCCAGCCAACTGGTCTCACTAGATGAAGTGTCCAAGGGCTCAGAGCAACAGAACGTCTATACGTACAGTCTCGAGGACACCTCGGCCCTTTTGCCTGACGCACGATTAATTGAAGAAGACACCAAAAAGGAACTGGCTGAAGTCATTGCTGGGCTCGGGAAGAACGAGCAGCTTGTGATTCAACTTTGCTATTATGAAGAATTGACCTTAACAGAGATCGGTCACATATTAGACCTGTCGACCTCGCGAATTTCACAAATCCACGCTCGTGCCATTTTTAAACTTAAGCAGAAGTTACTAAGAAAAGAAACACAGGTACATTCGTGAGGAGGGCGAAGAAATGGAGGCGATAGGGACGTTGTTCGCCTTGCTAGGTTTCGCTTACTTGGGAATCACAGTGCTCCAGCTTCAAAAGCAAGTGAAGCTTTTAAGCGCACAGCAAGCGGACCGGGAAGCTCTAGAAGAGGCGCTTGATTCTTTCGTCAGTCGCACAAAAGAAAGCAATGAGCAAGTACTGCAGGGGTTGCTTTATAGAGAAGGAACAGATGATTGGAGTACGGAGGTGCTAGGGCCGCTCATGGATAATAACGAGGTTGAGGCAGTCAAAGCGTATCGGCAACCGGAACCGAGCGAGAACGAGGAGAGCGAGGAGAGCGAAATATCCTTGGCGTCACGGGTGTTTCAATTGGCCGATTCAGGGATGTCTCATGAAGAGATCGCCCGTACCCTGTCGCTCGGTGTGACAGAAGTGTCGTTAATGCTAAAGTTTTATCAGATAAGCAGTTAAGCCGTTTAAGCAGGAATGAACTCCTCTTGGGGGGCAGTTGCTTTTAATTAGGCAACTGCGCGTGTTTTTGTCCTAATATGGTCAGCGCTGAAGAGTGAATGTTTTTCGAGATAATCCACCCCGAAATTCGC
>NZ_LLYY01000008.1 GCF_001484965.1 Shouchella shacheensis | reverse complement strand
TAGAGCGAATTCATCCCCCACCTGAAGGAAGGGGCTTTCTTCGCTCTTCTGTAATGACGTACCGAAATGCGGAGGCGGGTTGCGCAGGAGCGAGAATTTTGGAGACCCGATAAAAGAAATCCCGGGCTTGGATTTCGCTATCGGGGCGAAAAATCTCGACGCTCCTACCCGCCGGAGCTAGACAAAAAAGCTGTGAAAAAGGCTTCTGCCTCCTTCACAGCTTTTTCTTTCTTAAACGGTTCTCTTTTTCAAGAGTCCTAAAATGATTCCGGCCACAATCGCTCCAATAACAATGGCTAGTGCGTACAATCCAATGTGGGGGAGAGACGAGTCATTCGCAAGCCCCATCACGAAGATACCGCCGTGCGGTGCCGGGATTCCAATTTGAAAAGCCCCCGTTAAACCGCCAGCAATCGCTGAGCCAATCACGCTTGCGGTGAGAACACGCGCCGGATCTGCCGCAGCAAATGGAATCGCGCCTTCCGTTACAAATGAGGCACCAAGGAGGTAGTTCGTCTTCCCAGACTCGCGCTCTTGCTTTGTGAATTTGTTTTTAAAGAACGTTGTCGCGAGTGCAATGCCAAGAGGCGGAACCATTCCGCCGGCCATCGCAGCAGCCATTGGTCCAAAGTTCCCAGCGTCAAGCATGGCAATTGCAAATGTATAGGAGACCTTATTGAATGGCCCACCCATATCAATGGCCATCATGCCGCCCATAACGACCCCAAGCAAAACCATATTTCCTGTGCCGAGCCCACCAAGCCAGTTTTCTAGAAACGCGTTAAAGTTCGATAACGGCACCGTTAGGAAAAACATGATCGTTCCGGTCACAAGGATATTGAGCACAGGGGTAAACAAAA
The DNA here is from genome assembly GCF_001484965.1 of Shouchella shacheensis. Classification (GTDB taxonomy): domain Bacteria; phylum Bacillota; class Bacilli; order Bacillales; family Bacillaceae_D; genus Shouchella; species Shouchella shacheensis. The sequence goes on along the minus strand of NZ_LLYY01000008.1, from coordinate 190,990 downwards.
TCGTTTTGATTCCTTCAAGCGACTGCGGGAAATTCGCAAGCAGTCGGCGAACCCCTAAGGCCACATATCCGGCAAGAAACCCGGCAATGAGTCCACCGAGGAATCCGGCGTCACTGTTAAAGGCCATGTACCCGCCAATGAGACCTGGCGCAAACCCTGGGCGATCGGCAATGCTCATCGCGATAAACGCAGCTAGCACGGGAACAAAGAGAGCAAAGGCGTTGTCTCCACCGATCACGCCGAGAATGTCCGTAATGGCGTTACCTTCTCCTAAAAAGGTTTCAAACAGGAAGCTAATCGCTAGTAAAATTCCGCCCCCGATTACAAATGGAAGCATGTTGGAAACACCGTTCATCAAGTGTTTGTAAATCCCTGTTTTTTGCTTCGCGCTTCCTTCCTCGGAAGAAGAGCCACCTTCACTTCCTTGGTACACAGGCGCATCACCAGAAAGCGCGCGCTCGATTAATTCTTTCGGCTTCCGCACCCCGTCGGCCACTGGCGCTTGCACAATGCGCTTGCCATTAAAACGGTCCATCTCCACTTTTGTGTCTGCGGCCACAATAATGCCGTCCGCACGCTCGATTTCCTCCTGCGTCAGCCGACTTTTAACACCGCCTGATCCATTGGTTTCGACTTTGATTTTATAGCCGAGCTTATCCGCTTCTTTCTTTAGACTGTCTGCGGCCATAAAGGTGTGAGCAATGCCTGTTGGACAACCCGTTACGCCGAGGAGAAATACCTCTTTTTGGTCTGAGGAATCCACTTGCTCTTGCTCGTCTTCCTCTTGATCATCGTCTTCTTCCAGCTCTTTCTGATCAATCGTTGCCAAAATCTCGTCAAGAGAGCTCGCTTCAAGCAATGCCTTGCGAAAATCTTCATCCATCAAGAATGTCGACAGCTTCGAGAGCGTAGACAAATGTTCGGTGTTGGCGCCTTCTGACGCAGCAATCATGAAAAATAGATGGCTTGGCTGCCCATCCAGAGCTTCGTAATCCACACCCTCCTGGGAACGCCCAAAAGCGAGGGCAGGCGTCTTAACTGCCGTCGTTTTGGCATGTGGAATCGCAATGCCTTCTCCTAATCCCGTCGTACTTTCCGCTTCACGGGCCATGATGGCTTCTTTAAACCCAACTTTATCTTCGAGTCTTCCCGCTCGATCAAGCTGATCAATGAGCTCATCAATAACCGCTTCTTTTGTCGTCGACGATAAATCGAGAATCATCGTCTCTTTCTTGAGCAAATCAGAGATCTTCATCTCTTGTGCCCTCCCCTTATTAATCGATATATGTCACGCTAACTTGTTGCTTAAGTTCTTCCACCCTTTCACGATCAGCAAACCCGGTGGAAAAGGCGGTCGCACTCCCAGAGGCAACGGCGAAGCGGAAAGCTTCCGGAAGGTCCATGCCCTCTGCGTTTGCACAAACAAAGCCAGCGACCACGGAATCTCCAGCCCCTACCGAGTTCTTCACGACCCCTTTGGGCGTATTCGCCACCATCGTCCTCTCTCTTGTGCTAAGAAGCGCCCCACCTCCTGCAAATGATACAAGCACATTTTCAATTCCTGTTTCTAGCAATTCTTTCGCATAAGGAACCGCTTCTGCCGGCGTATGAATGTCGGCTCCAACGAGTTCTGCCAGCTCACGATGGTTCGGTTTAATAAACGAAGGCTTTGCCGAGAGCACATCTTTTAACGGAACACCACTCGTATCCACATACACCGCTACCCCTTGCTCACGTAGACGCTTGGTCCAGCGTGTATAGATGGTTTTATCAAGACTCGGAGGAAGGCTCCCTGCTAAAACAACCGCGTCGCCTTTGCCTAACCTCTGGAGAAATGCCTCCAGGTCCCGCACGTTGTCCGCTGTGATAACCGGAGAGGTCCCGTTGAGTTCCGTTTCGCTCTCCGCCTTCATCTTGACATTGATGCGCGTGTCTCCATCCACTGTGACAAAATGGGTGCGAATGCTTTCGGCTTCAACGGCATCCTTGATGTAACCGCCTGTAAACCCTCCTATAAATCCAACCGCTTCGCTCTCGTGCCCGAGCCGTTTTAACACCCTCGAGACATTAATTCCTTTTCCACCAGGGGCCTTGTGCTCCTTCTTCGCTCGATTCACTTCTCCAAAATGGAGCGAATCAAGCGTAACGAAATAATCAACGGCTGGGTTCAGCGTCACCGTGTAAATCATTTTCTACCACCTCTATCGTTGTCTTTGCGGCTAAACGCCGGAAATGGTCTGTTTGTTCGGATGGCAGATACGAACTTGAAACAAGCGTCACGTCTGCAATGTCGGCAAACTTGGAGAACGTCACTTCACCGAATTTTGTATGGTCAGCCATAACATAGCTTCTCCGCGCCCGCTTCGCCACATTGGCCTTAATATACGCTTCATCGGGGTCTGGTGTCGTACAGCCATCCTCTGCTGTAATTCCATTCGTCCCAAGAAAAGCACAATCAAAGCGAAACGTCTCTAGGTTTTCAATCGCACTTCTCCCAACAAAAGCACGGGTGCCAGCTTTTACATAACCGCCAATCACATGCGTTTCAATCCCGGCTTCCAGGAGCCTTTCAATGTTCATCAGGCCGTTTGTTACGACCACTACATCCTTTTCTTTCAAAAATGGAACCATCTCAAACGTCGTCGTTCCCGCATCAAGAAAGATGCAGTCACCAGCTTCAACGAAGGAAGCCGCAAGTTTGGCAATTCGCTGTTTTTCTTGACGGTTTTTGACCGTTTTCTCAGCTACCGTCAGTTCCTCACGCTTTTTCTGTAGGAGCGTAGCCCCTCCATGAATACGCTTTAATTTGTTTCCTTGCTCTAATTCCGTCAAATCTCTACGAATGGTCGATTCTGACGCCCCAGTTTCAACGGCTATATCTTGAATCTTCACGACTTCCTGATCCCGTAAAAGTGCAAGAATCCGTTCCTTTCGCTCTACCGTTAACATAGAATGCGCACCTCTGATTTCTATATACATCTAGTATACAACCAAAAACATTCAAATTCAATCATAAACATCCAAAAGTAAAAGTAAAAAATTAGTAATTATGAGCAACGGGATTTTGCTTGTGATTTATCTAGGAGTTCGCGGCACGTTTGTGATGTTACAAAGCTCGCTCCCGGTGTTTATGTAAGTAACTGCTTGCAAGGCTAAAGTCAGAATGATGGATATCGCTCATGTCAGAGGATTTACCAATCAAGTGAAGATGATATCGCTCATGTCAGAGGGTTTACCGATCAAGTCAGAGATGGTATCGCTCATGTCAGAGGATTTACCGATCAAGTGAAGATGATATCGCTCCCAGAGGATTTACCGATCAAGTGAGAGATGGTACCGCTCATGTCAGAGGGTTTACCGATCAAGTCAGAGATGGTATCGCTCATGTCAGAGGATTTACCGATCAAGTGAAGATGATATCGCTCCCAGAGGATTTACCGATCAAGTGAGAGATGGTACCGCTCATGTCAGAGGGTTTACCGATCAAGTCAGAGATGGTATCGCTCATGTCAGAGGATTTATCGATCAAGTGAAGATGATATCGCTCATGTCAGAGGGTTTACCGATCAAGTGAAAGATGATATCGCTCAGGTCAGAGGATTTACCGATCATGAGGGAAGAGATATCGCTCAGGGCACCATTCCTCTTCCTCTCCCTCGTAAAGAGCCCTTCAGCACGTCGGCTCAAGGGCTTTAAAAGCTACAGCTCTTCCACTTTTTCAGCAAGTTCGGTCCAGCGGTCTAGCGCTTCTTCTAGTCTTTCGTCAATCTGCTCTTTTTCATTCATCAGTTCCGTAATCTTGCCGTAAGCACTTCCGGCTTCTGCGATGCTTCCTTCAAGCGACTGCTGCTTTTCTTCAAGGGCCGCGATCTTATCATCGATCTGCTCCCATTCTCTCTGTTCCATGTAGGAGAGTTTTTTGCCCTCTTTTTTCCTCTTCGGCGGTTCTGGCTTGGCTTTCATCGCTTCACTTTTTGCTTGTTTTTGCCCTTCTTGTTCAAGAAAATCCGTGTAGGCCCCCTGATAGCGGCTAATCGTTCCGTCCCCTTGAAAAATAAGCATCTGATCAACGGCTCGATCCAGAAAATAGCGATCATGGGAGACGGTGACCACGACGCCAGGAAAAGAATCTAGATAGTTCTCGAGCACGGTGAGCGTTTCAATGTCTAAATCGTTGGTTGGCTCATCGAGGAACAGCACATTCGGCTCCCCCATCAAGATCCGCAGCAAGTACAAGCGGCGCTTCTCTCCACCAGAGAGCCGGCGAATATAGGTCCATTGGTGCGAGCGCGGGAACATGAAACGCTCAAGCATTTGCTCGGCCGTAATCACATCGCCCTCCACGGTGTAGACGACCTCTGCGACTTCTTTAATATAGTCAACCACGCGCAGTTTCCCGTCCAGTTCCGCATCGCCTTGCGTATAGTAGCCAATTTTCACCGTTTCCCCAACCGAAATCGTCCCTCGATCCGGCTGCAAGCGCCCAGCCATAATATTCAAAAGTGTGGACTTTCCACTCCCGTTCTCGCCAATAATTCCCAGCCTTTCTCCTGGGACGATTAAGTAGCTGAGCGAATCAATCAGCGTCTTTCCATGAAAAGCTTTTGTGATTTCGCTTAACTCAATCACTTGTTTGCCGAGCCGCTTTGAGCAAATCGCCACATCAAGCTGCTGCTTCGCCTCTGGACCCCCTTGTTCGTCGAGCGTTTCCACACGCTGAATTCTTGCTTTTTGCTTCGTGGATCTTGCCTTTGCCCCTCGTTTTAGCCAAGCAAGCTCACGACGAAGCACGTTTTGCCGTTTTTCTTCTGCGACTTCCTCCTGCATTTCACGGTCCGCTTTTGCTTGCAAATATGTTTCGAAATTGCCTTCATACACATGCAAGGCACCTCGGTCCAGCTCATAAATTCGATTCGTCACCCGGTTTAAGAAATAGCGATCATGCGTAATCACGATCAGCGCCCCGGGATACGCGCTAATATGAGCTTCCAGCCATGCCACCGTCGCATGATCAAGATGGTTGGTCGGCTCATCGAGCAAGAGTAAGTCAGCCGGTTGAATCAGTGCGCGGGCGATTGCGACTCGCTTTTTTTGACCACCAGATAACTCGCCAAGAGTCGCTGTCATCGTGTAAATGCCCAGTTTTGTAAGGATTGTTTTCGCCTGTGTACTCGCCTCCCAAGCATCAGCTTTATCCATTCGTTCCTGCATAACCAGAAGCTCTTGCTGCAACCGTTCACTTTCCGGTTTCTCTTCCAGCGCTGCCTGGGCACGCTCATATTCACGAAGTGTGGTCATCACTTCGGAATCGCCGTTGTATATATAGCCAAGCACCGTCTCTCCGTCCGGAAGCTCCGGCTGCTGCGGCAGAAACTCCACTTGAAAATCTTTGGCGTGGTACTGCGTTCCGCTATCCGATCCCTCGATACCCGCCAAGACCTTGACGAGCGTGGATTTCCCCGTGCCATTTACACCGAGAAGTCCGATGCGCTGGCCCCGCTCGATCGTAAAATGAATGTCCTGAAAAAGCGGTTTCTCCCCATACGCTTTCGATAGCGATTCAACTCTTAATACACTCATGCATCATCGTCCTTTTCCAATCGTTTCTTCCAGCAGTATAGCACACGGCGTTTTATTCGTAGGCTTTTTCGTGATCCCTGGCCCACGTTTCCAAAAAAAAGACTGCACAGCCATAGCCGCCGCACAGTCTCTTATCACTTCCCTCTTATTTCTCGAACTGCCTCTTAATCTCCGGCTCAATTTTCTCCGGTTTCATTGTTGGCGCGTATCGTTCCACCACTTCTCCGTCTCGGTTTACAAGAAATTTTGTAAAGTTCCACTTAATCTCGCCACCCAGCATGCCCTTTTGCTCTTCCTTTAAATGCGTAAACAAAGGATGGGCATTCTTCCCCTTCACATCCACTTTCGCAAAAAGAGGAAACGTCACCCCAAAGTTAATTTTGCAGACATTCTCCATCTCGTCATCGGACGTAGGCTCTTGGTTCAAGAACTGGTTGCACGGAAACCCAAGCACTCGTAGCCCACGTTCCTCATACTGCTGATGAAGCTTTTCTAACCCGTCAAACTGAGAAGCAAAACCGCATTTCGTTGCCGTATTCACGATTAAAAGCACATCGCCCTCGTACTCGGAAAGTGGAACGTCTTCGCCCTTGCTTGTTTGCACCGTATAATCGTAGACAGACATGCCCTCACTCCTTGAAGTCGTTATACAGCCAGTATACGATGCTTGGAAGCTTCAAACCACCGTTTTGCTCACGGTTTCACACGGCGCGCAAAATCAACAAAGCGAAACTTATCGGGTCGGTGCCGGGACTCCGTGTACTGAAACAAGGTCGCATCCTCTAAGTAGGCGTAGCTACGCACAACGACGATATTTGTCGCTCCGTCCAGATCCAGGTAGCGCTCGTCTTCCGCTATCGGCTCCTCAATAACGATTTCTTTTTTGGCAAAGCTAATCGAAAGACCGAGAACCTCTTCCACGTATTCATAAATGCTATTCTCGCTAATTTCACGGGTCAGACCTGGGACCGCGGCTTCACAGAACGTATCTTTGTCGAGAATAATGCGTTCGCCGTCAATCTGCCTTACCCGGTGTACCGTCCAAACCGGTTCACCTGCCTCTAGCTGCAAATGGTTCGCGATCGTCTCTCCTGCCAAGGTACGAGAAAAGTGGACGACGTCCGTCTGGGCGCGCGTCCCTAGTTTTTTACCTAGTTCCTTAAAGCTCGTCACCCCGGAAAAGGGAAAATCAATTCTCGATAAATCAAGAACAATCGACCCTTTTCCTTGCACTTTTTGAATGTAGCCATGCTCCGACAACATCTTAAGGGCCTTGCGAATCGTCTCTCTCGAAGCGTCATACGTCCTCGCCAGCTCATTCTCTGAAGGAAGTGTCTCTCCGGTTTGGAAGCGTCCTTCTTCAATGCTCGCTATTAATTGCTTGTAAATATACTGGAATTTATTTTTCACATCTATCCCTCCTAGCGAGCGATGCGAAAGGCAAGCGATTCATACGGATCAACCGTCATCAACGATGCAAGTTCTTTTGACTCGTTGCTATTGCTAATTAGTAACGTGGCTGTTTCTCGAACAAGCTCTGCCGGCGGTTCAAACTCCACGGTTGTCCCGTAAAAGTTATTAATGACAAGCAGCGTTTCATCTTTATACGCTCGCTTATAGACGAATAAATGCTCATCTTCCGCATCCAGCAGCGTGTAGTCCCCGTACGTAATTATCTCCACTTCCTTCCGCAATTGAATCAGCTTTTTGTAAAAGTAGTAAATCGAGTTAGGATCGGCAAGAGCAGCCTCGGCATTGACCTCATTGTAATTTCCACTAACAGGAATCCACGGAGTCCCATTTGAAAACCCAGCGTTGTTGGTGTTGTTCCACTGCACAGGCGTACGCGAGTTATCGCGGGATTTCTCCTGCAGAATGGCCATCACTGACTCTTCTGCAAGGCCTTTCCCTTTAAGCTCCTCGTACATATTGAGTGTCTCGACATCACGGTACATGGAAATGTCGTCAAATCTCGGATTCGTCATCCCAAATTCCTCGCCTTGGTAAACGTAGGGGGTGCCCTGCATTAAATGAATTGTGGCCGCCAGCATCTTCGCTGACTTGCTGTGATAGGCCCTATCATTTCCGTAACGACTGACAACTCGAGGCTGATCATGATTGCACCAGAACAGCGCGTTCCAGCCTCCGCCTTCGTGCATGCGCACCTGCCATTCTGAGAGGATTTGTTTCAACGCAATAAAATCAACATCAGCAAGCGCCCATTTCTCCCCGTTTGGGTAATCGACTTTTAAATGATGAAAGTTAAACGTCATGCTTAACTCATGGCGCTCTGGCTTTGAATACTTGATACAGTCCTCAATCGACGTTGAAGACATTTCACCAACGGTCATGCTGTCGTATTGCGATAAGACCTTTTGATTCATTTCCTGCAAATACTCATGAACGCGCGGGCCGTCGGTATAAAACTTACGCCCGTCTCCTGGAGGAACCGAACCATCATCATTCGGGAAGCGCTGATCTTTGGAAATTAGGTTGATTACATCCAGGCGAAAACCATCAATGCCTTTATTAAACCAGAAATGCATCATGTCATAAACATGCTCGCGCAACTCTTCGTTTTCCCAGTTTACATCCGCCTGCGTAACATCGAACAAATGCAGGTAGTAATCGTCGGTTTCCTCGTTGTATTGCCAGGCGGAGCCACCGAATTTTGATTTCCAGTTAGTCGGTTCGTCCTTCCAAATATAGAAATCCCGATAGCGCGCATCTTGAGATTGCTTTGCGTTTTGAAACCAGACATGTTCTGTTGAGGTATGATTCACAACGAGATCCATAATCAGTTTCATCCCGCGGTTATGCGTTTCTTCGAGCAACCGATCGAAATCTTCCATCGTCCCGTACTCAGCGTGGATCGCGTAGTAATCGGAAATGTCATAGCCATTGTCGTTTTGCGGAGAGGCGTAAATCGGCGTCAGCCAAATCACGTCAATTCCTAGATTCTTGATGTAATCAAGCTTTTCGATGATTCCTCGAATGTCTCCGACGCCATTGCCCGTCGTATCATTAAAGCTCTTCGGATAAATTTGATAGACAGCAGACGTTCTCCACCATTCCTTCATCCCACTCACCACTTTCTTTTATCTAATGTCTAGTGTAATCTTAACATAACCTGTATATACAGGTAAAAAAAGAAACTGCATGGAGGCGCAGTTTCTTTTTCCGAAATTTCTAGGGCAGACCTTCCAACATTCTCGCTCCTGACCAACCCGCCTACACCTTTCTTGTTACTCGGTTAGGCTTTTTGGTTTGGCGAACTTTCCAAGCAAAAGCGTCAGGACAAATGGTACAACAATCACAATGGCCATTCCGATGGCGAACGCTCCCCAACTTCCTACTTCAATCGAGAAGATTCCAGGTACGCCGCCAACGCCAACGGCTGTCGCCAGTACTCCATTAATCGTAATAAACATACCGGCAATCGAAGAACCGATAATGGCACAGAAGAAAGGAAAACGATAGCGCAAGTTCACTCCAAACAACGCGGGTTCGGTAATTCCTAGCCACGCAGACAGCCCCGCAGTTCCTGACAACCCTTTAAGGTTTTTGTTTCTAAGAAGAAAGTACATCGCAAAAGCAGCGGCCCCCTGAGCAATGTTTGATAAGGCGAGAATTGGCCAGAGAAACGTTCCTCCCCCTGCTGTTAGCTGCAGGTCAACGGCAAGAAAGGTGTGATGCATCCCCGTGATCACAAGCGGGGCATAGAGAGCTCCATACAAGAGTCCTGCTACGTAAGGCAGTGTGTCAAATAACCAAATAAATCCACCCGTAATCCAATTCCCAATCGCAAATGTGACGGGCCCGATAAAGATAAAGGCAAGCAGCCCCGTCACAAGCAGCGCGATCGGCGCAACGAGAAGGAGGTGAATGGAATCAGGAATGCGCTTGCGCAAGAAGACCTCAAGCTTTGCTAATATAATACCGGCCACGAAAATCGGTAGAACCTGTCCTTGATACCCGATGGCGTCAATCTCGAACCCAAATATGTTCCATGTTGGAATGGTTTCTCCGGACGCCACTGCATCCCCGTAAGCATGGGCGTTCATCAAGTCCGGATGCACTAAAATTAACCCTAACACAATGCCGAGCAACGGGCTTCCTCCAAATCGATGAACCACAGACCACCCAATTAACGCTGGTAAAAATGTAAAGGCGGTACTGGCAATGACGTTAATGATGTTGGCAAAATCCGCCCACTGAGGGTAAACGTCAACGACCGATGCTCCGTCAAAGAAGATATCGGGCCCCGTCAATATATTATTAATTCCAAGCAACAACCCTGCCGTTACGATCGCTGGAAGAATGGGAATAAAGACATCGGCGAGCACTTTAATGGCGCGCTGTATTGGGTTTCCTTTCTTCGCAGCGTCCTCCTTCGTCTCGTCCTTGGACTGCTCCTCCCTCCCTGTAAGGGCCATCAACTCTTTATAGACTTTGTCCACAACGCCATTCCCAAGAATGATTTGGAATTGACCGTTCGCCTTATAAGAACCTTTCACGGCCTCCATGTTCTCCAGTTCTTCACTGTCGACCTCGTCCTCGTCGTGAAGGACGAGGCGCAAACGAGTTACGCAGTGAGTCGCCGAAGAAATATTGTCTTCTCCACCGATCGCTTGAAGCACTTCCTCCGCTATATTGCGGTATTTCGAACTCATCGCTTCTTACTCCTTTCTGTGAGCGTTTCCACATCAACGCAATGATTGGTCTATGCTTAACACTATTATTATTTGTATATACAAATTGTTGGTGCGCTTTCATTTTATCTTGTATATACAAATGAGTCAATCCTCTTTTTCTCGAATGCGCTTAAACCCTTTTTAGAAAGGACCTTGATAGGTTGCACCAAACCCCACCAACCCATGCACAAATCGAAATGGGGAGGCGCCCTGCTCACGAGTGAGAAGTTTCGGAGCGACGGAGGTATCTACCCGTCGGAGCTAGACAAAGAGCCTCTCACCTTATAGGGAGAGGCTCTTTGCTTATAAGTTATTTCTATAAAGTCGCTTTGCGTTCCATTAAATGAAGGCCAATGCCAATCACCGCCGCTCCGATAAAAAACAGCACAGCCGCTGGCCAGAGAAACTCTTCCCATCCCCAACTGTACGCGGTCGCTCCCATTAAGAGTTCCATCCCATACATGATCGGACTGGCGTATGAAAGAGCAAGCATGAGGTCGGAACCGACAATTTCCAGCGGCCAAAACGCTCCTCCAAGCATCGCTGAGCTGATGGCCACTAATTGAATCGCGATGCTTAGCTGCGCCTGGCTTTGCACAATTCCGCTTAGGAACACACCGATCGCCATGATCGCAAACAGAAACGGAATCACAGCGACCAGCGCTTTCCAGAAACCTCCATAGAACGAAACATCTAACAAGAAGTTGAATATCGAGAGCACGATGACGATTTGTGCGTAGCCAAGTAAGAAAGAGGAGATCAAGTACCCAACATACATGCTAACTTTGGACGTTGGCGAAAGCACCATTCGATTCCAAATGCCGTTGTACTTTATTTCTAAAATGCTGCTAACGGAAAAAGAAACCGTATAGATCGCAAAAAACAGCAGGAAACCAAAAAGACTACGCAGCCCTTGCTCGCCTCCCGCACTTTCCGTCTGCATCGATTCCTGTTCAACCGAAAAGCTAGATTGCAAGCGATGAAGCTGCGCTAGCGCCTCATCCCCAACAAGCTGCGCCAGCTCTTCTTCGATAAAATATCGCTCAAGCACAGGTTCCACAAGGGCAGGAAGCATCACCTGTTCACGGGCAAGAATCAGTTCATAGGAATCTTCTCCTAGATTGACAATTCCTTCGATAGATTGTCCATTTAGCTGAGCAAGTGCCTCCTCTTCTGCAACGACCCTCCAATTTAACGTCGAAGCCTCCCCGTCCAGCTCCTCCACCATGCTGGCAAGTTCCGTTTCCGGTAAATCCTCAGAATAAACGGTAACATCCATTCCCTCTGATTCAGAAGTCATCCCGCCCCCTGAAACGAACCCAAACAACACCGACAATACAATCATCGCCACGATTTCCCATGGGCTACGAATCATCGATTTGAAAAACTCCCAGACAATCGCCTTCACTGCAAATCCCCCCTACGCGGAAATACAAGACATGCAAGCCCGACGAGCACAATCGCAAAGCCACAAAGGATGAGCAGAGAATGAGCCACCTCTGTCACGGGCGCCCCTTGTAGGACTTGCAAGTAGACATTCAATCCACGCCCATTCGGCGTCCAGCTTCCAATTCTCGCAATCGTTGTTGACAGCTGCTCTACCGGGAACCAGTTGCCGCCGATAAACGCAAAGATCGAAAACAAAAATACTTGAAAGATGCTTGATGCTTTCTCTGAATTTAACCGAAAGTTAATTGCCGTTAGTAACGTTCCGATGCCACCGACAGAAGCGCTGAACGTGAGTGTTACAAGGAAAAATCCTGCTAGATTGCCCCACTCTACCCCAAAGACAACTCTGGAAAAGCCAAATAACACACAAAGCTGAACAACGCCGACGATTGTTGTCATAAGCCATTTGCTTGTTAAGTAGTCGAGCCCTGATGTATTGGCAAGCAGCACCCGCGCAAACACATGGGACCTTTTTTCCTGCATCGCATAGCTAGCCACGAATACTGAGACAATCAACATGAACATCACACTCATGCTAACGGCGTAATAATCAAAGGAAGTGATTGGCTCTTCCTGATGCTGCGTAATTCGGCCACCTGTCCCCAGCGTTTCTCGGCTCTCCGTTTCTCCTGACTGAGCCAGCACCGACTGCAAACTCAGCTCATAGAAAAACTCATCCAGTATTGTTTCAATGACCGAAGCGCTGTAACTCCTTTCGCTATTCGTATAAAGCGAGAGTCCCTCGCTAATTGCTTCCGTGTCCAGTAACAGCTGCTCCCACATCTCAAGGCGGTAACCTGAAGGAATCTGTAGCACAGCGGCAAACTCATCATTCTCCCGCGCAGCGTCCACCGTCTCGACATGGCTAACCTCAAGAAAACTAGCAACCTCCTCTTCTTGCAGCACATCTTCGAGAAGGAGTTCCGGCACAGAGAGCTCCGACGCAACCTTCAGTAGCTCTGTCTCCGTTTCCGCTGGCAACCCCGCCTGCTGCAATTGCTCTTGCCAATTTTCAATGGCCTCCTCGTAATGGCCTTCGTCCACCACCGCCAGGCGTACCGTATCCGTGGTGCTGTTAAACGATCCGGAGAGGGAGAAGCCGAGAATGGCGATCAGCACGAGCGGCATCGCGATCAACGAAAAGAGAGCCGTACGGTCATCCACAATTTGCAGCCAGTCTTTTTTCAGAAGTGGTCCCATTGCCTCGTCCTCCTAATCTCTTAGCGTCCGTCCCGTTAAATGCAAGAATACATCCTCGAGCGTCGGCGAGTTGGCCTCTATGCCTCGAACATCAGCACCTGCAGCTGTAACAATCTCAAGCAGGGCCATGAAAAAGTCCGGTTCCGTGGACGTTACACGGTACCCGTTGTCTATTTCAGCTACTGCCTCCACACGTCCATCCTCTTGGAGCGCTTGCTCGATCTCTTCCCGTTTCTCACTCAGCCTGAGTTCATAGGTGCGTGCCTGGCTGAGAACCCCTTTAATCTCCCCCTTCGAACCAGAAGCGATCACGTCTCCTCGATCCATTACATAGAGACGATCACAAAGATACTCTACCTCTTCCATGTAATGACTTGTGTAGAGAACCGTCACCCCTTGGCTTTTTTGTAAATCTTTGACCGTATCAAGCAAGTGTCGGCGCGATTGCGGGTCCACGCCAACTGTTGGCTCATCCATAAGCAGAAATTCTGGATCATGCATCAGAGCTGCTGCGGTGTTGAGCCGTCGCTTCATCCCTCCAGAAAATGTTTTTACTTTATCCTTTCGTCGTTCGGTGAGCCCAACAAGCGCTAGCAATCTCTCTGCTTTTTTCTTCAAAGCACGACCGGAAAGCTTATAGATTTGCCCGAAGAAGAGCAGGTTTTCTTCTGCGGTCAGCTGCGGGAGAAGCGCAATCTCTTGCGGGACCACGCCAATGCTTCTGCGGAAGGTTTGCATTTGCTTGTTAATCGGTTCACCCTTAAAGCGAACCTCTCCAGTTGTCGGTTTCACAAGAGAAGAGAGCATCGATATTGCCGTCGACTTCCCCGCGCCGTTTGGACCAAGGAGGCCAACAGCCTCTCCCTTTTCCAAATAAAAATTCATCCCTTTTACAGCTTCCACGCCCTTAAACCGCTTCGTCACGTCTGTCATTTCGATCATTTTGCTTCCCCCTTTTTGAAGCGCCCTTCTATCTCTTTTTTAGTTTACAAAGAAAACAGGCCCTCGGATATTCCCTACAGTCACAACTTCTGAAGTTTGCATATGACTCCAGTCACTAAAAAAACTGACCGAAGCCACCTATATCTGTGACTGCTGTCAGTTCTAAGCGAGATCATGTTTTAACGCATAAATGGCAAGCTGCGTCCGGTCCCTTAGCGCAAGCTTCGTTAAAAGCTGGCTGATATAATTTTTTACCGTGCCGTTGGATAGGTGAAGCGTCTCGGAAATCTCTTGATTGCTTAACCCTTCACCAACAAGAGCGGTGATTGCTACTTCTCGTTCGGTCAGATTCGCGCGTGGCTTTTGTTCGTTCTGCTTTGTTTTTGTTACGAGCTTCGGAACCACGTTGGCTGCGACCTGCCCATCAAGCGTCAGTTCATTTTTTAATGCCCCTTTGATCGCTGCTAGGAGCCTCTCCCCATCGGCATCTTTCAGCAAATACCCTAGCGCCCCCAGCTTCAGCGCTTCAAGGGCATACTCGTCATCCGCAAACGTTGTGAGCATAATGATTCGGCTGTCAAGATGGGAGGAACGAATGCGCTTTGCCGCCTCCAGCCCTGTCATCACAGGCATGCGGATGTCCATGAGAACGACATCAATGAAATGAGCCTCATAACGTTCAATCGCTTCTGCCCCGTTTTCCGCTTCAACAACACGGAACCCTTCATGCTGCTCAATCATCATTTTCAGCCCCTGCCTGACGAGGTGCTGATCTTCAACCAGTAATATGCAAGTCATCCGTTTATCCTCCTTAGTGGAAAGCTTGCCTCCACATAGAAACGCCCTTCCTTGTTCTGTACCTGAAAAGACCCATCCAATTGCTCAAACCTGGCGCGAAGCTGGCTGAGCCCAAAACCTTCCCTGAAGGTCTTCTCGTTATGGGTTGCATTTTCTATAGATGCCACATATTTTCGCTCGCCAAGCACAGCAAAGACAACATCGACTTTACGTGAATAGGCATGACGAACCGCATTCGTTAGTCCCTCTTGCACGAGCCGGTACAGTGCTGCTCCCTGCTCATCACCTAGTGGAACGGAAAGCGCTCCGGCCTTGGTAGAGAAAGATATGCGTACATGACTTTCCGCTTCTAGTTTGCGGATCAATTGGATAATCATTGCTACACCTTTCTTCTCCTCTGACTGCAAGGCTTGAACGGCTTGCCTCATCTCCTGCAAACTTTCTCGCGCCATTTCCTTTGCCTTGGCAATGTCAGGATCTTCGCGCTTCATTTCCGTCATCTGCAGCTGCATGACCAAATTGGTAAGCTGATGCCCCACAGAATCATGAACATCACGGGCGATGCGCGCTCGCTCCGCTTGCTTTAAGGCGTCTTCTTCTTCAAGCACTTGTCGCTTTAGCTTTTTGTACTCGTAGGTCAATTCATCAAGACCTTCGCTTTTCTCAAGCGCTAGCTTCAAAGATTGGTTCGCGCGAACGGCAAACACTGTAAGCAAAAGCACCATCACCGCGTACAAACCAAATTCCTCAAGCGTTGAACGAACGAGGAACGCGATGAGCAGAGCACCAACGGTGAGCGTGCCCATCCCTCCTTTCACATCATTTCTCGTTTGGCTATGTAAATACAAAAGGAAAAGGACCAGTGGCAAAATAAACGGGCCGAGGACGATCATCCAATCTCCAACGGCTATGAGTAGCAAAAGTGCGACATAAAGCCAGAATGGTTTCCTCCAGAGAGGTTCCGACATCACGCCGGCGACAAGTAGCCCCGCAAGGACCCAGTAGATGGGAGAGGTGAATAGATAAGGCTCGGAGATAAGCGGAAACAGCGTAAGAGCAATTGTTGTGATAAAACGAATCCACATGGCTGTCATCCTTTTGTTTAGTTTCTTTTGGTTTAGGCAAGACGGCTTCGCTTTTCACTTTACCATAGCTGCTCCTCGGTTTCCTTTCCTAAATAAAAAAACACGCGAAAAGTGCGTGCTTTTAACAGTTTGAAGGTTCTTTCTGTTGAAGGGAAGGGACGCTGAATTCTTGTTTGTGTTTAGAGATTCTCGTGCCCGCTTCTCCGTTTAATGCCTTGGCAGCGTCCTGTAAGGAACAGATGATGGATTCCCCTCCAAGCTCAGCAAAGGAAATCGCAGCCTCCATCTTCGGCCCCATACTGCCAGCAGCAAATTGACCATCGGCCACATGTTGCTTTGCTTCGAGTACGGAGATTGCTGTAAGCGCACGCTGCGTAGGCTTTCCATAATCGATGTAGACGTTTTCAACATCCGTGACAATCATAAGGACATCCGCCTCCGTCTCAAGGGCTAGCTTCAACGCGCTTCGGTCTTTGTCAATAACAGCTTCCATGCCGATAAGCACGCCCTGTTCGTTTTTGACGACTGGGATGCCCCCGCCTCCACTTGCGACAACGATCGTTCCCACCTTCGCTAGTGTACCGATCGTGTCCGCTCCGAGAATCGACTGAGGCTCCGGGGAAGGAACCACCCGGCGCCATCCTCTTCCTGAGTCTTCTACCATGGCCCAGCCCTTTTCCGCTTCTAATTCCTTCGCCTCTGACTCAGAATAAAATCGGCCAATAGGCTTGGTTGGTGTGAAGAAAGCAGGGTCTTTTCGATCGATAACGGTTTGTGTTAGAAGGGAGACGACCTTTTCGCTGCGGCCGCGCCGACAGAGTTCATTTCTTAACGCTTGGTCGAGCATATATCCAATAAACCCTTGGGACTTTGCACTGCACACATGGAGGGGCATTGGCGGAACAGCGGTCTTTGCTTCCTCCTGCTGTTTTAAAATATTGCCTACTTGCGGACCGTTGCCATGGGTGATGGTCACTTGGTCACCACCCTCCAGAATATTCACAATCACACCGCAACTCGCTTGGATGTTGCGGTACTGATTTTCATAGGTCGCTTTTTCTTGAGCTGGCAGAATTGCATTTCCACCAAAAGCGAGCACAACATTTCTATTCACTGGGCTTTCCTCCAATCTGTTTGTTTTCGTAAAACAACAAGTCCAGTAAGAATTCCAAAGAGCGTATCGGCTCCAGAGGTGTGACCGGTAGCAAGCACAGAGTTGATGGCGTCCTTAAGCTCCCTCTGCTCCTCGCGCAAACTTGCACGAACAGTTGCAGTCACATCACTTGGATACAGATGATCGACTGCATGGAGGAGAGCATTCTTGCTAACATCCGTTGTCACACCAGTGCGAGCTAAGCGGGCGATTGCTGATCGAAACCCGTCCCCAAAAAGCGCCGTCGCTGAGTCCACAGCAAGCCAACCGATTAAGAGATCGTCTCCGCTCGGGGTTAGCCCTTTTCCTCTTCCCATCAGAAACCTGAAGTCGTTCTCGTTCACTTCACCGGTAAGACAGTGCTCGAGGAGATGGGCAAGCTGCTTCTCAAGTGGATGAGTCATAGGCATCTTTGCTAGATACCGCTCAATAAAGCCAAGGCTGTTGATTTCCAAGCCGTTTTCTTCGCCACGCTCCTCAACGACGCTCAGAAAAAACTCAAGCGTGGGGAGCGAAACATCGGGCTTCTTCTCTTCTTGCATAAAAGGGACGGCATGGAGCTCTGCCTTGCTCACATCCAGTCGTAGCTCTTCTGCATTGCAAACTAAACGGTTTCCTTGTTGCGTAAACGTCATATGAGGATGGACGTTTTCTCTTAGCGACTGCCAGGGCCCTTCTTCCACCTGCATTTCGTAAGGTAGCTTTTTCTCCCTCTCCATCCCTAAAAACAGCCAAGTACCGGTATCTAAAACAAGGTTCATACCGCTAGTAAAAACGCTATGCACGCAGGCTGTAGATGCCGTTTGTAAAGCACGTGCGGCATGAGTTTCCAACGCTTTGATAGGAACCGTCACCATTAATCAATCAGATTTAGCTTTTTGGCGTACGCTTCCAGCGCCTTCTCAAAGCAGGCGAGCGGCGCGCGTACAGTCCCTGCGCCAATTTGTCCAACGCCGGCGTTTTTATGCGCAATGCCCGTATTGATGATAGGGGCAATACCGGTTTCTACGACTTTGCGCGCATCAATGCCGAGACAAGCCCCTTTAAAGTCCCATGTGGGAATCGAGAAGTTTGCGTTGTGAGCGATGCTGATCTCCGTCATCTCATTACTGATGGCGAGAGCATCCTCAAAGCCACCAGCTCCAAGAAAGCGTGTGACTCCTGGCGCAGCGACAATCACCATTCCACCAACGCCAAAGGTTTCCGTAATTGCCGAATCGCCAATGTCCGGATTGGCCTCTTCTTGGGAGTAGCCGGAGAAAAACAACCCTTCTGGTGTGTTCACAGGTGCGGTAAACCACTCATCCCCGGTCCCGCTCATTTTAATCCCAAAGTCTCGGCCATTGCGGCTCATCGCTGTGATGACTGTCCCTGATTCAATCGTACGTGCGCCGTCCATCACGGCTTTGGCCATCGCCATCGCGATGTTCAAGAAAAACTGGTCCGTATCGGCAAGAAATTGAATCACTTCCTGCTTCTGTTCGGCTGGAATATCAAGTCCGACGATATACGGACTAAGTTCCTTTAAGAATAGAGCCGAGGCAGCAATGTTGCGCTGGTGAAATTCATCGCCCATTGTGATCGCTCTCGCAACAAGAACATTTAAGTTAAGTCCTTCCGGCAACTGCCCCAGTGCTTTTGAAAGCGTGGGACCGAGAATCGTTTGCATCCAGACAAGACGCTCGACAACTTCTTCGGAGTACGCACCGAAGCGAAGCACCTTCCCTATGCCTTCATTTAAGATGCAGTAGGCGGTGTTGTTCTCAGCCTTGTTTTTAACGACGAGCACAGGCATATTCATTGAGGTGATCCCGCCCATTGGTCCAACCGCATCAACCGAATGACACGGCTTAAAGCGAATGTCTCCGGCTTTCAGCATGCGTTCCGCTTCTTCGGCAGTACTCGCCCAGCCTTCAAATAATAAGGCGCCAATACATGAGCCCTGCATTGGCCCTGTCATCTCTGAATAGGCAATTGGAGGACCCGCGTGAAGCAACTCACGCTCCCCTAATGCCTCCATCACATGATGGGCAGGCGCCACATCCACTAAGAAAGGGGTGGAGCTAGAAATTTTATCGATGACGGCCTGGTTGGCCTCGTTTACCGTTGGATACGTTGTAGTTCGCATTCCCGTTCCTCCTTAGCGCAAGAGCTGTAAGATTTTTTGCATACGTTCATTCCCGCCGGCAACCGGGCGCCAGTCGTATTGAACGCAAGTCCCGCCATGGGTTTCAATTGGTTCTACAAAGTTCGCGAGGCCGACGTTGATCACGCGAGGCTTTTCTGAAATGAGCGCACGTATCGCTTCACTTGCCGCCACTCGATCTGTTTTCTTCAATACAGGGAGCGAGACCTTTTCTTTCTTCGGAACCTCAGCACCAAGAAGAGCAAGGGCTGCTGAAACGGCTTCCTCGTTGCTTTCTTTGACAATTACACCCGCCGCTTCGAGCTTTGCTTTTTGTTCGTCGTATGCTTGCACGTCCGCTTTCGTGCCACAAAGCACGGCAACGTAAGCTTTCTTGTCTTTCCCTTGCTCAATCGCTGGAAGAATCGCGGAAGCAGGGTCGCCAAAGGCACCGTATCCGAGAACAACATCAAAGAGGACAACGGCCACTTTCGGATCCACGGCTGCCTTCTCAAAGTATTCGATTCGCGTTGTTGGATCAATCATCGGATGCGGTCGTCCTTCTGTATACATGTCGTCGCCAAGGTCAATGATTTCATGACCCTTCGCCTTCAGCATGAAGCCCTCTTCGTGAACAACACCTTCTGAAAGAGACAGCGCCGAGCTTGCAAGCACTGCCGCTTCTGTGGCAAGCGTCCCACCTGAATACAAGCCAGACAAGACGCCTTCCCGGTTCTCACTGATATCAGGAATCCCCACTTCCTCATGATGGGGGTCATTCCCTTTTGCTAGGTTTAAGGCCAGATGCGCGGCTTCATTTAACGTGTACGCAAGATAAATACCTGCTTCGTCATGAACGGCAGGATCATCGCCAACAAAGCTGACAACGACCGGTTTTGGTGAAGCCGCTAGACGTTCGAGCACCTGGCTCCGAACCGATTCTGCCGGAGGCTTCGATACGAGCACAATCACGTCCGTCCCTGCATCCTCCTCAAAAGCGGCCAAGCTTTGAAGCATCGTCGTTGCTCCGATTTCCGCTGAGAGGTCCCTCCCGCCTGTACCAACCGCGTGACGAATGCCGCCACCGCGCCGATCAATGAGTGTCGTTACTTCCTGAATGCCCGTCCCAGAGGCGCCAATCACTCCAATATTCCCTTCACGTACTACGTTGGCAAAGGCAAGCGGCACACCGGAGATGATGCCCGTTCCACAGTCAGGACCCATGACGAGCAGACCTAGTTCCTCCGCCTTTCCCTTCAACCTCTCTTCGTCCTCAAGCGGCACATTGTCACTGAAAATAAACGCATGCAAACCGAGATCGAGGGCGCGCTCTGCCTCCCCTGCTGCGTACTTTCCTGGAACAGAAATGAGGGCAAGGTTGGCGTTCGGCAGTGTTTCTGTTGCTTTCTCCCATGAACGCACACGCGAGGTCTGGCTTCCCTTTGATTTTACCGATTGGTTCTTCAAGAAGTGCTCCACTTCTGCCAGCACTTCATCGACTTTGTCGGTATTGTCGGTGTCAACGACGATGCACATATCGTTTGCGCCCGCTTGATTCAATTCCTCTGCAAACAATCCTGTGTTCTTAAAAATGTCCTTGTTGGCATCCGTTCCCATCATGACGGACGCCCGTTCAATCCCTTGTAGGCTTGAGACCTGATTGGTTAATAGCATGAGATTCACCGAATCCTGATAGCTATTTGTTTTAATCACCGCGTGTAGCATCGTCTTCCTCCTCTACTTCGCAAATGGGTCTTTTTGATCGTAGGCACCATAGTGAATTGCCTCGTCGATTAAATAGTCATACACGTCGTCGACAATCTCGATGCCATGAATCTCTGACTCTCGCTCTTTTCGTGTGCTGTTCTCCCCGGGATACTGAACGCGATCAAATCCAGGTGCAGGCTTTGATTCATTGAGTTCCTTCATCGTTTGAGAGATATAGGTTCGAAACAGCTCAGGGTTTGTAAACTTCGCTGGGTCGATGACGATGTGGAGTTGCCCGAGTTCCCTGCCCACCGTCAAATCGTGGTACATCGAGGACACATGCTTGCCAAACGGCAGGCCAAGAAGAATGCCGGAGAGCACATCGACCATCATCATCAGCCCGTAGCCTTTAGGTCCGGCAATCGGCAGAAGCGCATTGACACTGAATGGATCGGTTGTTGGAGCTCCTTCCGCGTCCACCGCCCACGTATCAGGAATAGCCTCGTTTTTTGAGCGTGCATGCAGCACCTTTCCCCAGGCTTGGACGGTCGTCGCCATATCAAAGGTGATCATTTCATCGCCCTCGCCTGGCGCTGCAAAGGCAATCGGGTTTGTTCCATAGTAAGGTTCGGACCCACCGTAAGGGACCACCATCGGATCGGACTGGCATAATGAAATGCCGATCAAGCCCTCTTTCGCTGCCTGCTGCACAAAGTAGGAAAGGGCACCGCTATGGCCGATGCGCCTAATGCCGACAATCGCTGAACCGGTCTCTTTTGCAAGCGCAATCGCTTCGTCCATTGCTTCTTTTGCCGCTACGTGTCCAGCACCATTATCTCCATCAAATATAGCTGTGCTTGCCCCTGTTTTGTTATAAACGAAATGAGGGTTTGTGTTCGTTCCGCCTTTCGCAATTCGTTCCGCATAATACTGCACACGCATAGCTCCATGAGAATGGACCCCTCTCGCATCTGCGTGAAGGAGAACATCGGCTACGCCTGCCGCGTGTTTATCGGAAAGACCGGCCTTTGCTAGCTTCGTTTTCATCAAATTATGGAGCTCTTCTTTCGTTAGCCTCATCACCTGTCCCCCCCTAATCCAATGCAACGTCGCGGTTGCAGTCTTTTGAGTACACATACGCAAGCGGCTCCCGTCCAACCGCATAAGCAGCCTGAGGACAGTACGGTCCGAAGAAGATGTAGTCTTCTTTTTTTACGGGAATCCATTCACCGTCGAGCAAATACATGCCTTCACCTGAAAGCAAGTACGCCCCATGTTCCTGCACATGCGTTTCCACAAATGGGTGGCTTGCTCCAGGGTAAAACAAGAGAATATGGACGTTCATATCAAACGCCAGATCCGTCGGGAGAAGGTCTTTGAGCTTCACCGTCTCCATGTCCTCAAAATCAATCGCGGCCACATTGTCGGCATGCCCACTGACCGTCCACGGGCTCTTCCCGGCAAGTGGGCGATGCTTTTGCTTGTAAAGAAAGACGCAAGAAACCCCATTGTTTGCATTTTTAAAGGAAAGGGTCTTCTCTGGTGGGCAATACAGATACCCACTGTTTGTCAGCGTATACGTTTGCTCCCCGTCTGTCGCTTCAATCTCTCCTTCCAACACAAAGACGAACGTCTCTACATCGTTCTCTTCTCCGAACCCATTTGTCTTCCCGCCTTCATAAAGTGTGACAATATAATCGGCAAAGCTCGCCCCCAGCTTCGGCGAGGCAAGAATGGTGAGGTCGCAGTTTTCAAAGCCAGGTATAATGTTCTGTACGCGACCTTCTGGTGGAATGAGCGCAAAATGGCCGTGCTTAATGACCGCTCTGCTTGACAGCAAGTCCGTTGGATATCCCATTCCCATCGAAAATTCCTCCTTTAGTAAGCGAGTTCAAAAAGCGTTTCTTGTAGAGCATGAACACCGGCAAGCAAATCGGCTTCGTCCGTATGCTCAAACGGCGAATGGCTGATGCCTTTCTTACTTGGCACAAAGAGCATCGCCGTTGGCACTAGAGGGGCAAATACCTGTGCATCATGGCCAGCCCCGCTGTGCATCGTTTTATAGGAGAGGGCAAGCTTGTCGCACACGCCTTCCATGAGTGTGACCACTCTCTCACTCATCGGCACCGGTGGGGCATCCATCCAAAGATCGACGTCAATGCCAATGCCGGCAACTGCCGCCTTTTCCTTCATGTTTGCGATGACCATTTCCGAAAAAGAAGTCAATGCCTCCTGATCCGTGTGGCGAATGTCGACGGTGAAGGTTGCTTTGCCGGGAACCACATTGACGACATTCGGGCCTAGCTGCAGCTGCCCAACGGTAGCGACAAGAGGGTCCCCTGCTTCTCTCGCCTGATCGAGCGTCTCTGAAATGAGTTCACTCGCAAGATGCATGGTGTCTTTGCGGTAGCCCATTGGCGTAGTTCCGGCATGATTGGACTCCCCTGTGAGCGTGATTGTCAGGCGACGCTGGCCAACAATGCTATCTACGACTCCGACAGAAAGGCCTTCCTGCTCAAGCACATTGCCCTGCTCAATGTGAAGCTCCACAAATGTGGCGATGTCCTCTCGTTTCGGCGTTAGAACGCCAAGTTCATAGCCGGATGCGCTCATTTCTTCCTCAAAGACAGCGCCACTGGCATCAACAAGGCCCCGAACGTCTTCGGCTCCAACCTGATGAACGATGCTCTTGCTCCCCCACATAGCGGTGGGGAAACGACTTCCTTCTTCTTCCGCAAACGCAACGAGCTGAAGACTCTTCTTTGGTACCCCGCGCTCACGAACGAGTTTTTTAATGGCCAGGGCGCCGCCGATAATTCCATACTGCCCGTCGTAATAGCCACCACACCGAACCGTATCAAGGTGGGACCCTGTAAGGATGACCTCTTCTGGTTGTTCACTCCCTTCAATGGTTGCAAACAAGTTGCCAACATGATCTTCATGTGTGCGAAACCCTTCTGCCTCAAGCCATTCTTTTAACGCACACTGCGCGTCCTTCCACTCTTTTGAATAAAGAAAGCGTGTGATGCCACCATCCTCGTCCTTCCCATATTCACTTAGCCAGTTCAGTTTCTCTAGCAGTTCTGAGCCCGTTGCGTTCATTGTCGCATCTCCTTTCAACGCCATTATGTTCTTCATGCTTTTTAGTTACTTTCAGTATAGTCAGACGGCAACTTAAAATCATTGTGCAAGTTCACTAAAATTTGTTGAGTATTTTATTTATTACAGCTGATTCTGAAATTGCTTTTTCTTTTTTAGTTATCTTCACCTAAGCAATTGTACAAATCGTCTAAAATGAGTTAGGCTTTGTTCAACTTGTCCTGGTTTTGCGGCTCATATTTGTCGAATTCCCCTAATGAGTTTTCTGATTAATCTAGCTAAAATAACGACTAAGCATTTAAAATCTCTGTGAAGGAGAGTGGATATGGAGAATCGAAAACCGCACGAAGAACCTGTGAAGAAAAAGAGAGGCATGCCCCATATTTACGTGATTCTGTTTGTGATTAGCGGAATCTCAGCCATTATGACTTACTTCATTCCCCCTGGAGAGTTCGAGCGCGTTCCCGGGCCAAATGGCAGAGAGTCAATCGACCCCAATTCGTTTACAGAGGTTGACTCCTCCCCTGCCTCACTGATGGACTTTATGCTGGCGATTCCACGAGGGATGGGGGACGCGAGTGAAATCATCTTTTTCACATTCATTATCGGCGGGATGTTTATGGTGTTGCGTCACACGGGGATTATCGAAATCGGCGTCGACCGACTCGCGCGTAAATTCCAGTCGAAGAGTATTCTCATCATTCCGATCTTAACGACGCTATTTGCCGCTGTAGCGACAACGATTGGAACTCCTGAACTTTCCCTTGTTTACATACCGGTATTGATCCCACTCATGATTTCGCTTGGGTATGACTCAATGTCCGCCGCCGGTATAGCGCTTATCTCGACAGCACTTGGCTTCACCGCTGGTTTGATGAATCCCGGTACTGTTGGCATTTCACAGCAAATTTCTGGGCTCGAAACCTATTCAGGCATTGGCTTGCGCTTGATTGTCTTTATCATCATCGTCACCATTGGCAGTCTCTACATGATGCGCTATGCTAAGAAGGTCAAAGCAAACCCAAGTCAGAGCTTGACCTATGACGAAGACAAAGAAAAACGCGCCCGGTATGAAAACGAACTAACCAAACCGCTTAAGCCGCTGCAAAGACGTCAGATGATAGCGATTATCACGCTTCCTGTGTTCTTTGGGATCCTAGTCTATGGCGTAACACAACTCGGCTGGTTCATGCTTGAGATGTCTGGCTTATTCATTTTCATGGGCGTCATTGTTGGACTGATCGCAGGGCTTTCGCTGACAGGAGTGTGCGAGGCGTTCACGGAGGGCTTTCGTGAAGTGCTCATGGGTGCAATTATTATTGGGATTGCCCGCTCGGTTGCCATCGTGCTAGAAGACGGACAGATTATGGACTCGATTGTCTACGGACTCGGCCTTGTTGTCGGCGAGCTTCCCGGAACGCTCACCGCTATTGGCATGATGCTTGTCCAGCTCGTAATTAATTTCTTTATCCCTTCAGGCAGCGGGCAAGCGCTCGTCACCATGCCGATTATGGCACCACTGGCAGACATTGTCGGCGTAACGAGACAAACGGCGGTTCTCGCCTTTCAGCTTGGCGATGGCTTTGCCCATATTCTTTACCCGACTTCCGGTTATTTTATGGCGGCGCTCGTTATTGCCGGGATTAGCTGGAGCAAATGGGTCCGCTTCTTTTTCCCACTCTTTTTGATTTTCATGGGTGTGGGAGCCATGTTTTTAATTTATGCTCAGACCACCGGATGGACCGGGTAAGATTGAAGGAGGATACACGGGATGCTGGATACACTCATTACAGGAGGAACGGTCGTTTTGGGAGACGACGTACGCGCGGCCGACATCGGCGTGAAAGACGGCAAGATTCACATGATTGCTGAATCGATTCCGTCTGCACTTGCAAAGAATGTCTTGCAAGCAGACGGCGCGTACGTTCTCCCTGGAATGGTGGATAGTCATGTTCACCTTTCCGAGCCAGGACGCGCCGAGTGGGAGGGATTCGAAACAGGGACAAAAGCACTCGCTGCAGGCGGGACAACGACTTATGTCGAAATGCCTCTCAACGCCTTGCCCGCCACGACAAATCGAGATCACTTGCAACTGAAACTCGAGGCGGCGAAAGGAAAGAATTACGTTGATTACGCGTTTTACGGAGGATTGACGCCCTCTAACCTGCATGAAATTGAAGAGCTTGCGGATGCTGGCGTTCTTGCTTTTAAATGCTTTCTTTCCACTTGTGGGTCCGATGAACCCGGAGATTTTCAAAATGTCGATGATTACACACTCTTCAAGGGCATGGAACTTCTTGCAAGCAAAGGGCAATTGCTCTGCATCCATGCGGAAAATGCAGAGATGACGGATGGGCTGACCGAAGAGAAAATCAAGGCGGGCGCATTGAGCGCCTATAACTATGTGGATTCACGACCAATTGTTGCGGAAGTCGAGGCTGTCAGTCGCGCTTTGCACTTCGCAAGAGAAACAGGCTGCCGTCTTCACCTTGTTCACATTAGTTCTGCCCAAGCCGTTGACCTCATTCAAGCTGCCAAAGCCGATGGCGTTGATGTCACGCTTGAATCATGTCCACATTACTTTGCTCTGAATGCCGATGATCTTGCAGAGATAGGCACTCTTGCCAAATGCCAGCCGCCACTCCGCTACGCAAATGAGCAGGAAGCGCTTTGGGACCGGCTGCTCCACGGTGAGATTGATTGGCTAACGTCCGATCACTCTCCGTGTACTCCCGATCTAAAGGAGGGCGACCTCTTCAGTGCCTGGGGCGGCATCTCCGGTTGCCAGAATAACGTTGACTTGATGTTTGACCTTGCTGTTAAACAACGAGGGCTCTCACTTTCCTCCTTTGCCAAACTCATTGCCACAGCTCCCGCCAGGCGCTTTGGGCTGACACACAAAGGAGAGATCGCCCTTGGCAAAGATGCCGACTTCGTATTCGTTGATCCGAACCAGTCTTACAAGCTAAGCACCGAAGACCTTTATTATAAAAACCCTCATAGTCCTTATGTTGGGCGGACGATTGACTGTCGCGTCACTCGTACTGTGCTACGAGGCGAGACCGTGTATACATGGGCAGAGGGGATTACCAGCAATGCGAGAGGAGAGTTTCAGCACTAGTCATAGGAAAAGAGAAAAAAAGCAGAAGACTTCCTTCCGTCTTCTGCTTTTTTTCATTTATGATTTTTCCCTTATCAAAGAACCAACAAGGAGCGCCGTCCTCAGGCGTAGCGAATCCAGCGGATCACGTAGTACACACCCAAGCAGCGTTTCGATTTTCTCAATCCGGTATTTCACCGTGTTGCGATGAACATACAGCTTTCTTGCCGTTTCTGAGATCTCGCACTGGGCATCTAAGTACACATGCAACGTCTTGGTTAACTCTTTCATTTCCTTTGACTCTGGATGTGCGAGCGACTGCAAAGTATTTCGGTAAAATTCCTGCAAATTCTTCTGCGGCACCATTTGCAAGAGTTCCTTCATCTCACGAACCTTGTACACTTGCACGAAAGGTGTAGAGTGATAGCTGCGACCGGTTTGCAACGCCTCGAGAGCTTCATTGTAGGAAGCGGCCAGATTTTGCAGCTGCTGGATATAATTACTCACCCCGAAAGAAAGTTCTGCCCCTGTCGCCGCAAATTGCTTCTGCAAGGCATGCAGAAAGTTCTTCACTTCTTCAAGCACTGAATCGTCGTATTGGTCAAATTGCAGAACCATGGCGACATAGGTTTCCTTTGTAAACAGCACTCCCTCGAAGGAATGTTCCAGCATCGCGTCTTCCAGATGTTCTAGAATGAACCGGTGGGTCTCAGCAACCGCTTTGTCATTCCAATCACGTTGCCCAGATTTCTGTGAGTCACAGACTGCCATTATGCTAAAAACATTCTCCGTAAGGCCATAATGAGCGCAGCGGCTACGCATTTCTGAGCCCGATTCAATTCGGCCCTCAATTAAGTCGCTAAAAAAATTATTTTTCAAGATCTCAACGTTTTCTTCAATCGCCTGTTCCTTCAAAAGCGTGAAGGAAAGCACATTGGCCGCTTGCTCAACCGCAGTCTCAGAGAGTGGATAATCAAGCGTAACGGCATTGGCAATGACAAGCATGTTCGGTTGCTGCCGCTTCGTTGGCACCGGAAAAGTGGTCACGCTTTCTATTCCTTCAACTCCGGTCATGAACGTCTCTCCCTTTTGCGCCTTATCGGGGTTCTGCCTAACCACCTGCGTAATCCGTTGTTTAATGCTCTCATC
Source organism: Shouchella shacheensis (assembly GCF_001484965.1). GTDB lineage: Bacteria > Bacillota > Bacilli > Bacillales > Bacillaceae_D > Shouchella > Shouchella shacheensis. The sequence continues at coordinate 162,909 of NZ_LLYY01000008.1, read as the reverse complement.
CCATCGACGGGAAAGAGAATGAGACTGGCTCGCTATAAGTGGTTGCCCGCGGTGATCCAAGAGCAGCGTCGGTCGCTCGATAAAATAACCAATTTGTTCGACGAGCGACTGCAAACTGTAGCCTTTAATCATCATGCTTGAAAACTTTCGATGAAGATGCATGGCGTAATAAAGCTGTTCTGCTTTCGCGTCATTAAGCAGGTTCAGAATGTTTTGCGAAAGTTCCCCAAGCGTCTCCTCCATGGGCACATCGATTATTGGAAAGGCGAGCGAATCCGCTAGAAGCTGTACTTCTTCTGGCAACGTGAGAAGGTAGCGCTGAAGTTTAATGATGATGCCCGAGCAATTGCGCTCACTCATTTGCTCTACCAACCGACAAAGCGCTCCAGGCCTATCCTTAAACGCATACCCAGAAGTTAAAAGGAGCTCATGGACATTCAAAAAATTAATGGCGTCTGGTGTATCGGATATATTAACCGTCTGGACTCCCCGGCTCAGCCCTCGATGGCCGGCAAGAACGGTCGCCTCTTTCAACTGATCAAGCATAAATAGGTCATTGACTGTTTTCACAATTGCCTCCCCTCATTTCAGCAGTCCATTTATTATGGTTCATCATAGCAATAATGTCTAAACCAAACAATGTATTTTTCTGATTTTAGATAGGTTACACAATGACTTTTTCCTGCCAATTCGCTATGATTGAAAAAATACACAACGTTTGCAGTCAGGCAAGGAGGTCCATCTATGAACACAAAAGAACTACATCCGTCTACGAGAACCATTATGACTCCAGGTCCTGTTGAAGTTGACCCCCGTGTCCTGCGAGCGATGTCCACTCCCGTGATTGGGCAGTTTGACCCTGAGTTCCTTGACATTATGAACGAAACCATGGGCTTGATTCGCGATTTGTTCCAAACGGAGAACCACTGGTCTTACACGATTGACGGGACGTCTAGAGCAGGCATAGAAGCTGTCCTTTGCAGCATCATCGAGCCAGGAGATAACGTTTTTATTCCGATTTTTGGGCGATTCGGTCATTTACTTACAGAAATCGCTGCACGTTGCGGGGCCGACGTTCACAATGCTTCCGTCGAGTGGGGCACTGTTTTTGACCCCGAAGAACTCAAGAAGAAAATTCAAGACGTGAACCCTAAAATCGTTGCCCTCGTCCACGGAGAAACCTCCACAGGGCGTATGCAGCCACTTAAGGAGATTGGGCAGTTCTGCCGCGATAACGACATTCTTTTTGTCGTGGACGCCGTTGCCACGGTAGGAGGCATTCCTTTCAAAACCGATGAATGGAACATAGACGCGGCGATTACTGGAACACAAAAATGCGTCTCCGCCCCATCGGGAATGGCGCTCATTACTTACAACGAACGGATTGAACACGTTTTGCTTGAGCGAAAGTCGATTGAACAAGGGCTAAGCGAGAGCGGCACAAATCCACGGCGCATCCACAGCAACTACTTTGACTTAAGCCAGATCCAGGATTACTGGACGCCCGATCGCCTCAATCACCATACAGAGGCAACCTCAATGCTCTATGCCGTGCGTGAAAGCTTGCGCTTCATTAAGCAGGAAGGAATTGAAAATCGTTACGAGCGGCATCGCATTCATAGCGAGGCCTTGAACATAGGACTCGAAGCGATGGGTATTTCTCTCTATGGAAACAACGAAAACCGCCTTCCGTGCGTAACGGTCATCAATGTTCCTGAGGGCATCGAAGAAACAGCCATTCGTTCAACGCTTCTTGAACAATTCGGGATTGAAATTGCCGGCTCCTTTGGCCCACTAAAAGGGAAAGTGGTTCGTATTGGCACCATGGGCTTCAGCTGCCGCAAAAACAACATTTTACAAACGCTTGGGGCCCTAGAATCGACGTTCACCTATCTCGGTGTCCCGGTCAATCAAGGCGAGGCCGTTCAAGCGGCCCTGCACTACTACGATCAACTGCCAGAACCAGTTTCTTTATAAGAGGATGTTCAAAAAATCCGGGAAAAGTAGCTGTCGAATCTCTTCGTTGGCTCGCTTCTGTGCTCTTTTTGTCCTCCTTTTCGAACACGCACTCTAAGATAAAAGCAAGGGATGATGGCGTTCCCTTGCTTTTTTATGGAGGTATCCTCATGAAAGAATTGGCACAGCTGAAGTCTTGGGTCTCCGGCCTTCAATGGCTCTTCTTTATGTTTACCAATACCGTTGTTATTCCCATTACGATCGGTGCAGCTTTCACCCTTCCACAAGCTGACATTGTCACACTCATGCAGTACTCGTTTATCGTCACAGGAATTGCCTGCATCATCCAAGCCGCCTTTGGTCATAAGCGTGCACTAATGGAAGGGCAGTCCGGTCTTTGGTGGGGTGTGATCCTCTCACTAGCCGCGATTGCTCCCGCACAGGGGATCTCGCTCACAACCGTTGGCGGAAGTCTTGCCGTTGGCATCATCCTGTCTGGGCTCATTTCGGTTCTTATTGGCTTAACCGGCGCCGGCCCTGTAATCGGGCGGCTATTCAAACCAAATGTGATGGGTGTCTTCATGCTACTCTTTGGATGCCAAATTCTCGGTCTATTTATGCAAGGCATGCTCGGCATTCCCTTTGGCGCGGATCAAGCGAATGCCACGATTAACGGGTCGGTATCCCTTCTGTCTATTGGACTTGTAGGACTCGTCATTTGGATTAGTGTCAAAGCGCCACCAAAATACCGCCCGTACGGACTTTTGACGGGTATCCTCGTTGGCTGGCTCGCCTATACGGTTCTTTTCAATGGCGCAACTTCAACCGTCGAAGGGATTTCCGGCTTCAAGTGGGAGCTATTCATTCTCGGTGCCCCTGAATTTCATGCGGGCATTATTTTAACGGCTGTAGTAACCGGACTACTCAATCTTGCCAACACCTACGGCGCCCTCAAAGGAACCGAGGGTATGTATGATACCGTCACATCGAAGAGCGAATACCGACGCTCGTTCACCATTACCGGCGCTTTCGCATGCCTGTCCGGTTTGCTCGGTCTCGTGCCAAACGCTCCCTATGTCTCATCGATTGGGTTTTTAAGCCAGACACGCATCTTGAGGCAGCTGCCGTTCATTCTTGCTGGTTTTCTGTTTTTTCTTATTGGCGCTGTCCCTTTTTTCGCACGTATTTTCTCAACAATTCCGCTTAGCGTGGGAAGCGCGGTTCTCTTTGTCGCCTATCTTCAGCTGCTCTTATCGGCGTTGAGTTTCTTTAAAAACGTTCATTACACGAACGCAACCATTTACCGGACCGCACTTCCTGTGTTCATTGGCATCATTATTATGACCATGCCTGCGTCTGCCTTTTCAACCTTGCCTAGCCTCTGGCAGCCGCTATTATCAAGCGGGTTGCTTGTTGGATTAGTGCTGGCCATTGTTTTAGAGAATGTTGTGCCGTGGGATCAACTTGAGAGACCGACGTAAAGTTGGGCTGACCTATGAACAGTAGAGGCGGATAGGAAATCTATACAAGAGAAAGCTTCAATCAATCCCCTCTGACTCTAAAAGGTCAGGGGCCTTTTTGTTTTTCCCCTATCAAGTATTCAGCAAAGACCGATTCTTTGTAACGCAAAAACCTTCTCACTTTTTTGGCTTTACGAACTTGCCAAACAGAGCTATGATAATGAGTAAGTTTAATCGTTCCAGGAGGTTTGGTACATATGAGTGTTACATTTGATGCCCATCACTATCCACATACCGCAAGCCGGAATGTAATCTACGGGAGGAAGGGGATGGTTGCAACATCACAACCACTCGCTGCGCAAAGTGGACTTGAGATCCTAAAGCAAGGGGGGAATGCCATTGACGCAGCGATTGCTACAGCCGCTTGCCTCACGGTCGTGGAGCCTACTTCTAATGGCATCGGCTCCGATGCATTTGCGCTCGTTTGGGTCGATGGGAAGCTACACGGCCTTGACGCTAGCGGACAAGCACCGAATTTGCTTACGCGGGAAGCCGTAAAAGAAGCAGGTTTCCACGACGCTTTGCCGAAGCATGGCATGATTCCTGTTACCGTTCCAGGGGCCCCGGGTGCGTGGGCTGCGCTTTCCAAACGCTTTGGTAAGCTCCCTTTAACCGCTGTATTGACGCCAGCCATCGCCTACGCGGAGGAAGGCTTTCCCGTCTCTCCTACACTCGCAAAGGCATGGGCTAGAGCTTACAGCCTCTATAGTCAGTCGTGGAAGGAAGAAGAATTTTCCTCTTGGTTTGAAACGTTCACCCCAAACGGGCGCGTACCGCAAACGGGAGAACTTTTTCGTTCACCCGGACATGCGAAATCGCTCCGTGCCATTGCTGAATCAAACGCAGAGTCCTTTTACCGTGGAGAACTCGCTGAGAATATTGGTCAGTTTTTCCAGGCACATGGGGGATTTCTTAGAAAAGCAGACCTTGCCGCGTTTCAGCCTGAGTGGGTCGATCCAATTCACATTAACTACCGCGGTTACGATGTCTGGGAGATACCACCTAGCGGTCAAGGACTCGTCGCCTTAGAGGCACTCAATATCTTAAAGAGCTTTGACTTTCACGAAAAAGAAACGATCGATACCTACCACAAGCAAATTGAAGCAATCAAGCTAGCGTTTGCTGACGGGAAAAAGTACATTACCGAACATAAAGAGATGTCTGTCTCCGTAGAGGCGATGCTGTCAGAAGCATATGCAGAAGAGAGACGGTCACTCATTGGTGAAGAAGCGATCACACCAGAACCAGGCAACCCACCGTCTGGGGGGACCGTTTACCTTGCAAGCGCTGACGGAGATGGGAATATGGTGTCTTTTATTCAATCTAATTTTTCGGGCTTCGGCTCTGGTATCGTCATTCCGGGAACTGGAATCTCGATGCAGAATCGCGGCTCTTCGTTCTCCATGGATGAAACGCACGCCAATTGCCTAGAACCCGGCAAGCGTACGTATCATACGATCATCCCTGGCTTTCTGACAAAGGGAAGCGAAGCAGTGGGTCCGTTCGGAGTCATGGGCGGTTATATGCAGCCTCAAGGGCATGTGCAGGTGGTCATGAACACCATTGACTTTGGACTCAATCCACAAGCTGCGCTTGATGCGCCGCGCTGGTGTTGGAATGAAGGAAAATCGGTGTCAGTGGAAGCCGACTTTTCCAATGCCCTCGCAAAAGGGCTCGCACGGAAAGGTCACGATATTCAGATTGCTCTTGAAGAAGGTGGATTTGGCCGTGGCCAGATCATTTGGCGTGATTCAGCCACCGGGGTATTGGCTGGTGGGACTGAGTCGAGAACGGATGGAGAAGTCGCAGCCTGGTGAGCTCGGCAAGCATATGAAACCCGGCCCATGAATTTTTCTCTTCATGGGCCGGGTTATTGTTCACCCGTACAGTCGTACTCTACAAATTCCACCTCGTTTTCGTTCCAAGCAGCACGTTCAGTCCTAGCTTCCGACAGATCGTTACATAATGAAGCAGCGTTAGAAGCACCGCCCCCATATTCATCCCGAGAATAATTCCGTCCATTTGTAAACTAGGCATCGATCCTAACGAAATCATGAGCAGAAAAGAAACCGTCGTCGCATAAAGCGAATGCAAGAACGCGTCCTTCACCAACCCAATGCCAATCAAATAAGCCTGGAGCGGCGTGGCGAAATAGTGGAACAGGAAATAAGGGATAAGAATTTGCAAGTACCCCGACGCTGGAGAATCCTCAAAAAACAGCGTCGTAATGGGATCAGCAAAAAAGTAAAACCCTAGCACAACAGGTGCCCCATAAACAACCGTGACTAAAATTGAGAGCTTTAAATAGTAATGGAGAGTCGCAAAGTCCCGCTTCTCATAGCTCTCTGAAACAATTGGAATGAGGACCACGAGCAGCGCATGCGCAATAAAAGCAGGAAAAAAGCCAATGGTGAAAGCAACCCCTGCTAGTTTCCCATACTGCACCAACGCCACACTTTCAACCATACCGGCGTGACCCAGCGCCTGCGTAATGAGAAACGGTTTAATCGCAAACGTAGCCGAGTGAAAAATACGTAATCCGGTGGTTGGTACCGAGACAGCAAGCAGCTTCTTACGTACCTCGTTCCCACTCATCGGGGTTTGCTTCACCGTTTTAACTCTCCGCATATTGGAAATAAAGACAACAAGCAAATACACAAGAACAAGAAGCTCACTTAACTTTAAAGCAAGAAGAGCCATGAAAATCGCGACGTCACTTTCTAAGGAAAACAACTGGAAGACAAGAAGCAAGCCGCTTAGTTGTAACGCGCGCTTTAAGATATTGGCTATGGCAATCTTTGTTGTTTTCTTGGCCCCAATTAAATAGCCACGTACAACCGAAGAAAATGTGATCACGGGCACAAGCAATATCATCAGCCACTGGATGCCTGAATGATACTTTTCAAATACAGGCAGAAGCGGCAACACCCAAATCGCCGCAAGCATCACGGTTAAAGCACAAAGGGTCGCCAGCTGGAGGGCATGGACCAAAATGCTCCAGTGGTACGTAGGCTCCTTCTCCGCAACCAGCTTTGAGATGGAAACAGGGAGCTCCAAGCTTGCCAGAACAACGACGAAAAGGAGAGTAGGCAAGATTGCCATATACATCCCAAAGGCCTCGTCACCGAGCTCTCTTGCCAACACGACGTTAATAAAAAACTCCAGGCACTCTCCGACAAACGCTGCGGCAGAGAGAACCAAAACTCCTCGAAAAAAATTATTCACCCACTCACCCTCTTCCTCCTCATAACACAATATGAGACAAGGCCGGGAATTATGGGTGGGAAATTATGGGTGGAGAGAAGGGCTCTATTCAAAACTCTTACAGATGCATTTTGATTCGATTAAATGAAAGATAACTGTTACTGTGTGTTTTCGTGTGTTCCCCTATCCGGTCACATCACCCTCTAATCAAATTTGCCTCAGTGGTGCTGCCTAAGTTTAGCTCTCACCCTCTCTCATACAACTGAAACCTCAACATAGAAAGAATCCCCAAAATAGGACCAATAGCTAGAACTGCAAACACCCACTCCCACCCTAAAAAAGACTGGAAGACTGGCAAAAAATTAATAGACAGCGTTGCCACAAGGAAGCCTACGCACATTTGAAACGTTAAAGCCGTCCCTACATACGGTTTTTCGCCAAACTTAGAAACGGCCACTGAAAATTGCGCAGAGTCCGCTATGATGGATATTCCCCATAATAAGGAAAGGATGACCGTCACCCACATGGATTGACCAAAGGTAAAGCCGATGGTCAGAGCACAAAAAGCGCTCACGGCCATCGCGGCAATGGTTAGTCGGGAGATGCCAATGCGATCGGCCACGAACCCTCCTAAAATGCACCCTCCCCCGCCGGCTAGACCAATGGAGAGAAAGGCAATGAGAGAGACTATTTCCGGGTGTAGATCTGGATACTGGAACATGAAACTAGCTGTGAGAAACGCAGGCAACCATGTCCACATCGCATAAAGTTCCCACATGTGACCAAAATACCCATAATTGGCTAGCATGACAGGTTTGTTGTGAAACACCTGCTTTAATTGACTTAATGAGAATGGTGCGTTTCCCCCTGCGCCCGGGGCGTCTTTCAGAAGATAGTTGACGCCCATTGCTGCCACTATTGCCAGTATAGAGGTGGCCACTAGAACCAACCGAGTGTCTAACGATACGAAGAAAATCGCAATGACATGAGGCATCGCCGTGCCGATCGTCAAGGAGGCGATCAGTATGCCCACGGCCAATCCTCGTTGCTTTGGAAACCACTGAGAAATCAACTTCACAGCTGGAGGATACACGCCTGCTAACGTCATGCCTGTGGCCACCCGAATCGCAATCCCTACTCCAGCATGATCCACCCATAGGAGTAAGAGGTTGAGCAGGCCGCCTAGAAACGCTGCATAAGCGAAGAGTTTTCTCGTATTAAAACGATCCGCAAACCCAAAATAGGCGCTTACGAATGCGCCAATGACAAACCCACCCGGAACTGCTGCCGACAACCATGTCTCCGTTGCGGTTGTTAGCGACCACTGCTCCCTTAACTGCGGGGAAATCACCGATGCACTAAACCATAGAGTCAGTGTGAAAAGAACGGCTGTTGCAATAATACCTAGCGCTAGCCAACGGGTATGTTTCATTCCTACCCTCCCTCCATTCCATTTCAGCTTGGAGTCCACTCCTTAGACAGTATACGAAGGGACACAGTACACCACCAACGCGCCCCAGTCGTTCCTTCTTACGCCTGTTCTCTCTTTTCTCCTGACGCATCCTCCCAACACTCTGCCCCTCTTAACCCTCGCACGTTTTTCGCATAAAAGACCGGCTCTTTTATGCCAGACTTCTTCTGTTTTTTGTAATCCTGTAATACGGACAAAGCGATCTTGCTCATCAGCGCAATCGCGACTAAGTTAACAGCGGCGGTGATGACCATAAAGACATCCGCCAAATTCCAAGCGAGCTCAATGCTGATCACCGAACCAACCACGACCATGCAAACCACGGCAAGCCGGTAAAGCTGCAACATCCTTGTACTGCGTTTAATGAATTGCAGATTGGTTTCGCCAATATAATACGCTCCTAACACGGAGCTAAAGGCAAAGAAGAAGATCGCAATCGCCACAAAAGCAACGGCCCAGCCTCCAAGATGATCGCTTAAGGAGGCCTGTGTTAATGCTACGCCATTTGCACCGCCCGTTTGATAGACATCGGATAAAAGAATAACGAAAGCGGTTGCCGAACAAATGACTATGGTGTCAAAGAAAACACCGAGCGATTGAACGAGTCCCTGTTTCACAGGATGACTGACATGTGCGGCCGCAGCTGCGTTTGGGATACTCCCCATCCCTGCCTCGTTTGAGAACAATCCCCGTCTTGTTCCTTCTAAAATCGCTCCCATAATGATTCCCGTTCCAGCTTCCCGTAAGCCAAAAGCCTCGGAAACGATGAGCATGAACATGGAAGGAAGCGCCGATAGATTGGTCAGCAGGACATAAAAGACGACGATGAGGTAAAAGACGGTCATAATCGGTACGATGATCGACGTCATTCTTGAAATACGCTGCACTCCGCCGAAGATAATCACCGCAGTGAGTAGAGCAACGGCCACCCCAACCACGAGCACATCAATGCCAAACGCCTCATCCATCGCATTGGAGAGTGTGTTGGCTTGTAGCGAAGCAAAAATAATTCCAAACGTCACTGCAATGAGCACGGCAAACAAAACCCCGAGCCAGCGCATCCCAAGCGCTTTTTCTATGTAATACGCCGGTCCACCCCGAAACTGGTCGCCTTCTCGGACTTTATACACCTGAGCAAGCATGCTTTCGATGAACCCTGTTGCCATACCGATGGCGGCCACTACCCACATCCAAAAAACGGCGCCAGGACCGCCACTTGCAATGGCGAGGGCCACCCCAGCAATGTTGGCAGAACCTACGCGATTCGCCGTACTGATGGAGAAGGCCTGAAACGCCGATATCTCCCCCTTCTTTTTCTTCTTCTCAAAAATCACTCGCAACATTTCCGAAAACATCGTTAGTTGTACAAATCTCGTTCGAATGGAAAAAAATAGACCGACGCCAATTAATAGCGCAATTAAGATATACGTGGACAGAAAATCATTTATACTGCCTACAAGTTCTGTTACAGTTTCCATAAACTCTTCCTCTCTCGTTGGTGTGTACTTCGTACCATTTTTCATTCTCTTCAAACTAAAATTTGCGCTTGTTTCATACTGTACAGGAAATAGCCTGATTTTAAAATGAATAATTTTCCTTTTATATATGTAAAGACAGGCAAGCTCAACGCTTGCCTGTCTCCCACAAATCATGACGCGATGTCGTTACGGCCTTAGCTCCCGCAGAGAGAGCTTGACGAACGTCTTCGCCTGTTGTGATTAATCCTCCAGCAATCACATCAATTCCTGTGTCTTCATTGACTTTCTCAATATACGAAGGAATAATGCCTGGAAGCAGTTCAATCACGTCCGGCTCGACTACTTTTACAAGCTGGTAGCTCGTGTGCAGAGCGAGTGTATCCAGTAAGAACAAGCGCTGTATCGCTAACATTTGATTTTTCTTAGCCGTCCGCAGCATATCGGCCCGCGTAGATATAATTCCTGCAGGCTTGATCGTCTGGCACAGAAATTCCGCTGCGTACTTATCGGTCTTCAGTCCTTGCACGAGGTCTGCGTGCAGAATCATCTGCTTCTTTGCCTCACGCGCCTGCTTCTTCATCGTGGCTAACTTTGAAATATGCACATCGAGGACAACAAAGAAGTCCTCCTCCCTTTTAAGTACGAGTTCAAAGTCTTTCATGGCTTTCACGGCTGGAAGTATTTTTTGTTCGTTAAACATGCCTGCTCCTATCGTCGCGGTTGCTGGAGCGTATGTCCCTGCCACTGATCATTTAGCTCAGCGACGTGCGCGGCTTTCGTTTCCTCAGACCACTTCAGCTCTTTGGCCATGGCTTCTACGACTTCCTGCTTATACGTCGTTGCTTTATCAATATCGAACAATAGATAAGCGGTGCGGCGGAGGAAGAAGTCCACAGGAGTCAGCGCCATCTCGTGTGTCAGCGCATAGCGTAAGCAGGCCCAAACGTCTTTTGAGAGTCCGTATGTTTTCGCCTGCTCATCCTCAAGATAGGCAAACACCTGTGTCACGTTTGAACCATAGCGTTCCACAAGCTCCTGTGACGTTTTTTCATCGAGCCCAAGAATGGTTCCTGCCTGAATATGCGCCGCGTTAAACGACTCTAACGCCTTGGAGCCACCAACATCTCCACCGGAAAGAACGAGCTCTTTTGTCTGGCAGCCTTTGTAGTCTTTTCCTGTTTCCTCCTGCAATTCTATCGCAACGAGGGAGACAACGCTGTCGGCCATTTTCCGGTAGCCTGTGAGTTTTCCTCCGGCAATCGTCATCAAACCACTATCAGAGTGAAAAATTTCATCCTTCCGTGAAATATCCGATGGGTCTTTGCCTTCTTCGTGGATGAGGGGTCTTAAGCCCGACCAGCTTGATTCCACATCATCTGCGTGAATGTGAAAACCAGGGAACATTTCGTTCGTCGCGGTTAGAATATAGCCAACATCCTCAGAAGTGACGCCTGGTTCGCGCTGATCACCTGTATAATTCGTATCGGTTGTGCCCACATAGACTTTTTCCCCGCGCGGGACGGCAAACATCATTCGCCCATCATCAAATGGTGTATCAAAATAGACCGCCTGGTTAAGGGGAAGACGTTTTTTGGAGAGAACGAGGTGGACTCCCTTGGTTAGATGAATCGTTTTTCCTTCTTTGGAGCGATCTTGCTCACGCAAGCCGTCCACCCAAGGACCGGTCGCATTGACCACTTTCTTCGCTCTAATTTTAACGGCTTCGTCGGTGACGAGATTACGGGCTACAACACCAACCACTTTATTGTCTTCGTAAATAAAGGACTCCGCTTTCACGTAGTTGGCGAGCCATGCCCCTTTCTCTGCTGCCGTTTTGGCCACCTCAAGCGTCAAGCGAGCATCATCTGTACGGTACTCAACGTACATCCCTGCGCCGCGAAGATTTTTTTCTGCAAGAATCGGTTCCTTCTTCATCGCTTCCTTCGACCTCATCATCGTGCGGCGCTCTGCTTTTTTTACACCTGCTAGACGGTCATAAACAGAGAGACCGATGGAGGTCGTAAGCGAGCCAAAGGTGCCGCCTTTGTAAAATGGAAGCATCATGCGAAGGGGAGTTGTCACGTGGGGGGCATTTTCAAAGACAATCGCGCGCTCCTTGCCCACCTCGGCCACAAGTTTGATTTCAAACTGTTTTAAGTACCGCAATCCCCCGTGTATTAGCTTTGTCGAACGGCTGGATGTACCTGCTGCGTAATCCTGCATTTCAATCAGGCCTGCTTGGATGCCCCGTGTTTGCGCGTCTAAAGCGATTCCCACGCCGGTAATACCGCCGCCGATGATTAGTACATCTAATTCTTGATCCACCATGTTTCGAATGGACTTTTCTCTTGCTTGGACTGAGAAGCTCATCTTGTTTTCCCCCTAGTGATTCCTATCATTGCATGAAAAAAAGGGACCACGGCAACTCAAACAAGACGTACGCCACGTCTTTTTGAATGCTGTGATCCCCTCATAGACTCAGATCATGTGTATCAACTTACCGTTAGTATACGTCGGATTCTAACAAACGTAAAGAGGAACGCTCGCATTCCTCTTATACTGTTCCACATTGACACTTCTTTCAAACCATCGCTAGAATGGAGAAAAAGGAATGGAGAGATTTGTATGAAACTTGCCATCGTTACCGGTGCGTCCAGAGGGCTAGGAGCAAGTGTCGTTGAAACCTTGCATCAACAAGGCTTCATCGTCCACGGTCTCGCCAGGTCGATTTCTGAAGACCTAGCCAATCTCGAAAATGTTTACTTCCACCAAGTGGATTTAACGGATCTTAGCCTTGCGGAAAAGACCCTGAAGACAATTCTTCAATCCATTCCAACTTCTGAGCTTGAGTGTTGCTATTTGGTACAGAACGCAGGTCTCGTTACACCTATTGGTCCGGTTTCCACTTTAAACGGAAAAGACATTGAAACCAACGTCACCTTAAACTTAACCGCGCCCATCGTACTGGCCAATGCCTTTCTTCAACAGCTGGAGGGCACTCAGACCGATAAACGAATGGTTCACGTTACCTCAGGTGCCGCACAAACCCCCGTGTCAGGCTGGAGCAACTATTCCAGCACGAAAGCAGGATTAAACATGTTCACCAAGTCCGTGAGTGCTGAACAAGCTTCCGTCCCAAACGGTGCCCAAGCCTGTGCGTTTGACCCAAGCATTATGGACACGGACATGCAAGCGTTGATCCGCTCCTCAAGCCAGGAACAATTCGCCGATATTGAGCGGTTTGTCTCGTTTAAAGAACGGGACATGCTTCGCCCGCCTTCTGTGGTGGCATCAGCGCTCGTGAAGTGCTTGTGCGCCTCCACGTTTCCAGACGGAGAAGTCGTTTCTGTGGATCGGTACTTGGACTAGCTCTGCGTTTCTGATGGCGTGGTATACTAAGGAAAAAGAAACGGGGGAGCACTAGGTGAGTACCCTTTCGAACAACCGTGAAGCAACACTAGCCTTGCTTAAATCAATCATTCAACAAACGCTTCGTAATGTGAACGCTGAAGTGTATTTGTTTGGCTCCTGGGCCCGTAAAGAAGAGAAGCGAACTTCCGACATTGATATTGGAATACTATCTGATCCAAAGATTCCAGAAAAAACGTGGGTCGCTCTTCGAGATGCGGTAGAAGAGTCGCTGATTCCATACCACGTAGAGCTTGTTGACCTTACCTCGACTAGTTCTGAATTTCTGGCACAAGTGAAAAAGGAGGGCATCCTTTGGAAAGGGTAAAGCAACGCTTACAAACCGCTCAAAAAGCACTCAGCGCATTTGAAGAAGTCCTTGAAATTCAAAGTCCTTCGGCTATCGAGAGAGATGCTAGCCTACAAAGGTTTGAAGTTAGTTTTGAAGCCTGTTGGAAAGCCGGAAAACAATTTCTCTACGATGTGGAAGGCTTAGATGTGGGCTCTCCAAAAGGAGTGTTTCGTACCTTTAGAGAAATCGGCTACCTTAGTGAAGAGCATACCATCTCCTGCCTCACAATGATCAACGACCGGACCTCACTGTTCATACGTATAATGAGGAGCTAGCCTTAACCATTTTCAAGCAGCTCCCATCCTACTACCATCATCTTTCCTTCTTAGTTAAAAAGATGGAAGAAAAACTTAATGGGGTGTAATCGCCCCTCTTGCTTCTTTTCGAACACAAGGAAGAAGCCAGCGAGAACACTCCCTGGCTTCTTCCTCTTCTTATGAACGCTTTGGCTTAAACACCTGTGTCGCCTCGACGGCTTTTTTCCAGCCGTGGTATAACTCGTCGCGCTCTCCCTCTTCCATTTTCGGCTCAAAAGAGCGGTCCAGATTCCATTTTTCCGCAATCTCTTCTTTGCTTTCCCAGACACCGACGGCAAGCCCCGCCAAGTACGCGGCACCAAGTGCTGTCGTCTCAATCACAGCTGGCACTTCAACCGGTGCATCAAGCAAGTCGCTCTGGAACTGCATCAGAAAGTCATTGGCGACCGCCCCGCCGTCTGCACGCAGCCTCTTCGACTCAATCCCAGCATCCGCTTCCATTGCATCCATCACATCTTTGGTTTGATAGGCGAGAGACTCCACCGTCGCACGGACAATCTGCTCTCGCTCCGTTCCTCGAGTAAGCCCAAACATCGCCCCGCGGGCAGAACTGTCCCAGTACGGAGTGCCCAATCCCACAAAGGCTGGCACGAGATAGACACCGTCCGAAGAAGTGATACGAGTCGCAAAATCCTCGCTATCCTTGGCGTGCTCAATCATCTTAATCCCGTCTCGGAGCCACTGAATGGCTGAACCCGCCACAAAGATGCTTCCTTCCAGTGCATACTCGACTTTGCCATCCATCCCCCAGGCAATCGTCGTGAGCAACCCATTGTCGGAGGAAACCGCTTTTTCCCCGGTATTCATTAAAATAAAGCAACCTGTGCCATACGTATTTTTTACCATTCCCTCTTCAAAACAGGCCTGCCCAAATAGAGCGGCGTGCTGGTCGCCAGCGACTCCGGCAATCGGGATCTTCGCGCCAAAGAAATGATACTCCACGGTTTCCGCATAAACTTCCGACGACGATTTCACTTCTGGAAGCATTTGCTTTGGTACATCGAGAATGTCAAGCAGCTCCTGATCCCACTCGAGGTCATGGATATTGAACATCAACGTTCGTCCGGCGTTTGTATAATCGGTTACGTGTGCCGCGCCTCCACTCATTTTCCAAATGAGCCAACTGTCGATCGTTCCAAACAGCAAATCGCCATTTTCAGCTTTTTCCCGCGCCCCGTCTACGTTATCAAGGATCCATTTCACCTTTGTTCCAGAGAAATAAGGGTCAAGCAAGAGCCCTGTCTTTTTACGAAAGGTATCATTGTACCCGGCGTCTCTAAGATCGTCGCAAATCTCCGCGGTCTGGCGCGATTGCCAGACAAGCGCGTGATAAATTGGTTTGCCGGTATGTTTATCCCAAACCACCGTGGTTTCCCGTTGGTTCGTAATCCCAATCCCGGCCACTTGCTCGGGCTTAATGTCTACTTCGGTAAAAAGACCAGCGATCACCGCAAGAACAGAACCCCAGATCTCGTTTGCATCATGTTCCACCCAGCCTGGCTTTGGGAAATGCTGTGTAAACTCTCTTTGCACGCTGTGAACCATTTCGGCTTTTGAATTGAATAAGATCACCCTTGTACTTGTCGTCCCCTGATCAATCGCTAAAATGTAATTTTTCTCCACCGTTTCTTCCTCCTCTACATACTCTTACTTTATTCTTTACCCAAGTAACCAGACGTATAAAAATGATCCTACAACACCGCCAGCGATCGGTCCAACAATCGGTACCCACGCATACTTCCAGTCCGAGGTGCCTTTTCCGTGAATTGGCAGCAAGAAGTGGGCCAGACGGGGTCCCAAGTCACGAGCGGGGTTAATCGCGTATCCTGTTGGCCCACCAAGAGACAAGCCAATCGCAATAATGAGCACACCAACAATCATCGGGTTCAGGCCTTCGGTGAAGGTATTTGCCCCAATCGCAAGAAGACCAAACAACAAAATCGCTGTTCCGATCGCTTCACTGATAACGTTCGATGGATAATGCCGAATGGCCGGATCAGTGGCAAATGTGTTAAGCTTTGCCCCTGGATCCTCTGTCGCTTTCCAATGAGGCAGGTAGTGAAGATAGACGGTCACTGCGCCGAGGAAGGCGCCCGCGATTTGTCCAATAATATAGGGAAGTACCTTTGTCCATGGAAATTCTCCGATCGCAGCGAAACCAAGAGTTACGGCTGGATTCAAGTGACCTTCACTAACGGTTCCAGATACATACACCCCAAGAGCGACTCCAAATCCCCAGCCAAACGAGATCCCCACCCAGCCCATATTCTCTGACTTGGTCTTTTTTAATACATTCCCAGCGACAACCCCTGCCCCAAAGATAATCAGAATCATCGTTCCAACGAGTTCTGCCAACATTTCCATCCACATGCTTACCCCTCCAGAAAACTATACTAATACCGAAAAGCGCAGGCGGGTTGCCTAGGAGCGAGAATTTTGGAGACCTGGCAAAAGAAATCCCGTTCTTGGATTTCGTTGTCAGGGCGAAAAATCTCGACGCTCCTACCCGCCGGAGCTAGACAATACCGAAAAGCGCAGGCGGGTTGCTCAGGAGCGAGAACTTTGGAGACCCGATAACCAAATCCCGCCTTTGGATTTTGTTATCGGGGCGAAAAATCTCGACGCTCCTACCCGCCGGAGCTAGACAATACCGAAAAGCGCAGGCGGGTTGCTTACCCGCCGGAGCTAGACAAAAAAAGACAGCTTTTTACAGACTCCATGTGCTCCATGTTCTGTAAAAAGCTGTCCCTCATTGACTCATCAGCCTATTTATTAACTTGCCATTATCATATATCAATACAACAAATCTGTAAACCCTTTCACCTTAATTTATGTCTGCTTCATCTCTGCTGGTTGAAGCTGGCAGTTGAATATGTACAGCTGTTCCCTTATTGATTTCACTCTTGTAAGCGACCGTCCCGCCCATCGCTTCGATCAGGCGGATAGACACCATCGTGCCAAGACCTGTCCCCGTCTCTTTCGTTGTGAAATAAACAGAGCCTACCCGATGCACTTGTTCTTTTGTCATCCCTATCCCTGTGTCTGCAATTTCAATGCCAATCCAGCGCTCGTTCATAAGCTCCATTGAAACGTGAACACTGCCGCCAGAAGAGGTGGCCTCGATTCCGTTTTTCACAAAATTAATCAACGCTTGCTTAAGCTTGTTACGATCGGTTGTTAACGTTACGTTCTCTATGTAAGACCCCGATAACATCACGCCATCTTTTAGCGCATAGGGTTCAAGGAGGGAGACCACTTCTTGAACATTTTCTTTGACGTTCACAGTCGCCATTTCATCCAACCTTGGTTTAGCGAAGTTTAAGTAATCATTAATAATCACTTCGGCCCGGTTCAACTCACTCATAATTAATTGATAATACTGAGTGGATTTTGTCTCGTTCTTTTGACTCATCAATTGGAGAAACCCTTTGACGACCGTTAATGGATTTCGGACTTCGTGTGCAATAGAAGCGGCCAGTTCACCTAATGTGTTGTACTTTTCCGCACGCACGATTTCTTGAAGTATACGTTCCCGCTCAATAAGTGTTTCGTACAACAAAGTTGTTAAACAAACGGAAATTAAAACAAAAATCGAATAAAAAGTTCCATGCATCCACAGGGAGAGCGTGAGACGCTCCGTGTCATAAAACACAACAGGAACCATCACCAAAAATTTACTGAGGATCGGACAAATGGAAAGTAACAACGCAAATCGTAATCGCGGCCACTTATACGTAAGCGTTTGATAGCGGTCAGAGAAGACTGAGAGAACGAGTGCAGTAATAATTATCGTCGCTACCCCGTAGAACCAAAACTCTTCTCCTAAAAAAAGACGCACCACGACCGCCACGCCGGCCACTCCCCATCCAGCTCTTTTGTTTCCATATAGAAAGGCAAGCAAAATGGGGACATATCGCAAATCCCAGTACAAATCAAACTGCTCAAATGGGAAGAGCATGCAAAGCACAACCGTGATGCTCATAAACCCAAACATCACAAGAGGAGGTTGAACCTTCCCTCCTGCCCCTGGTCTCAGACTAAAAACGAGTACAGGAGCGAGCGTGATCAAGACGTTTAACAAGAGTGTTTCAATAATCATAAAAGTACTCGACTCCTCCATAGACAATTTCTCTCTGTACTAAGTTTTCGACAAATAGTGCTAAATTTCCTCCTTCTCATTTTGTATTAATTCCCTCTAATGTAAGCAAGCTCATGAGCCACTCCCTCATGAGCTTTCATTGTCTGAAAAAAAAGCACTTTGACGCTTGGAACCTAAACCGGAAGGCTGTACTACACTTTTGTCCACTCCTCTCGTCGTCCCCTAAGCCTCATCTGCTTTCTCGCCCGCCATTTGGTTTGTTTGCTGCAATTCATAGTAAAAGCCGCCTCGCTGCATGAGTTGCTGGTGATTTCCTTGCTCCGTTAGCCGTCCGTCTTGCAGGACGAGAATTTGATCAGCGGCTTCAATGGTGTTCAAGCGGTGGGCGATGACAAAGCTTGTGCGCCCTTCCATTAACCGGCCAAGCGCCTCTTGGATCTTCATTTCTGTCACGGTATCGATACTGGAAGTCGCCTCGTCCAAAATCAAAATCGATGGACTCGCGAGAAGCGCCCGAGCAATGGAGAGCAGCTGCCTTTGTCCCTGACTTATGCCACTTCCGTCCTGGCCGAGACGCGTCTCGTAGCCGTTCTTCAAATGAGTGATAAACCCGTGAGCGTTGGCGAGTTTCGCGGCTTCCTCAACTTCCCCATCACTCGCAGCGAGACGCCCGTAGCGAATGTTTTCACGAATAGAGCCTTGAAAAAGAAACGAATCTTGCAGAACCACCCCCATCTGCTTTCGTAAATCCTCTCGCCGCAACTGCCTCATATCTTTTCCGTCCATTTCAATCGTTCCAGCACTTGGCTCATAAAACCCCGCAAGCAAATTGATAATCGTCGTCTTCCCAGCCCCGGTAGGCCCAACAAAAGCGACCGTCTCCCCAGCTTTCGCCTGAAAACTGATGTCCTGAAGCGTTGGTTCGTCCTCATAAGAGAAGCTGACATTTGAAAGGGTCACATCCCCTTTTATCGATTCTACTGATCGTGCCCCTTCTCGGTCACGTTCTGGCTCTTCGTCCATAATGTCAAACACCCGCTCAGCCCCGGCGAGTGCGGAGAGAAGCATGTTAAACTGGTTGGCAAGATCACTGAGCGGGCGTGTAAACTGACGTGAATACTCCACAAATACGACCATGATCCCAACGGTGACCCCAGCCACTTGATTCACCGCAAGCAACCCTCCGACTCCTGCAATCACAGTAAAACTCATATTGTTCAAGACATTCATCAATTTAGGGATGAAGCCAGAGTAGGTCTGGGCCCAAAACCCCGCCGTTTTGAGAGAGGCATTCTTCGCCTCAAAATCTTCGATGATGGGCCCTTCCCGGGAGAAGGTCTTCACCATCGTCTGTCCAGCAATCGTTTCTTCTGAATAGCCATTCAAAATCCCAAGCGCACGCTGCTGGTCTTTGAAGAATACGCGCGTTCGTTTCGTGATCCACTTCAGGCCATAGAACATAATGGGGATTACAAGAATAGTCAAAAGTGTCAATACGGGTGATAAAACAAGCATGACCGTAAGAATCCCGACGAATGTAATCACACTTGAAAGAATTTGCACGATCGAAGAATTCAGTGTCCCTGAAATGTTTTCAATATCGTTGGTGACACGGCTCATCACGTCGCCATGTTGTCTTTGATCGAAGAAACGTACCGGCAACTTCTGCAAATGAGCAAACAAATCTCTTCTGATCGCATAAACGGCACGCTGAGCAATACTCACCATCCAGAAATTCTGAAAAAAGGTGGCAAGAGACAGCCCCAAGTAGGAGAGTAGTAAGAACAAAAGCATCATCGCAAGCCCATCAATGGCCCCCGCCAAGATATAGTCATCAATGATGATTCCGATTAAGAGCGGACCAAGCAGCATAAAGGTGGAGCTGGCAAAAACTAAGAAGACCACGAGCGTGAGCCCTGCCTTGCTCCTGGCAAGATAGCGCCAGATTCGACCAACGGCTTCTTTCCAGTCTCGGACCTTTTCCTTCTTGCCACCCGCTCTCGCCGCATGAGGATGGCGTGGGGCGCTCGACTCGCTTTGTGGCGCTGGCGCTTGTGAGTGACGCCAATCGATATTCCTATACTGAAAGGGTGCTTTTAACTGTTGTTTGAGCGACATCTTCACGCCTCCTTCCCGTACTGCGATTCATAAAGCTTCTTGTAAAGTGGAGAGGTGGCTAGCAATTCCTCATGAGAGCCCATTCCGACCATTTTTCCGTGCTCTAGGAGAAGAATCGAATCGGCCCTAAGCGCCGTGGACAGCTTCTGCGTCACAATGAGTGTGGTGCATGAATAAGTCTCTAGCGCGGACAGGAAACGCCCTTCTGTTTTGGTATCAAGCGCGCTCGTGCTGTCATCCAGAAGCAGCACCTTTGGGTTTCGAAGAAGCGCACGCGCGATGGAGATGCGCTGTTTCTGCCCTCCTGATAAGTTCACCCCTTGCTGGCCAACAAGAGTCGCATAGCCCTCGGGAAGGGCTTCGATCATGCCATGAATTTGTGCTGTCCTTGCAGCTTCTTCCACAGCTGCATCACTTGCTTCAGGCACGCCCCAAGCGATATTCTCTCGAATGGTCCCTGAGAACAGACGCACCGCCTGCGGGACATAGCCAATTTGTTTTCGAAGCGTCTGAACATTAGTATCCTGTATATTCACGCCATCCATCCGTATAACCCCTGATGTAGGGGTATAGAGCTTTGGAATGAGCTGAAAGAGCGAGGATTTTCCTGCTCCGGTCTCACCAATAACAGCAATCGTCTCCCCGCGCTTCGCCTGAAAGGAAATATGCTCGAGCACCGGAGCCGTCTTCTCCTCATAGGAAAACGAGACATCCGCAAACGCGAGATCCCCGCTGATGGTTTTCTCAGCAGGCAGACCCTGTGAACCCACCAGCTCATCATCGGTCCCAAGCAATACCTCCTCAATGCGTAGCGCCGAGGCACGTGCTCTGGAGAAGACCATAATGATCATCGCAAACACCCCGAGCGCGCTGGTAATCCGAGTGGCGTAGTTGACAATCGCGACCACTTCACCAATTTCAGCGCCGCCCTCTTGTACGCTTATGCTTCCAAACCAGAGTACGGCTAGAATCGAGGCATTCATCAGGAATAACAGTACAGGCATCGTCAGCTCCATTAAGCGAAAAGCGCTACGCGTATTTTTCATAAGCGTCCCACTCTTGTCAACAAAGCGGCCGATTTCAAACCTCTCACGCACAAACACACGAATCAAGCGCAGGCCCGTTAAATTTTCGCGGACCACGTGGTTGACCTCATCGACATTCTGCTGCACCTTGCCAAAAATATGGACCCCTTTTTTTAGGACCCATAATAGAAAAAATACGAGCAGCGGAACAGTTATAAGGAGAAAAAGGGCAAGCCTCCAGTTGACAACAAGCGCCATAATCGACCCGCCAACCACAAGGAGAGGGGCTCGGGCCATAATCCGAAGCCCCATGAAGATCGTGTTCTGGATTTGCGTCACATCGTTGGTGAGCCGCGTCATCAGCGAAGACGTTGCAAACGGCTGTAAGTTCCCAAGACTCGACCGCTGAATTTTTCGAAACATCGCGTTTCTAAGATCAAACCCCGTGCTTTGGCCGGCATGTCCCGCGTAGAAAGAATTCAACACCCCGGCTCCAAAAGCTAGCAAGGAAAGCCCCACCATCACCGCACCCCAAGTGAGCACGGTGGCAAGATCCTCTTGCATAATGCCGTCATCAATGATTTTCGCGAGCAACAGCGGCTGAAGCAACTCAACAGCAAGCTCCAACAACATGAGAATAAAAGCGACCCCTGCCGCTACTTTATATGGAAGTAAATAAGAAAATACCGTTCGCACATACATCGACCTCTCATCTCTAGCAAAACTTCGGTGCTCTAACTATTCTCTCTATATGATAGCGTATTTTCTTAGACATCACTACGACCATGCCCCTGTTCTTCAATTTTGTCCCCGCTCCAGCAAGACAATACGAAAAGCGTAGGCGGGTTGGTCAGGGCGAAAAATCCCGAGCTCCTACCCGCCGGAGCTAGACAAAAAAAGCTTCCTAGCCACGCCAAGAAGCTTCTCCCTATATGAAGTGTTCGCCTTTAAGACTGAACACTGATGGCTACAATGACAACACCAACGATCCCAAGAAAAAACAGGGTGGACATGAACTTCACGCCGAAACTACCGCTCACCTATTCATCGCTCCTTCTGAATTGATACATAAAGTATACAATGAAAGCAAGCGGGAATATATCGATCTTTCTTACGGAATTCTTACAAATTCGTAAGGCAAACCTAAGGACTTTTCCCTCTACTTCGGCAGCAGACTTGAACGATGTTATCTCCTTACACCCAGTCTGCCATAGCCCGTTCTAACGGCTTGAGAAGCCATTAGATGGTACCCTTCGTCATTTGGATGAATTTGATCACTAGAAAGCAACATGTTCTCCCGCCCGTGAAAGACGGAATACACATTCACGATTCGCACATGGGGATGCCCCTGGAGAGTAGCGAGATGCTGATTCAATCGCCGCACAAATTGATCGGCGAGCGGAAGGGCTGGTAGCGGATTAAACACGTTGAATACACGAATCATGTATGGTTCATAGCAGCTTCCTTTCACCTTGCATACGTAGGACACAAGAGCGGAGAGATTCTCTGTAGCCTCACATAAGACCCGGAATAAAACTCTCTCATCTCCACCTCTCTTAAACCATTCGTACGCGTGAATTAAATCATTGCCTCCTGCAGTGACCGTGATGATATTGGCTTGGAAAATGGTTCGCCGCAGTTGAGGCTGTGTCCCGAGCGTTAAAATTTCTTCAGACGTCAGCCCCGATCTTGCAGCCATCTCTACGGCGACTCGGCCTCCCAGAGCTCTTTCCGTCATACACGCATAGCGAGGGACGAGTCCTCCCCGCCCCAAAAGAGAGCTCCCCACCCCAACTGAAAGCGAATCGCCAATCGCTAAATAATTGATGCGTAGGATTCCCATTTTTCCTCCTTCTTTCCATTAAAATGATCTGGTTCCATGCTATTCAAGAAAAGAAAGAGGGGAACGGCGGGTGGCGGTACTTACAGCGAGACGGAAGGAGATTTTTACCTGTACCCGGATGTTTAAGACCGTACATTTGTTGCAAAATTACATAAGCCTCCACATGGAAGATCGCTTTCCAACACGTTTTTCATGTATGATAGAGCTAGTATCTAACTGAAAGGACGATAAACGGTTATGAGCTCAATTGTTCAACAAATTCAAGTGAAGTATCACACACTTAGTGCTACGGAAAAACGAATTGCCGACTACGTTACGACACACACACAAGAGCTAGCCAATATTCATATCCGGGACTTAGCACAGAAAAGTGACGCCTCCATCGCAACAATCACCCGCTTCTGTCAGAAGATCGGCGTTCAGAGCTTTGTAGAGTTCAAAATTCTGCTACGAGATGAACTTACTAAAAACACAGAGCAAGACAGCCTCATTTCCGAGATGGAACATATCTACAAAGTCATCATAAGTGGAAGCCGTACACTTGTAAGTGAAGAGAAAGTTATAGAAGCATGCCAACTGATTGAAGCGGCTGCTCGAATTGAAATCTATGGCATTGGTAGCTCAGGGCTATCTGCGCAGGAACTAAAATTCCGCTTAATGCGGATGGGTATGCGCGTCGATTGCCACGTTGATTCTCATACGATGCTGATGAACGCTTCCTTGCTCGGTCCAGACGACGTGGTAATTGCGATCTCCAACTCTGGTCACACTCAGGATATTATCGATGCTGCCCAGCTTGCCAAGCAAAACAACGCGCAGCTCCTGCTGATCACCAACCATGAGCACACCCCCCTCAGTGATTTAGCTGACCTTTTGCTTCTTAGTTACAGCCCGAAACCTTTTTACTCTAAAGGCTTCCTTAACGCACAGCTCTCCATCTTCCATATGCTTGATTTGCTCAGCATGGTTTTGCTCAAGAACAACGAACGGGAAGCAAGTCGCATGAAGACGCTAGAAGCGCTTAATCAATTAAAAAAGATATAGGCACACAAGCACCTATATCTTTCTTCTTTTCCTATTTATTAAGCTGGTTGACAAACATTTTTGTGATCTGCTGCGGGCGCGTGATAGCCCCACCCACCACGACACTAAATGCGCCCGCGTCAAGCGCTGCTTTCGCTAATTCTGGTGTATCCATTTTCCCTTCAGCGATCACAGGGGTGCTAACGTTAGCAAGAATATCCTTAAGGATCGCAAAATCATCATCAGCAGTTCGCTGACCTTCTGTATAGCTTGTATAGCCGACGAGTGTCGTTGAGATGCAGTCAAAGCCGAGCCTCTCCGCTTGAATGGCTTCTCCAGTAGTTGACACGTCCGCCATTAGGGCCACATCTGGATATGCACGCCTTGTTTTTTCGACGAGTCCTTCTAAAGTCTCTCCTTCTGGGCGTGATTGTTTAGTCGCATCCATCGCAATCATTTCCGTTCCTGCTTGCGCCAGCTCCTTAATTTCTCTCATTGTCGCTGTGATATAGACGTCGCTATCCGGATAATCCCTTTTTACAATGCCAATCACTGGGAGCTCAATGTTCCCTTTTATCTCTTTAATGTCCGCTTTTGAATTGGCCCGGATAGCGGATGCACCGCCTTCCCTGGCAGCTATCGCCATTCGCCCCATAATATAGGACGAATGGAGCGGTTCATGCTGAAGCGCCTGGCAGGAAACCACGAGCTTTCCTTTTATTTCTATCAATACATCATGCATCTCTTTATTCTCCCATCACTTCATCAATTTCATTTCGAATCACTGTTACTTCAGGTCCGTAGATGACCTGTACACCATTGCCACTGATAATAACCCCTTTGGCTCCTGTTGCTTTTAACGTTTCTTTATCCACTTGTTCCCCGTCATGGACGCTCACACGTAATCTAGTCGCACAGGCATCAACATCTTTTATATTCTCTTTTTCACCAAGACCTTTCAGAATTGCCGCTGCACGGTCAGTGCCTTTTACAGACTCCGTAGCCATTTCTTCATCCTCCCTGCCAGGCGTTTTAAAGTTAAACTTTGTGATCATAAAACGGAAAGTGAAGTAGTACATAAAAAACCATATAACTCCAATAATAGGTACAAAAATCCAATTGGTTTTCTCATTCCCTTGCAGGACACCAAACAACATGAAGTCTATAAATCCACCTGAGAACGTTTGTCCAATTGTAATGGAAAAAATGTGAGCCAGCATAAAGGCAAAGCCATCAAAAACCGCGTGAATCACATATAATACTGGCGCAATGAAGAGGAAGGAGAACTCAATCGGTTCCGTGATCCCCGTTAAAAAGGAAGTAAGACCAGCAGAGAGCATCAACCCAGCGACGATCTTTTTATTTTTTGGCTTGGCCGTGTGATAGAGGGCGAGACACGCACCAAGTAGGCCAAACATCATCGTAATAAAACGTCCGGACATAAAGCGTGAGGTGCCCTCATAGAATTGTTCCACTGTAGGATCCGCAAGCTGGGCAAAGAAAATCCGTTGTGTACCTTCTACAAGCGTGCCATCTACGATCATCGACCCACCAAGGCTGGTTGTCCAAAACGGCATATAAAAAATATGATGAAGACCAAAAGGTCCAAGTAGTCTCAGAATCGTTCCGTATATAAATGTACCAACATATCCAGTCGCCTCTACCAATCCCCCAAGCGAGAAAATCCCTGATTGGATAAAAGGCCAAACATAGAACAAAACCACTCCCAAAATCATTCCGCCAAGTGAACTGACAATCGGAATAAAGCGCGAGCCCCCGAAAAATCCGAGAAAGCGTGGCAACTCAATTTTGTAATAGCGTGCATGAAGCATGTAGGCCATCACACCAACAAGTACTCCACCAAACACACCTGTTTCAAGCGTTTGAATGCCAACGCTCATTCCTTGTCCAACGTCTGCCAAGTTGTCGTCTGCTAAATTTCCTGTAATAACTAGCATCGCATTGATAGTTGCGTTCATCACAAAAAAAGCAATGACCGCAGCAAGCCCTACTGTTCCTTTATCTGCCCTGGCTAAGCCAACAGCTAACCCAACAGCGAATAGAAGCGGCAAGTTAGCAAAGACAATGTTCCCTGCGGAACTCATAACAGTGAAGATCGCTTGCAAAAGAGCCTGATCTAAAAAAGGATAAGCTACCAACGTATTTGGGTTACTAAGCGCTCCGCCGATCCCTAGAAGTAAGCCTGCCGCAGGAAGAACGGCAATGGGGAGCATAAAGGATTTGCCAAATCGCTGAGCCTTCTCAAAGAAAACACTTTTCATAATAACCTCCATAAATAAAATGATTTTCATAAGTATATAAGAACAGCTTTATTTTTTCAATAGTGCATTGAGACAATTTCGTAGAAGCCTAACCCGATGACAGTGAATGCTCTAATACAGGAGAGTTTGCACAAAAAATAATGATTTATTCAAGGGGATGGGGGTGATCTTCGCCTTCTATCACCCTCTCGTGTATGATAGAAGTACATTCGCCAAAATCAACTGCCCATTACATGAAGGAGGTCCACAAATGAACGTCCTATTCAAACTCCTACGACTATTCGGCGATGCGAAGTCCGTGAAGAACGGCACGTATCACAAGCGCCTTGCCCGACGTGCGGTCAGGCGTCCAGCGCACCGCGCGATCAACCAACTGACAAGGAAATTGTTCAAATAGCTTGGCGACCTTAAATAAGATTTACAAAACCTTTACAGAAACTCCATCTAAAGAATGCCTTCGATTTGGTACAGTAGAAGTTGGGACAACAGTTAAAGGTAGGAGGGTGCCGTTGAAGCTGACCTTTAAGATAGGCGAGGGTATTTTAAAATTTATGCCTGGAAATAACTTCTCAAACGCTGAGTATTTCCCTTACCTATCACACCTTTTTCACTTGAGTATAAGCAGTACCTAAAGTCGTTGAAAAACCAGTCTTGACAGGTTTTACACACAATTCTACAATTAACGAGAAAAGCTGTCCTTAATCAAATCATAGGGGGATTTTTTGATGAAAAAGAAGCTAGCAGGTTCGACGCTTGTCGCGTTTTCAACACTTGCGCTTGTCGCGTGTGGCGGTGGAAACGATGAAGAAACAAATGGAAATGGTGACAATGGAGAGGAAGCAAGCGGAGGCGGCTATGTCCCAGAAGAACTAACCGTTCAATTCGTGCCCTCGCAAAACGCAGAAACGTTAGAAGCGCGCGCGAAACCGCTTGAAGATTTACTTGAGGACGAAATTGATATTCCAGTTACAGTGAGTGTATCTACTAATTATACCTCCGTCGTTGAAGCGATGGCTTCTGAACAGATTGATGTAGGCTTCTTGCCGCCAACCGCTTATGTACAAGCAAAGGAGATGGGCGCGGCAGAAGTGATTCTACAATCCCAACGTTATGGGGTCAATGAAGAAGACGGTTCCGAAACGGACGAGCTCGTGGATGGGTACAAAGCACAGTTTGTTGCTATGGCTGATTCCGAATATGACTCGATTGAAGACCTTGAAGGAGCTACCATTGGGTTCCAGGATGTTTCTTCTTCGGCAGGATACATTTGGCCGGCTGCTTCTATGATGGATGCAGGCATCGACCCCCAAACCGATGTGAACCCTGTTAACCTCACAGGACATGATGCTGGCATTATCGCCGTTCTAAATGGAGATGTGGATGTGGCCGCAACCTTCCAGGATGCGAGAAACACCGTCGAAGGCGATTTCCCTGACGTATTTGAAGACACGAAAATTATCGGAACAACAGAATTCATTCCTAACGACACGATTTCCGTTCGTTCTGACATGGATCCAGAATGGATGGAAAAAATCCAGCAAGCCTTTATCACCATTGGCGAATCGGAAGAAGGACGGGAAATCATTTATGACGTCTATACACATCAAGGGTATGTTGAGTCTGACGATTCCAACTTTGACATCGTGCGTGATTATGAAGAGCGCGTAACAAGCGAGTAACGATATACGTTTGTAGAATGTACTTTCTAAAGAGAGAGCTCGGCGCCCTTTACCGCCCCGAGCTCTCCTCCTATGTATCCTTCCTTTATTTATTTTAATACTTATCTTTTAAGAGAGTAGGTACGCAAATGATTGAGCTTAAAAACGTTTCCAAAACCTATCCAAACGGAACCAAGGGCCTGAAGAACGTTAACATCACGATTGACGAAGGCGAATTTGTTGTCATTGTCGGTCTTTCCGGCGCAGGAAAATCGACGCTCCTCCGATCAATTAATCGCCTTAATGACGTTACAGAAGGTGAGATCATCGTGAATGGAAAGTCAATCACCGCTGCTAAAGGCAAGGCATTGCGACAAAGCCGCCAGGACATTGGTATGATTTTTCAGAATTTCAACCTGATCAAACGTTCCTCCGTCTTGCGAAATGTTTTATCGGGCCGCGTCGGCTACCATGGCACGCTTCGGACCATTTTAAATTTGTTTCCAAAGGACGATGTGGAGTTAGCGCTTCGTGCGCTTGAGCGCGTCAACATTTTAGAAAAAGCTTATACGCGTGCCAGTGAGCTCTCTGGTGGGCAACAGCAACGCGTGTCTATTGCCCGAGCACTAGCTCAGGAAGCAAGTGTCATTCTGGCAGACGAACCGACGGCATCGCTCGACCCTTTAACGACGAAGCAAGTCATGGACGACCTCAAAAAGATTAACACCGAAGACAACATTACGACCGTCGTCAACCTGCACTTTATCGACCTTGCCCGCGAGTATGCAACGAG
Source organism: Shouchella shacheensis (assembly GCF_001484965.1). GTDB lineage: Bacteria > Bacillota > Bacilli > Bacillales > Bacillaceae_D > Shouchella > Shouchella shacheensis. The sequence goes on along the minus strand of NZ_LLYY01000008.1, from coordinate 134,362 downwards.
AATCATCGGCATGCGCGCTGGCGAAATTGTATTTGACGGTCCTGTTTCGGAAGCAACGGACGAGAAATTTGCGGAAATTTATGGTCGACCTATACAGGAAGATGAGCTTTTGGGGGAGGAATTGGATGAGCAAGCAAGCGAACCTACCCGTTAATCGTCCTCCGCGCACGAAGCTGTACACATCTCTAGGTCTTCTTGTGGTCATCATCACCTCCAGTGGATTGTACATTGGCGCGGATCCAATGATCTTTTTTAACAACTGGGGCAATATGCTCGATTTGATCGTTCAGATGTTTCCACCTGACTGGGGGTATTTTGCTACAGTTACTCCTGCGATGCTTGATACTATTCGAATGGCTTTAGTCGGTACGACATTTGGCGCGATCATGTCCATTCCCGTTATGTTCCTTTGTTCTCGTAATGTGGCAACCCCCGTCTGGCTGCACCAAACGGCCCGTATTCTGCTTAACATTTTACGTACGGTTCCTGATCTGTTACTTGCCGCGATTTTTGCAGCGATTTTAGGATTCACACCACTAGCCGGTATCGTCGCACTAAGCATTTTCTCTATAGGGATCATTGCAAAGCTTTCCTTTGAGGCGATTGAGAACATCGAGTCAGGCCCCCTCGAATCCATGACCGCCGTTGGTGCGAATAAAATTCAATGGATTGTGTTTGGCGTTGTTCCGCAGGTTCTGCCGCAATTTGCGTCCTATGTGCTGTACACATTCGAGATTAACGTTCGCGCTGCCGCAATTTTAGGTCTTGTTGGAGCTGGCGGTATTGGTATTTTTTACGACAGAGCGCTGTCTTTCTTTAACTATGACCAGGTATTCTCACTTATTCTTTACACACTGCTTGTCGTTGTGATTATCGACTTTATTAGCTTAAAAATTCGGGAGCGTCTACTATGAGCGATCTACGAAGCACTCTTCATAAACCGAAGAAGCGTCGACTGAAAACGGCGTTTGTCATTTTACTTTTACTCGCCATTTATGTGTGGGCATTCGGGGGCATTAATTACAGCGGCATCCGTGAGTCCGCTGGACCCGTGACAAGAGCCATTCTAGGTGGGTTTATCAACCCCGATTGGGATTATGTGTACAGTCCTGAGGGCGAAGATTTACTACGTGCTCTGCTGGAAACCCTTGCGATTGCGGTTGTCGGCATTTTCGTCTCTGTTCTTATTGCTGTGCCGGTTTCATTTTGGGCCGCTAGAAATTTAAGCCGGCTCCGTGCCATTTCGAGTTCAGGGAAATTTGTTTTGAGTTTCTTACGCACATTTCCAGACATTGTGATGGCCCTTCTTTTCATTAAAGTCGTTGGTCCTGGCGCTTACGCAGGGATGCTTGCGCTTGGAATCGGCGCCGTCGGGATGCTCGGAAAACTCTATGCCGAGGAGATCGAAGCGATGGACCGCGGCCCAGAGGAAGCGCTTATTGCCACAGGAGCAAACAAACTTCAAATTCTCTGGTTTGCCGTCGTGCCCCAAGTATTGCCCGGATTCATTTCTGCAACGCTCTATCGTTTTGAAATCAATATGCGTTCGGCTGCCACGCTCGGTGTTATTGGTGCGGGGGGCATTGGGACGCCATTAATTTTCGCGATCACCGGACGTAGCTGGGACCGTGTGGGCATTATTTTGATCGGTATTGTCGTCGTTGTCCTCCTGATAGACTTGATTTCAAGCAACCTGCGAAAACGAGTCGTTTAATATAGAAACCTGCGCACGTCAGACGTGGCGCAGGTTTTTGTTTTACTCCCCGAGCACCATTTCCCATTCATGGATTTCATAATTTCTAGCCCCGTGAATGATATACGGATCTTGCTGCACATACCCCTCGACCTCTTGTAGCTCCCTTGCTTTATAGATGACAAGCCCTCCGCTTTGATCCGTAAACCGGCCGTTGGCAAAAATCCAGCCCTCTCTTCGGCCTTTTTCCAGAAACAGAAGATGTTCTTCTCTAAATTGTCGGCTTTTCTCCTTATCTCGCATAGGAAGCAGTACGGCATAGTAATTCAATTCAATCCCTCCCCTTCATACCCTGCGTTTTACATTCGACAACAGCCGCTCAGTTCCCTGCCTCCCCTTCCTCTCATCCCTTTTTTCTGCTACATTCTTAGTAGATAACGGAAGGGAGCAAGCAGATGACAACATCGATTCTATTTATTGGAGCTGGGCGTATGGCTGAAGCGGTCTTCTCTGGACTATTAAAGCAAAAGCCATGCCCGTTCTCCCCTATCTATGTAGCCAACCGGCAAAACCACGCTCATTTGGAAAACTTACAATCTCTCTACCCCATTGAAACCCTTGATCGATGGGAGGAGGTAGCGGCAAATGCGGAAGTGATTGTACTAGCCATGCCCCCTCACGCCCACGAGGAGGTGCTGGAGCGCGTCTCTCCTTATGTCGATACGCAACTCATTGTTACCGTCGCAGCCGGCATTGGGCCTAGCTACCTTGAATCCAAGCTGCCAGAAGGAGCTTCCACCGCCTGGATTATGCCAAACACCGCCGCACAGGTCGGTGCCTCTATGAGTTTGTATGCCGTAGGGCAAACGGTCACAGAGGTGCAGAGGGGCTGGCTGGCGAACATTCTCGCAGCGATTGGATTTTCGGAGGAAATGACGGAAGCACAGATTCATGAACTCACCGCTATAACAGGCAGTGCCCCGGCCTTCTTTTACGAGTTCGCGCTGCAGCTTGAAGATGCGGCCAAATCTTTTGGAATCAGTGAAACGCTGGCGCGCAAGCTTGTTTCGAACATGCTTATTGGCAGTGCAAAGATGCTAGAAGCCGAGGAGGATCCGCTTGTTTTACGGGAACAGGTCACTTCTCCAGGTGGAGCTACAGCCGCTGGGCTCGCCTCCCTATCAGAAAATGATTTCTCGGACGTTGTTCATAGCGCCATTGTTGCAGTGAATGCGCGCGCAAGGGAACAGGGAGAGTCTTAGCATCTAGTCTTTCTCACCCCTGTCGTTTGTATCGTTTTTGCCGAAAACGCCATCCCATGTTTGAAGAATGACTTGAACAGGAATAGGATGCGTATACTAAGGCAACTAAAGCAGAAAGGTTGGTGCCTCTTATGGTACGAACGATTCTTATGATTGTTGGGGCAATTGTGGTTATCGGCTGGTTGGTATCACTGATCTTCTAACTTTCTATACGCCAAAGCAACGTACTTACAAAGATAAGTGCGTTGTTCTTTTTTTAAAAAAGTGTCTTATAATTCAGTGTTTTGATGTATACTGGTGAAAACGCTTGCCATAAGGAGCTGATTTCTTGTCAACGTTCTCTCTTCTCACCGAACACCTTAGCGTCGCCCCTCACAAGCCGGCGATCGAATTTCTTGGTCAAACTCTTACGTACAGCGAACTTACGCTGGAAGCTGAACAACTCGCGGCCTACCTTCAACAAAAAGGCCTGAAACAGGGGGACACGGTCGCCCTTTTGCTCTCCAACAACGATGACTTTGTGGTTGCTTATTTTGCTTGCCAAGCGGCGGGGTTCGTCTGCCTACCGCTAAACGTTCGGCTATCAGAACACGAGCTTTCCTATATCCTTTCGCATTCCGAAGCCACTTGCCTGCTCTATGAAACAGCCTTTACAGGACGAAGCCTATCGCTTCAATCGGCGCTTCCTGCACTGACAGAGGCGGTCAACTTAACCACCTATACACGGGAGGAGCGCTTGCCGCTAAAAGAAGCGAACATTGACGAGCAGGACACAGCTGTGCTTTTTTACACATCAGGCACAACCGGAAAACCCAAAGGCGTCCTTCTCTCCCACGGCAATTGCTTGGCGATCGCCTCGATGTGGAAAGAAGCCCTTTCCCTGACTCGTGAAGAACGAACACTCTTGGTCGCTCCCCTGTTTCATTGTGCTGCGTCCCATGTGTTCATGCTTCCCACCTTAGCAGCGGGAGGGACGGCGATTATCCACAGCGGCTTTGATTCAGAGCAGGTGATTGAAGCGCTGGAGCAGGAGAATGTGACCCTCTTCTTTGGCGTACCGGCGATGTACAATTTACTGCTTCAGCAGAAAGCACTTGAAACAGTCACATTCCCTGCCTTAAAGACATTTGCTTACGGAGCGGCTCCGATGCCCTATGAACGAATCAAGCAACTCAAAACACTCTTTCCTCATGTGCGTGTGCAAAACCTATACGGTCAGACCGAGAACGCTCCCGGAGCGACAACGCTGAAAGACCCGGACGCGCTAACGAAAATTGGCTCCGTCGGTACAGCACTGCCCTCCTGTGAGGTTCAAGTGGTCGACACGGAGAGACGACCGGTTGCCCAGGGAGAAACGGGCGAGATCGCGGTGAAAGGCCCGCATGTGATGAAAGGCTACTTCAAGAATCCAGAGGCGACCACTGAGACGATTCAGGACGGGTGGCTGTTAACCGGGGACCTCGGACGGATGGATGAGGATGGCTATTTGTACGTTGTAGACCGAAAAAAAGACATGCTCATTCGTGGCGGAGAGAACATTTATCCTCTAGAAATTGAAGAAGTTCTCTTTGAACTACCGGGCGTTGTAGAAGCAGCGGTCATTGGCATCCCCCATCCGGTCCTCGGCGAAGTCCCTAAAGCCGTTGTTGTCACAAAGGAAGGCGCTTCTTTGAACGAGGAAGAGGTCATCCGCCACTGCGCTTCGAAGCTTGCTCGCTACAAATGTCCAGCTGAGGTTGAATTTTGCTTGGAACTGCCTCGAAACGCGAGTGGGAAAGTACTAAAGTTTGCGTTACGCGAACAAGCGAAAGAACTCTCGCAGAGACAATAGGGCGGCTAAAGAGACGTTCGGCATTGCAACGGACATAGACACAGCACCAAGGAAATAGAAACGCTGAGGCTTTTTTCCTAGCGTTTCTTTTTTTCTTGTACATAGTGAGTGGAATACCTTGCCTCCATGTAGGACGTGCCGGATTTTGCGAACCGCAAAAGCTTTGTTAGGACTCAGCTCCCCTCAACAACTCTACGGCCCGTGAACCCATCGACTGGGCAGATTACGAGAACCTCCCGAGTCCTGACAATCGTTTGAACCCACAAAACGATGGCTTGCTCATGATGCTTGAACTACGGCTATCATACCGGAGTTTCACAAGAAAAACTATCTGATTTGTGTTTTGTCATATTTTCAGCAAAACTAGTGGCGAAGCGACACTAGTTTCGTTCTTTTTTATCAACTCCTTAGTAAGATAACCGGTAGTGGCATAGTCCCCCTAGTTGATCTGAAAAATCGGGTCAATTCGTTTGCTTCAACGTTCTTTTGTCCTCATACATGAGTTGGTCAGCAATCCGATAGAGTTCACGGAAATTGGGATATGCCGCGGCGGGCATCAGGCCAACAGAGGCGTTCAGCATAATCCCTGCCTGATTGCCAGCATCTTGAATGCTCATTTCCACCAGTGTACGGAGATGACGCATCTTCTCGTCGTCCGTATCCGTTTCAGGTAGGAAAAAAACAAATTCATCTCCTCCAATTCTGCCGATATGCGCTTGATCCGGAAGGTTTTTTTAAGTTCCTTCGCTACCTGCTTGAGGACTTCATCGCCAAAATCATGGCCATGTTCATCGTTGATTTCCTTGAATCCGTTTAAGTCAAAAAGACCAAACAGACCTTTGTCCAATCGATGAAGGCTAATGTGTTCAACAAAACCTTCCCGGTTAGACAGTCCCGTTAAATAGTCTGTGAGGGCGCGTGTTTGCCGTTGGTCGATCGATTTACGGTGATAATCAATCGCGTGCGAAGTGAGAAAACCGACGGAAAGGGTTAGCAAATTCACCACAATCACCGTCGTCAGCATGGACAGGTTATCGATGGTCTGTATTGAAATCATGGCACTTGCGGTTACCGCTGCAATGTAAAGACCACCGCCGAGAGCATTCATCAGAATAGACCCTGAAAGCGCGTATAAAATCAATAGAATTTCGCCGAAAAAAAAGAGCTGGCTGGTCAACCCTCCTGAGAAAAACATCGCTCCCGACCACCATAGAGAGCTGCCAATCAAATAATAACAAAGGCCACTTGTTTTGTTATGAAGCGCGCGTTTGATGAACCAGATACCTAGCACGACGTACATGCTCCACAGAATCATCACAGGTAGCGAAAAATCTACAAGATAGTAGCTATCCAATATGAGCAACACAGCAAATAGCGCATAAATGGTATATACCAAAACTACCTGTGTACGCGTCTCGAACAGTTGAAGCAAGTAAGAGAAACCGGGAGCTTTAGGTTTAAATGTTAGTATCTTCATTTAACGTCATACGCTCAAGGGGATTTTCCTGAGGCTTCGCAAAATAGTACCCTTGAAACAATTCATACCCCATATCAGCAAGGAAAGTCAGATCTTCCGGCCGTTCGATCCCCTCTGCCAACGGACATGAGCCAATGCTTCGTGCTACGTCTATCACCGATTTGGCAACAGCTTGTTTCTCAAGATCGGTACTAACACCATCGGAATATTCACGTGCCAATTTGACATAGTGTGGCTGCAGGTCATTTAACTTTCCTAAATCGTTGATCCCGGTACCGACATCATCAAGCGCATATTTGAATCCATGGGCCTGATAATGAAGCAAGATCGATTTTAAATGTTCAATATCCTCGACTTCATCTGTTTCAACCACTTCAAAAACAATTTGCTCCGGCTTCATATTCAATTGGCTAATCAGCTTGAATGTTGTTGTAAGGCAATGTTCAGGCACATAAATCGACGTCGGAATGAAGTTGATAAAAATAAGCTTGTCGGTAACAGGAGCCGCATTTTTCACGGATTCAATGCGGCAGACTCGGTCAAGGGCAAACAATCGGTTGCGAACTCTTGCGGCTTCAAACATCTTGATAGGAGGAATGAGAGCCCCTGTCTCATCTATCCCCCTTGACAGTAATTCATGTCCAATGACTTCGACTCTTTGGCCCTTCACCGTCACAATCGGCTGATAGTGTGTTTTTATGGCATGCTGTTCAATCACATCGTCAATCCAGCTGGCTTGTTTCTCCATTAGGAATGTGGAAATGGGTCTAAGACCCTTGATATCCTTCTGTGGCTCTGTTCGCTTCGACCCGACAGCCAGTATCTTGTCGGCATCCATGTGTACATTCAGATAATCCAATAAATCAAAGAATACGGTTTCCTCAGCCCAATAAAGCTTATCCTCGACAACCGACCACTGTTCTTCTGGGAAAGACTTGAAGTACTTCTCCAGCTCTCTCGTTTGCTGTTCTCCTTTAAAGAGAATGGTATACCCCCGGTGCTGCGGCAAACAAATGTCACAATGATTTTGCATGAAAGATCCCTCCTTATTACTTAGTATCGGTCTCTTTGAAGAAGTTCTTTAGTCGGAAAGCGCAGGCGGGTCGTTCAGAAGCGAGGATTTTGGAAGGCCTGGACTAGAAATCCCGGGTTTGGATTTCGGGCCAGGACTGAAAAATCCCGAGCTTCTACCCGCCGGAGCTGGACAATAAAAAACGCTAGGGACCATCACCCCTAGCGTTTTGATTGCCTTTATTTCCTATCGTCCCTCCTCAAATCAATCCCCCGCTCTCTCCAAACCTGTATCCACTGCGCTTCACGTAAATAAACACGGTCGCGAGCACACAAATTTCCGCTAGCGGAATTGCCAGCCATGCGGAGTTAACGCCAAACAAAACCGGAAGTGAGACTAGGAAGATAATCATAAAAATAATCTCTCGCCCTGCCGTGATCCAGGCGGCCATACGGACCTGGCCGATCGACTGAAAGAATGTCATCATCACAAAGTTTAGCCCCATGAAGATATAAGCGATAAAAAATAACCGTATGCCTGTCGTCGCGAGGTTCCGAATGTCTTGTGGGAAATCCCCAAAGATCGCAACCAGAGGAACAGCTGCCACCTGACCGACCACAAAGCAAAACACACCTGCGACAAGCGCCGTCTTCAAGGCAATTCGCATCACCTCACGCTTTTTCTCCTCCTGCTCGCCACCGTGAAAATAGCTGACGAGCGGCTGAATGGCCGAGCCCATGCCGAGAAACATCAAAAGCATGACTCCATGAATGTAGTTGACGATCGAAAAAGCAGCCACGCCCTCGGTTCCGGCAAGGCGTGAAAAAGCAATATTGTGAGCAATCGTGAAAACCGATATCCCGACTTCCGCGAGAAAACTAGGAAAACCAAAAGTCAATGTCTGCAGAAAGAGCGGCTTTTGAAAACGAAATTTCACCAGTTTCAAATTGCTTCGCCTCATGAAAAAATGCGAGCTTAGCACAAGCAAGCCAAGTGTAGCCGCAATGATCGTGCCATAGGCAATTTCGCGAACACCTAGGCCAAGCACATACAGCATGATATAGTTAATGACAATGTTGGAGACCGCTGTCGTAATCAAGGCGGCCATCGCAAGCGTTGGATTGCCGTCATTGCGTACAAAGATGCTAAACGCATTTTCCAATGTGAACACAAAGCCAAAGACGAGAAACACATTCATATAGCTCGCGGCAAACGGAGCCGTTTCCTCGTTCGCGCCAAGCCCGTAAACGAGAGGCTCATGGAACGCGAGGGCCGTTAATCCAATCACAAGCGTGAAAGCGGCAATGAATACGATCGAGTGGGTAAAGATAAAGCGTGCGTGTTTGGGTTCTTTTCGTCCCATGCTCTGGGAATAGAGCGTAGCGCCGCCCATCCCGATCCACAAAGACATCGCCACAAAGATCGTGTAGACGGGGCCAGCAATATTGACACCCGCAAGTGCAACTGGCCCAAGCTTATTGCCCACCATCACGCCATCGACGACGAAATTGACCGCCATGAGCACCATTCCAATAAGAGACGGGACTAAATAACGGACGAATATTTTCCCGACAGACTCGGTATCTAGCGGATTTTGCTTTTGTGTCGTCATGTTTTCATCTCCCATTCCCTAGCCTAGACGGCAATCCCCCGCCAGAATACATGCCATGATGCTTCCAGTTTCTGCTCCACTCGATTGGAGCCTCCCTCATAGACGATCTCCATGGCAATCGCATCTAAAATGCCCAGATACGCAAGCGTCGGCACCGCTGGATCGCTGCCGCTTACCGCTTCAAGCTCGATTGCTTTTTGAAACACCTCACGAAGCATTGCTTCCACTGCCTGCTCAATTTCAAGCACTTCTTTTTCTACGTCTTTATATAAATGCGGCGGTGGGAAGAAGGAAATGCGTAGCCAAAACCGAAACCGTTCGTCTTCTTCAAACATCTGCTTATGCATCTTTAAGAATTCATACAAACGATTGCGAAGGTGACGTGGTTCCACAGAATCAAAGTGACGTCGCTTCGCCTCCCATTCGAGAAGCTTCACCTCCCTCACCACTTCCAAAAACAAATCATCTTTCCCTTTAAAATGAGCGTAAATCGATTGTTTCTTAATGCCCACATCCTCGGCAATCCGTGCTAGTGACGCTCCCTCATACCCATATATCGTAAAATATTTTAACGCAGCTTCCTTAATTTGTTCTGCTTTCATCTCGCACCACCTTTTAACGAACGTTCGTCAGGTAATAGTGTAACAGAAGGCCAGGCTGATTAGCTAGCTTTTTTTCTTCTCCGTCTGTAGTAGGTTTTGTCCCCCATACAAAACATGCTATCTTTAAATCAATACGGATGAGGTGATGTTGATGTACCATATCTATCTTGTTGAAGATGACACACAAATTGGCCGGATTTTAGCCGACCACTTAAGCAAACATGGCTATGAAGTCACGCAAACAAAGGATTTTGCGAACGTTAAATCAGAATTTACGCAGCTGGCTCCAGACCTTGTGTTGCTTGATATCAATTTGCCTCATTTTGACGGCTTCTATTGGTGCCGGCAAATTCGCACGGACTCCAACGTACCTGTCCTTTTTATTTCCGCAAGAACGGATGAGATGAATCAAGTGATGGCGATTGAAAACGGCGGCGATGATTACATCACCAAACCGTTTCACCTTGATGTGGTTCTCGCTAAGGTGAAGAGTTCCCTGCGCCGGACCTACGGGGAGTATGCAGGGTCGAAGGAAATTCATCAAAACGTGCATGAATTAGCTGAGTTATTTTCATACCCGGACCGAAATGAGATCGTGTTTAGTGAACGAAGGCTAGAACTAACCAAAAAAGAATTCCTCCTGTTTCAGCGCCTGGCCGATCGTCACGATCGTATCGTCAGTCGCGATGACCTTCTCGAAGCCCTCTGGGATGAGGTCGATTTTGTCGATGATAACACCCTGTCTGTGAATGTGACGAGGCTGAGAAAGCGACTCGCTGATGTTGGTATTGTTGATGCCATCCAAACGATCCGCGGTCAGGGCTACAGGCTTAACGTCAACTGGAAGGATACAAATTCATGAAACGTGCATTTCTCTTAGATCGCATCCCCTTTATCTTCGTATTTCTCTTTAACACAGGTCTTATTGTTCTTACAGCGAGCCTTGCCTTCCAGAACACGGGCGGGGTCCTTGATGTCGGTACGATTCTCTATTGCTTTGTTCTCTCGCTTTTCTTCCTTGGCGTCTGGCTTTGTATGGATTATGTGCGCATGCGTAGCTATTTGCGTAAACTGCACGCCCTCTCTACAGAAGCACAGCCTCCTCTAGAAACAAGCTATGAGCTTGAAGCGCTTGCCCCACCGACGAAGGAGTCGGCAATGTGGCTGCGCTTGCAGCGAATGTATCATGAACTGTATCGAGAGGAGCGAGAGGCTTATCAGGCAGCGAGCGAGCAGCATCAGCTTTTCATCAACCAATGGGTGCATCATATGAAAACACCGGTGTCGGTCATCTCGCTTCTTGTTCAGCAGCGACGTAATGAGGCAGATGCCGAAGAAAAGAAGACGCTCAATGAAATTAGTGATGAAAATGATCGCTTTCGCCATGGCCTTGAATTAATGCTGCACTTAGCACGGCTCGATCACTTTTCCCTTGATTTAAAAGCGGAAGAAATTGACCCCATTTCGCTTGTGCGTGACGTCGTCAATGAGGAGAAGCGCCAGTTCATCCGCCGGAAGCTTTTCCCGGAAATCAATGCAGATATGGGTGCCTACATTGTGGCCAGTGACGGCAAATGGCTGCGCGTGATTTTGCATCAGCTCCTGCTTAATGCCTTAAACTATTCGAAGCAGGGCAAAAGCGCGAAGATCTTCTTCGATGTCTGGGAGGAGAGCGACCGCGTAAGGTTATCCGTCACAGACACAGGCATCGGCATCCCTGCTCGAGACCTTCCCCGCGTCTTTCATCCGTTTTTCACCGGCGACAACGGGCGTACGCACACAGAGTCGACAGGAATGGGTCTGTACTTAGCACACACCATTGCAAGTCAGCTTGGGCACTCGATTTACGTTGATTCCGAAGTGGATAAAGGCACGACCGTGACGATTGTTTTCTCCTCTACCACCCTACACGAGCAGCCAAGATGACAAAACTGTAAGGCTTGCTTCTCCCTTTGAAAGATCATTCGATGGGAGAGGGCGGGTTCTTTTTTTATACTAGCCTTATCCAACCATGGTAGGAGGAAAGAATCGATGTCTATACTTCAAGTGAAACAACTTGCCAAAACGTACTATCCAAAGAAAGACGGGCTTGCCTACAAGGCGCTGGCTCGCTTTGACCTTCAAGTCGAAAAGGGAGAATTTGTGGGCGTAATGGGGCCGTCAGGAAGCGGGAAAACCACGCTTTTGAACATGCTCGCCACCATTGACCAGCCGACATCAGGCGACATCATCATCAATGGAACCAACCCCGCGCAGCTTACGAACAATAAGCTCGCCCTCTTTCGCCGCCGAGAGCTTGGCTTTGTGTTTCAGGACTTTAACTTGCTCGACACGCTCACCGTACGGGAAAACATCTTGCTGCCTCTGGCGCTTGATAAGCTTTCCTTTAAGAAAATGGAGGAGCGGCTGGAGCGAATCGCGAAGCTACTGAATATCAGTGAGATTCTTGATAAACGCACATCGGAAATTTCCGGCGGTCAGCAGCAGCGCACCGCCTGCGCGCGAGCGATCATCCATGAGCCGTCGATGATTTTAGCGGATGAACCCACAGGGAATCTCGATTCAAAATCGGCGCGCCAAGTGCTTGATACGCTGACGTCGATCAACCAAGAGCAGAACGCAACAATTTTAATGGTGACTCATGACCCAACGGCCGCAAGCTACTGCGACCGCATCGTTTTCATTAAAGACGGTGAATTCTTCTCTGAGATTCGCAAAGGCGAGCGCCAGCAAGCATTTTTCCAAAACATTCTCGATACCTTAAGTGTTCTTGGAGGTGATTTCCATGAACATACGCACGCTCGCTCGTAGAAATGTAACCGGCAACGCCCAGCGCTACGCCGCTTACTTTCTCAGCTGTGTCTTTGCGGTAACCGTCTTCTTTATTTACGCGCAGTTTGTGTTTCATCCCGATGTCCAGAGCGGCTACATCCCTTCTGGCGATACGGTGCGCGGAGGAATGATTGCCGCGCAAGTCATTATCGTGATGTTTTCCGTGTTTTTCATTGCCTACTCCAATTCGGTCTTCTTGCAAGTCCGCTCAAAGGAGTTCGGACTCCTGTCCCTGTTTGGCATGAACAACCGTCAGTTGCGGGCGCTTGTCTACTACGAACAAACGCTGATCTCGCTTATAGCGATCGTCTGTGGCTTGCTACTGGGCACGCTTTTCTCCAAGCTATTTCTGATGTTGATGACGTCGCTCCTTACCGTAGAATCACCGATCACGTTTCAGGTACTACCGCTCCCCTATGTCATATCGGGGCTTGGGTTCTTTGCGTTGTTCCAATTCCTAACCCTGTTCTCATTCTGGCGCATGCGGAACAAGCAAGTGGTCGAGATGCTCAAAGAATCACAAAAACCGAAGACGATGCCGAAAGTCTCCCCTTGGCTCGCCGTTGTGGCGCTCGTTTTTCTTGCGATTGGCTACGCGATTGCGTTGTTGGGACCGCCTGAGTTTGCGTTGTTCACGATGTTTCCAATTCTGTTTTTCGTGGTCATTGGCACTTATTTCTTTTTCACACAGGGAACCGTTGCGGTCTACAAACGACTGTACGCCAATAAACGTCGTTTGACGAACGGGACAAAGCTTCTGACACGCACCAATATTTTGTTTCGCTTGAACGATTATGCACGGATGCTGTTTATCACATCGATTATTAGTGCGGTGGTGCTCACCGCCGCGGGCACCGTCTACATGTTCTTTCAGTCCGTTATCTTGCAAGCAACGGAAGGCATGACGCAGGCTGTTTCATGGACAGAGGAAGACCCTGAAGCGTTTGAAGTTCTAACACCCGAGACCATTGAAACCCTCTTGGACGCATATGACGCGGAGATTGATTACAAGCTCGACGTCACAGGAATCATTGCTGATACGCAAGCACTGGGGTACAGCGGAGAGCTTGAGGCGTCCACGACTTTTCTGCTTCCGGAGACAGTTTACAATTTCTATGCGGAAAAACGAGGGATTGATTCTCTTTCTCTAGCAGAGGATGAGGCTTTTATCAGTATGCCGTATCTGACAGAGAATTATTTTGAGCAGGAGGGTTCAGAGAAGGACGTACAAGTTGGAGAGCTTACGCAGAGCTTTACCGTATTGGGGCAGTCTAGAGATGGAATTGTAAATCCCACTCAGGGGGCTTACTCTACGCTTGTGATTCCTGATGACGCCTATGAGCGGTTTGACGCCATTGAAGGCGTCGACAGAAATCGCGTTATTGGCTACGAACTCGTTAATTGGCAACAGGAAGCAGACGTGTCGGAAGCGATCGAAGCAGAGGCAAACGATGAGCTTTTTTATGCCTTGAATACACGAGCGCCCCTTTACACGATGTTGACACAAACGTACTCACTTGTGCTCTTCATCGGTTTGTTTGTCAGCTTGCTCTTCTTTATTGTGCAAGGAAGCATGCTGTACCTGAAGCTGTTCACGGAGCTCGAAGATACAAAACGACAAATGTTCGCGCTCAACCGAATTGGGATCACGAAAAAAGAAACCGTGCAGATTCTTGATAACCAAGTGCGCTTCTTATTTTTTGTCCCCGTCGTTATGGGCTCCATCCACGCAAGTTTTGCCTACGGCATGCTCAGCAACTTGCTTGGTGCCAGTCTAGTATCCAATGCTGCGCTTGTTATCAGTATTTATGTAGTCTTGCAGCTCGTTTACTATCTTGTGACGCGTTACTTTTATGTGCGGGCGGTGCTAAGCTAAATGTAATGAAACGAAGGAAAGGGAGGTGGTCTCCCTTTCCTTTTTTTAGCACCGGCGGGTTGCCCAGACCCACCGGAGCTAGACACAAAAAAAGGAAGGATGTTCTCCCTCCTTTCTGCTTCTAGGCATGTGTCTGTGTTTTCGGACGGTGACAAACCTTTGTTATAAGGAAAGCAATCACTGCTGCAACAACGACCATCCCTGCCCCCCGGATGAAGCTCACTTCCCCGAACGCCACTTCTGAAGCCGTGGATGGCGTGCTACCCAATGAGTGTATGATTTCCGCTGAATAGAACATGGTTAGAACCATACCCGAAAGAATTTGCAACCCAATATACACGACTAGAAAGCTCCCGAGAAACGTTGCATGTTTTTTCATTACATCCGCCCCTTTGCTAGCTCTTCCTCTCTAAAAGGTAACATAGATCGGGAAGAAAGTTGAAGGACTAGGACTACTCCTCCTCAACCACAAACGATCTTTAAAACCGCTTGATAGCCACTAACCTTCGACACTCTTTCATACAGAGGCGTCACGTTCACCAATTCCCATCCTTCTTTTCCAAAATCATTCAGCGTCTTTTCCATTTCTTTTTCTTCTCCGGATATGCTTAGGACTTTGTATTCAAACGTCATCTCTTTCACCTCATTAGAGAGGATTCCCAAGAAAAGGTGTTTCTATTAATCCCCACGCCTTGTTGCATGAACGTGAGAATTAGACTTCCTTGTCTCCTCCCCACGCTGAGCTTACTCTTCCCCTTCCCCATTTTCGTCAGATGCCTCTGAATCCGATTCGTTCCCTGCTTCTTCGTCTAGTTCAAAATCCTCGACTTCTCCAAAATCATCTTCAATCGTCACATTGGTAAAGTCAACGACATTCAACACATTCTCTTCGGTATCCACGACCTGTGCCGCAATGTCGTCCCCTTCTTGGAGGAATACCGCATCCGCCACGGTGGTGAGATCGAATTCCAACACTCGGGCCTCATCGGTAATCAACACTTGGATGTACTGCTCGTTAAGCGTATCGCTCACTCGATAGACGGTTCCCTCAACGGTTTCCTCTTCCAGTACATCGGTTGGAACGAAGTCATCGGAGTCCAGATCGGTTGCGAGCATCTGACGATAACTGCTGAAGGCTTCCTCCCTTGATGATCCCGTCGCCACATTCCCTGTATCTGCATGGACCATGGCCATTTCTCTCATTAACCCGTTCTGATCCACCACCGGAACCACCCACGTATACTGATCGTAGACGGAATACAAGACAGGCTGCGTGCCGCTCCATTGCTCTCGTTGATACGACTTATCCACCACTTCTCGTGCTCCACCTGCATTCAGAAGTCCTGAGGAGCCCGTATAATACTTCGCTTCCCCCGTCTGGGCATTGACCATCGTAAACCCAACCATCGTATTGGACTCCTGGTTCGGGCGCATATGGTCCACCATCCAATACATATCTTCATCAGGGCCAAGAACCCCAATCATTTCTTCGTCACTCGTCGGTTGATGAACGCCTTCTTTTGCAAAGAGAGCGTTGAATAGGCCATTGCTGTAGGTGCCAAACCAGTGGGCATAGTCTAAGGCAACTCCGTAATCAATCGCGTTATCAATAAAATCAGGCTGCTCCCCTAGCTCATACTGCTCCATCTCTCCACTTTCTGCATCAACAACAATCACACCATCGGCCTTAGGACCCGTCCGGTAATGATCATAGTACGCATAGGAATACGCGTAGTACGGCCTCCCCTCATCATCAGGCTCAAAAGAATACCCCATGAGAATGACATCTTCATACGTTTTCCGCACATGACGTTCGAGATGCTCACCAAGATAAGCACTCGGCACATAGTTCATTTCATAATCGTCCATAAGCTGAGCTTCGGCATTTGGATCTTCGGCACTGACCATAATATAACCAGGAGCATAATCCGCTCTCAACCATCGCCAAACGCTTGCGTACTCAATCGGAGATACCCAGTACAACTCATCATCCATTTTCTGAATGCTCGATTCTCCCAACTCAAAAAAGGAGTAGTTGTCAATGTTGCCAAACACAATTTCCGATTTGTATCGTGCATATGTATAAGGAACCGAACGAACGGCCTCTTCGGTGACCGATTCAATTTGCTCATTACTGGTCTCAATCTCTCCAAGCTGCGCTAATTCTTGCGTGACTGTGAATGGATAGACGAAATTAAGAACCAACAAACCAACAAGAATGAATGCCCCGAGCATGCCTTGCACATTGACTATGGGGAGCTTTGGCTTCTTCTGTTCCTGTTTCTGTTTCTGTTTCTGCTTCTGCTCCTTTCCTTTTTTGATACGATTCGAGGGATGAAACAGCCCAGAGATAAGCAGATTGATAGCAACTACGAATCCATATGTATTCATCATTCCTGTTAGCGATATATCAATTAAACGAAAATAGATAATAACAATCCCTATAATCAGCCCCACGACGTACCGACCCAACTGAATCATGATAAATGATTGGCTGTTGCGCTTCAGTCCTCGGACCCAGTATTTCGGATTCAACTCCAAACAAGTAAGCGCCATGATGAAAATCCAACTAAACATATACTTCCTCCTGGTGAAAATGTGTCTACTTCTATATACGCCTTACAGTAGAAAAAGATTCACAACCTGATGAAAATGGCTGTTTTTCCGAAGTACCTCATTAAAATATCCTTCCGGGTTCTCAACAAGCAGATTCCTAGCTTTTTGTTAGGAGATTTACAAATACTGCGCGGCAAAAAAGCCCTTACTATAAGGGCTGACGCTTGTTATCGTACCGTTTGGTTGCACCGAGCGGGGAATATAGAAAAACTACAACTTCCAATCAAACCACCTACCATGCCCGTCGGTTTCGCCCACCCTCTTATAATAAGGTACACCGTTTAGAAAATAATCGAGGTGAAGGTCAGCGGGCTTTTAACCATAACGCATCTTCGTTCTTGGTTACATCATTAATGTGCAAATCAAACCCCACACGCGAATCTACGGACGGGCTTTCTTTTAATAAGAAAGGTTCACTCCCTTGTCTAACTTCCGACTGCAAAAGAACCGTCGCCTCTTTATTCCCATAGAGCTCACCGCTGCCGTAGGAATAGGAATACTGATCCCATAATAATTGCAGGCCAGCACTTGTTCCGATTTCAATAAGAGACAGAGGGGTGCGGACTTGGCTGTATATGTAGCAAAAAATCGGGTAGAGATAAGCACAGCGCCTCACTTCATTCGTTTGCACCAATTTCGTTTTCAGAATGGAAGTGATTTCTTCTGAATAAAGGCTGCAAAAGTCTTTGAAATGGGGAAAGGACGCTTGAACCTCTTTCGCGTCTTCCACGATGCTTGGATAATACTCCCTTAGAGAATGGTCCCTCCCTCTTAGCAACAAAAAATGAACCGCTCCAAACAATAGATTAGGAGCTGGTTGGCCCACCGGTGCTTCAGCAGCTAAGTGGAGTAAATCAGAGTCTTCCGCAATTCGTAAAGCTAAATATTCATATAAGTGGCTGGACCCTCTGCACTCTGCTTCTGCGAAGGTTTTAAATCGAATGGACATTTGATCGATAGTCATTGTGCATCTTCCTTTCGTAATGGGATTCGTTTCACATAACAAAAGCATTCGTGAACTCTGTTGAACTTACCTCTTACAGCCTCTTCATCTTCCCCTGAATAATGCGCAAATACTTGAATAGGGCATAATTTCGGCATCTCACTTTTAAGTGTGCCTTTTATCTCCTGACTGCCTTCGATAACTACGTGGAAATAAGATGTCTCCTTAAGAAATCCATGTTTTTCGTACCATTTATGGACCCTACCATCATCTCTTGTCCAAGCTTCTAGTCGATTTAGACCTTGGTCTTTTGCAATTTTCTCCGCTTCGGTCAATAGTTCGTTTCCAACCCCTCTTCTGCGGTAATCAGGATGAACGGCGACATGCCATAGCATCCCACCTAACCCTGTGCCCCTTGAACAAACGCTACCCTCCCTAACCTCACATTCAATATCCAGCAGCCCAACTATTTGACCTTCTTCCACGGCCACAAGTTCTATGGCAGGGTTTTCATATTCCTCTCTC
Source organism: Shouchella shacheensis (assembly GCF_001484965.1). Taxonomy (GTDB): domain Bacteria; phylum Bacillota; class Bacilli; order Bacillales; family Bacillaceae_D; genus Shouchella; species Shouchella shacheensis. The sequence continues at coordinate 116,081 of NZ_LLYY01000008.1, read as the reverse complement.
TCTTTCAAAACATTATCGAAATATGGGGTATCCAAGAATGATAGCACTCGGCACCGGACCCACCCATCTTCGTCTGCTTGTGCATACTTTCTAATGAGCATAAGTGCCTCCTTACCATGCATGACTACGACTTCTCCAGGCAGCAACGCCCCAACCCCCGACGACAAAATATCTAAAAACCCATTCATACGCCCAATCAATAATGCGGCTTCATCATCTAATGTATTAATGCCTAACCTGGGAGATGAAACCGATGAACCTCATGAAATTTGTCGACCGGCTGCCACTCATGAACACGGCAAAGCCGGAGCGAAAAAGTAAAAATGAAACTTATTACGAAGTGCAAATGGAAGAATTTTATCAAAAGCTGCACAGAGATTTACGACCGACACGTCTGTGGGGATACGATCGCCAGTTTCCGGGACCACTCATTGATGTCAATCGGGGCGAGCGGACTCAGGTTAAATGGATCAACAATCTTCCCGACACGCATTTTCTTCCAATCGACCGATCGATCCACCATGTTGCCCATCAACCGGAAGTACGAACCGTTGTCCACTTACATGGAAGTGAGACCCGACCGTCTAGTGATGGCTACCCAGAGGCGTGGTTTACGAAAGGTTTTAAAGAAGTAGGATCGTCTTTTGAAAGCGAAGTGTACGAATACCCCAACCATCAGCGGGGTTCGACGCTCTGGTATCACGACCACGCCATGGGCATTACGAGGCTCAATGTCTATGCTGGACTTGCTGGGATGTATATCATTCGCGATGAAAAAGAAAGTTTATTAAATTTGCCAAAAGTGGACTACGAAATTCCGCTTATGATTTTGGACCGTTCGTTCAATGAGGATGGTTCTCTTTTTTACCCGACTCAACCAAACAACCCTTCCGAAAACTTGCCGAATCCTTCCATCACTCCCTTTTTCCTTGGAGACACCACCCTTGTCAACGGAAAGGCATGGCCGTATTTGGAAGTGGAACCACGCAAATATCGGTTCCGACTAGTGAATGCCTCCAATACTCGCGCCTATCAATTGCACCTTGATTCCGGGCAGTCTTTTTACCAAATCGGATCAGATGGAGGCCTGTTGCAGAGAACAGTGAAAGTGAAAAAGTTCGCCATCGAACCGGCAGAACGCGTCGATTTCATTCTCGATTTCTCCAAACATGAAGGAGAAACCATTATTTTAAAAAATGACCTTGGTGCAAATGCCGATCCAGATGATGATATGGGTGACGTTATGCAATTTAAAGTGAACCAACGTCTACAGGGAAAGGATAACAGCATCATTCCTAAAAATTTGTCCCATATTTCCTCCCTTAGGCACAATGAAATAAAGGCCCTTCGCAATTTGAAACTTACAGGTTCAACCGATACGTACGGGAGACCTTTGCTTTTACTAGATAATAAAACGTGGTCGGCCCCTGTGACGGAAAAACCGCGTTTAGGCTCAACGGAAATTTGGTCATTCATCAACGTTACCGGCTTTTCCCACCCGATTCACATTCATTTGGTTCAATTTCAAGTGTTAGATCGCCGTCCATTTGACCTGGATCTTTATAACCAGGAGGGTCGAATCGTTTACACCGGTGCAGCCATACGACCGAAGCCGAACGAAAGGGGCTGGAAAGATACCGTATCTGCCCCCTCGGCCCAAATTACACGCGTCATCGCTCGATTTGGCCCCTACACTGGAGATTATGTCTGGCATTGCCACATTTTAGAACATGAGGACTATGACATGATGCGCCCGTTTACGGTTATAGATTCAAAGCATTCGGATGACGACAAGTAGGGAAATAAAACGTTTCTGAATAATTAGAGGCTGCTTTGAGCAATCTTTTTTCAAAGCAGGCTCTTTTCATTGAGTTCCTATAATGCCCACTCCTTCCCCCATTGCCCAGGAATCTCAACGCCTGCCTGTTTTAAAGCCAGCTGCCACTGCCCTTGATGAATGCCCTCATGTTGTATCGCCGCGCCTATTAATTCGAAAGGGCTAAGCATATCCTCTCCCCAGTACACCTCTGCAATGCTAGTGTTTTTAATCGCTTCCGCAAGTACCTCTCTGCTTTTTCGGAGGTCTTCTATGGGATTCTGTGTAGTGATGCGTTCGCCGGGAAATTCTACTTTCCCTGAGATCAACCCATTACGATACACCCCGCGCACGCGAATCAAGTGACAGAACAGCTGATACGGCGTGCCAAGCTCGGGTACAAGCGGACGATGAAGGTCCGCTTCCCTGATCACCGTCGTTAATTGATCGGTCATCTCTGCGGCATACAGAAAACTCTTCGCATCCATCTACTCAATCACCAACATATCATGTTCATCAAACCTCCAGTCAGCCCCGTACGCCACTTCCCAAAAGAACCCGTCTGGATCGGTAAAGTAGCCGCTGTACCCTCCCCAATCGGTCGTTTTTGCCGGCGCTACGATCGTCGCCCCAGCCTTTTCCGCCCGCTTTAACAGCTCGTCCACTCCTTGCTTGTGCTTCACATTATGGGCAAGCGTGAACCGTGGAAAACCACTTGACACGTCTGCTGCAGCCTCGCCAATTTCTTTTTGCAGCTCTGTGAGCGGAAAAAGCTCTAGCTTGGTTCCGCCATTATTGAAAAATACAATCGCGGGAGTCTCTCCCTCGGCGGATGTTTTAAAACCAAGCCCGTCTCGGTAAAACTTTAAAGAGGTTCCTATGTCGTTAACGGCTAAACAAATTAAGTGAATCGAGTTCATAACGGTTCGCTCCTTTTCTGAGTGTAGATGTAGATTGTCTATACGAACTTCTGTTTTTATCAAAGAAATCCTGCCTGCTGCGGCTAATATTGGTTGATTCTCAACATCTGAAGCTCGCATTCTTCCTAATTTTTCATAAACCCCCTTGCACCTCCAGTTACGTGAGGTCTTATAATCAAGGTAGACAATGGTAACCAGGAGGAATTCCAATGGGAAAATGCAACAGCTATACGATTGGTGACTTTTCAAAACGTACGAAGGTGTCGGTAAGAACCCTGCATTATTATGATGACATTGGCCTATTGCAGCCGCAAAAACATCCCCGTTCCGGGCACCGCATTTACACAGATGAAGATGTTCTGATCCTGCACAAAATTATTACGCTCAAGTTCTTAGGGTATCGTCTGGAACAAATAGGAGAAATCCTGCACGAGCCAAGCTTCACCGTGGATCTGAACCAGACGTTAACTTTGCACCTGCAAGTATTGGAAGAAAAGAAAGCGCAGATGGAAGCATCCATCGCTGCCATTAAAAGAACCACCAAATTACTGGAAACAGAAGGGGAAATAGACAGCTCCGTGCTAATGAGCCTAATCAGCAACATGCAGACAGAACAAACCCAAATGGAGTGGATGAAAGAATATTTTCCTGGTGATATGATCGACACCCTCTATAATAAAACAGAAGAGGAGAAGCTGGCTTTTGAAAAAGAATTTATCCAGTTTTCCACGGAATTGAAAAAACTGGCCGGGGAACCAATTGACAGCCCCAAGGTGCAAGAAATGATTGAATCGTATATTCAATTTTCTTTCTCCTACTTGGGGGAAGATGCCATTCAAATGCTTGGCAGCGTAGAATTAGACGAAAAGGAGATAGAGAAGCTGGAGGATCTTGTTCCCTCTCCATTTACAGCAGAGGAGGAAAAATGGCTGAATGAGGCTATCGAATATTATATGAAACAAACAGAAATGCTGACAGGAAAGGAGGAACAGTAACCCTCCTGCCCATGCCTGCTAAAGATACCAAAGAGGAGACATTTCTATGCAGAAAAAAGCGAGTTTAAAACCGTTCCTATCCCTTATATTAACCACCAATATTCCCAAGCTGGCGCTCACAGTCGGGCTGATTGGCAGCATTCTTACCACCCTTGTTGGCTTAATTATTCCCCTTTTAACGAGAGAGCTAGTGGACGGTTTCTCTGTGGAGGCTTTGGGAGTCGGGCTGATGATCACGATTGGCGCGGTTTTTATTGTGCAGGCTGTGATCGATGGGGTATCCACGTATTTGCTTGCTGCGACCGGGCAGAAGATTGTCGCCGGACTGCGGAATCAGATGTGGCTGAAGATGATCCGCTTGCCGGTTGGCTATTTTGACGAGCAGGCAAGTGGTGCCTCGGTAAGCCGAGTCGTCAACGATACAGGGATTGTGAAAGACTTAATATCCCAGTATTTTCCTCAGTTTATTTCGGGGCTGATTACGATTATTGGGGCTGTCACGATACTTTTGTTCATGGATTGGCAAATGACCGTGATCATGCTGTTTGCAGTCCCTGTCACCATCGCTATTATGATCCCACTTGGTGGACAGATGGCCAACATATCCCGTGGCCTGCAGGATGAAACAGCGACCTTCTCCGGTAGCATCCAGCAGACGATCAGCGAAATGCGCCTGGTTAAATCGTCGACTGCTGAGTCCTCCGAAGCACAAAGAGGTCTGAAAGGAATCGAGAAATTGCTTGGCTTCGGCCTGAAGGAAGCAAGGATCCTTGCTCTCGTTGGCCCGCTTATGTATTTCATCGTTATGGTGGTCATTGTTGCGATTATCGGTTATGGAGGGATTCGCGTCGCTGAAGGATCCATGTCTACCGGCTCATTGGTCGCATTTTTGCTCTACCTTTTTCAAATTGTATTTCCAATCACCTCATTCGCCATGTTTTTCACCCAGCTGCAAAAAGCAAAGGGAGCGACGGAACGAATCATCACTATCTTGGAAACGCCGGATGAAACGGGTCAGGAAGGAATCGACCAGGACATAGCGAATCAACCTGTGTGTGTGGAGAATGTATCTTTTTCCTATGATCATAAGGAATCCGTCTTGCAGCACATCACGTTCTCCGCTTTGCCAGGTGAAAAAATTGCCTTTGCTGGCCCTAGCGGTGGGGGGAAAACGACCCTGTTTTCCTTATTGGAGCGTTATTATGAACCAGATGCCGGAGAAATCCGTGTTGGTGAAACACCGATTCACCAGCTGTCTTTACATGCTTGGCGCAAACAAATCGGCTATGTTTCTCAGGAAAGTGCGATGATGGATGGATCAATACGGGATAATTTAACGTATGGATTGCCGGGTGCAGCAATGATTCCAGAGGAGCGGTTGTGGGAAGTTGCGAAGATGGCGTATGCAGAGGGGTTTATCCAATCCTTCGAAAAAGGGCTGGACACGGTAGTGGGAGAACGTGGGGTGAGGCTGTCCGGCGGGCAGAAACAGCGAATCAACATTGCCCGCGCCTTTTTGCGGGATCCCAATATTCTCATGCTGGATGAAGCGACGGCCAGTTTGGACAGTCAATCCGAAGGGATGGTGCAACAAGCATTGACAAGGCTCATGGAAGGCCGGACGACTTTCGTGATTGCCCATCGATTATCAACCATCGTGGATGCAGACAACATCATTTTCATTGATAAAGGGAGAATCACAGGAAGCGGCAGCCATGAGGAATTAATTCAATCCCACCCTCTGTACCTGGAGTTTGCGGAACAGCAGCTAACCAAGGAGGGGAATCAGCTTCCTTAGAAGGCTTGGAGATCAGCCAAGCCTTCGTGGCGAAAATCTTGGTTGCGCTTATGCAATTAGATATTTTTAACTGTCACTAAAATTAGAGCCTGCTTTTGAAAAGAGTTGATCAAAACAGGCTCTTGTTGGAAAATTGCGTTTTTAGGACTAGTAAGCGGTTTAGCCTTAACACCCTATAATAAATGGTTCCAGTTCCGTCTAGCGTAAAGAATTCTGATAACCGCGACTGACTGATTTTCTTCAGAAACTACGTAAAAAGCGATATAGTTGTCAATCAATACTTTTCTTACACCCTCATTGGCTAACCGTCCATCTGCAACCAGTGCATGTCGTTTAGGCATCTGCTCCAAATCTAAAACAGCTTCCGTAATTGTTGAAATTATATATTGAGCGGTGGAAGGTTCCTGCAACTCTTTTGCAATATAATCCGCAATTTCTTTTAAATCGGCTTCTGCAGGCTCCGTAATAACCAAGTGATAGGACTTCACTCTGGCAGCCCTTTCTGAATATCTGTTACGGTTTCACGAAACGGCTTTACTCTATTTTCTTTTACCGCTTCCATACCCTCATCAAGCAGTTTATATAATTCAAACTTTCCAACAAGGCGTTCATAAGTCTCGATACTCATTACAGCCAGATCTCCTTCGCCATTCTTAGTAATGTAGACTGGCTCAGAATGTTCATGACAAAATTTAGATATTTCATTATATTTATTCCTAAGATCCGAGCTTGGCCTGATGTTCGGCATTATCGCTCACCCCTCCCTTTAATATACATATATTTTATCAAAATATCGATATCAGAACAAGAGCGATATCATCTCCGTTTTTCCCCTCATTTATTTGTCTAAGTTCAATCCTTTTTCGTAGTGCCCCTAACGTCTCCTCGCGTTAGATTGGCGATGGAGTTGGCGAACTTGCTCCGCGAGTTCAGGAACAGGTCCGTCTACTGAGGTATCACGAACAACCTCTTGGATTGAAAGAGGACGAACGCGCGATTCAGTCATTCCCATTTCACTTAACCATTGTACCAGCTGCTCAGACGAACTGGCATAAACGATCCGACCCAAACCCACCCAGCCGTGGGCCGCTGCGCACATCGGGCAATGTTCGCCCGAGGTATATACTGTCGCCTTGCTTCTTTCTTGAGATGTCATATTCCCGGCTGCCCAACGCGCCAAGGCAATTTCCGGGTGTTGGGTATGGTCACCACCTGCAACGTGGTTATGGTCTTCCGCAAGCACGTCTCCGTTAGCTGAGACAAGAACGGAACCAAATGGCTCGTCCCCTTTCTCTAGAGCAACCTTTGCTAATTCAATACAACGTCGCAGATGCTTCAAATCTGAATCGTTTATCATCCTTTATGCTCCTTCCTCGTACTGTTTTAAAAAACGCAGAGCATTCATTCCGTACCATGACATCTCCTAAAAAAATTGATTCCTCATACGATTACGAGGAATCAGCTTTCTTAGTCCTGCTCTTCTTTTTTCTCTAGCTCGGCAAGCTTTGCCAGTAAGATATGCTGCGGCATATGCATGATTTGCTCGATCGGTACATTCAAAGACTTCGATAATGCCAGCGCTGTTTCTTCGGAAATCTGTAAAGGTCTCATCCTATCACTCCTTCTGACTAGTGTACGTGATTACTGGCCTTGCTTCAAGAAGAGAAGAGCTTTGCTTTTTAGTTTAAAGACCCTGCTTCCATCAATCAACAGGGCCCCTAACTCATGATTCATAAAATCCGTCTATCAAGTCCCACAAAACGTGCGGTACGGTTGATTTGACGGCTCAGGCGGTTTCGCGTATTCTTCCTGTTCAGGAGAGTGCGCATATGGACGCAAAAGAACAGCAAGCAACCGCTCCATCACACTGTAATCTCCTTGCTCTACTGCGGCTTCCAGCGCCTCTTCTACCCGGTGGTTGCGTGGGATAACCGCAGGATTGCTGTTTCTCATCAGCTGCTGTGAGTCTTCGTTCGATTCCTGCTGTCTGCCCCGTCTCTCCTGCCATTGCTCATGCCACTGATTAAACTCTTCGGTCCCAGACAGAGCCGTCTCTTCCAGTTGATCAAACGTTAATGCACGGAACGTATTGGTATAGTCCGCCTGATGCTTCTGCATCAGGCTCAAAAGGTCTTTAATCAATGCTTCATCTTCTTTCTCTTCGTTAAACAGTCCAAGCTTGTTTCTCATTCCCTTATGCCAATGATGAATATGCAATTCTTGAAAATCTGAAATCGCCTGCTCGGCCAATTTGACCGCTTGCTCTTGTTCATCATGCAGCAGCGGCAACAGGGTTTCCGCAAATCTTGCGAGGTTCCAAATGGCCATATACGGCTGATTTCCATAGGCGTAGCGACCTTGTGTATCAATGGAACTGAAGACCGTTGCTGGGTCGTAGGTATTCATAAAGGCGCACGGACCATAATCAATCGTTTCGCCACTGATCGCCATGTTGTCGGTGTTCATCACCCCGTGAATAAAGCCAACGAGTTGCCATTTGGCCAACAATGCGGCTTGACGCTTGATCACTTCCTGAAGCAGGGAAAGATAGCGATTCTCAGTAGTATCAACGTCTGGAAAATGTCTTTGTAGTGTGTAATCAGCCAAGGCCTTAAGGTCCTCAACATTGCCCAATCCTGCTGCGTACTGAAAGGTGCCCACGCGCAAATGACTGACCGCCACGCGAGTCAGAATGGCTCCCGGCAAGTTCGTTTCGCGGATTACTGCTTCTCCTGTTGAGACGACTGCGAGACTACGGGTGGTAGGGATACCAAGCGCGTGCATGGCTTCGCTGATGATGTGTTCGCGCAGCATCGGTCCAAGTGCCGCTCGCCCATCGCCTCCACGTGAGTAGGGTGTTCTTCCTGAACCCTTTAGCTGAATATCCATTCGCTCGCCTTGGGGAGTGATCTGCTCGCCAAGCAGCAGCGCCCGTCCATCCCCTAACATCGTAAAATGCCCGAATTGATGTCCGGCATAAGCTTGAGCTAGAGGCAGACCGCTTTCGGGGACCTGGTTGCCAGCAAGCACCTCTACACCATCATTTTTTTGCAGCGCCTCAGCGTTCAACGCAAGGGATGTTGCCAATGAAGAATTGAAAATAACCAGCTCCGGTGAGTGTACAGGATCTAGGTTGAGGCTGCTAAAGAATGACTTCGGCAGACGAGCATAACTATTGTCAAAGTTCCATCCTGTTTCGGTTGTTTCTACCTTCTTTGTCATTGTATCCCCTTTTCTGCTTTGTTTTTTATGGCGTCTATCCTTCGTTATTGCCTTGTCCACTTGCGGTCGCCGTTGATTAAACGCATTGATACTGTTAATTCCGCCCTAACAAAGTAACTGTCTCCACATGCGTCGTCTGCGGAAACATATCCACCGGCTGCACTTCCTTCGTCTGGTACCCGCCGTCTTCCAAAATCCGCAAGTCCCTTGCCAACGTCCCTGGATTACAGGACACATACACAATCCGCTTCGGTTTCAACGCAATCATCGTCTCAAGCAGCTTCTCGTCACAGCCTTTGCGTGGCGGGTCGACAACGATGACGTCCGGGCGCACGCCTTGTGCGTGCCACCACGGCATGACGTTTTCCGCCTCTCCGACAGCGAATTCAGCGTTGGTTAGACCGTTCAGCTTGGCGTTGCGCTTGGCGTCGGTGATCGCTTCTGGAATCACTTCTACGCCGTAGACGTGCGTCGCCTTTCTGGCAAGGAAGAGAGAGATGGTGCCGATGCCGCAGTAGGCATCAATTACCGTCTCGGAGCCGGTGAGATTCGCGTATTCAAGCGCTTTGCCGTAGAGACGGTTCGTTTGATCTGGGTTGACTTGGTAGAAGGAGCGAGCGGAAATCGCAAAGCGAATGCCGTTAATCTCGTCGTAGATGTGTTCTTCGCCCCAGAGAACCTTCGTCTTATCGCCGAAGATCACGTTTGTACGCTTGGAATTAACGTTTTGCATGATGGACTTGACGTTTGGAACTTTCTCGCGAATGGCTTCAATCAGCTTCTGTTTGTGCGGAAGCTCAGCGCCTTTTGTGATAAGAACGACCATCACTTGCCCGGTTGATTTCCCGTAACGAGCAACGATATGGCGCAATGTCCCACAGTGGCTGGCTTCGTCATAGGCATGAATGCCATATTCTTGAGCGAGCTTTTTCACGATATGAATGACGGCATCGTTGTGCTCATTCTGAATGATGCACTCCTCCATGTCGACGATGCGGTGGCTTCGTTTTTCGTAAAAGCCGGCGACGAATTCTCCGTCTTGATAAGCGACGGGCACTTGGGCTTTGTTGCGGTAGCGCCACGGGTCGTCCATGCCGATCGTTCCATGTACAGTAACATTGGGCAGTTTTGCCACACGCGTGATCACGTCTTTCACTTGTTTCTGCTTATAGCGCAGCTGTGCTGGGTAATCGATGTGCTGGATTTGGCAACCGCCGCAGCGCTGAAAAAGCGGACACGGAGGGTCTACGCGGTCATCACTTTCAGTCTCGATCTTGATGAGACGAGCAAAGCCGTAGCCCTTTTTTGTTTTGACGACTTTCACTGTCGCCTTCTCTCCTGGGATTGTTTTAGGGATGAAGAGGGCATACCCACTGACTTTCGCGACTCCTGAACCGTCATGGGATAAGTCCTCAATTGTCACCGTCACGGTTTCATTTTTCTGTACGGGTGCTTCTTGTTTTTTCATAACAGTATTTTCTCCGTTCATTTTCCTAGTTGTCCCATTGTACCATGAAGCCGAGGAACAAAAAAAGACGCTTCATTCCCCCCAACGTTTGAAAAAATATTTCCCAGGGAACTCTATTTTGTGTGAGAACGTTATGGAAAGGATGATTCGAATGCAAACCCAATATACAAAACTATTCATTAATGGACAGTGGGTTAATGGCTCCTCTAAAAAAACCATTGAAAATACAAATCCCTACAATGGCGAATCGTTAGGGACAATAACTTCCGCTAACGCAATTGACTTGGACCGAGCATACCGAGCTGCAGAGACCTATCAACCTGAGTGGGAAGCATTATCTCCTGGAGAGCGCCAGAATTATCTTCTGCGTTTACTGGATGCCATTGAGAGCAATAAAGACCATATTATAAAATGGCTGATTCAAGAATCAGGAAGCATCAAAACAAAGGCCGCTATTGAAATTCAGTCAGCCATGAGTATCATCCGTGAATCCCTTTCTTTTCCGACACGGATGCAGGGGACGACCGCCCCCTCAAATATAGAGGGGAAAGAAAACTATTCATTCCGCTCGGCCAAAGGGGTCATTGGTCTTATCGGACCATGGAATTTCCCGTTTCATCTGGCCATTCGTACAATTGCCCCGGCACTTGCGACAGGCAACACTGTCGTTGTAAAACCCGCATCTGAGACGCCCGTTACTTCTGGTTTGTTGATTGCTGATCTGCTTCAGGAAGCCGGTTTTCCTGCTGGTACTGTTCACGTCGTCGCCGGTCGTGGTTCAGAAATCGGGGACGAATTCGTGACGCACCCCGTGCCGAAACTCATCTCTTTTACAGGTTCTACAGAGGTTGGCACCCATATTGCAGAATTGGCAAGCAAAGGTTTAAAAGAAACCGCCCTAGAACTTGGCGGAAATAACGCGATGATTGTTTTACCGGATGCGGATATTCAAAAAGCAGCGAATGCCGCTGCGTTCGGCTCCTTTTTACATCAGGGACAAATATGCTTGGCGCTCAACCGGATCATTATTCATCATGACATTTATGATTCGTTCGTGGAACAATTCGTTCAGGCAGCGAAAGGAATCAAAGCAGGAGACCCAGCCCTTGACAACGTTTTGGTTGGACCCATTATTAATAAGGAACAGCTTGAGCATATCCAACAAATGGTCCAAAAAACCATTGATCAGGGTGCGAAATTGCATACGGCATTTAGGTCAGAGGACCAGGTTATTCACCCAGTGATCCTATCGGAAGTCACCAATGATATGCCAGCAGCCAAAGAAGAAGTGTTTGGCCCGGTAGCTACGCTACTTCGTGCCTCTAGTGAAGAAGAAGCGATCAGGATTGCCAATGATTCTCCGTACGGACTAAGCGGTGCTGTATTCACAAATGACCGTTATCACGGCATGCAGGTCGCTCGTAAACTTCAGTCCGGCATGGTGCACATCAATGACATGTCTGTCAACGATGAAGCCCACATGCCGTTTGGGGGAGTGAAACAGTCCGGGAGCGGACGTTTTAATGGAGAATGGATTCTTGAGGAATTTACGACCATCCAATGGATTAGCGTTCAGGCGGAAGATCGTCACTACCCTGTCTAATTTTAGGACAAGTGGTTACTATAGCTTAAACAGACGCTGGTACCCACCAGCGTCTGCTCTTCGTTACAATGCCTTAATCATCCCACCATCCACAAGGATCGAACTCCCCGTCACAAAGCTAGAGGCGTCTGATACAAGAAACGTCACGACGTTTGCGAATTCTTCGGGCTGGCCGTAGCGCTTTCCTTTGCACGACAGGTCGAATCACCACGGTTTCGGTGTTGGCCTTGGGCGTACCACTCAGCCTCCCCCCACGAGGCCAATTTCACATTGGTTAATGCTGCAGCTGGCACCAGTGATCGCTTCAAGGTTTCCCTGTAGACCCGCTTCAACTAAAGACGACTTCTTTTCGCTAAATCACACTACCACTTTCTTCAGCTTCACTGTAAGATTGGGGAAATGTCAATGAGAGGTGGAGGTGTAAACGATGCGACCTTTTTTGAAGATCGGAGGGGCGCTTTTCCTTATCCTTGTGACTTATTCCTCAAATGAGAGGGTCCTTTTTGCTGAGTCAGAAGCCCTTATAGCCGCCTACGATCCACAGCTGCCCCCGCTCCACATTGACGGGAGCGAACTGGACGGTTTTTCGATTGATATAATGAAAGCGATATCTGAGAGACAGGAATTAGACGTCGAGTTTGTACCGATGAGAGAACGGGAAGCCGTTCGTTCCCTTAAGGAGGGTGACGTCGACCTTATTCTTTCGGTAACATTTACGGATGATCTCGCCAATGAAGTTGAGTTTAGCGACTCGATTCTCTCCACGTCGATCGGTATTGTCGCTCCTTCTGCCTATGAAGAAGTCACTAACGCGACCGATTTATCTGGAAATCGAATCGCCTTACAAATGGACACGCTTGAGTACGAGTTTCTTAGCAATATACGCGACGTTCACTATCACGTGGCTTCCAACCCTCTTACAGCGATGGAGATTCTCATGCGAGATCGGGCCGATGTGTTTATCGGCAATGTTTTAACAGCCTCTTATTATTTGGAGCACACGGGACAAAGCGAGTACGAGATGGTAGATTCTTACTTTCTACCCGCAGACTACTCGATCGTTGTCGCGAAAGATAATTACGCGTTGCTTCACGAAATCAATAGTGGTCTACGAGAGTTAAAGCGAGACAATACGTATTCGACGATTCATGATGATTGGTTTTTAGATATTGATACAAAGCTGACCGATCAACTCTGGCTCGTCATCCAAATCATTGGCGCTCTTTTTCTTATTGTGATTGCCATCGTCTTTTTAGGCATTCGCTGGAATCGTCAGCTTAAGAGCGAGGTTGATAAGCAGACTTCTGCCCTGAAAGAGTTGAATCTTTCTCTGCAATCACAAATCAAACAGACGAAGAACAGCACTGAATTTCAAAGGCAAATTCTCAGTTCAAGTCCAAGGGGGATCATCACCATTCGTGATGACGGTCTCATTACGAGCAGCAACCCGAAGGCAGCAGCCATTCTTCGCCTAACGCACGAATTAGTAGGCACCTTTTACCGAGAGAATCCTTTGTTAAAAGAATGGTTGGAAGACAAACATTCTTCTATTCTGGGGTCTGGCCAAACCTACTTGGGCATAGAAACGACGTGGCGCCCTAGTGATGGTTCGACCCTCTACTTTCGTTATTATGTGTATCCTCTTTATGACTTTACGAAATCAATTACGGGCCTGATCTTTGCTATCGAAGACATCACCACAGAAAAAACACTGCGAACCCAAATGTATGAGCAGGAGAAGAGTCAAGCACTCTCGCGGCTAGTTGCAAGCATTGCCCATGAAACTAGGAACCCACTTTCTGCTATCAAGACATTTGTGGAGATGCTACCGAAAAAAATGAGCAATCGACGCTTCCAAGAGCAAATAGTGACATACGTTCCTAAAGAAATTGACCGTATTGACCAACTTATGAAAGGGCTTATTGATTATTCGAATCCCAAAAAACAAAAACAGACGGTCGTCGACGTGGCCACCCTATTGGAGGAAAGCACTGCCCTTTTCGAGCGTTCAGCACAGGGGGCAGGTGTGCAACTTGTGAAACTTTGGAAAAGTGACCTCTGTGTTTTTGCCGACCCCTCTCAGCTAAAGCAAGTGCTGATTAACCTTATCATTAACGGCATTGATGCCATGAATTCTTTGAATGAGGGCAACTTAACAGTAGAAGCACGAAAAAACACTGATCGTGTGACAATTGCGATTATAGATGAAGGCATGGGATTTACGGAGGAACAGAGAATGAGAGCCTATGAGCCTTTTTTCACAACAAAAGAAAACGGAACGGGTCTCGGGTTAGCGATTTCCTTCCAATACGTTCATGAGAATAAAGGCACAATCACGATTTATAGTAGAAAAAACAAGGGCAGCCGGATAGAGATCACTTTCCCCGCTGTCTCTTGTGAGAAAGGAGAGAACCAAAAATGAAAACCGTCCTAATCATTGACGATGAGCCATCGATCTGTGCAGCGCTCACCTTTGCCCTAGAGGATGATTACAATGTGTATTCGACAACGGATCCAGATGAAGGCCTTTCCCTTATATCAGAACGAATCGTTCATGTCTGCGTCCTAGACTTACGGATTGGCCAGCGCAGCGGACTTGACGTGCTCGAGGAAATCAAATCTCGTTCGTCCAAAACCGCTGTAGTGATGGCTACCGCATACGGAACAATTGAGACATCGGTAAAAGCACTGCAAAATGGAGCGTATTCCTATATCACAAAGCCGGTAAATACAGAAGAACTACTTTCCGTTCTGAGCAAAGCGATTGAGTACACCGACCTGAATGAGAAAGTAGAATACTTGTCCCAAGAGCTCGAACGCTCTTATCACTTAAAAGGAATGGTGGGCTCCTCGCAAGCGATGAGGCAGCTATTTCACTTAATAGAGAAAGTCACAAATGTGGATACGAGCATTTTAGTTACGGGAGAAAGCGGCACAGGCAAGGAGCTTGTCGCACGGGCAATTCATTTCTCGGGGAAGCGCAAAAAGCATCCTTTTGAAGTCGTTAACTGTGCCGCCATCCCTGAGCAACTCCTTGAAAGCGAGTTGTTCGGCTACCAGAAGGGGGCTTTTTCAGGAGCTACCTCCGCCAAAGCTGGAAAGTTTCAGCTTGCCAATGAAGGCACAATTTTCCTTGATGAGATTGGCGACATGCCTTTAAGCCTTCAGGCGAAGTTGCTGCGCGTCCTTCAGCAAAAGGAAGTGACCCCCCTTGGCTCTAACCGGACCGAGCAACTGAATGTCCGCGTCATCGCAGCGACGAACAAGGATTTGCAGCAGGCGTGCGTCAAAGGAGAATTTCGTGAGGATCTCTACTTTCGCCTAAATGTCATTCAGCTTGAAGTCCCCCCACTTCGTGAACGGAAGGATGACCTTCCGCTGCTCTTTCGCTACTTTCTTGAACAGTTCAATGAAGAGCTGCAAACGAATGTACGCGGATTTTCAAAGCAGGCTGAACAGTTTCTTCTTCATTACGAATACCCAGGGAATATTCGTGAGCTTTCGAACATGATTGAGGCGGCAATGGTTATGTCAGATGGAGAGGCAATTGAACTTCACCATTTGCCACGCTATCTCCAAGACCATCAAGTGTTGGCTCCTATTTCTCGTTCGCAGGCTGCCCACGCGTTTGTCGGAGCGACGATGAAGCAAGTGGAAAAAGAAGTGATTCTTGCTTCGTTAGACTCGTTAGGCGGACATCGAAAGAATACGGCTGCCATGCTTGGAATGAGCGAACGTAGTTTACGAGATAAATTGAAAACCTATGAGCAAGAAAGCTGATCCGGCAAATATTTCCGGATCAGCACTATTTGCCGCTTGCAAGAACGTAAAATCATTGAAAATGCTTAACTTCCGTAGGAGATTCCTTGGCACGCTTCTTGCTTCTAGGTATTGTGATCTACATTTTTCTTGAGGGGGAGACACAATGAGGAAAACACCATTTTACATCGCGGGCCTAGCACTAGCTCTTGTGGCTTGTAACGGCGGAGAAGAGACAACTGGCAATGGAAACGAAGGCGAGGGGGACGTTGACACTGGTGGCCTCGATGCTGATTTCCTAACGATTGCAACAGGAGGAACATCCGGCGTCTACTATCAAATTGGAGCGCAAGTGGGAACCATGCTTGAAAATGAGCTGAATTCAGATGTGTCGGTTCAGGCCACTGGCGCTTCCGTTGAGAACATTAACTTAATCGATACAGGACGAGCTGAACTGGCTATTGTAATGGCGGATGCGGTTACACAGGCGACAGAGGCAACGGGACCCTTTGAGGAAACGGGCGCTGTCGAAAATTTAACCGCGATTGCTTCCTTGTATCCCAATTTTGTTCAAGTGGTCACCACAGAGGATGCCAACATTGACTCCATCGAAGGCTTAGCAGGAAGAAATGTAGGGGTTGGTGCAGCTAATTCAGGGGTGGAACTAAATGCACAGATGATCTTAGAGGCCCACGGCATGTCTTATGACGATATCAACGAGGATTATTTGTCCTATAGTGAAGCGATTGATCAAATTCAAAATGGAATGATTGAAGCAGCCTTTGTGACGAGCGGTCTTCCAAACGCTACCGTGATCGACCTATCTACACAAAACGATGCCAAGATCGTTCCCATTGAAGGCGAAGGACTAGCCAAGCTCCAGGAACTGTATCCTTTCTTTTCCGAAGCGACGATTCCAGCAGGAACTTATGATAACGAAGAAGACATTACTACTGCTTCCATTGAAAACTTATTAATTATCTCGAACGAACTCTCAGAGGATGCTGTCTATGATGTCACAAGTGCGCTGTTTGACCAACTGGAGACGCTACAAAATTCCCACAATGCCGCAGCGGATATTACAATTGAAACGGTGGACCAAGGGCTGCCTATTCCCTTCCACCCTGGAGCAGAACGCTACTTTGAAGAACAAGGAGCCCTAGAATAATCAACTTACGTCAAAATGTGAATGGAGGGAGGAGGGGAAGGGGCATCCTTCTCTTCCATTAAACGGATGAAACAGTTCGCGCTCATTGTATGCCTTCTTGTAACTCTTTTGCCTTTTGGACCAACAGAAACACAATGGACACTCATTCTCAGGGAAGAGCGGCAAGGGGAACGCCTCTATCAATCCACGGTTGAAGCAGGAGACGTTCTTGAACTCTCTTGGATTCATTCTATTGAAAAAACGCCCTGGATCGAACGCTATCGCGTTAAGGAAGACGGGACGTTTGTACTTAACGAGCTCGTCTTACAATCATTTGGGGCTGGAACGCCAGCAAACAAAGGAAAACTTATTATGAATGATGGGCTTATAACGATGACGAACATTGAGGAAGCACACGAAGCCATTCGCTGGATTCACTCCCACACCGCTGAGTATCGCTTAAAAAAAAACGGGGCAGTGATTCTTGAGTCAAGTGAGCTTCCACATCATGAGAGCATTGAAATGGTGCTGAAAAAGAGGTGACCTGTATGGAAAAGTTAGTGAGATCAGACATTGCCGAAAAAGACATCGATCAAGAAATCCTGAAAAAATACGACGCTGAATCAAGAACGCGTGCCTTTAAAAACAAATGGCTGCTGTATCTGATATCGGCTATTGCTATTATGTTTTCCCTTTATCACCTCTACACGTCTTACTTTGGCACACCTGCTACGCTTATTCATCGATCCTTTCATGTGTCGATTGTCTTAATTCTTGTCTTTCTTCTCTATCCGCCATTTAAAAAAGCCGCAAAGAATCAAACCATCCCCTGGTATGACGTTCTGTTTGCTGCAAGTGCTTTATCTACAACCGTTTATATCATGTACGCGTATGATGACCTTGTGCAACGAGGGGGGTTGCCTAATACGGTTGATCTCATCTTCGGAACCATTCTTATTGTTCTCGTCCTAGAGGCCGCAAGAAGGCTGACTGGATGGGGATTGCCGGCACTAGCCATTTTATTCCTATTGTACGGACTGTTCGGAAGAGAGCTCCCGGGAATATTTAGACACAGAGGCTATGAATGGCAAGACCTTGTGAATTTTATGTATGTGACCACCGAAGGCGTGTATGGAACGGCCATTGGTGTGTCGGCGACGTATATTTTCTTATTTATTCTGTTTGGGGCCTTCTTACAGAAATCGGGGATGGGCCAGTTTTTTAACGACATCGCCCTCGCCATTGCTGGACAAACGAGAGGCGGACCAGCAAAAGTATCGGTGATTGCCTCTGGCTTTCTTGGCAGCATCAACGGTTCGGCTATTGCCAACGTTGTGACCACGGGAGCCTTTACCATTCCGCTCATGAAAAAAATCGGCTATAAAAAGAATTTTGCCGGTGCCATTGAAGCCTCTGCCTCTGTTGGTGGACAACTTCTGCCACCTATTATGGGGGCCTCTGCTTTCATCATGGCAGAAATTATAGGTATTCCTTATGGTCAAATCGCACTCGCTGCGTTATTGCCCGCTGTTCTCTTCTACTTAGGAGTCATCGTTCAAGTGCATATACGTGCTTCCAAAGAAGGGCTCAAAGGCATATCAAAGGACAACCTGCCTTTAGTCAGAGAAGTACTTAAGGACCGAGGACACCTCATTATTCCTCTTATCTTTCTCTTGTATATGCTCTTTTTTAGTGGACGGACGATCATCTTTTCCGCGTTTCTGACGATTCTCGTAACCATTGCCGTGGCAATGGTGCGTAAAACTACAAGAATGAGCGGATGGGATCTTCTCGAAGCTCTGGAAAACGGTGCAAAGACAGCTCTTGGCGTTGCTGTTGCTTGTGCGACGGTCGGTCTCGTTGTCGGTGTGGCTACGCTAACAGGCTTCGGTCTCAATCTAGCAAATGCGATTGTGACACTTGGAGGGGAAAGCCTCTTTTTAACCTTACTGTTCACGATGGTGACATGCATTGTCCTTGGAATGGGACTTCCGAGTATTCCCACCTATATCATTACGGCGACAATGGCCGCTCCAGCTCTCGTGCAACTCGGAATTGAACCACTTGTCGCTCATCTATTTGTGTTTTACTTCGGCATTTTCGCCAACATTACCCCTCCGGTTGCTCTTGCTTCATTTGCGGCGGCGGGCGTATCTGGGGGACAGCCAATGCAAACAGGCTTCATTTCGATGAAACTGGCACTTGCAGGCTTCATCGTTCCCTTTTTATTCGTTTATAACGACGCGCTTCTTTTAATAAATACGAGCTTAGGGGAAGGAATCGTTGTCGCCCTCACATCTGTGCTTGGAGTAAGTTTACTCGCAGTAGCTGCCGAAGGCTTCTTGATGACACATATGAACGTCATCTACCGCATAATCCTCTCAGTCGGAGCAGTGCTGTTCATGACACCAAACATGACCCAGGACAGTATTGGACTCGCGCTCATTCTGTTTGTTCTCGTTCTGCAAGTAATCCGCGCAAAGCGAGAAGGAGTAGCCTCAATCCGCGCGATTTAAATATCCGTATTCAAAAGGCGTAGGCGGGTTCCCAAAAGTGAGAAACTTGGAAGGCTTGCACGAGAACCTAATCTTGGATTTCCGGGCAGGACTGAAAAATCTCGAGCTTTTCCCCGCCGGAGCTAGACACAAAACAGACGCTGGCACCCACCAGCGTCTGCTCTTCGTCACAATGACTTAACCATCCCACCATCCACACGAATCGAACTCCCCGTCACATAGCTAGAGGCGTCTGATACAAGAAACGTCACGACGTTTGCGAATTCTTCAGGCTGGCCGTAGCGCCCAAGAGGAATAGCTTTTTTGTTCCCCTCCACGACTTGCCCCACATCCTGTCCACTTTTCTCTGCCTTTGCCGCATCGAGGGATTGGACCCTGTCCGTTTCGATCCGGCCTGGTGCTACCGTATTGATGCGAATGCCGTACGGAGCAAATTCTTCTGCGAGCGTTTTCCCAAGGCCTTGAATCCCCGTTCGAAACGTATTCGATAGAATGAGGTTTGGAATCGGTTGCTTAATGGAGGAGGAAGTGATGTTAATGATTCGTCCTCCTGTTTCCTTCAAGTCAGGCAGAGCCTCTCGTATGCAGCGAATATAGTTCAGTAACGTTAGCTCAAACGCTTGCGCCCAGTCCTCATCTGAGAAATCTTCGAACGTTCCGCTTGGAGGGCCACCGGAGTTATTAATGAGAATATCAATGGTACCTAGCTTCTCTCTTGTTTGTTGAACGAGTGCCGTGATATCCGCCTTACTTGTCAGGTCCGCAGGGCAAAACTCCACCCGTCCCCCTTTCAGTTGAAGAAGCTCTTCTTTCACAACCGCCAGCTTGTTTGCCGTGCGACTTGTCAACATCACATCGACGCCCTCTGTCACAAGCTGAGTCGCAATCGCTTTTCCTAGCCCTTGGCTCGACGCAACAACGAGAGCGACTTTTCCCTTCAAATTCAGATCCATTCGCATTCACCCTCTCTTCGATTTAGACAGCTTGGGCTTCCTCAAGCGCTTGATGTCCAAGCAAAAGAGCTCCCGTAACCCCGGCATTATCCCCTAGTCCCGGTGGTACGATATAATTACGGTCTTCAAGAAACGGGACATAGCTGCCGATGCGCTTTTTCACATGAGTTTCGATTAGCGGGAAAAGCTGGGGCTGTTTCATCACGCCTCCGCCTAGAACGATTTTTTTTGGCATAAGAATCAAAATGTATTGCACAAGCGCTTCTGCCAGGTAATGCGCTTCCATCTCCCACACTTCCGGCTTTTCTGCCAAGGCATGCCCAGACTCGCCCCATCTCGCTTCAATTGCTGGACCTGCAGCAAGTCCTTCCAGACAATCGTTATGGTAAGAGCAGATGCCTTTGAACGTGTCGGCCTTGTGACGAGGAATGGAAATATGCCCCATCTCGGGGTGAGACAACCCGTGTAGCATCTCGCCATGAACCATCGCCCCGGCCCCGATCCCCGTGCCCACTGTAATATAGAGACAGCTATCCAGACCCTTGGCTGCCCCCTTCTCCGATTCAGCAAGCGCGGCTGCGTTCACATCCGTCGTTAGCTTTACGGGGACATCAAGCTTCTGCTTCAGCGTATCTAAAAGCGGATAGTCGATCCACGCTGTTTTGGGCGTATTGGTAATGAACCCGTATGTCTCACTGCCTTCCATTAAATCAAGCGGCCCAAAGCCGCCCACACCCAAAGCGGAAATCTCATGCCTCGCAAAAAAATCAACGATATGTGGAATCGTTTCATTTGGCGTTAATGTCGGAAACATTTCCCTTTCCAGGACAGTTCCTTCTCGATCCCCAACAGCGCAGACCATTTTTGTGCCGCCTGCCTCAAGACCACCTAGTTTCATCGTTCCTCTCCACCTTTCTAGCAACTTTCTCTTTATTATAGTATACACGGAATCTATAGGACTAGTTGAATCAGAAAGATACTTGAGCATTATTTTGACTCAAGGCTCCCGACATTTCCCCTTTTTTACGGTTCATCTGCCGATTTGAACATTTTACCTGCTGATTTTTAAAAAACAATCCTCCTGCATCCGCTTTCGAATACATGCCTCTTTCCTCTTTTACCTGCTTCAATCCGGAATCTACATGCCCTCTATGAGGTATACTTGCCTGTCTATCAAGTTCGCGGTAAACTCACCCAAAAACTAGTACCCTCTTTTCGCAGCGAAACAGCTAATCCCCCAAATCAACTCCCGCGCCAAAAGACACTCATCCCCTTGGAATGAGTGTCTCAACCCCTGCTTATTTCCGCTTCCGCTCTTTTGGCATCAGCATATCAAAATGGTGGTAAAGATTCACAAACTCCGCTGGCAAGATGCCTCCACGCTCTCCGTCAAGGTTGATCTGCATCTCTGCCCCGCCTATTACCTGCACTTTAATCCGGTTCGCCTTTACATACATAACTTTCGCGTGATTGATGTGCTCGCCGCGCAAGGCGAGAGAGGCTAAATGCAAGAATTCTGGAAACGAGGTTTTTTGGACAATAATGAAATCAAACATGCCGTCCTGCATGGAGGCGTCGGGACAGAGTTTCTCGAACCCGGCAACAGAATTGGTGTTGGCGACAAGAAACATCATAATTTCGCCCTCAAAGAGCTTCCCGTCATACTCAATTCGCACGGGGGTCGGCTTGATTTGCGGGAGTTTTTCAATTCCTTTCAGATAATAAGCTAGATGCCCGACCATCGTCTTCAGCTTAATGGGTACTTCATACGTGAGCTCGGTCAGCGACCCGGCAGCGGCAATGCTTGTGAAATATTTATCATTATTTCGCCCGATATCAATGGGCTCAGAATGCCCATCACAGAGCACATCGCATGCTTTTTCAATCTCCCTTGAAATCCCCAGCGAGCGGGCAAAGTCATTCGTGGTTCCAGCCGGAATGATGCCGAGTGTTGGACGCTTCTCTAAATCCGCCAACCCGTTCACCACTTCAAAAATCGTCCCGTCCCCCCCTGCCGCAACGACAAGGTCATAGCCATGTTCCGCCGCGGAACGTGCTGCTCGTTTCGCGCATCCTTCCTCCTGTGTAGCGTGGGTCGACGTTTCATACCCCGCTTGTTCTAAGCGTTCAAGCACGTAAGCGAGGTTTTTTCGAATTTGTTCCCGCCCGGATGTTGGATTGTAAATCAGTCGTGCCGTTTTCATAAGAATCTCCTACTTTTTATAAGCTTTTCGATTGTCACTTCCTTCATTATACCTTAAGTGAGAGAGAAGTTATAAGAAACATACTCGTATAACTATGTAATAATACCTATTTTTGCAATCATTTTTCATTGTCACTGTTATAAAAAAGCAAGAGCACGGCCTATTGACCGCCTCTTGCAAGGAGCATGGTTCTAACGTTTTTCAATCTCTTCGAGCAAGAGCTTGTTGACCATCGGCGGGTTCGCTTTCCCTTTGGTGGCTTTCATAATTTGACCAACGAGGAAGCCGATCGCTCGGTCTTTTCCGTTTTTATAGTCTTCAATCGACTGTGCATTGTTGTCAAGCACGTCAATGACCATCGGACGAAGCTCGCTTTCGTCTGAAATCTGCACAAGCCCTTTTTCTTTCACGATCTCCTCAGCGTCGCCGCCTTTTTCAATTAGATCCTTAAAGACCTTCTTGGCAATCTTGGAGGAGATCGTGCCTTTTGAAATGAGCTTCACCATCCCCGCAAGCCCTTGAGGGGTGAGGGCGACGTCCGCAAGCTCCTTTTGCTCAGCGTTAAGGTAGGCGAGCACTTCTCCCATCAACCAGTTAGAGGAGAGCTTGGCATCGGCCCCTTCGCCAATCGTTTCCTCAAAGAAGTCCGACATTTCTTTGGTTAGGGTAAGAACATGGGCGTCATACGCGGGCAACCCGAGGTCTTGAACATATCGCTCTTTGCGCAAATCAGGAAGCTCGGGGATTTCGGACTGCACGCGTGCTTTCCAGGAATCGTCAATGTAGAGTTCCACAAGATCCGGTTCCGGGAAGTAGCGGTAATCATCGGATCCTTCCTTGACACGCATGAGAATCGTTTTATTCGCCGCTTCATCATAGCGACGCGTCTCTTGCTCAATCACTCCGCCTGAGAGAAGCATTTGCTCCTGGCGTTTTTCTTCAAACTCCAACCCTTTGCGTACAAAGTTAAAGGAGTTCAAGTTTTTTAGCTCTGTTTTTGTGCCGAACTCAACTTGGCCGACCGGACGGAGCGAGATGTTCGCATCACAGCGAAGGGAGCCTTCTTCCATTTTGCAATCAGAAACGCCAGTGTATTGAATAATCGCTTTTAGCTTTTCCAAATACGCGTACGCTTCTTCCGGTGTTCGAATGTCCGGTTCAGAGACAATCTCCACAAGAGGTGTTCCCTGCCGATTGTAGTCAACAAGGGAATGACCGTCGCCCGCATGGGTGAGTTTTCCCGCATCTTCTTCAAGGTGAAGACGGGTAATGCCGATGCGCTTTTTCTTGCCGTTGACTTCAATTTCAATCCAGCCATTTTCGCCGATAGGCTTATCGAATTGTGAAATTTGGTAGGCTTTTGGATTGTCCGGGTAAAAGTAGTTTTTCCGGTCGAATTTTGTATTGGTCGCTACCTGGCAATTCAGGGCCATGGAGGCTTTCATCGCATAGTCCACCGCTTTTTTATTCAGGACGGGCAATACGCCAGGGTACCCCAGGTCAATTACGCTCGTATTCGCGTTCGGCTCTGCACCGAAGTGGTTCGGACTCGCAGAGAAAATTTTTGAGGCTGTCTTTAACTCAACGTGCACTTCAAGTCCAATCACAGTTTCAAAATTCATGGTCGTCGTCTCCCTCCTTACAGTGCAGGCTTTTCTTTTGTATGTTGAGTGGCTTTTTCATAGACATTGGCAACGCGGTAGACTGTCGCTTCGTCGAAGTTCTCACCGATGATTTGCAAGCCTAACGGCAAGCCGTTTTTGAATCCACAAGGGACAGAAATGGCCGGCACACCCGCGAGGTTGATAGGAATCGTTAGAATATCATTGGCGTACATGGTCATTGGGTCATCGATGTTATCGCCGATTTTAAACGCCGGGGTTGGCGTTGTCGGTCCGATAATGACATCATAGGTCGCAAAGGCGTCATCAAAATCTTTTTTGATGAGTGTGCGAACTTGTTGCGCTTTTTTATAATACGCGTCGTAGTAGCCAGAGCTAAGCGAGAACGTCCCAAGCATAATTCTACGCTTCACTTCGTCTCCGAAGCCTTGCGAGCGCGTCTGTTTGTACATGTCAATCAGGTTGTCCGCCTGATCGGCCCGGTAGCCGTAGCGTACGCCGTCAAACCGAGACAGATTGGAAGACGCTTCTGAGGAACTAATCAAGTAATATGCAGCAAGGGCATATTTGGAATGCGGAAGGGAAATTTCCTCCCACTCGGCTCCCTCTGCTTCAAGAACTTTAAGAGCATCAAGCACAGACTGCTTAACGTCTGGGTCAACCCCTTCTCCAATGTATTCGCTCGGGACCCCAATTTTCAACCCTTTGACGTCCCCTTTCAGCCCTGCTTCAAAATCAGGGAGGGGAAGATTCGCCGATGTGGAATCCATTGGATCGAACCCGGAAATGGCTTGAAGCAAATAAGCGTTATCTTCCACGGTGCGAGTAAGTGGGCCAATTTGGTCGAGGGAGGAAGCAAAAGCGACGAGTCCAAAACGAGACACACGTCCATAGGTAGGCTTCATCCCCACCACTCCACAATAGGCCGCCGGCTCACGAATCGAGCCACCCGTATCTGACCCAAGGGAGAACGGGACTTCTCCTGCAGCTACGGCGGCAGCGGAGCCTCCGCTTGATCCTCCGGGAACATGGTCTGTATTCCACGGGTTCGTGGTTGTCGCAAAGGCTGAATTCTCATTGGAGGACCCCATCGCAAATTCGTCCATATTAATCTTTCCGATCGTAATCGCTTCAGCTTCGCGTAGTTTTTCGACGACCGTCGCATCGTAAATCGGATTGAAATTTTCTAAAATCCGACTCGCACAGGTGGTGCGTAGACCTTTGGTAACGATATTATCCTTCACACCAATCGGCACTCCAAACAGCAACCCTCCGTCTGCCGGATTCCGCTCGTCCAACTTCTTCGCTTGCGCACGAGCGTTTTCTTCATCAAGGGTTAGAAATGCTTTCACTTTCGCATCGACTTCCTTGATGCGTGCATACGAGGTGTCAACGAGATCCGTTACCGTTATTTCTTTTTTCTCGAGCTTATGATGCAGCTCTTTGAGCGTATGGTCAAATAATGACATGGTCTCCTCCTGTTCCTTAAAAAGCGTGCCTACACGGTTGCCACACGCTTACGCTTTTTCGCTATGTAACTAATGAAATCTTAATCAAAAACGGATGGTACACGAACTTGACGTTCCTCTGAATCCGGGGCGTTCTTTAAGACTTCTTCCACAGGAAGACCTTGCTCTGGCTGGTCTTCTCTAAGAACGTTCGACATTTGCAGCACATGCGTCGTGGGCTTCACACCTTCTGTATCAAGCTCGTTCAATTCCTCGGCGAATGAAATGATCTGATCAAGCTGGCTAGTAAACCTCTCCGCCTCTTCTTCCGTAATCGCCAGACGCGCAAGATGAGCCACATGCTTGACTTGTTCTGCGGTTATTCTAGACAATTCGTTCACCTCCAGGTACATGTTGACAATATGACTTATGATACCAAATTCAGACGGGACAGGCAACAAAGCGCATAGGACAGTTGAAAAACGGAATTTACTACCTTTAATACTTGTAGAATATCCTTTGTGTAAAAGTCACTTCTCCAAAGACTTTTTTCAGGCAAAGTAAGAATTCCTTAAGTGTACGTCTTTAGGAAAGTTCGCTGAATGGCGCTGCATCGGCCTCGCAAAAGAATTCCTCCAGCATGAATCATGAATGGAATAGCTTTTTGACATCCAGCGATAGTCACCTAATACAGTTTGCTCGATATGCTTTCAGTAATCTCCATTTTAACTTTTTCGGCCTTCCTATAATTTTTTATCGTCAGCCCCGTACAAATTAAATCGATCAAGAATAACTGTGTAATTTTAGATACCAACGATCCGCTGTCTAACGGGCTCTCTTTTGCGGACGAAAGTAAGACGTGATCCGCGAACTTGGTTAACGGCGATTTCATATAATTGCTTAAAGCGATGATCGTCGCGTCTTTCTCTTTCGCTATTTCCACAGTATCAATAATATCCTTTGTACTTCCAGTCAGACTAATGGCAATCACTACTGTGTTTTCATTCATAGATGAGGCGCGCATGACTTGGAAGTGAGGATCTGTCACGACACTGATTTGTTTGCCAATTCGCATTAACCGGTTCTGCATGTCAAGCCCCGCAATGCCCGAGGAACCAATTCCAAATACAACGACATCATCCGATGCATCGATAGCATCAACAGCCGCGTTCAACTCTCCAGTATCAACAACTTCATAGGAGTCTTCAACGGCTTCAACGATATTGTTTCTTATCTTTTCAATAAATGTCCCATCATTATTCGGAGCAGACTCTAATGATACTTCTTGGGCAAGTAAAAACTTGAAATCTTGAAACCCTTTGAATCCGAGCTTCCGAAAAAAACGTAACACCGTTGCTTCTGCGACCCCACTAGCCTCCGATAATTCTGTTAATGAATGGTAGATGACTTGTTGCTTACTGGATTGGATGTAGTGATAGATTTTAATCTCAGATTTTGTAAAAATCTGTTTGTTTTGCTCCATTAGGATGGAAGGTTTCATTCCGTTTCGCTGCTGTTTATCCACTTTAGTCCCTGCTCCTTTCTTGACTATTGATTGACAGGCTTAAGTTCCTCTGTTGAGAGAAAATAAAAATCTGTCTACAGTTTACCACGCGAGGATAACGCCTCACCAATGCACGTTCCAACCTCGACACGAAGAAAGTCATCCGCACTAAGAAGTATCCCTATTTTAAACCCTACTTTCTCAAAAAAAAGAGAAAAACACCGGTAAAGGGTTTTCCTCTAAAAATAAATGCTGGCGAGTGCTCCTTTTTATTGGCTACAGATACTTTTCAGCAATTTGCCTAGCCTTTGCGATGCCGTCATCCGTAAGGGATTTCATCGGCTTCCTGCAAGATCCAGCGTTGACTCCTTTGCTTTTTAATACCTCTTTGATCGTTTGATAGAGACCATTGTCCGAGACTTCCGCGATGAAGTCATTGGTGACTCTTTGTATTTCTCTAGCTTCCTCAATTTGGCCACTCTGGGCTAATTCAAAGATTTGTCTCGCTCTTGTCCCGTTGACATTGAACGTACTTCCAATTGCCCCATCTACATTTAAAACACTTGCAGACAAAAGCATCTCATCAAATCCTGAGTAAATTAGTTTATTAGGAAATGCATGTCGGATTCGTTCAAGCAAAAAGAAATCTGGGGCTGTAAACTTCACGCCAATCACTTTTTCATGTTCAAATAACTCACCAAACTGCTCAAGGTCCATGTTCACCCCTGTTAAGGCAGGAATGGAATAAATGATCAGATTGTTATCTACTTGTTCTAAAATCGTTGAATAGTAGTCCTTAATCTCTTCAAAGTCAAATTTATAATAGAAAGGTGTGACCGCAGAAATGGCATGGTATCCGAGGGTTGTTGCAAACTGCGCAAGCTCAATCGCTTCATCTATATTTAATGCGCCAATCTGTGCAATCAGTTTCACTTCTTGGCCCGCCTCATCTTTAACAATTTCAAAGACTTGCTTCTTTTGTTCTTTAGAAATGAGAAAGTTTTCGCCTGTACTCCCATTCACATACAACCCGTCAACCTTGGATGCATCAATGT
The DNA here is from genome assembly GCF_001484965.1 of Shouchella shacheensis. Lineage (GTDB taxonomy): Bacteria > Bacillota > Bacilli > Bacillales > Bacillaceae_D > Shouchella > Shouchella shacheensis. The sequence goes on along the minus strand of NZ_LLYY01000008.1, from coordinate 88,051 downwards.
TGTGTCTAACGATTTCTCTTAATCCCTGTTCATGTACGTTTCCCTCTTCATCAAAGGAACACATCAGAGCTGAATATAACCCTTTCATTCTTATCACCTTTCTACTACTAAGATTTTGCCTTCAACACTTGTAATTGGAAACAGCGCCCCGTCTCGCCTAAGGAACCGGGCGCTGTTTGAACCAGATTCAATTGCTCATCGAAAATGTATTTCCCCCTCTGCCAGTGGCCCTTACACGAATCGTATCGGCTAGCTTAGTTTCTTCGGAAAACCGCTTTCCGTATAGATTGTAGATAGTCAAATCCGAATCAAACTCAGCTTCGAGCTGATGTGTTCTAGGTGGCAATTCGGGGACTTCTGCTTCAAAGACAAAATGGTCCTGTCCTGTTCGATCGACCAAATCGAAATGTACCTCTTCTCCTGCAATTGTACCGACTAGGCGTTTATCCCCGATAAGCATCACATAATCATCAAAGGTAGCTTCGATTTGTATCTTCTCCCCGGACCGGTGTACAGGGGGAGGCGAAGAGATTACATTCATTGACTCCAACTCTGGCTGCGGTCTTTCTTCTACCCGATCCCATTTCACAAAATCCGTATTGAATTTCATAAAATCCATTTCCGTGTTGGCTGTCCCTTCGTATAAGAGACCGATTTCTCCATCCGGCAGATTGGTTAAACTCGAGTAACCGTAATGGCCTTGTTTGACAAGCTGCTCGTATTTCCAGTCAAAGCTGTATTTCGTGTAACCATTCTTATGCTCCCCGTCTTCTTCAATCAGTCCGATTTTTACCGTGCCATCGATACGGCTGGTAGGATGATTGGCACTGGAAAAGACCACAGCTTCCTGACCATCCACCTGGCCATCGTAGCGGATCGCAGACATCTGACTGTACGGAGCCACCAGATCTGTTTCCGTTACAATTTCGGTGTCCCAGGTTTCACCCCCGTCAAAGCTTGTCGCAATCTGCGCGTATCCCGAGTAATTACGCATGAACATCTTAAGCTGACCGTCCGGCATCTCCACAACTTGCGCTTCTGTGATTTCATGAGCTTGGTTGGTGAAATCTTCTTCATTGATGATCTCTCCATCGCCCACATCTCTGCCTTCATTAGGAGACTCTCCACGATGCCATGTTTCCCCATTATCGTCGCTGTAAATAACAGCGCTCGCCTGTCTGAGATTGTCATTTATAAAATAAACAGGAAACACGAGTCTGCCTTTATTCGATCCTTCATTCAGCTGAATACCATTACCGGGACCCACCCCTAAAAACATCATATATTCTTCTTTTGTTTGATCATTCAAGTCAATCGGTCCCGTCCACGTCTCTCCTTCATCATCACTGTAATACAGTTCCAAATAGGAAGTTTTAAATGGCTTCAAAGGTGATGTTTGACTAAAAATGTTATCAATCTCTTCCCCGTTCTGAAATAAGTTCCTTTCCGTGTCAACGGAATAATCGGTTGAATTCCCTCCTTCATCATACACCTTACCTTCTTCTCTGATCGTGTACCTGTTATCATCTTCATCGGTAAGGAACATATAATCTTTGCCATCTATCGTTTCAAAGCCGGTTCCTTTATACGTATTGGTACCAAATCCACCCATTAGGCCTGCTCCGGCTGGCCATCCGTCTACAAGTGCGAAGACTCTTTCGCTTGATTGATCCTGCACAAAAGATAAGTCAATATTAGAAGCATCATCCGGGTAAGCATTAATCAGAATCCCATCGTCTTCCCACGTATCACCCTGATCTAAACTTCTCCGTACTGCCGCATGAATATCATTTGGTGAATCGCCTCCACCCCCTACGCGACGGTCAATACCGGCAAGAAGTGTGCCATTTTCTGTATAGTACAATGCGGGGATTCGGAAATTAGGCGAATCCATAAACCCTGGATAAAAGATACTCTCAGGCTCTGATACAAATGCGTCATCAGGCATAGGATTCGTAACCGGATCGGATTTCGCAGTTTCGCCAGTAATATCCTCTAGTACTCCGTCAGAAAGAGGTTCACTGTGCACTTCAGCGAAATCAATGTCTCCATTGAAAGGATAAGAGTTCCCTTGTGATCTGTCTGTTTGTCCTAAGTAGGCACTGTTCGGTTCATAAACATTGCTCAAAAACTTTCGTGGAGATTGTGTATCTTCTTTGATTAATTCACCATCCAGAAAATACTTATACCCCTCACCCTTATCCATCACCATCGCTACGGTGTACACTTCACCTTCCTGCAATGTCAGCGAGTCCGACTGAACATGGATGTTTTCTTTCGGCTCCCCAGGTGCTTCATATCGATTTTCACTTCCTACACCGCTGGGGGAAATATAAAAATGGAAATGGCTGTCCGGAAAGTTTTTATTGCTCAATGAAATAAGGGACATGAAAGACGATCCAGTGTGGCGGAATCTTACGATAATCGTTCCTTCATCCAACTCTTTCAATTGACCAACTTCATCTTCCAGATTTACAAATTGATTATCCACAATCGCTTGATTTTCCACTCTCAAGACAGGCTCCTTGGTCTTGGCGAATGTTGGAGAATCCTCCCCCACTTGCAAAACAATAAGCAACGCCATAGTCATCACAAAAAGAAATTTGAACAGTTTTGTGGTCAATATAAACGCCTCCTCACTTTTTACTCAAAATGATCGCTCGCTTCCGTTAGCAGCAATCCATTGGAAAACAGCGCCTTGTAAGTTGGCCTCGTTTCCATTTTCGGCCATCTTCAGCTGTAAGGATCGTTGAAAGGATGGCATGATGTGTGCAAATACTTGTTTTTTTACTTTGTTCAACAAAAAGTCGCCTTGGGCAGAAACTCCGCCCCCGATGACCAGTAAAGGGGGGTTGAACACGTGGACGAGCGTCTTAATGCCTAGGGCTACATCCGAGACCCACCGATCAATCATGAGTTCCGCTGTTTTCTCTCCGTTTCTGGCCTCTTCAAACAACTTCGGCAGCGAAACACCCCTTTTCCAATATTCCTGCGCCCTCTCTTCAAGAGCCCGACTGGAAGCATACATTTCATAACATCCTTTGTCGCCGCACGGGCACGATTTTCCGTTAGGGTAAAGCGTCATATGCCCGAATTCCCCTGCGGAAAAAGAGGCACCGGTATAGATCTCACCAACGTCCACAATGGAACCACCGATGCCCGTACCAAGGGTCATGCACAGAAAGTTTTCCGTTCCTTGTGCAGCCCCCTTCCAATACTCTCCAAGCGCTGCGCAGTTCACGTCATTATCCACGACCACAGGCAATTGACAAGCTTTTTCCAGCTCTCGTTTGATCGGCAGCCCGGTATACCCGGGAATCGATTCCGTCGCATGGACGACTTTGCCTTCGCGATTATCAATCTGCCCGGCCGTGCTGATGGCGATGCCGGTCAGCGCATACATGTCTTTTAGAGCTGTCGTGACTGTTTTGATCTGTTTAACCACGGCCGGTCCGCCTGCCCTGGTCTCTGTTGCCATATGAGATTTGAATACTATGCTTCCTTGCTCATCAACAACGCCATATTTAATACTTGTTCCACCTACATCAAAAGCTCCATAAAGCAATCTGCGTCCCCCATTTCCATGCACACACTAGTTAAAAAAGTTTGGCAAGAACGTCACAAGCTCAGGGAATAGAATTAAAATCACTGCTGTTACAACGAGTGGAAGCAAAAACGGAATGACCCCTCTGAACATCGTCCCTATCGGAATATCCCCCACACGCGAAACAACGAATAACGCCATTCCCATCGGGGGTGTCAAAATACCGATCATCAAGATGAGGATCACAAAAACTCCGAAAAAGATTGGGTCAATGCCAAGAGCAGTGATAACAGGAATAAGCACAGGTACAAGCAAGACAAGTAACGCCAGCGCTTCAATAAACGTACCGAGTATAAGTAACAGCAAGCCGATTAACAACAGCAACAAGATCCGATTTTCAGTGACGTTCAAAAAGAAATCAGCCACCCGAATAGCAATTTGCTCGCGAGCAATCACTTGACCGAAAAACTCCACGGCCATGAGCATCAATGCGACGACCCCCGTTAATTTCATCGCCTCCACAATATTTGAAAACAATATTTTTAACGTCAGTTCTTTATAGACAAAAAACCCTAGAATCATCGCATATAACGTACTGACAACCGCAGCTTCCGTCGGAGTAAAGTACCCAGAAAAGATCCCAATAATAATGATAAAAGGCGTCAACAGGGCCCAAAAGGCTTTCCAAAAGGCTTTACCGATCGTTTTCATACTGGCTCGTTCTTGGACTGGGTACCCCCGTTTTTTGGCCATCACATACGCTGTTATATAAAGGGATAAGCAAACAAGTAGTCCGGGGATGATGCCTGCTATAAACATGGAAGAAACAGAGACGCCTGCAATCGCTGCATAAATGATCATATTCAGGCTGGGCGGAATGATCCCACTGAGGATGGCCGATGATGCAGTTAATCCCCCATTGTAGTCATCGTCATACCCTGCCTTGCGCATCGTTCTGATTTCGAGCTGCCCCAAACCCCCTGCATCTGCAAGCGAGGACCCGGACATTCCTGAAAACATCACACTGGCCGTAATATTGACATGGCCCATGCCACCGGTTACATGTCCTACAAGTGATTTAGCAAAATTAAAAATGCGATCCGTGATACCAGAAGAATTCATTAAAGTCCCTGTTAATATAAAGAAGGGAATCGCTAACAACGTGAAATTGTCGATCCCATTGACCAACTGAGTCGCCGATGCATAGACGAGATGCCAATCGCCCATGATGAAATACAACAACGCAACAATGATTAGAGAAAAGCCTACGGGAACACTCAAGAAAAGCAGTATGATCCACAAAATAAAGAGATACAGGACATCCATTTATTCTACCTCCCTTGTCTTCCCTCTACGCCATTCATTGACAATCCGTTCGACTAAACGGAAAATCATGAAAAGCGTCAGGACAGGGAGAGCAATGTACATATACATGTACGAGATTTGGAGAGTAATAATATTGAGCGTTGCCTGCCTTTCAACAATAGGAATGCTGATAATAAAAATAAGCACGAGCGCTGCCAGAATTAACAATTGGTTAAAGATATACACCCATTTTTGTGCCTTTTCAGGAAGTTTTTTCACGAATATATCAATAGAGACATGGCTATTATCTTTGATGCAAGAGATGACACCAAAATAAGCGACATAGATAAAGATCAGTTTGCTGAGTTCTTCAGACCAGACCAAGGGTGCGCTAAACCCTTGGCGTGCTGAAGTTTGGGCAACCAATACAAGAAACATTCCAATAAACAGAACGCCGCCAGCAATTTCTTCAAAGTTGTCATACAGTTTTTTTAACATGGTTGATCCCACCTACGTTTTAATGCCGGGCTTCCTCAATTTGATCCATATATTCCTCCGCGCCTTCGCCGATCTTCTCTAAATACTCCGGATACACTTCTGACACAGCTTCTTCAAATTCTTCCAAGTCCGGGTGAGTGATGGTCATTCCTTCCTCTTCAAAGAAATCAAGCAATTCTTCTTCTTCTGTGACAAATAATTCTGTATGATACTGAGAGGCCTCACTAATTCCATCACTTAAAATTTCCTGCAGATGATTGGGAAGCTCCTGCCATGTTAATTCACTCACAACGTAGCTTGCGTCATTAACCACATGATTCGTCATCGCCAGGTAATCCTGCACCTCATAAAACGATTGCGCATCGACTGCTGATAGTGGATTTTCCTGTCCATCCACTTGGTTTGTTTGTAAGGCCAAATAGACTTCTCCAAAATTCATTGGCGTTGGGTTGGCTCCGACATATTGCGCGTAATCGAGCAGTGTTTGCGCTTCCGGTACACGCAGACTTAAGCCTTCCAAGTCCTTGAGCTCATTAATTTCGGTGTTTGTTGTTGTTTGCCTGGTCCCATTATAACCAGTATCTACAACCCGAAGATTAAAATCGTTGATGAGCTCTTCGCGCAACTCTTCCCCGTAACTGCTTTCATAGACAACCTGCTCTAAATGCTCGTAATCTTCAATCATGTAAGGGACCATTAAAAGTTCTGCACGTGGAACCCACTGCCCAAACCGCCCCATTTCCGCTAAGGTGATATCGAGGGAGCCATCCTGTAGCTGACCGAGCATGCCTAGATCATCCCCGAGCTGACCATCTGGATATAAGGAAATGCTTAACTCTCCATCGCTTTCTTCCTCTACATAATCCACCAACTGTTGTGCTGCCTCGTATTCATTGGACTGAGTTCCTGCTTGCATCCCGAATTGCAACTCATAGGACTCCTCTGGCTCCACATTACTTTCATTGCCCTCATTTTCTGATGTCATTTCATCGCTTCCACAAGCCGTCATAAACAGTCCCATTAACACAGACGAGAGAACCAAGCTTCTTTTCATCGTTGCTGCCCCCTTTTGGTTGATTTCATATCCTTAACTTCATCCAATTCTCTCATTTTCTCATTAAACTTTTTCGTAATGCACTGTGGACGTGTCACGGCGCTGCCGACGACAACGGCTTTTGCTCCAAGTACAAGCGCTTGCTTGGCTTTTTCAGGGGTGTCTATATTCCCTTCCGCTATAACCGGGACACGCGTGGATTGAATAATTTCTTCTAACACCGTTAACGGGTCATGCCCTGCGGTGTACTCGGTATAGCCGACCAAGGTCGTCGCAACCAAATTCACTCCGCACTTTTCTGCATGGTGCGCTTCTTCTGCCGTAGACACATCCGCCATTAACTTTTGATCAGGAAACTGTTCTTTAACGGCTGATACAAACGTTTCAAGTCTGAGACGGCCGGGACGGATTCTCGCTGTGGCATCAAACGCAATCACATCGACCCCTTCCTCATATAAGAGTTTCACCTCCTTCAAAGTTGGCGTGATAACAACATCACTATCTGTATAAGTCTCTTTAATAATTCCAATAATAGGAATGTTCACTTCTTTCTTTATCGCTTGAATGTCGGCCACGCTGTTGGCCCGAATCCCGCTCGCCCCTCCGAGGGAGGCTGCCAAAGCCATTTTCCCCATGATAAACGGACTGTGGAGAGGTTCATCCTCTAACGCCTGACAAGAAATAATTAATTGTTTGTTCATGATTCCTATCTCCCTACTTACGTCTTTATCACGTTTGCTCTCTAGATAGTCAGAAAGCGCTACCATGTTTCTGTTGCATTCATCGTATCAACAAGACACCTAGTTGTCAATATAATTTTATTTATGGAGTTTACTTTCAAAATGAGAGATGGACACCTCCTCGGTTTGTGCAAATGCATGAACACCGGGTAAAGTTATTGGCTAGGCTCTCTCAAAAACAAAATAAAAAAAGAGGCCCTCATGAGCCCCTTTCATCAATTAAAGACGTGAATCATCGGTTCTTCCCCTGGTTCACTAACCACGACGGCCTCATGACCAGAAACGGAAGTGATGTTAACATCCATGTAGATGTGATCATAGTGGTCCTGAACAAGACCGGCGATGTATTGCGTTAGAGCCACAACCTCTGCTTTCCCCTGAAAACGAATCGTCACATCCACCGTTATTTCCTGGAGCTGATCGTTTTCATAGGAAGCACGACCAACGACGCCATCGTAATCCGGGAAAAAGTTCTGGATGTCGGATTGGAACCGTTCAAACTGCTCAACGTCCGGACGCCTATTTTCATTGGCTTCTGACGATGGGAAAACATACGATTCTTGATTTAATTCTTGCCATGAAAGTTCATCCCCTGGCTCAGCCACACCTACCATCGAGAAAGATCCTGCACCAACCGCATTGCCCGATTCCTCTGTGAATAAGGCGACCATAATCGGAACCTCCGCAGCAGCCGCTTCTTCCTCATCCTCATCAGAAGTTCGAAGCCGTTCAACAACTTGTTCTGCCGCTTCCGTTCCCACTTGTTCGCGCAACTCTTCACTAACCGTGGCATTGCCAAAATCAATTCTTCCTTCATCATCTGTCACCCGAAAATCATACTCGCTGTTGAGCGAGAGACCCACAACGATGCCTCCGAGATGATAGCTTCCATTCTCCCCCTCAACCAAGTAGTTATGCTCCAACAGATGGGAAAGAACCAGAGGGCTATTCTCTTCCTGCTCCATCTCTGAATCCCCGTCCCCTAAAGGGGGGTTCAGACCGAGGGGATTGCCTTCCTCTCCCTCTGAGTACCGGCCTAACCAGCTATTTAACTCATCTCTTGAAATCAACTGCCCTTCCCGAAACACGTAGTCCTCTGTGCTAAACTCGTCTTTTGCAAGGTCAGTTAACCCAAGCTCTAACCGGTCCAAATCGAGACGACTCCCCATTCTGTTTACGCCGACTCCACGAGTCGCCCCCGTTACATACGAGCCGTCCTCCCCGAGAATGCTTTGGTAGTAGTTTTCCGAGCTGGGAACTTGAGGAACGACAGCCATTTCCTCTTCATTCTCATTTCCGTCTTCCGTGCCTTCCTCGTCTTCGCTTCCAAATAAGCATCCACTAAGCATCAGCACACTCGCCATTGCTAGAATCCCTAACCGTTTCACGCGAAAGCTTCCCCTCTTTCTAAAAAGCTGATCTATGCCTTTTCTAGTTCCTCGATAAACTTGGCCTCATTCCACAATTCGATGCCAAGCGTTTCTGCCTTTTTTTGCTTCGATCCAGCGTCCTCCCCAGCTACAACCAGATCCGTCTTCTTGCTTACACTTCCGGTTACCGTGCCGCCAAGTGCTTCAATTCTTTCCTGTGCTTCGTTACGTGTTAGTTCTGAAAGTTTACCTGTTAAGACAACGGTTTTGCCCGTGAAAAAGGAATCGACCTGCTCGGACTCCCGCGGCTGTTTGCCTTTAAACTCCATGGATACGCCTGCGCTGCGTAATTCGGCGAGTAGTGTGCGTACCTCAGGTTTCGCATAATAGGCGACAATCGAAGCCGCCATTTTCTCACCAATCTCATTAACGGCCAGTAGATCCTCTTCGGAAGCTTCTTGCAGTGCTTCCATTGTCTCAAACTGTTCGGCGAGTGTCCGTGCGGCTTTGGCACCAACAAAGCGAATGCCGAGGCCAAATAGCAGACGTTCCAGAGAGTTTTCTTTCGATACAGCAATCGCCGTTAGCAGATTGTCCACCGACTTCTCCCCCATACGCTCCAGCTCAAGAAGGTCCTCGCGCTTGAGGGAGTACAAATCAGCAACATCCGCAATCAATTCATGAGCAAACAGCTGACTGATGACTTTCTCTCCGAGACCATCGATATTCATCGCATTCCGGGAAACAAAATGAATCAACCCTTCACGAATTTGAGCAGGGCATTTCGGGTTCAGGCAGCGCAGCGCCACTTCTCCTTCGAGTCGCTCTAGCTGACTGTCACACTCCGGGCAGTGAGTCGGCATCGCAAAATCGACTTCATCGCCCGTGCGTTTTTCCGTGAGCACGCTAACCACCTCGGGAATGATGTCCCCCGCTTTTTTGACGACCACTGTATCGCCAAGTTTCACATCCTTTTCTCGGATCAGGTCTTCATTGTGAAGCGACGCCCGCCTCACCGTCGTTCCAGCCACAAGAACCGGATCAAGAAGAGCGGTTGGCGTGACTACCCCTGTGCGACCGACGTTCAGCTCAATCTCCCGTAAGACGGTAACCACTTCTTCCGCGGGAAATTTATAGGCAGTGGCCCAGCGTGGGAACTTCGCGGTAAAACCGAGACGCTCATGCATTGCAAGGGAGTCGACCTTTATGACCACGCCGTCAATTTCATATGGCAACTCATGACGCTTCTCCACCCAGCGCTCGGTATAGGCAATCACGTCATCCATAGACTCGCAGCGCGTGGCTTCTTTGTTTACCTTAAATCCTAGCTCATCTAAATACATGAGCCCTTTGTAATGAGTGTCCATGTTTTTTCCCGTTAGCTCCCCAATTGAATAGACGAAGAGAGAGAGATTGCGCTTAGCAGCGATTTTCGGGTCAAGCTGACGCAGAGAACCAGCAGCCGCATTGCGTGGATTGGCAAATTTCTCTTCGCCCGCTTCCTCCTTTGCCGCATTTAGCGTCTCAAACGAGTGCTTCGGCATATACGCTTCTCCGCGCACCTCAAGCATAACGTTCTCCTTCAACCGAAGCGGAATCGCCGGGATCGTTTTTAAATTATGGGTAATGTCTTCCCCCGTCGTTCCGTCGCCGCGCGTCGCTCCCCGTACGAACCTTCCCTCTTCATAGGTGAGCGAGACAGCGAGACCGTCAAACTTCAGTTCACAGACATACGCAACCTCATCACCGACGTTTTGACGAACGCGTCGGTCAAAGTCACGCAGGTCCTGCGCGGAAAAAGCGTTGCCTAAGCTCATCATCGGTACACGATGGGCAACCTTTTTAAAAGCAGAAAGAGGCTCCCCGCCGATGCGTACCGTTGGGGAATCCTCCGTTATTAGTTCTGGAAACTGCCCCTCCAGCTCAAGCAAACGATTGAGGAGCTTGTCATATTCGGAATCTGGAACGATCGGGGCATCGAGCACATAGTAATGGTACCCGTAGTCCTCTAGCTCCTTCCGTAGTGCGTCCATCTCCTGCTCGGCCTGGTGCTTTTCCATACACGACTTCCTTTCCTACGCCTTTGTAATCGGGGCAAATTTGGCGAACAACCGCTTGATGCCTGTCGGCTGAGCAAAAGCAATATCCAGCTCAAGCGCATCCCCTTCTCCTTTTAAGCTCACAACGGTCCCACTGCCCCATTTTTTGTGGGTCGCTTTATCTCCGACCTGCCATTCAAAGGCGTCCCCGCCGGTTGTGACCATCTGAGAACGCCCCGAGCTCTGGGCGCTAGCACGAGTACGGACACTTCCAGCCGCGGCACTAGCAGCGGTTTTTCGGCTGGCGCCCACCATACGCCCTGACGGTTGATTTTCACTCTCTACAAACTCTGCCGGAATTTCCGCAATGAAGCGCGAGCTTGGATTCGTGTTGGTACGGCCGTAAAGCGTACGCAGTTTCGCATTGGTAACATAGAGCTGTTTTTCCGCGCGCGTAATCCCTACATAGGCTAGGCGTCGCTCCTCCTCCATCTCTTCTTCCTCAAACAAGGAACGGTTATGAGGGAAAATGCCTTCCTCTAACCCGATGAGAAAGACGAGTGGGAATTCTAGACCCTTGGCCGAGTGAAGCGTCATAAGCGTGATCGCGTCCCGCTTTGTCGTTTCTTCCTCATCATCCAGTTTGTCAATGTCAGCGACGAGGGCAAGGTCGGTGAGAAACGCAACGAGTGTCTTGTCCTCGCTTCCTTTCTCAAATTCCTGCGTCACCGTAATGAACTCATCCATATTTTCTAAGCGGCTCTGCGCTTCCAGCGTCTGCTCCTTTTTTAGCATCTCCCGGTAACCGGTTTTCTCTAACAACTCTTCGACAAGCTCCGTAACAGAGAGATACTCCTGCATCTGTGTCCAGTTTTTGACTTGCTCCCGAAACTCCACAAGCTTTGTGTAGGCGCGAGCGGTGACGCCAATTTCCTCAAGCTCACCAAGGGCCGCGTACATCGAAAGCCCGCTGGCGGCCGCATACGCAGCAATCTTGTCGACGGTTGTGGCCCCTATCCCCCGCTTCGGTACATTGACAATCCGCTGCAGGGAAATGTCATCGTCTGGGTTTGAGATGAGGCGCAAGTATGCGAGTATGTCTTTAATTTCTTTTCGATCGTAGAACTTTGTTCCGCCGACAATGTTATAGTCAAGATTAGACTTCACAAAATATTCCTCAATAATACGTGACTGCGCATTCGTCCGGTACAAAATCGCCACATTCGAGTAGGAAAACCCCGGTTCTCTGGCCGCTTCTCGTATTTTTTCAACGACAAATTGCGCCTCGGCCTGCTCTGTCGCCGCTTCATAAAGGCCAATCTTTCTTCCCTCGGTATTCTCGGTCCATAATCTCTTTGGCTTCCGATTGGCGTTGTTTTCAATGACGCTGTTCGCCGCGCTCAAAATCGTCTTCGTTGAGCGATAGTTTTGCTCAAGCAGAATCACCTTGGCATTGGGATAGTCGTTTTCAAACGAGAGGATGTTGCCGATGTCCGCCCCGCGCCAGCGATAGATCGACTGATCAGAATCCCCGACAACACAGACGTTTTTCGACCGGTCGCCAAGCATACGCACAAGCTGGTACTGCGCCCGGTTGGTATCCTGATACTCATCGACATGGATGTATTGAAACTTCCGCTGGTAAAACTCTAGCACTTCTGGCACATCTGAGAACAGCTGAATCGTCCGCATAATCAAATCATCAAAATCAAGCGCATTGTTTTGTTTAAGCCGCTTTTCATAATCGGTATACACATCCGCAGCGACTTCATCGTAGACACCCGCTGCCACTTTGGCAAACTGCTTCGCTGTTTTCAGTTCATTCTTGGCGCTTGAAATGGTCCCGAGTATGCTTTTGGGATCAAATTTCTTCGGATCGATGTTTTGACTTTTTAACACTTGCTTAATGACCGACAGTTGATCCGAGGAATCCAGGATCGAAAAGTTGCGGCTAAAGCCGATTTTATCAATGTCTCGTCGAAGCATGCGCACGCACATGGAGTGAAACGTCGAAATCCAAATGTCCTCCGCAATCGGTCCAACAAGGGAAGCGACACGGTCCTTCATTTCTCTTGCCGCCTTGTTCGTAAACGTAAGTGCGAGAACGCTCCATGGGGGCGTCCCATTGTGACGAAGCAAATAGCTCATGCGATGGGTGAGCACCCGCGTCTTCCCACTTCCCGCTCCAGCCATCAACAGCACAGGGCCTTCGGTATGCGTGACCGCCTCTCGCTGCTCCTTATTGAGTCCCTGAAGCATCTTTTCAATAATCGTATCTTGCATAAGCTCACCGCCTTAAAAAATCCGTTATTCGTTATCCTTTCACCGCTTTGACCGTCTTGATGGCTTCTTTTTCATTCTCATAAATCGCATTTCCGACGACAATTGTATCTGCATACGCCGCCATTTCTCTGGCCTCTTCTGCCGTTCTGATGCCGCCCCCGTACACGAGGCGAGTGTTGTTCAAGACGCTCTTCACTTGACGCAGAAGCTCTGGATCTCCGTATGCCCCGCTGTATTCCAAATAGAAGAACGGAAATGTGTACATTTGTTCAGCGAGTGTGGCATACGCCATCACATCCTCCGTGGATAAGGCAGTGTCAGCCTCCGTCTTCTTCGCAACCTTCGCTTCTGGGTTGAGGACACAGTAGCCTTCAATAAGAAGCTCGTCCCAATTAATCAGCACACGATGTTCTTTAACGGCCGCATGGTGCTGTCCGATGATCCATTCGACGTTACGGCTATTTAGCACCGACGGAATTAAGTAATAATCAAAGCCCGGGGTGATCGACTCTATGTTGGAAACCTCAAGCGCGCACATTACAGGGTAGCGTCGCACACGCACAAGTAGCGCAAGCGTGTCATCAAGCGTCACCTCGTCCGTCCCGCCAACGATAATCGCATCCGTCCCTGATTCACAAATCGCCTCAAGCGTTTCGTCCGTCAGCTCCTTGTTCGGGTCCAATTTGAACACATGGCGCCATTCATTGTAATTTTTCATTCGTAAAAAGGCTACGACTGAGTAGCCCCTGCCTCCTTTATGTCCCGTACGTTCGTTCTGCGTGTCATTATATCAAAGATCCCCCGCTTTGTCCCCTGAACAAATGACGAAAAAAGAGGAGGCAATGGCAAAATCTGTGGTTGCCTTGTGGAAGGAATCTTGCCGTAGGGGTGAGAGAGATTAAGGAAAAGCCCTAGTCGCTTTCAGTTTCACTCCTTAAACCTAGAAATTAACCGAAAAGCGCAGGCGGGTCACCTAGAAGCGCGAATTTTGGAAGGCCTGGACGAGAAATCCCGGGTTTGGCTTTCGAGCCAGGACTGAAAAATCTCGACGCTTCTACCCGCCGGAGCTAGACAAACCGAAAGGCGCGGGCGGGTCGCACAGAAGCGCGAAGCTATACATAAAAAGACCTTTGCCTGGGATGGGCAAAGGTTAGAGGGGGTCTATATTAACCAAGACGTAACGTACGAATGTCAACGTCTAAATAAATGATAACGAATATCATTATCACTGTCAATAGCTTTCTGAACGGTTTTCAAGAAAAAAAACCAGCGCTTTTGTGGCTGGCTGGCATTCATATCTCAAAAACCTATTTACAAGAAATAGCGAAAACCAAGGAAACTGATGTAAATAACGAACGTCCACATTGGAAGACTTAGCAGGAATGCCCACAAAAAACCAACAACGACGTTTTCTGGTGCTTCCATCCTTTCCTTTGGTTGCATGACTAGGTTCGCCCCCTATCCATTCGGAATGCTCCTTACATCCCCTATTCTATGCTCCAATCATTCAGAGTAGATGTAACTCCTTGAAAGAATAGAGAATCAATTAAACGAAAGAGCCTTGTAACTGGATTCGGCATCGTCCTTTGCAATCCTTCATGGACAGAGAAGTTTTACAACATTCGGCAAAAGTAGTGGGAAAGCAGCAGAAACCGAAAAGCGCAGCTGAGTTGCCAGTGAGCCCGGATTTTGGAAGGCCTGCACGAGAAATCCTGGCCTTGGATTTCCGGGCAGGACTGGGAATACCGAGCTCCCCCCGCCGGAGCTAGCCAAAAGAAAGGTGCTTTCCTTTAAGGTCAGCACCCACGTTCAACAAACGTTTCTTTTTAGATCTTACCCTCGTAGTCTTCCAGCGAATAAGAGTCGGTCAGCCCCGCATAGTTGCCAGCTAAGCGTGCAAGCGGCTTCCAGCCATCAATATTGATTTTGTAGTTCCCTAGATACGCTGACTGTTCAACACGTACTCGCTGCACTTGACCTAAGACAAGATGATCCTCACCAATTGGAATAACCTGATCAAGCCTAATTTCAAATGCAATCGGCGCCTCTCGAACAGCGGGCACATGGATCGTCTGCGAAGCTTGCGGCGTGACTCCCGCTAGCGTAAATTCGTTCATGTCTGGCTTCACGCTTGCCGAGGAGTGATGCATGTTTTGCCCGAGCTGCTCCGGGACAATATTAATGACATACTCCCTCGTTTCACGAATATTTGTCAGTGTGTCTTTGATGGTTCCTTCTCGCTCATTCACCCCAGGCCCTATCGAAATTAGAAGGGTTGGCGGTTTGCGAGAAGCAACGGTAAAAAAGCTAAAGGGAGCCAAGTTCAATTCATCCTTCTTGTTCTTTGAAGAGACCCACGCAATCGGACGGGGAACGATCGACCCTGTCATCAGTTTGTAGATATTTTTATCGGTTAACTCTTTTGGGTCAAATGTGTACGCTTCATTTGTTGGCATAACTGATACCTCCTCTGTCAGCCTAACGATTTTGTTTTTTCCATGCTTCGAACCTGATCTAATTGAAGGGAGGTAAGTTGCTTGGCTTCTTCTTGCGTTTCAACCGGTGCAGGCATCAACAAAGACCCCGTGACGCAAATAAAGAAATTGGCCGCAAGTCCCAGTACCCCGCCATGAATCCCCCAGATGGTACTATTTCCAGTCAATGTCATTGTACCAGCGATGATCGCCCCAACTAGCATCCCCCAAAAAACCGGCCCAGCCGCAAGCTTCTTCCAGTACAACCCAAGAGCAAACGCAGGGAAGACTTGTACGAGTAGCTCAAATTTCAGCACAAAAATTTGATAAAGCGTGCCCGGCGGATTCCACGCAATCCACAAAAGCAGCCCAATCACGGCGATACCAGCGAATTTCCCGACCTTTACTTTTTTCTTTTCTGTGGCCTTTGGATTTACAAACTTTCCGTAGATGTCGTTGGAAACCATGGATGAGAAACTAAGCAGAGCGGAGTCAGCGGTCGATACAATCGCCGCGACAATCCCGCCAAAGAACAGAACCATCACCCAATAATAGAAGCTATTGATCGCAGCCACTTCATTGGCAATCATGCCTATGAGCTGTTCGGATTCAGCTACATCAAGAGTTGGATAAAGCTGAATTCCGATAATACCGACAATGAAGACCAATCCAGTCGTAATAGGCGGCATCCAGGCCATGCGCGATAAGGAGCGCTTTAGCGTCCGCTCGCTTTTGGAGGAGTAAATGCGCTGAACCGCATGGGGATAAATGGCCGCCCCGAACCCAACGAGTAAGATCATGCTAATCCAATTAACTGAGGTGACCGTGTCTGGGACCCCTATTTTCTCCGGGGCTGTAGAAGCAATATCCGCCGATAATCCCGTAAAGCCGGACCCTGTGAGCGTGAAAGCCCCTACTAGCAGAATGACAATTCCTACCATTAACACAATTCCCTGCATCACATCCGTGAAGGCAACCGCTTTCATTCCTCCCATCCATTCATACGCCAGCATCACGAAGACAAAGGCGATGACGGCAAACTCATAGGGGATCGTTCCTCCAGTTAAACCGGACACCGCTTGGCCGATGGCAACAAGCTGTTCAAGCAAGTAATTCCCTAACCCCCAGAGCATAAGAAAAATTGCGAGGACCGTTACGGCGCTGGACTTAAACCGATACGTCACCCAGTCGGTCGGTGTGATGAAATTGGCACGCTTAGAAATGGCGTAAAGGCGAGGAGCGATCAACAAGTAAACCCCAACAATGATCGTCATGAACGGGATGGATTGCAGCCAGGCAAAGCCTTCCCTGTAAGCAGTTGGCGCATACCCCACTACTGTATTCCCACTGTATTGGGTCGCATAAAGGGTAAAGAATAGCGCAATGATCCCTAAGTTTTTGCCCGCTAAATAATAATCGCTAAGGGATTCATTCAGCTTTTTTCCCCGGCCCGCCCACCAGCCGATAAACAGCATAATGAACGCATACACACTCAATATGATAATCCCATCCGTACCGGAAAATGTTAGGTTCACTCTTTCTCCCTCCTTTCCCTATCTTCCTCTTCTTCAATATCCTCAACAATGTTCCAGTGGTGAAGGCAAAGCCAGCTTAAAAATCCACACAGAGCAAGAGAAAGAACAACGGTAATCAGTGCCCAGTAAGGGACGCCGAAAATGTAAGGTTCAATACTTCCTACGGGTAAGTACCAGGGCGCATTCAACAACACAAGCAGTCCCATAACGACCCAAATCCACGGTTTTTTTACGGGCTCTTTTATTTTTCGCTCCACTTCATCTTACCTCCCCTTCAATGAATCGGTTGTCAACGAGCCACTAAATGATGCTTTCCTTTCTAAGCCTTTCCATCTCGTCTTTGTCGATGTTTAGGATGTTCCTATAGATGAATTCATTATCCGCTCCCACACTGGTAGCTCCTGGCTTTCTAATTTTTCCTGGTGTCCGGCTAAGCTTCGGTACGACGCCAGGCATGGGAAACGTCCCCAGTTCCGAATGGTCCACATCCACAATCATCTCTCGCGCTTGATAGTGAGGATCGTCGACAATGTCCTCCGCTGAAAAAATCAACCCCGAGGGCACGCCTTTTTCCTCTAGAACCTCCAGTGCCTCCCTTGCGTTTAACGATTTTGTCCATGCTTCAATACGCGCGTCTAACGCTTTCATATTCTTTCCGCGAGCCTCGTGCGTGCGATAGTCTGGATGCGAAGAAAGGTCGTCCGCCTCCATGGCTTCACAAAGCCTGCGAAACACTCCATCCGCATTGGCGCCAATGACAATGTAGGTCTCATCCTTTGTGAAATAAATGTTGGACGGAGCGATACCTGGCAAGATGTTGCCCATCCTTTCACGAACGACACTTGCCAGCAGATAATCAGGAATCATGCTTTCCATCACGGAGAACACAGACTCGTAAATCGCCGTATCAACGACCTGGCCTTGACCAGAATGCTCACGTTCGTGAAGGGCCGTCAAACATCCGATGGTGGCAAACAGCGCCGCAAGCGTGTCCCCAATGGAAATCCCAATCCGAGACGGCGGCCGATCAGGATAGCCCGTAACATGACGTATTCCGCCCATCGCTTCGCCTACACTGCCGAAACCTGCACGATGTTTATATGGACCCGTCTGCCCAAACCCCGAAGTGCGCATCATAATCAAGCGCGGGTTGATTTCGGCTAGAGCCTCATAGGAAAGCCCCCACTTCTCCATCGTTCCTGGTCGGAAATTTTCAATAATGACATCTGCCTCTCTTGCCAGGTCTCTGAATAACTCCTGTCCTTTCGCTTCACGTAAATTGAGGGTGATCGACTGTTTGTTCCTTGACTGGATGGGCCACCACAACCCTACCCCATCCTTGCTTTGCCCCCACCCTCTCATGGGGTCTTCTTTGTCAGGGGCTTCAATCTTAATGACTTCAGCTCCAAAATCGGCAAGCAACCTCCCAGCAAAAGGCCCCGCAATAAGTGTCCCTAATTCAAGCACGCGCACCCCTTCCAACGGGAGCCGCGCGTCAATCTTCCCTTCACGATCTTGTTTGACCACGATGAATCACATCCTTCTTTAAATGTCAGCGCTTTCTTTTCATCTAATCTACCACTTTGTATACAAAAAGTCTAATGTAATTTTTAAAAAGTTTAATATATATCCCATAAACCCTTAAATAACAGATTTTATTCATCAATTAAATCTTCTTCCTCCAACACATTTGTATACATTTCTAATTGCCAACACTGCCAACATTCGATAAGATAGGTCTGAGGTGTTGACATGAGCGTATATGAACAAATCAAAGAAGCCATCGTGACGGGAGTGTATGCCCAAGGCAAGCGGTTAACAGAAGAAGGACTTACGAAGGATTGGGATGTGAGCCGCACTCCGATTAGAAGCGCATTGAAGCAACTCGAATTTGACGGCCTAATCACACCGTTAAAGAGGGGGTTTACCGTTCGAACGTTTTCAAAAGACGACTTGCGTCAAATTTATGACCTTAGAGCGATGCTCGAAAGCTATGCCGCCGGGCAGGCTTCCGCCCACCATACGGCCTCAGACATTGAACAAATGATGCAAGCCAACGCCAACTACGAGGAAGCAATACGGACAACCCAACAGCCCCATTCCAAACGCATTCATCGCATTATAGAGGTGAATAAACGTTTCCACGACGCTGTTTTTCAAGCCAGTCAAAACAAGCATGTTCAGGAGTTGATCTCGAAAGTTGTCGTCCTCCCGTTTATTTACCGGTCTTTCTATTGGTTCGGTGAAGAGGGGTTGTGGCAATCGCTTGGCGCTCACCAGACCATCGTGCAAGCTATTTCAAAGCGAGACAGCGAACGAGCGAGAGCAGCAATGAATGAACATATTTTCAGAGGAAGGGATTACGTGCTTCATTACTATGAAGGAGGAAAAACCGATGATACAGATTTGTGAGGTAGGACCTAGAGATGGGCTGCAAAATGAAAAGACGTTTTTATCCGTCGACCAGAAAATCGAGATGATGGAACGAGCTGCGGCAAGCGGCATCCCAAAACTGGAAGCGGTGTCATTTGTGAACCGCAAGCTTGTCCCGACAATGGCTGATGCCGAGGACGTGATGAGCACATGGCAGCCACGTGCGGGCGTCAGCATTGCAGGGCTGGCACTTAGCCAATCGGGGATTGCCAGGGCACTGAAAACGAAAATCGATGTGCTTCATGTCACCATGGCCGCAAGCGATGCCTTTAACCAAAAAAACGCGCGTCGAACCGTTGACGAAGGATTGCAGGACCTCCTGCCCTCCGTCCGGGAGGCCGCCTCTGAGCGTCCGACTGTCGCCGTGCTTGCGACTTCTTTCGGCTGCCCCTTTAGCGGCGATGTGCCCACTGACCGCGTGTTTCGCGTGTGCGAGCAGTTTCTCCTATCAGGGGTAAAGGAAATCGTTCTCGCCGATACAACAGGAATGGCTAATCCCATGCAAGTGAAAACAGTGGTCCAACGTTTCTACCAACAGTTTGGAACCGAAACTTCCCTCGGCCTCCATTTTCATAACACTCGCGGCCTTGGCCTCGCAAATGTGGTTGCTGGCTATGAAGCAGGTGTTTCCCACTTTGATTCCTCCATTGGCGGACTGGGCGGCTGTCCGTTTGCCCCAAAGGCGACAGGAAATATTTGCACAGAAGACTTGGTTCATCTATTCCACGAGATGGATATACAGACAGGAGTAGATCTTGACGCGGTCATTGCCCTCGCTAAAGACGTGGAATCTTGGATGGGCAAGGCGCTTGATGGGTTAGTGATGAAGGCGGGCAAACGGTCCGAGTTGACGAAAGCTTAAACTCAGAGCTTGTGGAAGGGGCACCGGGAATGACAGTGCCCCTTTCTCCCTTGAACGGAAAGGACCAGACCTCTACCAGCACTCTTAGAATCCCCGTGCTTATTTCTCAAACTCCACCTTGAAGATCGCTCGTTAGTAAGCATCCTCTCTTTCATACATCTTCTTCCCCTTTTTTTTTGCGCTTCTGATCCCGAAGCAAGTCCATATTAGAGACTTTTCTCTCTTGGTACACATGCAAACAGTATTAAGTATACACCCCGCGAAAGCGTTAAAGAGCCAGCCACCCGCGCAAAATTTTTCAAAAAAATCTGTTGCATAACAACATCAACTGTTATATATTAATACATGTAACCAAATCTGTAATATAACAGAAAGGGAGATGAGAGAAATGAACGAAAGCTTTCAGCAACAAGTCGACGAATTGAACAGACAGTGGGAAAAAGAGCAGCGCTGGCAAGGGATTGAACGTCCGTATTCCGCGGAAGATGTTGTGAGGCTGCGCGGCTCACTGTCCGTAGAGCATACGCTCGCCAAAACGGGCGCAAAGAAACTATGGGACTACTTGCATACAGAAGACTACATCCACTCGCTTGGGGCGCTTACCGGAAACCAGGCGGTGCAGCAAGTCAAAGCAGGTCTGAAAGCGATTTACTTGAGCGGTTGGCAAGTCGCAGCTGACGCAAACTTGGCTGGGGAAATGTACCCCGATCAAAGCCTTTATCCTGCGAATTCAGTGCCCCAAGTCGTGAAGCGTATCAACAACGCCCTCTCTCGCGCCGACCAAATTCAGCATATGGAAGGCAGCGATGACGTGGACTACTTCGCCCCGATCATTGCCGATGCTGAAGCCGGGTTTGGTGGGCAGCTGAATGTGTTTGAGCTGATGAAGGCGATGATTGAGGCAGGCGCTTCCGGCGTTCACCTTGAAGATCAGCTCGCTTCAGAAAAGAAATGCGGCCATCTAGGCGGGAAGGTGCTCATTCCGACACAAACCGCGGTGCGCAATCTTGTCGCGGCGCGTTTTGCCGCCGATGT
Source organism: Shouchella shacheensis (assembly GCF_001484965.1). Taxonomy (GTDB): domain Bacteria; phylum Bacillota; class Bacilli; order Bacillales; family Bacillaceae_D; genus Shouchella; species Shouchella shacheensis. The sequence goes on along the minus strand of NZ_LLYY01000008.1, from coordinate 66,879 downwards.
ATCCGGGACACCAACCGTGGTGTTAGCGCGAACAGATGCCGACGCCGCGGACTTGATTACGAGCGACATTGACCCCGTGGATGCGAAATTTATCACCGGAGAGCGGACGGCTGAAGGCTTTTACCGTACGAATGCAGGCATTCAGCAGGCGATTGCTCGCGGACTTTCTTATGCCCCTTTTGCCGACCTGATCTGGTGCGAGACATCGAAGCCAAGTCTTGAAGAGGCCAGACAGTTTGCGGAGGCAATTCATGAAAAGTATCCGACTAAACTTCTCGCGTACAACTGCTCCCCATCCTTCAACTGGGAAGCCAATCTCGATAAAGAGGCGATTGAGACCTTTCAAAAAGAAATTGCAAAAATGGGGTACAAATTCCAATTTGTGACGCTCGCTGGCTTCCATGCGCTTAATTACAGTATGTTTGAACTGGCTAGCGGCTACAGAGAGCGGGGCATGGGCGCTTACTCGGAGCTACAGCAAAACGAATTTGCCGCTGAAGCAAAGGGCTACACCGCCACCCGCCACCAACGCGAGGTTGGCACAGGCTACTTTGACGAGGTGGCTCAGGCCATTGCAGGGGGAACCTCCTCAACGACGGCCCTTGCTGGATCGACCGAGGCGGCACAGTTTTAAATGAGAAGAGCGAGCGCCCGTGGGGAGACGCTCGCTTTTTCAATTTCTCTGCATTTTTTCTTGTTCATTCACATTCGGGCCCTTCTTCTCGCTCACATTCGAGCCTTCTCTCTCACATCTGCGCCCTTCTCTCTCACATCCGCGACTTTCTCTCTCACATCCGATCTCTTCTCTCTCACATCCGCGCTCTTCTCTCTCACATCCGAGCCCTTCTCACCCACATTCGAGCCCTCCTCACTCACACTCACCACTCCCTCTACCTACATATCCGCTCAAAAAATGAGTTCGAGGAATTCCCTCGAACTCATCTAACCCGTCTTAATTATGGTCCACATGCCGCAAGCAGCGGTCACATTGGGTGAAAACTGTCTCTTCTGCGTCCGTCATCACTTCACCACAATCTTGGCATGTTCTCAAATCCGTCATACTAGAAAACTCGATGTGTGTACGTACTTTCGGTTCTTGCATAGGAACCCCTCCTCGGTTTCGTTTTGATGTGAGCTTGTTACTTGTATTGTATTATAACAGAAGAAAAAAGTAAACACTGTTATATAAAATACGGCTGTTTTTTTTCAGAAAAAAACACCGCCCATTGAGCGATGCTTCTCCTTCATTCGTAAAAGGTCATTTGATATTCCGCCTGAAACACCTCAGACGCTTCCAGTTTGTTCATACCGGTTTTCTCGCTTAATTCCCCCGTTGCTTTTTCCATATCAGCAAGCCCGTACCATGGCTCGATGCAAACAAAAGGGGCGATGCGCTCCTCTTTCTCATCGTATTTCGACCAAATCCCCAAGAATGGGAAGCCTGGGAGCACGACGTCAATGGCAAATTTGTTTTTTGTTGACGCGAGCCGCACACTGTCTATATGGCTAAAGATCAGAGCGTCATTTTTAAAAGCAGAGTGGCTTAGTGGAATCGCTCGATCCATACTGGTGAGCAGTTCTTTTTCACGGACCAGTCCTTCTGAAAGCTCGTATTCCATCACCGTTTTCCCTTCCGCTGGCCTCAGCGTTACCTCGTAGTCGTTGATCGTTTCCCCTTCGAACTGTGGAACGCGAAATGCCGGGTGAGCGCCAATGGAAAAATACATCGCTTCGTTAGTTTCGTTCGTAACCTCCCAGTGAACGGAGAGCGTTTCCCGCTGAAGGGAATACGTAATCACAGCCTTAAACTCATACGGATATTGCTCTTGAAAGCGCCCTTCTGATTGAAAAATAAATTCCGCTTGCTCTGTATTTATCTTCCCGATCGTGAACGTTTGGTCACGCAAAAATCCATGTTGCGAAAGCTCATACTGCACTCCATCCACTTGATAGCGATCCTTCTTCAAACGCCCGACAATCGGGAAAAGCACGGGGGATATACGTCCCCAGTAAGTAGGGTCACCCTCCCACATATAACTTCGCTCGTTTTTCTTATGAACAACCTCGCGCACCTCTGCCCCACGGCTGGCGATACTCACTTTCAACCACTCATTCTCGATGACGATCATTAATTTCCCTTCCTCTCTCCCTCTTTACTTTCGTAGTATGAAGGATTGAACAAAAATTGCAAGAACGCTTACGTTGTTTGCAGAATCCATCTAGCAGGATTATTGCTTGCTCATCCCGAATACCCTAAGTTGTAACCGTTTTCTTATATAGACAAGGGGGAATTTTATGAACATGCCTTTACCTGAAAGACGGCTACCGCCAAAAAAGAGACTAAACTGGAAACGAATTGTACTCATTACGATTACAATTTTTGTCTTTGTGCTTATTGGTGTGGCTTTCTGGGCCTATTTACAGCTGAAAAAACCGATCCCAGAGACGAGCGGCGAGCACACATTAGCGGGACTCCATGCACCGGTGAACGTCTATCGTGACGAGCAGGGCGTGCCCCATATTGAAGCAGACAACGATGAGGATTTATATTACAGTCAGGGCTACATCACTGCACAGGATCGCATGTTTCAAATGGACTTAAGCCGGCGTCAGGCATCCGGGATGCTCAGTGAGGTTATTGGTGAATCGGCGCTTGATACCGATAAGTATTTTCGTACCTTCGGGCTCAGACGGGCAGCAGAAGCGTCTTTATCTGCGTACAACAGTGAAACACTTGACTACTTAGAGGCATACGCGGAGGGGGTGAATGCCTACATCGAAAACGCCGTACACGAAGGGACGCTGCCAATAGAATTTCGCCTCCTAGGCTATGAGCCCGAACCATGGACAGCGCTTGATTCGCTTACCATTGGCAAGTATATGGCCTATGACCTTGGCGGCAACTGGCAAGGGCAGGCGTTTCGCTATTGGCTGGCCCAAAATGTGAGTGAAGAGGAAGCACTGGATCTTTTGCCAAGCTATCCAGAGGATGGGCCTGTGATTTTAGAAGCGGTCAAGGATTCGGACGTGGATGTAGAAAAAGCGTTTGCCAACGTCTCCTCGTATTTGCCTCACCCTTTTAATGGAAGCAATAACTGGGTGCTTTCCGGGGAAAAAACCGCGTCCGGACAGCCGCTTCTTGCCGATGATCCACATCTAGGAATGGGAACACCGAGCATCTGGTATGAAAGCCACCTCTCCTCCCCTACCGTCGATGTGACCGGCGTGATTTTCGCTGGCGTTCCTGGCATTATCCTTGGTCACAATCAAGACATTGCCTGGGGCGTGACGAATGTCGGGCCGGATGTACAGCAGCTTTATTTAGAAGAGCGCAACCCTGACAACCCTGAACAGTTTCGCTATGAGGGAGAATGGTACGATGCCGAGGTCGTCACCGAAGAGATTGCGATCTCTGGAGAAGAAGAGCCTGTGTTGCATGAGGTGGTGCTGACAAGGAACGGACCGCTCCTCTCTGAATATGCTCATGTTGATGAGGAAGCCGATTACGCGCTCTCGATGCGCTGGACCGCTCACGAAGCTTCAACGGAACTTCAAGCCGTGTTGGATTACAACAGGGCCGATGATTGGGACGCGTTTAGCGAAGCCTTAACCGACTTCCAGACCCCCGCGCAAAATTTTGTTTTTGCGAGTACAGACGGGACGATTGCCTACCGGGCCAACGGAAAAATTCCGATACGCTCAAGTGAGGAAGACGCCCTTTTGCCTGTACCAGGCTGGGACGCGGATTATGAATGGGAAGGCTACATTCCCTGGGAGGAGTTGCCGAAGATTGTGAACCCCGAATCAGGAATGATCTCCACCGCAAACAATCAAATTGGCGGAGAGGATTACCCATATCATCTCTCGCACACATGGGCTCAACCTTATCGTCATCAACGCATCCTTGATGTACTTGGAGAAAGCGATGCGCACACGGCCGAAGACATGCAGACGCTACAGATGGACACCGTGAACCTGCAGGCTGAAGAAATGCTTCCGATTTTAACAGAGGCACTAAATAAGGAGAGCTTGCGAGCCATCGACAGAGAGGCGCTCGAAATGCTTGCCTCATGGAACCAGCTCGATAACCGCGAGGAAGCCGGACCGCTGCTGTTTCATTTTTGGATGGAGGAGCTGTCCGCCCTCCTGTTTAAAGAGCGGATTCCAGAAGAAATGCTTGAACTATTTGAAGGCCGGGCTGGAATCGTTGATGAGCTGATCCGTGCGGCCCATGCTGGAGATGCTGGACCGTGGATCGAGGCAGGGGGCGGTCTTGGTGAAGTCGCCACGGCCAGCCTTCAACAAGCCGTCGATCGTGCCGAAGCGCTTCAAGGAAGTACGCCAGAGGAGTGGCAATGGGGAGAGTTCCACCAGGTGACGTTTAGCCACCCGCTTGCGGCCGTCACTCCGCTTAACTATCTCTTCAATGCAAGCCCTACTCCCGTGGATGGCAGCCGCATCACGGTTATGGCGGCCGGCTACAACAGTGAAACCGGGGCGACGACCCACGGAGCCGGCTGGCGAGGCGTGATGGATTTGCAGGACTTGAGCGAGAGCTACCATATTGTCGGCCCGGGCCAATCAGGACACGTGACCAGTGATACGTACCACAGTCAGCTTGAAGACTGGGTGGAAGGTCGATTTCACGCGACTTCGACCGATTTAGAGGTATATCGGGCAGAAGGTGAGCACTTGCAGCTTGTTCCTGAATAGAAATCGCTTTTGCGTGCTAGCGTTCTAGCAAGTTTTTTCTAGCTTCGGCGTCCACTCGCTTAAGGTTTCTTTAGACTGCCAGATCAAGTTAAAAGGAGGGTCTTACATGGAAATAAAGTTCTATACTGAAACCGATTATCAATCTTATGATTGGGGCAGTTAATGGAAAAAGGTTATTGATAAAAAGGATAAAATTACTATTGACCCTGTACCATAGTACAGGGTACATACTAATAGCCAAGGAGGGGATGAAATGGAAGGATTAACAATAAGCCAAGTAGCAAAAGAAGCAAACGTCAATATTGAAACCATTCGATATTATGAAAGGCGTGAGTTAATTTCTGATCCTCCTCGAACGGAATCAGGTTACAGGAAATTCCCTCAAGAAGTCGTAGAAGATGTTAAATTCATCAAACTTACGCAGGATTTAGGGTTTACTCTCGAAGAAATTAAAAACCTCTTATCTGCTTCAAAGGATGAAAATTTTCGTTCTGTGGAAATCCAAGATTTTGCAACAAGTAAAATAAAAGAGATTGAAACGAAAATTCATGATCTACACCAAATGAAAACATTGCTTGAAGACTTGACGGAAAAGTGTCCTGGTTCCAGTGTTTCAAAAGGAGAATGTCCCATTATCAAAAATTTTAAAGGAGTGAGTTAGAAATGGCTAAGCGTTTAGTAGAAGTATTTACGTCAGGTTGCCCCATCTGTGAAGGCACTGTAAAACGAGTCAAGGAACTTACGCAACAAAGTTCTGAGCATCAAGTTGTTGTGTATGATTTGAACGAAAAGTGTGACACCAATGAATGTGGAGATAAAGCTAAAGAGTATGGGGTTCAATCGATTCCGGCGGTTGCTATTGACGGGAAATTAGTGGATTGCTGCCTTAACAACGGAGTGGACTTCAATACTTTAGAAGCAGAGATACAAGGTAAATAATTCACCGGAACAGTGTGATTTAAGGCTTTTAATTTACAGAACGGTGCTTCACAGGCGCTGGTCCGTGGGAAAGCCCATACGAATGTGGAGTTGAGGCTAAGGTGGCCATGAGCCATGTCCACGGATGGGCGTTTCTATGGCCCGGTCTTATCCGAGCATGCCTTCGAAACACCAGTGAAACGGTGATTGCCCTTCAATTACTGGTCATGAATCTCTCGAAGTCTCTTCGGGGTATTTTTTTAACGTGGCTAGGCAAAGGCGTTCACTTTAAAAAAACAGCCCCAAGATGGCTTGAGTGAATGGAAGGGTAGTAGGCAACCCCTATTTCAGTATACGATTAAACAATATTTAACTAACGAGGCGCTAAACTTAAATAAGAGTTAGCGTCCGTTTTCTTTTTTAGGACCATATAGCTGAAGAAGCATTTGTGTAGGTTAGTTCGTTTTTTAGTGGTAAGATTATCGTAAAGGGTGAATTCCCATGTATATACTATCCTCAAATGGAGGAATTCTATACCGTCATGATGGGCTTGGAGAAAGACCTTGGAGAGACGATGGAGTTTACAAATGTATCTTTTCTCTAAAAGGACCAAGTAGATATTCTACCCAGCAGGGTGATTTTCAAATTGGTCGAGACGAATTATTACTCTTAAATCCTCACGATTCACACCGCCAATTGTCGGTTACAGAAGAGAAGTTTCTTATTGAGATTAATTCTGATTTATTCCACAGTACGGACTTAACGTTTGCCAGCGTTACTTATAAATATCCATCCCTCAATCAATGGTCTAACTTTGTACGAGGATATTTACGAAGTCAACCGAATCAAGATGACTTATTGAATTTTATTGAGCATAGCATCTTTCAATTTGTTCATTTACTAAAGCAATACACGATTCATAGTTATCAGTCATCTTGGAGTTCGGTTCATGATCATGCTTTGGTGGAACGTGTTATCGACGCTCTAAAACAAAGTTATCGGAACCAATGGAACCTAGGTGAGATGGCATCTGTCGCAAATACAAGCAAGTATCAATTTAGTCGAATTTTTAAAGAGCAAACAGGAACCTCTCCTTATTCTTGGTTACAGATCTACCGAGTGATGAAAAGTCAAGAAGATTTAAAGAGAAACGTGAAAACAATTACTTCCATTAGTCATGAGTATGGGTTTAAAAATGTTTCGAGTTACACCTTTTATTTTAAAACATTATATGGCATCACTCCTTCTAACTTTCGGTCGCTTTATAGTAATGATCACTATTAAACAGAAGCTGCTTAGTAGCATGAGTACAGCACTAATAAGCATCAGTGAAGCAATTTCTACATATGAAGCGAGATAACCGATCAGTAGCAATGACAAGGTGTTTGAAGCATATAAAAGTACAGCGTTCGCACTAAATCCCCTACCATGCATGGACTCTGGAACATAATGTTGTAGAATATAGACACGAGCCAAGCCAGCGAAAGGCACGGATAAGCCAACAATAGTTATACTAAATATGAACCCTGGGACGTTATAAAATAAACCAAAGCCAAGCATTCCTATACCCCATAGTAAAGATGCGTACGCGTAGGTTTTGATGGAGAAATGCTTAAAAACAATAGGGATCACTATATTAGCAATAACAACAACTGCACCAAAAATTCCTTGTAGAAAGGTGTAGTATTCTTCACCATTTTGGGTGAGCTCATGGAGAGCTAATAAAAGACCAACTTGCCATGTCCACGTATAGAAGAATACCACCATAAAAGTTGAAGGAAAAAGTAATCGCATCATCGAATCGTTTTTAGCCCATGTAAAAAATTGGGCAAGTGACTCACACCCTTTTCGTAAAGACTTTCTATCAGATGTTTTGAACTCAGAAACGTTGATCTTTTTTAACTTTAGAAATGTAAGGATAAAGCAAGCCATGCTCACAGCAAACAATACATACAACTCCATAAATAAAATAAAAGCTCCCGCAATCATTGGGTTTAATACCGTTGATCCTCGACTCACAAGGTCAAATAGGCTATTAACTGTAGAACGTTCTTCTTGAAGCGTAATTAACGGCAATAAAGCTCTCAATGGAGGATTGTAGAAACTTCCAATGGTATGTAGTGCAAATGTAAGTGTGAGTAGCAACCAAAAAGTGCACCAAAAACACCAATGATAAAAAGCGTCATTAACAATAAGATATAAACCAGTGACAACCGTTGCAGTAAAAACTGTTTTGGGTACCAATCTGCAACAATTCCCCCAGGTAGCCCGACTATCAAGTAGGGAGCTGTTGTGGCAGCTGCACTGAGTGTAGTATGCCATTCAGAGCTTGTAAGCTCATATGCGATAAATAAACAAGCAAAGGCACTTATACTGTTACCCAAACTTGAAAAAGTTGTGGCAAGCAAGTAATCTCTAATGTTGGCTCTCTTTAAAGCTCGGAGCATGCGTATCACCTCAGATTTATCATAGGAGATAAATCTAAAAGCTGTCTGCTCAAATATTGCTCGATAAAGCGCAATATTTTTTAACTAGACATCTATCTGCATATTTAACCAACAGTAAATCAGCTCCTAATTGCGAGTTTTTTCCGTAAACAGGCGTAAAAAAAACGTTTTTGGAATGAAAAAACCACTTCTATATTACACTTCAGGAGTGGTTTTGTTATTATGGGTAACTGTTACATGGCGATACAATTTTTACTGTCGAGATTCTCAGTCCTGCCTTGAAATTTTAAAGCCGAGATTGCTAACAGGCCTTCCAAGACCCTTGCTTCTGTTCAAACCGCCTCCACTTCCCCAGATTCCCAAGCCCTTCTATTAGACATCTGCTCGCTAGATTGTTAGACTCACACACAGTGAGCCAAGCCCATTGGTTGACGGGGCCTTCCTGCCTGTGTTTGAATGCAGGTTCGAGTCTATGGATTGAAGGAAAGGCTCACTACTACTTTAAAAGGAGCGTGCACATCGTATGAAAAAACTAGTAGCTACATCAGTTCTAGGAGTCTCAATGCTCGTTGCCACTCCAGCCCTAGGATATGAAGTCAAAAGCGGAGATACGTTTGGAGGAATTGCCAGCAAGAATGGCCTTTCTCAATCACAACTTGCGCAAATGAATCCACAGATTGATAATAAAGAGTTGATCTTTCCAGGTCAGCAACTTTCGATTGACGGTACTCAAACCGAATCAAACACCGCTCAAGTCGGCGGAACGCAAACAGAGGCTGTCGCAGCGTCAACTAGCGAGTTCGACCTTCTCGCCCGCACTATCCGTGCTGAAGCTGAGGGAGAGCCGTACGCTGGTCAAGTGGCGGTTGGACATGTTGTCCTCAACCGTGTGGATGCAGGCAGTCATCCGAACTCCATCGAAGGCGTGATCTATGAAGCAGGACAGTTCTCTCCGGTTATAGACGGCAGCATCCACGCACCTGCTGACGCACAGAGCACACGCGCGGCGGAAGAAGCGCTGGCGACACATGCTTCGTCAGGAAATGATGCGATGTTTTTTTATAACCCAGCCATTGCAACCAACAACTGGTTGGATAGCCGCTCAACGACAGAAACGATCGGGAACCACGTTTTTAAGCAATAGAGACAGGGGTGGTCCAGCTATCCAGACTTTCTGCGCGTGCCTAACTCGTACCGAAAAGCGCAGTTGAACAAAAGCGAGAATTTTGGAGATCTGACAACGAAATCCCGACCTTGGATTTCATTGTTAGGGCGAAAAATCTCGACGCTTCTACCCACCGGAGCTAGACAAGAAAAACCAGAGGATTCAAAAGTCCTCTGGTTTTTTTGTTCCCTATAAGTGGTTAAGCCTCAACATCCACAAACTCAAAGGTCTCGACATCAAACAAGCCTTTGGACGTCAGTTTTAGCGATGGAATCACGGGCAGAGCGAGAAACGCAAGTGTAAGAAACGGGTCCTTTTCTGCCTGATAACCGATGTTAAGGAGAGCCTTCTGCAACTCATTCAGCTTCTGCTTCACCTCGTCGCTTGAGGAAAGCGACATCAATCCCCCAAGCTCGAGCGGAAGCGAGGCCATTACCTCCTCCCCTTTTACGACGGCCATCCCGCCCCTCATTTGCGCCACATGCGTGATCGCTGCCTCAATGCTTGTATCGTCACTTCCACAGGCGATGATGTTGTGCGAGTCGTGGGCAACGGTGGAGACGATGGCGCCATCCGTGATACCGATCCCCTTTACAATGCCAATACCGATATCACCGGTTTGCTTATGGCGCTCTGCGACGACGAGCTTCAAATAGCCGTTGGCGGGGTGAAAACGACCGTCTTCCACCGGCACCGGCTCGACGATGTGTTCCGTAATAATTGAATCCTCATTGGTTTGGATAATACGGGCCTGGCTGCCTTCAGTGAGCGGCAAAGCAAGTGCTTCGCTTGTAAAAGGTTTTACACGCACACTGTCCAGAAGATCGTCAGGTGGCTGAACGCTCGCACGTAGAGGTTCGGTTCCCTTTCCTCCCCTGGCCACACAGCGTCCTTTGACATACACCGATTCCACTGTAAACGATTCAAGGTCTGAAAGTAGGAGGAAGCTTGCCTCCTTGCCGGGTGCAATCGCTCCTTTTTCCTCAAGCTTGAAGCACTCGGCAACGTTAAGAGTGGCGAACTGGATCGCTTGAAGCGGCTCGACTCCAAGTGCAATAGCCTTACGGATGTTGGCGTCAACGCTCCCCTCGCGGATAAGATCATCCAGATGCTTATCATCCGTCGCAAACGCAAACCTTCGGGCGTTTGCGGACGTCACAGCCGGCAGGAGAGCTTCTAGATTCCTGGCTGCGGTACCCTCACGCATTAATACGTACATTCCCCGCTGCACCCGGCTTATCGCCTCTTGTTCAGACACGGCTTCATGATCATTGGCAATGCCCGCCGTGAGATAAGCATTGAGCGCGGTCGCCCCAAGCCCAGCGGCATGGCCATCGATCACACACCCGTTTGCCCGAGCGGCCTCCAACTTCTGCAGTATACTCTCCTCCGCCTGAAGAACAGCTGGATAGTCCATCACCTCGCCTAGTCCGTAAACACCGTCGGTATGAAGCAGCTGTTCCACCTCTTCTGCGGAAAGTGTGGCTCCGTTTTGTTCAAAGGAAGCCGCTGGAACAGAGGAAGGCACCATGATCTTCACGTCCAGAGGCAGGCCCTTCGATGCTTGAACCATGTACTGAACCGCTTTGTTGCCTCCGACATTGGCGATCTCATGAGGGTCCGCGATCACCGTCGTCACGCCTTTTGGAACGACGACGCTCGCGAACGTCTCCGGTGGCACCATCGCCGACTCTATATGAACGTGCCCATCGATCAGCCCTGGGCAAATGTACTGGCCGCTCGCATCAATCACTTCAAGGCCATCCGTATACGCTCCAATACCGACAATTTCATCGCCAGCAATGGCCACTGTTTCCTCAACAATTTGGAGAGCGTACATATCGAGAATTTTTCCATTTTTAATTAACAGATCTGCAGGTTTTTCCCTGCTTGCTACAGCTAGCTTATGTGCTAGATCCGGTGTCTTCAGCGTCATCGCCCCCTAAATCTTAGGGTCTATTGTAAACGATATTCCCTTTGCAAGCCATTGGTTTGTTGAAAGTAGGGCCGAAGCAAGTGAATTTGTTTCGGCGTCGATTATTTCTTTTTATAAGTTTCAATCGTTTCTCGTAGCCCTTGGAAGTACGGGGTTCTTGGCACTGGCCCAAGCAGCTTTTCATACTTTTCGCCACTTAATAAAACAGGCTCTTCATTTAAATACTGCATTTCTACAAATTCACGCATTTGTTTGTTAAAAAAGCCTAAGCAGCGGAGCATATTCTTTGTCACCGTCGAAACACCCTTTGTATACCCCGTAATGGAACGAACCATTTCGATTACTTCTTCCCCCTTAATCACGTCAAACGCCGGAATGTTCCAGTTTTGACCATAGGCATCCTCACACAGCGCCAGTTCAACTAACGCTTTTGCCCCATCAGGCGTGTAGATATGCTCTCTGGCCATTGATTGGTTGCCTATAAAATTCGCTTTCTTGTCCGCAAGCACTTGTCTCAAGGTGTAATTTAATTGGGCGTTCTCAGCATAGGGACCATAAAAATCTGGAAAATGGGCAATCACATACGGCACTCCTGATTGCTGAATCATCTCTTCCATCTGCAGACGAATTTTTCCTTTTTTCGTGTGTGGATGTTTCGGGGTCGTTTCCTCAATTTTAGCCCCTGTTCCTCTTCCATATGCATAAAGATTATCGACTACTGCTAGCTTGGCTGAATGCTTTTTTGCGCTTGCAATAATATGGTGAGTCATTATTGGTAAGTTTGCTTGCCAATCTCCGTATGGAATATTTGCGGCATGAAAAATCATGTCGACACCACTTGCTGCCACATCCAATTCATCCTGGCGGAAAATATCCCCGGAATGTACAGTCACATTCGGGCTTTCACGAAACATTTTATCCAGTTTATCCTTCGAACGAGCAAAGGCGGTCACTTCGACTCCTCGTCGGGATAACTCGTTTACAATCGAATACCCCATGCCCCCTGATGCTCCTAGAACCAATGCTTTCATTCTCCATCACTCCTTCATTTTATTAACCACTGTTCAAATTATGGTTGAGAAAAACTTGACTTAACGCCAAGTATTCACCCTTATGTTTTTGTCCATTTTAGCAATAACTCGACATGCGCCTCTGCCATTCCTTTTACATCTGTAAAATGGGTGACATGGCGCAAATAATGCGTAACGAACCCGTGCAATGATAGAAAAATCGACCAGATCTCCCCAACAGACAGCTGTTTCTCACTATACACCGCCACAAACTTGGAAAATTTTTCGTAGGTCTTCATCGGACTTTCACTTAAAAAATGCCTGACTTCTTCTTCCTTGATCAAGAACATAATTTCGTAGTGACTTTGATGGGTTAAGCCGAATTCAATAAAGCCTAGAAGAATTTGTCTCAGTTTTTCGATGTCTTCTTTCTCTTGGTCAACGATGTTGTCTACCTTTTCATCAAGCATCGAAAAATGAACCTCAACTAACGCATAGAACAACTCAGCTTTGTTTTTAAAATGATAATAAATGGCTCCATGACTGTAGCTTAATTCTTTGGCGATTTGTCTCATGGATACATGTTGGTACCCTTTTTTGACAAACAGCCCCCTTGCTGCATCCAAAATCATTTCACGTGTTAATTCTTTCTCCACTGCTTTTCTGGCTGCCATTCAAATCCCTCATTCATTTAACCACTGTTCAATTAAAACCATACTCGATGATTGTACGGTTGTCAAGGGAAAGTCACCGTTTCTTTTTTGAATAAAAAAGAAAGCCTGCTCTCCTGAACAGACTCCCCCTCTCACCAAATCGATTAAGCCTCTGTCGGCTCTTCCTGTGCGTTAATCCGATCCAGCGTCATTTTATAGCCATCGTTGCCATAGTTCAAGCAGCGTTTCACACGGGAAATGGTGGCTGTGCTTGCGCCGGTCTCGGTTTCAATCTTGTGATACGTGTAGCCGTCCCTTAGCATCCGTGCGACCTCGAGCCGCTGGGCGAGTGATTGAATCTCGTTGATTGTGCAAAGGTCGTCAAAAAACTCATACGCCTCTTCCAGATCTTTTAAAGAAAGAATGGATTGAAACAGCTGATCCAGCTCTTTTCCTCGCAGTTTGTTTATTTGCAAACGTGTCACACCCTTCGAGTTTTGTGCTTCTCTCTACGATGCGTGAAAATTTTAAAGTGGTAAAGCACGAAAGTGTTCACTACTAGTTTAACGCATAATGGCAGGAAAGAGTACTGTTTTCTTTCGAACATCGTAAATTCCTCGCTGTGTGACTCGGATATAGGGAAGATGTGTCGCTGAAAAGAACTGCAAGCTGTACATGGGGTCTTCGTGTTTGTACCCTCTATCTCTTAGCTGCTGGGCTAGCTTTTTTTCTTCTTCCATGATGCCCTCAAGCGGCTCATCAGACATCATTCCCATGAGTGGCAACACCATTCGACCAATGACCTCGCCGCCTTCCACGAGCACCATGCCACCGCCCTGTTCCTTCATCTTTTCGAACGCCTTTACCATATCGGAAATGCGTTTGCCGATTAAAATGACGTCGCCTGTATAGGAATAGGAGCTGGCAAAACCCATGACCGAGCTCGCGAACCCTTTAATCATCGTGGTGACGAGCCACTTCCCCTTCTTGTCAATCATCGCAAAATAACTCTCGTCGTGATCAGTGCCAAGCTCTTTGACCGTTGTCTCAAGACCAATTTGATACGGCTTAAGAATGACCGCATTAGCCATCTCAATCCCCATCGGCATCGAGAAATGCAGCTCATCCTCTCGCAAGTCCCAATCAATTTTCAGTGGCTTAATGCCGTACTCGTTCCACGGAAGCGACCAGTGATCCACACACGGTTCGCCGTCCTTCATCACCCATTGCCCTTTGGCCATCACGCTAACAGGGGTAGGATTGGATACATCGCTTAGAAAGTTCAAATGCGCAATACGACCAGGGGCAATCATGCCGAGCTTATGGTCGATATTGTAGTAGCGCGCAACATAGTAAGTCGCCATCCCGTACGCATCAATGGGGTCAATGCCCGCATCAAGCGCAATTTGAATGCACTGGTTCATGACACCCTCTTCGTAAAAGGAAGGAGGAGACCCATCAGTTGTCATTAAGCAGCGCCCGAAATAATCAACATCCTGTTCCTTTAATTCTTCAAAAAGCCTTGGCAAGTCTGGTCGAATCGACGAATGGCGGAGGGAGACAGTGTACCCCGTGTCTAACCTGCGCACCACTTCCTCCCCGGTGATCGCCTCGTGGTCACACGTCACCCCGAGAAGGGCCATTTGCGAGAGTGTTCTCTCAGACGCCCCAGGCAAGTGCCCTTCAATCGGCTTTCGGAGACGCGTCGTTTCCTGCATCCAGTGCAAGGTGACATCATCGCCTTGCAGCACCTTTGGCCAGGAGGTTAGCTCTCCTCCTTGAACGACAAGGTGATGCTCTAACCATGCTTTAAGCTTCGAATTCGAAAATTGCTCCTCGCTTCTAAGCTCTGTTTGCGAGTCATAGCGCGCCCACCAGTACATGGTTGTCGGTAACTCATCCAGCTTCTCAATCATAGAAAGCGCTTTCTTTTTGTCTAGATTCAAAAAATAAACCAAGTTGTCATTGATCAAGGTTGTCGTCCCACGTTCCGATGCATACTTTGCAAGGCTCTGGGGATTATATAGCTGAAAGGGGTGAGCGTGGTGTTCGATATAGCCTGGCACAATGAATTGGCTTTCGCAGTCAACCACCTCTGTCTGACCCGTCACTTCTGGAAAGTCAGCACCCACGTAGACAATCTGATCATCCGCAATCCATATGTTGGCTTTTACCCATCTTCTGCGCGCATAGTTCAAATACGTGGCATTTTTCAGCACAACCGTCGGTGCTCGTTCGCCCTTCACGACACTAAGATGTTCACGCAGCCGTGTTTTCGTCCAACGATGAATTCGCTCCGTACTCATCTAATCACCCATTTCGTCAAGTCATTCTTTCATCCATCTTACCATACTTTTTAGCTCTGCTAATTAGTAATTGTGACATTTTATCACCAACTTTTTATGAGGAGAGTTTTTAATGAAACCAAACATCAGTCGTATCAATGCTTTATGCCGGATCACTTGTGGCCTTTCGTTGCTTGTCTGCGCAGGAGCAAGGCTCTCACGTCATCCAAAGTGCGTCCTTTCACATTTAGGCGTCATGGGCGGCGCAATGAAGACTGCAGAAGGGATTGTTCGCTACTGCCCGATGGTGGCACTGAAGCAGCAACTGGAGGAAGAGGGAGCGGGTGATCAGGACGCGAATGTGTTAAACCCTTCGTAGATGAGGGAGACAGTGGGCAAGGGCTTCCTGTTTTTCTTTAGACGACGGACGTGTAAATTCGAAGTCGGCAGGTACACACGCAAAGCGGCATGTAAGTCTGCACGGTTGCAGATAAATAGGATGGGTGGAACGTAAAATTTTAAAATCGGCAGGTAACTCCGTGAAATTGCCGCCTTCCCCTCTTGGACGGGTTATTACGCGATAATAAGCTGCGAAGAACGTTTTTCTCCGCAGCTTTATTCTCTTACGCTTCCATCCGTCTGATCGCCTTGTCCGCAATATCCGTGCGATGAAACAACCCTTCGCTCTCCACGCATCGAACCGCGCGGTATGCCTGCTGCTTTGCATCGGCAATGGTGTGTCCTGAGGCTGCCGCCAGGAGGACGCGTCCACCGTTTGTCTTCCATACACCCGATTCACATTTTGAACCTGCATGGAAGAGGAGGCCTTCCGCGCTTGCCTCTTCCACTCCAGAGATCATCACATCTTTTTCATAAGCACCCGGATAGCCAGTGTTCGCAAGGACAACGCCGACAACGGCATCATCCGACCAAACGAGCTCCGGCACACCCCCGTCCAGCAGCGTCAGCATCACTTCAACCAAATCGGACTCCAAACGTGGCAAGACAACCTGCGTTTCCGGATCGCCAAAGCGTGCGTTAAACTCAATCACTTTCGGCCCGCCTGCCGTCATCATCAACCCTGCGTAGAGAATGCCCGTGAACGGACGTCCTTCCGCGATCATCGCCTCTGCGGTTGGCTGGAGAATCGTCTTAACCGCTTCTTCCACCTGCTCATCGCTAAACTGTGGCACTGGGGAATACGCCCCCATACCCCCAGTGTTCGGCCCCCTATCGTTTTCATAGGCGCGTTTATGATCTTGGGCTCCGACCATTGGTAACACCGTTCGACCGTGGACAAAGGCCATCAACGAGAGCTCCTCCCCTTCTAAATACTCTTCAATCACGACTTGCGCCCCTGCCTTCCCGAAGGCATCATCCTTGAGAATGGAAACGAGTGCTCCGATCGCCTCCTCTTCGCTCATGGCGACAGTCACACCTTTTCCAGCCGCAAGCCCATCCGCTTTAATCACGATCGGCGCCCCATTTTCCTTCACATACGCCGCGGCCTGTTCGTAGTCAGTAAACGTGGCCGACGCGCCTGTTGGAATGGTGTAGCGCTTCATAATGTCCTTGGCGTACGACTTGCTTCCTTCTAGCAGGGCAGCGTTTTTTCGTGGACCGAAGACGGGAAGAGCTGCGGCTTCAAAGGCATCGACAATTCCGGCGAGCAGAGGCACTTCAGGTCCGACAATTGTCAATTCAACATCATGAGCCTCGGCAAAAGCGACAAGCGCGCGATGGTCATCCTCTTGGATGGAGGCGATCTCGGCTACGTCGGCCATGCCGTCATTTCCCGGAGCGACATAGACGGTCTCTACGCGTTCACTTTGTGCTACCTTCCAGGCGATCGCATGCTCGCGGCCACCGCTTCCAATGATGAGTACGTTCACTGTCGTCCCTCCTTAGTGTTTAAAATGACGAACGCCTGTGAAGACCATGGCGATGCCGTATTCGTCTGCCTTCTCGATCGATTCTTGATCACGGATCGATCCCCCTGGCTGAATGATCGCTTTAATGCCCGCCTTCGCGGCCGTTTCCACCGTGTCTCCCATCGGGAAAAAGGCGTCAGAAGCAAGAGCGGCCCCATTCGCACGCTCTCCGGCTTGCTCAATCGCGATGGCTGCCGCGCCAACCCGATTCATTTGCCCAGCACCGACGCCAACGGTCATTTCTCCATTTGTAAGCACAATCGCATTCGATTTCACATGCTTAACGACTTTCCAGCCAAGTTTGAGCGCGGTCCACTCGTCCTCTGTCGGTTCGCGCTTGGTCGGAATGGTCATTTCCGCATCGCCAAGCCCAAATTTGTCCTCATCTTGGACAAGCAGACCGCCATGAATGGACGTGAGCTTGGACTCTGGTTTTCCTGCTTCCACAGGAACGGTGAGCAAGCGGATGTTTTTTTTCTTCGTAAGGATATCGATCGCTTCCTCTGTGTACGCGGGAGCAAGAATGACTTCAAGAAAGATCCCGGCCATTTTCTCTGCCGTAGCAGCATCCACTTCACGGTTAAGGGCAATAATCCCTCCGAAGATTGAGGTAGCGTCCGCTTCGTAGGCGCGGTTAAAAGCTTCCACAAGCGTCTTCCCTGTTCCGACGCCGCAAGGATTCATATGTTTCACCGCAACCGCTGCTGGTTCCCCAAACTCCTTTACGATTTCAAGCGCTGCGTTGGCATCGCTGATGTTGTTATAAGAGAGCTCTTTTCCGTGAAGCTGATGGGCGTGCGCGATGGAACTGGCCGAACTTGATGTACTCTTATAAAACGCCGCTTTCTGATGAGGGTTTTCGCCGTAGCGTAGATCTTGCTTGCGCTCGTAGGTGACCGTCAGTGATTCTGGACGTCCTTCGTCAACGGCATCGGTTAAGTAGCGGCTAATCATCGCATCATAGGCTGCCGTCTGGCGAAAGACTTTCGCCGCAAGTTTCTTGCGCAGTTCAAGAGAGGTCTCACCTTCCGCCTTAATCGCTTCAAGCACAGGCGCGTAGTCTGCTGGATCGACGACGACTGTTACATCGGCATGGTTCTTCGCCGCCGAACGAAGCATGCTCGGTCCGCCAATATCGATATTCTCGATCGCATCCGCAAACGTCGCGTCCCCGCGCGCAATCGTTTCAGCAAAAGGATACAAGTTGACGACGACATAGTCGATCGGAGCGATGTTGTGTTCGGCGATTTGCGCCTGATGCTCGCTTTTCTCACGCATTGCAAGGAGTCCGCCGTGAATGGTTGGGTGAAGTGTTTTCACCCGACCGTCCAAAATTTCCGGGAATCCGGTCACTTCGGAAATCCCGATCACAGGCACGCCGGCTTCTTCCAATGCGCGCTTCGTCCCACCTGTCGAGATAATTTCAATGCCTTCTTCGACGAGCCCTTGCACAAATGGAACAAGGCCTTCTTTTTTCGATACGCTCACTAACGCTCGTTTCATCTTACTGGCTCCCCCTTACATCTTCTAAAAGTTGTTTCACACATCTCGGATACAGAACATGCTCCACACGCTGTATTTTCGCTGTTAATGATTCGCACGTTTCTTCATCGTGAATCTCAACGGCTTCCTGCGCAATCACCGGTCCCGTGTCCATCCCGGCATCCACATAGTGGACCGTGACCCCCGTCTGCTTTACTCCTGCCTCAAGCGCCTGACCAACAGCATCCAGTCCTGGAAACTCCGGCAAGAGCGACGGATGAATGTTCACGATCCGCCCCTCGTACGCGTCCAGCAGCGTTGGGCCAACAAGGCGCATGTAGCCGGCAAGCACCACAAGTTGCACGTGTGACGCCTCTAGCAGCCGCACCACTTCCGCTTCATACTCCGCTTTTGACGCAAATGTTTTCGGCACGAACGCGTAAGCAGGAACACCGTGCGCTTTCGCTTTTTCAAGCACCTTCGCGTCTCTTTTATCGCTTAGGACGAGAGCGACCTCGCCGCCAAGCTCCTTCTCTGCTGCTGCTCTGATTAATGCTTCAGCATTGGAACCTGTTCCTGAGGCGAAAATAGCGACCTTCATGCGTCAATGCCTCCAATGGTCACGCCTTCCCGGTTGGTGACGCGCCCAATGATATACGCTTTTTCCCCTTCTCGCTCGAGGATGCGGATCGTTTCTTGATGATTCGCCTCCGGCACCGCAAGAGCCATGCCAATCCCCATGTTAAAGGTGGAGAACATATCGCGGTCACTGATACCGCCTCTTTCCTGCACAAAATGAAAGATGGCTGGCACAGGCCACGAGCCGTTGTCTACGTCAATACCGAGGCCGTCTGGAAGCATGCGCGGCAGGTTCTCATAAAAACCGCCGCCCGTCACATGGGCAAGACCAGAAACCGTGGTTTCCTTTAAACAAGCAAGCAGCGGTTGCACATAGATTCTCGTTGGCTCGAGCAACTCCTCGCCAAGCGTCCGCCCAAACACGTCCATGTGCTCCTGCAAATCAAGACCCGCCTGCTCAAGCAAGACTTTGCGAACGAGGGAGAAGCCATTGCTGTGTAGACCGCTTGAAGATAAGCCAATGACCACATCCCCGGCCTGAACGCCACCGCCTGTGATGAGCTTGCTTTTTTCGACAGCGCCAACAGAAAATCCAGCAAGGTCGTACTCCTCTGGGTCATACATGCCTGGCATTTCCGCCGTTTCGCCGCCAACAAGGGCACAGCCTGCCTGCACACAGCCTTCTGCGACGCCTTGAACAATCGCCTCAATTTTCGCTGGCTCAGCCTTCCCGCAGGCAATATAGTCCAGAAAGTACAGCGGCTCCGCTCCTTGGACGACGATGTCATTAACACACATGGCCACCGCGTCCTGGCCGATCGTATCATGCTTATCCATTTGAAAGGCAAGCATCAGCTTGGTTCCGACACCGTCTGTCCCAGAGACGAGCAGCGGTTCTTTGAGACCAAGCGTCGACAAGTCAAAGTTGCCGCCGAAGCCGCCCAGTCCACCAAGCACTCCCTGGCGCTTGGTGCGCTCCACATGCTGCTTCATCCGCCCTACCGCTTCGTAGCCGGCTTCAATATCGACACCGGCTTGTTTGTACGCGTTCGACACCAACATCCCCTCCATCCTTGTCCGTCTCTACACTTTTGCGTGCGGATGAACCGTGTCCGCATAAATTTCCGTCGGGTACTCCCCGGTAAAGCAAGCGAGACACTGACCGCAGTTGTTCATTTCGGGCGAACGGCCGATCCCTTCTTTTAACCCATCTGTTGACAGAAACGCGAGCGTGTCGGCGCCCATTAGTTCACGCATCTCCTCAACCGAGTGCTGGGAGGCGATCAGCTCTTCTGTCGTTGATGTGTCAATGCCGTAAAAGCACGGATTTTTAATCGGTGGCGAGCTAATACGCACATGAACTTCTAAAGCCCCTGCCTCGCGAAGCATTCGGACAATCCGCCTGCTCGTCGTCCCGCGCACGATCGAGTCATCAATCATGACGACACGCTTGCCTTCAACAACCCCGCGCACAGGGGAGAGCTTCATCTTCACGCCCTGTTCACGTAACTCCTGAGAAGGCTGAATAAAGGTGCGACCGACATAGCGATTTTTGATCAGGCCAAGCTCATACGGGATGCCCGTTTGCTCGGCATAGCCAATGGCCGCGGAAATGCTTGAATCGGGGACGCCTGTCACCACATCCGCTTCCACAGGGAATTCCAACGCGAGCTGTTTGCCCAAATTTTTTCTGGCGGTATGCACATTGATGTTATCAATGTTGGAGTCAGGACGAGCGAAATAGACATACTCCATGCTGCAAATCGCTCGATTCCCTGCAGAAACAAAGCGCTCACTGCGGAGCCCGGTATCATCGATAATAATGAGTTCTCCGGGCACTACTTCACGCTCATGGGTAGCGCCCACAATGTCAAATGCACACGTTTCCGAGGCCACAACATAGGCATCTCCAAGCCGACCAATCGAAAGCGGACGCAAGCCGTTCGGGTCATTCGCCACCATCAACTGGCGCTCGTTCATCACCGCAAAAGCATAGGCCCCTTTTAATACCGCGAGTGAATTTTTCAGCTGATCCTCAAGCGTGTAATAGCCGCTGCGCTTAATCAAGTGAGCGAGCACTTCCGTATCCGATGTCGATTGAAAAATACTACCTTGGGACTCCAGCTGGTGTTTTAAACTGTTGGCATTGACGATATTTCCGTTGTGAGCAAGCGCCAGCCCGCCCCTTTGCGAGTTAAAGAAAAGGGGCTGCACGTTTGCATACCCCCCACCCCCAGCAGTCGCATAGCGAACGTGACCGACGGCGCCTTTCCCGTGCAGGCCGTCTAAAATATCTGGATTAAAGACGTCGTTCACAAGTCCAAGCCCTTTGTGGGCGGAGAGTGTCTCGCCGTCGGTGACGACAATGCCTGCTCCCTCCTGCCCGCGGTGCTGGAGACTGTGCAACCCGTAATACGTGATTTGTGCCGCGTCCTTATGGCCCCAGACCGCAAAGACGCCACACTCTTCGTTTAATCCTTTGATTTCACCAAACATGGAATGGCCCCTTTCCAAGCGTTGACTAATTCGTCTTGCGTGGCTTCCAGTACTGCCTTTCCAGTGTCGTCTGTGATGGTTAGTCTCCTGTCGTCGGTCACGGTGCCGACGATGGCAGCGTCGGTGATGGCTTGCTCAAAGGCTGCTTTGTTTTCTGGGCGAATGGTCACCACAAAACGAGACTGGCTTTCTGCAAAAAGAGTCACGGCCGCATCTCCAGCAAGAGAGACATCGGCGCCAAGATTGCCGTCCATCATCTTCTCGGCTAAAGCCACCGCCATTCCACCTTCGGCCACGTCATGAGCAGAAGCGACGAGTCCTTGCTTTATCGCTTGCAGCAGCGCCTCTTGACGCACTTTCTCTACCTCTAAGTCGATTTCCGGCGCTTTTCCGGAAAGCTCCCCGACAAGCAGTTTCTGCAGCTCGCTGCCGCTAAACTCCGGCTTTGTTTCTCCCAACACATAGATCAGGTCGCCCGCCTGCTTGAAGCTTTGGGTCGTAATATGATCAACGTCCTCTACTAAACCGACCATACCGATGACCGGCGTTGGGTAGACGGCTCCGCCACTGCGCTCGTTATAAAGAGAGACGTTCCCGCCGATCACCGGCGTGCTGAGAACGCGGCAGGCTTCACTCATGCCGTCTGTGGAGGTCTCCAGTTGCCAGAAGATCTCCGGTCGCTCTGGGTTCCCGTAATTCAAGCAGTCGGTCACACCAAGCGGCTGCCCACCCGAGGCGACGATATTTCGTGCGGCTTCGGCGATCGCAATCTTTCCACCCAACTCAGGATCGAGGTAGAGGTAGCGAGAATTGCAGTCCGTAGTCATCGCTAGCGCCTTGCGTGTACCACGAACGCGAATAACAGCGGCATCAGAGCCAGGGTGAACAACGGTGTTCGTTTGCACCATATGGTCGTACTGCTCATACACCCATTCCTTGCTCGCAATTGTCGGCTGTGCAAGCAGTGAAAGCAGCGTTTCTTTGGAATCCTCGACGTGAGGGACGTACGGCGCCTGCGCCTGGAATGCTTGGTAATACGCCGGTACCGCCGATGGCTTATGATAGACCGGCGCATCTTCGGCCAGTGCGTCCACCGGCACATCGGCAACGACTTCCCCCTCGTGCGTCAAGCGAAGGCGTGAATCATCGGTTACCTCTCCGACTTCAACCGCATGCAAGTCCCAGCGTTCAAAGATGTCCTTCATTTCCTGTTCCCGTCCTTTTTCCACAACAAGCAGCATACGTTCCTGCGATTCAGAGAGCATCATTTCATAAGGCGTCATTCCTTGCTCACGTTGAGGGATGAGGTCGAGATTCATTTCGATCCCCGAACCAGCCTTGCTCGCCATTTCCGCAGAGGACGAGGTGAGACCAGCGGCTCCCATATCTTGAATGCCGATCAGCGCATCACATTTGACGACTTCCAAGCACGCTTCAAGCAAGAGCTTCTCCATAAACGGATCGCCTACTTGAACGGCTGGGCGTTTTTCGTCTGAGCTTTCGCTTAATTCTTCGGAGGCAAACGTCGCCCCGTGAATGCCGTCACGTCCTGTGCTCGCCCCGACGTACATCACCGTGTTGCCGACGCCTTTCGCCTGGCCTTTTTGAATGTCTTTATGGTCGATTAACCCGACACACATCGCGTTGACAAGTGGGTTCGCTTCGTAGCACGGATCAAACTGGACTTCCCCGCCAACGGTTGGAACACCAATGCAGTTGCCATAGCCAGCAATTCCCGCGACGACTTCTTCAAACAAGTAGCGCACTTTGGGGGAATCAAGCTCCCCAAAGCGAAGCGAATTGAGCAAAGCGACGGGACGGGCCCCCATCGAAAACACATCGCGGAGAATGCCGCCGACGCCTGTTGCTGCCCCTTGATACGGTTCAATCGCAGACGGGTGGTTATGGCTTTCAATTTTAAAGACAACCGCTTGCTCGTCTTCAATATCGATAATGCCCGCGCCTTCCCCCGGGCCTTGCAGCACTTTTTCTCCATCGACAGGAAACTTTTTCAAAAGGACCTTTGAGTTTTTATAACTGCAGTGCTCGGACCACATGACGGAAAACAGCCCTGTTTCAGTAAAGTTCAACGGGCGGCCGACAATTTCTTCAGCAAGCGCGAATTCCTCGTCTGTCAGCCCCATGTCACGGTAGAGTTTCTCTTGCTTCACCTTTTCTGCGCTCGGTTCAAGAAGTAGCGACATGCGATTCCCTCCAGTTACGTAAAATCGATGTAAATAGTGGCAGTCCTTCGTCATTTCCTAGAAGCATCTCTACGGCCCGTTCCGGATGGGGCATCATGCCAAGGACATTTCCACGCTCGTTGACGATGCCAGCAATGTTGTTTTTCGAACCATTGACGTGCTCATTGTAACGAAAGACAATTTGCCCTTTCTCTTCCAGTCTAGCAAGCGTCTCCTCATCACAATCGTAGTTGCCGTCCCCGTGAGCGACAGGGATCGCAATCGTTTGCTTCGCTTCGTAACCAGCAGTAAACATCGTCTGGTTGTTCTCAACGACGAGATTCACCGTGCGGCAAATGAATTTCAAGTCAATGTTACGCTTCATCGCTCCCGGCAACAAACCCGCTTCAAGCAGCACTTGGAAGCCATTGCAAACGCCAAGCACCGGTTTTCCGGCTTCCGCTGCTTGAATGACGGCTGGCATAATCGGCGCAAAACGAGCAATCGCACCGGAACGTAAGTAGTCGCCGTGAGAAAAGCCGCCGGGGAGAAGAATCGCATCGAACCGATCAAGAGAAGTCTCCGTATGAAAAACGTATTCCACGTCTTCCCCTAAGCGGTCGTGGATCGCGTAGTACATATCGGCATCACAGTTGGAGCCTGGAAAGACAATCACCGCAAACTTCATGACGGCACGACCTCCTCCACTTCAAAGCGGTAATCTTCAATCACGGTATTCGCTAGCAGCTTTTCACACATTTCCTTGACACGTTCTTCGACATTGTCCGTTTTCGCTACCTCGAGCTCCAAGTATTTGCCGATGCGAACGTCCTTCACTTCGCTGTAATCCATCGTGTGAAGCGCACGTTTGACAGCTACTCCTTGCGGGTCCAATACACTTTCTCTGAGCGTAACGTACACGTTTACTTTATACATGAGAGCCTCCCAGACGAGATAAGATTTCTTGATAACCAGTTTGCAAGTTTCCTAGATTACGGCGGAACAGGTCTTTGTCAAAACGTTCATGGGTGTCTTGATCCCAGAGCCGGCATGTGTCTGGTGAAATTTCATCAGCCAGCAGTAGCTCCCCTTCCGGCGTACGGCCAAACTCTAGTTTGAAGTCGATGATGTTGACATGGATTTGCTCAAAAAGCTCAATTAACAGTTGATTAACGTTCAGCGCACGATCCTTTAAGGAAGCGACTTCTGCTGGCGTCGCTGCCTCTAGGAGAGCAATATGGTCTTCTGTAATGAGCGGATCGCCGAGCGCATCATCTTTATAGTAAAATTCTACAATTGGTTGGGGGAGAACAGTCCCTTCCTTCAGCGCAAGGCGTTTGGCCATGCTGCCAGCAACGACATTGCGCACCACGACTTCAAGCGGTACAATCTCGACTTGGCGGATAAGCTGCTCGTTGTCAGATAATCTCCGCACAAAGTGCGTGCGGAGCCCCTTTTCATGAAGAGCCGCGAAGATCAGCGAGGAAATTTCATTGTTCAGCCGTGCTTTTCCTTCGAGCGTGTCTTTCTTCTCGCCGTTAAATGCAGTCGCGTCATCTTTGTATTCCACCCACAGCAAATTTTCATCATCCGTTTGATAGATCCTCTTTGCTTTGCCTTCGTAAACTAGCGCTTGCTTTTCCACCTTAGCCGCCCCCTTCTAGTCGTTTAACCCTAGTCGCTGAAAGATCGTATCCACATGTTTCATATGGTGTTCATAGTTAAAGCATTCCTCAATCTCACTCGGAGAAAGCACATCAGTAATGCGGTTTTCGGCCTCCACAAGCTCACGGAATTGGACGCCTTCTTCCCAAGCCTGCGTCGCTTTGGGCTGCACCAAATCATACGCTTCCTCCCGTGCCATGCCTTTGTCAATCAACGAAAGCAGCACACGTTGAGAGTAAATCAAGCCGTAGGTACGCGTCATGTTGCGCTTCATGTTTTCCGGAAAGACCGTTAAGTTCTTAACGATGTTGGAAAAGCGGTTCAACATGTAGTTGAGGGCAATCGTCGCATCCGGCAAAATCACCCGCTCTGCTGAAGAATGAGAGATGTCTCGTTCATGCCAGAGGACGACATTGTCATAGGCCGTGTTCATATAGCCGCGAATGAGACGAGCCAGGCCGGTCATATTTTCAGAACCGATCGGATTGCGCTTATGAGGCATGGCTGATGAGCCCTTCTGCCCTTTTGCAAAAAACTCCTCAACTTCGCGCTGCTCGCTTTTTTGCAGGCCGCGAATTTCCACCGCGAATTTTTCAATCGACGTCGCTATGAGCGCCAGTGTCGACATATACTCGGCGTGTCGATCGCGCTGAAGCGTCTGCGTGGAAATCGGTGCGGGTTGAAGGCCGAGCTTCTCACAAACGAGCTGTTCGACACGCGGATCGATGTTGGCATACGTTCCAACTGCGCCAGAAAGCTTCCCAAAACGAACGCCCTCAGCCGCGTGCTCGAACCGTTCAATGTTGCGCTTCATTTCCTCGTACCAGAGCCCAAGCTTCAAGCCAAACGTTGTTGGTTCCGCGTGAACGCCGTGGGTACGGCCCATCATGATCGTATACTTGTGCTCTTGCGCTTTGTTTTTCAGCACGTCTAGGAAGCGATTCAAATCCGCCGCGAGAATGGCGTTGGCCTGCTTTAGCAAATAAGAAAGCGCGGTATCAACAACATCGGTGGAGGTTAATCCGTAGTGCACCCACTTGCGTTCTTCCCCAAGCGTCTCTGAAACCGCGCGGGTAAAGGCGACAACATCATGGCGCGTCTCCTCTTCAATCTCCAGAATCCGCTCTACGTTAAAGCTGGCATTTTCACGAATCTTTTGGACGTCTTCGGTTGGAATTTCCCCAAGCTCTGCCCATGCTTCACAGGCGACAATTTCTACCTCCAACCAGGCGTTGTAGCGGTTCTCCTCTGTCCAAATCGCTCCCATTTCCGGGCGTGTATAGCGTTCAATCATATATGTATATCCTCCAAATAAGTGTCATTAATGAAGCGTTGGCTCCGTCCAAAACGTATCCAGCTTATGCTCACAGGCATCCGTATGCCTTCCAAGCACGGTCACATGCCCCATTTTCCGTTTCGGTTTTGCTTCTTTCTTCCCATATAAATGAATGTTTACATGCTTCGTCTGACCCAGGCTTTCTAAAAGACGCTCAAGACGCTCACCGAGGATGTTTTCCATAACGACTGGGCTTAGTAGCGTGGTGGAGCCGAGCGGCAGACCGCAAATCGCACGCACATGCTGTTCAAACTGCGAGGTTTTGCATGCTTCAATCGTGTAGTGACCGGAGTTATGAGGTCTTGGCGCGAGCTCATTCACGTAAATCTCGCCGTCCTCCTTGACGAACATTTCCACCGCCAGTGTGCCTACGGCGCCAAGCCCATCAGCAATGCGGATCGCAAGCCCTTTCGCTTTCTCTTCCGTTTCCTCGGACACTCTTGCCGGGACAATTGAACGGTGGAGAATGTTCTCTTTTTGGACATTCTCCGCCACTGGAAAAACGTCCGTCTCCCCGTTCCTCGATTTCGTCACGATGACGGAAATTTCGCATTGAAAAGGGACCCAAGCTTCGAGTACGAGTTCTCCTTGAAGGAGTAGCTTTTCCGCTGCTTCGTTCAGCTCGCTCTCATTTTTCACCACGGCCTGCCCTTTGCCATCATAGCCACCGCGGCATGTTTTCAATACAGCCGGAAAGCCGATTTTCTCCCTCGCAAAAGCGATATCACCCACTGTATCAATGGCTGCATAGGGTGCTACGGGCACATCCAGCCCCACGATCGCCTCTTTTTCCTTCAACCGATGCTGTGTCACACCTAGTACATGGAATCCTTGTGGAAAATCGCTGACCTCCGTTAACTGGCGTGACGTCTCTTCATCAATGTTTTCAAACTCATACGTGATGACGTCGCTGATCTCAGCCAGTCTTTTCGCCGCTTCTAGGTCATCGTACGCGGCTGTGATGGTCTGATCTGCCACCTGGGCGCACGGGGCATCGGGTGTCGGATCAAGCACGGCAATGCGGTAGCCCATTTGTTTTGCAGCCAGCGCCATCATGCGGCCAAGCTGACCTCCGCCAATAATACCAATCGTTGCGCCTGGTCTCACCAATTGTGTCACTCTAGCTCACCACTGCTTTCTAGTACGGCTTTTTTTGTACGCTCGCGTCGCTCAATCAAACGCTTCTGCACCGTTTCATCCGAGGCGCCCACCATCTGTGCGGCGAGGAGTCCGGCATTGGTGGCCCCCGCTTTGCCAATCGCCACGGTAGCGACCGGAACCCCTCCCGGCATCTGTACGATCGAAAGGAGCGAGTCGAGTCCCTTCAACGCCCGCGATTCCACCGGGACACCAATGACCGGAAGCACCGTCTTTGCTGCGACCATCCCCGGTAAGTGCGCGGCACCTCCCGCTCCAGCAACGATAACCTTTAACCCACGGCTGATGGCGGTCTCCGCATACTCAAACATCAAGTCCGGCGTTCGATGGGCAGAGACGACTTTTTTTTCATAAGCGACGCCGAGCTCATCAAGCACGTCGCACGTACGCGCCATCGTTTCCCAATCGGAGGTACTGCCCATGATCACTCCAACAGCTGGTTGCATTCCAACCCCTCTTTTCATTCATGGATTTCCTTTCTCACACAAAAAAAGCAGAAAGAGGTCTCTTTATCTACTCCTGAGAGAAAGTTCGCTCCTTCTGCGCACATCTGCATTGCAAATTGCCTATACGAGGCGATTTGCTCCTTTCCCTCATAGTCCGATGATTTACGGTCATCGGGTAGAGACGCGCGGGCCGTATCCCCGCAAATTATATGAGGCGTTTCATTCAGTTTTACCCTTTCATCGCTCTTTCATTCTACTAGGATTGTCAAAGGGTGTCAACATAAAGTCGAACGATTAGATGAATATATTTTCTATCGTTCGCTTTTTGTCGTTTCACGTAAACGTTGCGCCACCTTTGATCCTCCCGCATAGGATGTAGAAAAGCAAAAGACTCTGACCAATGCTTGTGAGTTTAGGAGGAATCATCAAATGGTAGTAATTAAAGATCGCGAAATGAGGATCTACTTGTTCTGGATGTTCGGCATTAGCTGGACGGCGGCGGCTCTTTCCTTCTCAACAAACCTTCTGATGCCGCTGACCATGGCTCTCTTTTACACGATTGCTCCCGTAACGGCCGTTCTTCTGATAGCGATTAGTTTTTATGGAGGCGTTGCGATTCTAAAGCTCCCTCTTTTTGCGGCACCCAGTTGGTGGTGGGTACTTGCGTTAGCGCTCCCACTTGCCTTTTATTTGATCCTGAGTCTGTCCGCCCCTTTTCCAACCGCTCTTCTCCCGTTCTCGCCACAGTACTGGCTGCTTTTATTCTTCATTTGTCTGGTTCAGGAGGTTGGATGGCGAGGGTTCTTGCAGAGAGAAATTATCCATGTTGGCTTCTGGAAATCTTCCTTCTTAATAGGAATTATGACCGGCATCTGGTCGATCCCGTTGCTAGTGATTTGGTTTGAGCCCCATGACTCTATGCTCCTTCTCGCGGTGGTTTTCATCCTACTAAGTGCTCCACTTTTGGCATTTGTGGCAACCGAAAGCAAGTCCGTTGTTACTTCAGCCTTCCTGCACATGGGACTTCTTGTAACGATTGGCCAGAGCTGGCTAACGGGGACCTCCTTGGCCCTTTGCTTGCTTCTGCTCACCCTAGCGAATGTTAGCACGGCCCTTTATTTAAAAAGGCGCTCATAAGGTGCCTTTTTCATGGTATAATACGAGAAATTTCAGGGAGGGGAAGGGAATGTTCACATACAAAATCGACGAACGAAGCCATCTCAAACTGCTTGAACCACGCGATGCTGAAGCACTCTTCACTCTCATCCAGGGCTCCAAAGAACATTTGCGAACGTGGCTCTCATGGGTAAACAGCACGGAGCAGGTGAAAGACAGCGAAGCGTTCATTCGCTCGACTATGAAGCAATTTGGTGAAAACAACGGCTTTCAGGCCGGGATTTGGCACGAGGGCCATTTGGCAGGCGTAATTGGCTTTCATCGCATCGACTGGACCAACAAGCTGACAACGATAGGGTATTGGCTCGGGGAGGACTACCAAGGGCTCGGCTTGATGACACGCGCTTGCGAAGCCATCGTTGATTATGCGCTAACCGATTTGAAACTGGCTCGTGTGGAAATTCGTGCGGCTACGGAGAACAAGAGGAGTCAAGCTGTACCTGAGCGGCTTGGGTTTGTTCGCGAGGGAGAGTTGCGACATTCGGAATGGCTGTATGATCGGTACGTGAATCATGTGGTGTATGGGCTGTTGGCTGAGGAGTGGGGGAGAAGGTAGAAAACCCAGGGGAGCCTTGACTCTGTCGGGTTTTCCTATCCATTCATTCTTCCTCTAGCTTTGGCACTCCTTCAAATACGATGCGCTGCCTCAACCAAACGGGCTCCTTCTTCCCCTTTTGTTCTGCAAAAACGGGCTCTTCCATACGCCGAACAGGGGCGTAGCCCTCCGCCTCCATCCGTGCAAGGCAATCGCCGATGGTTTCATTTTCCTGTACCTCGAATTTCTGTTTTTTTGCTTTTGCTGCCATGTGCATCACGCCTAACTTCGATGATTTCGAAACGAAAAGCGCAGGCGGGTCGAACAGAAGCACGGATTTTGGAAGGCCTGCTCTAGAAATCCCGAATTTGGATTTCGGTGCAGGACTGAAAAATCCCGAGCTTCTACCCGCCGGAGCTAGACAAAAAAAGGGGAAGTGCACTTCATGGTCTCCGCTACGAAAACTCCACCACGGCTGCATAGACCATGTCATTCAGGGACATCATTGTCGGTTTGAGCCCTTCTCTCTCAAGAAGCTCTTTCATCTTTTCCTTGGGCACCCGATTCCCCTCCTCGCTAGTGGTCTGGGCCCATTCAAAGATCACCAGCTTGCCGCTAGGCTTCATAAGACGCTTGAACTCCGCTAGCACTTTCTCCTTGTTCGGAAGCTCATGCATCACAAAAGCATGGATCGCTTTGTCAATCGTCCCGCTCTCCACCTTAATATTCTCTAAATTGCTGTTCACATATACAAGGTTTGTCAGCTCTTCCGCGTCCGCCCGAGCATGCAGCCAGTTAAGCATTTCCACTTCCCGATCAATTGCATAGACAAACGCCGAGGTTTGCATCGCTAGCGGCAGCGTAAAGTAGCCATTTCCTGCACCAAAGTCCGCCACCGTTTCCCCTTCCTGAACGTCGAGCAATTTTTTCGCGTCGTCCGGCGTGAGAACATCTCGTCTTTTATCATCCAGTAATTTGTGTGCTCGCTCTTCTGTGAATTTATGCCATGACATTCATCCTCACTCCTCAAGTTTTGCTGTTGGATTTCAACGTTCGTTTTTATGTAAAGGTTGATTAGCTAATCGATCAAGTGAAGCTGCTTCTATCATATCACGAATCGCTCATTTTTTGCTGACATTCACTAGGGAAAAGCCATGCAAGAGGAGGTTTCTTCGTCTAGCAAAGTGTGTTAACCGCCTATTGAAAATGCTCATTCACTGAGTGCCTAGTGTTCTTTTTCGTTTCACAAATGGTATAGTAAGCGTATTCATTTAAAAAGGAGGACTAACTTTGATTTATCCGTATAATGGGAAAATGCCTAGTGTAGACCGCACAGTGTTCATGGCTCCGGGTAGCCGAATTATCGGAGATGTGAGCATAGGGGCTGAATCAAGCATTTGGTTTAACGCTGTTATCCGTGGCGACGAGGCGACGATCACGATCGGCCGTGGTTGCAACGTGCAAGATAACAGTACACTGCATTTGTTCGAAGACTTTCCACTTCTTCTCGAGGACGATGTGACGGTTGGTCATAATGTCATCCTGCATGGCTGTACGATTCGTCGTGGCGCCTTAGTCGGCATGGGCTCTACGATTCTTGACGGGGTGGAGATCGGTGAGTCCGCTTTGATTGGTGCCAATACGTTCATTCCATCAAGGAAAGTCATTCCGCCCCGGACGCTTGTTCTCGGCTCTCCTGGCAAAGTGGTACGAGAGCTGACAGAGGAGGATCTAGAGTTGATCAAGTTGGGGGCGGCTTCCTACCGGAAAAAAGGACAGGAATTTTTAGCTGAAATTGGGAATGATGGAAGCTAAAGGCGACTGACGCCTCAGTGAGAGCCGCGCCCCCTTAGGTTGTCGATGACGCAAAAAACGTTGAAGTCTACGCTTCAACGTTTTTTAGAGCCCGTGATATTTCCGCTCGGGACGACCGACGACCCCGTACTCGAGCTCTGCTTTTGCTTCGTTTACCGAGATTAAGTATTCCAAGTAGCGTCTGGAGGTAGTGCGAGAGGCCCCGAATTTCTGGCCCATCTGTTCTGCCGTAATGCCCTCGGCCTCCTCGCTTAAGAGCGCTCGCACCTTATCCAGCGTAAGCGGGTCAATGCCTTTAGGTAGTTCTTCTGCCTTTGCTTGGCTTTCTTGTTGTATCTGAAAAAAATGATCAGCCACTGTCTGGTTAATGTGCTCATCTTTTACAAAAAACGCCTTCACCTGCCTCGCCTTCTCAACGGCCTTCTCCAGCCGGTCAAAGGCAATCGGCTTGACGAGATAATCCGTGGCGCCAAATTTCAAAGCTTCTGAGAAGATTGCTTTTTCTGTAGCAGCGGTAATCAAGACAACCGCGACTTGTGGATAGCGCTGACGTAGTGCCCCCAAAATGTCTGTCCCCAGCTTATCGGGCAAATAAACATCGAGCAAAATCAAGTCGGGCTGCGTCTCTTCTGCGCGCTCAAGCGTTTCAGCAGCCGTTTGCGCCTTCCCCACCACACGCACATCCGCGATTTTTTCAAGAAACTGTTCATGAATGCCCGCCACGCGAAAATCGTCCTCCGCAATCATGACGTTCATCATTGGCTCACGCCTCCTTCTTCTTAGGAATAAACAAGCTAAACACCGTCCCCCGCTGGGGATGGGTAGCAATCTCCACGGTGCCGTTCACTTCGTCCAGTGCCTCTTTCACTAGGGCCAAACCAACGCCTCTTTTTTCTCCAGGCTTGGTTGTGAAGCCTCGTTGAAACACTTGCTCCATCGCTGCCTTGGAAATGCCAGCGCCATTATCCGTAACCTCTACGACCATATCCGCTCCAATATCTGTCAAGAACACGTCGACCTGACCGTCTCGCTGATGTGCCACGGCCTCAAAGGCATTATCAATAACGTTGCCAATGATTGTTACAAGGTTCGCCGTATACTCGGCCGGCCATCGATACGAAAGCGCGCTTTCCTCATTAATCACAAGTTCAATCCTTTTCTCAGAGGCTTTCGACAGTTTTCCAAGCAAGATCCCTTGAATCGTTGGGTCCTCTATTTGCTCGAAGATGATCTTGTGATGCTGCTGCTGATTGCTCATCTCTTCATGGATAAACGCTAACGCCTTATCCGTAGATCCGAGTTGGAGCCAGCCAGAGATGGCATACAGTTTATTTGTATACTCATGGGTTTGCGCGCGAAGATCCTTGGAATACTGCTGAAATTCCGAAAGGGCGATCAGCAGTTCATGAAGCTCTGAACGATCACGAAAACTCGCCACCATTCCTGAGAAGCCGTCCTCATCTTCCATGGCCTTATAGTTTGCTATAAAGTGCCTTCCGTTCATCACCGTTTCTTGGTTGGCTTCATCCATCCCTTTTTGCATTACTTGAGCCATCTCTTCATTTGGAAGCGCCACGCTCACCGGTGTCCCTATGGCGTCGTTCGTCAAGTTTAGGGCGCGTTTGGCCGTCTCATTTACAGCCGTAATTCGTCCTTCTTGATCTGTCGCAAGCAACCCTTCTTTAATAGAAGATAAAATCGCCGTGCGCTCTTGATAGAGTCGCCCGATTTGATAAGGCTCAAGCCCAAAGGTATCCGCTCTTATCTTTCTGGCAAGAGCCACGCTACCGACCACCCCAATCAGAAAAACAAGGCCCGTCCAAAACAAAATTGCCGTCAACCCTTCCTGAACCTCTGAGAGAACATACTCATTCAAGAACCCAACAGAAACCACGCCAATAATCTCGCCATCGGAATCAAAGACAGCCGACTTGCCGCGAACGGAATCCCCTAAGGAGCCCTCCGCATGGGAAATATAGCTCTCCCCATGAACAAGCGCGCGCTCATTGTCTCCACCCACCATCTTCTCCCCAAGCCTTGCCTCTATCGGGTGGGCATGGCGAATTTCTTCCGTGTCTCCAATTACCACAAACCTAGCCCCCACCTGTTCTCGAATCGTCTCCGTTAACTCTTGGATCCGCACGGAGGTCGCCTCTCCTTGGAGCGCCCGGCTCACTTCAGGCAGAGCCGCAATGGTTTTAGCCGTCGTCAGGGCCTGCTCACCAATCGCGGCTTCGGTATGCTGACGCTCCATATAAATATAGACCGCTGCAATCAATCCCACTAGTAAAGTGATCAATCCAGATACGTAGATAATAAATGTTTTCTCAAGCGACCATTTCCTTGCCATACCTAGGCCTCCCTAACCCTAGTATATACACAAAAAAGCAGAGGCTCAATCACGGTTCTGTCTAATTCCGACGTAGGGCAAAAAACGGATCTGGGAGCTCGGCCCCAGATCCGTTTCTGCCAACCCCTTCCTCGCACTCAGGTTCTAGCTAAATCAACCAAAACCGCTTCTTTCGTTTAAACCCTTCTTCGTAATTGGTTTCTCCCGCCAAAGCTTCTTCCTCTGCTCGAATGCGGACGACGAGCATGACGCCATTCAAAAGGCTAAACAGAAGCGCCGTCCAGTACGCTTGAAACACAAGGGGAAGAAAGGCGATTTCCAGCACGACCACCAGGTAATTGGGGTGGCGAAAATAGCGGTAAGGTCCGCGTTCAATCACTGGTGCTTCAGGCAAAACGATAATTTTTGTGTTCCAGTAACGCCCCAAGGAGAGGAGCGCCCAGACGCGTAAACACTGGGCAGCCAGCACGATAAGGAACGGAACGATGCTCCACATTCCGACTCCCCTCCCTGCCAACGTCACTTCTACAAGAAGTGCGAGAAAAAAGGCGACGTGCAGACTCACCATATACGGGTAGTGGGCGGCTCCCGCCTCAATCCCGCCCCGCTCCTTCAGCCATCGTTCGTTGCGTTTTGCGACCAAGACTTCCGTCAATCGCTGACTAATAATGAGCGCAATCAAAAAGTAGGCGAGTGTCAATGAACATCCCCTGCCCACTCTACTAGTAAGAGCTCAGAACAAAAACCGGGGCCGAGCGCAGCTACGAGCCCGTACTCTCCCAACATTCGCTCCTGTTGCATAAACTTCTCCAGCACGTAAAGCACCGTTGGCGAGGACATATTGCCGTGCTCCTCAAGCACCTTTCTCGAGACAGCCGTCATCTCTTCGGAAAACCCAAGCGCCTTTTCATAGGCTTGCAGAACCTTCTTCCCCCCTGGGTGAGCCACAAAGGCGCTGATTTCCTCAAGCGTTCGTCCCTCGTTTTCCAAAAAAGTCTCGACATTTGGCTTCAGCCAATCCTTCACGATGGACGGGATACTTCTGGAAAATACCACATGTAGCCCGTTGTCCTTCACATCCCAGCCCATCACTTCCTCGGAATCTGGCATCAACGTGGACTGCGTGCTGTGTATGGTTGGATGGACGGTACGAGCACTCGCTTGTTTGACATTCGCCTCGGTTCCACAAATGAGCGCAGCGGCCACTCCGTCTGCAAACAGCGATGTTCCAATTAAGTTGCTTTTCGACTGGTCTGATCTTTGAAAGGTTAGCCCGCATAGCTCTACACACACCACCAACACCGTCGCCTTTGGGTAGGCTAAACAGTAATCATACGCCCTGCTTAGACCGGCGGCTCCTCCTGCACAGCCGAGCCCCCAAATCGGCACACGCTTGGTCTGCGGGAGGAACGGCAATTGATTCATAATCCGTGCATCTAGCGACGGGGTGGCCATGCCTGAACTTGAGACGCAAATAATCGCATCCACCTCACTTGCCTTAATCTCCCTAGACAAGAAGGAAGGATTCTGTAAACATTTCTCGATCGCTTTCACACTATACTCGGTCGCGAGCTTGATGTACAAATCGTTCCGCTCTTCAAGCGAATGCTCCTCTTGAAACCAGTCGAGCGGAACAGCAAAATGGCGCTGTTTGATATCCCCATTTGAAAAAACAGTTAACAAGCGCTCAATGTCTTTGTAGCTCTCCGCAAAGAGCTCGCGCGCGAATTCCATCGTTTCCTCTTGACGCAGCGTGTGCGGGGGATGATACGAGCTAACGGATACTATCGACGGCATAGCGGTCCCACCTTTTTTAAAATAAGTCCTTTTAGTGTGTCCCGTTTTTTACATGGCATTCTTGGCCAGCAGTTGAGAAGAGCAACTCCCAGACAAGAAAGCGGCTAAGCCACGGAAAAAGACAATTTTGCTCAAAAAAAAGGCGAGCGCCTACTATTTCTAGTGGCTCGCCTTTTCCTTCAACTCTTCAAGAGCGAACAACTCCAGACGTAAACAAGCACCAAGCGATCAGGCTCTTCACTCCCCCCTTGACGACCTTCCTTTTTCAGGTAAACTAGAGAAAATATCTCAAGAGGTGAGTGTATGAATCCAGGTATCCCTCAAGTGCCCGACTCCTTTGAAACGAAACGTCTGTTTATTCGTCTCCCCCTTCCAGGTGATGGAAAAGCCGTTCACGAAGCTCAGCAAGCCTCTATGCACGACCTTCTCCCATGGATGGCATGGGCCCATCATGTCTCCTCGGTCGAACAGACCGAAGAAGGCGTCCGTCAGGCCCACAACGACTTTTTGCGCCGTAAAGATTTGCGGTTCCACGTGTTCAGCAAGCAAACGGGACGTTTTATCGCTTCATCGGGGTTGCACCAGATCAATTGGTATGTTCCGCGAATGGAGATTGGCTACTGGATTGATTCCCGGCACAGCGGCAAAGGCTATATGACCGAAGCGGTAGCTGGCATTGCCGAATTTGCCTTTTACAAGCTTAACGCTCACCGTCTGGAGATCTGCTGCGATCCCCTGAACGCTCAAAGTCGCGCCATTCCTGAACGGCTGGGCTTCTCGCTGGAAGCGATTTTAAAACAAGATGATCGTTCAGCAGATGGACGCTCGTTCCGAGATACATGCCTCTATGCAAAGTTAAACCCTGCGCATTAGTTCAAAGCGCAGGCGGCCCTGAGTAAGATGGGAAACCAGAAAAAAGCGGCTCATAGGCCGCTTTTTTCTATAAAACAAATGGAATAACAACCCCACCATAAGCAAACGCAAGCAGGATCACAAACGCCGGATGCAGCTTTACAATTTGCAGAAGACAAAAAGCAATCGCGGCAATCACCAAAGACTGCACCCAGCCGATGGACACCGTGGCATCTCGAAAAATGTCAAGCGTCAACACTACCATTAGCATTGCAATCACTGGCTGTACAGCGAGGGAGATCCCTTTTACGATTGGCGACGTACGGTGTTTACGAATAACTTTTAATAGTAAAATGACAGCGACGGCCGATGGAACGATTGTTCCGGCGAGGGCGACGATGAAACCGCCCCAACCGCCTACCCCAAAGCCAACATAAGCGGCAATCTTCGTCGCGACAGGACCAGGAAGCGCGTTTGCGAGCGCAAGCATATTGGAAAACTCTTCGGTAGAGAGCCAGCCAAAGTGACTGACCACCTCTTCAAACATTAGCGGGATTGACGCCGGTCCTCCTCCGTAACCTAGAAGATTCGCGATGAAAAACGCCCAAAGAAGGTAGAGCAGTATCATGAGGACACATCCTTTTTCTTCGCTCTCCATTTATCCACTAACCGGTAGTGAAACAAGCCATAGAGAATAAAAAGAATGATAACAACCCCCGGATGGATATCGACTCCTTCAAGCAACAGGAACGCAATCGCGAACGTCACGGCGCCAAGAATCCAACCAAATCCCGCCACCGCCTTCTTGCCAAATTCATAAGCCATCACCCCAAGTAGTACAGCAATGACTGGCGTTACCGCGCCAATCATTCCATTGATGACTGCCGATTCACTGATGATCGCAACAAGAGAAACGAGCGCGACCATCGCAAGGCTCGTGGGCAGAATATGCGTAACCGTTGCCCAGCAGGCCCCCTTGACTCCTTTGACATGGTAGCCGATATACGCCGCCATTTTCGTAGCGATCGGTCCTGGAAGCGTGTTGGCAATCGCCAACGTTTCCGCAAACTCATCATCGTCCATCCACTTATAGGTTTGGACAATTTCATGGCGAAACAGCGGCATCACAGACGGCCCTCCGCCGAAGCCAAACACCCCGGTGCGTATCATCGCTAATGCTAATTGTTTATATGACATTTCTGTTCTCCCCTTATAATTTCATACCCATCCGACTCTTGTAGCGTTTGATTAGCATTTGACAATCGACGCTTACGACGCCTTCAAGAGGGTAAAGTTGTTCGATGAGGAAATTCTCCATTTCCTGCTGGTCGGAAAAAATGCCATGCATATGTAGCTTGCTCGGGCCTGTCATCAGGTATAGACTTGTCACCGCTGCCTCTTTTTCGAGTACATTGGCGACATGGTCCAAGTGCTGCGGCTCCACTTCGACATTAAAAAAAGCAGACACATGAATGCCGATTTGAGTCGGATTAATCACAACCGTGAACTTTTCAATCACGCCTCGGTCCATCAGGTTCTGAATCCTTGTTTGCACCGCTACACGCGATAAGCCTACTTCCTTGCCGATATCGGTATACGACATCCTCCCCTGCTCATGCAAAAGCGCAAGCAGCTGTTTATCCAACTCGTCTAAAGGGACGTTCGGTATTTTATATGGCTCCTTCACATCCAGCCCTCCTTATTTCCATATGTTAATGATCGTATCATAATGCCTTACTTTTCGTAATACACATGGAAATAAAATGTGCAAAACGAAATTGCTTGAGAGAAAATTTATGATAAGAAACTAGAAAAAGGGTGATAGCAACGAAACTTTCTGATAGTATATTTTTTAATACTGTAATAAGAGGTGAGTATAGTTGAGCCAAGCTGAGCAGAGAACAAAGTTAGATTTAGAACGAATCATTTTCATTGGTAGAACGTTTGAGGAGTATATGGATATGTTTTCCCTTTCTATTGAAGGACTCAGGGGAGAAAGAATACTTGATTGTCCGGCAGGAGCATGTTCTTTTACTGCTGTCGGCAGTGAACAAGGTCTGGATGTGACCGCCTGTGATATTGCCTATAATCATTCTGGAGCAGACCTTCAAAATAAAGGGTTAAGGGATATTGACCATGCTATGGAACACATGGCCCATGTGAAAAATCATTATGTATGGGATTATTTCAAAGATCTGCATGGTCTAAGAAAACACCGGATGAGCGCTTTAACTGACTGTGCCCGTGACATGAAGGAGTTCAACGATAGGTACGTTCCAGTTACTCTGCCTTGTTTGCCATTTAAAGACGAGGAATTTGATATAATTCTCTCTGCACATTTTCTGTTTATGTATGCGGACAGACTAGATGAGGATTTCCATCAAAAAACAATTGCTGAGTTTTTGAGAGTGTCAAAAAAGGAAATTCGAATTTTCCCTTTGGTTGATTTAGAAGGGAAACGGTACGAACATTTGGATACATTCATAAACTGCCTTGAAGATAAAGGATGCCGTGTTGAAGAGATTAAAGTCCCGTATGAATTTCAAACGGGTGCTAATTCAATGTTGAAAATCATAAAGAATTGTTAGTGTTATCTTTCTGCAATGCTACTTAACCGAAATGCGCAGGCGGGTCGCCTAGAAGCACGGATTTTGGAAGCCTGCTACTCGCAATCGCGAATTTGGATTTCAGGGCAAGACGGAAAAATTCCGAGCTTCGACCGGCCGGATCTAGATAAAAAAGGCCATGAGCGCATCCACCTCATGGCCTTTTTCCGTGCTTTTATTTCCTTATTTTCGCCAAATCAAACGCTGGCACAAGCCCTTCCTCCATGGCTCGCCCTAACAGCGATTCAATCGCCGCATAGCCGTCTTCGCCCAACTCGCGCGTAAATTCATTCACATACAAATCTATATGAGCGCTCGCCACATCCTGGGACATTTCCTGAGCGTGACTCATGACGTAGACATTCGTTTCTTCGGGGTGAGCCCACGCATAGTCCACAGAGGCTTTTGCCCACTTTGCCAGGGAATCGGCCTCATAGCTAGATGAGCGCTTGGCAATAATCGCTCCAAGCGGGATCGGCAGTCCGGTGTCTTCTTCCCACCAGTTTCCTAAGTCTTGTAGCATATGCAATCCGTAGTTTTG
The DNA here is from genome assembly GCF_001484965.1 of Shouchella shacheensis. Lineage (GTDB taxonomy): Bacteria > Bacillota > Bacilli > Bacillales > Bacillaceae_D > Shouchella > Shouchella shacheensis. Next base: position 26,804 of record NZ_LLYY01000008.1, on the reverse strand, counting down.
ATACGTAAAACGAGCCTCGTGAATTACAAGTCCCGCATCAATCTCCCCATTTTGAACCGCTGGCATAATTTCATCAAACGGCATGATGACAATCTCGCCAACCCCGCCTTCGACCTTTCGCGCGGCCCAAAGCCTGAAGAGCAAATACGCCGTCGAGCGATCGCTCGGCACCGCCACTCTCTGACCCGATAGAGCGCTCACGTCTTGCTGATCCTTGGTTAAAACCAGTGGACCACACCCACGACCAAGCGCGCCTCCGCTAGGGAGAAGCGCATAATCCTCAAGCACCCATGGCAACGCCGCGTACGATATTTTCATGACATCCGGACCGACTCGGTCAAACGCCCAGTAATTGGTTTTATCAATGTCCGCATACGTCACATCGAGCGGCGGAGCTTCTTCAATGTGCCCATGTGCCCACGCATAAAAGACAAACGTATCATTCGGACACGGAGAAAAAGCGATTTTCATTCGTCACAACCTCCTGTATGCATATTGCTACCTGCTCAAGGGCCAAGAACGCCTCGGCAAATTTCCATGAGCCTTTATCACGCACGCCTACTTGATTGGAAATCGTGCGTATTTCAAGCATCGGCACATTGGCTTCTTTTGCGGCGATAGCAACCCCGTATCCTTCCATGGCTTCGGCGACCGCGTCAGGAACAAGCGCTTTTCGCCTCGCGAGCGTCTCCTCTGTACCCGTAGCCGTTAGAACAGAAAGTACCGGCCCGTATGTCACACCCAACCGCTTCTCACGCATCACCACCAGAAGCTCTTTTGCCAAGGGAATGGTCGTCGCTACCTTCTGCGTGCCAAAACCAAGTTCATCTATTGGGATAAATCTCTCCGGTGATTCCGATCCTATTTCCGGGGCAATAATCGAAGAGGCGACAACAATCGACCCCAGCGGAGCCTGTCCTATGATGCCTCCAGCAATTCCGGCATTAATAACAAGGCGGTATTCGCTTTTCATAAGTGCTGCCGCCGTGCGCGCAGCCACTACAGCCATTCCCACGCCGCCAACCAATACATCCACCATCGATTCTTGCGCCAACCCTTTTTCGATGGCTTCCTTTTCTTTATCTACAGATACGATAATTAAGATGCGTTCCTTTTTCTCCATTCTAGTAGAACTCCTCTTTTTTAAACAGCTTCTGCTCACCAAGTATAGCACAGGGGAGAAAAGCCCGTCACTTTCACCATACATGAAAATTGGCACGGAACTTGCATGAATGTTTGGTGAGACATTTCTAAGGAGGAGATTAGATGCTGCAACCATACAAACACGAACCGTTCACAGATTTTACAGTCGAGGAAAACCAACAAGCGTTTAGGAAAGCAATTCAAAAGGTGGAAGCGTCCCTTGGCGGTCACTATCCACTCATCATAAACGGAGAACGGGTGGAAACAGAAGAGACCATTACTTCCGTGAATCCTGCAAACAAAGAAGAAATCGTTGGAACCGTTGGAAAGGCAAGCAAATCACACGCCGAGCAGGCAATCGAAGCGGCAAGCACAACCTTTGAGTCTTGGCGAAAAACCAATCCTGAAGAGCGCGCCAACATCCTTGTCCGTGCGGCTGCTATTGCCCGCCGTCGAAAGCATGAATTCTCGGCACTGCTTGTGAAGGAAGGCGGGAAACCATGGAAAGAAGCGGATGGCGACACCGCAGAGGCGATTGACTTTATGGAATATTACGCCCGGCAAATGATAGAGCTTGCTCACGGCAAACCTGTAAACAGCCGGGAAGGCGAGCAAAATCGCTACATCTATACACCGACTGGGGTAGCCGTTGTGATCTCTCCGTGGAACTTTGCCTTTGCGATCATGGCCGGTACGACCGTCGCCCCTCTCGTTACAGGAAATACCGTGCTGCTCAAGCCTGCCAGCACTACACCAGTGGTGGCAGCAAAATTTGTCGAAGTGCTAGAAGAAGCCGGCGTACCAAAAGGGGTTGTCAATTATGTCCCAGGGAGCGGCAGCGAAGTCGGCGATTACCTCGTTGACCATCCAAAAACCTCGCTCGTCACCTTCACCGGTTCTCGCGATGTAGGCACACGTTTGTATGAGCGAGCAGCGGTTGTGCAAAAGGAACAAAACCATCTCAAGCGCGTGATTGTAGAAATGGGCGGCAAGGATACCGTCGTTGTGGACAAAGGCGCCGATATTGATATTGCTGTTGAGGCCATCACCGTTTCGGCCTTCGGCTTCTCCGGTCAGAAGTGTTCAGCTGGCTCCCGTGCTGTGATCCATGAGGACATTTACGACAAAGTGCTAGAAAAAGTTATTCAGCAAACAGAGGCACTCACGGTTGGCGACCCTGTGGAGCACGGAAACTACATGGGTCCTGTCATTGACCAAGCTGCGTTTGACAAAATTACAAGTTACATCACGATTGGCAAAGAAGAAGGGCGCCTCGTTGCCGGGGGAGACAGTGATGATTCCAAAGGGTACTTCATCCGTCCAACCGTGTTTGCCGATGTTGATCCAAACGCGCGCCTCATGCAAGAAGAAATCTTCGGTCCCGTTCTTGCGATCAGCAAAGCCTCCAACTTTGACGAAGCGCTTGACATTGCCAACAACACGGAGTACGGCCTGACTGGCGCCGTCATTACGAACAATCGTGAGCACATTGAGCAAGCCAAGCAAGACTTCCACGTCGGAAACCTGTACTTTAACCGTAATTGCACAGGTGCCATTGTTGGTTATCACCCATTCGGCGGTTTCAAAATGTCCGGTACCGACTCCAAAGCTGGCGGACCCGACTACCTAGTCCTTCATATGCAAGCCAAAACTATTTCGGAGATGTATTAAAAAAAATGCGGCCGTGAATCCAAGACGCCACGCCCTGTTTCATGCTTCTACCCGCCGTAGCGATTGTAAGCCATTCTAGACTTCAAGCGACACAGCCTTAAAGAGCGAAGACCTCGCGCGAAGCTGCTCTCCTCTTCAGAGAGCAGCTTCAATTTTATACATATCTGTCTAGTTAAACACTGTTGTCTTTTACAACCCTAGACGCTTCATGCGGTTGTACAGGGTTGCTCGAGACACACCGAGTATTTTTGCCGCGGCTGATTTGTTGCCGTATGTTTTCTCCAGTGCTGCTTCGATCTCCTCCTGCTCAGTGCGTGGCCGCTTCACTTTGGGCGCCGAGGTGATATGCTTCACGCGCCGTTGAAAAGATTCTGGAAGGTGATGCCACTTCACCTGCTCCTCCTGGTCGCCATTTAAAATGATCATTCGTTCGATGAGATTCCGTAACTGCCGGATATTTCCCTCCCACGGCTGCTTTGAAAGAGAATACATCACCTCAGGATCCAGTTTCGGAATCGGTTTATCATACTTGAGCGCAAATTCCTTGAGAAACACTTGCACAAGCTCCGGCAAATCTTCTATTCTCTCTCGCAGGGCGGGGACCTTGATGGAAATCACATGAAGCCGGTAGTATAAATCCTCCCGAAATGTTCCTTCCTCGACCATCTTCTCCAAGTCTCGATTTGTGGCCGCTACGAGACGAACGTCCATCGGAATGGCTTTTGTGCCCCCTACTCTGTAAAAGCTACGTTCTTGCAACACGCGCAGGAGCTTGACTTGCAGTTCCAGAGGCATCTCGCCAATCTCATCCAGAAAAACTGTCCCTCCCCTTGCAGCATCAAACTTTCCTTTTTTCCCACCACGCGCAGCCCCTGTAAACGCCCCTTGTTCATAGCCAAACAACTCGCTTTCAAACAAGGCATGAGGAATCGCTCCGCAGTTGATCGCGATAAAGGGGCGACTCGCCCGTTCACTTGCTCGGTGAATCCCTTCCGCAAAAAGCTCTTTGCCGACACCGCTTTCCCCTGTAATTAGCACATTCGCGTCTGTCCGCGCCACTTTTGAAGCCAAACCAATCGCATGCCGCAAGCGCTCACTTCTGCCCTTAATCTTTTCAAAGGGATGATCTTGATTCGTGGAATGGGCTAGATCATGCAAAGACGCGGTTGTTGTTGCCAGCTCTTCGTTTAATTTGACGACATCCGTTATATCTCGTTCAATGGAAACTCCGCCCACACAACGAACTCCAGAGAAGACAGGGGCCGTATTAACGATCACATGCAGATCCGGGCGGGGCTGGTTATAGTGATGGAGCACAGGCCGTTTATCCTGCATCACAGACCAGAGCACAAGCGCCTCTTCCTCAAAGAAATCATCAATCGGCTGGCCTTGAATTTGCCCTCTCGTTAAGCCGTATAGCTTTTCAGATTTTGCATTAATCGACCTGACACGGCTGCGCTCATCGACGACCGTCACGGCATCTTCTAATGTTCCCATAATCGTTTCGAGAAAAGCGTCACAGCTTTTCAATTCCTCTTGCAGGAGCGAAAAAAGCCTGCTTGCTTCAATTTTGCGTGTCACCTCTCCATCCGTGTTCACTAGATAGAGATCTTCTGGTTTTTCCAGGGTCGTAAGCTCAGCCAATGGTGTGCGTTCGTCAATGACCAGCGGTTCTCCTTCAGGTAGATCGCCTGAATACGGCTCTCCAAACTCAACTAAACACTTCTGCATTGCGGCCCACCCCTTTGCACAAATTTTATACAAACCTGTCTATCGATAGACACTATTGTCCTGCGTATCTTTATTTTAGACGATTTCTAAGAGAAAGAGTAGCTTTTTTTGAAAGCGTTTGCTAATTTCTATAATGCTGGTCTTTTCCGTAGCATTTGGCACGATTATTGCATCTCTTTTTACAAAAAACTGTGCGCCAAGGGGGAAGTCAAATGGTTCTAGAACAGCCGCTACGATCGTTTTTCATGCAGCTGGCAAAAAACAAATCGCTTAATAAAGCAGCCAAAAAATGGGGGCTAAAGTTCGGTGCTTCGCAAGTCGTTGCGGGGCAAACCCTTGAGGCGGCGATGGAGAATGTGCGTAAGCTGAACGCAGACGGGCTTTGCTGCACGCTCGATCATCTCGGGGAATTTGTTTCGGAAAAGGAGGAGGCTTCGGAAGCGACGCGTGCTTGCATCGACATCCTAAAAGCGATAAACAGCACAGGCGCTAACTGCAATCTCTCCTTGAAACTGACACAGCTCGGCCTTGATATTGACAAAGATTTCTGCCTCGCGAACATGCGACGGATTTGCGAAGTAGCCAAAAGCTATGAGCGTTTCATACGTATCGATATGGAGGACTATTCTCATTGCGAACAGACCCTTCAGTTGCTCTCAACATTACGCCAAGATTACGATAACGTCGGTACGGTCATTCAAGCGTATTTACACAGAGCCAAAGAGGATGTCGAGAGTCTAAAGGGAGTTCCCCTTCGTCTTGTAAAAGGAGCGTACAAAGAATCAGTGAGTGTTGCCTACCAAGACAAGCCGACTATTGATAAAAATTTCTTAGAGATTATCTACCTTCACTTAGACAACGGCAGCTACACCGCTATAGCTACTCACGACCACCGCATTATTGATCAAGTCAAAGAGTATGCACGAGAAAGTGACATCCCGCGCGCTCAGTTTGAATTTCAAATGCTCTACGGGTTCCGCAAAAACCTGCAAAAAGAACTCGTCAAAGAAGGATACAAAGTTCGCGTGTATGTGCCGTTTGGGACCGATTGGTTTGGCTATTTCATGCGCCGACTGGCCGAGCGACCGCAAAACATTGCATTTGCGATTCGGGGGTTTATCTCCAAATAAGGAAAAGAAGCAGCCTCTTTTTGGGGCTGCTTCTTCGTCGTTAGATCACCCGATTGAAAAATGCTAGGATACGTTCACACACCATCGTCTTGTTCTCTGTCTTGGAGAATCCGTGCCCTTCATCCTCAAATACGATGTATTCGACTTCCGCCCCGTTTGCACGTAGCGATTCCACAATTTGGTCGGATTCTTGTTTCACTACGCGAGGGTCATTCGCCCCCTGAATGACGAGCATTGGCTTTGTCATTCCTTCTAAATAGGTCGTCGGTGAATCTTTTTCAAACCGCGCCTTATCCTTCACCGGGTCCCCCAGCCATGTTGTCATCATTGGCTTCCAAAACTCAGGAACGCTATCATAGAAGCTAAAGAGATTCGATACCCCAAAGATATTCACAACTGCTTTGAAATAATCTGCATGTCTGCCGTGTAAAAGGAGCGCCATATAGCCCCCGTAACTTCCACCCATCAACAGCACCTTGTCTTTATCCGCATAGCCCTTGTCAATCATGTACTCCACACAGGCAATGTTATCGAGCCGCGGCCCGTGGCCCCAATCACCTTCGACCATTTTCATGAATGCGGCCCCGTAATCGCTAGAGCCACGGAAGTTTGGCGCGACGATATGATACCCCTCATAGATTAAGTACTGGAACCACGAGGAGAAGTTTTTACGTTCAGACGCCTGCGGTCCCCCATGTGGCCAAAGGATGAGATGACCATTATCGACCTCGGGACGCGGTTTAAAATAAAGCGCCTCAATTTGAAGTCCATCAAACGATGGGTACCTCAGAACTTCCGGTTCAGACAAGTCCTCTTCCGCCACCCCTGGCACGCTCACATCCGTCAATGCTTCCCAACCTGGGTCGGCTTGCCTATAGAGATTAAAAGATTTGGTTGCCGTACGACCGAGAATGTAAAGCCGCCCACTCTCTGAAACACTTAATTGATCGATCACGCTTACAGGCAGCTTGATTTCTTCTAACTCTTTTCTCTCAGGGCTATAACGATATAGCTTATCTTCAACCCCAGCGCTTACTTGCAGGTAAAGATTCTTTTTGTCTTCCGTAGTGTAAATTCGCTCGATCGACTCCTCCTCAAGCTCTATCTCCTTTGTGAAAACCTTCGCTTCTGCATCAAAATGAGCGAGATATTTTCGATCAGCCTTGTAGTTCGTGCTTACATAGACGTCTTTTTCCGAAGTAAACGTCGCTCCTTGTGTCTGGTGAACGTTGGTCGCATCGGGAACGATGGAATAGAGTTTCCCATCCTCAAGCACATACGCCACCGTGTAAGTGTTGGCGAACAGTCTGGTAATAATGAAACGGCTCTCTTCTTTATTTTTCTCAGAAATCCACGTCGCCCCTTCTGCTCCTTCTAGCAACAGCTCCTCCTCTCCGGTTTTTAAATCATACCGTTTCACATTCAAATAAGTAGGGTTCCCACTCGTCGTCGCATAATAAAGGCGCTCCCCGTCTTCTGCCAACCCTTCAAGCATATGGCGCTCACCCTCTTCGACTAAAAGAGGCTTAAGGACGCCTCCTTCTCGAGGCAATGCGTACGCCTGCGTATTTTCATCGCCATCGTTATCAAACGCAGCAATGATAAACGTTCCATCCTTACTGTACAAGAGACGGTTACAGTTTTGCCCGATCGAGGTCAGCTGATAGGGAAAGCGTTTAACGCTGTCCATTGCCCATAGCTCAAAACGGCCACTGATGTTAATCGAGAACACCACCTGATCCTCATTGGGACTCACAGCAAAGGTTTGAATAGTAAACATTTTGAAGAATTGCGTTACATCTGGCTTATTGAAAGTTAGCATTAGGAAATCTCCTCTTCAAATTAGTAGAGTAGGGCTTATTTTTCAGTATAGATTGAAATCAGCCAGAAGAAAACGATTAAGAGGGAGATCTTTTTGATTTTTCACTTTCTCGCTCTTATTAACATCCTCACCTATTTTTGTTTCCATAATCGATCATACGTTACTTTGTTACGCTCGCTTATCAAAAGAAATATATCAGGGTTACTAAGACTTTGCCAATCATCAAACCCAAAGTTTTCGTTATAATGATTGAACAAAAGGGACATGAGATTTCCATGCGTTACAACGATTGTCGTTTTGGATTCACTGCTGAAAGCCTTCTCTACAACTTCTACGATTCGCTTCATTGCTTCACGGCTGGACTCTCCGCCTTCAAATTTCAGTTCCCTATCCACAAATGTTGCTCTTAGTTTTTCCAGCCAGTCGGAAAGATTTTTCGTACTTAATACACGTTCGGTTAATTGCCTATTCGTTTCTATCTCGACGTTTATTCGCGTTGCAAGCGGCTGGATCGATTGAATGGCACGCTTGTATGGACTTGAAATAATGTGGTCGATTGGCATTTCGGAAAAGAAATCAGCTACTTCCAATGCTTGTTGGAAGCCTTGGTCTGTTAGCGGCGCTTCCGGTGATTGACCTTCAGCTTGGCAATGTCTTAGAATATATATTTTCTTCAATTCGATCCCTCCGATATTAGGCATGTATCATGAAGAGTGGATACAACGATTTAGGATACTTTCTCTTAAGATTGTTTTCTGTAATTACATTCTACAAGAAAGGTGACCTTTTTATATTCTTTTTAGTTTTTATTGTTATCAGTACGCTGCTATCCCATATAACGCTTAAGAATCATACGAGATCAAGTATTTAAGTGTTGACGGCTAGTCATGTGAATCTTACAATTAACTTATAATATTACGTACGTAAAAGAGGTGTTTGACATAGAACCTGCTTTTAGTTATACATTCCCCGCCCTTCGTGGTTATCAAGGAAATAAGGATTATTTTGTAGCTATGGTACCACTTAGGCTCATACCTAAAATTTTTCTATTTGACGAGGAGGAAATTCCTCCTGAGCACCGTGCTCAGCGCATCATAAATAAGACTAGAGTGCCTGAAATTGCTAATTATATGCTGGAAAATTCTAAGGAGTATGTGTTTTCCTCATTGACCGCATCACTCGATGGCAAGGTTCAGTTTCACTCATTTAGTGAGGAGCCTAATTATAAAGATCTAGGTACTTTAATTATATCACTGGATACCAAATTCCTCATAAATGACGGTCAGCATCGAAGAGCCGCAATTGAAGAAGCACTTAAGGTTTCACCAGAGCTTGGAAAAGAAACTATCTCGGTTGTTTTTTATCATGATCAAGGTTTAAAGAAATCGCAGCAAATTTTTTCTGACCTTAATCGTCATGCGGTGAATACTACTTCTTCCATCGGTATTCTGTACGATCACAGAGATCAACTTGCGCTATTGACGAAAGATATCATTATGGAAACACCGTTGCTTGCACGATATACGGATAAAGAGAAGGTGTCGTTATCCAAAAACTCTCCGAAATTATTTGCTTTGAATCACGTATTTAATACAAACCAAAAGCTATTAGCTAAGAAAAAAGGAGAGTTTATCTCCGATCAAGAAAAAGAATATCTAACAAGTTTCTGGAAAGAACTAATTAATTCCATGCAGGAATGGAACCTTGTTTTAAATAAAGAGCTAACTCCACGGGAATTGCGTGCCAATTTTATTAATGGTCATGGTGTATTCTTAGAAGCCATAGGGGTTATTGGTCATTATCTTTATCAATTCCACCCTTCAGATTGGCAAGCCTATGTTAAGCGACTTTCTACAATTGACTTTAATCGATCGAACACTTCAGATTGGATGGGTAGATCATTTGGTAGAACTGGAAGGATTACAAAAACAAATCAAACGATCATTCTCACCTCAAATCTAATTAAAGAAAAGCTTAAACTCCCCCTTGCTGAACAAGAACAAGAAATTGAAGCTAAATATCAGGAGGGGGTCTTGAAATGAATAATTTAATTACTAACCTTATAAACAGAAATTTTCCAGAGCTTGAACAGTCGAAAATTTTAATTCAAAAAACGTATTTGAATGATTCAAGGCCCTGGGTTGTAGGGTATAGCGGTGGAAAAGACTCGACTGTTGTTATTCAACTTGTATTCGAAGCTCTTATGGAGCTTCCGAAAGATAGTTTGCATAAGAAGGTTTACGTCATCTCTTCCGATACCTTAGTCGAAACACCATTAATTATCTCATCTATTAATGAAACGTTACGACGGATTCAAGAACACGCACTTGAGCAGGACCTTCCAATTGAAACTCACAAAGTAAAACCTCCTGTTGAAAAGTCCTTTTGGTCAAACATTATTGGAAGAGGCTATCCATCTCCTAATCAGAAATTCCGTTGGTGTACAGACAGGATGAAGATTGATCCTGCCAATCAGTTTATTCTTGATAAAGTATCTAAGTTTGGTGAGGTAATCATGGTACTCGGAGTGCGCGACAATGAAAGTGCAACGAGGGCGAATGTCATGAAATCCCATTCTGTAGAAGGTAAAGTGCTCATGCGTCATTCTTCGTTGTCTAATGCCTTTGTCTTTGCCCCCATTCGACAATTTGGTACTGACCATGTATGGAAATACTTATTAAATTATGATTCTCCTTGGGGAGACGATAACCATGAATTACACAAGCTTTATCAAGACTCTTCTAGTGGGGAATGTCCTCTTGTAGTTGATAAGACTGTTAAAGAAAGTGCAGGCTCATGTGGAAATAGCCGTTTCGGTTGTTGGACATGCACGGTAGTAACAGAGGATAAGGCACTAAACGGCTTCATAGAAAGCGGAGAAGATTGGATGCTACCATTACTAGAGTTCCGGAATTGGCTAGCTGACATTCGAGATGTACGTTCATACCGTCAAAAATATCGAATGAATGGTCAAGTATACTTTCGTGATGTAAAAATTGAAACCATTGATCACATTGATTATGTAGTTATTCCTAAGAAATCCCGACGTAAATTGCAACGTGTCCCCTTTCTTGATTTTACGATCGTACAGAAAGAAAACATAAATAATTATTTGCGTGAAAACAGAATCGATTTATCGCAGGGAGACGAACCAGACATCTTAATACAAGACGGCGAACGTTACCAACGTTTTGGCCTTGGTCCTTTCACTATGCAAGCTCGTGAGATGATTCTTAGAAGGTTACTTGAAGCCGAACGCGACCTAGAAAAACCTGGAGATCCATCTTATTCCTTAATTAGTGAAAGAGAATTAAAAGTCATTCGTCGAATTTGGTTAGAAAATGGGGATTTGGAAGACCGTCTACCACAAATTTATAACGAGATTATGGGCTACGACTTAGATTGGGAATATGATGACCATCAGACGTTTGATTCTGAACAAATCACTGATCTCGAACTTCTTGCAGAACAAATGGGTGTAGATATGAAATTAGTTAAGAAATTAATTCATATGGAAAAAGAATATAATGGTTATCGAATTCGAAGAGGAGTTAACCAAGAAATTGATAAAGCACTAAAGCAGGATTATCTACATTTGTAAGGAGCCCAACTAATGAAGTTTGAAAAAGTAATTTTTAAAAACATTGGCGCCTATAAAGGTGTTCATGAAATTGATTTAACTGTAAAACCACCGGACCAAAATGTTATTTTGTTCGGTGGGAAAAACGGTTCCGGTAAAACAACACTGCTTAATGCAATTAAAATCTCCTTATTTGGGGCATTCACATACGGCTATGCAACAGAGAATGATCGGTATCTGCAACAAGTCAAATCCTTACTTAATAGTCCAGCCTACAAGCAAAATGAAAATAGCTTTCAAATCATCTTAGAATTTAGTGAAGTTGAGAAATACCAACTAAACAAATATCGCTTTACAAGGCAATGGAACTTCGTAAATGACAAGCTTAAAGAGAATTTTATGATTATGAAAAATGGTAATTACTTAAATGAGAAAGATCGCGAAATTTATCACACTGGGTTGAAAAAGAAGGTTCCGTTAGAACTATTTAATATGTGCTTGTTTGACGGTGAAGAAATTTCAAAGATCGTTAGTAATAATCAACTTTCTGAGTACCTTCGCTCCTCTGCTAGCGTACTATTTAATTTAAATTTGTTCTCCTCTTTAGAAGAAGACCTTGGACAATATATGAAACAAGCAAACATCGAGAATTCTATAAATGACCAAGAGGCAAAAGTATACGACTTGGAAAACGCGCTATCAAATCTTATAAAGCAGCGAGAAAGATTAACACTAGAAAATAATTCACTTCAACATGACATCACTCAACTTGAAGAACGTGTTGAAGTGTTGAAAAAAGACTTCAACATTAATGGCGGACTTGTAGATGAAGAACGTCAAAAATTACAAAGCGAAGTCAATCAAATAGAAAACACTCGAACTCAAAACATTCAAGAATTAAAAGACTTTACCGCAGATCTATTACCGATTTATTTAGCCCGTAAATTACTTTTCCAAACAAAAGATCAAATGAGCAAAGAACACAATTTTGAGCTGATGAGCCAAGTAAAGCAAACTTTAACTCCTAGAGACTTCCAGTCTAATATCAGTGAACTTGTTCCAGATCCTTCAAAAGCTGAAATCCTAAGAGAACGGATTCTCTCGATGTTTAAAGAGCCGGATGTTGAACTTATACATCAAGCTTCATTCCAACAACGAAGTGAAATCGAAGCACTATCCAATACCATTGAAAACTTAAAGATCGATGAGTATATACAGTTATTAACTGAAAACCAGGGGTTACTTAAAAAGGCCAAGGATATACGGAAGCAACTTGAACATCATCAAACCACAACGGATTTCGAAGATATGTTTGAAGAAATTGAATCACTTTCCGTTAAGATCACTCAAAAAGAACAGAAATCCTCCTCTGTTCAAAGACAATTGAATGAGCTGAACCAGGAAATTAGTACACAACAACAATCCATTGAAGTTGCTCAAAAGAAACTACTTGAAAATGAAAAAGCGAATAACTCTTTTTTTATGGCAACCAAGATTCGACTTTTATCTCAACAATTTCGAAAGCAACAAACTAAGAAAAAGCTACAGCTAGTTCAAATAGAAGCAACTAAAATTTTGAATGCTTTAATGAGAAAGAAAGATTATGTTTCATCGATTCTCATTCATCCCGAAACATTTGAAATTAGTTTATACAACCGCAACCATGTAGAGGTACCAAAAGAACACCTATCATCAGGGGAAAAACAGATCCTACTTTTATCAATCATATTAGCAATGCTTAAGTGCTCAGGTGTTAAATTTCCGTTTATCTTTGATACTTTATTAGGTCGCTTAGATGTTGAACATCGGGAAACGGTGCTCTCTAAACTGATTCCAAACTGCAGTGAACAGGTGATGATCTTAAGTACCAATTCTGAAATCGACCTTCATCTATACCCGATAATTGAACCTTTGGTTGCGAAAGAGTATACATTGAATTTCGCACCTACAGACGAAACGATATCTATAGAACATGGCTTTTTTCATTATAATCAAGAGGTAAGATCACTATGAACTTCCGTTTAAAAACTTCCAGCTACGCTGCAGACAAACTTAAACAACTGCATTCAACGACGAACTTGACACCAAATATTCTAGCTCGAATGGCGATTTCACTATCATTGCAGCAAGAAGGTGTACCTCCTGAACCAAAATCAGGAGCAGACGGACTAGAATTTAATCGAAATACACTTACTGGTGAATATGATTATTTATTTCACACCTTGATTGCACAGCATACAAACCGCCCGGTGGCCGATGAAGAATATTTTCCTGCTCTTTTTAATGCTCATTTAGATCGTGGTATACGGTTGTTGGCTGGAGAATATCAGCACGCTGGTAATCACGACAAATTTTTACGTAATCTCATGCATTTATAAAGGGGGTGGGTCCATGCTTTACCTTGATAATAGTGCAACTACTCAAATGCTCCCTGAAGTAAAGGATGCTATGATTCCTTTTCTCCTTGAGGAGTATGGTAACCCTTCAAGCAAGTATTATCCACAAGCTACACACGCTAAAGAAGAGGTCGATCGGGCACGTAAACATGTAGCAAACCTTCTTGGCTGTGATGCTCAAGAAATCGTGTTTACAAGCGGAGCAACTGAAAGTAACAACATGTTGATTAAAGGAATCGTTGATCACCACGATCCTCGTACCAAACATGTCCATATTGTTACTAGTAAGGTAGAGCACCCATCCGTTCTCGAAACCTTCAAGTATCTTCAATCTAAAGGATTTGTTGTCACTTATTTAGATGTCGATCAATTTGGTCGCATTCAATTAGAAGATTTGCAGGAATTATTCCGAAATGATCCTCCTGTCCTCTGCTCAATTATGTGGGGAAATAACGAACTTGGCTCCTTGCAACCTATAAAAAAAATATCTGAACTCTGCATACAATACCAATGCCATTTACACACTGATGCGACTCAAGTCATTGGAAAAATGGAAACTGATTTAAGTCAGTTTCCAGGTATCACTTTACTCTCTTGTTCTGCTCATAAGTTCAACGGTCCCAAAGGAATCGGTGTGGCTGTGATTAAAAAAGATAAGAATGGCTTACCCACTCTCATTACTCCTCTATTACACGGAGGTGGACAAGAGTTCGATTATCGTAGTGGTACTTTGGCTGTCCATAATATTGTTGGACTAGGCAAAGCTGCTGAACTCGCCCATGAACGATTAAAAAATAATATTAAACAATTACTTGTATTAGAAGATAAATTAAATTCGTTACTCCGGGAAAAATTTAGTTCAGTCCTTCAATTTAACCATGATCAGGTTGATAAGATACCTGGGATCCTTAGCATTCAGTTTAAAGGGATTAATAACGAAATTCTTCTCAAAAATATTGCTTCTGAAATTGCCGCTTCAACAGGTTCAGCTTGCAGTTCAACAAAGCCGAGCCATGTATTGGCAGCAAGTGGCTACAATAATGAAGAGGTTCGTTCAACGATTCGTTTTTCACTATCGCCTTATACCTCGCTTACAGAACTTGAGATTTTTAAGCAACTCTAAAAAATGGGAACCTATTAAGGCTCCCATTTTTATTTATATGCGGTCATTTAATGAAGAGATATCAACAGTAGTAACTATTGGTTTTGTCAATTCTCCTCTCTGGTCTATAAGTGGTCCATGCACTATACACTGACCTTTTCTTAGATTAGCAAGTTTTGTTTCCCAGTATTGTTTAGATTCTGCGCCATCTTTACTTAAGCTACCTGCAATATAACTAATCTCACCTTCTGGAGGAGCAAAGTAAATCTTTTGCGCCGCGTTTTGAACACGTGATAATTCATCTGCAGTTAATTGACTTTTTAAGAATTGAGTAGCAAACCATGCTGACCAGCCAAATTTCCTTCCCTCTGTTAAGACCCTAGTAGAAGGTGAGCTTCCTGAATGATCAAGGTTTTGAGCTTCATCCATAATAACTGGCATTGGTATGTTTTTATTACCGTGAGTCACGGAGTAATTCCATAAATCCCATAAAATAAACTCAGTAATCATCAATTGCACATCACGTGGATATCCCGTTAGCTGCACAATAAACACTTTTCCATCCGCATCAATAATATCGTTCCAGTTCATTTGATGATCCGAGTTAAATGGATTGCGATCAATTAATGGGCGAATTTGTGAAGCCGCTGTCTTTGCATAATTCGAGCCTTCCTCCAGTAACTCTTCCATCAGTTGCTGTAATGTCATCTGATCTCCATATTGCTGTACCCCCGATAAAGTCGCCTCATAAATCGCATTTAGTTGTTGTACTCCAAGTGAACGATATACCGAGGCAAAAACACTTTTAATTCTTTCCGCAACATCCGTGGGATTTTCTGGTAATTCAATCCCACCAATATCTCGTTTATTCGCTTTAAATGGATTAATCGGGAATTTGTCGTTGTACACAATTTTTTGCTGAATGCGTTTTCCTAGTGCATCATTAAATTCTGGCTCTAATTGATTCGGTAAGAAACCTTCAGTGTAATCAATGATAATGCTAGATATTCCAGCTTTCGCTTTCTCTAGAAGAAGACACTGCATAAAGTATGTCTTACCTTGGCCTGATTTACCTGAAATTAATAAATGTCGATTGGCGAGACCTGGGTTACCGTACTCCCAATAGATTTTTCGATTAGAGTTTTCCGCTTCACCAATTAGTATCCTTGTGTCTTCTAGTGAAGGCTTCTGAACATCCTCTTGTGTTTCAACCCAAGAGTCCACATCACGCTCATCCATCTTCTCTTCTACTATAGACTCCCCTCCTCTCCTGGCCTTTTCAAGGGTAACGTTAGACTCATGATAAGGTTGCTGCACCCTTTTCTCTTCATCCACAATTTCACTACCTAAACCATCTACGGGAGTTTCCGTATCTTTCGTGTCTAAAGGTTCTTCACTTAGTTCGATATTTTCATATACTGGCCCGAAGCCTTTAGGTTCTGCAACCTTAGACAAGGATTCATCTGCTTCAACTTTATATATCACCAAAGTTGATTCCTCTTCTTCAATTGGTGTGTACTCATTTCTCAATAAATGCTCTACTCGAAAGTCAGAAGAACCACTAGATATACTCTCTTTCAACTCTTCTACGGAAAGGATCAAGCCTTCTGAGCCGTTTAAATCGGTGAATTTTAATAACAATACGTCCTCATATAGCTCTGAAGATTGGTGGTATGAATCTTTTTTAAAGGAAACGACTCCCCCTTGATAAATATAAGGTTTTAAGTCTGGCGAAACCTCAAAATTCCCTGAAAGTAGTTTTTGAATTGTTTTATCTTCAAGCTGATAACCTTTTTCTGGCCAAAAATCCAGTTCATTTACTTTTTTCATATTTGCAATAACCAGTTGA
The DNA here is from genome assembly GCF_001484965.1 of Shouchella shacheensis. Classification (GTDB taxonomy): domain Bacteria; phylum Bacillota; class Bacilli; order Bacillales; family Bacillaceae_D; genus Shouchella; species Shouchella shacheensis. Next base: position 10,380 of record NZ_LLYY01000008.1, on the reverse strand, counting down.
GCAAAAAAGTTACGATAGAATGCTTTTGTAAATGGGATAGCCTCGTCTTCTTTTTCAATTAAATTTTCGTCCAATAGATTATTTGTTCGAGTCACTTGTAACTTAGCCTTCTCTAAAACCCCTAAAGAATTTTCACCAATTTTCACTTCAATAGGATAGAAATGTAATCGAAGTGTTTCACCAGAATTCTCTATTCCCACAAGCAGAAGGTCATCGCTAAAGCTTCCGGTTTTTCCTAGGTTTTTCACCGAAAAGACACCATCATTTTGAGTGAGACCCACTGCTCCAGCTACTCGCAAGATTTCCTCTAATGATATTGGCACCCAAGTAATATTTTCATGATCAAAATAAGCAAGGCTGTACTTAATAGCAGAAAGAATGCTTAATTTTTCTCTCTCATAGTGCCCTTTTCGACCAATTATATTTAGTAACCACTCTCCATTAAACATATTAAAAGCATTTATGATTTCGACAATATCCTCATTAGTAAAGTCCCGACCTTGGTCTTTAAGATATGTTTTAACCACTTGATTAAACTGCTCAGACTTGTCCGTAACTGTGACTGCATCCAAACGAGCTGATGAAGTATATTGGTCGTTGTAATGAATGACAATCAAGTCAGGGTAATAATTCTGGAAGTAATTTAAACCTACTGGCGGGTCGATGAAGGTTACCCAATATGAAGATTTAAAGATTCTTCTTAAGGCATCCTCATCTTCACTTTCTGTTCGAGTAACTATAGCTTCTCCTTTTCGATACGTGTTTGAACCTCCATTATTCATGTTTGCAGCTAGTTCGTTCACATAATAGGCTGTCTTAGTAAGGATATTGGATTCATAACTCAGTCCCTTTACACCGAACCCATTACGATAATCCTCAACTGCTTTCATCGATGGAACGGAAGTGACCAAGCCATTTAGAGACATACCTGTCTCCATCTCTTCCATTTTTTCTTGAAGAGCTTCTCGAGATTTCATCTTATAAAATGAAATATGTGCATACTCATACTCTTGGTGGCTTGTTAAGCCGACTTTGTAATAAGAAACGTTCTCACGTACAAAGCGAATGACATCTTCAATATCATAGTTTTTCGAACGAAGGTTTATATCTAAGTATTCTTCAATTTCGTCTTTCATGTCTAACTTGACAAAATGGTCAAAAGCACTATTCATCGCTTCTGCTTGGTAGATTGTAACTTCAACTGGCATAATTTTTTCCATTCCCCTGTTGTCTATCTTATCCACCATTGTGCGAATTAGCCCTTTTAATACAGGCTTATCATTCGATATATTTACGACACTTAGTTTTAAAGGAGCGTTCGCGGAACGGATAAATAAATAATCAAAGTGGCTAATAAACTGTTTGATTTTGTCAGTAATAACTTTATCCAGATATGAATTTGCATCTGCAACTGTTACTTCTTTCACCGCTTTGTATCGAACCCATTCTAGCGCATCTGTTTGTGAATCTGGCTTATACAATACATCTTCTGGACCGTACATAAACGGTAATAATGCATCTGGTTTTAAACGCGACAATATTGCTTGATTTACTTCCTCGGAGCCTAGATGATCATTTAAGGTAAGTTGGTATGCAACAACTAAAGGATGAAATGGTGTTAAGTATAGAGAGCCCTGCTCTTCAGCACTTAATACACCAAGTTCCATTAAGTGTTTCCGTTTTCTACTAGGAGAATTAGTTTCATCTAATTCTTTTAATTCATTGATAAACGCATCAACGTAATCAATTGCACGTTCTTTTAGTTCAGGAGTAAGATAGGCTAACGTTGGTGTCGTCGGATTCTTTTTAAAGTACATTAAGTACCGATAATATGCTTCTTTAACAGGCTTTGCTAATTCTTGATTATCATAATTTTCGTCAACAACTAGTTCACCTGAGTTTAATACTCCATGTAAATAATCATGTTTAATCCATTTACTTTCCCATTCAAGAAAATACTTATAAGTACTATGCATATAATACTCACGAGAACCCATTACTAACTTATTATCCTGAGTCATATTAAAATCTGATTGTAACTCACGCTTTTGCTTCCAGATCATCCGCCCCCGAATCGGGAAGGTAGGGTTAACTTCATTAGTCTTTATTAGAAAAGGTGTAATTGCTTGATTATATTCCAATTCGAACTCGAAATTGCCTTCTTCATCCAGAGCATTTTGATGAGGACTAATCGCCAACGACACTCCCTCTTCTAAAAACGCCGGGTCTTCTGCCGTAAAGTTGTGTAAGTCCTTAGGCTCCGAACCAGCCCCAAACATCCACGTATCCGTATCAGAGTTAATTTCTACCGCTGCTCTTTTTGAAGTCTTTACTAAGAAACTACTCTTATACTTTGTAAGTACAATTTCTTCAAAAGGAACAACGGCGACAAACAAATCAACGGCCTTTGTGCCATTTCCCTCATGCTTGTACTTCACTTTGAAGAATTCTGCTTTGTCTCCTGTTACTTCTTTTGTTATTGTAGCTTTTCTCCCACTCGTAACAACATCGTAGGCTTTTCTTTTTGGTTCAAAATATTCCGTGGATAGTATTCTCTTTTTACTACCCTCAATATCAAAGCTTAAATTTAGTCCAATCACTTTGTGCCTTTCGGGGTTGAAAAGAATAACGTGACGCTTCCTAAGCCCAGACGCAGTTTCTGATTGTGGTTTCTCCCACATTACATACCCTCCATCTGGTTGAATTGACTTTAATTCTACTTTTAGACTCCTCTTCTCCGCTTGCTTTTGTTCAGCGTAACGATTGACTTCATTGAAACTCACTTCATTCCAATCATCTTTTTTTAACTTTTCAATTCCAGCTGAAACAAATATATGACTCAAATCACCAGGAACATCATCAACTTCATGGGCCTTCTGAACATAGGCATAGAGATCTCGATTGTGCTCAATTCTTTGTTTTAGTTCTTTATCACTAAAAAACGCAAGGTTCTCATCTTTAAATAACCCAAAATTATTGCAGTCCGTCACTGTAAGCTCAGGTTGTTCTAATAGAGAGACGTAATCTTCAAAGTCAAATAAACTTACTTTAAAGATCGATGTATCTTGTATTAAGTAATCTAGAGTACTTTGTACTAATAACTTTTCACTTTTAGAGAGGACCGTTTCCTTTAAATCTCTTGAAATCACATTATAAATTTCATTAGGATGAAGTGGCATTCCCTTCTTCTGAAGATCACTACTCCCGCCCTGAATGCTATCTAGTTGTTCCGATACAATGCTAATTAACGCTGTATTTTCCCATACACCTTTTTGTTCACCTACTTGATTTCGAAGTGTAACCAAGTAATCTGGCTTAACATTACCTGCTGTATGCGCAACAACTAACTTTGTATTCTCAAAAGGGAGAGAGAACGTACGGTAGGGTTCATCTCCTCCATGATTATGCTGATACTCAAATGATTCTGCTTTAGGATCAATAGCTTCATGCAATTCACGGACTAAGCTTTCAACTTCCTCGGAACGATCTAATTGTAAATAATAACGATCCCCTGCCGTGATTTCATTATTTCTAAAAAAATCTATGAGTAAGTTGCGAATAAATTTATAAAATTGGTTTGACATACTGCGCATCACCACTATCGCTTTTTTTGTCGATAATATTTAAATTATCTAAGAGCTGAATGACTTCAACCTGTGAATGGTTATCAAAACGAATTCCACGTTTCTCGTATTCAGCAAAGAGTTGATTTAGTGGAATTCGTTCGTCTTTTACACACAATGCAGTCATCATTAATAAAAAGTCTTGATTAACATTTAGTACTGCTCCTAAGTTGCCTCTATTTTTCAAGAAATGTTCTTTAGCAATAAATTTCACGGAAGAATTGTATTCGCTTCTTACCTTATCACTTACACCTTTTTCAACATATTCCTTTAAGTTACGAAACGCTTCGGCAATTGAATTTGCATTTCCTTTAACATGTTCCACTTCAATAAGTTCAGTATAATGAGTAATCCAAGCGTTTAAGTTAATTAAAAACCTTTCTTGATCTTCAGATGACGCTTGATGCACTTGCTCCATTAAATCTACATAAGTGAGAAAATCGCGACCATCATTAAAATTCACATGACTAAGCTGTGCAAGCACATTCACATGGATAAATAAGTTATCAACTCGTTGAAATAATCGGCGAGTATCGTCTACAGTATCTCTACGTTTGTTAATCGCTTCCCAGTCCACTCCATATGTAAATGACCTAACTTCATCGTATTTCCCACCTTCATATTCATCAAAACAAAGGGATAATTGTGATAGATATAGGAACAAAAAATAATTAATGAACTTTGCATAGTGTTCTAAGAAATACTGTTGATGCTCAGCTAAAAAACGTAGATCGTTTTCAAACAACCGGCTAACTTTAGGTAATAACGGTTTATAGCTTGGTTTCTCATCTTTTCGTTCAACAGTAACTCCGTCGTCTAACTTCTCTAGAATTAAGCCCGTTATAATATCCTCTTGGCCAGTTTTGTTAAAGATTTCTGCGAAAACATGCTTATCTTGAACGAGCGCCTCCTTTGCATAGATGGCCAATCTTCTCTCAACAGCTGCCTTACTTAATTTTGTAGGAATAAATTTATAGATGGCTGGGTGGACAGGATTAATCTCTCCACCTTCAGCAAAAAGAAAGGTTTTTAAAAAACGAACTAAATCATTACGACTTTCTTCGTCATCTACATCAACATCCTCAGCCACTTGCACGAGTAAACTCTCAATATACGTTTCCATTTCGTCAGATTGTGCGGCCTCTTTCACTAATGAAACATTAGAAACTGCTCGCGTAAATTCACCTAATATTGGAGTTAAAATTGTTTTAAAGTTCTTTGTTACTTGATGAGATTTCGAGTTAAATGGTACAGCTTCTCGTAATAATGTCTCTTGATTATGGGAAGGCTTCGCTCCTTCTTTTCTTACACGATTTCGAATATCCTCATTAAAACCGTAATGATCCATACTTTCACACCTTTACAAATGAGTAACCATTGAACTCATCTTTATACAACTTAAACTTCTTGTTTTCTCCTAGGACTTGAACAAAAATTTCATCTGTGCGGTCACCAAATTGCATGATTTGATCGATAAACTCAAAAAACTTAATAGCGTCATCCTTATCTTTCTTGTTTGGTCGATATCCACTATTTAGTTTATAAAGAAGAGCAAATAAACTATAATCTACTTCTAAATCAACTTTTTCAATATCTTCACTTTTTTGCTTACTGGCACCTTTTCGAGCATAACTTACAGTTAGGGTTGACTTAAAACTATAAAATTTCTCTTCTTCTCGACGTTGAAGATGCTTTGTATACGCTTCAATCTCTAAATGTTGTGCGACTTCATATTTTGCACCGCTTTGATCCACATAAATTAAACCAGGCTGTGGACTACCTTGCCATTTAAATACAGAGCCTTTAATAAGGTTAAATAACGCTTTTAAGTGCTTATCAGGTTTACCATAATTGTAGCTATACAAATATTGTTGATATAACCTATATGAATCTGGTTCGACCGATTCGAAAAAGGTTTTATTAATTAAAGATTGTATCCTGATTAACGTTTTTACAAAACGATTCACATCACCTTGAGTAGCTACTGAGTCATTAGACATTAACATTTCAGAAATTGGCTTTAGCCACTCAGCTGAGACAGTGTCATCGGAAAAATACTCTTCCGTAAAATGTTCAGCGTCTAAGGATGTATTCGCATCTACGATCACTTGGTCAACTACTTCATTTCTAATATTTACTGGGTCTAATACATTCATCTGTTGAAGGATTGGCGATCTTTCGGGTCGGTTAAAGAGTAAGTTTGGTGTCATCATACTAAACTTCTCAAACTCACTTGAAATTTCTTCTTCAGTCTTTTTATTGTATAATTCTGGTATAAGAATATCCGCGATAAAATTATAAAAAGCTCTCGTCGAAATAACGAGTTTATGTTCAATAATTGATCTGATGACAAGTTGAACAATTGATTTTTGAACAATTGGAGCACTCATAAACTCAAAGTTTTCATGAATGACCAACCTTTGGCTAACTTCTAGATCTTTCAAATAAGATCGAAAGAATGGATTGGATTTATCTTTTCTAAAAATATGTTCAATGATGCCTTCAAATAATTCTGATGAGAAGCCTTTTTTCGATAGCTCGTAAGACTTATAATCAGTAAACCCAACAATATGCATATGTTCATCACTATTATTTTCCATTACAATGTTAGAGAACACTTTACTATCATCAATAAAACTTTTGAGCTTTCCAAACTCGAGTTCTTGAAAATTATATGTAAGGAAGTTATGAAGCACACCTACATTAATGGCTAGAATGATTCTTTCAGTCGAACTATCAATGTTTTGATCTGAAAAATTACTTAACACTTCCCCTAACGTCTCAATCGCATTCTTTTCGGGACTATAGCTTTCAGTAGCATCGTTAATTACCCTATAGCCTTCAAGTAATTCGGGCTTATTTTCTCTTAAATAAGCAAGCAAATGAGATTTACCATCCCCAACACTCCCACATAATAAAACAATTTGGGAACCTGATTGTTCTTTTGCTAAAGTAAGTACTTCTTCCACATCTTTTTGCACTTTACGCTCAATATGCATATATTGTTTAAAATCACTAAATGAATCAGCATTTTCAATGGCTTCCTGTGAAGAATCCTGCAGCTTTTTCAATTCTTTTAGTAAGTTGCTACTGCTATTGTTTTTTCGAGCAATTTGCCCCCAAACAGGAATTTCCGCTACGTTACTTACTTGGTATTCTTTTGCTTTCTCGTTTTCAATCTCATTACAGTTAATCGGTGAGGCTTGTTCCTCCGTAACTTTTTCCTGAATTTCTTCACTTTGAAGTGCTTGATGACTTTGATTCTTTAATAATGCTGCTTGCACAGCTTCCATAATTTTATTCTCGTTAATAGATTCCGACTTTACTGGGCGAGGCTCAATAAATTCAGGTATAATGAGATCCAATGAATAGTTACTCGCATACCAATCTGCTAATATATAGCATTGTTTATAGATCCTTAATGCATCAGATACTCCTAAGTATTTTTCTGTACCATGTATAGCTTTATTTCCTGTTGTACGTATAATATCTAGTGAACGCTTTATTTGGGGTGTTAAAATCTCTTTAACAGATAAAAAATGTACACGCTCATAAAACTTTTTAAGTTCGTTAATATTATAGTTCTCTTTTTGGAGCACGTCATTAATGATGAGCTCGGAAAACTTACGAGCCTCGGATATCGCCGTATCTGGGTAATTATATAATAATTCTTCAATCTTCTTCCCTGACTCAGCTATATCAGCTTGTAAATCATACAGAAATTGAAAGAAGTACTGAGAATCTGAGCTCATGAAGTTCACTCCTTCTAGATAAGCGGTACTAAAGATGCGTACAAAACCATTTCGAATTGCACACACAGGAATATTGTAGCACATATACTATCTTCACTAAATAAATCCAATGAAAACTTCCTGGTAATAAACGAAATCCCTAGATTTGAGTCCTTTCAAAAAAGGCTAAGTAATACTTCCTGTGATCAGTATACGTTAAAAGAGCTTATTTGACATCTAAGAGTTATATGAACTAGCACCTAACAATATAACGCGAATATTTCAGCGATTTATTTACTTTTCACTTGAGGCAAAGTAACGAAACGAATAGAATACATTATAGATCACAAATTTTTCCTTAACCCTTTGTACAGTCCGACGTTTGGTGCCCTAAAGAACATCTTGATTAACAATCGCAAAAGGTACTGCGTTACATTCATTTATCATGGTATAGCCCTTCGCTAAAATACCGTTCCCGCTCTCTTCCCATCACAGCCTTTAATGCGAACAAAGCCAGTAGGACAAAGCCCCCTGAACTTATGAGTACAACCGGGCGAATGGATGCTAACTCCGCGGCTAAGCCAATTAACGTAGTCAAGCCCACAATACACACTGCTTCAATAATGCTAAAGATGCTGCCAAATCGCCCCATAACTTTAACTGGTACATGATTTTGGTAAAACGTCAAGAAACCTGTATTTGCAAATGTTACAGCAAGCCCAATTAAAAATACGCCTGCCGCAGCAACATAGAGGTGGTGTGACCCATACAGAAGTACATAACCTACCGCAGCAAACGTTGTGCCAAAGCCAATTAAGCGATTCACGGCAAGCTGTTTCGCAAAGAGCGAATTAATCATTGAACCAATGATTATGCCTGCTCCAAAAACACTCAACAAAAACCCGTAACTCGTATCCGATAATAACAGCACGCCCCTTGCAAACGCTGCTTCAAGGGAATTAATCTCCGTCATGAACTCGGTAGTACCGAAAAACAACAAATAGATCTTTGCCACATAAGGAGCGCCTTTGCAAAAACTCAGCACCACGCGAATTTTATCATTTTCCAAGTAAACCGCTGCTTTTATTCTGTTACACCTCTTATTTCAGTTCAGAATAACCAGGGCTCTCTATGCGACTGCTCGCACACAAAAGAGCAGCTCTCTAAAGAGACTGCCCCTCTGTCAACAGGCTGCGCTCCCGCTCGTTATCATGCCGAGTTCCGGCGCTGCATTTGCTTTTGAGCGGCGTCCCATTCTTCGTCTGTAGGCGGATAGGTTTGCTTCAACCGCAAAGACAACAACAGCGCAATGACCGTCAACAGGCCAATCAATCCAAAGGAGACGATGGCGCCTAATATGTCTGGATGGGTGATCCTTGGATTCGAGTTTGTGACCTGGGCGGTCGTTGTCATCGCTGAGACCAGCAACGCTGTTCCAATTGAGGCTGCCATCTGTCGCGTCGTATTCGTAACCGCTGCGGCATGCGGGATTAACTTAGGCGGCATTGTATTTAAGCCAGCAGTATTCACTGGCATCATCACCATGGAAAAACCAAACATACGGATGGCAAACATCACTGCCAGAAAAACAAGTGACGTCGTTGTATCAACAAATAGAAACGCAAACGTCGAAACCGTCATTAGAATGAGTCCCAGAATAGCTAGCAGTCGCGCGCCGATCCGGTCAAAAATGCGACCCGTAATCGGCGACATCAACCCGGCTAGCAAAGCGCCAGGCAATAAAACAAGCCCCGCTTCCATCGCCGTAAACCCACGCATGTTTTGCAGATACAAAGGAATCAACGTTTCCAGTCCGATCAACCCCAAAAAACCAATACCGCAAATGATCGTAGAAAGGGTGAACGTTCTCTGTGTAAACACTCTTAATTCGAGCATCGGGTGCTCCATACGAAGCTGGCGAAAAATAAAGAGCACGATGGCGACAAGTCCCACAGTAAGAACGGTCAGCGTGATCGGACTTCCCCACCCGTTATTACCGGCACTCGTAAAGCCATAGAGCAATCCACCAAAGCCAAATGAGGATAAGATGACCGAACCCAAATCAATTTTTGGATGCTTGAGCTCCGTAACGTTTCTCATTACAACATAAGCAACGACCATCATAAGAAGTGCTAGAGGAAGAATGCCCCAAAATAAATAACGCCACTCATAATTCGACGTTACCCATCCAGAAATCGTCGGACCGATCGCCGGAGCAAACGAAATAACGAGACCAATATAGCCCATAGCTGCCCCCCGACGTTCCACCGGAAAAATCAGAAGAAAAATCGTCTGCATAAGGGGAAGCATCACCCCGGCACCTGCCGATTGAATGACACGCGCGGCCATTAAGGAAGGGAAGTTCGTCGCTAGCCCACCCAACAATGTACCGAGCGTAAAGACCCCCATTGCTGTCAAGAAAAGCTGTCGCGTTGTAAATTTTTCAATCAAAAAAGCAGAAACCGGTATCATAATTCCGTTGACGAGCATAAACACCGTCGTTAACCACTGCGCCGTGTTTGCTGTAATATTCATCTCTTCCATGATTGGAGGAATGGCAGTGATCATCAATGTCTGATTCAAAATCGCTACAAAAGAACCTGCTATTAATAAAGCCGCGATCAATACTTTGCTGTAGTTTTCATTTTGATTCATACAAGCACTCCTATGATGTCGCAGTTTCACAGACTAATAAACAAGTATACGCTTTTATGGAAGAAGGCGCAATTGTGAAGCACTCATTCTTAAAGACAAAAAATTTGCTCTGAACATGATCATGTCCATTCAATCTAATGCTCCGTTTGCAGAACATCTTTATTGTCGCTTATCAGCGATTCCCCTTCATCAGCAGCCGTTTTTGGCTTCCCTTTTTACACACAAAAAACCCCACCTAAAAAGGTGGGGTTTTGTCTAGCTACGGCGGGTAGAAGCATCGAGATTTTTCGCGCTTCTGCTCGACCCCGCCTACGCTTTTCGGTACTGCCCGGCAACGTTCTACTCTCGCAGGGGGAAGCCCCCAACTACCA
>NZ_LLYY01000007.1 GCF_001484965.1 Shouchella shacheensis | reverse complement strand
CTTGGAGATGCGACCATCATCGACCTTCTCGCCGAGACCGGAGATCTTTTTGCTTACGAGCATCCACGTCAATTAGTAAAACTAGCGGGACTCACCTTGCAAGAAAGTTCGTCGGGGCTACACAAAGGACAAAAGCGCATTTCAAAGCGAGGAAGACGCCGGCTCCGAGCCCTGCTATTCCGAGTGATGTTGCCCATGGTTCGCCATAATCAGGCGTTTAAAGCCTTGCATAGGTATTACACGACTCGCACCAAAAACCCGTTGCGTAAAAAACAGTCGATTGTCGTCCTGTGTGGCAAGCTCTTAAAGATTTTACACACGCTGGCAACGAAGCACCGGACCTTTAGTGAAGCTCAACTACTGAAAGACCTACCAATGTTTCAAGAAGCGCCTACAGCCTAAGCTAGCGGTGCAATCAAGAGGATGACACGGAGAAGCTGGCACCATTTTTTCCATCCGACCTCGAGTCCCTAAAGGAGCTTAGCCGGCCTCTGCCTTATGACTAGACCGAACGAAGGAATGTAGGCACGCGATGCCAAGAGACATGGGAGGGTCCGTCAGCATAAGCATTCGCAGAGATCCAAGGTGCATCACATAGACAGTCAAGATCACCTAATTTTATCCAGTGATCACCGCGAAGCGTAAGCTTGATCACCAGATCCTTGAAAAGATGAAAATACTTGTTTTAACACGAGAACAAAAATTTTTTTTGGCACTCAATCAGCGGCTGAAACCGTTGATCTATCAATGTTTATAGAGGGAGGCTTAGCTAAAAAAGGGAAAGCCTCACCCCTAAGGATGATGCCTCCCTTTTTGACCTCGATCCGTAAACACACCAACCTCTACCTCTCTCGAATCATCACCGACGAAACAGCACTTGCTGCGATTTTATCGTTCTGCTTCAAATTGGCAACAACGTAGGCAATGGTTCTCCCAATTTTTTCTACTCTCGCCTCGACCAAAACGGTCCCAGGCGCAATCGCTCGATGAAAGGTCACATTTAAATTAATCGAACCGAACGATTGGTTCTCGTTTAATAAAGAAGAGACCGCATAGGCCATCGTGATGTCTGCCGCTGAAGAGACAAAGCCGCCCATCACCACCCCCACTCCGTTGAGAAAACGTTCATCAGGCTCCCATTTCGCATGGGCTGTCCCAGTGTTCGCCTGCATGATCACAATATTAAGGGTTTTGTCACAGCTCGGAGGCTCTTTCCCTTCTAACACAACGTCCATCAAATCGTGCGGCACGTTCATCCTCTCCTTACGTCGGTTGCTTTGTGCGTTTTTCTTTTTTGGGTGGCTGATGAATGGCTTTTCCGTCCCATTCCTCTGCACTTTCCATAAACACTTCCAAATAGGAAGGGTGTGGATACATCGGAAACATCACATCCTCGTCTCTCCCTGCCATTTCAAGCACTAACGTACCGGTAGCGATCATCTCAACCGCCCCTTCTCCGATCATATGCACGCCAAGGATTTCGTCTGATTGCTCATCTTTTATGAGGGTGCAAAGGCCGTCGCCTTTCCCCGTGATCATCGCATAGCCATTGCTGCGAAAAGGGACCGTGCTTGTGTTAATTTCGCGTCCGGCTTGCTCGGCTTCTTTGGAGGTCCAGCCAACACTCGCGATAGGGGGCAGGGTGCGGAACACTCTCGGGGTAAATGTATCGTCCCACTCAGCTTTTTGCCCCGCCAGTCTTTCGGCGAGAACCTTCCCTTGTTTGATCGCTTTTGTCGCAAGCGGCTCTCCGACCAAGACATCTCCAATCGCCCAAATGTTTTTCCGCGCTGTCTGAAAGGAATCTGAGACATGGATATGGCCGCTTTCACTTCGTTCGATGCCAAGACGCTCTAACCCGAGCCCTTCTGTATTACCCAGCCAGGAGGCAGATTGATAGAGATGAGTGCCTGCGATGACTTTGGTTTCTCCTCCTTTGACATACGATACGTCAATTCCCTCTGCATGTTGTGTTACGTCAAGAATCTCTACATCTTTCAGCACAGAAATTCCAGCTTTTTTGGCTGCTCGCCATAGTTCTTTTTCGATGGAAGGTTCGATGTTCGTTTCACCTGCAACGATGGTGACGTCGCTCCCCAAATGTTGATAGCTAAAGGCCGCTTCTAAGGATATGTAGTCACATCCAACCACCACGAACTTCTGTGGAAGCGATTCTTGCTGAAACAGCGTGTGTGCATTTACAGCGGCTTTACTACTAGGGCGCTGGCCAGTAGCGATCACCGCATGTTGAAACTGATAGACGTCAAAGTTATGGCCATTTTCAACTCCTATCCGGTCTTCTGACAGGAAGGTAGCTTCTCCCTCTACGACTTCGATTTTTTGCGCCTTACATAGTTGATGCACCCCTTGCCGAAGTTGGTGAACCACCTTTGCTTGATGCGTGTGTAACGCTTGCCAGTCGAAGTTGCCAGTAGGGGCGGGAATGCCGATGTGCTCGTTTTGTTTTGCTTGTTTCCATTGTTCGGCCGCGTATGTGTGGACTTTGGAGGGGATGCACCCTTGATTCAGGCAAACCCCTCCAAGTTGGTTTCTTTCCACGAGCAACACATCTAAACCGAGCTGTGCGGCTCGAATCGCGGTATGGTAGCCGCCAGGCCCTCCGCCAATGACAATCAGCTGACGTTCTTGCGCAATTTCCCCTACAACCACTTACATCAGCTCCATTATGAGACGTTTTGGTTCTTCTAGTAACTCGACCCATCGATTCGTAAAGGCAACCGCCGTCCCTCCATCTGCGACTCGATGGTCGAACGCCATGGATAGTGTCATCACATGGCCAATTTCAATTGTATCGTTTGTCGTAACAATCGGTCGCTTTTTCGTTTTATGGATCGCGAGCAACCCGGTTTGTGGAGCATTAATGATCGGGGTCGCCCCTGTGCTTCCGAGCGGACCGACATTGCTTATGGTAAACGTGCCTCCGCTTAATTCTTCGGGCTTTAGCTGGTTTTCCTGTGCTTTTTTCGTTAATGCCTTCATTTCTTGGTCGATCGTCCGCAATGACTTTTCTTCTGCATGCTTCAGCACTGGAACAATTAAGCCTTCTTGAGCATCTGTAGCTAGACCGATGTGACAATGTGGATAGAGCTGGATTTCCCCTTCGTCTTCGTCAAGCCTCGCATTAAAGATCGGAAACTCTTGTAATGCAGTCACCACCGCTTTAATGAAATAGGCACCTAGCGAAAATTCAATCCCTGCTTGCCTGCATTCCGCTCTCCATTTCATTAATTTCGTGAGATTGGCTTCTTCAAAATGCGTGACGTGTGGAATCGTGAACAACGATTGCGTCATCTTGTTCGCAATTTGTTTTCTTCTCCCCGCAAAAGGAATGGTTGTTGGACGTTTGCTTTCTTTCTCCTGTGGCTGTGACTCTGGCTCTTTTGGTGCGGTTTTTTCCTCACTCGCATAACGAATAAACGCATACACATCTTCATCCGTGACTCTGCCACTTGGTCCAGTGCCCTGCACTTGTTCAATGTCGATATCATTTTCTCTGGCAATTTTTCGTGTGTAAGGCGCGGCCATCACTCGACGAAAGGGTTTCTCATTCGTTTTCAAAATCGAGGTCACGAATGTTTGACTTCGGCTTTCGCTTAGTTCGTTCTTCTCTTCCGCTACGGCTACCGGTTCCTCGTCTTCCCCTTCAAGTACGACCAACGTCGTCCCCACCTGAACTGTCTCACCTCGATTGACTAAGATCTCCTTGACTCGACCTGGGTGAGGGGCCGATAATTCAGCGGCGACTTTGTCTGTTTGCACTTCGACTAGCGGCTGATCCACCTTCACCTCATCCCCGACATTGATAAAGTAGTGAAGAATCTCGCCTTCTGTCATTCCTTCTCCGATGTCATGCAATTTGACTTCAATCATTCCTTTCACCTCCCCATTAAAATGTGATCACGCGTTCAATTGCGGCTTGCACGCGCTTGTCATTTGGCATGTACTCCTCTTCCAGGGCAAAGAGCGGGGTTGGGACATCAAACCCGGTCACGCGCTCGACTGGCGCTTTCATATATAAAAAGGAGGTATCATTAATTAATGAGATAAGGTCATTCCCGAGCCCTCCTGTCGCATGAGCTTCATGAACCACTACTGCTCTCCCCGTCTTTTGCACCGACGCTGAAATCATATCCTTATCCAGAGGGTACAAGGAACGCAAATCAATTACTTCGCAGGAAATCCCTTTTTCCTCCATCGCCGCCGCTGCTTTTTGGATGACCGGGACCATCGCCCCCCACGCCATTAACGTCACATCCGTACCTTCCGATAGTTTTTTTGCTTTTCCAATTTCAACCTGGTAAAAGCCTTGTGGTACCTCTTCTCGCGCTCCTCGATAAATGCGCATCGATTCCAGAAACAGCACAGGGTCCGGGTCCTCGATCGCTGAGAGCAAGAGCCCCTTCGCATCCATCGGGCTGGATGGGCACACGACCTTAATCCCGGGCATATGAGTGAACAGTGATTCCGTAGAGTCGGAATGGATTTCAGGCGCACGAATGCCCGCGCCGTATGGCGCTCGTATCACCATCGGGACATGATAATGGCCCATCGTTCGCATTCGTATTCTTGTGACATGGGTCATAATTTGTTCAAAAGCAGGATAGATGAATCCTAAAAACTGCATCTCCGCTACTGGTTTGGTGCCGTTCACCGCCATGCCAACCGCAGTGCCAATAATGCCCGCCTCGCTTAACGGCGTATCGATGACGCGATCTTCACCAAACATGGCTTGCAGTCCATCCGTGGCTCGGAACACACCGCCGCTTTTTCCGATATCTTCCCCTAACAACAAGACATCTTCGTCCGTTTCCAGCTTGTATTTCAATCCATCGGTGATCGCTTGCACCATATTTAAAGAGGTCGTTTTCGCTTGCTCCGTCGGCTGACGTTTCTCTACTTCAATCATTGGGTAACCTCCCTCAAATGCTGGATGTATTGTTCTTTTTGCTGCCGGATGGTCCAAACCGGTGTCGCAAAGACATGGTCAAACAAATCACTGACTTGCGCTTTCGGGTATTGTTCCATCGCATCCACCGCTTCGTTGATTTCTTCTTCGACTTCTTTTTCCAACGCCTCTTTCCATTCATCGGTATATCCGCCCGTTTGCTTCATGTACCATTCCAGACGCTGCAAGGGGTCGTTTGCTTTTCTTCGTTCCTCGCTCTTCGCTTGGTCGCGATACTTCGTCGGATCATCCGCTGTTGTATGCGCCCCAAACCTCCACGTCACGGCTTCAATTAAGGTAGGTCCCTTGCCTTCTCTGGCTCTTTTTAGTGCCTCCTCCACTGTTTTATATACAGCCACCACATCATTCCCGTCGACGCGTTTCCCAGGCATGCCGTAGGCGACGGATTTTTGCGCAATCGTTTCTGAATTCATCTGTTTATGAATGGGAACGGAAATTGCGTACTCGTTGTTTTGACAAAAAAAGACAACAGGCGCATGGAAAACGCTTGCAAAATTAAGCCCCTCGTGAAAATCGCCTTCCGATGTGGCCCCGTCTCCAAAATACGCAATCGCTGCATGCGACGTCCCTTTTCTCTTTTCCGCCATGGCTGCTCCCACCGCATGAGGGATCTGTGTGGCAATCGGCACCGCTGGAGGAAAGATGTGCTGCCCATCCGGAGGTACACAGCCTTCGACCCTTCCGTTCCAGTAGAGGAAGGTTCTCATCATGTCTGCCCCAAACGTGAGCGTAGCTCCATGATCTCTATACGTAGGAAAGAGCCAATCTTCGTTTTGCAGCGCTAATGCACTTCCAACTTGAGCCGCTTCCTGTCCTTCAAACATCGCGTACGTTCCAAGTCGGCCCTGCCTTTGCAACCGCACCGCTTTTCGATCAAACATTCGAATGCGTAGCATATGTCGATAAAAGAGCTGGAGTAGCTGTTCATCGACGGGCGCTTCCTCCGTTGTCCATTGCCCGTTTGTATCAATACATTGATAGAGAGAGAATGCTTCCATACCCCGGTCATCTCCTTTTAGTTGCGAATATTCCACTTCGGTCTTAGACGATTCGTGAAAAAACTATTACGCTTCTTACGTTCTTCAATTCGACGTTCACACATGCGATTGGCTGCATCTACCGTCGAGATGTTGTGGAGTTCCGACTGCTTAAACACTTCAGTCAGGGCGTCATAGATCGCGTTCGTCTTCGCAAGAACCCGTTCTTCATTCCCTCCGTAGAGCTCATCGGCTACTTGGATCAAGCCTCCACCATTGACAATATAATCAGGAGCGTACAAGATTCCTTTTCTATGAAGGGTTTGCCCATGTCTTTCTTCTTTTAATTGATTGTTTGCCGAGCCAGCAATGGCTTTCACTTTCAGGCTCGAAATCGACTCATCATGAAGAAGAGCCCCCCTCGCACAAGGAACAAACACATCTGCAGGTACTGCGTAGATGTCATCGCCGTTCACGACTTGAACGCTTCTCCCAAGTTCCATTCCTCTCTTCCGAACCTGATCAATGGGCGTTTGCTGAAGGTCTGAGATAAAGAGGTCCCCGCCTTCTTCAAGCAATTGCAGAGCGACCTTTACCCCTACTTTTCCGAGCCCCTGAATGGCATAGGTTTTCCCTGCAAGCGTGCTTCTTTCAAAGGCTACATGGTTCACGGCTCTCAGACTGTTCATCACACCTTCTGCTGTCGGGACGGACGAATCCCCACTGCCACCGTACGATTTCGGCACACCAACAATGCAGTGCGTTTCTTTTAAGGAATGGATAAAGTCATCCATCGTCGTACCCATGTCTGTTCCCGTATAGAAGCGCCCGTTTAATGATTCAACAAACTGACCAAAGGCCCGAAACAAATCGGCAGACTTATCTTTCTCCGGGTCTCCGATAATCACGGCCTTTCCTCCGCCAAAATCAACGTCAGCGGCCGCACACTTTTGCGTCATCCCGCGCGATAACCGCAACACATCGTCTAACGCTTCCTTCGTTGATTCGTATGGGTACATCCGGCATCCGCCGAGGGCTGGCCCCAGCGTCGTGTCATGGATGGCAATAATCGCTTTCAGCCCCGATACGTTGTCATTGCAAAAGACCACTTGTTCATGTTCAGACACCTCTTGGAAGATGTCTAGTTCGGTAGAGTGAGCCAAAGGAGTAAGATTCATAGGTATCATCCTTTACATCATAGTAAGTTTTTACGGAGCAATAAGCCCGGCAACAAAGGAAAACGCGCCAATGACATCAAGGAAAACAATAATGATCGCCAGCGGAGCTACATACTTAATGAGAATAAACCACCCTGCGAAAACTCGTTTCCCTAAACTCCCGCCTTCCTTGAATTCTGCAAACAGCGTTGCTCGAGAAATTTTCAACGGGACAAAAATAGCGATTAACAGCGCTCCAAGCGGCATTAAAATATTGCTCACTAGAAAATCAATCGCGTCGAAAATGATGTTTCCAAAAATCTGGACCTCGCCCCAGACGCCATACGAAAGCGCTGAAGGAACACCAGCTATAAAAATGAGCGTTCCAAACAGCCAAGCGGCTTTCTTTCGTTTATGGTCATCGCCCTTGGTACGTGCTGCGACAATGATCTCAAGCATAGAAAAAGCGGAGGTTAACGCAGCGAATAGAAATAACACTAAAAAAATGAACAGAAAAAACGTTCCAAAGGGCATCTGGTCAAAAACCGTAGGCAAAACATTGAACAATAGCACAGGGCCTTCATCCGGGCTCATGTTAAAAGAAAAGACGGCAGGAAAAATTGCTAAGCCCGCTAATAAGGCAACAAAGAAATTCATCGCCACTACGGAAGTTGCCGATTGTACAATGTTCTCCTCTTTGGATAAGTACGAACTATACGTGACCATTACGGAGACGCCAATGCTTAGGGCGAAAAACGACTGACCCATCGCAAACAACACTGTTTCCGACGTGATGGTTGAGAAGTCCGGACTCAAAAAGAATTCCAGCCCTTCCATCGCCCCTTCTAACGTCACCGAGCGTATGACCAAAGCCAAAAATAAAATGAACAACGCTGGCATCATAAATGTACTGGCCCGTTCAATGCCTCCTTTTACCCCTTTGGCCACAACAACCATGACCATCACCATAAAGGCTAGTTGGGCAAATACCGACAAAGCAGGGTTGCTAATCGTTTCGCCAAAGATTGTTTCATATTCGGCTGCTCCCAGTCCCGTAAGAGCACCTGTGATGGTTTTCCAAATATAAATGACTACCCAGCCGCCTACGACGCTGTAAAAAGATAATAAGAGAAAACAAGTGACAATGCCTAGCTTTCCAATGAGATCCCAGGAAGAATTCGGAGCTATCGCCCGATAAGAATCAACGGCATTCTTTTGTGTACTGCGCCCAATGACAAACTCCGCAATCAACAGGGGCAGCCCCACTAAAACAGTAAACAGAATAAAAATAACAAAAAACGCACCTCCGCCACTCGTTCCAGCTACGTATGGGAACTTCCAAATAGCCCCAAG
This sequence comes from Shouchella shacheensis, assembly GCF_001484965.1. Lineage (GTDB taxonomy): Bacteria > Bacillota > Bacilli > Bacillales > Bacillaceae_D > Shouchella > Shouchella shacheensis. The sequence goes on along the minus strand of NZ_LLYY01000007.1, from coordinate 188,750 downwards.
TCCCACCGCTGAACCCGCCGCAGCAAAAACAAAAGCAAGTTTGGACGACCATTGTTGTTGGTTCACTTTTTCCTCTCCTTCCCCAATATCAGAAAACGCTTACAAAAGACGCAAGAACTATCCTCCCTCATATTTTTATAATAACGTTATTACAACGTTATATTATCAAAAGTAATGTTATTTAGCAACAATGATTAGTGGACCTTGCTTACAAAACGTTTCCTTATACTAACCTGCATAGTGAAGTATTTGCGTCGGATTACCCGTTTTTACGAGACTACCATATATCATTAATGAAACGAAAATATTATATTCGTTATAACATTAACAGGACGATGCTCCCTTCTTCTTGCGCATGCTCCAAAGAGAGCACCGTCCGTCATCTATACTGCTTTTTCTTCTTCGCTAACGTCTTCTCGCTTCTGCTTCCGTCTCATCCCTATAAGGAGGAAATACAGGGCGAGGCCTATGCCAATTCCCCACGCGGGTCCTAAATAAGCCGTTACCATCCCGATCGCAAGAATCATGCCCCCAGTCGTTTGATCTTCAACCATCGACATCGCCACATAGGCACACGCAAATCCCGTCAACAGCAAAGCGACGGATAAAGCGACCGGGAAGAGCGGCGTGATGACGCCAATGACCGGCAAGAGCAAACCGAGAGGAATGGCCAAGATGTAGAAGTTCATCGGCCCGGAGAAAATCGTATCCATGATTTCTCTGCCTTTTTTATATCGTTCAATGATGAACACTTGCACGCCTACCCAAATCGGTCCATGAAGCCAGAGAAGCGGTCCAACTGTTAACACTTGTAAGAGATTTCGAGCGGCCAACACATAATGACTGCGTGTGGCGTTGATGTCAATTTTCTCATCTCTGCGCGCTTGATCTGCGCCTTTCAAAAGCGTGTCTGCGATCAAGAGATCACTGAAAGCCAGCACATAAATCAGAACCGCCAGCGGGAGAGCCGCTAGAAAAATTTCCACAGGAGGCAATCCGACGGACCAAACGGACATCGCCGCAAACGTTTCTGTAACCGGCGGTATAAAAACCCCCCACGAGATATTAAACACAACCTCGCCTGAAATAACGCCGACAATGCCGGCCCCGATAAACGCAATTAATAGCGCGTTTCCTCCAACCATTAGCTTGGTTTTCGTATCTGCCATCTGTTTAAACGGAATGGAATAAAACAATAGAAGTACGATCACCCAAGCCGTAATTAAAGAGAAAGGCATTTCCGGCAAACGGTTCAGTTCGGACTGAAAGGCGGCAATCGCCCCTCCCATAATCACCCCTGCTTTTAATACAGTCGGTATGATGCTATTGAATTTAGCCCCAAACCCAGTCACTCCAAAAAACAAGAAAAGAACGGTGGCAATAAGAAACAAGGCTGTAAGCGCATGGATGGTTTCAACACCCGGTGTAAACGCATTCAAAAAGACGAATGTTAACGGCAGAGCCGGCGTAATTCCTCCTCCTGCATAGATGTCACCGAAAAACATGGTTTGGGCAAGAACGAAAAACAAAAATACCAAGCTCAGCGTCCAAGCCACCTCAAAGGAAACATCAAAGTACTGCATGGCTAATGGCGTGACCGAACCACAGGTTGCAAGCAGAATCAGCCCGCCTTGAATATGCTGACTCGGCTTCATTTCCACATGAATTCCCGGCAGTCTCATGGTAAACGGGCCCCACTTAATCCCCGGATGGACCTGACCAAAATCGCGTTTTCTTCTCATAGGCATCCTCTTTTCCCCGAATATAGTATGACCATACGTACCCTTTGCCTTGTTTCATCTAGGATGCTTTTAAAGAAATATGGCAAAACCGTCGATCTGTGATAACACCCAGTAAACCCTGTGGGGACGCATCATGCCAACAATAGGTTTTGACGAAGAACCTTACCGGCTCTCTGATGAGGAGGAACGAAGCAAGCGTGCTGCTTGCTTTTCAATTTGAGCTTTCGCCTCGCTCATCATCGTCTTTAGCAGTTCACTCACGGACGGTATGTCTTGAATCAGACCCGCAATTTGTCCGCTGTTCATAAAACCGTTCTCCTCATCGCCTTCGATCGCCCCTTTAACATGTTGAAACTCTGAAGTCATTTCCATATAGTCGGCAAGCGCAAGCGACTCTTTTTCTAAGCCGAGAATTTTTTCGCTGTAGGCTCCTTTTAAAACACGCCTCACCTGACCGAGCGACCTCCCAAGCACAACGGTCTCTTGATCCGTCGCTTGAAGCACTCGCTGTTTATACGCTTCATGATAAGGAGCTTCTTTTGTCGCGATGAAGCGCGTGCCCATTTGTACCCCAGAAGCCCCCAACATAAGGGCAGCAGCGAGCCCTCGACCGTCGGCAATGCCACCTGCTGCGACTACGGGAATACTCACATGCGCACAAATCTGGGGAATAAGCGTGAACGTCGTCAGCTCGGCAGGAGAATTAATTCCAGCTGCTTCCACACCTTCAGCTACGAGCACATCCGCTCCCCCCGCCTCCGCTCCCATAGCATGGCCGACACCGGCAACGAGACAGATCACGATGATTCCTTCTGCTTGAAGCAGAGGAATATAAGGCTTGGGATTTCCTGCCGACAAGGAGACCACAGGCACATCTTGTTCCATCACCAACTGAATGAGTTCCTTTGTATACGGGCTCACATTCATTGGAATATTCACAGCAAACGGTCTGTCGGTCTTTGCCTTTGTTTCTTGGATGAGGCCGTAGACTTTCTCCGGTGACATCGTACCGCAGCCGATTGTGCCAAGTCCCCCAGCCTCTGAAACGCTCGCCACAAGGCCCGCATCACTAATGTTGCCCATGCCCCCCTGAATAATGGGATGCTCGATCTGCAATGTCTCGCAAATGGTTCTCACATCTCCACCCCTCTCCCGTTACTCACTTGAATCTTTGATAATGAGCGGATGATCATTCGCATCGTACGTCTTTTCTTTTCGTCTGAGATCATTGTCCTGCTCAAACACCGCTTCAAAAAAACGACTCGCCGGCTCTGCTAGCAGTTTATAATACTGACTGAACAGGAGCATGGCGTGGCTTCCGCTCCATTTCGATGGAAGAAGCTCCCTTGGAAGCCCTGGATCGACAAACAGAAACTTCCGATATTCATGGACAAGCTTCGTTCGCTCCACAAAGCACTCCGCGTCTGTCATCTCTCCTCTAGCAATCACGCTCTGGTGAACAATAAACTGGCGGCTATAGGTAGAGATAAAGCTTTCGTACTTCTCTTCAATCTCCTCTAGCGGCCAACTCTTCTCTACAAGCGTGTGATTCTCTTTTGGACTTTTGTAAATTGCTTCAAAGAAGTCAACGTAGTCATGAATGCCGTACTTTTTTATGAGTGTTTCCAATTCCTTTTCCAAATTGTTTGGTGAGATCCAGCATGAGTTCGAGAAGCTGCCAAACCCACTCCATAGCAGCTCCTTCCTGAGCCCATCACGAATTTGCCGTTGGTCTTCAGGAATTTTGTACATGAGGATGCGCCACTTCCCGTCCCATTCATGCTGTTCAAACTTGAAGATTCTTTTCGCCGCTTCATCTATACGTTCCACGCCTTGGGGCGTCAAGAAGTAATAGCTTTTCGTTCCTTGTCGTTCCGATTGCAGCCAGCCTTGCTTCACCATTCGGGAGACCGCCACGCGAACCCCCTGTTCATTATGACCAAATTCTTTGAGCAAGCGGATCAAACTTCCAATCCAAATCTTATTGCCATAGTGGCGAATATAATCTCCATAAATCGTAAAAATCATCGACTGCGTGTTGGCACCCATCTGTATCACCTTTCTATGTACCTAACGTTTTTTAAACGGTACAGACTATCACTATTATAAAGAGATATAGATAGAGCGCAACCTTATTTGCCTGAAAAATTCGGTTCTCTCCTTTCAGCAAACGCCTGAAGGGCTTCCATACGGTCTTGTGTCATTAACGTTCGTTCATAAGCCTTTGCTTCTACGCCCATTCCTGTTTGGATATCCGTATTCATCCCTTGAACGATGGCATGTTTTGCTTGCCTTAAAGCCACAGGGCCGTTTTTCATCATCGCATGCGCCAGTTCAACGGACGCGTGCAGGATTTGATCACGGGGCCTCACCGCTAACACAATGCCGAGATCAAGCGCTTCTTCTGCAGAAATCGTTTTCGCTGTCAGAATGAGTTCCTTGGCTTTCATTTCTCCAATGAGGCGCGGAAGCCGTTGCGTTCCGCCTGCCCCTGGAATGATCGCCCAACTCGTTTCCGTCAACCCCATGGAGGCGCCTTGCGCAGCAATCGCAAAATCGCAAGCAAGCAGCCATTCAAATCCCCCGCCTAACGCATAGCCATTCACTGCCGCAATTGTCGGTTGAGGGAGGGAAGCAATCGACTGAAAGACGCGCTGAATCGCTGCCACATTTCGTCTTGTTTCCGCCTCTGTCAGGTGCTGGCGCTCTTTCAGATCGGCGCCTGCACTGAACGCCTTTTCGCCAGCGCCTGTAAAAATAACGACGCGGATCGAGGAGGAATACGAGATCTGCTCCACAATGGCTTGTAATGTAGAAAGCGTCTCGTAATCAAAGCAGTTGAGCACGTCCGGTCGGTTAATGGTGACATAGCCAATGTGGTCTCTCTCCTCAAAGAGAACTTTTTCCATATTCTGTTCCTCTTTCCTTTAGCGAACATTCTCGACGATAGTGGAAATGCCTTGGCCCACCCCAACGCACATTGTCGCCAGTCCATGTTTCGCCTGTTGTCTCTTCATTTCATACAGCAGCGTTGTCAAAATTCGAGCCCCACTTGCTCCGAGCGGATGACCGAAAGCAATGGCGCCACCGTTTACATTGACCTTTGTTTGATCAAGCTCGAGCTCGCGAATACAGGCGAGAGACTGAGCGGCGAAGGCTTCATTTAATTCAATCAAATCGAGGTCCTGGATCGTCAAGTTCGCACGACCCAACGCCTTACGGGTAGCCTCAATCGGTCCAAGCCCCATCACCGCAGGCTCTATACCCGCCACAGCCCCTGTCACATACTTCGCTAAAGGCTCGAACCCTAACGCTTCCGCCTTTTCGGCCGTCATCAGCAGCAACGCGCTCGCACCGTCGTTGACGCCCGAAGCGTTTCCAGCAGTGACGGTCCCCCCTGGAAAAATTGGTTTCAGCTTCCCTAGTTTGTCGATCGTTGTATCTGGACGCGGATGTTCATCTTGTTCAATTATGATAGTGTTCCCTTTTCGGTCTTTGAAGGTCACCGGAACAATTTCTTCTGAAAAGCGTCCAGTTTCCATCGCTTTCCTCGCCCGGTCCTGGCTTTGCAAGGCAAATGCATCTTGGTCTTCCCTTGAGACATTGTAACGCTCTGCCACATTCTCCGCCGTTTTTGGCATCGAGTCGGATCCATACATCTCTTCTAATTTCTGATTCGTAAAGCGCCAGCCGATCGTCGTGTCTTGCAGTTCCATCGACCCACGAGGATAATCGACTTCTGGCTTGCCCATTACATAGGGTGCTCGCGTCATGCTTTCGGTTCCGCCAGCGATAAAAATATCGCCCTCCCCTATGGTAATCGCTCGTGCCGCATAGGTGACGGCATCCAGCCCTGAGCCGCATAAGCGGTTCAGCGTTGTGCCGCCGACGCTCACTGGCAGTCCAGCAAGCAACGCCGACATCCGAGCGACATCCCGATTATCCTCTCCCGCTTGATTGGCATTCCCGAAGACGACATCTTCAATTTCCTCGGGTAACAGCTTATCATTCCGTTCGATCAGGGCCTTGATCACGACTGCTCCTAAATCATCAGGGCGGACACTTTTCAGCGCTCCTTTGTATCGGCCAATCGGCGTTCGTACCGCATCGACAACGACAACTTCTCTCATTTCTTCACACCCTCGCCTGTCTCTGTGTAGTCGTATATGCCTTTTCCGGATTTACGTCCAAGTCGACCCGCTTTCACATACTGTTCTAAAAGCGGAGCGGGGCGGTACTTCTCCCCTAGTTTCTCATGCAAATAGTTTAAATTGTTTAGTCTGGCGTCAAGTCCAACCAGATCGACGAGTTCAAACGGACCCATGGGATAATTCAGTCCTAGTTTGATCGCCTTATCGATTTCCTCTGCCGTTCCGAGTCCTTCTTGTAGCATGTAGAAAGCTTCATTGCCAACAAGCGCACTCATTCTGCTTGTCACAAATCCCGGAAATTCATGAATAACCACCGTTTCTTTCCCCATTGCTTCCGCTACGCTTCGTATCGTTTCCGCCGTTTCCTCACTCGTTTCGAGCCCACGAACGATTTCCACAAGCGGCATTTTATGTACAGGGTTGAAGAAGTGCATCCCAATGGTCTTCTCCGGCCTGTTTGCGTAGGAGGCAATCTCTGTCGGGCTCATCGTCGACGTATTTGTCGCAAACAAAGCGTGAGCAGGTGCATCGCGTTCCATCTGCTCAAACACCGATTGTTTCAGCTCCGCTTTTTCGGGAACGGCTTCAATGATCAGATATGCGGTGGAAGCAGCCGCCTTGAGATCACGGCTATAGGAAAGATTCGCCTGCCCCTTTTCCGCTTGTTCTCTCGTGAGCTTCTTTCGCTCAATCCCTTTTTCAAAAACCGAACCAATCTCGTTTTTCGCATTCTCGAGGGCCGCTTCATTTACATCGACGAGCGTCACGATATAGCCCCCTGCCGCTGCGACATAAGCAATGCCGCGTCCCATTACCCCTGAACCGACGACCACGATCTCTTTCATCTCTTCGCCTCCTCTCCTTTTCTTAAGAAAACGTGCGAATATGCCTGTTGACACATTCGCACATGGCTCGTTACATGCCGAATGGATTCAGCGGACGGCTTCCATAGTACGAGAGGATGCTCTTCGTTTCTGTATACAGATCCAGCGTCTCAATGCACAATTCACGACCAAAGCCAGACTGCTTATAGCCTCCAAACGGTGTGCCAGGGAAAGCAGAGAATGGGCAGTTGACCATAACAATTCCTGCGCGAATTGCGTTTGCCACTCGCTTGATGCGTCCATCATTGGTCGACCAGATGGACGAACCAAGTCCGTACTCTGTGTCATTGGCCAGCTTGATCACTTCTTTTTCATCTTTGAACGTCGAAACCACGACAACCGGTCCGAAGATTTCTTCTTTGACCACTTTCATATCCTGCGTCACTTGGCCGATGATTGTCGGCTCATACCAGTAACCGCCTTCGAATCCTTCAACAGAAGCAGGCTTTCCTCCGGTTATCACCTCGGCTCCCTCTTCGATCGCCGATTGAACATAGGCATCAATGACATTGAGTTGATTTTGGTCAATAATGGATCCGATATGGGTGCCTTTATCTAATGGGTTCCCAAGCTTAAGCTGCTTGGTCTTCTCCACGAACTTCGCCATAAACTCATCATAAATGTCTTCATGAATATAGAGACGGGAACGCGCTTCACATGATTGTCCTGTATTGTAGAAAATCCCAAACAGCGAACCGTCTACAGCCGCTTCCAAGTCCGCATCGGCAAACACAATGTTTGGCGATTTCCCGCCAAGTTCAAGCGTGACGCGCTTCAACGTTTCAGACGCACTTCCCATAATTTCTTTACCAATTGGCGTCGACCCGGTGAAAGCGACTTTGTCGACATCTTCATGCTCCACCAAGTAATTCCCTATTTCAGAACCAGATCCTGGCACAATGTTGACCACACCTGCTGGCACTCCTGCTTCTGTACAGATCTCTCCTAGTAAAATCGCGGTAAGCGGTGTAAGGCTTGCTGGCTTCACGACAATCGAGCAGCCAACAGCGATTGCAGGCGCGACTTTCCAAGAAGCCATCATGAGCGGGTAATTCCAAGGAATAATTTGCGCACAAACGCCGAGTGGCTCTTTTTCTGTATAGTTATGGAACTGACCAGGGACATTGTTGACCGTGCCTCTATGCCCGACAATCGCACCCGCATAGAATTCAAAGTTCTCAATCGCTTGACTCACTTGGCCTTGAGCAGCCGACAGCGATTTGCCCGTATCAAGAATTTCTAGTTCCACGATCTCATTAAAACGAGAGCGCATAATGTCGGCGATTTTATGAAGCACTTTGGCCCGACGACCGACGGGATACTTCTTCCATTTCCCGTTTTCAAAGGCATCTCGTGCAGCGGCTACGGCTCGATCCGCATCTGCGGTCGACGCCTTCGCCACTTCAGCAAGCACTTCCCCTGTTGCCGGATTGACGGTACGCATCGTGCGGCCACTTTCGCTCTCCACCGTTTCTCCGTTAATGAACAACCCATAAAAATCACGTTTGACTGCTTGGCTTTCAACTGTTGCTTGAGACATAACTGATCTCTCCTTTTTATTGACCTGTAAATACAGGCTTCCGTTTTTCGATAAATGCGTTTACGCCTTCGCGGTGATCCATCGTTTGCCCGGCGATCCGTTGTGCCTGGGCTTCTTGATTTAAATAGACATCGAGCTCAGCACCTACTTGCTTCATCTGGCGTTTGATCAACCCGATCGCTTTCGTTGGCATCGCCGCAAGTTTGGAAGCAAAGGCAGCACTCTCCCGCTCCCATGCCTCCCCTGAAACCACTTGTGTTGCGAGTCCGTATTCATAAGCCTGCTGGGCTGTCACTTTCTGACCGAGAATCGCCAGCTCTAAGGCCTTGGCCTCTCCGATCATTTTTGCTAAAAAGGCGAGGTTGCCCGAGTCGGGAACTAAGCCGACATGAATGAACGCATTCACGAAGCTGGCCGATTCGTGGACGATGCGGAAATCGCAGGCAAGCGCCAAGCTAAACCCAGCCCCTGCCGCTACCCCGTTCACCCCGGCCACGACCGGTTTCTCACAGCGGCGAATCTGCTTGATCATTGGTGCATACTGCTCACGAATCATCTCTCCATGATCGACGCCCTCATCGACCTCCGCCAAATCCTGCCCTGAACAAAAGGCGCGACCCGCCCCCGTTAACAGAATGCAGCGAACATCCGAGGACGCTTCCGCTTGTTTAAACGCCTTTTTCACCTCTGCCGTCATCTTGGCAACAAAGGCATTCAGTTTATCAGGCCGGTCCAAGACGATGCGGCCAACACCATCCTCGACCGTATACTGTACATAGTCCATCGTTATCTCCCTTTAAAATGTGGCGTTCTCTTCTCCACAAACGCTTGCATGCCTTCCGTTTGATCCTCTGAGGCGAAGAGGAGGTAGAAGTTCTTTCGTTCGTACTGCATCCCTTCATATAAGGAAGCATCGACGGCTTTATTAACCGAGTCTTTGATCATTCGCAGGGAGAGGGGCGGCTTCTTAGCAAGCTCTTTGGCCAACCGCATCGCTTCTTCTTGCAACGCTTCTGGATGGACGATTCGGTTGATCACGGCATGGGCCAGCGCCGCTTCCGCCTGGATCCGCTCTCCCGTGAACAACCACTCAAGCGCTTTCGTTCGTCCGACGAGCTTCGTCAATCGCTGCGTTCCTCCCGCCCCCGGCATCACCCCAAGTTGAACTTCAGGAAAGGAGAACTCGGTATGGGCCGCCGCGATCACAAGATCACAGCAAAGCGCGAGCTCAAACCCTCCCCCAAACACAAAGCCGTGAACAGCGCCAATGATTGGCTTTTTAATCAAGGCGAGTCGATCCCAATCAGCAAATGGATTCAGACGTTCGAGACTCACTGGATCATCCGCCATCATTTCATCAATGTCCGCGCCCGAGGAGAACGCACGCCCTCTGCCGGTTACGAGAATGACAACCACGCGTTCATCTTGGTCAAATGCCTCCGCCGCCTCAATCACCTCACGAACCATCGCGCGGTTGAGCGCGTTGAAATGATCCGGGCGGTTGAGTTCAATGCGCGCTACCCCGTCTTCCACCGTTGTCTCAAGGTAGGTGTATCCAGACACTACTCCTCCTCACCAATCATGAGCGTGACAAGCTTTCCGGCGAAGCCCATAAGGTCCTTTCCAGACGCTTTTCCTTCTTCTGAACGGAGGCCGTTTTTCAAATCATCGATGCTGTCGTACGTCATTTCACACATCAAGTAGTACGGAGACTCTTCTCCCATTGGTGTCCCTGAGAATTTGGTGACCTTCATTTCCTTAAGCCCAGGGATCTTTGCCGTAATAGGACTATGAACATTGAAGTAATGCTCATCAAATGCCGCCTTGTCTTCCGGATGCTTATAAAGTGCGATTAGTTTTGCCATACATAATCTCTCCTCTTTTTTACATAATGGTCGATACAGGTTTCATGGCTTCAAACGGATTCTTACAGCCTTTGCAGTAGAGAATGCTTCGACAAGCGGTCGGTCCAAAAATGTTATCCATAGTTACGTAGGTCGATGTGCAGTACGGACAATCGACGTGCCAGCTGCCATCTTCCTCCAAGTACCTCGGGGGCGGGGCAATGCCGAATTCTTTTAAGGATTCTCGGCCTTTCTCCGTGATCCGCTCTGAGGTCCAAGGGGGATGCTGCACAAACGTGACTTCTACACTTCCCACCTTTGGGATTTCACGAATCGCTTTTTCAATGTTCTGTTGAATGATTGGCAGTGCCGGGCAGCCAAGGAATGTCGGCAAGACCACCACCGCGACATCATCTCCGGCGATCTCGATCTTTTCCACCATTCCAAGGTCAACGATGCTGACAGTGTCAATCTCTGGATCCTTGACATGCTCAAGACGCTTGATCACTTCTTCTTTGAGTGAAGATGTAGCGGTGGTTCCTTGCATGAGACTTCTCCTTTCATTTCCGGTTACCAGGAGGCCGTTAGATCCGAACGGTAGACTTCGGAAAGAGTGGCAATGGCACTCTCCAGCTCGGTGGTGTGCTCTTTGTTTCGCCCGTTTTGTGTGCAGGCGACGGAAAGCTGTTCGCTTGATACACCCACGGATTGCAGCACTGGCTCCATTTTTTCGACCCATCTTTGATAAAGGACGCCCTCTTCCTCAATTAACCCCGCTTCTTGAATGCGGCTAGCGTCCTCTCCGTAGGAAAACACATCCCCAAAGTCGGCCATCACGGCTTGAATGGCGTCGTTCATTTTTTCTTTGGCTTCATCCGTGGAGGAGAGGAGCTGTGTGAACCACGTTTTCCAATGAAGCAGATGGTAGTACAGTTCCATATTGACCTTCGTCGCCACTTCGGCAAGGGGCGCATACGCACTCGTCTTTAGCGAATCGATTTTGACTTTCTTCGCTTGCGAGTAGAAGTAGTTTCGAACCACCGCATAGGCCCAGTCGTAAGTGGGTGTGCCCATATAAGACCCTTCGCCGTTGACCCGCTCCACAAGGATGCTGTTTCTCCGCTCGCCCGCCGCTCGCCCATGAGCCAGCTCATCAGCAGCGTCCAAACCGAGACCCTCAGCGAGTTTGTAAAACATCGCGGCATGGCCCATCATATCTTGACTAATAGAGGCCGATGCGACATCTTCTTCAATGTGAGGAGCAAGGCCTAGCCACTCTGAGCCGCGAAACGAAAAGATAAAATCGTCATCAGCGAGTTGAAGCAACAGGCTAATAATCGCCTCTTGATGCTCTGTTTGAGTCGTGCTTTTTTCCTCGTTCATTTGCTCTCACCTCCAGACCACGATAGAATTTCTTTCTCATCCAGCATCTGCTGTTCGTACTTGCGCCATTTCTTCTTCAAGTAGCCGTACCCCTTGGTGTTGCGGTAATCCTTGTTGTCCAGACGGTGAAGCGATGCTTTCTCGTCTTGGTTAAGGCCACGAATATTTCCTCGTTCCACCACCCAGATGTCGGCCACTGGTTCACGCCGCATGAAATTTTCCTGCGCCATGACGAGAGCTAGCTCCTCATTCGGCGCGACGAGACTGAACTGATGCGAAAAAGCGGACGCCGGTGTGCGCTTTGAGAACACTTCAAACTCTTTGTAAAACGTCTTTTCCTGATCCATCCCCATTCCCCCTCCTTCACACGGTTGCACTAAGCGCTCTTCGCACCCATGCGTTGTTTTCATAAGAAACGCGACGAAGATTCAGTCGTTCTTCAGAGCGCGGCCCTTGATTTTTCGTGATTTTCTTAAATTCATTCCAGTCTGGCTGCTGATATTCCCACCATTCTTTTTCCTCATCATAATGAAGCGTTGGATCCGGAATCGTTAAGCCTAGCGAAAGAACGCGAGGAATGTATTTGGATAGGAAGCTTTGGCGTAGCTCCTCGTTCGTGCTAGAACGAATCTTGTATTTGATCGTCACATCCTGCTTTGACGAACCGGTCGTTGCTTTGCCAGCTGGACCAAAAAACATCAGTAGCGACTCCCACCAGCGATCGAGCGCTTCCTGGATCATTGCTTTTTGTTTGTCATTTCCTTCCGCAAGCGCTAAGATGATCGACTCGCCGTGCTGGGCGTGGAAGACCTCCTCTGCACAAATGCGCTTTAATGCACGCGCGTAAGGCCCGTAGGATGCGCCTAACATATTTGTCTGTGTAATAATCGCTGCCCCGTCGACCAACCAGCCAATGATTCCCGCATCCGCCCATGTTTTGGTAGGCATGTGAAAGACGTTATGAAACTTCAAATCTCCGGAAAACAAGTCTTGCATTAAGTCCCCACGATCTCTTCCGTACGGCTTCATTAAATCCTCCACCACCCGTAAGAGCAGCTGCCCATGCCCCATTTCGTCTTGTACTTTTGCCATGATGCCAAGCTTTCGATTTAAAGATGGCGCTCTTGGCACCCATTCTTTTTCCGGCAAGGCCCCCATAATTTCACTAATGCCGTGCATGGAAATCAGCTTAATGAGCGTCACTCGGTATTCTTCCGGCATCCACTCATCCGCTTCAATCTTATCCCCTGACTCAATTCGCGCCATAAAATGCTCCATGCGTTCTTCATCCGTTGTCGCTTCCATGAGCGTACCCATGATCATCACCCTTTCTATAACTTTCAATGAACGTTTTCTTTTTTTCCGTTATATTGAAACCTCCACAAAACCTTACGACTCCTGAAGACTATAGATTGGCTCATTTGAAACCTTAATTGACTCGGTTGGACATTCATCGGCTGCATCCTCTAGATCATCATGAAGTTCTTCAGGGACTTCTGCACGCCCCTCGTTATCGTCCAGATGAACAAAGGCAAAGCCTTCATCGTTATAGTCAAAGATCTCTGGAGCACTTGCCCCGCAAGAACCACACGCGATGCACGTCTCCTGATTCACACATACGTATTTGGCCATCTCCGAAAACCTCCTATTATCATGCTTTCTATTTAGATACCGCGGCCTTCTTTTCCTCACCCATGATGCTCGTGCTATGAAGGGGTTGAACTTTGGATGCTGGATCAATATAGACTTTCGCGTTGCTAATCGCTGTTGGCGCCTCTCCAAAGCCGCTCGCAATGAGTTTGACTTTGCCATCATACGTACAAATATCTCCTGCTGCGTAGATGCCTTCAATGTTCGTTTCCATTCTCGAATTCACAACGATCGAGTTCTTTTCTATTTCTAGGCTCCAGTCTTTAATCGGGCCCAGTGTTGAGATAAACCCGTAGTTCACGAGAACCGCATCCACATCGACCACTCTTTTTTCCTCCGCTTTGACTTTCTCAAGCACGACTTGCTCTACTTGATGTTCTCCGAGCAATTCGGTCGGTGCGTAAGGAGTCAACACTTCTACGGAGGAGTTTTTTAGTTTCTCAACGCTATGTTCATGGGCGCGGAAAGCATCCCTTCGGTGAACAATCTTTACACTTTTGGCAATCGGTTCAAGCATCAACGCCCAGTCCACAGCTGAATCCCCGCCGCCAAAGACGGCGATGTCCTTTCCAACAAACTGATGCAGGTCATTCACAAAGTAATGGATGTTGGTCTCTGCGAACTGTTTCTCCGACTCCAGCTTCATTTTCCGTGGCTGAAACGCCCCATTTCCGGCGGTGATAATGATCGTTTTCGTCCAATGAGTGGCGGCGTTTGTCGTAAGCTTGAACATCCCACCCAATTGTTTTTCTACTTCCATAACTTCTTCCTCTAAGCAAACCGTCGCCTCAAACTGTCTCATTTGCGCCGTCAGCTGATCGACTAATTCCTGGGCGGGCACCTTCGGAAAACCCGCCACATCGTAAATGAATTTCTCCGGATAGAGAGCGGATAACTGTCCACCTAACTGGGGAAGGCTTTCAATAATCTTCACCGACATTTGCCGCATCCCACCGTAAAAGGCGGTAAACAATCCGACCGGTCCTCCACCAATAATCGTGACATCAAACACATGCGGTTGATCGCTCATCCAACCACTCCTTCTCTTTTTCTCTTACACACCGACGGAATCAACTTTTCTTGCGTCGACAATGCGAATCGCTTTCCCTTCTGAACGCGGGATGGAATTCGGCTCCTGAATCACCGTCTCAATGGAGACAAGGCACGCGGATTTGATCTGTTGCTGGATCTCCTTCTTGAGCTGCTTGACGAGGTCGTGTTTGAGATCCGATCCAACTTCTTTATATAAACGCTTGCCAATCTCAACATGCAGCCTGACACCTTCCATGGTCCCGTTCATCACACGATGAATTTGGTAGTGAGGAACCAATCCCTTTATTTCTAATAGGACCCGTTCCATTTCAGAAGGAAAGACATTCACCCCTCGCAAAATCATCATGTCGTCGGTTCTGCCTTTAACGCGAGACATCCGTGTCGTCGTCCTGCCGCACTGGCAGCGCTCTCGAGTAATCGAGGCAATATCCCCAGTACGGTAGCGAATGATTGGCAACGCTTCCTTTGTTAAACTGGTAAACACAAGCTCTCCATCTTCGCCCTCAGCTACAGGCTCAAGCGTCTTTGGATCAATCACCTCCACAAGAAAATGGTCGTCGGCAATATGTAGTCCATCCTGCGCCTCATGACACTCAATCGACACCCCAGGTCCCATGATTTCACTCAGCCCGTAAATATCGACCGCTTTCAAATTCAGCTTTTCTTCAAGCGTTTTGCGCATCCCCTCAGACCAAGGTTCAGCCCCAAAAATCCCATACTTTAAGCCGAGCTCTCTCGTGTCAATCCCCATATCCTCCATCTTCTCTGCCACATTGAGGATATAGGAAGGTGTGCCGCAAATGCCTTTTGGTTTAAAATCTTGGATTAATGTAATCTGTCTTTCCGTATTTCCACCTGAGACCGGTACGGTAGCCGCCCCCAATTCCTCCGCTCCACAATGGATGCCTAGCCCGCCGGTGAATAGCCCGTAGCCATAGGCATTATGTAGAATGTCTGATTTCGTGCCCCCAGCAGCTACGATCGCCCGTGCAACAATCGTTGCCCAAGCTTTCAAATCATTTTTCGTATAGCCAACAACCGTCGGCTTTCCGCTCGTTCCAGAGGACCCGTGAATCCGAACAACATCCTCAGTGGGAACAGCAAACAATCCAAATGGATACTGATCACGTAAGTCCTGCTTTTTTGTGAAAGGGAGCTTCGTGATGTCAGAGATGTCGACGATGTCTTCAGGAAAGGTTCCCTCTTCCGCAAATTTATTTCGGTAGAACGGAACCTTTTCATAAACCGTTCTCACTGTCGTTTGAAGACGTGTACGTTGACGTTCCTCGATTTCCGTGCGGCTCGCTGCTTCCACTTCAGGATTGAACATCGGTACCATCTCCTTCTGCTTTTTCATCTATTCGCTTGTTGAATAATAACAATTTAAATACTAACGTTTTTTACACGTGATATAATTATAAAATAACACCATATGAAACCGCTGTCAACGGGTATCGTAGAAAATTTGTCTATCGCTCGATCGGCACGAAATAATGATCTTTTCGGTAGGCTACTGCCTCCATTGAAGCGATTAATTCGTCATCACTTTCAACGTTTATTTTGTACCAGGCCGTCTTGTAATTCTTCTTTTCTTCAGTCGCCGTTGCCACAAGGCGAGCCCCTTTCTTTCCCGCCGCCATAAAGTTAATCGTTGTTGAGAGACCGACGGACGTCTTTCCATACGAATTGCATGCCACAGCAAACACATAATCAGCAATCGCGAATGTCACAGCCCCGTGAACCGTTCCGTGCGAATTTAACATATGATTCGCTACATCTAATTCTGCAACGGCTCTCCCTTCCCCGATCTCCACTAGCTGAATCCCTAAAAATTGAGCATACGGCTCCTGCTTCATGACATGGAAGATCTGTTCTTTGTGCTGATGGTGAAGCTCGTTTTCATTGATTGTCGGTTTCATAACCAGCCCTCCTAACAAATAACACTTTATCGTCAAACGTTATATTTAAGTGATGTAAAAAAGAGTAATACACGGTGTAAGCGTTGTCAAATGATTTCCAGAAAAATATAGGGTGAGCATTGACCCTCGGCAGGGCATCTTTGTCACATCGATCCATAGGAAAAAACCGCAGTCCACCTTCCACTGCGGTTTTTTCTCACCCATTTATTCAGGGCAAGACCTGCCACCCGCAACGCTCCTCAACGCTGCGGGTATCTATATTTAAACTACGCTTAGCTGATTCCTAGCTCCGTTCTCTAAATTCCTGGTTCATAAACCTTTCCACCACGAAGATGATCGAAGGTTTCTTTTGCCTGTTCAAGAATATTGTCTTTATTTAAAAGCAGGTCATAGGCAGAAAGCGCCATCGTGCTCGCCGCAAGATGCATGCCCTTATACCCGAGCTGAGTTCCAAATGAAGCGGTCGCCTGCCAAGAGTGCAAGGCGGTTCCTACTGGTGCACATGCTGTCGAAACCATACCTGTCGGAACCACCCAGCTCACATCCCCAACATCCGTCGAACCCGGAATGGATGCATCGGCTTGATAAGGGGCGAAGGTAACAGCTGTTGGCAGTAGTTCCTCCATTGTTTTTCCGGAGGTAGGCAGAGACTGTGCGAGCTGTTGGGCGAATGCCTCTTCCTCGTCTGTATAGGTAAGCGGGTTGCTTTCCTGCATATTTTTATACATTAGTTCATTCAGTGGATCATTGGGCAAGGTATCATAGGCGAATGCCAAGATCTCGGACTCTACGTCCGTTTCATTCATCAATGCCGCGCCTTTAGCAATATTTTTTAACCTAAGCAGAATTTCTTCCACTTCTTCTTTTGAACGTGCTCGGAGAAAGTACCAGACGGAGGCTGTTTCCGGAACAATGTTTGGCGCACGTCCCCCATCTGTAATCGTGTAATGGATACGTGTGCCGTCGGGAACATGTTCCCGCAGATAGTTTGCGCCAATATTCATGAGTTCCACACTGTCGAGCGCACTTCTTCCGGCTTCCGGGGATGCGGCTGCATGAGCCGGCTTTCCTGTGAAATAGAATTTAATCGAAACCATTGACTGCATGCGTTTGTACATGACAGCATTGGATGTCATCGGATGCCAAGTTAGCGCACTATCGAGATCGTCAAAGACACCAGCCTTGGCCATATACGTCTTTCCGGACAACACTTCCTCTGCTGGGCAGCCATAATAGCGAATGGTCCCCTCAACCTCTCCTCTGTCCATCATTTCCTTCACGGCCATCACCGCTTCGACACCTGCCGTCCCCAGAAGATTGTGTCCACAGCCATGTCCGGGACCATTTTTGACAATTTCTTCTTTCACCGGACTGTTTTTTTGAGAGAGACCGGGGAGGGCATCAAATTCGCCAAGGATGCCGATCACCGGCTTCCCCTGTCCATATTCTGCAATAAAAGCCGTGTCGATGTCTCCTACCGGGTGGGTGATGCGGAACCCGCCTTCTTTCAAGGCTGTTCTCTGCCGTTCACTCGCATACTGTTCTTCATAAGCAATCTGCGGATGGTCCCAAATATCCTGAGCCATGGCGGTAAAGGTTTGTTTATGCTGTTCAATCCATTCGATGATTGCTGCTTTATTCATTTGCTTTCACTCCTTGTTATGATGCCTGCTTTCTTTCCTTTCGTTTTTCAAGCTGAAGACAGATAAAGACCGTTAGCACGATACAAAATAAACTTTTTAAGTATAGAGGCAGCGCCGTAAGGTTGATGATCAGCCCGATCGTAAGAGCAACAACGCCGAAAATCGGTCTTTTTAGCGCAAATTGTGCCAGTACAGCTCCAAAAATAGCTGGCAAAATCAATGGAAATACGCTTTGGATATTCTCAGGTATGATGGAAATAACGACAGATCCGCCGAGAATGATCGGGATAAGAATGATCTTATTTACTAGGGAGGCTGCACCGATTCCAAGTGTGGCTGTGAGCTCTCCTTTTATGGTCCCAGGTTCTGCCCCGACCGCATGCTGGGCTGAAGCTGCCGCAGGCAGACACATATTCCCAATGTTTCCGTTTAGAAAACTGATATACGTGCCGGAAACGCCAAGAATAGGAAAATACATGACCGGTTCCAAAAACCAGACAACCGCGATCACGCCGGCATATGCGGTAAATGCGCTTAATATAACACTCCATCCGGGGTGAAGTCCGAGACCGAAAGAAAGATATAGAGGAAGGATTAATGTCAGGGCGATGACGCTCCATAATGTCAACCTTCCCCAAAAGTGTGCTTTATCATGGTAAGCATCCATGGATAAGGATCCCTTAATGTTTTCTGGCTTGTCATTGATTACGGTCGTTTGTTTTGCATGATCACCGTTCATTGGATGTCCTCCTCGATTTTAGATAACGAAATAGCCGACACATAAGCTGACCAGTATGGCGAGGCCGAGAGACCACTCACGCAGCCATAGGATCTGATGCTTATCAGCCATTTTACTAGCGATAACCATTGTCGCGCTTGCAGTAAGAGCGACAACGACGAATGCAAGCCCCTTTATCATTTCCGCACTTGCCAGATTTCCGAATGCAGCAACCATTGCAGCCGTTGCAACCATGCTCATCATTTGCTTGCTTTTGGGCCCTTTGCTTGTCAGTTTCTTTTCTATTCTACCAAGGGATTTGGTAGCCAAAGCAGTAAATAACAGCCACCCCATTCCACCGAGACATAATGTCCAGACAATCGCAGTGAATACAGTTTGACTGAAATTTTCCCCGCCAAGACTGGAGCCAGCTGCTTCAGCTCCAAAGCTTGCACCGACAGATTCTATCGGTGCGGATCCGATCACACCAATCCGCATCAAGGTGAGCGGATCCCCGAGAAAGGCAATGAGTGAAATGGCGACAATGACAATCGCAAAGGACGGGCCAATGGCTGCGATCGCACCCGTTTTTAATGCACTGTTCACCTCGGTTTTGGTCATTCCGGCATCCCCGCTTGCTTTTACCGAAAGCTGAATGAATTTAATGCTTTGAAAAATAACAATGCCGATGACGAGTGAAGCAAATATCCATAAAATATTGCCGTTCGCAAGTTCCATTGCTTGTTGCATACGTTCGCCCCTTTTCTTCATTGGAATGACTTTTCAAATAATTAGATGTATTATACACTTGAAAGAAAGCGCTTAACAATGGATGTTCCTATGTATTTTTTGTCTTATATATAGATGTTTCTACATTGGGAGGGAAAGCATGGAGTTACGAGACTACCTTGCCGATTATTTGGAAAAGACGTTCGGTGAAATCACCTATCAGATTTGGAGGTGTGATTCGAATAGTGGGTCAGAGGAATTGCTAGAAGGCCAAGGAAAAAGGAAGCACCCCCCTGAATGGATGTGGGAGGTGCCAGGTTATTACACAGCCGCACGCGCAAATGATTTGGAGCTTCATTTTTACTATCCGGAAAAGAGCAGTATTGTCCTGCGTATGTTTCATTTGAAGGGTTCGGTGGATGATTCAGTTATGAAGCATCTGTATTATAGTTTGCATGCGCTCGTCCTTGAATCCAGAGTGGAAATGAAAAAGCAGGAACAGAACATTCTCATTGAAAGCATGCATTCCATCACCTCAAGTCTTGAGTTGAATGCTGTGTTAAAAACCATCATCCGCCACGCGCTCAAAGTCATTCCATCCGCAGATGCGGGTTATTTAATGCTTTACAATCCAGTGAAACAAAAACTTATCCCAAAAGCCCCGGTAGGATTCAACGATAACATCTACAACTTCGAGACAAAAGTTGGTGAATCAATTACCGGGAAGGTGTTTGAAGATGGAAAAGGGAGAATTTATAATTCCTACGATGCTATTGTTGCCGGGATGCGGGCAAATCATGTATTACCTGAAAATTTCTCCCGTATACATGAGGCCTCCGATGGAGTGGAAGGGGCGATCTGTGTGCCGGTATCTATCGATGAAAAGCGCATTGGTGTGATGATTATACATCAACGGGAGATGAAGAAAAAGTTGGACGAAGAGGATGTCAAGTTGCTTGAGGCCTTCGCTACACAGGCGGCCATTGCTATTGAAAATGCACAATATCATACGGAAACCAAACATCGGCTGAAACAAATTACGAGTCTGAGCAGGCAATTGGAGGAGAAAAATATCCAGCTTCAGAAAAGACAAGAAGTACATCATACACTCACGATGCTTTCCCTAAAAAATAGGGGGATCACCTTGCTGATTGATGGCATGAAAACCATAATGGAAAGGGAAATTCTATTCTTCAATGGCTTGGAGAATTCCTTCTATACAACGAGTGAAAACAGCGGCACCACTTTCAGCATATTTGAAGTAACTTCTTTATTTTCAAAACGTCGCGGGGATTTTTATGTGGATGTCCTTATGGAGGAAACCGAAAGCTACTTCGTTTATCCGATCTATAATGGAACGGTATTTCTCGGCTGTCTGTTCATCCCGCTGGAAGAGCCGATTTCGGAATTTGACAGAATTACGATTGAACAGGGCAGTACCGTATTGGCACTGGAAATGGTCAACCGGCAGACGGCTACTAAAATTTATCATCGCAGGATCTATGAGCAGTTTCAGGAATTACTGGCTTCTGATGATAGGAATGTCTTGTTAAAACGCGGCCGAGAGTTGCATCTGGATACGGCGGGGTTCTGGATCATCGTTGTCCTGGAAATTCCCCAGTCGATGGTGGACCTTCAATATCTGGATATCCAAGTTCACCGGCTGGCCACTCGAATCAGCAAAGCACTGGGGGACAGGGATCAGTTGGTGTATGGATTTTATAATAAAATAAACATGCTTCTGTCTCTATCCCATGTAGAAGAGGTTCAAGCAATTAAGGAAAAGCTTGTGGGCATCTCCAGCGAAGAGGAGAGCAGGGACGGCGTCTTGTTCCGTGGCGGGTTGAGCAGTGTCTATAAGGGACTGGGATCGATCGGCAAGTGTGATGAAGAGGCGAATCGGACAATTTCCTATTTGGCGAGCCGTAACAGTCTGGATGTGATCCGTTATGAAGAAATTGGTCTGAACCGGCTGTTTCTTCATCAGCCGGCAGAGGACATTGAACAGTTTATTCAAGAAACCCTCGCTCCAATCACGACAGGAAACAGCCGGCATCCGGAACTAGAAAAAACTCTATTCACCTATATGGAGACAAACAGATCACCGGGAAAAACAGCGAAGCGGCTCCATATTCATATCAATACCTTTTATCAGCGCATGCATTTAATTGAAAAACTACTGGATATAGACTTAAATGACAGTGAAGATGCCTTGAGGATCCAAATTGCCTGCCATTTAAAAAGCTCCCGAATCGCACTCGGGGAAAGATAGAATTTAGGACTGGGGGCTCTTTATCATTTTCTTTGTAAAGCGCCCTTTTCTGCCATCGCAAGAGCGAAGCCTCCATTCATTCCTTTGCCAATAATCAAGGTTAGAGAACGAAAAATGAGGGTATAGAACCCTAATGAAGAAAAAGGAGGATACCAATGTTATCCAAAAAAATTGCCGACGCACTGAACGATCAAATGAATCACGAGTTTCAAGCCGCTCATGAATACATGGCCATGGCCGCTTATTGCAATGATAAAAGCTACAACGGCTTCGCCAATTTCTACGTTCAGCAGGCCAAAGAAGAACGGTATCATGGCATGAAGATCTACAATTTTTTAAATGACCGTGGCCATAAAGCGGTTTTTGGCGCGATCACTCAGCCTTACAGTGACTATGAGAGTCTGCTGGCGACTTTTAAAGCTGGACTTGAGCAGGAAAAGCAGGTAACAAAAAACTTCTACGCGCTCTCAGACCTAGCTTGGGAAGAAAGAGAACACCAGACCCTCTCCTTTCTGAATTGGTTCCTGGATGAACAAGTGGAGGAAGAAGCGATGTTTGATACGCACATTGAGTATCTGGAACGTATTAAGGATGATGCCAATGCCTTGTACGTCTATGAACTAGAACTTGCGAAACGAGATTTTCAGGAGGAAGAAGGCGTCTGAGTTGAAACGCTTAACGGTCTCTATGTATCGAACTTAAATGGCGGGCAACGTCTTTAAACAGTTTTCGTGCTCGCACGAAAGGGGCACCTTTAGCTAGGTGTCTCTTTTCGTTCGACCTTAAAGGCGGGGGCTCGCCATCTCTTCCCTGGCTTCATTGGGGCAACGCGCCTCCTCAAAGACAGGATAAGTCAAACAACAAGGCGAATTGAGTCCATCGGCTTTCAAAAGACATTCGTTAATTTACCTTTTCCAGAGGAGAGGCAATGCGCAAACCCTTTCGTATTGAGCTTCTCTAGGCAGAGCTCATCAAGAAAAGAGCATCTCCCCATATGCGGAAGATGCTCTTAACCTCTTACCCTATGCCTAGTACCTCCGGCGACTCTTACGTTCAAAAGAGATCGCTCTTTTGTCCCGAAATTTCGGTGCTTTGCCCCAAGGGTCCGGCGCGTTGCCTCAAAGTTCCCTCTCTTGCCCCGACGTTCGATTCAGCAAATTGAGTAATAATTTCCGTCGTTTAATGCTAGGCTTTACGCCAATTTGCGTGTAGTTCCACGCCCGCAGCTTCTAAGGTGGTATATACCGGACACCGCTGATCTGTTTTCTCTTGCAGTTCTTGAATGCGCTCCTCGGTTTCACTTGTTTGAACGTTGGCTTCGATGCTTACTTTTTGAAAGTAAGGACGAACATCAGGATCGCCCATTAACCCTCTTGGATCAAGCTCACCTTTGATATCAAAGGAAATGCCTTGGAGGTCAAAATGGATGTCTTTTGCGACAAGGTTGGCGATGACATTTTCACATCCTGCCAGGGAACCAAGGAGCGTAGACAAGGGATCTGTTGCACTGTCTTTCCCACCCATGTTTTCCGGCTCATCAATGGCGATTTTGTGTTGCCCCGCTTCTATATCCGTTCTCATGCCTTCTGAGGTACTGTTGACTTGAAATGTCATTTTGTCTGCCATTATTTATTCTCCTTCATTAAAATGTAGGTTGGCTTCTCTTGTGATTCAGCCACGAGAGAAGCCCCTTTCTCACTATCCTTATACCACTTCTGTTTGGTTTTTAAACCCTTTTCTCTTCTGAATGCCTACACGGCCAAGGAGGGCTTATTTTCTGTGTACGTTTTAAAAGCAGGCTCAGGATAAAGTGGCATGCTCCACTCCCTCTCTGGCTCTTGACACCGCTACCAGTTCATCGCACAATAGGACTATCTTGTTCGTTATAGCCATCTTGCATTACAAGGCCAAGACGGGTTCTTATGGAAGTTTATCGCCGTGGCGATACCTTCTTTCTGTAGGGTGGTCGAACAGGGGTGGCGCGAGTGGGTTCACGGCCGGTGATGGACGCTCGCTGCCTATGATGTTGAAAGGCTGCCGTCTTCGAGACGGCAGTCCTTAACAACTGCGCAACTCTCCTCCCTGACAAGAACGAAAAAAACTATATCATCGTGTGCGTCTACACGTCGCCTTGGCAAGGTGCCCCACTTCCTCGTGGAAGGGCTCTTGCCCCCAGGGGTGAGCATCCGTTGCTCACCCTTTTGTCTCGGCCTCATTTCGCAAAGTACACTATGCGTTCTCGTACGTCCGAGCACATTGCATTTATCCTTTGCTCCTTAGCGCAATTAAATCCTAATGAACCCAAACCCATGGTTTAATCAAACGTTTAATTAAAGCCGCTTGATGCAAAAAGTAGCGTTCGTAAACAAGGCGAAATAGAGGGAAAAGTCTTCAACTATAAAGGGAGGCTGAACCCGACAGGTGGCCCACTGATCCCCTTTACACGTTGAGTTAACTAACTCAACTTTCGGAGTTGAAAATACAGTGGATTCCCTGTTGCTCGCTGGTTGGAGAGAGCCCTGGGGATTGTTGCGTCTCCTGGGATGAGCACTTCTCCTGTCGGAATGAGGCTCCCTCCTGTCCGATTGAACGCTTCTCCTGTCGGATTGAAGCTCCCTCCTGTCCGGATGAGCGCTTCTCCTGTCGGATTGAAGCTCCCTCCTGTCCGGATGAGCGCTTCTCCTGTCGGATTGAAGCTCCCTCCTGTCCGAATGAGCGCTCCTCTTGTCGGATTGAAGCTCCCTCCTGTCCGAATGAGCGCTCCTCTTGTCGGATTGAAGCTCGATCCTGTCCGAATGAGCGCTTCTCCTGTCGGAATGAGGCTCCCTCCTGTCCGAATGAGCGCTTCTCCTGTCGGATTGAAGCTCCCTCCTATCCGAATGAGCGCTCCTCTTGTCGGATTGAAGCTCCTTCCTGTCCGAATGAGCGCTCCTCTTGTCGGATTGAAGCTCGATCCTATTGAGAATAGCTGCACCTAATTCCCTTATACCAGTGGGTGAGGTGCACTTTTCGTGTCCGAAAGTTGAATAACTAACAAAAAAGCTCGCCGACAGTCTTCTACTTGAAGGTGTCGGCAAGCGAAGCATCATAGGCTCTCCTGCTTTGCCTTCTTCGGCTGAGGGTCCGCTTCCATTAAGAGCTCGACAAGGTGGATCCCTCGCTGCCCCGTTCCCTCCCGCTCTGCTCCTAGTTTCATTTGCAGAAGACAGCCAGGGTTTGTCGTAACAATTGCGGATGACTCCGTTTCTTTGACATCGCTCATTTTCCGATCAAGGATCTTCATCGATTCGTCGTATTGGACAATGTTGTAGATGCCAGCCGAGCCGCAGCAGAAATGAGGATCCTGCATTTCTTGTAGGCGCAGGCCGGGGATTTGTTTCATTAACGCCTTTGGTTCATCCACCACCCGCTGCACATTGCTCATATGGCAGGAAGGCTGATACGTCACCGTTTGCTGGAGGGATGTTGTGTAGTCCAGCCCGTCAAGCTCCACGAGTACCTGCGTAATGTCTCTAACCTTCTCTACAAATTGGAGAGCGCGGCGATGCCAGTCCGACCCTTCCTCAAATAGTTTGTCGTATTGAACCATCTGCGCGCCGCAGCCTCCTGCATTGTTCACGATGTAGACAACCTCTTCGTTCTCAAGCATTTCAATGTTTTGCTTCGCGCGCACGATGGCCTGCTCGTGCCTTCCCGCATGGGCGTGCAACGCGCCACAGCATGTTTGTGATTCTGGCACAACGACCGTGGCCCCCGCTCTTGTGAGCAACTCCATCGACTGCTCATTAATCGTGAAAAATAGGCTGTCCATGATGCAGCCAGTGAAAAAGGCTACCTTCATTTTCTCTTCTTGCTGCGCCTGCATAAAGCTGACTCTTGCTTTCCGCTCTTTTGGCGTCGGCATCGGCGGCAGGACGCGCTCGAATTGCCCGAGGTGAAGAGGGGCGATCGAAGTAAGTTTGAGTTTCTGCGCCATCTTTTGCAAGCCGGTCGCTTGATAAAGCCATGTGGCGTTTCCAAGCGCATTCATGCCTTTGGTGGAAGGTATAAGCGTGTCGAATAAAAGTTTCTCCGTTTTTTTCTGAACGCCAGACTTTGATTTGCTCGATTCTATGGCATGTTTCGCCCCTTCGAGTAGACTTCCGTATTGAACATTGGTTGGGCAGACGGTGGTACAAGCCATACAACCCAGGCACTTATTGATAGAGTCTTCCATGTCGTCCAGTGTAATTTTTTCCTCTGCGGCCAGCTTCATTAGCTGAATGCGTCCCCTCGGGGAATGCTTCTCGGAGGCCATCGTTTCGTACGTCGGACAGGCAGGCAGACAATACCCACATTGAACGCAGTCAAACGTCTTCTCGTAATTCATCAACTCTTTTAAACTAATCTGCTCAGTCATGGGTCAGAACCAGCCTTTGCCCTTCCTCGGCGAATACTTTTCCCGGGTTCATAATGCCGTTCGGATCCCAGGCTTGCTTGATTCGTTTCATCATATCCACTCCTGTTAGACCGATTTCATCCTCCAGAAAAGGTGATTTCATCGTGCCAATGCCGTGTTCGCCTGAAAGCGTTCCTCCAAGGTCAATTGCCGCCTGAAAAATCTCCGCAACCGCAAGCTCAACTCGCTGCATCTCCTCTTTATCACGCTTGTCACATAAAATGTTAGGATGTAGATTCCCGTCCCCCGCATGACCAAATACGACGAGCTCAATGCCGTAGTTTTCACGGATGGCCGCAAGCTTTTCCATCATCTCTGGAATCTTGCTTCGTGGAACAGTCGCATCCTCACTCACTTTGGTCGGCTTAATTTTCGCGATGGCCGGAGAGACAAGCTTCCTCGCCTTCCAAATTTCAGCGGCTTCCGCTGCACTCTGGGGCATGATCACCATTTTTGCCCCTAGCTCCATCATCACCCGTTCCACTTTCTCTGCCTCTTCTTGAATCGCAGCGGGGTGTCCGTCGAGCTCAATAATCAAGATGGCTTCCGCGTCTATCGGCAGGCCCGACGGTTGATAGTTCTCAACTGCCCGCGCACAGGCTTTGTCAATGAACTCCATTTTCGACGGAAGAATCTCGGAGACAAGCGTCTTCGATATCGCTTCTCCGGCGGCTCTCATGCTGTCAAAAGCGGCCATCATCGTTTGGAGAGCTGGAGGAGCGGGGACCAGTTTCAGCGTCGCCTCTGTAATCACGCCTAGAATTCCCTCTGAACCGACAATCAGCTTCGTTAAGTCAATGCCCGTAACGTTCTTAATCGTCTTTCCTCCCGTCCGCATCACTTCCCCTTCAGGTGTGACCACCTCAAGACCAAGCACGTAGTCCTTCGTCACGCCGTACTTCAACCCTCTGGGGCCGCCGGAATTCTCAGCAAGATTGCCTCCAATGGTGGAGACGTGGGCACTGCTTGGATCTGGCGGATACATCAATCCATGCTGGGCGGCGGCCTCATGAATGGTGGACGTCAACGTTCCTGGAGAGACGCGAGCGATTAAGTCATCAGGAAAGATCTCCACGCTGGAAGGCCATTGGCTCGTATCGAGAACGATGCCGCCATGGACAGGAAGGGGACCGCCGCTTAAGCAAGTCCCCTGCCCCCTTGGTGTGACAGGCACTTTATAGGCATTCGCTACCTTCATCACCTGGCACACATCTTCTGTGCTCGAGACATGAACCACTGCTTCGGGCACATATTCGCCAAACGATCCGTCAAAACTATAGCTGTGCACATCGGCGACGCTCGTCTGAACTTTCGCTTCCCCTAAGATCATCGTTAATTCTTGCACCCAATCCTTTTCCATCGTCATCTCCCTCTACTTTACTAAAAGTCTTCGAGGGTTGTGTACCACCATTTGTTGAACCTCTGCCTCTGTCATGCCTTCGTTCAAAAGTTTTTCAATAAATGATTGCAGGGCCTCTACTACCGGCATGTGATGCGCTTGGCCATAGTCTGTGACCAATGCACAATGCTCGGCACCCAACCCTCGTATTGAGTTTGCCATGTCTGTGATGGTCAGATCATTGAAATCATCACTACAGGCCAGATAGCATTTCTCAATCAGGCACCCGCGTGATGCGAGATGTCTCTGCTCTTCCAATGTTAAAGGAGCAATTCCTAAGTCGGCGTGTTGGATGAGAATGCGTTCGACGCCGAGCTTTTTCGCCTCTTCCACTAAAACGAGCACTTCCTTCGCTTCCAAATGACCCGTGGCGAGCACAGCGTCGTGTTTGGCAATGAGCTCAAGCACTCGTTTCACTTCATCTTTGACTCGCCCATTTTCTACAACCGTTAAGCCTTCATACGTGTCGTCCAACGCTTCTTCGCTATTGAAGATATTCGGCTTGGAATGAGCGGCAAAATAACGCTGGTGCTGCTTGGCAGAAAGCGTAGGCATCCAAATGATGGAGGCGCCCATCCTTAGCGCCATATCAACAGACACGGCCGTTACCCCGCCCGTAAATAAGTTGCACACTAAGCCGCCGTGGACCTGGAGGTGCGGGTATTGTTCTCGAAGCAGCGTCGCACGGTCGTAAGAGGCCCCTTCATGTGCTTTAATGACGATCCCACCCATTTGTGAGTGGGACACATCTTTGAGCAATTCCCCGTCCGTTTGTCTGCGCGGGAAAATACTTGGCGCCGAGTGAGCATGAAGTTCAATTGCATCTTTTAAAAGAGGGTTCCACTGTTTGCTCACCGGACGGACACCTTCCGTGGAGCATTTTGGTTTTGGCTAAACGCTTCTTCATAAAAGGCACAAAGCTGCTTCGAGAGCTCGACAAATTCTGGATGATCGCTATACATAAAGTCGTTGTGCTTTCCTTCAATCGTATAGAAGGTCTTTGGCGATGCCGCTGCTTCATAGACGGAAAGGCCCTCCTCATACGGATGAAGCAGATTGTCAACCCCATGACCAATAAAGATTGGTGTTGGCGAAATGTGGTTGACAACCTTCTCGACATTCAGATTGATGATCGACTCTGTGAACTGAACGCGCGTCTGGTGGCCAAACCCATAGACAGAAGCCAGTTCTTTTTCAACATAGCTACTCGTTGCAGGATCAAGAGGATAATGGAGAAATGTGTCTGCAAGACGAGATCCCCCCTCCACCACCCGTTGGATCCGATCGGCTTTGACGTCCTCAAGAATCTGCATCCATTCCTGATAGCTATGGATGGACTTCAACCAGCGCTCTCCATTGTAAAAGCCATTCAGCGCAGCTACAGCCGATACATTCTCGTTTCGTTCTGTCGCAAGGAGCACATTGGCAGCTCCCATTCCCCAGCCGAGCAAGCCGATTTTCTTATGGTCCACTTCTTCTTGTAGTTGAAGGAACGTCACAGCATTGTGAATGTCTTCCACCTGCTGCTCAATCAAGACTTTTCCTTTTTCACCTTCACTGTCTGCAAAACCACGATAATCAAACCCAAGGCAGACGTACCCCGCCTCTGTAAGCTTCTTGGCAAACATCTTTGGATAGAATTCATTAAATCCTTGGTAGCCTGAATTCGGAATGATGGCCGGTTTTGGCCTTTCCGCTGATGCATCGTCCGGAAGGTAAAGCGTCCCCTGCAACAAACAGCCTTCACTATAAAAAGATCGTTTCTTTTCGATCATAATCTTCCATCTCCTTTGGGTTATAGGGTGTTTCGATTCTCAAGCTTGCGTTTGGCATTCATTAAATGATTCTTCATGGCAGTAAAGGCATCATCCGGCCGCTTGTTTTCAATGAAATGCATGATGGACTCATGCTCACTGTGAACTTGTGTACGCTTTTCTTCCCAGCCGATATTCTTTGCGAGCGAGTATTCCACCGCTTTCTCATATAGCGTAGATACGCTCTGCATCGACTGTTCCAACACTGGATTATGGGCTGCTTTAACAATACTCTGATGAAAGGCAACGTCCTCCTTATGACCGACTTCTCCTTGTGTTTGCTGGGCAATGACACCCTGATACGCCTTCATAATGGCGATAAGATCTTCTTCCGAGCGCCGATCAGCTGCATAATAAGCAGCGCCAGATTCGAGAACGATTCGTGTTTCGAGCAAGTGAATCACATCCTGAGGGTCAAGAAATTCGAAATGCATTTCTTCCATTAAATTTGATGCTTGAATGGACTGGATGACACTTCCCCCACCCTGCTTCGATGCAATAAGACCGCTTGCTTCAAGCACACTTAAAGCTTCCCGGATAGGCGTTCTGCTCACCCCAAATAATTCCGTGAAATGACTTTCCGGCGGCAGCCGATCCCCTGGCTTAAGCTTTTCTTCTTTAATCATTTTCTTAATCTGGTCAAATACCTGCATGGAAACTTTTTTTCTCTCTATTTTCAACGAACCGACTCCTTTACGTAATTTAGGATGCTTGTCTGCGCGCTTTCACTTCCTTGCCTTTGACAAGCCAGCCGCTTTTTGCAGCGATGAACAACAGTAACGCGCCAGCCCCTAACAAGACCGTGATATATACAGAACCAAAACCTGTCATAATCAACATTGGACTGAACGTAATAATGACAACTTCAACGGGCACCATCCCCATATACCCGAGGGAATAATCATCCAGCGTCGTGCTTTTGGATTTGGGATCCACAATACGCAGCAGGGCAATTCCCATGGCCACAGTCCCTGTGCTCCACCCCCAGCCAAACACCCCATTTTCAAACCAGTTGTCGTGAAAGACACGAGGGGCGATAAAATGAAAAATCGCATAGGCCCAGAGAATTCCAAATACAAACAACGCAATGAGGGGTACGATGTAACTGGCGACCACCGCCATATTGATCGAGGCAATACCAAACACAACCGTTAAGTCCGTGGCCGTGCCACTAATATTGTCGATGGTTCTACGGTCGATATAGTCATTCGCCTTCATGAGCTTCAGTACTTTCTGCAAAAGCAAGCCGATAATAAAGGCCAAGCTCAAGAGCGGAACGCTAATTTGCGGAAACCATCCCTGCATGGTGCTTTGGATAAAGTAACTGACGAGAACAACAACCCCAATCACCGCCAAGTGAAAGATCAGTGGATCAATGGTGCTCGTGGAAACGGTCACTTCTCCATTAGCCTCGCGCTCTTCTTTCTGAATCAGTCCCGATCGCATGGATGGAGGAAGGTCTTCAAAGTCCGAAATAAAGCTCGTCTGGTTCTTTCTCGCTGACTTCTTAATAATGATAAGACCGCCAATGATCGCTGTGAGCAGCCCCACAGTCGCTGAAGTATAGCCTAAGTCAACATACTCAGCCCAGCCGTAATGCGCCATGGATTCCGCAAGTGCCGCGACCGTCCCGTGTCCTCCAAGGAAACCGGCGCCCATCACGAGCCCAAAACCAGGATTTAGCTCCCAAACGATCCCTAACAACCAGAAGGCAATCATCACGCCTCCGCCCCACATCAGCACGGTTAGTAACATGGAGTAAAGCCACATATTCCGTACACGGCTGAACGTCTTCTTCCAGTCCACTTGCGCTGCACCTATGGGAATCGCTCCAAAGATAACAGCAATTAAAATGGTTGGATAGGAGGAAATCGCTTCTGAAAAAGGAAGCACCGCCAGCCCATTAGGCCCAAGAAACAAGCCCGCAAATCCGGCGATCATGCTAGCAGGAATAAAAAATCGTTGAACAATTTTAAACTTCGCCCTGAGCAAGACGCCCATTAAAAGCAAAATGGAAACAAGACCTAGATCAATGGTTAAATCAATAATTGAAACCAAACTTCTCACCTTCCTTTCACAACTGTAAGCGTTGCCATAAATGTTGTATGACAAGTATACAATAATACAAGATGAAGTCAATCATTTTTTAAAGATTTATTTAAGAGGTCTAGAAAATAATAAGAATTGCCTATCTTGCGTTAAGATAGGAAGAAAAGGAGGCAATGTATGAGGGACAGCAAGATGACACGTGTTCCATTGCTTTGCTTGGTCTTTACTAGGCAAGCAAGTCCCTCTCCCTGAGCACGATCCTTTGTTTGCGGAGAACCGCCCGCTGTCACGTATTGGAAATCAGCCAAAAGCATCTATGCGATAGCTTTTGGCTATGATAGAATAAAAAGAAGTTGCTTTTTTGCGTAAAAGTGACCGATTCCCTGGTACCCAGAACGTCCCTTCTATGTAGTGGAACAGATGTTGCAGGTCTGTGCGGGGAAAGACTGCTTCTGCCCTTGCCTCTTCCATATTTTCAAAGGAATTACCATTGTAAAACCGAGCGCATTGTGGCACAGTTGTTACCATACTAAAGCAAAGGCAGTGAAACTACGTTTCTCATACAAAACAGAAGAGTCGCGTTTTTAATAGAAGTCTTTCTCGATATCAGAGTGAGACAAGCACGTTCAGAGCAAAACGAAGGTACACAAAGAGCGGATGCTTCATCGAAAATGAGGATTCCAACCACCCCCTCCGAAGTAGCTTCTCACATGATCAAAAGGAGGCGATCAGAACATGAGGACATGGTATTGGGATCAAGATAGTCCTTTGGGTTTCCAACACGTCTACGGCCGGACCCATTCGACGATTACTCACCTTACCTATGATTCTAGAAAAATCAACCAGGGTGGGTGCTTTATTTGCATTCCTGGAAGCAACAACGATGGCCATCGTTTCATTGGTAATGCGATTCACAGAGGGGCGACAACCATCGTCGGCAGTAATGATAGAGCCCTTCAGTATTGGCATAGCCTTTACCCTTTATTAACCTTTGTGCTCGTGAGGGACAGCAAAACGGCGCTGGCAGAATATGCCTCTCATCTACACGATCATACACATAAAAAGATGAACTTATTTGGCGTCACTGGCACAAATGGTAAAACGACGATCACTGCTTATTTGCGCTCTTTATTAAACCAGTTAGGCGAACAGACGGGTGTCATTGGCACAGCTGGTGTTTGGAGCGGAAAGCAGCAGTACTCCTTTAAATCAACGACGCCAACGACACCGGAATCTTCCGATCTACAAAATATTTTTGCTTCTTTTTATGAAGAAGGGACCGAGACCGTTGCGATGGAAGCAACCTCTATCGCCATCGAACAACAGCGTTTGCACGGACTCGAATTCAAAGTCGGCATTCATACAAACCTCTCTTCAGAGCATTTGGAATTCCATAAGACCATGGAAAACTACAAAAAGGCGAAATTAAAATTATTCCAGCAATCTAACATAGCTGTCGTGAACGTGGACGACCCTGGCATGGCGTCCGATATTTTAGACATGTTTCAAGGAAGGGTTTGGACATACGGCATCGATCACCAAGCCGATGTTATGGCTAGTCAGATTCAGACGGATGAAAAAGGGACGAGTTTCCTGCTTATGGTTCAGGGTGATTCTTACCTTGTCCACGCCCCAATTTTCGGCACATTTAACATTTCTAATGCTCTCGCAGCAGTCGCTACCTGTTTATCCGTAGGGTACCCTGTTTCCGATATTCTCCAGGCTATTCCAGACTTGAGAGGAGCGGACGGCCGTTTTCAGATTGTGTCGAACTACCCAGGGAAACAAATCATATTGGATTACGCCCACACGCCTGATGCGCTCGAGCTCGTATTAGAGGCCGTGCACAAGCTTCCGCACCAACGCTTAATTTTAATGATCACAGGCATTGGCCTTCGAGACCCAGCGAAACGCCCGCGGATGGCTGAAATCGCTGAAGGAAAAGCCGACTATATTGTCGTTTCTGTGGATCACCCAGGCCCGTATGACCGGCAAGGCATTGTTGACGATGTGGTGGCCGGCTTCCGTGACCCGACAAACACCACCATCTACAAAGAAACACACCGTGAAGATGGCATTCATAAAGCCCTCTCCCTTGCTAGGGAAGGAGATCTCATTCTAATTACCGGGCTTGGCTTTGGCGGTTACCAAGTGATTAACGATCAACACATTCCTTATAATGAACTGGAAGTGATTGATTCGTATTTCCAGAAACTAAAGCAGTTGCCTTTAACACATTAAGGGATTTGAGGAAAACTCGAATCTCTTTTTTTGTGTTAGGCACAACTTAGAACCAACATCCATGAAAGACATGCCAGGGAAACAGCTTCTCAAGAAAGGAGAAGCCCCGCCTCCCCATAATCTGGTCTACTTGAATCCTTGAAAATCGAAACTGTGATAGAGCGCCCAATTTAAAACGATGACAGGTAAAGCCAAGAACAGCCGAGTAACTGTCCCCTTAAAGCCAAATCAGTCCCGCTGAACCACATCGATGCCTCCCCCGTGACTTATTCAGGGTAACTAAGAATCTCCTGCGTGTACGCCTTAAAGTCACCTAGGTGTTTGGTGATAATTTGTTCCAAAATTTCAAGGTTCATCGCTTGATCATCATGCACAGCGATATTCCTAAATCCGACCATCGCTTTTAATTGCTTGGCCACCTCTTTATTAATAATAGCTGCAGATGCTAACATGTCGAACGCTTCCCGGCTCGTTTGCGGCAAGCCCAGGCGTTTCTCCGCCACGATGTGCATCGCTAGGTCAATCGAGGCTTCGCATGCTCGCTGGATATTCAAAACGATGCTGTCCTGCTTCGTGAAGTCTTCGAGGGTATCTGGGTTCTCTCCATACACCTCTTGAACGCGATCGATGCACCGTTCAATGGTACTCACCTTATTTAAAATCACATCATTTTTCATAAATAGTCCCTCTTTTGTTTATTTCCTCTAAAATGATCTCTCGTTCTTCATTCAGTTTGGCATACATACTCATCACCTTCATTTGGACCCTCATCCGAACGACATCGTCCTTGGCATACATAACATGACCGTTAGAGAAAATTTGCGACTGAAAAACCGTACTTGCTTCCCTTATATTAACCAGGTCTACCTCCCTGTTGAGTTCTGTGGCAAGCTCTTGTGCCAGCAGAAACGTCTCATACGTGGCCAGGGACTCCCCCTCACAATAAAAGGCAATGTCCACATCGCTGTTTCCATTTTGAGTCCCTTTAGCATATGAACCAAAAAGAAGAAGAAAGGAAGGAAGGATTTAGTCTTGGAATCAATAGGTTTTTGATTTTGATAAGGACATCAGAGTGCATGAGGAACCCCTCCCAGTACTAGTATGGTCATTATATCAGCAATTCGCTCCTGCATCTATTAGCGGTCGTCTTTTCTGGATTGAGGTACAATTAAATGACCACCTCCTCTCGACCAAAATCGCTTTCCTTCGTGCCATTCAACTTTAAAACTCAACTTTCGGAGTTGAAAAATATAGCGGAACCCCTGTTGCTTGTTGGTAGGAGAGAACCCTGGGGATTGGTGCGTCTCCTGTCGGAATGAAGCTCGCTCCTGTCGAGAATAGCTGCACCTAATTCCCTTATACCAGTGGGTGAGGTGCATTTTTCGTGTCCGAAAGTTGAATTTAAAAAATGAAACCCCCTAGATCTAGGAGGTTTTCATTACTAATAGTATCTCTATTGAAGAGAGGCAAGCTGGACTCTCAAATACTCTAGTACTTCCCTAGGTGTACTCTCTTCGTCAAATTGACGATCCAGCATAACCATTCCGTATATGAACTCTAGCTCCAGCAAGAAGGAGGCAATATCTATGTTCTCAAGCCCCTGTTCTCCAAACGTTGCATCAAGTCGGTAGTCACTTGCCTCTCCTCCCTGATGCCTGGCAAGCAACGCTAGAAAATGACTCTCGGTTACCTGGTCAATGTTGTACCCGTGATGCTCCACAGGCTCTGAAACCGGAGCACAAGCCGTCGTCCACCCTAAGGCTATAGAGACAGCACCGACTACAGCGATGATCTTTTTCAAACGAATCCCCCCTAACTGGCTAATGGTTAGCGCCGGATTATTCTATGAATGAAAAAAGATCTGGCTTGAGCGGTTGAACTATATTTGTTGGAAATGAGAAATGTGCCTGCTAGTAAAGAAGTCAAAGGAAAGTTCCTACTGCTTAGCGGCCGTGCTTATTAATTGCATATGAAGTTGACACGTTTGCCTTGAGACCCCCCACTAGATTCTCTGCCTGTCTGGGATACACGTTTTCGAAGACGATAAGGCTCGAATGAAAACGACACCAATTGGCAAGATTAAACGTTTACAATTGGCCATTCGGGGTATTGTACGAGATGAAGTACACTTATTTAGGAGGATGATGGCAATGGAATACCGGCACCTCGGAAGCACAGGCGTCAAAGTAAGTGAAATTAGTCTAGGAAGTTGGCTGACGTATGGTGGCTACGTGGAGAAAGATGCAGCCATGCAGTCGATTCACAAAGCGTATGAGCTTGGCATTAATTTTTTTGATACGGCCAATGTCTACATGCGTGGAGAAGCAGAAAAAGTCGTTGGCGAAGCGCTGCGAGAATACCCACGGGAATCGTATGTTCTCACAACGAAGGTATTTAATCCGATGGGTGAAGGGCCGAATGATCGCGGCCTCTCGCGTAAGCACATTATGGAGCAATGCCACGCCAGTTTACAGCGACTCGGACTGGACTACGTCGACCTCTACTATTGCCACCGATACGATCCAACCACGCCATTAGACGAGACCCTCCGTGCCCTAGATGATCTCGTTCGGCAAGGGAAGGTGCTCTACATTGGGGTCAGTGAGTGGTCTCCCGCACAAATTGCGGAAGCGCTTCATATTGCTGACAAACGTTTACTCGACCGCCTTGTCGTCAATCAGCCGGTCTACAATATGCTGAATCGTTACATTGAAAAAGAAATCATTCCTCAAGGGGAACAACATGGCATCGGACAAGTGGTCTTCTCCCCACTGGCACAAGGCGTCCTGAGCGGGAAATACAAAAAAGGCGCAGACATCCCAGCCAACAGTCGTGCGGCGGAGAATTATAAGGTCATCTCTCGTTTTCTTAACGACGATTCACTCGATCGCGTGGCAGAGCTGCAACAAGTGGCGCAAAAGGAACAACTTTCCTTGTCCCAGCTGGCAATCGCTTGGATTTTGCGGCAAGACAATGTCTCGAGCGCTTTAATCGGCGCCAGTCGGCCAGAACAGGTTGAGGAAAATGTAAAGGCGAGTGGTGTCAAGCTATCGGAGGAGACCCTTAAACAGGTTGAGACCATTTTGGAGACTTAAGTAATTCTACTCTTCGGATCATCACCTGTGCTCGTGAAGCCATCAGCATTAAGACCCTCTCATTTATCGGAGAGGGTCCATTTTGTTTGAAAACACATTTCTCTTTCAACCTCGTTATAATGACCCCGGATTATTCATAGAACGCTCTCAAAAGAGACTTCCCAGTGAAAAATCGACGAAAACGTCATTTTGTTTACTTTCCGAACTCTGTACGATAGTTTACAATGTTAAAGGTTTCTCGGGTCACTTGAGTCTCCCTCACCCCTTCACCGACCCAGCCAATAACCCTCTCACAAAATACTTGCCGAGCACCATATACACGAGCAGCGTCGGCAGGGCGGCGAGCAAGGCACCGGCCATTTGCACATTCCACTGGACGATTTGGCTGCCAGACAGGTTTTGCAGGGCGACCATAACGGGCTGGCTGCCTGAGTTCGTGATGGTGACCGCAAACAAAAATTCGTTCCAGATGTTCGTGAATTGCCAGATTGCGACAACAACGAATCCAGTCATCGAGAGTGGCAGGATGACCCTCCGAAAGATGCCAAGAAAGCTGGCACCGTCGATCTTAGCTGCTTCAATCATCGACTCCGGGATATTGGCGTAGAAGTTTCGGAACATCAGGGTTGTAATGGGCAACCCGTATACAACATGAGCGAGCACGAGACCTGGAATCGTATTGTAAAGCTCGATCGTTCGCAGAAAATTGATAAGCGGTATGAGAATGCTTTGATACGGAATAAACATCCCAAATAACATCAGTGTAAAAAGAATTTCCGACCCTTTGAATTTCCATTTTGATAGTACGTAGCCGTTCATGGCACCGAGAAGCGCGGAAAGCAGTGTGGCCGGAATGACGAGATAAAGGCTGTTCATGAAGTTTGGAGCGAGTGCCTCAAACGCTTGGGCGTAGCTTGAAAAATCGATGGAAGACGGCAGCGTCCACATCGCACTTAACGATACTTCCTCTAATGGTTTTAAGCTCGTGACGATGATGACATACACTGGCGAGAGGAAGAAAACAGCCAGAGCGATTAAAATCATGTATTTCGGCAGCTGTGCGAGTTTTGGCATGTTAATTCTCCCTCCTTCTGCTGTTCCACAAGTACGGCACGATGAAGATGGCAACAAACAGGAGCATGATCATCGCGATCGCCGCACCTTGGGCGTAGAAGTTGCCTCTGAACGTCGTTTCAAACATGTATAAGCCTGGCACATCAGTGACGAAATTGGCGCCTGGTCCGGTCATTGCATAGACGAGGTCAAAGATTTTGAGCGAGATATGCGCCATGATGATGATGACACTGAATGTAATGGGCTTAAGCATCGGGATAACGATTTTTCGATAGATTTGGCTCTCTGAGGCACCATCCACTCTCGCTGCCTCCCGAAGCTCATCTGGAATGCCCCGCAGCCCTGCTAAATACATCGCCAGCGAGAAACCCGTCATCTGCCAGACAGCGGCGATCACAACGGCAAAAATCGCGACTGGAATGCCGAATTCGATTTCGCCCCATTGGAAGCCGGCGAGAATATTCGTATCGGTGTACCATAATGGACGGATGTTAAAAAATGCGAGAAAATCATTGAAGCCTGTGGAAGGGTTCAATAGCCACTGCCAGATGACCCCTGTGACGACAAACGATAAGGCCATAGGAAACAGAAACACGTTGCGAAAAAACGCCTCTCCCCGTAACTTTTGATCGAGTAGAATAGCGATGCCAAGGCCGAGGATGATCACCCCGACGATAAAGAAAACCGTAAAAAACAAGGTGTTGCGCAAGTCCGATTGAAAACGAAAGTCGCCGAACAACCGTATATAATTGGATAAACCGGCAAAGGAAAAATCTGGCGCGAGGGTATTCCAATTGCTAAGGGACACATACCCGGTCCAGCTAATAAAGCCATAGACGAATACACCAATCATGACCAGGGAGGGCACAAGAAAGGCAATGGCTGTCCACTGATCCGTCGAGATGTTCTTTCTCTTCTTAGGCTGTGGGGTTGTGTCTGTATCTACTGCTGTTTGCTGATGGTTTCCTTTCATAGAAATGAACACCTCCTGATAGCCGTTTTTCGGTCGTGCTAAAGTAGCCTAGGTAAAAACGGCCTGACCCGCAGCAGCAAGGACCAGACCGTTTTCCGTTCTTTACATGGGCGTTATTCGCCTCTGGCCGTTTCGAGTGAACTCAGGAATCGTTCGACATCCCGCTGCGTGGCAAAAACGTTGACCGCTTGATTGGCTTGTGTCAAGTAGCCTTCTGACATCGCAGATCCGTGAGCAAGGCTCGGCGTCAAATGATCGCTTTGGAAATCTGAGATCGCGGCCTGGCCGTATTCATCGTACTTGCTTTCATCTGAGTCAATTCGTGCTGGAATGCCTCCCTTGAGTGGGTTAAAGATGTCCTGTGCTTCTGTGGAAGCAAGCACCGCTAAGAATGTTTCGACGTCCTCCACGTTGTCGACTCCTTTTGGAAGCCCGAATGTGTCACTAACTACATTAAAGCTGCCTTCCGTTCCCGGGAATGGGAAGTACCCGTAATCCTCATTCACTTCAAGGCCAAGGTCATTATGGAAGTAGCCATGCGCCCAGTCTCCCATATTAATCATTGCCGCTTCTCCTTCACCGACGAGCTGCGCAGAATCTTGCCAGTTTCGGGAGGCGTGGTCGTCATTAACATACTCCAGCACCTCCGCGAAGGCTTCCGCTGCCGGAGCAACTTGCGGATCCTCAAAGGAGATGTCGCCATTCCATAAGTCCCTGTATCCGTCCGGCCCTAGCTCAGCCAGAAGAATGTTTTCAAAGATGTGCGTTGCTGTCCAAGGTTCCTGGTCGCCAAGGGCAAGCGGTGTGACGCCAGCTGCTTCAAGCTCTTCAGCGAGGTCAAAAAATTCGTCAAGCGTTGTTGGTGGCTCAAGCCCGTTTTCTTCAAAGACACTTTTATTGTAAAACATTACATTGCTGCGATGGACGTTCATTGGCACAGAATAGATATTTCCGTCATGGGAAACCATCTCGATCAATTCTTCCGGAAACTTATCCATTAGCTCTTCTTGTTCATAGAAATCATTTAAGGGTTCCATCATGTCTGCTGCGACCCACGTCTGAATCAATTCTTCCCCGGCATGTACTTGGAACGTTGAAGGCGGGTCATCGCCTTGCATTCTTGTCGCAAGCACGGCTTTTGCATTTGTCCCTGCACCGCCAGCAACCGCCGCATTCGTAACAGAAATATCCGGGTGCTCCTCTTCAAAATAATCGATTAAAGCAAGCAAACCATCCTCTTCCCCTGCACCCGTCCACCAGCTAAAGATTTCTACTTCTCCAGACTCCCCTGACGCTTCCTCATCTCCTGAATTCGAACCGCCCGTTTCTTCATCCCCAGCATTGCACGCCGTCAGCGCAAGCGTGGCAGCAAGCACGGACACCCACATGGTTTGTTTCTTAAGCATCATTACACCCCCATTATTGATAACGCTTTCAATCAGTATACAGTCCTGTGCAGCTTGGTAGAAGAATGAGTCTCTGTACTTTTTTACGAAAGTAAGCATTATTTATAGGCGGAGTACTGACTGGGGGCGACTTGATAATGTTTTTTAAACACACGACTGAAATAGTTCGGGTCCTTGTAACCGACCATATAGCTAATCTCCTTAAGGCTGTAGTGCTGCTCTGCCAGGAGCTCAACCGCTTTTTGCATTCGAACCCCTGTGACATAGTCCACAAAGTTTTCCCCCGTGGTCTCTTTGAATACATTGGAAAAGTATGCGGAGCTTAAATTCGCATAGGCAGCTGCTTTATCAAGCGTTATCGCTTGATCGAGATTCGCTTGCACCCAGATCTTTGTGCGCTCCATCTGGTTCATTGATTGGTAGTGATTCTTGATTCGCTCGCAGCATTGCTGCACATAGCTACGCCACTCTTCTTCGGTTCGGAGTTCTGTTTTAGCAACAGGTGGCGGCTCAATCTTTTTTTGATCGAGCAATTGCCTCATTACGTAATACAATTCCTCATCAACAGACTCGCCAAGCTGATGCAGCTCATGTCTACATGCAAGTGCTCTTCCGGTATCGCCTTTTTGAAAAGCAACAATGAACTTCCCACGCCAATCCTTGGCTGCTAAAGAGCGTTCAACCGTCGTCCCCTCCACTTCTGCATAGAGAGCAGAAATGGCCTCGTAGAAACTGCAAGCAAACTGCTTCACATTGCTGCGCGGCTGCCCACAAGCAATACGGACAGCATCACCACACTCCCGTTGAACGCGTTTCTTTAGCCGCTCCGCCTCCTTCTTTTCTCGCTGCTCGTCACTGATGCAAAGAAGGATTACCCGCCTGTATTCAAACTGTTCATGAACGAGGATCTCATCGGTTGTCCACGCGTGTACACCGGCCGTCAGTTTTGCTTTCGCTTGCTCGCTCGCGCTATCAATCGCTAACACATACCCACTCGTCATCGTTGGATACAGTCTTTGTTGCAGCTCGTCCAGTTCTGTTGCACCGTGTACCACTTTGGAAACAAGGAGCTGTTTGGCAAGCGCTAGGGTTTGGCTTTGCTTTTCAAGCCTACTGCGTTCCTCTTCAATGTCTAATTCAACGCGCTTGATTGCCTCAATCGTTTCCTCTTTTCGGCTTGGTTTTAAAATATACGCCTTTGCCCCTAGCTGGAGCGCTTCTTTGGCATAGTGAAATGAATCATAGGCCGTAATCATAATCAATTGAACTCCCGGCAAAACGGTTCGAATTTCCTGTATCGCCTCAAGTCCATTCATTCCAGGCATCTGGATATCCATCAATAGGATATCTGGCCGCATCTCTTTCGCCATCTCAACCGCCATTCTTCCATTGATGGCTTCTCCCACAATGGCCATATTCGGAAAGTGGGTTTCGAGAAATTTCCTCATCGCTTTGCGCTCAAGCATTTCGTCTTCCGCAATTAAAATCTTCATCCCTTCCTCTCCCCCTTATGCGCTTTCCTCATTTTCCTGTTCATTCGGCAGATAAAGCCGAATCACCGTTCCTTCCCTCAGCGTCGATCGGACATCAAACAGATGCTCCTGCTGATAAAAAAGCTGCAGGCGGCGCCTCACATTGGCCATTCCAATTTGCGTCGAGTGGCCAACATGCGCCGCCTCTTCAACAGAACGAGCGAAGACAGCCTCCACTTGTTTCTGCGTCATCCCAATCCCGTTGTCCGCAACCTCTACAATGGTATAAGGTCCCTGTGTAAAAATACGCAGCGTGATCGTGCCGCCTTCCTCTAGAGACTCGACTCCGTGGATGCAGGCGTTCTCGACCAAAGGCTGCAAAACCAGGCGCGGCACGTTCACGTCTAATGCTTCCTCCTCCATTTCAATCTGAAAATCGATGCGTTCTTGAAAGCGCGTCTGCTGAATATGGAAGTAACTACGCACCACATCAACCTCGTCTTTTAACGGGACAGCCTTGTCCGCACTGCCGAGATTGTACCGCAGCAGCCTCGACACGGAATCCATCAGCTCTGAGGTCGTATGGGCATTTTCCAAATAGGCCATTTTCGATACCGTATTTAACGTATTAAACAGAAAGTGCGGATTCATTTGGTTTTGCAAATGCTTGAACTCCAGCTCATTCATGAGCCGGCTCATCTCCGCCTTTTCCTTCATTTCCTCAACATAAGCGTTGATGTCTGTGCGCATCCGGTTAAACGCGTCGCCAAGCAATTTCATTTCGTCATTGGATTCAATTTTTACAGGCGTCCCTGAGAAATTGCCTTTTGACACTTCTTTTGCCGCTGAAGACAAGGCTTGGACCGGCTTGTGAATCCCCCCTGAAAACCAAAACGCGGCAAGGATCGCCAGACAAGCCGTTGTGGCAAACAAGAACACCGCAAAGGTTCGAAATGCTTCGTTGCGGCTCTGCAAATCTCTGTACAT
Source organism: Shouchella shacheensis (assembly GCF_001484965.1). Classification (GTDB taxonomy): domain Bacteria; phylum Bacillota; class Bacilli; order Bacillales; family Bacillaceae_D; genus Shouchella; species Shouchella shacheensis. Next base: position 146,274 of record NZ_LLYY01000007.1, on the reverse strand, counting down.
GCTTTGATACTCGGTTAACCCAAAATCAATCAGGCCAAGTGTGTCCTCTTGAATGTATACAGCAGTGTTCTGGGTTTCCTGTAGAAAGGCCGTGTAGCCTTCCACATCCTCACGCAACACAAACCCAATCGTGATCTCACTATTTTGAACATGGGTCTCTATTAAACTGATGTAAGTGGAAAGGTGAAACGCCTCCTCGCCTTGCTCAGCACGGAGCCGCTCCACGTTCCACTTAATATCCGCTCGCTTTTCAAAATACGCATTCAATTGCTCCTCGCCCCGCTCGCTCACATATGCCCGTGTGTGTTCATACAGCTCGTTCGCATGTTGTGAAACGTCGTTATACAAAAGAAACCGCTCAAAACTTGTATCGTATTCATTCGTTAGTCGGTTTGAACTCATATAAATAGCGATCGATACGATGTTAAATAACAGAATAAACACGAGAAAGCAGAGGAGCAGCTTCGCTCGTATGGAAGAAAACCACTTCATCTTCCGCCTCCTCCCTGATCTTCTGAACGAAGGATGGGGGACGACACAGGCAGGACTTTAGCCGAGCTCCCATTCTGCCATTCCAACATAAGCTCCACCGCCCTCGCCCCGATTTCCTCAGGATTATGCAAGATGAGGCTATTAAGCTCCCCAGTAGAAAAGGCCGCCTCCCTTTCCCTATAGTCAAAGGCAAGGATATAGGGACGCTCACTGACGACGCTTTCATTTACACCTTGCATCACGCCTGTTCCATTGAGTGCACTTGTGCTGATCAGCGCGTTCACTTCCGGGTCCTGGCGCAGCAACGCATAGGTGATCTGTGTGGCGCCAGATTCCGTATGGTTGGCTTCTTTCACAGCCACAATTTGAATGCGCTCCGAGTACTCAATCGCATCTTCAAATCCTTCAAGCCTCAAATACTGGTCGGATGATTTTAAATTCCCTGTCACCAGCCCGACAAAGATCGGACCCTCTGTCTCCTGCACCAATTCTTCCCCTGCACGAAAACCAGCTTCGTAGTTATCTGCACCGAGATAAGCAGAGCAGTTGCTTTCCGGCATATCGCTATGTACCGTTATCACAGGAATGCCACGTTCCACTGCTTTATTCACAATGTCAACCGCGGCCGCTCCCGGGAACCCTTGCATCACAATTCCGTCGACACCCGTAGCAATCATGCGGTCAATCGCCCGCAACGCCTCCCCTGTATCACTCTGTTTCGGACCGACGGCCTCAAGATAAACGCCTTTTTCCTCTGCCTTTGCCCTTGCGCTTCGCTCAAACAGCCTCCAATAGCTATTGTCCGCCTCCTCCGAAACCAACGCGAAATGATACTCGTACTGGCGTGTGTTGACTTCTGCCCTCTCCACATAAAAAGCCTGCTTCCCGTAATAAAGCGTAAAAAGAAGACCCACTGTAAACAGCAGCCCGACAAACGCGTAAAAAAACGACGCTTTCTCCGATTCGGCCACTCCCATCAACTCTCCTCGTTGTGTTATAGCCAGTGTATTCCACAAGTATGGCGCAAATCCTGCTCGATTGGCGGAGAATTCTGAGTAAAGGGTGGCACGAATAAAGCTGCCTGCCTGAGCAGATCGAGCTTCCAGGAATATAGCTGCAATGTTCGTTAACTGTACTGTGCTTAACTCCGGCTCCCCTCCGTCTTCTAGTGGCTTGGCATGAGTTTTTTTTGATACGGCCGCGCGGGGAAGCGGAAAAAGTCGTTGGGGAAGTGCTGCGCAAATACCCGCGGGAATAGGCGCTAGTCGGCCAGAGCAGGTCGAAGAAAATGTAAAAGCGAGTGGTGTTAAACTGTCGGAGGAGTCGCTCGATCAGATTGAGTCGATTTTAGAGGGATAAGTCATTCGTATTTGCAGTTGATGGTTTGTGCTTGTGAATCAGTTAATGGGTCCCCAATTTGCTGGGGACCTTTTTTGGTAAAGGAGCAAACAAGCAGTCTGAGCTCCAACCATTCCCTCAGAAGAGTGGTGAAAGACAAAGGGTAAGCATCCGATGCTCACCCTAGAGAAGCTAGAACTGTCGATGGTGAGTGAGGTGGTGCTGTACTAGCTGAGAGCCGTGCTCCTACTGGCACGGCTCTCAGCTAAATCATTATACAAAGTGAAGCTAGAAATCCGGAACCTCATGATTACCTTGAATTTTTTAGTCACTAACTAATTTTTCATCTTTTCTTGCAAAGATAAATCCAAGTATAGTTGCAGCTACAAAAGAAATTGCAAGACCAATCATTGCATTAATAAAATTTGCTGTATTTTCACCTACAAATGCAGGAAAGGTAGTTACACTACCGAATACGAATGCGTTTGTATACACCTTAGTTAATCCTAAATAAGCACCACCAATTGCACCACCAATAATTTGTGCTAAGAATAATTTTTTGTTCTTAACTAACAGACCGAAAACTAGTGGTTCGATAATTGCTGATAGACTAATGGTAACTACACCAGTCATAGAGAAGTTCCTAATATCACGATCTTTCGCTTTAAGGAATACACCTAAAGCGACACCGATAGTAGCAAAGTTACATGCAAATGTGAATGGTACGATATAGTCAAAACCATAAGTAGCCACGTTATTAATCATGATCGGGTTAACTGCCCAGTGAATGCCTAAACTTACTAGAACAGACCAGCCACCACCTACAAGAATACCTGCCAGAACACTACTTTCTTCAATCAACCAGTTAACAAGATTAGCAATTAATTCCCCACCATAAACACCAAGAGGCCCAATTGCAATCGTTGTTAACGGTACCATAATAGCTAAAGATACAAGCGGTAAGACAACTAATTTAAGAGTTTCAGGAATCTTACGATCAAGCCATTTATACAAGTAAGAGTAAACCAAAATCGCCAGAATAATAGGTACAACCGTCGAGTTATAATTCATCAATACTGTTGGAATACCAAGGAAGGTTGTTGTTGCACCATTTCCAACATCACCCATCATAGCAATAAAATCAGGGTGTAATAGCGAGGCACCGATTAGCACTGATATAAATGGATCAGCACCAAATCTTTTAGCTGAAGTGAATGCAAGTAATACTGGTAAGAAATAGAACACAGACATTGAGGCTACTGTTAAAATTTGATAAGTACCACTTGTTTCATCTAACCACCCTAATTGAGCAAAAAGTAGAAGTAACCCTCTCAAAATACCAGAGCCAGCTAATGCCGGTAGCAACGGAGCGAAAATACTGGATACTGCTGAGAAAATATTATTAACAATCCCTTTTGAGGATCTTTCATTATTTGCTGACGCAGATGTGTCCGTTTTTTCATCACCAACTAATTTCTCCATTTCAGCATACAATTTTGGAACATCAGTACCAATTAAGATTTGATATTGACCAGCTTTATTTACTATATTTACAACACCATCAATTTGTTTAATTGTACTAGTATCGGCTTTTGAATCATCTTTTAAATTCAACCTTAAACGTGTTGCACAGTGTGTCATACCTGAGATATTTTCTTTACCACCGATATTTTCTACTATCTCCTTAGCACCATTTTTGTAGTCCATCGCCATTTTTATCCACCTCGATTTTTTTTATTTGTTAGATAGAAATTTAATCATGAGATTACTTGCTTCAATCGCATCATTACGATCAATAATATTTTGGATATAATCTAAACCAACATTATCAATCATGTGGTTTAGCAACGTAATCATCTTAATGTTTTGTTCACATTCTTTAACTGCACCTTCAATAACAGGGAATGTGTCAAAATATATTGCATGATTATAATTATGTCTTTTAACATAATAAAGAAATTCTAATGTTTTAAATGGTGTAGAAGTAGCAATCATTAATCCATCATCATTTAGTCCATATCCATCATTTAGATGAACACCGAACAACTTATTGCGGTTACCAAAAATATCAGCAGCAAAAGCTGGATTTTCATGTTTCATTAACATATGACAGTAATCAAGCGTGATACCTACATTGTCACAGTCAATATCATTTAACATCATACCTGCTATGCCCATACTATCAATAAATGCATATGCTCTTGGTTGAAATGGTTTATACTCAATCCCTATTTTTAATCCTGGTGCATAATCTGCAATTTCTTTAAACGCATCTACTATTTGATTCCACACTTTCTGGTAATTAATTTGGAAACTGTAATCAAATCCATCAAAACCTAACCAGATTGTAACGACTTCACCTCCTATTTCGCGGCAATAATCTACAGCTTCTTTTGATAATTGCAACGCTTCCTGAGATATCTTTTCATCGGCGTTTCCTAGTTCACCGTTGATAAAATCCTTTCTAAAACGTAATGCAACCCCATTAGCTTTTAAATCATTTTCAGCTAGTAGCGCTTTCATTTCTGCGCTAGAATATCCTTCTACATGCTCAGGATAGTTTAAATCTACGTGCGTTAGACCTAGACTGTTAAACTTTGAAAATACATGTGCCAAATCATTTTCGTATACGGGTAAAAATGAATTAATACGAGTAGCTAACTTCATTTAAAATCCTCCGATCTAATTGTTGGTTAAGGCGCAGCATCTTTACTGGTTATTTCCGCGTTTAATTAATGAAACTTGTAAGTTGTGATTGTCAACAAAGCAACAATCAACAACCACATGGATTATCTTCTGTGTGATAATCGTTTTCCATATCACCAATCATTCCAACACGACGTGCATGACGCCCGCCTTCAAATTCAGCATCTAGCCATTCTTTAACAATCATTTTTGCTAACTCTAACCCAACAACACGTGATCCGAATGCTAGAATATTTGTATTGTTATGTTCTTTAGATAACTTTGCAGAATATGGCTCGCTACATACTACAGCACGGATTCCTTTTACTTTATTAGCTGAAATTGAGATTCCAACACCAGTACCACAAATTAAGATACCCCCATCGAAATTGTTAGTTGCTACTTCTTCTGCGACTATACGACCATATTTCGGATAATTTGTGCGATCAGTTGAGTATGCACCGAAATCTTCAACCTCATGTCCTAACTCTTTCAAATAATCTATAATTGCTGGTTTTAATTCTAATCCTACGTGATCGCCGCCAATCGCTAATTTCATAAAGAATGACCTCCTATTGTTTTTCAATTTTCTTTTGCCTGTGAATGTTTTATTAATTTTTTAGATTTTTATAATTTCCTCAGTTCTGATAGGATTGTTGCATAATCTTTTTCTTTACCAAATAAAGATGAAGTTCCAAGTATAAACCCCTCGACTCCAATAACACTTAATTTTTCAATTTTCACTGGTGAAATGGCTCCATCAACCATAATCTGATAATTAAAATTCTCTTGTGATTCCACTAACTGATTAATCTTTTCATCAACATAATCTAAATAAATTTGACCAGAAAATCCAGGATTCACTGTCATAACCATGATATAGTCTACTAAGCCTAGTAACTCTTGAACTGAAGCTACTGATGTACCAGGATTAATCGCAATCCCCGCTTTTACACCTGCTTGTCTAATTTTGTCGAGTGTACGTGTTGGGTGAATGTCTGCTTCTGGGTGAATATAAATTATATCCGCACCCTTTTCAGCGAATAAATCTACATAATTACCAGGATTATTAATCATTAAATGTACATCAACTATTTTCTCTGTATTTTTACGAATAATATTAAAATCTTGCAACCCCATTGCAAAGTTCGGCACGAAGCTACCATCCATAATATCAATGTGGAAGACATCAATACCCGCTTTATCAAGGTCGACTGTTTCTTTCTCTAATTTAGCGAAATTGGCACACATCATTGACGGACACAATATTTTTCCCAATGTCTACACTCCTTTTTTGAGTAATCGTTTACTCAACGGGCGAAAGAACACAGAAACTGTTCCTTCAAGTTGTTTTTCTAACAATCAATTCAACTGGAATTTTTATATGCTTATGATTACTCATAACAACTTCTTCATTAAGCAGCTTGTAAAAAAGTTTTGATGTTACCTCCGCTATTTCGGGAACATCATGTCTAATTGTAGTAAGTGGTATCTCTGAATACTTCGCAATCTTATCATCATCAAAACCTACTACCTTCACTTCTTCCGGAACTCTCACACCAGAATCTGCAAGTTCTTTTATAACACCAAGTGCCAACCAATCATTTGTTGCAAAAACACCATCAAAATTTCTTCCGCTTTTTAATTCATGGCGAATAGCTTTTCGTGCTGCATCCACATTGTTTTTACGATTATCAGTAGTTTCAACAACAGAATGATGTGTAATAGGTATATCTCGCTCTGTTAAAGCCTTTTTGAACCCTTCAATACGATCATTATCAGGTGATAACCTATTTTTCTTTGATAAAACGATAGGGTGTTTACAACCTTTTTCAATTAAATGTTTGGTTGCTAAATATCCACCATGTAAATGATTTGATTCAATAATTGTTAGTTTATTAGTTATTTTAGGGCGTCTATCAATCGTTACAATCGGAATATCTCTACTTAACAAAGATGCCTCAATCTCTTCTTGACCCGAGATGCATAAAAGACCATCAACCATTTTTGAATCAAGTGATCTAATATAAGCCCTTTCTTTCTCTATACTCCTATCAGTGTTACAAATAAAGGTGGAGTATCCTCTTTCAAAGAAATAGCTTTCAATTTTATGAACAATAGTAGAGAAAAAATCATTACCAATGTCAGGAACGATAATACCAATTGTTTTTGATTTTTGAATTCTTAATGTTTTCGCTACTGTGTTTGTATTATATTGATGTTTTTCAATAACATCAAGCACCTTTTTCCGCGTTTTTTCTGAAAAACGTCCATTATTATTGATAACTCTTGAAACAGTAGCAACAGATACATCACAAAGCTTGGCGATTTCTTTAATAGACATTTGATTTGGTTTCATAATCACTCATCCCGTGAGAAAACGTTTACTCATTTATGGCTTAACTATAACATAATATAAAAGTGCAAGCAAGCAAATTAGTGAAGTGAATTCAACATGCAAACAGACAGGAACTACAATGCCATGAAAAAACACTACCTATTTACCAAATTACAGGCATGATCATGGTGCTTGAGAAGCCATGGGTAGAAAGCATTAAAACACATCAAAAAAACAAAGAAACATCCTCTCGACAGTTAGAAGCCTTCCGACGGCAACACTAACAATCGAGGATATGTTTGAACGGGAATGTAAGAAATTAGCTTGTCCTCTTTTGGCAAAAGCTAAAAAGGCAATTGAAAAAATTCATCTGGATAAGTTAACGTAGCTCTTTTTATATTTTTTACGGTCTACTGGATAGGGGTGAAAATTTTCGAGACTTACTTGCGCAGGCAGGTTTAACCCCTCTCATTTCTCCTACAGGGTTGTTGAAGTACCGGACGCTTTGACAGTGGCCACTCCCGTTTGCAAGTCAGCATTTGCTCCTCTACCTGCCCTATAGTAAGATATTTACAATTAAGGGGCATCTAGCTACACCAAAGGAGGGGAAATGTTGATGTACAAAAGAAAAGCATTACAGAGTTTGGCTAATTTAGAGAAAGCACTGGGAAGACTAGAAGAAGCTCTAAATGAAAAGGATGTGAATAGCCTATATATTGATGGTACGACAACGTTTCCTGTATTTTCGGCAAAGAAGTGACGATTCCATGACGGAAATGAGGTTATTGAGGGCCTTGGGCCACCGTGATGGCGATTAAGATAACCCCCGGCGCGACCACGGAGCCGTTTTAGAAATAGTCGTTGCCACTTGCAAGACAAGAGTCGAGCGAGGCAAGGAAAGAATGAATTGGACCACAAAATCACCCAATCGTTTCAACTTTTCACTTGAAACGATTAGGCAATCTCTAACATAAGCCCCTCTTACCCCTCCACCTCCACAATCAGCTCAATTTCCACCGGCGTGTCAAAAGGAAGCTCACTCGTCCCAATAGCGGAGCGGGCGTGCTTGCCTTTCTCTTCCCCAAGAATTTTCTCGAGCAATGTGGAAGCGGCATTAATCACATAAGGCTGATCAGAAAAGCCGGGCGCGGAGTTTACGAAGGCGAGCATCTTGACGACTTGTTTGATGTGATCAAGGCTGCCGATTTCCGCTTGAATGACGGACAAGCAGTTAATCACGGCTACTTCTGCGGCTTCCTGTCCCTCCTCCATTGTCAAGTCACTGCCGAGCTTTCCTTTATGAACCAACTCGCCGTTTTTGCGGCAATCTTGGCCTGATGTATAAACGAGGTTCCCTGTGCGCTTGCACGGAACGTAGACGAACCTCGGCTCGCTTGGGGTTGGGAGTTCAATCTTTAATTCTTCTAATCTTGTGGTCACAGACATGCTATTCTCTCCTTTGGCTTTTAATGGTGGCGCGAGCACTGAAGGGTACGCTGCGCTCGTATCATCGATCCATTGTTTGTTTTTAGGTTCTCGTTTTGGCTGACGGTTTTGATGCCATTCACAAAGACATGGTCAACGCCCGTTGGATAGTGAATCGGGTCTTGGTAGGTCGCTGTAGCCTTGATGGTTTCTGGGTTAAAAATCGTGATATCTGCGGCATATCCTGGTTTGAGTAGACCCCGGTTTCCTAGTAAAAATCGTTGCACAGGAAAGGAGGTCACCTTTCGAATCGCTTGCTCCAAGTTCAGGGTTTTCTTCTCACGCACGTACGTTTCAAAAATTCTTGGAAAGGTACCATACGTTCTCGGATGAGGCTTCCCCGTGGAACAGCCGAGACTATCGGAAATAATAAGAGAGTAATCGGATGCTAGCACTTGTTCGACGTCGCTCTCGGACATATGAAAAAACACAATTGAGACGTTCCCATCTTCCTTCAGTAATAAATCAAGAGCCGTGTCAGCAGGGTCTTGCCCAAGGCTTTGACTAATCGCCTCAATGCTTTGGCCTTCCAGGTGTTGATTGTTCTCAGACACAGCGGAAATGACGACACTGTCCCACCCTGTCGAAACGATAAGGTTATCCCATTCTTCCTGTTCTTCGCTTAATTCCGCCTTGATTTTCTCACGTACCTCCGGCTTCCGAATACGATCGAGGCATTCAGCCATTCCTCCCTCAAGGGTCCATGGCGGCAATACGGTCGAAAGCATGGTTGAGCCAGCTTCATAGGGGTAGACATCACAGGTGACATCGAGTCCCCTTGCCCGCCCGTCTTCGATCATTTCCAACGCTTTAGAGACCATGCCCCAATTCCGTTTTCCCGCCGCTTTAAGGTGGCTAATATGGAGGGAAATCCCTGCCCTCTCCGCAATCCATATCACCTCTTTGACGGATTCAATCAAGTTATTCCCTTCCCCGCGAATATGGGTGGAAAGCAAGCCGTTGTAAGCAGGCAACACCTCACATAGCTCCGCCAATTCTTCTTTAGACGAATACCGACCGGGCGAATAGAGAAGCCCGATGGAAAGACCAATCGCCCCCGCTTTCATTCCTTCATTCAATAAGTGCTTCATCTGGGAGAGTTCAGTCCTTGTCGCTGGACGATTTTCAAACCCCATCACCGCAATTCGTAAAGCCCCGTGGGCAACATAGGTGGCCACGTTTTCCGAGGTGTTTGAAACCACCAATGTTTGGATGTATTCCTCAATGCTCGACCAGGACCAAGGCTTTGCCGTTTCACCGATGACCGGCCCAATGTATTGCTGAAGAAGGTCCCCCTTTCCTTCTAGAAACGGGGCTGGCGCCAAGCCACAATTCCCAACGACCTCTGTCGTCACCCCCTGCTGAAGCTTGATATCCATGCAAGGATCGTCGATAACAAGAAGATCGGAATGGGAGTGACCGTCAATAAACCCGGGAGAGATCACTTGACGTTTGGCATCAAGCACGTCTTTGCTTTCAACGTCGACGGTTCCGACATGGGTAATTTCTCCATTCTTTACACCGACATCTCCTAAGAACCAGGGGTTCCCTGTTCCATCAATAATTCGACCGTTTTTTATGACAAGATCTAGCATTTAAACGACTCCTCCCTATTGCAATTTCCCCCTTGCTAAAACACGGGTCTTTTTCTGCTCGTCTTCATCTTGCAGGTAGACATAGTCATGGAGATTAATCGTTGGACAAATATGATTCGGAATGATTTCCAATTGGTCGCCTACCTTAAAGGAGTGAGCGGTGTTCACACTTATCATGCCATGCTCCTCGGACAGACGCTCAAAGACACCTTCAGGCAGATTGACAATATGGCCAAAACCTTTAAGCTGAAGCGGGTCCGTACCGGGTTGGACATCGGTGGCAAAGGTTTTGCTTCCACCGTCAATAATGATTAAATCATCGGAGGGGATGCTAACAATAGTGACGATGACACTAGCCGCACAATCCTCAAGGGCACAGACACCAAAAGCCGCTTGCATTCGATCGTAGAATACGTACGTCCCTGGTCTGACTTCCGTTACTCCTTTGACCTTCGCAGCCGCAGAAGCTGTGGGCGTAGAACCGACGCTCACATCCCTAATGGGCACCCCATTTTCGCGCAAAGACTCTGCTAATTGCACCATCGCCTCTCCTTCTTCTTTTCCAGCGGCTTCAAGGTCTACCGTCGGCTTTCCAGCTAGAATTGCCCCTCTGAACGTATAAATGCCCGTCAGTTGCAGGTGAGGGAGCTTGGAAATTTCCAATGCCAGCGTTAGAGCCTGGTCATACAGGACCCCCGTTCTTCGTAGCCCTGTGTCCACTTCTAACCGAACCTCCATCTCCTGGTTCACGCTCTTTAGATAATCAGAAAGAATCAAGGCGCCTTCCAAACTATCAACGCCGACTATGAGCTTGCTTTTTTCATTTAAGACTCGCAATCGATCCAACTTTTCCTTTGTAACGACTGGATAAGCAATAAAAATATCCTTGATCCCGTGCTCGGCCATCACTTCTGCTTCCGTGGTCTTAGCCACGGTAATCCCAGACGCCCCTGCTTTCATTTGCAGGGCGGCGATTTCAGGAATTTTATGAGTTTTGATATGAGGACGAAGCGATACTCCTGCTTGCTCCGCCATCCTTGCCATACCTTCAATATTCCGATTCATTTTTGACTGATCGATTTGTATAAACGGGGTCTCCATTCTATCTCCTCCATTCTTCTTAAAGTGTCATTGAATCCTTCGTGGTTCCTTCATCTACCATTGAGCGTTCATTAGACAAGCTTGCCAGAGCTTCTTCATCCGTCACCATGTTTTTCGGGGTCACCAGGCTGACGACGACCCCAGCAATGAGGGCGACAAACAAGGACGGCAACACCGGATTTCCCCAGAAAGAGGAAAAGCTTTCATTTGCCAAAATAATAAAAGACGTAATCGAACCACCCACCAAACTGGCGATCCCTCCTTGCCACGTGGCTCTGGACCAAAACTTCCCTAACACAGCGGCAATGAATAAGCCGGACATGACGGTAGAAACAAAGTTTGAGATGTAGTCAATGATGTTGTCCGTTCCTAGAGTAAATGTGAAAGCTAAGACTAACGTAACCAGTAGCGCCACCCTAGAGGAAGCAATCATATTCTCTTTTTTTGGCATTCTTCCAGTAAACACTTGGTACACATCGCGCAGAAGGATCGTGACCCCCGTAATAAAGTCAGAACTTCCAGAAGACATGGTGGCACTTAACCCAGCAATTAACACAATCGCTCCCATCCAAAGCGGGAACACTTCCGTTGCTAAATACGGAAACGCGTACTCTGAAGACATCTCCGGATTCAAAATATAAGCGGACATCCCGACAATGGAAGGGAAGAACGAAAAAAGCGCAAACAGGATTCCTGTTATTAAAAAGCCACGTTTAACCGTTTTCACACTATCACTCGTGTAAATCCGGTGACGATACGACGGGGTAGCAAGAACGCCAATCGCAATCACCACTAATAAAGAAATAGCAGGTACAATCCCCATTTGACCAATGCCAAGGAAGGAACTCATTTCTTTGGTTACCCCATTTGTCACTTCCCCAAGCCCACCGATTTTCTGAATAGCTAAAACGGTGAGCAAGATAAAACCGATAAACAGAATCACTCCCTGAATCGTATCTGTGTAGACAACCGCTAAGTAGCCTCCGATAAAGGTATACGCCGCAAACCCTAAGGCGGTAATGACCTTCGCATACAATGGATCAAGCCCCGTAATCCACGATAAGTATAAGCTTCCTCCGAGAATATGTGCGCCCAGCCAGCCGATCGAGGCAATGTACATCAGGACTGAGGTGATCCCTTTGACCAGCTTGTTCGCGCCAAAATAAAAGCTAAGCTCCTCTGAAAAGGTCATAAAATTATATTTTCTGACATCCGCAAAGAGCACAAGCAATAAAATCATCCCTAGCGAGCCTCCAACACCGTACAGCGCCCCTGCCCAGCCATTCGCAAAGGCAAAACCGACCGCTCCCATACTTGAGCCTGTACCAACAAGGGTCGCTGTCGTTGTACCGATCAGCAGTGGAAGAGTTAACCCACGACCACCCATGAGGAAGTCCTCGCCACTCTTATTTTTCCTTGAAACCAGAATACCTACCATGACCATCGCCAGTGTAAACCCTAGAAAAACAACCAAATAAATGACTTGTGGTTCGTTCATATAACCTACCTCCAAATCTCTCTGCCTAGTTTTCCTACGTATACCCTCCATTACTAAAGCGCTTATAAATCCATTGCACTGTTCCAATGAGTCGTGATGGTTCCGCTTAGTACGTCAGGTGTGCCACCGGTTAAAAACCTTGCGCATATCCCCTCCCTCAGTATGATTAAAAATATTTTTATTGACTAAAAAATTTTTATATAACTTATTAAACCAGATTTTCATTCGTTTGAAAAGTGGTTTGTTGTATTTTCTCACAAAAAATGAATCCGTTTTACTTTTGCTCGTTGTAGCAGCTCCGAATTGAGAAAAAGAGGGATTGACTGTATAATAAAATCAAACTAATTTTTTTATCGAATAAAAGTTTTATAGAAAGGGTGCAGGCATGGAAAGTGTACAAGACGAACTCCCTCTACTGTCTTCCATGATTAAAGGGATTGCTGCTCAATTCGGTGACAAGTGTGAAGTTGTTTTACACGACCTTACGCAAGGATACGAAAGTACCATTGTCCTCATCGAAAACTCGCATGTCACTGGCAGAAATGTGGGCGATTGTGGAAGCAACTTAGGACTAGAAGTGTTACGAGGGAGCGCCAATGAAGGGGATCGCTACAATTACATCACCCAGACTCGCGATGGCAAGGTACTACGCTCTTCGTCCATCTATCTAAAAAATAGCAACCAAGAAGTCATTGGAAGCCTTTGTATCAACATGGACATCTCCGAACTGATGATGGCGGAAAACGCCATTAAATCATTAACCATGCACACCAATGACCAAGAAGTTGACGAAGTTTTCGTTAGTGACGTGAGTGAACTGCTTGATTATTTGTTAAAAGAATGTCAAAAAGATATTGGCAAACCGGTTTCTCACATGTCCAAGGATGAAAAAAGAAGCGCATTAAAATATCTCGATGAAAAAGGAGCCTTTCTCATTAAGAAAGCGGGAGATCGGGTCTGCGGCTTTTTCGGAATTTCGAAGTTTACATTGTATAATTATTTGGATGAAATCCGGTCGTCTTAGTGGGGGTGGTGTCAGCTTGTATGGAACGGCTCATTCACCAAGAGAGTTTCTGTTTTCCCTAAGGGTGAGCATCGGATGCTTACCCTTTGTTTAGCAAAGAACTTGCGCCGGATTAACGAAAAGGGTTGTCGCTAGGGGGAAGGACTTTGAACATCTCTGAAGAATTTTAAACAAACGTTTAATTAAAGCCATTGCACATACTTGCTCGGAAAATAGCCTTTTGTGCTTAAGCGGAGGCGACTCCTGCTCATGTAAGGAATGATATAGCTCAAGTGAAGTCATTACCGCTCGTGTGAGAAGTGACTTCACTCTGAAAGTTGAGTGAATAAGTTAATGATTTTTTCACTTGAAACAAGCGACCTACAAGTTACGTCTCTTGTGGCCTTCTCACGGCCAGTAGCAAGAAAGCCGAAACAAGGTTCCGGCTTTCTCCATGTCTTCCTCTATTTGTTTCTCCTAATCAGTCTGCCTTCACCCGGCTCACCAAAAATTTCTCCATCCTTCATCACGGTCGCACAACGTACGATCGTCTGTATGGGCCATCCTTGAACGGAAAATCCATCATAGGCGGTTACCTTGCTTTTGCTATGAAGGTCCTCTCGTTTAATCGTTGCTTTCTTTTCCATATCCACAATCGTGACATCCCCATCTGCCCCTGACGTTAGTGATCCCTTTTTCGGGTAAATATTGAACAAGAACATACTGGAGACTTGAGCCGTCATCGCTACACCACCCGTAATATGACCAACGAGGGCTCGCGCCCAACGTAACAGACGATCGGACAAACCGCCAGCATCCATGATGTTCGCTGCAAAAATAAAGAACGGCAGCGCCATCAGGGCGAATTGATCAAGCCCTCCAAATATACGTTGAACCAAAATCACTGGTTGAATATCGGTAACAAAGATAACCGTTAGAAAGGCAGCCAGCCCAAAGGCGACAAAGATTGGTGCACTCGTTACTAACAATAGTAGAATCAAAATAATGAGTATTGTTGTCATGACTCGTCCCTCACCTCCGGCGTAGATCCTGCAACTTCTGCTTCCCCTTTCCAAATTCGTGGCGCTGCAATGATAAGGTGGATCATGGACAAAATCGTCCCTATGGGATCGCCAAGTAGGCAAAGAAGAAGGGGATCCCCAGCGAAGGTGCAATTTGCCCGCTTTGAAACGTGAAAATCACGAGACAGCAACTGTAAATGGTTAACAGCACTAAGAAAATGAGCGTCAATAGATGGACACCAATGTTCAGAATGCGCGTTGTGCTTTTGTTCGTGAAGGTAAGGATAAAATCAACGCAAATATGCGTGCCTCTTCATTTTTATTTATTTGAGAGGCTTTTTCCGAGACTTCCTCCTGGATGATAGAGGTGAAAATCTTCTGAGGTAAAATCTTTTAATAATGAAAGTGTTGTAGCAAGGGCATCTCCAATAACTAAGGAAATGGTCGAACTGGTGGTTGGAGCCAACCGCAGATGGTCTGCTTCATGCTCATACCCATAGGTAAGCGCGACGTCACAGTTTTCTGCGAGAGTGGAGTTTTCATTGGAAATAATGGCTATTTTTCTTGAACCAATCCTATGGAGTGATGGCAGCATGCTCAGTACTTCGCTCGTTTCCCCACTATTAGAAATCATGATGACGACATCCTCAGCACCAATCATCCCTAGATCCCCGTGAACCCCTTCCGTGCTGTGAACAAAGAAAGCCGGAGTTCCTGTACTTGCTAGTGACGCTGCAATTTTCTTGCCTACATGACCGGATTTCCCCACTCCCGTTACAACGACTTTTCCATTGCACCCTTGTAGTATCTTTATCGCCTCTTCATAGTCGTCCCCCAATTGTTCTGCTACCGCCTTAATCGAAGATGCTTCTAATTCCATGGTTTGCTTTACATAATCTAAGATACTCATCCCAATTCCTCCTAACGTAGCAATTTATTATTTTGTAGCAGTCTGACAAACTCTTTCTTCATTCCTATATCTGTGCTTCTTTATGCCCTCTGATAAATGGTTCCACTTCTTGATGATAAGGAATAGAGGGAATGGCTCCTTCTCTTGTAACCGTAAGGGCACCAACTGCGTTTGCATAAACGACCGCCTCTTCTAAAGACTTTCCTCTTACTAACCCCGTCGCTAACGCCCCGTTGAAGGCATCCCCGGCAGCAACAGAATCGACTGGTTGTACCGGGAAACCTGGAACACTCTTAAATCCCTGGCGATTGACGATAAGGGCACCTTTGTCTGCAAGGGTCACAATGACATGTTGAATCCCCCGATCTACCAGCATTTTCCCTGCGATTAATGCGCTCTCCAAACATCGAATTTTCACTCCGGTGAGTAGCTCGGCTTCGGTTTCATTAGGTGTAAGAAAAGTGACATTTTCAAGTATATTATCACTTAACTCTCTGGCAGGAGCGGGGTTCAAAATTGTTGAGACCCCGTGCTCTGCTGCCCAAACCAAGGCATCCTCAATCATCGTTACATCCATCTCCAGTTGGACGATCAAGACTTTCGCTTTGGCGATAATACTCTTTACCGTTCTTAAATCATTCGTGGAATATGCATAATTCGCTCCTGGAACCACAACGATGCGATTGTCTCCATTCTCATCCAATGTAACCGAACCTACCCCTGTAGCATGATTCTCATCAAGCAGCAAATGGTCGATGTTAATTTCCTCCCTCTGTAGGGTAGCCACCGCCTCCTTGCCAAAATCATCTGTCCCTACCTTTCCGAGCATGGTGACCTTGCCCCCTAGCCTTGAGACAGTCACTGCCTGATTCGCTCCCTTTCCGCCTGGAAATCTTGAAAATTGACTTCCAATGACGGTCTCCCCATTTTCCGGTGCTCTCGGTGCCCTTACGACCAAATCCATCATAAAACTTCCTATAACAACGATGTCCAACGAAACTCATCCTCTCTCTATTCAACATTACTTGATGCCCGTCAGCGCCATCCCATCAATAAAGTACTTCTGGGCCATGAAAAACAGGATGATAATAGGCAGTGTGGCGATTGTTGCTGCTGCCATTACAAGCGGCCAGCTTTGAACATATAAGCCTGCCGACAACGATGAGATTAAAAGCGGAAGTGTTTTTAAACTCTCATCGGTAATAATGACCAGGGGCAAAAAGTAATTGTTCCACGAAAACATAAATGTAAAGATTCCTAGTGCTGCAAGAGGTGCTCTAACAAGAGGAAGTACAATCGTGAAAAAGATCCTTGCCTCTCCCGCTCCATCAATTCTCGCCGCATCCATGTAAGCATCGGGAAGATTTCTCATGAATTGTCTCATCATGAAGATACCAAAAGCTGTTGCAATGTTCGGTACGATCAATCCCGTATACGAATTTAATAGCTCTAATTCCCTGAACAACATGTAAATCGGTATCATTGTAATCTGAAAGGGAATCATCATCGTCGCGAGCAACAAAATGAAAATGGTCTCTCGCCCTTTAAATTCAAATTTTGCAAACGCATACCCAGCCATACTGTTCAAAAGCAGGGCAGCTAATGTGGTCACAATGGCGACAAACGTACTGTTAAAGAAGTATTGTCCAAAACTAGCAACACCCAAAGCCTCAGGATAATTTCTCCATTCAAATACAGAGGGGATCCACGTAGGCGGAAACGTAAACACTTCCGAATCCGCCTTTAAGGATGTGGAGATCATCCATATAAATGGAACGAGCATCGTAATAGCTCCAATGACCATAATAGAAAAAGGAATCGATCGAAATACTATCCTTTTTACATTCTCACTCATCGCTTTAAACCTCCTAAGTATTCGCTTATTGCTCCTGCTTCTGATTCACTTTGTAGGCAATAAGAGTAAAGAGCAAGATTACCACAAACAGGAAAACCGCTAGCACCGAAGCATATCCGAAGTTGGTCTCGTTAAAGCCTTTTTGGTAAATATAATACACGATGGCATACGTAGACCGAGCTGGTCCTCCCTGCGTCATAATGTGGATTTGGTCAAAGACCTGGAAGCCATTGATGATCAGCATTGCAACGACGAAGAACGTCACAGGTGTTAGCATCGGCCACGTGATGTAGCGAAACGATTGAAAGGGTTTCGCCCCGTCGATCCGAGCAGCTTCGTAAAGACTTTGATCAATCCCTTGCAGCCCCGCTAAATAAATCACCATATTAAAGCCAACTGATTTCCAAACATTGATAATGATCAAAATAATAAGGGCTTGATTTGGATCGCCTAAAAACTGCTGCGGTGATATGCCAAATAAACCAAGTATAGGATTTAGGGGCCCTAATTGCGGGTTAAATAGCCACATCCAAACAAACGAAATGGCGACCATGGAAACAACAGTTGGAAGGAAATAAATCCCCCGGAACAGGTTGGTAAATGAAAACCATTTCTGATTAAGAAAAACGGCTAAAAGTAACGAAATCACGACAGTCGGTACTAATGACCCAAATGCGAATAGAAGCGTGATCCACATCGATCGGAAAAATAGATCATCCTGTAAGACAAGGGAGTAGTTTCTAAGCCCAATAAACTCAATAGGACTAATCCCGTCATATCGAAAAAAACTGATGAGCACTCCCGCGAGTGTCGGAAGGATAACAAACAAAAGAATAATGAATAGGGCGGGTGACAGAAACAGCCAAGGCACCCATTTCTGCTTAGACCTATATTTTTTCTTTTGTTTTTGGTATTTTTTATTACTCGGAATTTCTAGCCCTGTATTGCTCATCGCTTTGCCTCCTAATAAATTCTAGAACCCCAAGGACTTCTATTTATTCTAGAGAAGGCTGAGAGTGAGTGATATCTTAATCAAAGACCTCCCTATTGACGAAAGAAAAAATTCATAAGACAATACGTTAGAGATAGTTTTTATCTTCCCTTCACAAATTTTGGCAGAAATTTGTGAAGGTCTTTTTAATTACTCCCGATGGAAAGATTGATCCGGTCTGCTGCTTTCTTTAACGCTTCTTCTGGTTCGACTCCTTCCACTAAAACTGATTGGATGGCATTGTTCACCTCATCTAAATAATAATTCTGATAGGGACTAAACCATTCTTGGTTGGCCCACCCATTATCCAACGACTCTTTCAAATAACCAGCCTTATCCTCAAACTCCTCCTGCGAATCAATACCAGGAACATCTGCCTCCGGCACCCCTACTACATCTTCATACGCATCGCTTTCCATTGAAGAAATCCTTGCTGGCGCCGCGACCCATAGTGTTTGCCAGTATTCATTCAATTGCTCCTTATCCGTCAAAAACTTAATCAACTCCCACGCCTCTTCGGGGTGTTCAGAATTCTGCGAGATCGCAAAGGAGGAAGAAACCGATCTACTCACCTTTTGTTCTCCTTTTGGAAAACTAGTTGCTTTGTATTCAAGGTCGGGCGCTGCGCTCTTAATGGACGGAGCCATCCAAGACCCATCGATGTACATCGCTGCTCTTCCTGCTTTAAAATAAGCATCGGG
The DNA here is from genome assembly GCF_001484965.1 of Shouchella shacheensis. Classification (GTDB taxonomy): domain Bacteria; phylum Bacillota; class Bacilli; order Bacillales; family Bacillaceae_D; genus Shouchella; species Shouchella shacheensis. Next base: position 127,260 of record NZ_LLYY01000007.1, on the reverse strand, counting down.
TCCCATCTGCGCGACATCCGTGGATGATGGTGTTAACTGGAAATCGACGACCAAATCTCTCCAATATTCCAAAGCACGTATAGACGCTTCGTTGTCTACGGTCGAAGTGAGCAAATCCTCGCTCCAAATATCCCCTCCAAATGCCAGTACAAAGCTTGGGAAGTTAAAGGCATCCCAGCCCATCACCAGCCCGTATTGCTCAACGTTTCCATTCGCTCCTCTTTTCGTTAACACTTCGGCGTCTTCTTTCATTTGTTCAAGCGTATAATCGTGATCTGGTTCCTCCAAGCCTGCTTCTTCAAATGCTTCTGGATCATAGTACAAACCAGGAACATTGGCATCTTGCGGAATGCCATACGTCACGCCATCATCTTGTACACCAGGCCAAATTTCAGGTGGAAAATCCTCCATGTCAAAATTGTCTCTCTCGATGTATTCGTCAAGTGGTACATTCATGTCGCGAGCGATGTATTCTTTCACGTCTGTTGCAGACTGCCGCATAACATCAGGCAAATCCCCTGCGGAACCAAGTGTCACATACCGTTGTCTTAAATCTTCAAAATGCATGAACTCAACTTCAATGTTTGGGTGGAGCTCTTCAAATTCAGGGATGTAAATGTCTGTATACAACGCATTTTCGAAAGGCATGCCCCAGACCGATAAGCTTAAGGTTATTTTTTCATCGGTATCCGCTTGATTGGCACACCCCGTCACCCCAACGCCGAGCATGACAGATAACGTCATTGCGGCAACGGGTTTTCTACACCTTTTCATTCGAACCCTCCTCATTTCTTTGAAAGGATTAGGAACCATGCACATTATCCTTGGACAGCCCCAGGACTAAGGGCTGTCTCTTACTGATATAACTGGTAGTTGATAGCGCTTTCACATTTGTAAACGTTTACTTCACGTCGTCAGATAACTTCCAGAGCATCCTTATCCGGCAATAAGGGATATGCCTGATGTGGCTCCGTTTGATACCAATAGGCAACGGAAGCAATATCGTCCTGCAGCGGCAAATACCTTCGGCCCGATCTCCACCCTAATGCTTGGATCGTCACGTTTAGGTCTTCTTCAAAACGGACAGGATCTAACACGTGAAAACGATACATTCCAAACCTTTGCTGTGCTTGGTATAGACCATCTGATTTAATCAACTGATGCATGCCTAGGAACGGTGTCGAATACGGACTGTACTGTCCTTTTGGCTGTTCCCAGTTCCAAGCTCCTCCAAAATAATCCTCAGTCCCTGTTCCACAGATGGTTGGGTATTCATCTCTATCAAGATAAAATTTAATTTCTCCTTCCCCCCACCAATTGTTGCTATTGACTTGCCATGCTAGATAGGTTCCAACATAATGTCCGTGCCCTTTAATTCCTTCTGCAATGGTATGGACTTCCTTATATTCTAAAGGATTGCTTCGTTTCCATTGTGCATGAAAATAGGCCGCATCCTCTGGAACTTCTGTCAAAACATAATCAACCTGATAATACAGCGTGGCAGGGGTTTCTCCGATATTCTCAACCGTTACCTTCGCCCCTTTTCGAAAAGGCATTTCCCAGTAGCTGTTCATTCCTCCAGCGGGATTCACTGAGATTGGAATGGAGTTCACATTATTTTGTACGCACCATCCGTTACAGAAGAAGTCTCCGATAGGCACTTCCACAGAAGGAGCCTCTTCATTATCCCAGTACATCCTAAGAATCAACGTACGCCAAGTACTAGGATGACAAGTCAGCCAAATGTGTTGGATAGCCCCTTCATCTTGAATGTCCGCTACTGTAAAAAACGAATGCTCCTGGATTTCCACTGAGGGAGAAATTTTCCATCCCAAGCCCAAATCTCTTGCAGCTTGCGCCCCCGTTCCCTCTACAGCCATTCCCCCTTTTCCTTTTTCTCCCTTGAAATTTTCCGCGCTAATCGAACGTGTCTTTGCCTTAGAAAGTCTTGAAATGTTGCCCATGTTCATGCCCATACCATTAAACATTTGAATTCTCCTTCCCGACTTAACGTATTGTAGTTTGAAAAACCTCATAATACCTTTCGCTCGACTTAGAATGCTTGTTATTTTTGATGAGTCTCTCTAACAACATTTCTCCTACTTTGTTACCCATAGCATATGGACTCTGCTTAATTGAAATAATCTCTGAATTCTTGAGTAGCGGTGCAGCATCAATTTCCCCGTATGAGGCTAGTCGCATATCTTTTGGAACATTGTACCCCCTTTTTGAGAATTCCAACAAAAACCCAAATGTCATACTGTTGTTAAAGGAAAGAATGATCGTCGGTTTATTTGGTTGATTTAAAAAGTAGTCAACCGCCTCCCCCCCCCTTCTTGAGTGAAGCCTCCATTGTAAATCCATGCTTCCTCCTGCCTTATACCAAAATCCCGTATTGCCTGACGAAAACCTAAAAGACGATCTGCCCCTGTACTGACATCTAGCAGCCCATTTAACACCCCGACTTTCGTGTGTCCTAATTGTATAAGGTATTTAGTGAGCTCATAAGCCCCCTTCACATTGTCCTCTTCAACTAGGTCCAGCTTCAGATCAGTGTAATCAACCCTTCTGTCCATAAGGATAACTGGTGTTCCAGACAAATGAATCCTTTTAATAAATGCATCATTGCCACTGGATGTAGATAGGACAATGGCGTCTACTCGCTTTTCAAGTAGCAACTGCAAGAGCTTCTTTTCCTTTTCAGGCTTCTCATCACCGCTACAAAAAATTAGATTATAATTGTGATCATATAAACAATCTTCAATTGCTTTAGACATCGTCATGAAATAAGGGTTCGAAATGTCAGGTAAAATCACTCCAATCGTATTCGTTTGATCTCTCTTCAGACTCCTCGCTACAGCGTTCGGTTGATAATTTAGCTTCTCTACGGCTTGAAGGACGCGGACCTTAATTTGTTCGTTCACATAGCCTACCTCGTTTAATACTCTTGAGACAGTTGCTATAGAGACCTCCGATTCTTTTGCCACATCTTTAATGGTTACCTTCTCCACTGCATCGTCTCCCACTAGATTTGATAAAAAGAGTTATAAAAACCTCAAGTAAACGTTTACACAAACATTGTAGAGAATTTCCCCTTGGCCATATTCAAATGTCGGGGGATGTTTTACAAAAATGTACACTTGCCATCTTTATCGTAAGTTTCTTTATAAGATTATCAAAAGTATAATGTGCTCTTTTTCAATCGTCAAGTGGAAAATCAATAATTTTCTTTCAATAATTTTCGACAGGATTCTTCCTAACGACACTGTTTGTCTAAAATTGTTAAGGATTATCGTTCATACTCTCATAGGATCACCCACTCTCCTTTGATAACCCCATTTCATTTTTCCTACAGAAATAAGCTCAGCACAAGTTTACCACTCCGTCATTCACTCAGCTATTTTCCATAGTTCTAATATTATGTCAAGAAAATGGACACAAAGAATTGGGGGATTTTCTTTTGATCCTACCGTTCCCCCATACCCGACTGCTGAATCACACTTCCAAATGCTCCCCCCGCCCCAGTAATCAACATTATCATCCCCGCAGACTTAAATGCTTTTGTATAAGCATCCCCAAGAGCTTCTTTCATATAGGGCTTTAAAACAAACGCAGCAAACAAAACACTGATTAAAAGAGCCACATTCTTTTCTCCAAAAAATCCAAATAGCCGAGCAATACGTGAGGATCCACAATCCAAATAGTGTATTTAATAGAATCAACACAGTTAATTCAATATGGTATACCTAAAAAATTTAAATATTAATATTTAATTAAATATTTTATTTAATTTATTTTAATCACTTCACAAATAACCCCTAAAAATCAACATTTATCCGTAAATTTAAATATTCAATGAAAATTATCCTTGACTTATTGTTACTCATAACAGATAATCTACTCAAAGTGGTATACCACTTTTAAATAAAAGGAGGGATTTTTAATGGATGTATTCAAGAAAAGAACTTTCAGCCCTGTTTTAATTAGCGGAATCTTTGTATTGTCGGCTTGTGGAAATTCTTCAGAGAATACTTCTGGAGATGAGGCTGCGAATTTTCCTCAGGAAGATTTAACCATTGTTGTTCACACTAGTGCAGGGGGGCCTACAGATTTAATGGCACGTGAACTAGCCAGCGCAATGGAATCGGTAATCGAACAAAATGTGATCGTTGAAAATAAACCCGGAGGGAGTGGTGCCACTCAAATGGCTGATGTAGCCTCTTCTAATAATGATGGCTATACTTTGGGAGCTATGACCCCCTCTCAAATTGGTTTGATTAACGGAACTTTATCTGATCAGTACACGATTAATGACTTTGACTGGGTCTCAAGAACTCAAATTGATCCATACATTTTAGTTGTCCACGATGAAAGCCCTTTCGAAACACTGGGAGATCTCGTTAATTACGCTTCTGAAAATCCTGGAGTCCTAAACGTCGGTGGGTATGGAGCTACTGGCTCAGGACACAATATCGCCTTTAATATCTTATCTGAAAGCGCTGACATAGTGGCTCAATGGACCCCCTATGAGAGCACCGGGGACGCAGTCACAGCTATTCTTGGGCAACATATTGATGTAGCCAATTCCAACCCAGGACAGGTAAGTCAGTACGTTGAGAATGGAGAATTAAGAGTTCTTGGAGTTATGTCTGATGAAAGACTTGAAGATATGCCGGATGTTCCTACCTACGCAGAGGAAGGATATGAAGTCGAAACAGACTGGGCACAATTTAGAGGCATTTACGCTCCAGCAGATACACCTGAAGAAATCACGAACGCTCTAGGTGACATTTTAGATGAAGCAATGCAGACGGAAGGGTATCAACAATACATGGATAATGCTCAAATGCTTGAAGGGGCAATGACTCCAGAAGAATTTACAGAGTATATTCAAAGCCAAGATGAGCTTACAAATCATTGGTACGAGGAACTCGGAATAGAATAATCACTTGTTATAAAGGGGCGTACACGAATGTTCTCTTTGAAATACTCTATTGGTGAAATTCTTATTGGGACTATTATTCTTGTTTTTTCTTTATGGTTCCTAATGGAAGCTCTAGCCCTTCCCATTTCAAGAGGAGGCAACGATGTGGGGCCTGCTACTTTTCCACTTATCGCTTCCGGTCTGTGTACTGCTTTCTCTCTCATTTTTATTGTGCAGGCTTTGGTCGCTAGAAAGAAAGACAATGAAAAAAAAATAATAGTGAATGGTCCCAAAAAAGTCATTCTTTCTATTACAGCATTTCTCTTGTATATAGCGTTGATTCCAATCATCAGCTTCTATGTTTCCACCCTTGTTTTTTTACCTTTGCTCTTACTTATTACGAAAGAAAGGAACTGGATAAAAATAGGACTAATTACAGCAGGGTTCCTCCTCTTCTCGTTCGTAGGATTTGAATTAATTCTGGGAGTTCCGCTACCTTAGGAGGGAAAATCATGCTAGGTAATCTTTCTATGGGGTTCACACAAATTTTCACCATAGAAATCCTCTTTGTCATTTTACTAGGCGCGATAATTGGTTATTTCGTTGGTTCTTTACCAGGATTAACGCCTAGTATAGGAATTGCGCTCCTTATTCCGTTCACTTTTGGAATGGAGCCAGTGCCCGGGCTAATCCTACTCATTACTTTATATGTTGCAGCAGAATACGGAGGTGGCATCACAGCTATACTTTTAAATGCACCCGGTACCCCAGCGGCAGCGGCCACTGCATTTGATGGCTACCCCCTTGCCAAAAAAGGAGAAGCGGGCAAAGCCTTAACGATCTCTATTGTAGCATCTGCCGTTGGAGCGCTTACCAGTGCGATCTTATTAATTTTCACAGCGGTCCCTATGGCTAATGTAGCTTTACAGTTTGGTCCAGCTGAATACTTTGCTTTAGCGGTTTTTGGATTAAGTCTAATCAGTAGTCTAAGTCAGGGATCAATGATCAAAAGTCTTATCGCCATGTTACTTGGATTAATGGTTATAAGTGTTGGTATAGACCCAGTAGATGGAATTACTCGATTTGCCTTTACAAATAATTTATTAGAAGGCATACCCTTTCTTCCAGCATTGATTGGCCTTTTTGCTTTATCAGAGGTTTTGTTTATGTTAGAGGAAAATAATGGGGGAAATAAAAAGATTGGTAAAGTGAAAGGGTTCGAAGGCTCTTTAGCGGCACTTAAGAAAATTAAATTCACGCTTATAAGAGCCCCTATACTCGGCTATATTATCGGAATTATCCCTGGCGCCGGCGCTACTATTGCTTCGCTAATCAGTTATAACGAAGCGAAACGAACGTCTAAAAGCAAAGAAACGTTTGGAAAAGGAAATCCAGAAGGAATTGCCGCTTCCGAGGGAGCTAATAACGCTGCAGTACCTGGATCACTTGCCCCCCTCCTTGCATTAGGAATTCCGGGTTCCGCAAGCGCTGCTATTTTGATAGGTGCGTTGACGATTCAAGGTCTCGAGCCGGGACCAATGCTTTTTACAAATAATCCTGAAATTCCTTACTCTATTTTTGCTTCTCTTCTCTTAGCCGCTCCGCTAATGCTTATAATTGGATTGGCAGGTGTTAAACTATGGGTTAAAGTTACTTTTATCCCTAAACATGTTTTAGGAATTATTGTCGGCTCAATTTGTATATTGGGGGCTTATGCTTATAGTAATTCGATGTATCCTGTATGGATCATGCTCATCTTCGGTATAGTAGGCTATGTGTTTCGAAAGATCAATATCCCTACCACCCCAATTGTGTTGGCAATGGTTTTAGGGTTCATGATGGAGGTAAACTTCAGGAGAGCGATGGTGGTTTCAGGTGGAGATATTGGGTTCCTATTTTCTCGACCTATAGCACTGGTTCTTCTAGCTCTTGCCCTACTGAGCCTATCTATACCAATGACTCAATTTATCCTGGCAAAGCGGAAAGTGTCTAACAACTAATTACTAAAGAGGAGAAGTTAATGAGTAATGCAAAGAATGGTTCGATTTTTGAGTATTTGTGGAATGCGATTAAAACGGGGGAAATTGAGTCTGGACAGATGCTCACAGAAAGGGATCTTGCTAGGAACCTTGGCGTCAGTCGGACCCCTATCCGTGAAGCATTAAGAAGGTTAGAAAAATACGGTCTGGTACAGCATGAACCTCATAAAGGAGTTCGTGTGATCTCTGTCTCCACTGAATCTGTTAAACAACTCTACGAAATAAGAGAAATATTAGAAGGGTTCGGTGCTCGGATACTTGCGGAACATGCTACCAAAGAAGATATTAGTACTCTGGAAGATATTCTTCACCAAGCAGAAACAGCAGCAGAGGAAGATGATATCTATACGCTGTCCAAAATAAACGCTAATTTCCACACACAATTAGCTCAAAGATCTGGAAATAAGTATCTTGAGTCTATCATGCAAACGCTACAGTCGCATATCAGTCTGGTCATGTCGAAATCGTTAAAACAGTCTGGGAGACCTGATCAGAATATCGCCGAGCATTGGATGATTCTTGAAGCGATTAAGCAAAAAGACCCTCAGCTGGCAGAGTCAATTACGAAGTATCACGTAAGAAAAGCAATGTCCAACGCCATTTCAATGGTCGAATAAAAAATCAATGGAGGAATGTCATATGATTACGAACCAATTAGTGAAAAACATTTTAGATACAAAACTAGAGGACATCCCGGAGAACGTGAAGCAACATGGTCAGAAAAGCTTCTTGAATTGGCTCGGCGTTGCGATTGGGGCTGCTCACCACCCTTCTGTCGATATCGTATTAGGCTTAAAAGAGGAATTAAAATGGGCTGAAGATGTCAGCATCCTGGGACGGAAGGAAAAAAGCGATTTATTAACCGCTACACTCATTAACGGTATGTCTTCCCACATATTCGATTTTGATGACACCCATTTAGATACCATTCATCATCCAAGCGGTCCAGTAGCTCCGGTTGTTCTAGCGTTAGGAGAAAAATATGATGTGGACCCTGATAAACTTTTGCTAGCATTTATATTAGGGTGTGAAGCAGAACTCAGAATCAGTAACGCTGTTTACCCAAGCCATTATGATTTAGGCTGGCATATAACCAGCACTGCCGGGGTTTTTGGATCAGCTATTGCTGCGGGAGTCATTTTCGGCCTTGACGAAGACCAGCTTTCTCAGGCTTTGGGGATAGCAGGAACACAGGCTAGTGGTCTAAGAGAAGTGTTTGGAACGATGACTAAACCTTTTCACCCGGGAAAAGCTGCTCAAAATGGGCTCCTGGCAGCCATGCTAGCGAAAAAGGGCTTCACAAGTTCAAAAACGGTTTTAGAAGCTAAAAGAGGATTTGCCAATGTCCTAGCACCTGAACATCAACTGGAAAGTGTAAATATAAACTGGGGAAAACAATGGGAGCTCCTTAAAAACAGCTTTAAACCATACGCCTGTGGGATCGTGCTTCATCCATCCATTGATGCTTGTGTAAAACTGAGGGAAAAAAGTTCTGTAGATAAAATAGAAAGAATCGAAATCAAAGTAAATCCTTATGTTTTAGAACTAACGGGCAAAAAAGAACCGAAGACGGGTCTAGAAGGGAAATTCAGCATTTATCACTCTGCATCTGTCGGATTTTTATATGGAGAAGCTGGGGAAGACCAATACTCAGACGAAGTGGTAAATTCCGAGGAAGTCCTATCTCTAAGAAACAAAATTTATCCTCAAGTAGATGAGACCTTTACCGAAGATGAGGCTTTGGCAAAACTAGTTCTTAAAGACGGTCAAACCTTTGAATATGAGGTAAAGCATGCGACAGGTAGTATTGATAACCCAATGTCTGATGAAGCTCTTCAAACAAAATTCAAAAGAGTTACGGCTCCAATCATTAGCGAAACAAAAGCAAACACGTTAATCGATAAAATTTACAACTGGACAGAAATAAACAGTGTAAGTGAATTGCTGAGTCATACCAAATAAATTGAAGCGCAGTCTTTTAAAAGGCTGCCTTCTTTTTAAATAGCAGGTGAAAATATGAACAAGAAAGTAGCTGTCATTTCCTCCATTTTACTACTCGCCTTTTCCTTTTTCATAGGATATTTCAATGAAAGTGAAAACCTGGCTCTTATTACTTTCTCTATATTTATGTTAGGCATCGTTTTTTGGTATACCAACGTTCTTCCTGCTCCTATTACCGGTATCATTATTATAGTCTTGTTTTCATTATTTGGCGTTCTCAGCTTTGAAGAAGCTGTTTCAGGTCTCGGTCATCCGATCATTTGGTTGGTGATTGCTGTTCTGGTAATGGGAGTGGCTATAGAAAAAAATTCACTAGATAAACGCATTGCTTATTCAGTATTATCTTTAGCCGGCCGAAGCCAAAAAAAGATCATCTTTTTGTTTATCTGTATTAGTTTTCTATTCACTTTTATTATCCCAAACGCTATGGGACGCTTAGCTATGCTCCTCCCTATCGGCAACGGAATGCTCGACCAATTTAAAATAAAGAATGATAATTTTGGTAAAGCCGTCATGCTGTCCATTACGTTAGTTCCTTATCTCACTGCCGTAACCGTTATGACAGGTGCTAGTGGCTCCATTTATGCTGTAGGCTTATTTAAATCAATTCTTGGATACGAATGGAGTTATTTACATTGGCTTCTACTGATGCTTCCTATTACTTTAGTTGTTCTGTTAGCATTATGGGTCCTGCTCCTTCTGCTGTTTCCGCCTGAAAATGACAATCCCTCAAATACGAAAGGGTTTTTTCAACAACGATTAAAAGAGTTAGGAGCTGTATCTCCTAAAGAAAAAAAGTTAATGGGTCTCTATGCAATTCTCATCTTACTATGGGTTACCACCGAATTTCATTCTATCTCTATCTCTATGGCCGCTGTAATGATCATGTGCTTCCTTTTCACCCCAGGCTTTCGCTTGCTTGAATGGGAAGAAGCAAGAACAAAAGTGAACTGGGGGATCCCGCTTCTTTTCGCTTCCGGACTCGCCCTAGCACTTGCTTTTGAAAATAGTGGCTTGATTACTTTGCTTTCTGAAGGTTCTTTGTATTACCTGCAAGATTTAAATTCTTTCGTACTCGCAACAAGCTTAATGATCCTGATTACGCTTATTCGCCTTGGCTTTACAAACTTTAATGCTGTCGTTGCCTCGCTGATGCCAGTGATTTTAACTTTTGCCGTTGGAACGGATGTTAATCCTGTCTGGCTGGGGATGCTTAGTTTAATTGCGAGTAGCACATCGTTCATTCTTCCTACTCAGTCAATTGGAAGTATGACTACTTACGCGCTTGGTTACTATACGAGTAAGGATTTTATTCAAATCGGGACTCTGCTAACGATAGTTATAATTGTTACCTCCTTGCTAGCGGCCTTTGTGTATTGGCCATTTGTGGGTCTGGGGGTTTATGATTAATTGTTCCTACAAATGATGGCCGGGCCGAGGACGTCCCCCCTGTACAGTATTTTTTAGAGAGCATAGCAGCACGGCTTCATCCCCCACTGACTGTTTCTGCTCTCCCCAAAGGGTAAGCATCCGATGCTCACCCTTTTCCCCCACCAATATTGCGAAGGAAGCTGCTCTCCGCGCAAGTCCAAGCACCTTATCCCCATTCGGCGACAAATTAAACCTCCTCACCCTTCACTAGTGAGAAGAGTCGATGCACAAATTGCAAATGAGTTTGGGTCATCACTAGGTAACGAAGGAGAGAGTGTATACGTTCAATTTGATTTGTTGGTTGAGAAATAGAGCAAGGGATCCGCTATTTCTTTAAAGATTCGTAGGCTCTGCACTCGCAAATGTCACCTATAAGACAGTACTGTCCATTGTCTTCTTCCACAAGAATTTTAACAACTTGTTCATGTGACTTTGATAGCCATTCTCTTCGTCGCCAAGGGATATTTGGGTGACCGGGTAGTTTTCTTGTGGAAACCGCTTCAAAGAGTACACACAGCCCCTTTTGACCTTCAACATCGGAACAGTTTCGAAAACTTTCGAACCCATAATTCGCCGCACAAACGAGCTACTTGATAAGCATAGAAACGCTTAGCTTTTGAGCTGTACCTGTATAATCAACCCGCCGGCGCAGACGTCGTCGTCTTTGGCACAGGCACCATTGGCATTATGACCATCCTTAAAACCCGCAGCGCTGGAAAAATCACGCCATCGATATCAGCAATACGAAACTTGAGTTCGTCAAACAAATCAGTGCTGATGTCGCCGTGAATTCAACATCCGTAGAGCTCAACAATTACTATGAAAAACGCGCAGCCTGATGTTGTCATAGAAACAGCAGGTGTACTTATGACATAAGTCCAGCCGATCGACATTGTAGAAAACAAGGCAAAATCGTCTATGTTTGGCACCGCCTCTGGAGACGTGACACAGTCACCGAAGTCTTTTGAGAAAATTCTCCGCGGCGAGCTGTAGATCACCGGCTCATGGATGTCCTACTCCGCTCCATTCCCGGGGTACGAATGAAGAGCCGCGCTTACCTATCTACAAAACGGCACCATTGACGTAAAGCCTCTGATTAACGAAGTCTACCGACTGGAGGATACAAAGCCAACCGTTTGATGCGATGCGCGACCCAGAGAACCACTCCATTAAGTTTTTGTATAAGATTGGAGAGTGAGAGAAAACATGCAGGGCCGTTTCTCGTTGACGCTTCCTTTAACAATTGTTCTCCATTATTTCTTGGATTGTTCACAACTTTGTTTACTTCACACAGTCATCTTGTCACTGTCATCAGTTGGTGTGTGGTTTTTTGTTCCGACCCAGTTCATGATTAACTGCTTCGCTAACTTCATAGGCAGTCAGGGAACTAGCACGTCCCCCACCTTCGAAACAGAATAGACAGCTTAGCAGACACAAGCATTTCCACCAGAAGGTTTTTCACTTAGTTTCTCAGAAGGTGCTTCAAAAACTTCCCTCCGGCATTTTTTGGCAAGGACTCCCGAAACTCAATGATTTCTGGGAGTTTGAACGTAGAAAGGAAGCCTTTTGCATAGTTTCTAAGCTCTACATCACTTAGAGACTTGTCTTTATGCAGCGTGACATAGGCTTTGACAACCTCTCCGTATAGTGGATCTCGAATTCCCACGACAGCAGATTCGTAGACGGATGGGTGTTGATTTAATACTTTTTCCACTTCAATGGAATAAATCTTCTCTCCTCCCCGGTTTATAGAATCTTTCTTACGGTCTTTAATGTAAACATAGCCATCTTCATCAATTACAGCAAAGTCTCCTGATTTCCAGTACCCGTTCTCAAAATTAACCTGAGTCGCTTTTTCGTTGAGCCAGTATTCCTTTATAACCATTGGTCCTTTAATCCAGAGTTCTCCTACTTCTCCATTCGGACATATTTCCCCTTCCTCATCCACAACTTTTAACTCTGTGTGGGAGATGGCTTGGCCTACAGATTCTTGCTTTGCTACTGGATAGTACTTTGGCATAATTGTCGTTGGGGATGAAGTTTCGGTGGCCCCATACGTATTATGCAAATCTGCCTCTGGGAAAAGTAGTTGAACGGATTGATAGAGCTTCATGTCCAGTGGAGCCCCTCCAAAAGCAATGGTTTTTACTTTTTGAATAGGTTCCATTTGTTTGCCCAAAGCGGACTGTAAAATCATCTGATACATCGTTGGAACGTTAAATAAAAAGTTAACGTCCTTCTTATCCAGAACTTCCAGAAAGCGCTCCGTTTGATATCGTTTTAGGATAACTGATGTGCCTCCTACCCTCACCATATGAATCATTTGTCCAATTAAGCCTGTGACATGAAACATGGGTACAGCAATTAACGTCGTTGTATTTTCGCTCGTTTGAAGTCTCTCCTCATAATTTAATACGGTATGAATAACTCCCTCATGATGGAGTAACGCTCCTTTAGGACGACCAGTCGTCCCCGAAGTGTAGATCAGGAAGGCTCCATCGTTTACATGCCTTTTTTGTGGGGCCATTTCGTTTTCTGGAACATGCATAAAAAAACTTGAATCGTGTAACACCCAATGTACTTCTTGCTGCGATGTCTCTTTCTCTATGTTTTGCATTAGCTCTTGAACTTCTTTCTCCCCTATAACGATCTTCGGTAAGGCATGATTGATAATGTAAGTCAATTCCTTAATTGTTAGGCGGATGTTCAATGGCAAAACGATGGCCCCAATCTTTAAGCCGGCAAAAACAAGTAGTTCATACTCAATCGAGTTTTGCAGAAGTAAGCCAATGACATCACCAGGCTGAACATTATATTTCTCTTTTAAATACAGAGCAGCAGCATCGATTGATTGTTTACCTTCTTCATAGTTCATAGAGTTCTCGTCTTGAACAAAAGCCTTTAGTTTAGGAAATCGATTCGCTGCTTGCTCGAATAATTCATAAAGATGCGTAGGATTATCGCTAGATTCTTGTTCGTCCAATGATCTTTGTTCCATCTCCTTACTCCTTTCACCTTACAAAGAAGGCAGCCATGTAGCTAAAAATGGCAAGAAACTGATCAGCAACACGTCAACAAATAAAATAATCACAAATGGAACGACCGGCTTAATCAACTTCATAACTCCTACACCGGAAATACCTGAAGCCACAAATAAATTCAGTCCTACTGGAGGGGTGAACATTCCCATTGCTAGATTTACAATCATGATAATCCCAAAATGAACAGGGTCAATTCCAAACTCAGCCGCAATTGGCAAAAGAATTGGAACGAATATTAAGATAGCCGCAGCTGCTTCAATAAACATGCCGACAACTAATAAAATTAAGTTTGCAATGAGAATGAACAAAATAACACTCGTGATGTTATCTACAAACGTTGCTGAAATGGCATCGGGAATATCCAAGCGTTGCATGATAAACCCAAAAAGACCAGCTGTACCGATAATAATTAAAATGTTAGCGCTCATAACAGCAGAATCTTTGAATATTTCCATCACTTTCGAAAGAGAGATTGCCCGATACACTAGGGTTCCTACAATGAAAGCATAGACAACGGCTACAACAGCGGCTTCTGTTGGAGTGAATATTCCGCCATAGATTCCACCCAAGACGATCAGTGGCATTAAAATAGCGAGGATGGCTTTCCTTGCAGCAACAAAAATATCTTTGATGCTGCTTTTTTCTGTTCCTACGTAGTTTTTATTGCGAGAGTAAACATACGCATAAACTAGGAACGAAAACGCAACTAAAATTCCTGGCAAGATCGCTGCAAGAAACATGTCTCCAATAGATACTCCAGCCGCTACACCGAACAAAATAAGTGGAATACTTGGAGGGAGAATAACACCGAGAGAACCAGCTGCAGAATGTGTGGCAGCAGCGAACTTAATATCGTACCCTTTTTTCGCCATTGCTGGAATTAAGATTGAGCCGATGGCCGCCGTCGTTGCGGCTCCCGAACCAGATATCGCCGAGAAAAACAATGACGTAAGGATAGCTACCATCGCTAAACCTCCGGACATATTGCCTACAAGGGTATCTGAGAAGTCCACCAATCGTTGGGAAATGCCTCCGTGCTGCATTAAATAACCAGCTAGAATGAAAAACGGGATCGCCATTAATGGAAACGAATTAATCGCATTAAACGTTTGTTGAATAATAACCACCAGATGTGTCATATCACCAAGATACACCGTTAAGGCAGAAGCGAGACCTAATGAGAAAGCAATTGGCACACCAATGATGAATAAGAGGAACAATAGAACAAATAACAGCGCACTCATTAACCCTCATCCTCCTCTATAAATTCTTTAAGAATAAGCGAAATGGCATTCAATAGAATAACCACACCTCCAATTGGTACAGCTAAATAAGGCCACATCATAGAAAGTCGTGTGCTAGGTGCAATCTGCGGCTCCACACGCAGCATCATGTCGATGCCATAAATGATGAGGACAAGAGCAAAACCAATACAGATTACATAGATTAGAAGGTTGAGAATTCTTAACCATGTTCCTTTCAGTACTTCATTCAAAATATCAATGGAAATAAGTGAGCCTTTTTTGAACGCATAAGCCGCCCCCAAAAAAGCGAGCCAAATCATGAAAAACCTTGCCACCTCTTCTGAAAAGGTCAGAGGAGACCCCATAACAAAGCGTGCAAACACTTGCCATGCAATTAATACAGTCATCACCATTAAGAGCAATCCAAGCAAATATCCGATACTTTTATTTACGTGTTCCACCACTTGCTTGTATACTCGAATCACTATCAATCCATTCACCTTCTCTCTTATTCAGCTACTCAACCTCAAAATCCCTGGCTGCCTCTACGAGATCTTCCCCTATTACTTCTTTCCATTCTTCAATCACCGGCGCTGCGGCCTCAGTGAATAATTCCATATCTGGGTACGTAACCTCCATTCCATCTTCCTCGAGCGCTTCAACAAATGCTTCTGTTTGCTCCCGACTTTCCTCTCGCTGTACGTGTAAGGCAATTTCAGCTGCCTCTAAAATTAGCTCTTGGTCTTCCTCACTAAATGCCTCAAACAGTTGGCCACTCATTAGCAATGGAGCCGGCGAGTACACGTGCTGTGTCATATTTAAGTAGGGTTGTATCTCTGAAAAATTCATGTCGTATATCGTTGGGATCGGGTTTTCCTGACTATCAATAACGCCTTGTTGCAAAGCAGAATATACTTCGTTCCATGCCATCGGTGTTGCGTTAGCTCCAAGAGTCTCCCACGTATCAATCTGAACCTGGCTTTCTTGCGTACGATGATTTGTACCTACTAGGTCTTCGGGTGTCTCTACCGCAGTAACGGAATTCGTCTGATACCTGAAACCATTCTCCATCCAGGCCAGAACTTTGACGTTCGTTTGTTCTTCTATGGCAAGCGACATTTCTTCACCGTAAGCACTGTCAAGAAACTGATGGGCATGACCATAGTCTTGGAAGATATAGGGTAGGTCAAAGAGCATCACTTCATTAAGAAAACCACCCATCGGTCCCGTCGAAACCATGCCAGCGTCAATAATCCCGATACCCATCCCTTCGAAAACCTCTCGTTCTGCCCCTAAGGCATTATCATAGTAAGGGCGAACCGAAATCCGTCCCTCTGACAGACGTTCTAGTTCTTCCCCAAATTTTAGAACCCCGACACCATGGTGGGACTCTGCTCCAAGAGGCAAGCTGACGTCAATCACGATATTTTCTCCTTCTTCCACATTTTCCATGGCTCCTGTCGAACTCGTACATCCAGCCGTGACAATACAACAAAGTGTGATCAGGCTCCAACTTTTCCTCATACGCACCTCCAATTAAAGGGTATTAGCTAAGATTTCCTTTTTCAGGCCCATTGGTTCCGGGTGAAACAAACGTTGATCCATCTGCTTTAAACCTTCGGAAATATTGGGTCTAAAGCCCATATGAGCAACAATATCTGTTTCTATGTCCATTCCTGGTGCAATTTCGGTTAGAAGCAATCCCTCTTTAGTGAGCTGAAAAACCGCTCGCTCCGTCACAAGTACAACATCTTGGTTTTTCTTTTTCGCGTATTCGCCACTAAATGTCACTTGTTGAACCTGGTCTACAAACTTCTGTACTTTGCCTTCCTGGTCAATCTTGAGCTCTTTGTTATCATAGCTAACCTTTAGTCCACTCGCGGTAAAGGTCGAACAAAATACAACTTTGTGAGCGTTCTGAGTAATATCAATAAAACCGCCACACCCTGTCGTAACGGGACCAAATTTACTTACATTCACATTGCCCTGATGATCAAATTCTGCTCCGCCCATGAACGTCACATCTACCCCTCTTCCAATGTAATAATCAAACTGAGAAGGGTGGTCTAGAATAGCATCAGGACTTCGGGCGATCCCAAAATCTACGCCTCCAAGCGGAACCCCACCAATCACACCGGATTCAACAGTTAGATGAATATTTTCAAGTACCCCTTCCTCATCACATACAGGGCCTACCGTATCACCTGGGATCCCTGTCCCTAGGTTAACGACAGCACCATCAAACAATTCCTGAATGGCCCGGCGCCCAATTACCTTACGAGCATTAAACGGTTGCTCTTCCATTCGTATCGATGGTTCTTTCACATCCCCAGTGTAGCTAGGATTGTAAAAAGAGCCCGACGTTTGTCGGTGATTGCTTTCAGCATCCTCCGTCACAACAATATAGTCAACGCAAGTTCCCGGAATAACAACCTGTCTAGCTGGCAGGGTTCCTCTTTTCACAAAATTCTTTACTTGAACAGCGACCTTGCCTCCAAATCGCTTGGTTGCTTGAGCAATTGACAGCGTTTCCAACTTCAAGGCTTCGTCTTCCATTGTAATGTTCCCAAACTCATCCGCTGTTGTTCCTCTTAATATACATACATCAATTGGTATTTGGTTATAAAACAAGTACTCTTCCTCTTTGATTTGGATGAGTTCAACAAAGCTTTCTTTCTCTTGCGCCTTCTCATTAACACACCCACCTTCGAGTCTAGGATCAAGAAACGTCCCTAACCCTACCTTTGAATAGGTTCCCGGCTTACCACCAGCCATATCGCGAAATAGGTGAGTTAACTGCCCTTGCGAAAGACAATGTGCTTCCACTTCATTGGTTGAAATAAGGTTGCTCCACTTCGGTGCAAGCCCCCAATGGGCCCCAATGATGCGCCCAACTAAGCCTTTATGAGCTAAATGCTCAATTCCATGTTTGCGATTACTATGACCAGCTGCATGAACCAATGTTAATTGCTCCGGCTTTTTAGTCTCCTTATATCGGGACTCAATCGCTTTTAGTATGTCTTCACAAGCACCCATTAGCGTAAATCCACAAACAGCTAGAGTCGTATGATCTTCTATTAACTCGGCAAATGCCTCCGCTTTGATTCGCTTCTCTAACACTTTACTCCACTCCCTTTTTCAATTGGCGCTCTCCTATGAAATGATTCCTTCTTTTGTGATCTTTTTTCCGGATTCATCATATTGGAAGAAACCTCTTCCGGTTTTCAAACCTAAATTTCCAGACTCTACTACCTTTTTCAACAATGGACAAGGGCGATATTTCGAATCACTATAGCCCTCGTAAAGCCCTTCCATGGTTGAGAGGAGTGTGTCTAGACCCACAAAGTCAGCTAGCGCGATTGGCCCCATCTTCAAATTCGCTCCCAATTTCATGGCGTCATCCACATCCTCTGCCGCAGCACCTTCCATCACACAATAAATTGCTTCATTTACCATGGGAATAAGAATGCGATTGACAAGGAATCCAGGGTAATCCTGGCAAAGAATGGGTCTTTTATTAAGCCCTTCTGCAAACCCTCTCATCTTCTCAACAGTGCTCTGATCCGTGATAATCGAGGGGACCACTTCGATGAGCTTCATAGCTGGTACTGGATAAAAGTAATGGAACCCAATTACTTTTTCCGGTCGTCTCGTTACACTCCCAATGGCAGCAATTGATAGCCCCGAAGTATTAGAGGCTAGAGTAGCATTCTCACTAGCATAGACATCCAATTGTCTAAAAACCTCTTGCTTGAGCTCAAGCTTCTCTGGTACGGCTTCAATAATGATATCGGCTGATTTTATATGTTCAAACCCAATAGCAGTAGATACTCTTCCTAGCGTCCCTTCCATCTCTTGTTGGGAAATGCGTTCTTTCTGCACTTTACGCTGGAGTTGATTCTTAATTGAAGCAACGCTTTGTTCGGCTGCTTGTGCGCTCACTTCAATAATGGTCACATGATTTCCGTGTTCAGCTGCATTTTGGGCAATACCAGAACCCATTAGTCCTCCGCCTATGATCGCTACTTGATTTACCATCGAATCACTCCAGACATCTAATTTTTAGAGCACCATTCCTCCACCAACGTTTATAACTTCACCTGTAATATAATTGGCTTGATCTGAGGCTAGAAAAGCGATGCAGTTTGCCACATCCTCCGGTTGCCCGGCTCTTCCCATTGAAATCTTACCAACCATCATGTCCCATACCTTTTCTGGGACAGCTCTTGTCATATCTGTCTCAATAAACCCTGGACAAATGGCATTTACGGTTACACCTTTTCTTCCTAGCTCTTTGGAGGCCGTTTTTGTTAACCCCACTACACCTGCTTTAGCAGCTGCATAATTGGCCTGACCTACATTCCCCATCCAACTTGCAGATGAAATATTAATAATGGCTCCCTGTTCTTGCTTACGCATCTGAATAGAAGCAGGCTGCATTGTGTTAAAGACCCCTGTAATATTGACATCAAGGACTTGGCGCCATTGCTCTAAGCTCATTTTATGAAGCATCGCATCTCGATTAATTCCAGCATTGTTTACAAGAATATCTACTTTCCCGTGTCGCTCAGCCGTCTCATTGATTAATCTTGCTGCTTCCTCTTCATTAGCAACATCACTAACAAATCCACTCGCCTCGCCGCCACTACTATTAATGTTCTCAACGACTTGTTCAATCGCTTCCTTATTGAGGTCACTTATCACGGTATGAGCACCAAGACTAGATAGTTTGCGAGCAATGGCCTCTCCTAGACCACGTCCTCCCCCAGTTACGATCGCTACTTTTCCTGTTAAATCAATCATGTTTCCCACTCCTTTTTTTAATTTGTCATTTCAAATAACGTTGCAATTCCTTGCCCGCCACCGATACATAGCGTTGAAATTCCACGCTTTGCCTTACGTCGCTTAAGTTCATGTAAGAGCTTCACGGTTATAATGGCTCCTGATGCTCCTATTGGATGACCTAGCGCGATAGCTCCACCGTTGACGTTGACAATGGATCGATCAAAGTCAAGATCGTTAAGTACAGCCACAGACTGCGCAGCAAAGGCCTCATTCAATTCAACCAAATCAATTTCTTTTGCTTGAATTCCAGTTTTATTAAGAAGTTTGTTGACAGCCGGAGTCGGTGCATAACCCATAATCTCAGGATCAACCCCTGCAACTGCTTGCTCTCGAATAACAGCAATAGGCTGTAAATTAAGTTCCTGCGCTTTCTCTTCTGACATAATCACAAGTGCTGCAGCTCCCGAGTTAACACCAGAAGCGTTCGCAGCTGTCACCGTCCCACCTTCTTTAAAAGCCGGCTTCATTTTCGAAAGCTTTTCGAGCGTCACACCTTTTCTCGGGTGCTCGTCAGTATCGACCACTGTCACGTTGCCTTTTTTGTCTTTTACCTCAACTGGGACAATTTCTTCTTTGAAGTAACCGCTTTCGATTGCGTGAACAGCTTTTTGTTGACTTTCCAACGCAAATCTATCTTGTTCTTCACGACTAATCCCATATTTTTCTGCAACATTCTCCGCTGTAATGCCCATATGATACTGACCAAATGGATCAGTGAGCGCTGTTACCAGGCCATCTTCTAGCTGCGCGTGGCCCATGCGGTAGCCGTAACGGGCATGGCGAACATAGTATGGAAGAAGATCCATATTCTCTGTACCTCCTGCAACAACTACATCGGCTTGATCCGCTTGAATTTGTTGAACAGCCGTATTAATCGCTTGTAATCCTGAACCACAAAGACGGTTTACGGTGTAAGCATTGGATGAAGTAGGCAACCCCGCACGCAATGCACACATGCGCGCAATAAACGCATTCTCAGCCACTTGTCCAACACAGCCCATAACCACTTCGTCTACAACATCGCCTGAAATCCCTACCTTCTCAACCGCAGAACGAATAGCAATCGCTCCTAAATCAGCGGCGTGAACGTCCTTCAATTCTCCACCCATTTTCCCAACCGGAGTTCGTGAAGCGCTTACAATCACAGCATTTTTCAACACTCTCATCCTTTCTGATTTTACGTTGATTATATGAAGAGTTCGGGGCTAAAGGGGCCCCGTGCTCTGTCTAACTACAAGTGAAGGCTCGATCTTTTCCTTTTTGTGAATAAACTCTTGCGGGTTAGTCATCATCTCCTCCAAAAAGGAGAATCCTATTTTGCCGATACGATCTGCCTTGACATCAACCGTCGTAAGAGGCACGCGAAAATCGCTTGAAAAAGGCACGTTGTCTGAGCCAATAATTGAAAGATCTCCAGGAATGCTCATGTTCTGATCTAAGCACGCTCTTGCTACAGCGAAAGCCATACTGTCACTGGCAGCAAATACGGCCGTGGGACGTTTCTCTTTCGGAAGTTGTAGCAATGACATAGCCAGCTTGTAAGTGCGATCTTCATCATAGTTCCCATCGACAATGAGTTCTTCATCAGCCTGAAGGCCATTCTCAGCCATTACATTACGAAAACCAACCTCCCGATCTGAACTATTCTGTCTCCTTCCACTGACAAAGGCAATTCGCTTATGTCCCAGCGATACAAGATGATTCGTCGCAATTTCCCCTACCTTTACTGAATTCACATAAACGCAGCTGCCTTCATAGTTCTCCGGCGCACGGTTTATTAACACATGGGGGATGCCCGCCTTTTCCACAAGCGTCAGTACTTCAGAAGCTTTGTGATCAACCGTTGTCAGGATGATCCCATCGACTCCCTGATCCATCATGGACTCAAGCAATTTTAGTTCTTTATTAACTTCATCATTCGTTGTACTCAGAATTACATTGTAGTTTTGCTCAAAGGCTAGCTCTTCTACTCCTTTGATAAGCGCTGGATAATAAGGGTTTGTGATCTCTGTTACAGTTAAACCTAAGAGGTTTGTTTTCTTCCCTTTCAGGCTACGCGCGCTCCGGTTCGGTCGATAGTTCAATTCCTTAATGACGTTTTCGGTCCTCTCTCGTAATTCCTCACTCACATACTTGTTGCCATTCACAACTGCCGAAACTGTGGCAATGGATACTCCTGCCTTCTTTGCAACTTCTTTCATACTCGCCACGTGATCACCCCGCCTAACAATAATCTTTTCCGCCTATTAAAACCACGGCTTCGACTATTATAGCATCCGAGGAGGCCTCATTCTTGAAGCGAGTACTTAAGGGGAATACTCAGCTAATCGTTTAGCTAAACGATTAACTATATGGTATCGTAGCAGTGCTTGTTTTGTCTAGTGGTAAATTTAAAAAATTATTATTATCTTTTTTGTGGTATCGCTGTCATAGCTCTAAAGCGTTACTTTTTGGTTAAAGAATGATCAATTGCAGCCGATCGCGGGGACTCGGGCCACACGAAGTCGGTCATGCAGGCGTTTGCCATAAAAAGTGGCGTAGTTAGCCTGCTTTCCTTTCTAAAGCGTCAGTCCGAAGATTTCCGGGCGGTTTTCCCGGGGAGCTGGGGTGTGACGCCCACAGAAAGCGTCCGGTTGAAGCGAAAATCGAATGTTATTCGAAAAGTTAATTAAATGAAATAAAAAAAACAGAAAGAATGAGTCCTTACTGTTTCCTCCTCATTTTCTTTATAAGAAATAAGCAAGCAGTATTGAGAATACGAAAAATAGTACAGCTAATACAACCGTTGCGTAGCTGAGAAAAGCATTAACACCTCGTGTGCTTTTTGTTTCCCCATCAGCTACTCTTCTCCACCTGAGATAGCTCTGGAAAGTCCAGCACTACGGCAGGACTGAAGTAGAACGAAGCGATAAGGGAAACGGAAGTTACGATTAAGAGAACATACAGCAATGTTTGCAAAAGAAATGAAACCTTCACGTCCAACTCACACTGCGTTAACCTATCATGCGCAGGGGTGTTTAGCAATAACCCTATTTCTTCATCAGTAAATAGATGAAATAAGGAGCTCCGATTAATGCGGTCATGATGCCTGCGGATATGCCGTCGGGGTCTACTAAATTCCTTCCAAGAGAATCCGCTACGAGCAGCAGAAACCCACCAAGCAGGATTGCCACTGGAATGCATAACTGATGGCGCGGGCCGACAAGTGCTCTCGCTAAATGCGGGGCCATCAGTCCTATAAAAGCAATTCCTCCTGTGACAGAAACGGCAGCAGCTGCTAGCGCTACCGCGGTCATGAGGAGTAGAACCCTTTCCTTATTCAACACGAGTCCTACGCTGATTGAGACCGAATCACTGAGTCCGAGAATGTTCAGCCTGTTCGCTTTGAAAAGAGAAAATGGGATAAGCACGATCAACCACGGTAGAATCGCAGCAATAAACGGCCAATCTGCCCCCCATATATTTCCGGACAGCCACTTTGCAATAAAATCAACTTTTTGTCTTTCTGCTGATGAAATAATCATGACCATTGCGCCGGAAAGCGCCATTGCAGTGCCTATTCCCACGAGCACAAGACGGACAGGCTGAAACCCGGTATGTTTTTGATAAGAAAAAAAGTAGATGAATCCTGCTGTGAGACATGCTCCAATGAAAGCAACGAGAGGCAGCAAATAAACAAATCCGCCGGTGTCAATCTGAAAATACAAGTAAAAAACAGCAATTGCTGTGCCTGCCCCAGCATTAATGCCGATAATGCCTGGATCAGCAAGATCATTTTTTGTGATCCCCTGCAATATCGCCCCAGAAAGAGCTAAAGCCATCCCTGCGAGCAATGTCACGATAATGCGTGGCAGGCGGACCGAAAATAACACAAACTCTTCTTTGAACGTACCTTCTCCAAATAAAGCAGGAAGTATGCGGTCATAGCTGATAGACGAATAGCCTGTACTCAAGCTGAAAAAGCTCGTCAGCAGAATGAGTACGGTCAAAACGAGGACAACCATCCGCTGTTTTTTTACTAAATCAGGATGGATCATGGGAAGGTTCTCCCTCCTTTGTGGACAATAACTAAAAAGAAGGGAAGCCCGATGAATGCTACGATCGCCGCGACCGGTGTTTCGAATGGAGCATTGATGGTGCGTCCGAGTGTGTCAGCGAGCAGCATGAACGACGCACCTGCTACAGCCGACGCAGGCAGTATGTAGCGGTAATCGTTTCCGATAATCGGACGGATAATGTGTGGAATCATCAAGCCAATAAAGGCCATGTTGCCGACGAGAGCCACGGATGATCCAGCAAGCATGATGATAACGACAAACAGGACTACTTTTATGTGCGTCACTTTTTGACCTAATCCCACAGCGACGTCCTCATTGAGACTGAGTAGGGTGAGCTGTTTTGAAAACAATACAGCGATAATCAGGCCGACACCGATAAATGGACCGATGATTTGGAGCTGACCGAGTGTCGTTCCAATCAAGCCGCCGGCGGTCCACATCGAAACGTCTTTGGACATTTTAAAATAAAGGGCAATACCTTCTGCGATCGCAAACAAAAACGCGGACACAGCGGCCCCGGCAAGAACGATTCGAAAAGGCGAGAGTCCTCCCCGCTTCGCCGAGCCGATCCCGAAAACGAGAAGCGTCCCAAACGCCGCACCAATAAAACAGACAATCGTAATGTAGAAATAATTCGCAGACGGCAACAGTGCCAACGTTAAGGCAAGCGCGGCATTGGCTCCAGCTGTTAATCCGAGCAGGCCAGGGTCTGCGAGTGGATTTCGCGTCAGCCCCTGCATGATGGCACCTGCCACAGCGAGAGCGGCCCCTACAAATACAGCGCCGATTTCACGCGTCAGCCTAATCTCCCGGATCATCAGCGCATTTTCATTGTCCCTTACGGAGGTCAGCGCTCCCCAGACATCCTTTATACTCGTATCTGCCGCACCAAGGACGAGGGAAGCAACAAAGGAAGCGATCAAAATCAGCAGCAATGCCAGAAATCTAAATGCAAAATAACTTGGAGCTTTATATTCACTCATTTTCCAATCATCTTTTCTTTTCATTTTCTTCGAGATGGAGAAACAATCCCGCTCTTTTCAGTGGCAGGCGGTTCTGATCAAGCCACACTTGGTAAAAACACGCCTGACTTTAGACAACTACGTCATACCTTGGTTGCAGCCACCGAAGCAGAAGCGGAACAGACGAATACACCATTGCTGAAACGACGAAGGAGTGCCATGAGCCGTTCAAAGTCTGCTCAAATCGCAGGGAGATTACCAAAAGTAGCCAAAGACGCACCGTATCGGTCGACGTTTACACCACTAAGGCGAGTCCACCATTCTTATGACAGTTGCCGCCTGCCCATGATTACTTGAGAAATGACTCTTCAAATAAATCAAGCTGGAAATCGAGGGTTATCGGATCATTGAAATAAAATTCATCTGCATTCACCTCAATCACCTGGGCATTTTGAACGGCTGGCATATTGTTGTACGTTTCGGTTTGTTGGAACGAATTTTCTTCACCAGGGTTGGTGCTTAAAACCAGGTAATCTCCCACATAGTCCCGAAGCACTTCCGCCGAAATCGCGTGATACCCTTCCTCGAGCGCCACTTCTTCTACTTTCTCCGGCATTTTTAGCTCCATTTCCTGATACAGAATTTCCGTGCCGCGTCCAAAATTATTTCCGAACACATACATTTCTTTGTCGAACACTTCAACCACAGTGACGCTAGTATCCTCCCCTATTTCTTCGCGTACCTCATCTCCTGTATCCTCTGCGCGCTGTTGAAAATCGTCCACCCACTCCTGTGCTTTTTCTTCCTTATTTAACAGCTTTCCGATTTCAACATGCTGGGATAAGTAATCGAGCTTGTCGTAAGTATAAGTAACGGTCGGCGCAATTTCTTGTAATTTGTCTATATTTTTTATATCGGAGTATCCAACAATTAAGTCTGGTTCCAGCTCAATAATTTTTTCGATACTCTCATCGGACACGACTTCTGCACCTTCTAAATATTCATCATAGCGCGGGTTCATGTCAGACCAGGAATCGGCGCCGACGATATTGGCATCAAGAGCAGCGATAGATCCTGTGTAGGCAAGACTTACCACCCACTTTGGCTCATTGGGAACCTCCACAGGTCCATTTTCGGATTCATACGTTCTAGTATCCTCTTGCGTTTCTTCTTGTGACTCTTCTTGTGACTCTCCCTGTGATTGTTCGTCCGATGTACTGTCGCTGCCGGCGCTTTCCGAGCTGTCGGATCCGCAGCCGCTAAGAATGAATGTGAGTGCCAGTAGGTAAAATGGGGGTTTTTTGAACATGATCATCTTCTCCTCTAATTAAGTTGTAGGTAAGCAGCATCGGTTTGTTTGTTAGTGGGTCCCGACCGATTTTAGCATCGATATGAAAAATTTCTCTTAAGACGGCAGGCTGAAAAACGTCCTCGCTCGATCCGTCTATTACGATCCTTCCATCCTTTAACGCGATTAAATAATCGGCAAAGCGAGCCGCTTGATTTAAATCGTGAATGACCATGACAATGGTACGCTCCTGCTCGAGGTTCAACTGCTCTAACAGCTCGAGAACCTCAAGCTGATGGGCCAAGTCAAGGTAAGTCGTCGGCTCATCAAGAAATACCATTTCTGTTTCCTGGGCAAGTGCCATTGCAATCCAGACGCGCTGCCGCTGTCCTCCGGATAACGCATCCAAGGGCTGATACATAAAGTCGACAGTATTGGTTACATCCATCGCCCACCGAACCATTTCCAGGTCTTTTTTTGTTAAGCGGCCGAGCCCTTTTTGGTATGGAAAACGACCGTAAGAAACTAATTCTCCCGCCGTAAGCCCGTTTGAGTTCTCCGGTGACTGCGGCAGAATAGCCATTTTTTTCGCAAGGGATTTTGTATTTTCCTTATGGATACTCTGCCCATCAAGGACAATGCCCCCGAATTCATGAGAAATAATGCGTGTGACCGCTTTTAAAAGTGTCGATTTCCCGCACCCGTTCGGGCCGACAATCGCTGTAATTTTCTTATCCGGAATGGTCATCGTCACATCTTTGACGACACTCTCACCGCCATATCCTATATGTAAATCATTCGTACATAAACGGGTCATTTTTTCCCTCCCGGCAAATTTATGATTGATAATGATTATCATTTTCTGTTATATTGTAACTACATCAAATAGAGTTGTCAACGGACAGTTTAGATAAGGGGTTTAGAGGAGGAAAAGAGTTGAAGAATGAGGGATGTATGGATGTGACGATTATAGGCGGCGGTCCGGCGGGACTCTATGCTGCGTTTTACAGCGGACTTCGTGAAATGAGAACGAAAATCATAGAGTTCCAACCCAAGCTTGGAGGAAAGGTACATATATACCCAGAAAAAATGATTTGGGATGTCGGCGGACTTCCCCCGCTTACAGGAGCCAAGTTTATTGATCAAATGGTAAAGCAGGGTCTAACCTTTAACCCGGAGGTTGTGCTCAATGAAAAAGCTTCCTCCATTTCACGGAATAGAGACGGCACGTTTGTCATTCGTACCAAATCCGGAGTAGAGCATTATTCAAAGACCGTGATCATCGCCTGCGGTGCCGGCATACTCCAGCCACAGAAACTCAACATAAACGGCGCCGAGCGATTTGAAATCTCAAACCTTCACTACACCGTAAAATCCATACAAAGTTTTCAGCATAAAACAGTACTCATTTCAGGCGGAGGCAACTCTGCGATTGACTGGGCCAACACACTCGAGCCTGTCGCCAAAAAGGTGTACATGAGCTACCGAAAAGACAAATTAAATGGACATGAAGCACAAATTTCCGAATTAACCAGACATTCTGTTGAGTGCCTGTTCCAGACAACTATTACGAACTTAATTGCCTCTTCACGCGGGGACCTCATAGAACAAGTCGAGCTCACGAATCATGAGACAGGAGAACTGTCATCGATAGAAGTGGATGAAGTCGTCATTAACCACGGATTTGACCGAGAATCCTCATTGCTTCAAAACAGCACGCCCGCCGTCCAGCTGCTCGACGACTTCTTTATCGACGGGAGCCATCAAAGCGAATCTTCCGTAGAGGGACTGTACGGCGCAGGCGACATACTAAAAAATGACGGAAAGGTTCACCTCATCGCAGGAGTCTTCCACGATGCAGTGAACGCCGTCAACAAGGCAAAGCAATACATCGACCCAGCATCCCATGCGTCCGGCATGGTATCCTCCCACAACGACCGCTTCAAAGAACGCAACAAAAAACTGCTAAAAGAGCTCATTCGATAGGGTATAGAGGAAATCAATAACGGAGCTGGTCCCTAAGGAGGCCAGCTCCGTTAATGTTTCATGCTTTCCATATAGGGCTTGCTGAATAATCCTAAAGGGCTTAGCTTTCGCCCCCCCTACAGTTGAGGAGGAATGAGAACGAAAAAAATCAAACCACGATGACCCAACTTGAGCGGTTGCCGTGATTTGATTTTGGGCCATTTCTGCTACAAAATCCTCTAGAGACATGGAAATGAAGTGATCAACACCGTATACGGAAGCGCATACCGTCTAAAGACGGTGAAATAACGCATTCGGAAATTAAATAATCCCTTGAAACCGCAACACAAGCTCAGCAATAATCGCTGATCCAATTAGGGTGCCAAACAAGACACAGGCCGAGACGACCATCGCGCGCCAACCCATGTTGACGAAGTCAGTCCATGAACGACCGATGGCGATACCGGCGTACGCGAGAATCGGTGTGGCGATAGCGAGTAGCTCGATTTCAGTCGTGTACGCAATCACGTATCCACCCCACGGCGTTTGTGGCAAGGATGCGACAATCCCGATCACGATCACGTAGACGACGCTTGGAATGTTGCCGGGAATGAGCTTGCTTATGGCTTGGCCGCCGACCGCAATGGCGACTAAAATCGCCATGCCAAATGTCACGTCGAGCGATAGGAAGCCGTAGCCGACCCAGTTGCCAATATAGGCAACAAGCCCAACGATTAGCATCAATAGAAAATACTCTTGGATGTTTTTCATTGGTTCTCTCCCCCTCGCCACTTTGTGAAAACACTGTATAGTTTTTCCGTAACCGGGAGCGAAATGAAGATAGCTACGAACAAACCTGTAGAGTAGGTAAGGAGGTTACTGGCTCCGGCAAAGGCGACGATTTGCGCCTCTAGTTCTGGGTAGGAGGCAATCAGTGAGCCAGTCGCTGCTGCCATCATACTGCCGCTTCCAACGCCGGCGGCCATGGCGAGAGAGAGGGGATTAAGCGGCGTGAATGTTGCTAGGATGCCCGCAATCAATCCGTAAAATAAGGCTCCAAACACCGTTCCAAAAATATAAACAGTTGTGACTCCTTTTCCTTCAGCCGAGTCAAAGCCAAATTTGTCATAGATGACGCCAAGGTTTGGCTCTCGGCCAATCGAATGGGCCATGCCGATGGCCTCGCGTTTCATGCCTAGCAGCAGGACTGCAACGGGAAGAGCGAGAAAGATCGTTCCGAAGTTCCCAAGCTCCTGCAACAAAATGGCAGGCCCGGCGGCGATCACATCCTCCAGACCAGGGCCGATCGTGACACCGATTTTGGCAATAAGCAAGGCGACACTAATGGTAATGATCGGTTCTGCGTGTTTGGATTGTTTTTCTTTTACAAGCGGTGAGAAATAAAGAAGCAACCCTAACAGAAGCGCAAAAAGCATTGGGAGAAACATAATGACTCCGGGACCGATTGGAATTTCAATGACGCCCACCCACTCGGTGATGATCACCAGTACGAGAACGAGGAGATGTAGTCTCCAGTCCGTTACGAGTTTCATTGTTTCGCTCATGTCCTCACTCCCCTTTGTTGGAAATCACGGAATACACAGCAGTTGAGTCCAATTTCCCTTTTTTCTGCTGCAAGGCCGTACGGTAGAGCTGATTCACGACCGCTGCAGTGGGCTGTGGGGTTTGGTTCTCCCTCGACATATCCATATAGAGTTCAAGATCTTTTGCCATATGCCCTAAATAAAACAGCACCTGCTCAAACGACTGTTCCAGTAAATTGCTGCCAAACACATCAATGACTCGATTGTGGCCGGAGCTCTGTTGGATGATGTCAAACAAGATATGTGGGGAGACGCCCTCCTCTTCTGCCGAGATCATAGTCTCGCTTAAGAGCGATGTGATGCCTGCGACAACCATGTTATTGCACAACTTAACGGTTTGCCCGGAACCCGCTGGACCTACATAGATTAATTTTTCGCCGATGACTTGCAAGGTTGGTTTTTCCACAATGAAGTCTGCTTCATTCCCACCGACCATAATGGTTAGCGTCCCGGTGCTCGCGCCGGCCGGGCCACCACTTACAGGACAATCCAGATAGCGGACTCCTTTTGCTGAAGCTTGTTTATGAACGAGCCTGGTCGTTTGCACATCGGTTGTTCCCATATCAAAAATGGCACTCCCTTGTTTGATGTGCGCAAGAACGCCGTTCTCCCCAAGTAGAACGTCTTGTAGGATTTTCGGGGAAGGCAGCGAAAGCAACAGCCGCTCAACCTTTTCAGCCAGTGTGGCGACATTTGGTAAAAAGGTGACTCCTTCACGTTCTAGTTCTTCTCGGTATAAAGATTGCTCATCGCACACATACACGGAGTATCCTGCTTGTAATAGGTTGCGGGCCAATTCCTTTCCCATGACTCCACAGCCAATCATTCCGATATGCTCCATCGTAGAACCCCCTATGGTTTTAAATACACAGCTTTGGTATCCAGCCAGAAATCAAGCGCCGTACTGCCTTGTTCCCGCGGGCCAATGCTTGAATTCTTTTTGCCGCCAAATGGCAATTGATTTTCATAGTGATTGGACGGGACATTCACATGGGTCACGCCGGTTTCGATTCGGCGGACAAAGTCATGTGCTTTATTCAAGTCTTTTGTAAAGATAGACGACGATAAGCCAAAGTTTGTGTCATTTGCGACTTCTATGGCTTCCTGATAGGAATCGACTTCAATAACCGCAACCACAGGGCCAAAGATTTCCTCTTGGGCAACAGCCATTTTCGATGTGACGCCACTAATTACGGTTGGCGCAACAAAATAGCCCTGATCTCTGCCGTTGTCAACGAGGCGTTCTCCGCCGCACTCGATTGTAGCGCCGTCTTTTTTGGCGCTTTCAATATAATGCAAGTACGTGTTTAATTGTTTCTCGTTTGCGACAGCTCCGTTCTCGATACCTTCTGTAAAGCCATCGCCAACTTGAATCGCATTTGCTTTTTTGACGAGGAGATCGATGACTTCTCTCGCCATCTGTTTTGGTATGATAAGACGACTCGTACCGGTACAGCTTTGACCGTTGTTGTACATGCCACTACTAACAACCCCTGTCACCGCTTCATCGAGGTCTGTGTCTTCGAGAATGATGGTTCCATTTTTCCCGCCCATTTCCGCCTGCATCTTTCCGCCTCGAGCCATGACAGACCGGCCTAGCTCGATGCCGACATTGGAGGAGCCCGTAAACGAAATGGCTTTTAATTGCTTGTTTTCGCCCATTTCCCGCCCCACAACTTCTCCTGCTCCTGTTACCATATTTAAGACGCCTTTGGGCGTGCCTGCTTTTTCAAATAGCTTCACCAGCTCAACTGCGATGCGTGCTGTGTCATTGGGTGGCTTATACACGACGGTGTTTCCAGCAATGATGGCAGGCGCAATTTTATATACCCCAATGCCCAACGGAAAATTAAAAGGGGTAATCACTCCGACTGCCCCGAGCGGTTCTTTAATCGTATACGTAAATAAATTAGGATCATTCGCTGGTACGGTTTCCCCTGCTAAACGGTTAGCCGCTCCGCTGAAATGTTTCAACGCCTGTACCGTTGCGTCGACTTCTTTTCGTGCAGCTGTGATTGTTTTGCCCACTTCTTTTGTGATGAGCGTTGCAAACCGTTCCTTGTCTTCCTCTAACATCGGAATCAGTCGATACAATATATCAGCTCGGTGAATCGCTGATTGTCGCCTCCATTTCGGGAAAGCATCCACGGCACATTGCACCGCCTGCTTTGTGTCAGCAACCGTTGAATGTTGAAATGCGCCAAGCTTTTCATCTGTCTTTGCCGGGTTAGCGCTTTCAAAGTACTCGCCAGACTTTGTTTGGATCCATTCTCCATTCACATAGTTTCCGTATTTCTCCATCACAAGCTCCCACCTTTCAGAGTTCTTGGACGTAATTATAATCTTCAGTTCAGTAAAATAAAATATGGACACCCACACCCTTTGCTATCGAAAAATGTGTATGCCCATATAAGAAAGACTATTGATCCGATAATTCTTTATTCATTTCAAAGGCAATGACAACCGTAATCCAAGTGGCATCTTCGTTGAGGCTACTACCTAATTCATGTTCGATCTTCTTCAAACGCTGATAAAGGGTGTTGGTATGGATATATAAGGCGTCCGCCGTTTGTTGGCGACTGCGATTGTGGCAAATAAACGCTTCTAAAGTCTCCTCATAAATGGGTTCCATCGCCAATAACGGCCCAAGATGGTCATTTACAAATTCTCGTTGTCTTTCAACCCCCATCTGACCCCAAAGCCGCCGGTATCCCAGTTTGGCGTAATACACAATCGAGAATGATGACCCTTCACCCTGTTCTAACGCTTCAAGCGCTTCTGCGTAGGAAACAGCTATTTCGTTTATATGGCGGGAGCGGCTTACACCGATTTTTGCTTGAGAAGAAGACGACGCTATTGCCTGCAATTGTCCAGCAAACGCCTCGACTTGGGCCTCTTCGTTTACGTTCAAGATAACGACCCAGCTTGACCGATACTCCAATACTATTCCTTCAAAGTCGATCCCACATACCAATTTTTCAAGCTTGCGGAAATAAGTACCCGGTTCCGATGAAGGGTCGCAAGTAAACACCAGGCAGCGCATTTGTTTGTCTCGATAGCCAAAAAACAAACTGCCTGCCTCTGCGAGTGATGCTCCATTTAACACAGAATGAAACTGAGATTCTCGAACCCGCAGTTCTTTCTCAGAGCGACGGTTTTCGTTGCGGAAGTTGATCGCGATCGCTTCTGCTGCCTTCTCAATCACCACATGGTCCTTTCTGGAAAACGCATATGCCTTCTGATCGAATACAAGCCAGCCGAGTTGTTCCGGACCTTGTAAAATTGGATACGCAAAAGCCGCGTCATCCATCGTTTCTGTAAAAGAGACTGTGGCTTGAGTCTCCAGCAACCGCCTTAAAGTTTTTAAGACTTTTTCTAAGCCTCCACCTTCAAGCAACACGTGAGTAAAACGCTCTTGGACGATCCGACTTTCATCCAGATCTCGCTTTTGCCGTACCATCCGTTCATACAAACGCGCATTGTCAATGGCAAGCGCGCCTTGAACGGCCAATTGCGAGACAACCATCACTTCTTGCTGGGAGAAAGGAGTGCCTGCTTGATGCTGATTCACTGCTAAAGTACCCAAACACCGATTGTCGCTAAGAAGCGGCACGCTAAAAGAGCTGCGAATCTCTTTTTCCGCTACGCCTTTTCGGAACCACTGCAAGTTATCGCTCGAGATATTCGCCATCTTCTCTCTCACATCTTGTTCAGCCATACAAAGAACCGGCTCTCCGCTTACAAACACCTGTCCTGTCATAGACTCTCCAGGCTGAAAAGCAATCCGCCTTAAACTCGACACAACCACGCCAACACTCGCAGCAAGACGCAGCACATTCAGATTTTCATCATACAAATAAATGATCACCATATCAGCGCCGGGCACTAGAACCGGTACGGACGAGGCCAGAACATCTAAAACCTCGGAAATACTACGCGTCCGAGCAAACGACTGGCTAATCGTCCAAACTTCAGATAACTGGTCTTCCCTCATTGTGCTCCTCCTTCTCCTCCCTTGTGCTTTATGTTTCGCTCCATCAAGTTGGGTTTAATACTAGTTTTCTATCAGCATATACGAACGGTTTGGCATCAAGCAATAGTTGACGTAATAATCAATTAACAAGAACCTCGCCCCGGCATAAAAAAGTGCACTTGGTTCCTCCCTTCCACTTACTTTATACGTACTCCCAGATTTACACAGATTGATACAGTCCCAGTTACGCATATCACAGTCCGGTATTCAAAAAAGATTAGAGCAATACAGGATATTTCTCTAGTCTAGCAAAGGTGGCGTCAGAAAGGAGGTTCTCATGTCTTATTATAGAACTTTACAGCGAAAACTTCTAATCTACTAAGAAGCCATAACTGTAGCTTCGGAGACGATACTCTTGGATGGTGTGCGCAAATGCGGAAAAACAAGCTCGAACCACGATGAGTTGCAAACAGAACTGTAGCAATACAACTGCACTTGGGCAGCCTTCGAAAAGACAGCCCTCAATAACAACCGGATACAGATCGCTAAATCAACACACTTGACACTCCCACCCCCTATGAAAAATCACCCATAGGAGAACGAGCAAAACCGACCCAACCCCCAGTCCCGCCGTACTGATCAGCATGAGCACTCCCTTGCTTGCCATTTTTTCGTAAAAGAAGTTGACTTATATATGAAAACTTGAAATAATGTGTATTATAACAAAGCGAAATTACCTGCGAGGAGGAGCATGTCATGATTGCACTCATTCTATTCTGGGGTATAAGCATTGCTAGTGTCATTGCAACAATTAAATGGAAAAAGCCGCTTTTGTTAACCGTGCCCTTTGCAGCGATGGGGCTTTATATGGTGGTAGAAATGGCAAGGGTACCGCTGCCATTCTGGGAAACGGTGCAGATGGTGTTTGATCTGAAATAATTCCAGGGGGGTGTTTTCATGCCGAGAAAGAAATTCGTACGCCAGCAGACATCTGATGATCAGTTATGTACAGCATGCAGAAGCGAGAACCTGGCAGTCATGACAAAGTGGCGTTATGTATGGTTCATGTCCACGTTGCCAGTGCTTGTTACGGTAGGAATTGGCTTGTTAGTCGAACCGATTTTTTCCTTATTTGCTCCCGCGATTGTTCTAACAAATTACATGCTTGCTAAGAAGAAGACACCGCTAAAAATCTGTAAAAATTGCAAGCATATTCAGAAACCAAATCAACCTCGATCCAAAAAGCATGAGCAGTCTGCTGTATAAAGGCCGCTTTTTAAAAAGCATCAATTGAAAGCGATTGCATTATTGGGAGGGGGTGAGGCTTTCTATTAGGGATGGAAAGACAAAAATCATGTTGAAAGAGCAGAATCCTAATGGAGGTGACTAAAATGAAAAAAGTTGAGAAACAAGTAGCAGACGCATACTTTCGCACACGTACACTGTTGGTGGTTATCTTTTTAAGCATTGGCATTCTCGTTTCATTCGGTGTCATATTGTTTGCAGAATTTTTCTCCCAATTTACATTTTTGGGCGTTGAGTTTCATTACTATATGGGGTCGCAAGGTGCGATTGTCATCTTTATCATTTGCTTATTCTTAAATGCAATACTGAGCGACAAGATTGATAAAAAGTACGGGATTGACGAGGAAGCAAATGCCACTTTCAGCAGCGGCAAGACCATCGATCATTAGTGCGTCATCGTTAGGGTCCACCACCGCCATAGGAGTTAGAGAGAGAAATATCTTGGATCGACAAGCAACCAAGATTTGTACTTAGTCATCACCAACGAACATCCTTGGGAACATAACTTTTGGAGCCTATATGCCAATGCTCCTCATGGCCGGTGCTGGATAACCTATCGGAAAAAATCGCTCAACAGGTACGCTTGAAACCGACCATTTATCAAAAGGTGGCGACCTCGGTGGGTCGATACAGCTGTAAACATGCATGAATCGGAACGCGTTATTGGTATAAGCTCAAAGGATTGATTCATCGCGCACTGAGTGAGGGGGCCCTCTTAATTCTTGTGAACCCCCTACCCCTGAGGGGATAACGCTCCCTACAATCAAAAGACATCATTACACCTGGTGTATCGCGTTTTTAGCAAAGGGCCGATGAAAGCTCATCGTCATCGAGTATGGATCAATCCCATTTAAAGAATTTTTACAACCATTGAGCTAAGCCGTGTCGTTGGACCCATGAAGGTCAGGTCTTGGAAAAATAATCCCTCATCCTTTAATAGGGAGACTACTTCAGCCATGCAGCACTAAGCAGAGGGAACTTAGCTGCTCAAAAAGGATACGCTACATAGCATTTCCTTCTAACCTATCGCTTCACAGTATGGTTGAGATGCCATACCACCACTCTAAAAAGGGAGGCTTCCTATGGACTTACAAACACTCGTATCACTTGGCCTTATTGCTGCTACGTTTGCTCTATATATTGCGATCGCCTATTATAACCGGGCGAGAGCTACTTCTGACTTTTACGTTGCCAGCCGTGGCATCCCGCCTATTTGGAACGGGATGGCGATCGGTGGGGACTGGATGAGTGCTGCTTCCTTTATCGGGATGGCAGGGACCATCATGGCGCTTGGGTACGACGGTCTCGCGTATGTTATGGGTTGGACAGGAGGGTTTTTGCTTTTAACGTTCCTGCTTGCCCCCCAGCTTCGTAAGTACGGACGTTTAACAGTACCGGAGTTTATCGGGGATCGTTTCGCTAGTAACCCTGCCCGCTTAATCTCAGCGATTGCAACGATTATTATAAGTTTTACTTATATTATTGGACAGCTTTCGGGTTCTGGGGTTGTGATCGGGCGACTCTTTAATATCCCAGCCATGTATGGAACGATGATCGGGGTTGTCATTATCGCTATCTATGCCACACTCGGCGGGATGAAAGGGGTGACTTGGACTCAGGTGGCCCAATACATCATTTTGATTGTCGCTTACATTATTCCCATTGTTTTTATGTCATTGCAGGTTACAGGGAACCCGCTTCCGTGGCTCACATACGGAAACGTTGTCAGTGAAATCGGAGCGATCGATCGAGAGCTTGGACTATCCGAATATTTTGCACCGTTTGCGGAGAGTGACAAAAGCCAGTTTATTGCCTTATTGTTTACGTTAATGGTAGGTACCTCAGCTCTCCCCCACGTCATTGTTCGTTTTTATACGGTTTCAACAATGAAAGCAGCCCGTTGGAGCGGGGCGTGGGCGCTTCTTTTCATTGGTTTTCTGTACCTATCAGCTCCCGCCTACGCAGCATTTTCCCGCTTTATTTTAATGACCGAAATTGCGGGGCAGCCGTTGGACTCGCTGCCTAGCTGGACAGAGAGTTGGGTTAACACGGGCTTGCTTGAGCTTGCAGACAGTAATGGAGACGGTATTCTTGACTGGGCGGAAATATCAGTTGGAAACGATATGGTGGTTATGGCGACGCCGGAAATCGCCAACCTCGGCGTGTTTGTCATAGGCTTGGTGGCAGCCGGTGCAATGGCAGCCGCACTATCTACAGCGGGCGGGCTTTTAATTACCATTTCCTCTTCGTTCGCTCATGATATTTATTATCGTTTGATGAATCCGGAAGCAACCGATCAAAAACGGTTAAATGCCGGGAGAATTTCAATTGTGGTTGCTACGATAGTCGCCGGTTTTGTAGCGCTTGATCCGCCTGGAGTTATTACCCAAATTGTTGCATGGGCCTTTGCATTGGCCGGAGGAACGTTCTTCCCCGTATTGTTCCTTGGGGTCTGGTGGAAGCGTATGAATGCAACAGGAGCCATCGCTGGGATGCTTGTCGGACTGGGGACGACGCTCACGTATATTTTCATGGCAATGGCTGGATTTACTGTGTTCGGTATTCAAGATACAGGCGCTGGGATTATTTCAGTACCGGTTAACTTGCTTACATGTATCATCGTTTCACTGGCTACAGCCCCGCCTGCTCAGCATTTGCAGGACGATGTCACCGATCTCCGTTATCCAGAGCAGATGACGTACAAAGATGGTGAAGTTTGGATGAAAGATGGCATAGAAAAATAAGCCTTCCTATCGTTCAACAGGTGAACCCTCCTATTCAGCGGCGTCTGCCGCTGAATTTGGTGATCAGGAATACATTAAAAAGCATCGCAAGTTAGAACGGTTGTCTTTTGTTACAGAGTCCCATCATCGCTTGCTTTTAATGGTGGCAGGTGTCAACGAAGTCAGGCAGATCCGGGCGGTGATCGTTGGAACAGCCGCGTACGATTTCTTTAAAACGGCTCATCATTAAGGCTCTCTGCGCGAACTATGGATTAAACGAACCACTTGCAGCGGGGGGAAACGACTGACGCGCCCCTTCCTGTTTCAGGCTTGTCGGTAGTCAATGGGTCCAATCGAAAACACCGCCTGTCTTTCAAATTTGAAAGACAGGCGGCTCATTGGCTTCTTATACAGTTTCACATATTAAACGCTGATCCTCTCCCACCAGCTCGTGGATATCTCGAATGACATACTCTGTATAGCGAGAAAGCGTCTGCTGTGTGCCAACCCCTGAAAGCACGCCAACCCCACAAAGGCAGTGGGTGGCAAACTGCAAATCAATCTCGGTGTCGCCGATATGAATGACTTCATTCCGGCGAAGCTTCGCTTGATCGCAAAATGAGTCAAGCGCTTCAACCCCTGGCTTTTTCGCGTAGCGGTCAGCGGTTCCGATAAAATCTACATACCTCTCAATGCCGAGCTTTTCGAGGACTGGGATCGTGTTGTTGTATGTGTCAGCGGTAATAATGCCGACGTGATAGTTCCATTGCTTTAACTGTTTAAATAGCGAGGACACCTCGCCGATGGCCTCTACATTTGCCAGCTTTTGCCGTGTCTCTTTCTCATAAGCTTTGTCGATGTGGAGCAAAATTTCGTCTTCTGGCGCTTGCAGTAAGGGGGCGAATGCCGAGGCGAAGTCAATGCTGGTTCCGCTTGCTAGAAACCCACGCTCACTCACCTCTCGATCATATAAGCCAATCGCCTCTGCCATCTGAGTATGAATAGCCTGATTCTCGCCTTGCCCGAACGCCCGGGCCACTTCTTCTATCACCCTGTAGGTGGCGTCAATCCAAATCGATTCAAAGCGTATGAGCGTGCCGTCCTTGTCAAACAGAATTCCTTTAATCGTCATGCTTCCAGCCATCCCTTTTTAGTAAGTCTCCCCACGTCTGAAGCTGTGGATTTTTTTGGCCAAAATAGACGGGATTGGTAAAGCCGATGAGCGTGCCATCTACGTTTCTTACAGTGGCCCTTACCCAGGCATAGGTCTGATCGTCCCAATCAAAAACATACTCGTCGTTTGTCCCAACCGTTTCCTTGATTACCTTGCCATTCTCTACCCACTGAATGAAAAGTTCTTCCCCTGAGAGGACATGAAGCTGTGCCTTCCCACTTGGGGTATGAAGCGTCTCTCCAGGCAAGTGGCCCTCCACTTGATAGTCAAGACGCACATTGCCTCTTGTCACATACACATGCCCCTGTTTCACATGGTCGATGATCGCCTGTGCTGAACGTTTCTCCGCCCAGACGTACGTTCCCGGGTCGCCGATGAGGGACGGTTCGTCGCTATCAGGATAGGTTTCATCTGGACGCAAGTGGGAGTCCGAACCGCCAATTCCGGTGAGCTTCCATCCATCATTGGTTAATGCATCCCAAGCCTTTAGCGCTTGTTCCGTCGCCCATTCATTCGCTTGGAACGTCGGGTCATTCCAAATTTCAATTGCGTCCACGAGGGAAAACGGGGTTTCCTTGAACAGCCATTTCCACTCCGTAAGAAAGGGATGATTGATCGAGTTCAATGCGCCACTTTTTCTAGCAGCTTCCATGACTTTCTGCATCCCACTTTCACTTTCAATAAGCTGCGCATCTCCTCCTGGGAAGGCATTCGTGCGAACTCCAAGGATGTTGTAATGGCCCTCCCTCGCCGTAACCTCAATTCCCGGAATAACCAGCATCTCTTCAGAAGCCGGCCATGAAGTGGGGACAAGGTTGTGATCCGTGGCAACAAAGAAGTCAAGTTCTTGTGCCTTGGCACTGGCGATGTTTTCTTCTCGGGTCATCTTTCCATCGGAAGCGATCGTGTGGGTGTGGAAATCCCCTTTGTACCATTTCGATTCCTCCGTAAGCGACTCCCTCCACCGGTAGCCCTCAAGGGAGAATGTCCCGTCCCCCTTAAGCCAACTCTCACCAAACGGCACTGGTGCTGGGTTGGCACTAGCCCTGACGATCACTTTCCCCCATGCTTCTTTTGGGAGCGCCTTTCCTGCCGCTGCTTGTACGTAGAGCGTCCACTCCCCTTTTGGAAGCGTGCCAAAGATGCCATTGGGGCTGGTAGAATCCGCGTTTTCACTTAAATACACAGGCTGAGGTGTTTTTCCGCTAACGTATTGTAGCCGCACCTCTCCATGCGCATCCACAAGCTGATACTGAATCCATGTCGGATGGTAGGCTTCCACCTCGACTTCCAGCCCCTTTCCATTGTCCTCTTGCCACTCAAAGGAAAAAGCACCCGCCCAGGCAGTGGCCTTTTCCTCTGGAACGATGAAAAACTCCTGCTCCATGCTTACCGCCTCCTTTGTTTAGTCGTTCACTTCATCAAGGGCTGCCTGCGCACGTTCCTGTGCCTGCGAAAGCGCCTCTTCGGCTGGAATATTCTCAAGCTCCACCTGATCGGCGGCAATGCTCAGGGCATCAATAATCTGATTCCCTGTAGGATCAATAAAGGCGGGACTTCCGACTTGCGCCTGTTCAAACGGAATCAACAAGTACGGGTTCTCTTCGGCAAACTCGGCGTATTCCGGAACCTCCATCGCCGAATCTCTAACTGGAATATAGCCAATCGCCTGTGCCCAATCGGCTGTCACCTCTGGCTGAGTAAAGTAAGACATCCACTTGAAACCTGCCTCTTTTTCCTCGTCACTTATCGCTTCCGGAGTTGTCATATAAAGGGCGTCAATCGTCGGTTGCGGCGGGTTTCCATTCATGCCCGGCTGAATCGCTGAATCAATCACGTCAAAATCAAGATTCCCCTTGTCCCCTGATGAGCCTGTGTAGCCAGCAACCGACCCGTTCATAACTTCATCAATCGTCCGGTACCAATACTCCCACCCTTGACCACCAGAGTTAATTTTCATCACTTCATCCTCATGAACGGCTTCACGGACAAACTCCCAGGCCTCCACCCATTCGTCGCTATCAATCAGTACGGTCTGACCGTCATCGCTAATAATCGTTCCTCCGTTGCTTTGAGCAATGTCGATAAGGTTGCTTTCGCCCCACATCGGTGCCCAACCATAAGAGGCGACGTCTTGGGCTTTAATCGTTTCGCTTGCTTCTCTAAGATTCTCCCAAGACTCAAAGGCTTCTTCAGGAATTACGCCTGCCTCTTCAAATAGATCCGTTCGATAGTACATCACCTGCGTCGTGCCATAAGCCGGAATTCCGTAGAACACATCGTCGACATGGGCCGTCTCCATAAACACATCGAGGAAATCTTCTTGAGCAAACGTTTCATCCGCCTCCATATACTCATTCAACGGCGCAAGTACCCCTCGGTTGGCCAAATCCAGAACGGTCGAGTTCTCTAACAGAGCCACGGCTGGTGCGGTATCTGAGGCAAGGCCTGCTTGCAGGTTTTGATAGGTTTCGGAATAGTCCGCTTGAGCCACGCCTCTGACAATGACCTCCTCCTGGGACTCATTAAATTCCTCAATAATTTCCTCCATCTTCCCTCCTGCCTCGCTCCCAAGACCGTACCAGAACTCAATCTCGACCGGGCCATCAGCGGAACCGCCGCTTTCCGTTGAACATGCGGATAGCCCTACCAATGCCGATACCATCATCCCTGCATACATTTTTTTACTCATAATCATCCTCCTCATATTTGTTATCCTTTCACGCCATTATCGCTAATGCCGCGGACAAACCATTTTTGTAACACGATAAACATGATCAATAGCGGCGCGACCGCAAACACATTCGCTGCCATAATTAAGGGCCACTGGCTGGCAAACGTGCCCTGGTCGGTGAAAAACTGTCGCAACCCTACCGTAATTAAGTATTTTTCTTCACTTTGGACAATGAGAGAAGGCCAAAGGTAGTTATTGTACATTTGCACAAAGCTAATTAGTGCCACTGTTAAAATCGAGGACTTTGCCAACGGAAACATGATCTTCCAAAGGATTTTCCAGTCCCCTGCCCCATCTGCTCGCGCCGCTTCAATTAACTCCTTCGGCACTTGTAAAAAGGCTTGGCGAATCATAAAGATACAGAAGACGCTTGCCACATTTGAGACAATGATGCCGCTGAGCGTATCCAGCAATCCAAGGTTAGCGAGGATGACATAGCTTGGCACGTACGTTGCGGCAGCCGGAAGCATGTAGGAGCCAAGAATCGCCATGAACAGCAAGTTCTGTCCCCAGAACTTTACTTGTGTGAGTGCATACGCGAGCATGCACGATAAAATAATTTGAAAGAAGACAATCACCACGGCGGTAAACACACTGTTCCAGATGAACAGTCCGAATGGCGCCATATTCATCGCTTCGCCAAAGTTCTGCCACTGAGGACTTTCCGGAAGCCATGTTAATGGAATCGCGAAGATCTCTTCTGACGTTTTCAAAGCGCTTAAGATCATCCATATAAACGGGAAGATCATGATGAGGCTCACCACACCAAGAGCGCTATAGAGAAGCATGCGTTTAGGCACTCGTCGCCAGGTTGTTGTTCCCATCGTCATTCCCCCTAGTAATGAACCCACTTTTTCGATAGTTTGAATTGCAAGGCAGAGATCAGCCCGGTAAAGGCCACGAGCAAGGTGGCCACCGCCGTCGCTTGGCCCATATTAAATTGCTCGAAGGCGAGTTGATAGTAATAGTAGAGAAGCGTCCGCGTACTCCCCGACGGCCCACCCTGTGTCATCACCTGAATTTGATCATAGGCTTGCAGCGCATCGACCGTTGTCACAATGCTTAAGAAAAGCGTTGTCGGCGAAACCATCGGCAACGTAATCGTTCGAAGCTTTTGCCATGCCGAAGACCCTTCCAAACTACTCACCTCGTAAAGGTCCTTTGGAATGCGTTGAAGGGCCTCGCTGTAGAAAATCATCGCCCATCCGGCATTCTTCCAAACGGTTACGATGATAATGGCCCAAATCGCAAACTGAGAACTTTGCAGCCAAGCCGGTTGCGGCAAATTGAACCAGCCAAGCATCTCATTGAGCAGGCCGAGATCCGGTTCAAAAATCCACGTCCATACGATCGACATGGCTACCATTGGTGTAATCCAGGGCGAGAACAGCATTGCTCTGAAAATCGTACTTCCTTTTAATTTGCGATGTAAGAGTAAAGCCATAAACAGGCCCAATGTCAGCGTAGGAATAATGGTAAATAACGTAAATACAATCGTATTGTTTAACGCCTGATAGAAGTCAGAACTCGTTAGCAGCGTCGTATAGTTATCCAAACCCACAACGTTAAATTCTGGACTAATGTAATCCCAATCCGTAAAACTCAACCACAACGAAACCACCATCGGGATAAACCAGAAAACGACGAGCGGGATCATCGGAATGCCGACAAAGATCAGAAATTTCGCTAGAGTCATGGATTTTTTCACGCTCGAATCACCTCTTCCGTTTCTGCGTCAAAGAGATGACACTTATCGGGGTTGATGCCCACACGAACACAATCGCCTGTGTTCACCTCTTCATCAGGAGAAAGGCGAACAATGATCGGCTGCCCATTAAACCTGACCGTGATGAAGAGATTGACTCCGGTTTGCTCGGTATGTTCCACCGTGCATGCAATCCCTTCTTCCATAAGCACAACGTCTTCAGGACGAATGCCGACGATGATATCTTGCTCTTGCCTGCTTTCTAGCAAAGAGCGACGTTTCTCTTCAAAGGAGAGCCGAGTGGCGTCATCGATCCAGACTTCGCTTTTCTTCACTTTTCCTTTAATGAAATTTGTCGCAGGAGCACCCAAAAAACTAGCAACAAAAAGATTGACAGGATGGTTGTACACCTCGAGAGGCGTGCCGATTTGCTGAATGTCGCCATCCTTAAGAACGACAATTCGTGAGGCCATCGTCATCGCCTCGGTTTGGTCATGCGTGACATAAATCGTCGTCGTTTTCAGGTTCTTATGTAGCTTGAGAATCTCAGCTCTCATTCGCACACGTAGCTTTGCATCTAAATTAGACAAAGGCTCGTCCATTAAAAAGACACGCGCGCCACGCACTACGGCTCGTCCTAGCGCCACACGCTGACGCTGCCCCCCAGAGAGTGCCTTTGGTTTACGGTCGAGCAACTCCTCTAGTCCCAGCAGTTCAGCTACGGCCTCTACCTCTTCCTTGCGTGTTTGCTTTGGGACCCGTCGCATCTTCATGCCATACGCTAAGTTGTCAAACACCGTAAGATGAGGAAACAGTGCATAGTTTTGAAAGACCATCGCTACGCCGCGATCTTTCGGAGGTGTTGCATTCATTTGCTTTCCTTGCATCA
Organism: Shouchella shacheensis; assembly: GCF_001484965.1. GTDB lineage: Bacteria > Bacillota > Bacilli > Bacillales > Bacillaceae_D > Shouchella > Shouchella shacheensis. The sequence goes on along the minus strand of NZ_LLYY01000007.1, from coordinate 83,355 downwards.
CGAGGCTTCCTTCAGAGATCTCTTCAAGTCCCGCGATCATTCGGAGCGTCGTTGATTTCCCACAGCCAGAAGGACCGACAAACACAATGAACTCCTGTTCCTCAATATCTAAAGTAAAATCACGAACGGCGTATTCCTTGCCACTCTCATACTTCTTACTCGCACGCTCCAACGATATAATCCCCACAAAATCCCCCCTAACATGTGCGTTTGATTGATGTTTTGTGCTTTCATGGTTATATACTAACATTAAAATTGCTTTTTTGTGTGATTTTATTGTAAATTTCTCGTTAACATTGCTTAAAAAACCTATAAATCACACAAAAACATTGTGCATGGCAGGAGGGAGTTTGGTACAATATGTGCATATACTAACAGTAGGAGTCGGTTGTGATGCTAGCCCACGAGAGATACAGCTACATTCTTAATGAGCTCAACCATCAGAAAATTATTAAAGTCGGAACGCTGACACGCAAATTGAACGTTTCCACCGAGACGATTCGCCGGGATCTTGAACGACTTGAGAAAGAGGGAGCGCTCAAACGAGTGCACGGAGGAGCCATCCCCGTGCCATCAAACATTAAGCAAACGAACTTCGTGCTGCGCGAGGAACAATTCCAACAAGAAAAGCACGCCATCGCCACGCAGGCCGTTCAATTTGTCACCGAAGGCCAGTGTGTGGCTCTTGATGTCAGCACAACGAACACAGAGATTGCCCGTTTGCTCGCCAGTCAGTTTCGGCATCTCACCATCATTACAAATTCACTCATTATCGCCCAGGAACTCGGGCAAACCACCAACTTCACGGTCATCCTCCCTGGAGGCTCCATGCGCAACTCTGAACTTTGCATCATCGGAGACTCTGCGATTCAATTCATCAACTCTTTTCATATTGATCTGTTTTTCATGAGCATCAGCGGGATTTCTTTAAAGGAAGGGTTAATGGATTACGGACTCGGAGAATATGAGGTCAAACTTGCTATGTACCGAAATGCGCGCCAGACGTACGTTGTCGCCGACCATAGCAAGTTTGATGTGACGGCCATGCTCCGCGTTTGTTCTATTGACCAAGTGACGGGCATCATTACAGACGCAGGAATTCAGAAAGAAACGCAGCAGCTATTTGAGGAAGCCGGGGTTCCTCTGTTTGTGGCAACGTAGGTTGAACCTAGTGCCAACGTGGTAGTTATGAAGAACCCACAAACGCAAATCCCCCCTCTAGAGCACAGCAACTCATAACGAGGGGGGTTTTGAAGAAATAGATGGTGAAGCCTCTAACCGAAACAGCCAAAACTCCACAATCAATTTTCACTAACAGATCGTGCGTGAAGAGTTTTGCCACTAACCGTTGAACGGCTCCTTTTTTTGCAATATGCCCGAACTTAAAACCCCCTTAATCTAGTAAAAGGATTGAGGGCAAATGAACGTGACAAAAGGCTCAACACCCGAACGAGAGCGAGAGTAATTCCGAAAGACAATCATGTGTCCGTTTTATCGTTCACATTTCTCACCTCATCACACCCTCTTTTTTACAAGCACCGCCTCTACACAGAAATTCAGTGACCCTCGTTTACTTATCCCCCCGAAACGACAACCCATCAATAAACAAGCGGCTAAAGAAGATGTAGAGAATCAATACAGGCAATGTGAAAATCATCGAAGCGGACATGACATAGTTCCAAAACGAAACATTGTCGGACTGGAACGCGTTTAACCCGACAGGCAGCGTCATCATGCTGGGTTCGGTCATGACAATGAGCGGTCGCATGAAATCGTTCCAGATGGCCATGAAGACAAAGATCGCTTGGGCGAAGAGGGCGGGTTTGGCCATCGGTAGGACGATGCGAAAGAATGTTCCGAACCGGCTTAATCCGTCGACGGCGGCTGCCTCTTCGATTTCTTTAGGGAAGTTGACAAAGAACTGTCGCATCATGAAGATGAACGTGGCATTGACCATGGCAGGGACAATCATGCCTTGGTACGAATTGAGCCAGCCCAGCTCGCGTAAAATCAGGAAATTAGGGATCATGGTGACTTGCATCGGAATCATCAATACCGCAAGCACAATGAGAAAGGTGGCCTTTTTCCCTGGAAAGCTGAGCCGAGCGAGCGCGTACCCGGCCATTGAATTAAATAGTAAATTTAGGACTGTAGCACTCACAGCAATCACAACACTGTTGAGGAGCCAGCGCAGAAACAGTGGCTGTGTTTCAACGATGTATCGGTAATTATCCAGTGTCCATTCATTGGGAAAGAAACTGAAGCCACCCACGATTTCACTCAGCGGTTTAAAGGACGAAAAAAACGCCCATAAAAACGGTGTAACCGTGACAGCGCTATATCCAATTAAAAGAATGTACACAATCGGTGTGTTCCATTTGGCTCGTCTCATGGTGTTCCCTCCTTAGTACACCTTCTCATTTTTTTGCAGCTTTCGCTGGATGAGCGTGGCCACGAGAATGATGAAGGCCAGCACAAACGCAAGGGCAGCTGCATACCCGAGTTGATCATAGGATTGGAAGGCATATTGATAGACCAATAGAACGATGGTGAGCGTTGAATTATCCGGTCCCCCGGTGCCGCCGGAGAAAATGTACGATTGATCAAACAGTTGGAATGTCCCAATGAGTCCCATAATGACAACAAAAGACGTGATCGGTCTAAGCATCGGTACGGTAATGTGGCGGAACTTCTGCAACGCTGTCGCCCCATCTAGTTCGGCCGCCTCATATAAATTATCAGGAACATCTTTCAATGCCGCTAAGTAGACAATCATAAAGAATGGAGCAGTTGCCCAGATGTTCATGATCATGATGGAAAGCAAAGCGACGGCGGGATCGCCCAGCCAGTTGTACGTTGGCAAACCGACGAACGACAAGAATTCATTGACGAGGCCGTTTTGATTGTTGTACATGAACATGAAAATTAAAGCCAAGACGGCCGATGACGTAAGCGTTGGCAAAAAGAGCACGACCCGAAAGACCCCGGTCATTTTAACGTTTGCGTTTAGTAAAGAAGCCAGTATGAGCGCAAGCACCGTTTGCACAGGAACGACCACGGCTACATAAAAAGCGGTATTCACAAGGGCAATGCCTGTGCGGTAGTCATCCGTTAAACGCGCATAGTTAGAGAAGCCAATCACCTCGCTCGTTCCCCCAAGCAAATTCACTTTTTGAAAGGACAAAAACACGGCATAGACAATCGGCAATAAGATAAACATCCCGATCGTCAGGAGCGCTGGCAGCATGAATCCGTACCCTTGAAGGGCTTCCGGGGTGAACCGTTTTTTCCTTAAATTTGCCATATCTCAGAACTCCCATCTAGTCATTCTTGTGACGAGGCAGCGCTTGCTGCCTCGTCGTCATTATTGCTCCGTTTCTCGATTAGCCACATCTTCCGCTTCTTGCAACGCTTCTCCTAAATCCCGTTGTCCAAGAAAGGCGCTCAGAAACTGGTTGTTAAAGTTATTATCGAAAATCGGTAAATTCGTATCATCGGCCCACACCGTGGCATAGGCAGAGCCTGCGACAAACGGACCATAATAGTCATCGTCAACATAATCAAGTTCCTCCGCAACAGAGGCGCGTGTCGGAAGGGTAAACCCGCTGGAGGTCCACGTTTTCATTCCTTCTTTCCCTGTTAAATACTCAATCAGTGTCCAGGCGGCCTCTTTTTTTTCAGAGGCTTGGTTCATGACATAGGAGACCGTGTACGTCATCGTCCCCTCTTGATCGTTAATCGTTGGGACTTCCACGACCCCGTAGTCAAGGTCAGGAAAGTTCTCTTCCAAATACGTGATGTTCCAATTCCCTTCGATGACCATCGCTGCCCGTCCTTGGGCAAACATTTCCCCTGTATTATCAGACCCGACTTCGGAGGGTTCAGCGGCGACCCCTGTCTCATTGCGCATGTCCACAATCGGCTGGAGAGCATCGGCCACTCGCTCGTCTCCAAAGGTCGCCCGGTTGTTCGTGGCCACTTGTCCCCCTCCTGACTCAGCAATGAACATGAGTCTCGCGAGTTCGGGGGCAACGCCGAAACCGTAGACGCCGTCCGTTGTCAGCATCTCTGCCGCTTCTTCGAGCTCTTCCCATGTTTCCGGCGGGGACTCGATTCCTGCTTCCGCAAACAGCTCTTTATTGTAAAACAACGCAAGGGTGGAGGTGTCCTTCGGAAGCCCGTACTGCCCTCCATCGTCCCCTTCAAAGGCTTCGAGCAACGGTTGTTCGAAGTCATCCAGCTCAAATTCCTCTGTGATATACGGATCCAGAGGCTCGAGCGCTCCGGTCTCAATCAGCCCCGGCGCTTCAAAGGCATCTAGAAAGAAAACGTCCGGTCCCTCAAGACCAATCAACCGTGTACGCATAATATCCATGTACCGATCGGGAATGGTGCTGAAATTGACCTTAATATCAGGATGCTTCTCTTCAAACGCTTCAATCGTCTCATCTAAAAACCGCTGTTCCGTCGGAGATGCTTGCCAGCCGGTTAACGAGACCTCCATGACCCCGTCACTCTGCTCCCCGCAGCCAGCTACAAGCAACAAGCTGGCTACAGCCGTCACACTAATACCAAGCTTTTTCATGTCGTCCCCTCCCTCACCTGTTTTCGCAAACGTGAACGTGACACCCCGTCGTGTTGGTTAAAATCTCTGCAACAGGTCCTGCTTCGGTTCTGCTTACACGAATATCGAGCTGCCCGTCGGCCAGTTGAATCCCTCTAACCGTGAGCTCATTCATTCCTTCAAGAAGCACCGGTGATAGAGAGACTTCTCGTTTCAGCGCATTTGGAAAGATGCCGAGCATCGCTTGAATCAAGACAAGAGACGTTCCCGCTGCCCACGCCTGCGGGGAACAAGCCACCGGATAAGGGACCAAGGATTGCTCATCACTGTACCCACAAAACAACTCTGGAAGCCGGTCATACTCAAACTGATGTGCCGCCTTCATTAATCCTTCCATGGCTGTTCTTGCCTGTTCCGTGTGCCCGAGTTTGGCCATGCCAAGAATGATCAAGCTGTTGTCATGAGGCCAGACACTCCCGTCGTGGTAACTCATCGGATTGTAGGCCGACTCCTCGCTCCCCATTGTGCGGATGCCGTAGCCAGAAAACATCGGATCGGAAACAAGCGTGTCGCTCACTTGTTTGGCCCGCTCGGGCATGAGCATCTCGGACAGCAACGTATGTCCTGGATTGGTCGTCAGCGTCCCTACTTGCTTCTTCTCTTGATCAAGCGCGATCGCATAGAAGCCAAGGTCTTCCATCCAAAAGGCCTTTTCATAGTTTTCTCTCAACTGCTCCGCCTGCGCGCGAAGCAACTGCGCTTGGCTCTCGTTTTTGCTTGTTTCATAGAGCGCCGCCAGTCCTCTTTTCGCCTGATAGACATACCCTTGCACTTCCGCAAGCGCAATCGGGGTCTTCGCATAGTTCCCGTTTCTGTGAACAACGGAATCAGCAGAATCTTTCCACCCTTGGTTGGCAATCCCTTTGGCCGATTCTTGATGGTATTCTAAGAAAGAATCCCCGTCCCGATCCCCGTACTCATCGATCCACGAAAGCGCACGAGCCACCGTGCCTTCCATTTTTTCAAAAAACGCGAGATCTCCGGTCCATTTCACATACTCCACAAGCAGGATCAGAAAAAGCGGCGTCGCGTCGATCGTCCCGTAATACGGTGTAAACGGAACTTGATTCGTATTCGCCAGTTCTCCAGCCCGTAGTTCATGCATGATCTTCCCTGGTTGTTCATCGCGCCAAGGATCGACCTTTGTGCCTTGATACATAGCCATTGTCTCAAGCGTGGCCCTCGCCACATCGGAGCGGAAGGGCAGCATTTGCAGTGAAGCGATCAAGCTATCTCGGCCGAACGGAACCGCAAACCAAGGCAATCCAGCCATTGGCATCGGACCATGCCCGGCATCGGTTAGTAAGACGCGCATATCCGCAAGGCCTCGCTCAAACAAGCGCCCGACCTCTTCTCTGTCGGAGGCAACGGTCACCGTTTCTTCGTTCCATGCTGTATACGAGTCTAGTAGTCGTTCAAGCGCCTCTCCCGCTGGCTGAATCACAGCTGCTTCTCCCCCCCACCCCGGGGCAATGGCGAAGACAATGGTCTGCTTCTCTCCATTGCTTAAGGCTATATCGAAGCTGACTTCGTTCTCGGTGACCTCGCTCGGTAGTTGATCCCAGCGAATGGTTGTCGAACGCTTCAGCTCATCGGCCCCTACATAGTGGAACGTCACGCCTTTTTCAGACACCTCTGAAGCCGTCCGTTTGCCAACGTTGCCTGACTGAAACCCGCGAATGAGAAACATATCGATAAAATCGGCATCCATGTGCATGCCAAGCGTAAAGTTGATCGGCTGAGGATAATAGTTTGTTGCTGTCACCATCTCATAACAGACCCCTTGGCAAATGAAGCGCTTTCTCTCAAGCTCCACCGATTCCCGCCACAGCTCTAACACTCCGTTTTCTTTCATATGTGGATTCGTGAGCAAAATTGTAGTGTAATAATTTTCGCTCGCTGTAGACGAAAGAAGAATCGGTTCCCTTCCATTAATCGTCAGCTCAAACTGGCTTAAGAAGCGCGTATCCTTCGCGTAGAGTCCTGGTCCATACGGGTGATTTTCGGGTATATTTCCACTCTTATCTGTTAAAAAAAATACGTCATCCTCTTTAACTACACGATAATCCATGCTAGCATCCCCTTTACCGAAACGTTTCGGATTTTTGTGTATAAAACTTGATCCAAAACGTTTCGGATCAAGCGTATAAAAGAGCCTTCCGTCCTAGCGTAAGCGAGTAACGGAATCTCTTATGACTAGATTCGTTGGTAAAATTTTTTCTCCACTCGTTTCCTTGCCCTGCAAAAAGTCCATCAACAGATCGGCGGCGGCCGAACCCATCTGAAACTTATCCTGAGCCACAGTGGTCAAACTAGGGTGCGCGTATTCAGCGATCACAATATCGTCGTAGCCCACGATCGATAAATCTTTGGGCACCGTTACCCCTAACCTTTTGCTTGCCTGCATCACCCCAAGCGCCATCAAGTCGCTGGAGCAAAACATCGCGGTCACCTCTCGATGTTCTTGAAGAAAGCGAAGCGCCTGATCTCTAGCCACAGGTTCTGAGAATTCTCCGTTTAACACCCACGAAGCATCCACCGGTACCCCGGCCTCAGCCATGGCTTGGTTGTATCCTTCCAGTCTTTTGCCGCTGACATAGGCTTTCTCATGACCGTTCATGAACGCAATGGCCTCGTGCCCCTGTTTGATCAAGTAACGGACAGCTTCATAAGCGCCTAAGACGTTATCAGTGGTCACATACCCTACATTTTTGCCTGTAATCGGAATGTCAATAAGCACACACGGAATGTCACTCTCAATGACTTCTTGCAAATAGGGGTCGTCGACCTTCACCCCTTGCAGAATCACCCCTTCGACCCGGCGCTCTCGACAAAGCTGGGCATAGCTTTTGACCCGCTGCTTCGCTGAGTTGGTGTTAAACAAGATCAAATCATATCCATACTCCGAAGCTCGGTCATTCAATCCATTCAACACATCAAAGGTGAAATGGTCTTTCGCCCCCTCTTCGGAGAGCCCAGAAACAAGGAGGCCAATCGTCTTTGACTGGTTGGTCACAAGACTTCGAGCCATCGCATTCGGGCTATAGTTCAGCGACTCCGCTATTTCCCGAATACGAGCCCTCGTTTTCTCACTAACATCGTCGTATCCATTCAGCGCTCGAGAGACCGTTGTCACGGAAACGCCCGCTTGTTTTGCAATGTCTTTAACTGTTGCCACAACAACCTCCAAAACGTTTCGGATTTGCTTTAACCATACAGGAAGTTACAAGCGTTTTCAAGTGGTTTTTTTGAATGTGTCTCTGGAAAAGCGCTACCGCCCCTTCGTAGAGCAAGGGAAAACCTCTCGTCAACCAGCAGGAATTTCCCAAGTCTCGTCGAAGGCTGTATGAAACCCACTTTCGGAGTGACTAAACACAGTTCACACCTGAATGTAAATTGATTATTTTTAGCAAGATTAGGCTTGAAACCAGAAATCTATGGCTCAATGAGAGAGGACTCCAGTTACTCGTTGACAGCAGGCTGTTGTTCCCGGGACTTCCGCTCCTCTCGTCCGGATTTCCGCTCGGCTCGGCCGGATTAGAGCTTGCCTTGTCGGGATTTTCACTCATTTCGTCCGGATTAGCGCTCATCTCGTCGGGATTTTCACTCCTCTCGGCCGGATTAAAGCTCATCTTGATGGGATATTCGCTCCTCTCGTCCGGATTTCCGCTCCTCTTGACGGGATCAGCTGCCCATCAATCCCATGGAGTCAGATGGATGATTCGTGTCCGAACGTTGAGTTAAACCGTAGAAACAAGGAAGCCTACATTTTAGAAGGGGGTACCCAAATTGGAAGCCAAACTAGAATTTCAATACCAGGGCCAATTACTTGAAGGGCCGTTTTGGGACGACGAACTAGAGCGGTTGTTATTTGTCGATATTTTAGGCAAGAAGCTAGTGGACTACCGCCCTTCCGACCAAACCTTAGATGCCCACAGCTTCCCCTCCCATGTTACGGCTGTGGTCAAAGCAACAGAGACGAATCTCCTTTTGTCAACGAGAGACCAATTGATTTTCTATCATGAGCCTAGTGGAACTTCCGAAGCGCTTCGTTCCTTCTCTCATCTTGGACAATCCATGCGGTTGAACGATGGCAAATGTGATCCGTTCCACCGTTTTTGGGTGGGGACGATGAGCGAAGATGGGTCCACAGGAACGGCGAGTTTATACGTGGCCGATGTCGATGGAGAAATGAAGAAAGCCAAAGAGGGAGTGACCATCTCCAATGGCCTCGCCTGGAACCAGGCGGCGGATACCATGTATTTCATTGACACACCCACGAATCAAATTATGGCTTATCCATTTTCCAAAGAGACCACCGAGCTCAAAGACGGGCAAGTCGTTATTGATTTACACGACATTGCAGGATCTCCCGACGGAATGACAATCGATGTCGACGACCGTTTATGGGTGGCGCTCTGGGGTGGATCTCGAGTGATTTGCGTGGACCCACAGCTAGGGAAAATCGTGGATTCCATTGCCCTGCCTGTCTCAAACGTGACCAGCTGTACTTTTGGCGGGGTGGATCGACAAACGCTCTATATAACAACGGCACGTGAAGGAGTCACTCAGGATCAGCTTGAGCTAGAGCCTCTGGCAGGATCGCTATTCTCTTGTACGATGCCCACGCGGGGAGCGGCTTCACTTCCGTGTTTGTACCCGTAGGAACAAAGCACACATCAATTTCTTGAAAAGAGCTGGCTTCCCGGCGATCAATCGGATGTTGCGCCTTACGGTGAACACGCACGAGACCTTCCCCACTTAAAATCCGTAAGTGGCGGAAGACTTGGGGCTGGCCCATGTTCAATGCCTGTACAATGTCGGTTGCCGGGCATGGTCCCTCCTTTAACAGCCCCTCGACGGCAATCGTGAGCAGCGTAGTTTGCCATGGTTGGTGCGTTCATTCTGTTTTGGATCCCTTGCTGTGCATAGATAGCAGCATCTAGTTATGAGTGTTCGTTAAAATAAAATCATTTACGTTACGAAGCCGCATTTCCACAGTCACAGTGCTCCTATTCAAAACGAAGCTGAAACGCCGTAGCGCCTTCAGCTTCGTTTGAACTAGGCTTATTCTTCACTATTACTATCCACTCTTCCCTCCGCTGTCTCCCGTACCTCGTTTCCTTGGTCATCGGTGACTTTTGCTTCGACCTCCGCACCTTCTGCTTTCCTATTGGACGTCGCGGTCCAGTAACCGACATACTGCCCGCCCTCTTCTTCGGAGAGGATCATCATTCCATTTACAGTAGGCAGGCGGATGGCTCTCAGACCTTACCCCTTGCCTCGCTGGAAACACAAGCAAAAACCCGATTCACACAACCTGTTCTTTTTGTTGCTTGGCTCGCTCCTGTTTTTGTAGACAGACCTTCTCACCGATGGCATATCGAACCGTCATTGGACGGATCACATTAATGGTTTGGTCCCCCACTTTCACAGCGTAATGGATCTCGCGTCCTTGATAGAGTGCATTGACAACTTTTGCTTCAATCCCTTTTTGCTCTCGGCTCATGACCCATTCATCAGGCCTAACCGGGTAGCTGCCGTACTGTTTGAATTCATCAGCAACATCCACTCCATCCCAGTGTATGGCAGGAGCTGCACTAGGTCGGAATGTATCCCCTTCCCATGTGCCGCTCATAATCGTTGCCTTGCCGACAAAGCCTGCCACATATCTTGTTTCTGGATAAAGGAAGATCTCTTCCGGGGTTCCCACTTGTTCAATTTGCCCATCTTTCATAATGACGATGCGATCTGCCATCGCCAACGCTTCTGCTTGATCGTGAGTGACATAGATAATCGAGCTTTTCGTTAAATGATGCAAGCTCTGAATCTCTTTTCGCATGTCTTCGCGAAGCTCTGCATCCAAACTGCTTAATGGTTCATCCATGAGAAGGAGTGCAGGCTGATGAGCCAACGCACGGGCAAGTGCCACTCGTTGTTTCTGGCCGCCAGATAGTTCATTTGGCATTCGCTTTGCTAAATGGCCCAGCCCAACCAGTTTTAGCACTTCCTGCGCCCGTTCTTTATAGCGCTTCTTCATTGCTGCTGGCGTATACGGATGATGGCGCAGTGGAAATTCGACATGTTCCTGCACGTTAAGATGAGGCCACAGCGCAAAGGATTGAAACACCATCCCAATGTTGCGTCGTTCAGGCGGAATGACTGTTTCCTTTGCGCTGACGCGGACGCCATCGATCAAGATTTCCCCTGCAGTCGGTTGCTTGAATCCGGCGATCAGGCGCAGCAACGTCGTTTTCCCACATCCAGACGGTCCAAGAATAGCGATGAATTCCCCACGTTTTATTGAAAGAGAGATCGATCTCAAAGCTTCAAAGGAGCCAAACGATTTTCGTAACCCGATGATTTCCGTTGTCATGTCTCTTTGATCCTCCTAGTCCATATTTGCTGCAGCACGTACAAACTGATCATTGTGAACAAAATACCTGCAACAATCATCATTGAAAAAGCAGTTGAGTGCGTGGTATAGCCTGCCTGTTCAAAGTTGAAAATAACAAGCCCGATCGTTTCTGAGCCACTTGACCAAAGCAATGATGAAACGGTGAGTTCAGTTAAGGCCGTCAGGAAGACGAGACAGGCACCGCTTAGCATTCCTGGAAGCAGAAGCGGCAAAAGCACTCGTCTCCACTTCACCAGCGCATTCGCGCCAAACAAGTTTGCGGCTTCTTCCATTGAAGGATCGACTTGAGCTATGGCGGTGAGGCTTCCCCGGAGTTGAAGAATCATAAACCGCGTTACATACGCAATCAGTAAGATGGCGATCGTGCCATAAATGCCCGGGTTCCAACCGGGAACGGGCTCCAGCCACATAAAGATCATCGCAAGGGCCAGAACCATTCCCGGCAATGCATATGGAAGGCCAACAAAGACCTCTAATGTCCGGTTTAGTCCGTCTGGGCGTCTTGCTCTCATATAGGCAAGAGCGGTTCCTACCGCAAGACAAATGACGGTAGTGATACCGGCAAGGAAGAGGCTATTTCCAATCGCTCCCTGTACTCTCGTATTTTCAAACAGTACGAACCGGTAGTTTGATAACGTTAAGTTGTCCCAAACGAATGGCAACCCGTAGGCTTGAATGAGAGACGACATGAGCATTGATGCTAGTGGGACGATTGTAATCAATAACAAAAAGCTCCATAGCGCCATTTCCGTCAGGAGGCGAAATCGCCCTAGCTTATAACGAGGCTGATAGTCTTGTTCAACGGTATCGGATTGCTTTGATTTACGAACAAGCCACCACTGAATGAGTGTTCCCAGCAGTGCAAAAATAGAGAGAACAACAGAAAGCGTGGCGGCGCGGGCAAACGCAGTCGGTCCAAACCCAACCACTTCCTGATAGATCGCTGTACTGAGAACGGTAATATTAGCTGGAATTCCAAGAAAGGCGGGAATGCCAAAGTTGTCTAAATTGGCGATAAAGGCAAGCAACCCACCACCAGCTAATCCCGGAAGCGCAAGGGGAAGCGTCATCGTTCGAAAGACTTCCCGCGCTTTCGCTCCACTGGCGCGGGCAGCCCATTCCATATCCCGTGGAATCTTACGGAGTACACTGACTGTGAATAAGAATACGAGTGGAAAGTGTGACAACTCGAGCACCCAGATCATTCCCTCCATCGAGTACATAGAAAGTAGCTCGATGTCAAAAGGAAGATGGCGTAACAGTGAACCGACCAACCCATTCGTACTCATTAGTTGCGTCCATGATAATGTAACAATATACGATGGGATGATAAACGGGAGGAGCAGAAATAACTGCATGAACCGTTTGCCGCGAATGTCGCTATAAGCGATGATCCAAGCAAAAAACAACCCTAATACCAAAGCAAGAATGGTAGAACCGAGCACTAGAATGAATGTGTTTTCAAGTATTTGCCACGTACGTGCTTCACTCAGAATATGGACATAGTTGGCTAAGGTGAACGTCCCGTCTTGAACAAAACTTAAGGAAAACAGGCGAATAATGGGCAAAACAAACAGAAAGAAAATAAGAATCGCTAGAACAAATGTGTATACCCGTCTCTTTGTAAAAAAGGAAGGGAAACGATGGACCCCCCTCGATTGAACAGCCAATCGGATTCACCCCTGTCTTAATGATCGCCAAAAATGGTGCGAAACTGCTCTTTATCGCTTTCCCGTGTTTCTAATAAATCCGCTAGATCGCTAGATAGCACCTCTAGCTCATCAGCACGTTGCAAGCCTTCAGGTGGGTTCATTCCTTCGCGGATAGGCGCGTATCCGACCTCCACGCTTAATTCTTGGCCTTCTTCTGAGAGAACGAAATCAACAAACGCCTTGGCTGCTGCATCATTTTGGGTCTCCTCGGTAATCGCAATCGGTTCTGTAATGACAGGCACACCTTCCTCGGGGTAGATAAAATCAATCGGGGACCCTTCGTTTTTTGCGTTAGCAACAACAAAGTCAACAACCATTCCATACGCACTTTCTCCACCTGCGACTGCTTGTACGACACCTCCATTCCCTTGAACGATGGTCGTTTCATTGGCACGCAAGGCTTCAAAATAATCCCACCCAAACCCGTCCGTTCGGCTGAATACACCTGCGTTATACGCTGCCGCCCCTGAGTAAAGAGGGCTCGGCATCGTCACCTCGCCCGAAGCTTCATCGGATGTCAACACGTCCCAAGAAGTTGGAGCTTCCTCCACCATAGTGGTGTTATACGCTAAAATCGTCGGCATCACTTTTGTCCCTGCATACATATGGTCAGGATCAACAAATTCACTTGGAATGGCGTCAAGTTCTCCTGATTCGTAAGGCATTAACAGGTCCTCTTCCTTCAACCCTTCAAACGTAACGGAGTCAGCAAGCAACAGGACATCTGCTTGAACCGAACCCGCTTCATTTTCAGCCAATAAGCGGCTAACCACTTCTTCTGTTCCCGAGCGAAAAATAGTCACATCCACATCAGGATAGACTTCATTAAAGCCTGCTATTAGTGCCTCCGCATCGGCATCGGGCTGGGAGGTATAGAACGAAAGCGGCCCTGTAAGATTGCCGTTCTCTTCGTTTTGTTCTTCTGGCTCGTTGTCCTCTGCATCCCCCGTTGCATTCACCTGTTCTTGAACGTTGTCTGCTCCACATCCGGCTAATCCCATTGATATGAAAAGAAAAAATGATGACCCGAAAAAATGACGTTTCATGATTCAATGCCTCCTTGGAGTTCTTATTTTTTGAACCTAAGTTTTTGCTCATTTGGTGTTAACGGGATGTACCCTCTAAGCTCGCTCCTTTTTGCTTGCCTTCATTCGAAGATGTTCATGCCAGTATGTGGCAATGGTCTAACCGGCAGATTTTTCGATGTACGCCTAGTGTATCTGGCTCTAATTAAGGTAGATTAAACCTACGTTTTTTGTTTTGTGAAAAAAATGTAAAGGTCACCCGTTTCAGGAGGAAGCATTTGTCATAGGAGAAAGGGGCAAAGCCAGTGGTTTTAAGGAAAGATAAGCAGAAACATGTAAAGACAATGTTAGGATTTTACGAATGATTCTTATGCTAGGGTAGCCTTACGACAGTGAATCGTCCATTCCTTACCGCTTTTCATCACAAAAAACGGACAGCACTTAAAAAAACCCTCTGCCTCCAGAGGGTTTTTCACCGTTCTATCAACTTTTAACCTCAGCTTATAAGCCCATGAGGATCGATCACAAACTTTCTCGCCGCTCCATCGTCAAAGTCCCGATATCCTTTAGGCGCATCCTCTAGATGAATGACAGTTGCATTGACAGCTTTGGCAATCTGCGCGTTGTCCGATAGAATCGCTTTCATCAGATCGCGATTGTACTGCATTGCAGGCGTTTGTCCAGTCACGAACGTGTGCGCCTTCGCCCAGCCTTGTCCAAACCTTACTTTGAGTTGCCCCGTTTGCGCATCCTTATCTGTAGCGCCAGGGTCCTCGGTCACATAGAGACCTGGAATGCCTAAGCCTCCGCCTGCTTGCGTCACATCCATAATCGCATTTAACACCGCAGCGGGTTGTTCCCCACCGTCTGCCCCGTGGCCAGAAGCCTCAAAACCGACGGCATCAATCGAACAATCGACCTCTGGGACACCAAGAATTTGCTCAACTTGCTCGCCCAATTGATCATGTTTCGAGAGGTTCACCGTTTCACAGCCAAAGCTCCTCGCTTGTTGCAATCGTTCCTCATTTAAGTCCCCAACAATGACCGTAGAAGCGCCCAAGAGTTGCGCGGAATGAGCAGCTGCTAGCCCCACAGGACCTGCGCCTGCGACATAGACGGTTGATCCGGTTCGAACGCCTGCGGTATAGGCGCCGTGGTAGCCGGTAGGAAAAATGTCTGACAGCATCGTTAGATCTAAAATTTTCTCCATCGCTTTTTCTTTGTCCGGGAACACAAGCAACTGGAAGTCTGCATAGGGAACCATCACATACTCAGACTGGCCGCCTACCCAACCTCCCATATCGACATACCCATAAGCCGATCCGGGCCGGTCTGGATTTACGTTTAAACAGATATGTGTTTTCTGCTCCTGGCACATCACACAACGACCGCACGCGATGTTAAACGGAACCGAAGCCAGATCCCCTTTTTTAACAAATTCGACATCGCGGCCCACTTCAACCACTTCGCCTGTAATCTCATGGCCAAGAACAAGCCCCTCTGGTGCCGTGGTACGCCCTCGAACCATATGTTGATCGCTTCCACAAATATTCGTGGTCACAACCTTAAGAATAACCCCATGTTCACACTTGCGCCCGACATTTAACGGATTCACGCCCGGACCATCCCTCAGAACAAGATCCGGATAGTCAATATCACGTACTTCTACACTCCCGTCACCCGTGTACACAACGCCTCGATTTCCTGCCATGCTATCCCTCCTGTGATTGGAATTCCGTTATTCACCTTCTTTAAAAACCTTCACGCCGGCCTCTGCAACGCGCACGTCATTCGGAACACTGCTCCCGCTGACGCCGATCGCTCCGATCACTTTTCCATCGTTTTCAAGTGGAATCCCTCCGCCAAATACGACGAGACGCCCTTGATTCGTCGTGTTCAAGCCAAACAATTCAGCCTTCGGAACCGTCGCTTCTTCAAGGTTGGAGGTCGGCATCTTTAACGCCACCGATGTCCACGCCTTATTTTGCGCAATGTCAATACTTGCGAGCCACGCGTCATCCATTCGGTGTGTGGCGATGAGATTGCCCCCCTCATCCACAACGGAAATGACCATCTGAACCCCGACGTTTTTGGCTTCTTCCTCTGCACCTGCAATGATTCTCTTTGCCACATCCAAGTTCATTGTGCCCATTAAATGCCTCATCCTCTCAAGAAGTAGTAAATTCAAGTCTCTTACTACCGCCTCTTCCCCATCGCTTTAAAAGTTAAACTTGATAGAGTGATCAATTTGTTCGACAGTATGAGTGATCTGCACGAAGTAACAAGGTCGGCTCTAATCCCGACGACAAGAGGAGTGTTCCTCTTGATGGGCGGTCTCTCTGTTGCCTTTGCGGTTTCTTTCGGCATCGGCGGCCGGGACTTTGCCAAACGTTGTCCCCTGATCAGGAGTAACCTAAAGAATCACGGGGGCCAGATCTATTCTCTGGCCCCGTGGTTCTTTATCAGTACGAGTAGGCGTGTGTTGAGACCCATTTTAAATATCTAGGTCCCTTTAATTGTCCCTTTCCATTTCAAGATGCTTTAAATCTATTGAAAACCCTGCTTGCATTAACAAATCTAATCCAAGTAATCCGTTAATGTCCTCATACCCAAAGTCATTGAAATCGACTTCTACCTTTTCAACTGTGAAATCACTAATTTGAACTTGGTCTATTTGTTTTCTAAATGCATGCTCTTTCCCACCAATCCCAAAATAGGTAACAATTCGGTCGTGCAAATCAACATGTATGCCAATGTCCTCCACAACTTTTTGGGATATAAGTGTTTTGGCTGCCCCTGTATCTACCACCATATTTCTTATCACTTTACTTTTCCCGTTAAATGATAATGTAATATCAACCAAAAGCAGTCCGTATCTATGCTTAATTTTCATGATAGCGGGGTCTCCTTAACCCTACATCTTGGCGGACTTCAAGCACAACGCTTTCATGAGCAGTATGAAACACCAACTCGTCACCTTTTGATTTTAACAGTTCAGCTGTTGCTCTTTTTTCGGACACGGGCTTAATAACCGCTACATCTTCAATGAACTCTTGACCACTTTCAATATGAGACGATAATGCTTTTAATTTAACAAATTGATTGGGGTATATTTCTCTGACCTCCGACCATTTCATCGTTTTCACCGTCCCTTCGATTGATACTGTTATTATAACACTCTTGTTACTTGAATCGCATATTACTTAACGTTGATGAAGCTTTAATAGCACCGCGTCTATTCGACACCAACCGCTACGACTCGTCTGTGAATCTGTTGTCTTGTCCTCCCTCGTTTGTTAGAATATGAATCGATTCATTCCGCATCTCTAGGAGGTCACCAATGGTAGCAGAATTATGGGATTCAACGTATGCGTTGCTATCCGATACAACTTTTTGGCTGAACATCATCAGCACTGTTGTGAAAATCATCATTATCTTAATCCTTGCGCGTTTGGTCGTTGGCTTTTTCAAACGGATCATTACCCGGATGCTCCAGCGACGAGAAGGAAAGTATGTCAACATCACGGAGCAGCGCAGTCAGACGCTCGTTTCATTGCTTCATAGTGTCGTCGCCAATGTCGTTTATTTTGTCGCGATTCTATTGATGCTTGATGAACTAGGGTTTTCGCTAGCCTCTGTGCTTGTGGGGGCTGGTGTGCTCGGGCTTGCGGTAGGGTTCGGGGCTCAAAACGTGGTTCGTGATGTCATCACAGGTTTTTTTATTCTGTACGAAGATCAATTTTCGGTCGGAGATTTCATTACGACGGGTACCTACACAGGAACCGTTATCGAATTTGGCCTGCGCGTAACGAAAATTCAAGACTGGACTGGGGAGGTCAACATCCTCCCGAACGGCCATATTGAAGAAGTGAAAAACTACTCCAAAGACACTGCATACGCTGTCGTTGATGCGAGGGTGTCGTATAACGATAACCTGGAAGAGACGCAAACCGTCATTGAAGACGCCTGTCTTGAAGTGTTTCACAGAGAAGAGGATATGATTCAAAAGCCGGAGACGATGGGCGTTCAGGAATTTGGGCCATCCGAAATCGTGTTCCGCATCATCGCCTTATGCAACCCCGTGACCCAATGGGGCATGGAGCGGGAAATGAGACGCGCGATCCTCGACAGCTTTGCCCAAAAAGGAATTGAGGTTCCTTATCAGCAAGTGACGTTGCATCAGAAGCAGTAGTGGGTGCCCTAAACAACGTCAATGCGTTACACGGGTCAGCCAGGATTCTTCGCTTTCTACGAATGAATCCTGGCTTTTGGCTCTGGCATTGAGCGACAACCTTTCTTTTTTCTCGTAAATGCTTGGTATAATGAAATTGAGTCATGTCTAGCATCCTCTCGTTTCCCTCTCTGTCGGTTTAGTCCCTCACAAAGGTACGGGGGATGATGGGATGGGGTGCTGGCAAGGCTTTTTTTGTTTTGCAGCTTATGACGTTTTCACTGCATCGTTGTTAAGGGGGGACACCCATCCTGTAGACGCATGGGCCAAGTGGTGTTGAACTCCACTCGCCTCCTTTTTTTTGGTGTGCTCAGACATAAAAAAATTCCCTTAATCCCTAATGCGAAGGGGATTGAGGGCGCATGAACGCGACAAGGGGCTCTCGTTAATTCAACTATAAATAAACCCGTTGGCGTCTTGGCGACAACGGGCTTGTTATTGTTTTATCCTTCATCACCAGAGGCTAAGTCCTGTATACGACCTTCGACTTCGTAGTCAACATCTTCGAGGTCAACCATGTAGTCGCGAAGCATTTCCCAGTCGGTTTCGCCGACAATCGTGTTGCGTCCATCATCATAGGCTTCAGCAAACACTTCATGATTGTCGCCGCCGGTAGCTGTAAAGTGATTCATAGCTACCGTATACATTTCATTTTCTTGAATGGTCACGTATTCTCCGTTCTCTTCTACTTCAAGAGATTTAACACGTTCACCGGGCTCTTGGCTGCTGTCGTATGTGAGACGGGTATCGGATGAGACATGAAGAAAACCGCCCTCTTCCTCCGGAGCGTTGGAAACACTTACTTCGAAGGATTCAATCAATTCTTCACCTGATACCTCGAGAAGCGTGAGACGGGTGCCGAATGGCTGCACGGTAATTAACTCCCCGACAGTGACTTCCCCTTGCTCGATCGATGCACGGATGCCACCGCCGTTTTGCAATGCCATGATCGTGTCTTCATTCACTGCTTGGGCTGCCTTAAGCTGAGCATCCGCAATTAAATTTCCGAGCGCTGTTTCGTTCGCACGAACGCTTTCCGCATCGCCGTTTCCGTGTCGCGGAGTTGGCAGTTCACTGACAACATTAGCACCGACTTCTTCAATTTGTATTTCCTCAATCTCTTCAGTATAAGGTTCAAGCATTTTTTCGGCCTCAGGATCTAGGTCGCGATCCTTCGTGGCTAAAAGTTCACCGCTGTGATCCGTGATGACGCCATTTGCGTCAAAGGTTACGTTGATCCTACCTATATACTGCCCATACTCTCCGGCTTGACCTATAATGGTTGGATCGATTTCCTCCCCTTCTTCGTTCTCGGTGACGACCGTCGGCGGATCTATTTTGGTATGGCTGTGACCGCCAATAATTATATCAATGCCCTCCACTTTTTCAGCGAGAAGAAGGTCGTTGCCCACGCTCGGATCCGTGTCGTAACCAAGGTGGGTCAAGGCGATGATTTTGTTGATGCCTTCTGCCTCGAATTGATTAACCATGTTCTGCGCACTCTCAACGTAATCATTAAATTCCACATCGTTCGTACTGGAGACATTTACCGTGTCTTCCGTGTTAAGCCCGAAGATTCCAATTTGTTCGCCCTCATACTCGAGGACTATACCATCATAGATCATGCCGCCTTCAGCTTCATGACTAATGCCTTCTTCTGTCAGTTGGTCCAATCCTTCATCTTTCGAAAAATCCATGTTTGCCGCGAGAATTGGAAATTCAGCCGCTTTAAAGAATTCGACCAGTTCCGGGTGCCCATTCTCCGGATCACCGAGGTCAAATTCGTGATTTCCCGGTACAAATGCATCGTATTCCATCATGTTCATAAACTCAATGGAATCCTGGCCGTGGAATGAATTAAAGTAAAGGGTGCCAGAGAACACATCACCAGCATCAAGAAGGAGGCCGTCTCCATGCTCCTCTTTTGCTTCATGCAATGTCGTGATCATTTGTGGATACATACTTGTATGGCCGTGATGATCATTGGTATGATAGATGTTCACGCTAAACGAGTCGTCACTCCCCCCGTCGGTTTCATCCCCTATATTCTCGTCGGCATTCTCATTTTCGTCGGTATTAAGAGACTCCTCATCACTGCACCCAAAGGTCAATACAGAAAGAAGCCCAATTGTACTAAGTGGTAACATCCATTTGTTATTTTTCATCCAAGTCCCCTCCAAAACGTGAGCATATAAATTCTTTAAATATCCGAAGCCATTTCCCAGAAGTCCCTCACGGAGTTGATTTTCGCCCGTAATTTACATACTATTCATATCGTTTCCACTTTTCCGAAATATGCATTCCTAACTCCGATTCAAAACAACATCCCAGCGATGGCAGCACTTAAAAGTGATGCCAGTGCACCTGCAACGACTGAACGAATGCCAAGCTTAGCAATGTCTGAGCGTCGATTTGGAGCAAGACTACCTAAACCACCTAAGAGGATCGCAAGTGATCCAAGATTAGCAAAACCACAAAGGGCAAAACTAACAACTATGTTTGTTTTTGGTGTTAAACCTTCCATCTCCGGTGCAAACGCAGCGTATGCGACAAATTCATTTAGAACAATTTTTTGGCCGATGTAACTACCAGCTTGAAGGGCTTCACTCCATGGCACTCCCACTATAAAAGCAATTGGGGCAAACACCCAACCCAATATCATTTCAAGCGATAAGGAACCAAAGCCAAACCACCCTCCAATCCCTCCTAAGACTCCATTCATTAAGGCGATTAAAGCGATAAAAGCAAGTAACATAGCACCTACGTTAAGGGCAAGGCCTAAGCCATCAGATGCTCCTCGTGCTGCTGCATCAATAAGATTGGTCGCTTCTTCATCTTTTTCTATTTTCCTTTCATCAGATGCAACGGTTTCTGATACTTCGAATGGTTCAACCGTTGCAGCTATTTCATCTTCAGGAACCATGATTTTTGCCATGATTAACCCCGCTGGTGCCGCCATAAAACTTGCTGCTAAAAGATACTCGAGTGGGACACCCAACAGGGAATACCCAATTAAAACAGACCCTGCAACTGAAGCAAGACCACCTGTCATTACTGCAAAAAGTTCGGACTGTGTCATTTTTGCAATATACGGCCGTATAACAAATGGCGCTTCTGTTTGGCCAACAAAAATATTTGCAGCGGCCGACATCGATTCTGCCTTACTCGTCCCTAACAGTTTAGAAAGCCCACCCCCCATTATTTTTATCACCCATTGCATAATCCCAAGGTAATATAAGATGGATATCAACGATGAAAAGAAAATGATGACTGTTAAAACTTGAAAAGCGAAAATAAAACCTATGCTTTCATTATCAATTAAACCACCAAACAAAAATTGGATCCCTTCGTTCGTATAGTTGATGACATCCTGAATTTTTAAAGAGAACCATTTAAGGGCGTTTTGCCCAACTTGCCATTTCAATACAATAAAAGCAAAGAACACTTGAATAGAGAACCCACCTATGATCGTACGAATACTAACGGCCTTTTTATTAGTTGATAATAGAAAAGCAATCCCTAAAATAAAAATAGCGCCTAGAACTCCCCATAGAAAATTCATAATAGCCCCCCTCATATACTTGTAGATTCGCTTCACGTAACCCCTTTCATTTTTGTAATAACCGAAGTTAGATAGCCGGCCACCCATACCCAAATCCGTGTTAATGGTTACCACTTAAATAGTAACTAAAAACAGACTACCTATGTTTTTATTATTTGTCAAGCAAGATTTAGATCATTTGCAGGGAACAGCGTTCATTGGAATTGGTTTCAGTTTTACTTTATTATTAAGTGAAGGAATCTTTGACGATAAGAAGCTTAGGAGGAACTATGCTACAGAAATTTGGTTTTTCACAATATGAAAGCAAAGTTTATGAAGTTCTCGTGTCCAGTGAAGAACCAATGGACGCGACTACTATTGTTAAACATTCGGGTGTCCCAAAGGCCAAAATATACGAAGTGATATCACGCATGATTGAAAAAGGCTTGGTAATGGAATCCATATCCGAAAAGAAAAAGCTTTATACAGCTTTGCCACTATCTCTTGCCATCGAGAAGCTGACGGCCGAATTCCAAAACAATATTAAGAAATTAAAGGAAAATAAGTATAAAAAATCATTTATTGATGATCGTGTCTGGAGTTTAAAGGTGGACTCTTCTATTCAGGCACAATGTATTCAACTCATTCAGGAAGCAAAAGAATCGGTTCGAATTTCCGCTTGGAAGGATGACTTCATTGAATACTTGCCACTATTGGAAGAGAAAGAGCAAAGTGGGGTAAGTGTTGAAGCTCTTGTTGTTGGTGATTTAAAAACTGGCTTATCAAACGTAAACACGCTAATCCCAACACAGGAGCAGAAAGCACTAGAGAACTATCGATTACTGGTTACCGATGATCAAGAGGTTATTTTTGCAGGCGTAGAAGGGGATTCATGGCAAGCGATGAAGACGATGTCCAGGCCACTTGTGAAAGTGTTTACTGAATTCTTCTATCATGATGCCGTGTTAGCTAAGATTCACGAAAAACATGGTGACTTATTGATGAATGATGAAGAAATAAAAAATATTCTTGTAAAGCTAAGGTATTAATGCACACTAAAAGCCCCGTATCTATTGAAGGGGCTTTAAGATCAGATTCCTTACTTCTTCATCCGTCGGCATACCGGATTGTGCACCAAATTTCATAACAGATAAGGCGCCTACTGCATTTGCGTAGCGACACGACTCCTCAAGCGAAGCCCCCTTAGCCAGTTGAACAGCTAATCCGCCATTAAATGAATCGCCCGCTCCAGTCGTATCTACTACATCGACTTGATGGCCGGGAACATGGACCTCTCTGCCTTCGTCATAACAAACTGTACCCTTTCCACCTTTTGTAATCACTAACTTCTCTTTAAGCTTGTTTGGGTCACCTGAGTAATTCTTCATGAGCTCTCCATATTCAAGTTCATTTGGCGTTATCACATCTACATATTGGATCAATTTATTCGGCAATTGTTGCATAGGTGCAGGGTTTAAAATAACTCTCACCCCATGTTGATGAGCGAGCTCGGCTGCCTTTACAACCGTTGGCAGAGGAATTTCGAGCTGCACCAAAACCACATCACTATTGGCTATTACCGCTTCGTTTTGTACGATCATCTCCTCGGTTAACTCATTATTTGCACCGGGAACGACAATGATGCTATTATCCCCTTCAGCTAAAGTGATGGCAGCAATACCGGTTTTTGAATGTGTAATCGATCTCACATTGTCTAGTATAATGCCTTCTGCTTCTAAATGACGTAAGAGTTCTTTGCCAAATGCATCTCCCCCTACACACCCGATCATTTCTACCTTTCCACCAAGACGGGCAGCCGCCACGGCTTGGTTCGCTCCCTTCCCTCCAGGAATGGTAGAAAACTCTTTACCAAGAATCGTTTCACCTGCCCCTGCTCTCCTGTCCGCTTCCGTCACTAAGTCCATATTAATACTTCCAATAACCGTAATAGTTGGTTGCATGATTGACTATTCCCTTCTACCAAAATAGAATCTGGACCCGTCCTAAATAGAGGATGGCACCAGTCGAACATCGTTTACGGATTGACTCGATTTAGAAAATGCTCGACAAACCGATCAACGTCGACATCAAGACATACGTTAATGTTGCCGTTTGGGTTGTCTTCCCCTATCGTTCTTCCTTTTTCTTTACCTGTGGTTTTAACGTTTACTGTCATGGTTTTCGTTTGAACAAACGACGAATCAAGAGCTACACCAACCGTTAAAGGATCGTGCAACGCGCATCCATTCAATTCGGGTTCAATCTTGGCATAAGCATCCATATAGAAATTGCACATATCGGCTAAGCAACAAGAAAGAGGCGTGTCCTTTCCTCTCCATTCATCCAATACAGTTCGTCTGAGCAAGGTTTTCAATGTAACATCCAAACCAACGATGGTCATAGGAATGCCCGATTGGAACGTAAATTGTGCCGCTTCAGGGTCATGGTAAATATTTGCTTCCGCATAAGGGGTAATGTTGCCTGGAACTGTCACAGCCCCGCCCATAAGGATGACATCGTCCACCAAATGAATAATCTCGGAATCTTTTTGAATGGCTCTTGCTAGATTCCCCTGATTTGCCGTTGTTAAAATGGTAATGTCGTTAGGGTGTTTATGAACAGTGGAAATCATGAAATCATGAGCACTCATGTCTTCTGCTTGCCTCTCAGTGGAAAGTAACTGGGCATCGCCAAGACCGTTTTCGCCATGTATCCAAGTCGTTTTATCAGGCGTTGTACATCCTGTAAGAGTTTCTTCAATCCCCTTGAAAACAGGGATATCTTCAGCACCAAGCATTTGTAAAAGTTGCAGTGTATTTCTTGTTGCTTCCCGAACCGATGTGTTCCCGAAAGTGGTTGTGACACCTAGAATATGAAGTTCTGGGGAATGGACAGCATAAGCGAGAGCGAGTGCATCATCAACACCAGTATCTACATCTAAAATAACGTTTTTCCTCATTATGGTCCCCTTCTCTATACAATGTATTTTCGCTTCCCTTTACGTACCTTTACTTTTGTTTGCCGCCTTTCAAGTAGTTTACTTCTCTATCCCTAGAGAAGGACAAGACTCCACTTCTTTCTTTAGCCATTGAAAAAGCTACTGTCCCTAGAGCGATAATGACAAATAAACCACCAACTGTAGCATTTAGTTCAACAGATGCACGCTCGATAACAATTCCACCGATTAACGAGCCAAAAGCAATCCCTAAATGAAGGGCAGAATTGTTTATGGTTTGCTGTATGTCCGAAGTTTCAGGGGACGACTCAATCAGGTAGCTTTGCATCGCTGGTGTAATCGCCCAGCTTAGCATACTCCATATCACCATCACGACTAAAAATACGGGAAGAGCAAAGATAGTATAGGGAATCATAAAGATAGACAGCCCAAAAACAACAATCACAGATAGAATGGTAGGCTTGGCACCGAATCGATCCGCTAGCATACCGCCTATACCTCCCCCAGCTACAGCTGCAGCACCGAAGATTAAATACACAATACTGACCCATGCCCCGTCCAGTCCCATCGTCATTTTTAAGAATGGAGTTAAGTATCCATATAACGTTAGATGGCCAACAAAAAAGAGAAACGTAGTCAGTTGGGCAAATAATACTCTTCGATTTTTTAACGTCCGTAACTGTGTCCTGATTGGTAGTTGAGCTTTCGGTTCAATCCTCCCCATACAGAAGTGCACACCAGCCATTGAAAGCACGGTTAATACAGAAATCAAGATAAAAGGAGCTCGCCACCCAAAAGCATTGCCTAACATTAAACCAATTGGAATTCCTAACACAAGAGAGGCGCTTATCCCCATAAATACGACTCCGATTGCACGTGCGCGGTATTTTTCATCAACAATATTTGACGCTATCGTTATACATAAAACAACTAGCAACGAGCCACTCGCAGCAGAGATGACGCGTGCGACTAATAACATACTATAGGATGAACTTAGTACAGCTACACCATTCCCTATGAAAAATACAAATAAAGAAAGCAATGTTAAACGCTTTCGTTCCATTCCTGACGTTAAGTTCAATAAAACAGGGGCCGCAATAGCAAACACAAGCGAAAATACCGTTATAAGGAGTCCTGTTTGCCCGAGACTAACTCCTAAATCTATGGAAATTAAATCTAATATGCCTCCTATAATTAACTCAACCATACCTACAACAAACGAAACAATCGTTAACAAGTAAACACGTTTATCCATACTCTAACTCCCTTCTTTTTAGATTACCACAACGATAGTAACCCAATCAAGAGGATGAATCAAGAGTAAATTTCACGCCTTACAAACAGCATGGTTAATGTCTCATGAAAACGGAAAAAATCTCTCCAAGATTCTCGTTTCTCTCGAGAGCTTACTATGTTTCCCCGTCCCCCAGAGTAAGACGAACTTCATTTTGCGCAATTCTCCACGTATTTCCCCGGAAATTGTCGAGAACTCTCTAGCCTCAAAGAGCGATTCATTGCTTATTGTGCCTTACTTGAGCGATTTTCTTCCTTATATGTCTGAACTCATTTCTGTACAAAACGAGAGCTTCGCGAAAATGGAAAAAGTGGGGACTTATTTTAGCCCAATTCACTATTGAGGTGAGGAAAGACTACTATTATTTACACAATGAGAACTCTTGTTCGAAAATGTATATTCTGCTATACTCTACTTAGAATCACACCACGACTCACATCTACTCCCCTAAAGAAAGATGTGTTACGATGACCTTAACAACCATCGCACGTGAAGAATCTTCCTCGTACACTGATCACGACCAGTTGTTCAAGCAGCTAATTCACTCGTTTTTCGCTGAGTTTTTGGAATTGTTTTTCCCAGAAGTCCATGAAGAAGTCGATTTTCGTATAACGAAACCACTATCCGAGGAAATGTTCACGGACCTGATTGAAGGCGAGCGCCGCCGACTGGACATTGTTATAGAAACCAAACTCAAAGGCCAAAACACATTTATCATTGTCCATGTTGAACCTCAGAGTTACGGGCAAACCCATTTTCACGAACGGATGTATCACTATTTTAGTCTCCTGTATCACAAGTATCGCAAACCGATAGTGCCGATCGCGGTCTTTACTTATGACGAAAATCGCCAAGAACAGGATCATTTCACGATGTCATTCCCTTTCTTTCACGTGCTCACCTTTCAGTTTCTCAAACTGGAATTAAGAAAAAAGAACTGGAGAGACTACCTAGACTCAGAAAATCCTGTCGCAGCCGCCCTGCTCAGCAAAATGGGCTACACCAAAGCAGAACGAGTGCAAGTGAAAAAAGAATTCCTGCGCATGCTCGTTAAATTAGAGCTAGACCCTGCCAAAAGCGCGCTCATCAATGGGTTTTTTGAAAAATACCTATCACTAAACCAAAGCGAGGAGGAAGCTCTCATGGAAGAAATTCATCAATTGTCCAAAGACGAAGAAGAACAAATTTTAAAGCTGCCGAATTCCTGGATCGAAAAGGGGAAAAGAGAAGGCGAGAAAGAGGGCAAGAAAAACGTCGCGCTTGAAATGTTAAAACGAGGCTTAGATTCAGAGCTCATTGCGGAAGTGACAAAACTCGACCAAGAGGAAATCGAGAACCTCCGAAAAACGCTGTAGTTCATTTTTGAAGGGTTGTTCGAGCAAATGCGGGCAGCTCTTCATTCCTGCGCATGCTCGTTAAATTAGAGCTAGACCCTGCCAAAAGCGCCCTCATCAATGGATTCTTCGAGAAATATCTATCACTAAACCAAGAAGAGGAGCATGCTCTCATGGAAGAAATTCATCAATTGTCCAAAGACGAAGAAGAACAAATTTTAAAACTACCGAATTCCTGGATCGAAAAGGGGAAAAGAGAAGGTGTGAGAGAAGGCAAGAAAGAGGGTATGAAGGAAGGCATGAAGGAAGGCGAGAAAGAGGGCAAGAAACACGTCGCGCTTGAAATGCTAAAACGAGGTTTAGACTTGGAGCTCATTGCGGAAGTGACAAAGCTCGACCGAGAGGAAATCGAGAACCTCCGAAAAACGCTGTAATTCATTTTTTGAAGGGTTGTTCGTGCAAAAGCGGGCAAGCCTTCATTCCTGCGCATGCTCGTTAAATTAGAGCTAGACCCTGCCAAAAGCGCGCTCATCAATGGATTCTTCGAGAAATACCTATCACTAAACCAAGACGAGGAGGATGCCCTCATGGAAGAAATTCATCAATTGTCCAAAGACGAAGAAGAACTGATTTTAAAGCTGCCGAATTCCTGGATTGAAAAGGGCAAGAGAGAAGGTATGAGAGAAGGCAAGAAAGAGGGCAAGAAACTCGTCGCGCTTGAAATGTTAAAACGAGGCTTAGATTCAGAGCTCATTGCGGAAGTGACAAAGCTCGACCGCGAAGAAATCCAGAACCTCCGAAAAACGCTGTAGTTCATTTTTTGAAGGGTTGTTCGAGCAAAAGCGGGCAAGCCTTTTTTTGCCCATTGCGCATCTAGCAATGGCGACACGCTATCTTTCAAGTTTATTGGATGCTCTGAACGTTCGCAGTCACTTAGCCACTCAAATCGCCTGGCTATGGAGAGTATCTTACCGTCCAAACTTGAATGTTCCGTCCTTCTTCATTGCCCTAGCTCTCTTAATACCTCTTCTTGCTCTGTCTATCTGCGGAGACTTCGTTTTCTGTTACTCTCGGCCCAGTTTAAAAACTTTTCCCGTTCTCTCTCACTTTCAAATTCAACAGTCACTGGGTGAATGGTTCTATTCGTTGGAGTAAGCATGTTTTCTTCCTCCTCTTCGCTCACACGGATCACCGCGCCTTAGTCAAGCTCACTAACGTAACCAAAGCATAACACAGCTGCTGTTGCTCTTCTACATAACAGAGGACTCATTCATTTCTCCATTCCCTTCTCTACGGTGATCAGCAACTCCATGAAAGCGATCGTTTTCATGGTCAGTCAAGAAGCTTTGCACATTCCCAATCGCGGTCGAAGACGCTCCGAATCAAAACGATTCTTCTATTTTTCCCTTCCTCAAATCAATCGTCCATCCCTCACCATAACATCGCACAGTGAATGGCAGGAACAAGTGAAAGGAGATTTGAACGGGGTTATGCACTAAGTTGTGCAAACGGTTTCTGTAACAGGTTGTGCGTCAGGAGGCGAAACAGGTTATGCAACGGGGGATGGCACCATTAGTTAAACAATACAAAACAATACCAGACCATACCAAAGCAGCCGCCGCTGTTTTAAGAGAGAGGGTTCTCTATGAGAAGAAGCAAGCGTTTGAGACGTTCGTTCGGAGTGCTTGCTATGGCTGTAATGGGCTCTTCTCTTGCTGATTCTCTCGATCACACACCTTCACTGCAAGCATACACTGCCTCTCCCTCTCACCACTCACACCCGTTCACACTCAGGTCTGCACCCGGGCTGCAGTCTCATTCTCACAGTACTTGGCAAAAACAAACAAGAAATTTTTAAAGAAAATATAAACAAACAAAAAAAGGGGCCGATAATAGAGACAGAAGCAAAAAGCAAGTCGGTCAAACCTTCGCTTCGGCGAGTTTGAATAGCAATCCTTAAAAAAACACAAAGGACGTGAACTGTATGATTATCAACAACAATCTAAGCGCGATGAACGCTCATCGTCAACTTGGGGTTAACCAAGGAATGGCCGCAAATTCTCAGGAAAAACTATCTTCGGGGCTGCGCATTAACCGTGCGGGAGATGACGCTGCGGGGCTGGCGATTTCTGAGAAGATGCGTGCGCAGGTAAGAGGGTTGGACCAGGCAAGTCGGAATGCGCAGGATGGAATTTCGATGATACAGACGGCGGAAGGTGGACTTCAGGAAACACATTCTATTCTTCAGCGGATGCGTGAACTTGCAGTTCAATCTGCCAATGATACAGCTACTGACGATGATCGCGCAGAAATTCAAAAAGAAGTCAATGCCCTTGCAGAAGAAATAACACGTATCTCAAATGACACAGAGTTTAATAACCAGAAATTGCTTGATGGAGACTTTGAAGGAACGTTCCACATTGGTGCCAATGAAGGCCAAAATCTTGTTCTCAGCATTGATGCTTTTGATGCAGAAACGCTTGGCGTAGGCACGAGTGAAGGAGTAGATGAAGACGGCAACCCGACTTCGACTTCTAGCGGGATCGACGTATCTTCTCAAGCTTCTGCTGATGAAGCAATCACAGCCATACAAGCGGCGCTTGACACAGTTTCATCTGAACGCTCTAAACTCGGAGCCAACCAAAATCGTCTAGAACACACCATCTCGAACCTAAACAACTCATCAGAAAACCTCCAAGCTGCTGAGTCTCGCATCCGTGACGTGGACATGGCGAAGGAAATCATGGAGTTTACGAAACAAAACATCTTGTCTCAAGCATCTCAGTCTATGCTCGCGCAAGCTAACCAACAGCCACAACAAGTTCTTCAGCTTCTTGGGTAAGAGTGAGATTCCTGCTCGGACTCTGGTTCTACAGTAAACGGGCAAACGAACACCCGCCATGTGCCTTACTAGGTGCATGGCGGGTGTTTGAGTACAGGAACCGATAAAATTAAACAATACTTTGAATTGCCATATTTGATTCTCCGCAGGAATTGAATCTGGATTTCCAATCGTCTCATCAAAAAATTCTAGACTATGATTTACGTCGAGAGCAGATAAGTGATTCCACGGGTGTGTTTGCGCGGGATTATAAAGTACGCGTGCAGCACTCTCCCCATTATTGCATTAGTCACACTTGTGGTTACAATTGTGCTTCTTAAATAAGACAAATAGCCCCTAGAGCTCGCAACTCAGAGAAGGGCTATTTGATAGGGCTAAATGCTTTACCGAATCCGCCAACCTTTGGGTTGACCCATCTGTTTTACGCCTGACTCCGTGTTACCCGCACGGGATCAGGTCTTTTAGTGTACTCTGATATATAGAGGTTATACTTTTAACGTAAGGACTGTCAAATCTTTTTATACGCATTGTTTTAGGAGTACGTTGTACCTATACTTCGTCATCCATCCATAAAGGAACGTCTATCAAACGATGAACCCGAGCCATGATTATCAAGCCAATTTATGAGTAAGTGCATCGACCTTCCGTGGTTGCTATAACCGGAACCGATAGGACTTGATCAGCATTTTGCGCCGACCTGTTTTAGTGAGCATTCGGATCGGTATGACTTATGAGACCTTAAACGACCAGCTACTAAAGTAGGTGAATTTAGACATGAATGTCTGCGACTTAAAGCCGCCTTGAAGGCTGAAGTTTTCTGAAAGCACTTCTTGTGCTTAAGCATACCCATCGAACTGAACTCACTCCTCAACCTCAAAGATTTCGTTCTTTTCTTTCTCGGATTGATTCACTGTATAGTTTCCGATCATTTCTTCCGTCATATTTCCGACCGTAGTACAGAAGTGTCCTCTCGCCCATAGGTGTTGACCCCAATACGTTTTCTTTCGTTCAGGAAACCCGTCTTGCAACAATCAGCCCCTTACCACTAGTGGAATGAGAGGGACTCTTATCCACATCAAAAAAGAACACTTGTTCCCAAATAAATAATCTGGTATACTCTACTTAGAACCACACCACGACTCACATCTACTTCCTAAAAGAAAGATGTGTTATTATGACCTTAACAACCATCGCACGTGAAGAATCTACCTCGTACACGGATCACGACCAATTGTTCAAGCAGCTGATTCACTCGTTTTTCGCTGAGTTTTTGGAATTGTTTTTCCCGGAAGTCCATGAAGAAGTCGATTTTCGTATAACGAAGCCACTTTCCGAGGAACTGTTCACGGACCTGATTGAAGGCGAGCGCCGCCGACTGGACATTGTTATAGAAACCAAACTCAAAGGCCAAAACACATTTATCATCGTCCATGTTGAACCTCAAAGTTACGGGCAATCCCATTTTCACGAACGGATGTATCACTATTTTAGTCTGCTGTATCACAAGTATCGTAAACCGATAGTGCCGATCGCGGTCTTTACTTATGACGAAAATCGCCAAGAACAGGATCATTTCACGATGTCATTCCCTTTCTTTCACGTGCTCACCTTTCAGTTTCTCAAACTGGAATTAAGAACAAAGAACTGGAGAGACTATCTAGACTCAGAAAACCCTGTAGCAGCCGCCCTGCTCAGCAAAATGGGCTACACCAAAGCAGAACGAGTGCAAGTGAAAAAAGAATTCCTGCGCATGCTCGTTAAATTAGAGCTAGACCCTGCCAAAAGTGCGCTCATCAATGGATTCTTCGAGAAATACCTATCCCTAAACCAAAGCGAGGAGGAAGCTCTCATGGAAGAAATTCATCAATTGTCCAAAGACGAAGAAGAACTGATTTTAAAGCTGCCGAATTCTTGGATTGAAAAGGGGGAGAGGAAAGGTACGAAAAACGTCGCGCTTGAAATGCTAAAAAAGGGCTTAGACCCGGACCTTATTGCCGAGGTGACAAAGCTCGACCGAGAGGAAATCGAGAACCTCCGAGAAACGCTGTAGTTCATTTTTTGAAGGGTTGTTCGTTCTAAAACGGGCAGCTCTTTTTTTGGCCCATAGCCCAGTAAGCAATGGCGACACGCTACCTTTCAAGATTTTTGAATGCTCAAAAATTTGTAGGCAGTTAGCAACTCAAATCTCCTATAGGAAGTATCTTAGCGTCCAAATTTGAATGTTCCACCCTTTTTCTTTGTTCTAGCTCTCTTAATGCCTCTTCTTGCTCTGCTATCTGCGGAGACTTCGTTTTCTGGTTGCTCTCGGCCCAATGTAGAAACTTTTTCCGTTCTCTCTGATTTTCAACAGTCATTGATTGGTTGGATCTATTTTCTGCGCTTGGGGAAAGACTCTCCAATTCCTTTAATAAAGGCGGGGAACATATCGTAACAGACCTCTTTAACCGTGCGGGGGGTCCTGGTCTTTGAGAATAAAGTATTGACGAAAGTCTTCTAAGACGGATGCTCCTTTTCCCTCTGTCACAAAGAGGACACGCTTGGTATCAACATCGACAAAGAGGGGAACGTAATGATGTCCGCGTGACGCCAGAGAGATCCATGACATCCACGTGCTTGTTCACATAGTAGTGAAAGACACGCCAAAGACGCGTGTCGTGTTCCCCTACTTTCCGAGCCACAGCGGCCATAGGCATTTCTTTCATCAGCCCTAACAACTCGGATTCAAAGAGCAACGTGAACCACCACCAGGTCGTGACCAATCGACAACAACGGTTCGAGTAGAATGACAACGATCGCAACGTACGCGTGGGAGTCGGGCATGAAGATACGTCCTTGTATTGCCAAAAATCCAGGTGTCTCCACGTGCGATCCACATTCACGACATCATGGACTCTTGCCTGACCGTGACCGCAGTGGGGGCATACAAAGGTCGACCCTCTGGGGAAGTCAAGGTAGATATCTAAGACACCCGTTTGATAATCGATCTCGTAACGAACGACATCCCAAGGTTCTTCAATCTCAAAGGCTTCCTCAAAGAGGCGGTACTTTTCTTTGAACTCTTTTATCTTCATATCGCTCACCTCCGGGTTGTTTCATAGATTACCAACCAGTATAAAACCCATATGCCTTAGCGAGGAAGCCATCAAGTCTTATGGTGAAAAGCCATCAAAACCGTTATTATCGCTTCACATCGATTTTAATATTTCATGCTCCAATACTTGGGCTCCGATAGCAATATCTTCAATAGAAGCAAACTCATTTTTATGATGGCTTAATCCTTCCTTGCATGGAATGAAGAGTAAGCCAGTAGGACAGATGGATGCCATATTCATGGCATCATGTCCAGCCCCACTCACCATTTGAAGATGGGGAACGCCCAGTTCTTCACATGTAGTCGAAAGAGAATTGATCATTTTAGTATCTAATTTAACAGGAGCTTTATCAACTAAATATTCGTATTGAATATCGAGATGGCGTCGGTTTTTCAAGTCCTTAAAGCACTCTAGTAGTTTTAAGACTACCACTTGTTTTGATTCGACGTTTGTTCCACGGATATCGATTTTCATTTCAGCACGACCTGGAACCACATTCATTGCACCAGGAAATACACTACATTGGCCAACTGTGGCCACCGTCCCATTAACAGCCTCTAATTTTGCAGCTTCTTCAACAGTTAGAGCAATCTCTGATGCCCCCAATAACGCATCTTTTCGATAATTCATTGGTGTGGTGCCAGAATGCGAGGCCTTTCCTACAATAGTAACTTTTAATCTTGTAGGTGCAGCAATTGCAGTTACAACTCCGATTTTCTTCTGATGATTTTCCAAAACAGGTCCTTGCTCTATATGGACTTCAAAAAAAGCATGAATCCTCTCACCTTCCCTGGAGGCAAGCCGAATAGTTTCAAAGTCTAATTCCACATTTTCAACCGCTTTTGGAAAAGAAACACCCTCTTGATCCGTAAGTCGAGACATTACTTCTTGATCGAACTTCCCCGCCATAGCACTACTACCGATGGTTCCCATACCAAATCTCGAGGCCTCTTCTCCAACAAAACAAATCAGTTCAACCCTTCTCTCTGGTTGAATGTTTCGATCATTTATACTGCAAATTATTTCCACCCCTACTCCTACGCCCACTGAACCATCATATTGACCACCATTATAGACTGTGTCGAGGTGTGAACCAATAATAACCGGTGCGAGATTTGGGTTTTTTCCTTCCTTAATCATGATGACATTTCCACAATGATCAATTCTCGCTTCCATACCTTCTTTTTCACATAACTCAATCAATACTCTTTTAACCTTTTCTTCCTCTTTTGTAAATGCTAAGCGGTTCATTCCATGCCTCGAATAACCAATCTTATTAAACTCATTTAGGGTATCTTCAATTCGTTTAATATTCACCTGATGCCTCCTATGAACAGATAAGATAAAGTCATTCACAAAATTGTCACATAGATAATAAAGCTAGGTCTATTTTAAGTTTAGTTTCAAGGTAACGTTAGATAGTCACTGACCCTAAATTACAATATTTATTTTTTAAATGACCTAACTTTATTATCATGTATAGACAGTAGTTTGATTTTTAGAATGGTCCCCAATTAATGATAACACCCATAGCTAAAGCAACTGCACCTATAGCAAACCATATTAACATAATTCTCCAGATGAATTTAAGCCATGCAGAATATGGAACACCACCGATTGCTAAACTTGCCATCAGAATTCCTGAAGTAGGGAATAAACTATTGGTAAAACCATCTCCTAACTGAAACGCCTGAACAGCAACCTGTCGATTAATTTCTAGCATATCTGCCAAAGGTGTCCAAACTGGCATTGTAACAACGGCTTGCCCGGAACCAGACGGAACAAAGAAGTTGAAGACGCCATTAGCTACTAACATACCTATTGCACCAGCTATTGGCGAAAGTGGTTCTAGAACAATGGACATAGCATAAATTACAGTGTCTAGAATCCTACCATCTTCTAATATAAACACAACAGCTCTTGCGGCACCTACTACTAATGCACCGTAAACTAGATTTTGCGCACCTTGCATGAAGTTATTAACAATTTCAGTTGAATTCAATCTACCAATTATACCTGCTCCTATTGCAATTACTAGGAATATCGCTGTCATATCATTCATGTCAAAATCATGAACTAACGACCCATACACATAAAATGCAATACCAGCAACAAATAGCAATAATACTAATGCGTGTCTTCCTGTAAACTTTTGAGCTTTGCTTAGCTCATCATCTCCATCACTGGTCTGAAACTTCTCTTCTCCCATAAAGCTTTTAGAAGGATCCTTTAAGATCCTGTTAGAGTACCAGATAACGTACAATATAGTAGCTGCAGCAAACAGTATATATAGAATCACACGATAGGTTAATCCTGAAAAGAGTGGGAGTTCTGCTATTTCTTGAGCCACACCTAAGGTTTTGGGATTTAAAAACGCCGTATTAAAACCAGCCATACTTGTTAGAAATACGATTGCCACTCCGGCTACAGCATCCAGTTTTAATGCCTTAGCTATCAATATTCCAATTGGTATAAATGCAATGGTTGCATTTGCTGAAAATCCAGTCGTACACAATAGTGAGAACAATATTCCTAATATAACAATCAAAGTAAACTTTCTATTCTCAAATCTTTTGATAAGTCCCATAATCCCCGCATTAACTGCTCCAGAGGCTTCCATTATTTTAAATGCACCGCCAATGAATAAAATTAACATAATAATATTGGCAGTCTCTATCATACCTCTTGGATAGGATAGGAAAATATCTGTAATTCCTACTGGTGTTTGTTCAATCCTTTCATAACTTTCAGGTTCTACCACAGTTATACCGTTATTCTCAATCCTATTAAATTCTCCTGCGGGAACAAAGTAAGTACCAATAGCACACACGATCATTAAAATAAACAAAACAACATACGTATCCGGCATCTTTAATTTGAATTTCTTTTTCTTTGGTTCTGGTTTTTGCGTATTGGTTATTTTTTCAGCTTCATTTCGCATGAGAAACCTCCTTAGTTTTTATAGACTCTTGGCTTGCTGGATCAAATGAATGAAGGGATCCGTGACCCTCCTGTTTAATCCCTTCTACTTTGCTGGAAGGTCACGGGATAGTCATCGGGAAAAAGTACTTAACCGCTATCATCTCTACAGGATCAGCGTGTGACAGCCCGTATGACTTACTTCTTTTTATCCGCGCCTGATCTTGGCTTTCTTCCATCAAGCAGTTAGCTTTGTTATCAGTTGAGCTGAATTATCGCAACAGTTCAGCTTAGACGCGGTGGCTGAGCTTCTCGTTGCCACTCATGAGGTCAAAGCCAATATCAATTGATGCTCATAATCAGGCGGACCCATCTTTGATTTAAACGGACTCTCTAAAAACAATACGAAAACAGATAGCTAATTCAAGCTTCATCGGATAGGGCATGGCGTACAAATTTAACACTAGCTGGTTAATGACTTGGAATTCCCATAGCTTACTTCATAGTAGGACACTCCATTTGCCATCTTTAACTTGAATTTCTGTTCCATATGGCAAGGACAGTTTCCTAAGATGCTCTAAAATATCTTGTCTTTTACTAAGCTTTGGCCACCCTCTTCTAGAACGCGGCTTCTCCACACCAAGCTCAATTGGGTATAATTCTAGTTCGATCATTTCTCCTTCTCTCATTTTCCAAATCGGAATAATGGAGGACCATATTTTATCGTCAATAACAAAACCCTTTGTATCTTTACTAGTTCTTGCATCGTAAAGATCAGCTACACTACTAGAGTGATCTAAAGAAAATTTATCGTAGAATTCGGTTGGTTGTTTCGTCATAGTATCATTTTGAAAGATAAAGTTACCCAAGCTATAGAATATAGGTCGATTTCTATACACTTCGATTCCTCTTAACAAATGTGGACCATGACCTATGATTGAATCTGCTCCACCATCAATACAGTTTCTCGCAAACTCTTGTAAAAATTGAGGCGGCTCCTCTAAGTTATCGCCGCTCATTTCATGGGAATGGATACTAACAAGAACAATATCAGCTTGTCGCTTCGCTTCAGAGATAGAATTCAATATTCGATTCATGTCTTTTTTATTAGGTGTAGTTACTTGTTGTTCTTGATCTCCAATCTTAAAGTTGTATACTCCAAAAAAAAATAGGTTCTCATCCGAGTTGGTCCTTATTCCCAGTTTCGCGTGTAAATTATTAACCGCATTGATAGAGGTTTTTTCAGCAATGCGTTTCAATAGATCCATTTGATCCTCAGTTACATGATATTCGACATTGTATCGTAGAGGATTTACTCCTGGTCTACCTAACATATCTGGTCGTTGTTCCCCTGCCCTCCACGATTCGTGAAACGTAGATGTTGCAGAAATAATAGCAACTCTACCACTCGAAGTTTCCAGATATCTAGGCTGGCTTGCCTCAGCTAAATTACTCCCAGCACCAGCATGTACGAACCCATGATCATTAAGGTACTTTTCGGTTGCTTCAAGTCCACCAAACGAAAAATCTAGCGCATGATTGGTAGCCCAGGCTAACAAATTAAATCCGTATTTCTTAAGATCCTCTAACACACTTGGATGTGCAACAGCCCATGCACCGCCACTTACTGCTGAAGGATAACCTTCAAAATCATGAGTAGTTACTTCTAGATTAGTAAACCGAACTTCGGCTTGTTTCATAACATCTATAATGACTTTTGAATCCTCATCGTTCTCTGCTAACCTTCGCGTAATAAAGCTATCCCCAGTAGCTGCAATCGTAATTTCTTCGCTCATGAAGAACACTCCTTAATTACTATTCAACTCTCTAATGGCAATTCTTTTCAAAAGAGCAACTGTTGGCACCAAGACCTTTTCATCTATGTCAAAAGCTTGGTTGTGATGAGGGGCAGGAATAGTCGTTCCAACTAACATGTAAGTCCCTTTTCCACCATTTTCTTTCACTCTATTAATTAGAAAACTAGCGTCTTCACTACCTCCACCTTTGTTATAGTCCTTAATATTATGAAATGCTTCAATCTGTTCAGCCTCTTCCTTCACAACATTAATCAGTTCTTCATCACAGGAAAAGGTTACTCCACTTCCAATTACTTCTGTTTCAAATCCAAGTCCGTGCATTTCCGCACAATGATGAATAATTTTTTTCACCCGATCTTCAAGTTCTGCATTTACACTAGAGGAGGTTGACCTAGTTTCAATTAGCAATTTTGCATAATGTGGGACGATGTTTAATGCTGTTCCACCTTCCAGTAACCCAACATTGACTCTGGTTTGTTCAGAACTATGCCTAGGCAAACTGTGGATATTTAACAATGCAGATGCTGCACCTACTAATGCATTTTTTCCTTTTTCAGGAGAGGCACCTGAGTGAGATGGAACCCCATAAAATTGAGACAAAAGCTTAGTTGTTGCTAGCCACCCTTGCGAACCGCCACTAATTTCTCCTAGTGGGACATCTAAACCCAAATGAAAACAATAGATTTTATCAACATCATCAACCATTCCTTTTTCTACAACAGAATATGCTCCCCGTCCACCTTCTTCAGCAGGTTGAAAAATTAATTTTAGTGTTCCTGAAAAATCCCTATCTGCCATTTTCTTGGCAAAGTCAAGTCCAATTGACGTGTGAGCATCGTGCGCACACGCATGCATATTCCCTTCATATTCGGATCGAAAATCATTTGCTTTTGGAAAATGGTTATGTTCAGAAGTTTCCGGGACAGGTAATGCATCCATATCAAACCGAAAGGCAATAGTTGGTCCTGGTTTACTTCCTTTTAACGTTCCAATGACAGCTGTTAGACCTCCCTCCATCTCCTTCAGAATATCGGTATTAGCCCCATCCTTAATCGCTCTTCGATAAGCCGTATCTAGTTCTTCTTCGGTTGGAACTCCTCTACGGGAGTCGGCATCTAAAGCATCTTTTCCATAAATCACTTCAAATCCTAAAGATTGAAGTATTTCAACGACTTTACTTGCTGTTCTAAACTCTGTGAATCCAACCTCAGGATACTGATGTAAATCACGACGTAGTTGTATAACTTCTTCCATTTTAATTCTCTCCTCCTAAACACTTTATTGAAAGCGTTTTCTATTTTGTTTAAAAAAATCTCAGAATGAGATTTTTTTATTTAGTTTAATAGGCTGCAATTGCTTCTATTTCTACCAAGGCGTCTTTTGGAAGACGACTAACTTCAACTGTTGCTCTTGCAGGTTTATGCTCTGCAAAATGCTGACTATATTCCTCATTGATAAGCCCAAACTGATCCATATCATTAATAAATATCGTGGTCTTCACTACCTGCTCAAGCGTTAGTCCTTCTCCTTGAAGAATTGCTTTTATATTATTCATCACTTGTTTTGTCTGTAACGTTATACTGTTCTCCACAAGATTACCCGTGTTGGGGTCCATCGGTAGCTGGCCCGAGATAAATAAAAGGTTATTCGTTTTTACGGCTTGTGAGTATGGTCCAATAGCTGCAGGTGCTTTACTAGTAGATACAATTTGCATTCTTACACCCCTTCAAAGTAAAGTAATTACTTATTTATTACGTTTTCTACTCTTCGTATAACATCGTCTTTCTCTAACATTTCTGGGTTTACTTGAACGGTATCAGGATACTTAATTCCTGCTCCCGTATTTAAAACTACTACCGTCTCCTCCTCTTGGATCCACCCTTGTTCCCGTAATCTACGAGTAGCAACGAACGCTGCTGCCCCTTCAGGACATACAAAACTACCTTCCAAGCGTGCAACCTTTTCTTGCTCCTGAACCATTGACTCATCATCAATGGCAATCGCACAACCATCCGTTTTATAAATAGCATCCAGTACAAGAAAATCGCCTAATGCTTTTGGTACATTGATCCCAAATGCAAGTGTCTCCGATTCATTCCAAAACTCCGAATCACTTTTTCCTTCTTCCCACGCTTTCACGATAGGTGCACAGCCAGTTGCTTGAACAGCCACCAATCTAGGAAGTTTTCCTACGACCCAGCCAATTTCCTTTAATTCATTTAGTGCTTTATAAATCCCAATTAGACCGACTCCCCCACCTGTTGGATATAAAATCACATCAGGCATCTTCCAATTTAATTGTTCCGCAATTTCAAGGCCCATCGTCTTTTTACCTTCAATACGATATGGTTCCTTCAACGTGGAGGCGTCATAAAGATCGTGGTCTTTTACTGCTTTGCCAACAATCTTCCCCGCGTCACTAATCAGTCCATTTACTAAATACAGATTGGCCCCAGAAGAAGCTACTTCATTTCTAGTAATTTTTGGAGCATCATCTGGCATTACAACTGTTGATTGTAACCCTGCCCTAGAAGCATATAACGCCCAAGCTGCTCCAGCATTTCCATTGGTAGGCATGGCTAATTCCTTCACCCCAACCTCTTTTGCTTTAGACACGCCAACAGCGGCTCCTCTGGCTTTAAATGTACCTGTAGGAATAAGTCCTTCATCTTTCATAAGTAAATTCTTCATAGACATGTCTTTCCCTAACTGTGGCAATGAAACTAATGGAGTCATTCCTTCGCCCAAAGAAACCATGTTATCTTCGTCTTCTACAGGAAGTAATTCATGATATCTCCATAGTGTATTAGTTCGTTCCTTTAAATCTTCTGGTGAAAGATTCTTCTTTACACCTTCTAGATCATAGTTAACAAGTAACGGGGCCCCACAAGTACACAATTGGTGTTGCTCCTTTGTATTAAACGTATTCCCACACTTTGGACAATAAAGATTGGAGATAAAACTGTATTTCATGTGATCAACCCCTATAATATAATTTGATGTACATTTATCTTAAAGGTCCAAGACCTACTTCCCAGAAAAATATCTTTTCCTTTTAACGTTACTGCAAGCGATCTCAACCAAGTTTAATTCAATTACATGCATACACTTGACAGCGATTACAATTATTGCCGTTAAACATCAAGTCAAGATTCAATTATCATAAGCTCATTTCTGAAACTTGTCTAGCAGTCTCTATTTGTTATACCTCCTCTTTTCAGGATATAAATTTGTGGATTCTGAATGGTGTACAGTATCGCATAACGTGAAAGGGTAGTCAACACAATTTTTACAACAATACCAAATATCAGTTATTGATATTTTTAATCCTTTTCTTCAAAAATTTTAATATATATATACTGAACAGCTAGGGACCCCTCAAATCCAGTGGATCTTACACAACAATAAATGATATAACAGACAACAGTACTGACGTAATCAGCATAGCAATTAAAGGACGAGAAGCTCTTGCCCGTATCGCTTTAAAACTCACATTCAGCCCAAGACCCACCATAGCCATCGTCAAGATAAAAGTCGAGAGGCCTACAATACCATCAATAACATAGGACGGAACTTGAATATACTCTCCGATTACGTAGCTCCCCAAAATACTGGTGATGATGAAACCAATCAGGAACCACGGAAACGAAACCTTGGTCTTTTCCGTTTCACTCTTATTTCGTTTCTTCATCCAGTACATTAAGACAAAGCACAACGGGATTAATAAAAACACCCGTCCTAACTTAGCTAATAATGCCATTGCTAACGCATCTTCCCCAGCAGGTGCAGCTGCCAAGGCAACATGGGCGATTTCATGCAAGCTTATCCCCGACCAAACACCATAATCTAGAGCGGAGATCGGCAGCAAAGGACGAATAACTGTATATAATAAAGAAAAAATGGTCCCCCCTAATGCGATGATTCCTACTCCAATAGCCGTGTCCTCTTCTTTTGACTTTATTATCGGGGATACTGCTGCAATTGCTGCTGCACCACAAACCGCTGTACCTACCGCAAGCAAAAGAGATAATATAAAGTCTGCTTTTAGCCATTTCGCCACGAGCATCATCGTTACCATAACAAAGACGATTACTCCCGTGCCGACCAATAATAACGGGAGACCCTGGCTGAAAATGACATTGATGTTCAATTGTAATCCGTATAACACTATGGCAAAGCGCAATAACTTTTTAGCAGAAAACTCTATACCAGGACGGATTTTCTCAGGATAGTCCCAAATCTGTCGGCAAACTATCGCAATGATAATGGCACAAGCAAGAGGACCTATGCGATTAAACTCCCATATTTCAGATAAGCCAAGCCCCAGCAATGCAATGAAGAAGGTAAATGCAATGCCACCAACCCAAGGCAACCACGACATCTGTTCTT
Organism: Shouchella shacheensis; assembly: GCF_001484965.1. GTDB lineage: Bacteria > Bacillota > Bacilli > Bacillales > Bacillaceae_D > Shouchella > Shouchella shacheensis. The sequence goes on along the minus strand of NZ_LLYY01000007.1, from coordinate 41,161 downwards.
CATTTTTTTTTGTTTTCTCTGGCCTCGCTAAAGAATATTCCTCGTCTATCCTATCCGAGATTTTTCGATTTTCCATTTTGGCCTCCCCTCTTTTTAAAATATAGCACAGAAACCCAAGGAGAATTTATAAGGATATGTAATAGAAATTATTTAAAAAAATATTAAAAGGGCTTATAAGCATATTTGACAACTGTTACAGACAGCTACATAGTTTCGCTATATTGGACAGATTTTTAAAAGCCATATAAACTTAAAACAGGTTCTAGATAACTAATACAAGCTTTCCATCAAGTTTTTTTGAGTAGTTTGGTTCAACCTTTACTTAGAACAAATAAAATGAAACAAGTTGTTCTGATCTGTTGAGTATTCAATACATACAGGGCTTCTTTTAGGCTACATGTTATAGCTCAATGGGTTGAGTCATTTGAAAAGGAGAAGTGAGTATATTGAATTACGAACACTTGAAAACTTTTGTATCGGTTGCCGAAAGGAAGAGCTTTTCTGAAACAGCAAAAAAACTATACCTTTCTCAACCAACCATTACGTCCCAAATTAAATCTTTAGAAAAATCGTTAAGCACTACACTGTTTGAAAGAACCACAAAACAAGTAGAATTAACCCCCGCAGCAAAAATACTTTACCGCTATGCGACAAAAATCATTAACCTTAGCGAAGAAGCAGAAAAAGAGATAGCCAACTTATTAGGGAAGGTGCATGGGGATTTATTTATCCCTTGCAGCCTTACCATCGGAGAAAATATCCTACCAAATTTATTGAAAACCTTTACAGAGAAATACCCATTAATTGAACTAAGTGCGGCAATAGTAAACAGTACACAAATTTTAAACATGATTAATGATAACGTAGCGGACATAGGATTAATTGAGGCTCCTCTTGAAAGCCCTGGATTAGTCCTTGAACCTTTTATGGAAGATGAATTAATTATCATCGCCAAAAACGGGTTTTTTGATGGAGGTAAAATGGAGCTTGGCCTAGATGATTTGGTTAAGACACCTATGATTGTAAGAGAAAAAGATTCCGGCACAAGAGCTGTAATGAACCAGTATTTAACAGAATCCGGTATAAGCACGGATGACTTAAATGTTATATTAGAATTGGGGAGTACAGAGGGAATAAAATCAGCCGTGGAATCAGGTTTAGGTATTTCCATCATTTCAAAAAATTCCATTTATAAAGAACTGAAACTAGGAGTACTGAAAACATACAAAATACCAAACGTGTTCTTTTCTAGGCATTTTTATGTTGTGTATAAGCGTGGAGCCATATTAAAATCTCCGTCTGAAAAATTCCTCGAATTATTGCGTAATAATAAAATGTAATTTTAAAAATTGTTGCCCACTATTTCTTCACTATGGTATCGTATCCCACAACCCGGAAAAAGAGAAGACCTTCCTTAAACCTAGTTACACGCCACCTGTGTCTAAAAATCCCGCAAAGCCGCATTCCTATGCGTGTTTGCGGGATTTTTGTTTGCCTTGGCGATGGAGAACTTGAGTGGATTATGTTATGCAAAAGTGGTAATGGTTAATAATTAGTCCCTGCCTTGATGCAGGCGGGGATCAATTATTGTTTAAGTAAGACTTTTCCACACACAATACGAAACCCAGTGACTTGACGAGGGAGTTGCTTGACCGAATGACTGCGATTTTGATGAGTCGGGCCGTGAATACCTTTTGGTTATGATCGCCATTATTTAGACTGTGGATCTGTTTATATTTAATTCCATACGGTTCTAAGAGTTTTACACAATTTCCCTTCGACAAAAGACCCTCTCTGTAAAGAGGGCTCCGCTTATCTATACTTGCTAAATTATATTCTTCTCTTTCAACTCTTCATAACGTTCTTTACTGACTTTCATCTCCGAAATATAAAACGCTTCATTGTCTGATCCTTTTGTCTGACCGCTATGGTTGATTCTTCCTGGGGTTTTTGAGAAATGGGCAAATACATTCGGCATTTGCATTTTCCCAAAGAAGTTGTCTTCAACTTCAACAAAGGTTCTCCGTTGAATGAAATGTGGATCTTCGCGCATTTGATCGATCGTGTACATCGGACCTACGACTGCACCGGTCTGATTAAATGTCTTCATGACTTCATCCAAGTTTCTTTCCGCAATCCATCCGCCAATGATCTCATCCAGTTCCTGAACGTTTTTTAAGCGGGCTTCATTGGTTTCAAAGCGTGCGTCTTCAATGAGTTCTGGTTGCCCGATCGCTTTAAACACGTTAGCCGCAACGGATTGGGTGCTTCCAGATAAGGCAACCCAATTTCCGTCTTTCGTCTCATATGCGTTACGGGGGGCTGTTTGAACACTGCCATTACCCATTTTCTCTGGAATACTGCCGAGTTGATCATACGCCATAAGATGCGGCTCTAAGAAGCGCATTAATGGTTCATACAAAGAGATATCAATATATTGTCCTTTTCGTTCAGGATCACGGTCCCGCTCATAAATTGCCATCATAATGCCAAGTGCACCGAATGCACCGCTTACTCCATCGGCAAGAGGAATCCCTGGCAGCAATGGTTTGCCTCGCCGTTCGCCATTGACGGATGTAAATCCACTCATAGCTTCTGCTACGGTGCCAAACCCACCATTTTGCGAATAAGGGCCGCTTTGTCCATAACCCGATGTCCGCAGCAGAATTAACGAAGGATTGGCCTTGGAGAGGACATCCCAGCCGATTCCCCATTTCTCCAATGTTCCTGGTCGGAAGTTCTCTAGCATCACATCAAACTCTGGAAGCATTTCCAATAACAGCTGCTGTCCTTCAGATTCCTTTATATTTAATGTGATTGTCCGTTTGTTTCGGTTCAGTGACTTCCAATATACTGATTCTCCACCTTTCTTCTTGCCATAATTCCGGGCGTGATCTCCATAGGTCGGATGCTCCACCTTGACGACCTCGGCTCCAAAGTCAGCAAGATGTGTTCCAGCCCAAGGACCTGCCAGCATCGTAGCGGCGTCTAAGACTTTTAACCCTTCAAGAGGACCCTTCTTCATGCTGCATCTCCTCCCAACGTTTTCTGGCGTCCGCTTTTTTAGTTTCAAAGGCGATAATGTCATTATGAAACTCAACTAGCTGCTTTGCTTGTTCATAATGTGGATAATCAATCATTTTGTCTTTAAACACCATTGACGCTCGACCTTGCGCTACACTTTCTTCAAATACTTCAATTAAACGCTGTGCTTCCTCCGCTGTTTCTTTATCGGGAGAGAAGCTGTCATTTAGAATTTGTACTTGCCCTGGATGGATACAGCTATTCCCTTCAAATCCAAGCTGATAGGCGTTCACAGCCGCCTCTCGCACCTTGCCTACATCTTTGTAGTTGCTAATGCTTCCCATCAAGGCCAGCGGTTGAACGTGATGAGCTTTTGCGGAAAGTAGCATCGTGTAACGAACATGGCGAAGTAATTCTTCACGCTGCGGACCATTACCTAAATTCAATTCAGAGGCGAGGTCTTCTGCTCCTAATGATACGGATTCGATTCGCGTGCTGGCGGAAAGGATGGCATCAATATTGCGAATGCCTTTCGACGTTTCGATCAGGACGCTAATCTGTATTCTTTGTTCTGGATCTAGTTGATCCAATTGTTCGTCAACTATTCCGATGTCTTCTCTCGTTTCTACTTTTGGCAGGATTACCCCATGTACCTCAGGAAGTACAGAGGCGTGTATATCTTTTTTTTGTACAGTTTTTTCGGCATTTACTCTTATATACAGCCGATTTCCTCCAGCGGCAGCTGGCTTAACCGCTGAGCGGATGAGATCCCGAGCAATTTCTTTCTGATCATAAGGAATACTATCTTCTAGATCCAGTACAATCGCGTCAGCATTTCGTTTATAAGAGTTATTGACAAACTTTTTCACATTGATTGGAATAATTAAACGAGAGCGAGTGATTCTCATAAATACCTCCTTAGCGATAGAGCCGTTGTCGAATGTTCTCTAAATGCTCCATCATTTTCGTTCTTGCAAGCTGTTTATTACGTTGCTCGACCGCCTCAACAATAGCCCAATGCTCTCGATTGGCTTCATCGTATTTTTCTTTTCGAACGTAGGTGATCGAACGCGCCTGATGGATCAAATCAAGATTTAATTTCGTAAAGTTTAAAAGAACAGTGTTGCCGCTTAGCGCAGCTAAAGTCTCATGAAATAAATAATCAATATCTTTCTCTTTAAGAATCGTCTTCATATGTTCGATATCATTTTCTGATGCACGGTCTATAATAAGATCTAGCATCGGAACCTCCATTATCTCTCTAGCTTCAATCAGCTCAAGAACCGCGGCTTTCTTCAATTCCATAATAATTTCCTGGTTCTTCGTCGATACATCCTTTGAAGTCGAAAGCTCCTTCTTCAAGATACGCCCGCCTCCAGGGATCGTTTGAATGATCCCCATTGATTCGAGGACACGGAACGCATCACGAAGTGTTCCTCTAGAGACGCCAAGCGTTTCCGCTAATTTCCTTTCCGGCGGAATTCGATCGCCAATTTGAATCAATCCTTGTTTATAGTTATCCATTAATTTATCCAACACTTGTTCATAAAGCCTCTTATGCTCAATCACATGAACCTCTCCTTCAACTAAGCCGTTATATTTAACCTAATCTTAACGTACTATAACGACTGGGTGATGAGGGTTCAAGAAATTTCAGCAGAATTTTTCATATAGTGCAAGAGAAATCCTAACACGGCTGCGATTGCACTCAGAATATAGGCGGTTTTTGTTAGCACTTCGTTTATTGCAATCACTAGATCACCACTTTGAATAATCAAACCAACCATCTGAACCGTCACAATGACCATGCCGAGCAACAAAAAACCACATAAAAAGATTTTAAATAGTAAAGACATGATTCGATACATCCAATATTCCCCCTTCTATCAACCAGTTGGGACCGGCAGCCAACCTACACCAATGAGCAAACCAATAATCGTAATTGGAATAACATAATAAACAATTAATGGAATAAAGGTTTTTGTCGGGTTTTCATCCGCGATACTCGAAGCGATCATAATTGGTGCTGCACCTGGCGGCGACGCTCCTTCCGTAGAAGCAAATACGAGAATCGCAACAGTGGCTACGACAGGATCAACACCTGCTGATGTTAGGGCTGTAAAAGCAACCAAACCAACCGCAGTTACCGTGGCAGTTGCCGTTAAAGGCGTAGCAACCAATACAATGAGAACACCGACGAGAGCAATGATTCCCCAAAGCGGCAGGTCTGCGGAAGCCATTAAACTTCCTAAATGGTCGGACAATCCGAGTTCATTGAGAACATCACTTGCGGCAAAGGCAAATAGTAGGATAACACCAATCGTTGAGAAACCTTTCACCGCTTTCTGCAAGTAACTCGACCAACCTTTAATAGAGGAAGGTAAAGCCTTTCGCCCAACGGCCAAACAAATCATGATGATCAAGATCGGAACCCAAGTTAAGATGGAGATAGCATCTACCGCGTCCTCCCCGATGCGTTGGTTACCAGCAAAAAAATCTGACAAAGGTCCAATGGTTACAGCCACAGGAATAATAATTCCTAAGAAAATAAGCATAGATTTCCAACCTTGAGTTAAAGACTGTCTAATTGGAAGAATTCCTGTCGGATCTACCGCATCGATCTTATGCTTTTTAACGAACCACCATGTGAGGAGCAAACGATACCCTAAGGTATATATTCCCGCAACGTATAAGGCAATGAATAACTGTCCTTCAGATACTGAAGCAGCAACAGTAGCCATACCTAGTAAAATGAACACCGATCCACTTGGTGGAAATGAAATCCCTAACCCAGCATTCCCGGCAGCGACTGTTGCTGACATATGCTTAGGCCAGTTCGTTCGGATCATCCAAGGAATTGTAATGGCTCCTACTGAGGCCGTATTTCCGGACCCAGAACCGGAGACACTTCCAAATAAAGCTGAAGCAATGGTATCTACGTAACCAGCGCCCCCAGGGAGCCTCCCCAGCAACGAATTGAGAATCGAGATAAGTCTTTGAATAATCCCGGTTTGTTCGATAAGAAACGCCATGAACACGAAAGACATCGCAGCGAATAACACTTCATGTGTAGCACCAAAAATGAATCCGTTCCAAAGCAGGTTCGGAAGATCAGTCAACCCTCCAAATATAGCGCTTACAAAAAAGCTGACAATCATCGCTTCGCCAATGTTTCTCTTTAATGCAACGACCCAGAATATAATTAGCGCAATATAGACGATCAAAGCCCATACAGCTACCCCCAAACTCTTTCACCCTTTCTCTAATTGGATTATTGGATCAACCAATTTATATGTATCTTATAACGTTAATTCTTAAGAGTCAATGAATTTTTATAATTTTATTCACGAAAGTTTATTTAAATGGCCTCCAAATGTGCCCATCAATGTCGAACTCGAGTTGTAGACAACGATAGAGGTGAATTCTCATAGGCACGTCATTAATGATGCAACTCCCTTCTCCTCCCTACAAAAAGTAAAATTCCTGTAGCGTCTGAATGATTGTTCAGGGGCTTATGAAAGGGTATACCTTTTTCAATCATGAGCTCGCCTGAAAGATGAAGCAAAGGACTGGATTGCTGATGGCTAATGCTTGGTTTCAATTTAAGGGCTCCTTTGTGTTTCTTGTAGTATACAATGGAACTTCATAATACACGGCTTGTGAATCAGATCTTTCCCCATGCTTTGTTTTTGATCGTGCTACACAGTTTCATTAATTCCCAAAATAAAAGGTCTGACTATTATCCTTCGAAAAAAGATCTTTAATCATCCCACAGAATTGACGCGTAAAACAGGTCAATCCCTTCGCACACTGGGGGGGTTGGAGTTCTTCTAAAGATCTTTGACATTTCATCCAAAAAACCTGTTACACGCCACCTCTGGCTAAAAATAGCAAAACCCATACTATGGCCTTAGTTGCCTAGTCACTATAGAACTCAAGTTAACCAGACGCCTAATGTGGGATGAAAAAAGTCCAAACTAAAAAAGCCTATGCAATGGCGGAAACCCTCAAACACAGGAGAACACAAAATTGTCAACCCCAAAGGGTCGGGCATTGTAGGTATTGCATCCAATAGCCCTTATTCAAGTGGGGATAAATGGGAATATTTACTACTATTGTGAACCAAATCAAACAAGACGGTTATAATAACAACCAAAAACGCCACACGTACACCAGCGAAAGCAGATTCTGATGCTGAAATATTTTTGCATTAGGCATAATCATCCAGTATAGAAGCTCATTTCCGAGTGGGTCGTATCCTACGTTATCATTCATTTTTTTGCCGTTGCTGCTGCGTTCTCGTAAATCCGTTTCAGCGTTTGAGCGCTATGATGAAATTGCTCTTGCTCCTCTTCGCTCAAGTCCATTTCCACCACTTCGTGTATTCCATTGCGGGTAATGATGGCCGGTACACCAATGCATACATCGCTTATGCCGTATTCACCAGCTAGGGGAGCACTGACGGTTAAAATGGACTGTTCATCTTTTAAGATGGCTTTGGTGATTCGCACGAGGCTCATGGCAATCCCATAATACGTGGCACCTTTCTTTTCGATCACGTCGTACGCTGCATCCCGAACATCTTCATAGATGCGTTCCACATCACGGCTGTGGGAAGCGCCCTTTTTCTTTACCCATTGTTGCAGCGGGACCGCACCAATGGTTGCTGTGCTCCACACAGGAAGGGACGTGTCTCCATGTTCGCCGATAATGTACGCATGGACATTCTTCTCTGAGACGTTAAAGTACTCGCTGAGCATGTGCCGGAACCTCGCCGTGTCCAATGTCGTCCCACTGCCAATGACACGGTTTTTCGGCAGACCACTGAAGCTTTGAGTCGCTTGTGTTAAAATGTCCACTGGATTTGTAGCGACTAAAAAGATCCCATCAAACCCACTCGCCATGACCTTGCTTACAAGTCCCTTAAAAATGGTCATATTTTTCTCTACGAGCTCCAGCCTGGTCTCGCCTGGTTTTTGGTTTGCTCCGGCACAGATGCACACAATGTCTGCCTCTTTGCAGTCTTGATACTCCCCCTTCCATATCTTTGTTGAAACAGGCGCGAACGCCAGCCCGTGGTTTAAATCCATCACATCGCCACTTGCCTTCGCTTGATCCAGATCAATCATAACAAACTCTTCAGCAATTCCTTGATTCATCATCGCAAATGCATAACTGCTCCCAACAAATCCTGCTCCAATCAATACCACTCGGTTCACTTTTTTTCTGTTATCCATTCAGCTCATCCTCCAGTATGTTTGTGAAACATTTCACAAGTATAATCAAAAATAAATACACGTTCGTACACTTCTTGCACGTCTTCTCCATTAAAACACCAACCCAAAGGAAGAACCTCTCTTGTTGTGTACAACGGTAACGGGCCATTCCGCCTTTAGAGCGGCACGAACATCAAGGCGAACACTTTTATAGGATGCGACGCCATTGATCCACAGATGCCTCCACGACATCGTGATACACTCCAACGTCAAATGCACTACTGACACGCTCGTCTATCGCGTGTAAAAATAGCCTCCTCTCATTTATAAACCGTCGGAGAATGCGCGCATACACCTCCATAGTCCTTTCCCCCTTACATCCCTTTACTCTGTTTGTGAATCACTTCACAATTTCTTTATACGTTCATTATAGCCGATCTCGCTTCATTTGTGAAACACTTCACAAATATGTTCATGAATTGGACATAGATGAACGCTTGGAGTGAAATCATCCCCCCACCTGGATCGTCTAAATACCGATCAACGAACATCTTCTGTTGATGCGAGAGGTGTATCCGCATTCATATTACCTCCAACGACCATGCAGAATGAAAAAACCCCTTCACATGTTACAGCAAAGGAGCCTTCGATCTATAGCCTTCATCCGTTGTTCCTGCTTTTTTGACGGTTTAACTCCTCCACTTCTTTTTCCGTCAAACCCGTTAATTCCACCACTTTCCGTACACCCATGCCATCGGACAGCAAATTAATGGCTACTTTTTTAGCTCCTTTTCGCTCGTAAGATGTCATTAACTCCATAACTTTCGCCTCCTCCTCGGGGTTTAAATCTCTTACTTCTTCCTGCAATCGATCCTCTTCCTCGTCCGTGAGTTTTAAGTACGTTTCAAAGAATGCCGTCAATTCATGATTCCTTGCTGGATCGATTTCCAGTCGCACCAGCATTCGCAAAAATTCTTTTTTAACCTCAATCTTTTCATTTTCAGTATACCTCATTTTGCTCATTAACGCACCTGCGACCGGGTTGCTCTGTCGTATAAAATCGCGCCAATTGAGCTTTTTTAATTCCACAGTCAGATAGTTAAACTTAACCACATGAAAAAACGGAAAACTCATCTCATAAGTAGTCGGTTCTTCCTTATGTTTATCGTCATAGCTGAACAAAGCGATGGGTATAATTCGCTTGCCAGGATTCTCCTCCAGCAAACGGCTGAAATATAGAAACATCCGCTCATTAAAATCGTTTTCGTATTGAGCTTGTTGCTCCACATGGACGAGAATCAAACTGTCTTCACCTTTGAGCTTGGTTTTCAACAGCCATGTCCACTTCCTTGCTTCGCCGTCTTAGCGTGTCGTTGAACAATTCCTTGTCCAAAAATTTCAAATGGGCGAAGTCAATTTCCTCATGAACATTCGGAAAAAACAACAGAATAAATTCTTCGAAAAAATCTTGAAGCAATTCTTTAAACAAATGGTCATGGTCGATTCGCATTTCTTTACGATTGCCATTCTCCATAGCCAGCCTCCGTTTTTTCTTTTATTATACCAAACGTTTGTTCTATTTTCAATGTAAATATTCACGCCGATTCCTTTTATCCAAAAAGGTGGTTTTCTTCTTTGACGGATGAAAGATGATCAATTCGCTCAAGGAGCCCTATTTCATCGAGCAATTGGCCGATCACGGAACAAAAGCCTCTACTGTTCGGTTACTCAACTTTCGGAGTTGAAAAATATAGCGGAATCCCTATTGCTTGTTGGTAGGAGAGAACCCTGGGGATTGGTGCGTCTCCTGTCGGTATGAGGCTCGATCCTGTCGGTATGAACGCTCCTCTTGTCGGTATGAAGCTCGCTCCTGTCGGTTTGAACGCTCCTCTTGTCGGTATGAGGCTCGCTCCTGTCGAGAATAGCTGCACCTAATTCCCTTATACCAGTGGATGAGGTGCGCTTTTCGTGTCCGAAAGTTGAATCGGTAACATAGAAACGCCCAGGCGTCCTGCTGCAAATGCCGAAAGCTACAGCCGACCCTAACGATCCCTCTCTTCAGACAAAAAAAGGAACTCGCTCCTAAAAAAGCGAATTCCTTTTTCACACCTTAAACTGCGCAGTTATGCTTTTTCCATGATAGAATAAAGAGAAGATAACCAAGTGACGCACGGTCCATCATAGCTCTGGGGCTTGGCGACACCTTCTGAGAAAGGAGGTGTTGGCCCGGATGTCAGCTTATGAAGCACTGGATTTAGTGATCTCTACAGCAACAAACGTCGCAATGCTCTTTATTGCGGCCGCAGCCGTAGGGGTCCCTCTAGTGCTGTGGCTGATAGACAAACAGAAATAAGCCCCTTGAGCAACCAACTCTAGTAGGGGCTTATTGTGATCAACACATGCGCCAACCTTAGTGTTGTAAGGCCATGCGCCCGCCTATTGATGTATCAGCACCAATAGGTCTTTTTATCGTTCGCTTTCCTTGCTTTCATTATACCCTTCTTTGCCTCTCTTTACAAGCGACAGATCTACACATACGTTTGGCTCCTCTCCTACATACAATCGCTCTACATCTGAAAACCCACACGATTGCACTCCTTTCGCACAATGTAGACTACTCCATTATTCTGCCCCCTTGAGATGGTACCAATGTTACATTCCATGATCCGGGCTCATCCGTACATAGATGAATGTGGGAGTGTTGATGCCAAACGAATTGTCCCTCTGGTTTGCCAGCCATGCTAACGATTTTGCTTGTAGTCATTCTCTATCAATCGTAATCAGGCGATTCGTTTGATATAATAGATTACAAGATAGCCAAGTGAGATCACTAACGCTCTATGGGTTCGGTGACACCTCTGAAGAAAGGAGGTGCCATCCGTTTATGATGTCCGACTACCGAACAATCGAGCTACTTCTAGAAGTAGCAGACAAACTAGCGCATATAGCCATTGCTTTTGTTGCTTTGATTGTCTTGCCGATTGTTTTTAAATGGTGGGACGATAAACGCAAATAACCCCTCTAGAGCGCCAGAACTCGTAAAGAGGGGTTATTTGTGAAAACAAATTTTAAAGCATCTAACCCAAAGAGTCAGATCTCCGCCAATCAGTTACAGCTGATTGGTCTTTTTATTATTCTTACGTCTTTTCCTCATTATACATAAAATGTTCTTTGGTTGCAAATACTCTTTCCACTCAACAGCTCTGAGGAGTACACGTTAAGAAAAAATGTACGAAAGGTTATGTCAGGTTATCCACATGTAAAATTTACCAGTAAAGTTTTTGTCTTTTTTGGCAAAAAAGACAAGCCCATTCCGTCTTGTCATCATCAAAAAATCCCCCAAAATGCCAATATTATAGGTTTTTATATCGCTCAATTATCCCGCACTTGGCGAATTTTGGGGTGGATGATCTCGAAAAATATTCACTCTTCAGCGCTGTCTACACATCGTTTTCAACCTAGAAGTTGACCCTTCCTATGAGAAACTGACGCAATGCTCGAATCGCCTGTTCTTTTTCATTGATTGTACGTCGTTATTAGTAACAAAGGAGCGCAAGAACCCCATCTGCGTGAGCAAGCCCTGAATCTGCGTGAGTACAGCCCCAATCTACGTAAAACGACCCCGATCTGCGAGACCCCCGCGAGATCCGTCCTCCCCCACTACACCTCCCCCCCACCACATACCCCCGCTCCGCAAGCAACCGGTCAATAAAGTACCGTCCCTTCTGTGTCCAATCGGTCTGCACAACCACGGTCGTCCCTCCGTCCACCCGCAGGATCTCAAATGTGCGCGACTGCGTGTACCCCTCCCCCTGGTAGGCTGCTTTCAAGATCCACTGCCCGCGCACTCGGTACTGTACGTCTTCTGCCTCTAGAATCAGGTTCAGCGTCCGCGCCGACATTCCGTACTCTTTGGCGATTTGTGTCACGGTCAGCGTCGTGGGCGCAAGCAGAATGCGCTCGGCATAGCTCGCCTTTTCTCTAGAGGCCACGATCTGCTCCTGCTCCCAGACCCAGCGCTTCGCCCGCTCGATCGCATCGTCGATCGCATACGAGGGCCGCTCCTCTCGCTCCCTCGCATCATAGGCGCCGTGCTTGCGAATGCTCGGCAGCACCTCTTCTGTGACCCAGTCGGTGAATCGCTCGGCTTCCGGCTTGTTGCTGCGGAAGGTGAGCTTGTACAATCCGGCTTCATTAATGATCGAGAGCTCCTGCGATCCTCCAAGGGTCAGCATCCGATGCTTCCCCTTTTGGTTCGGCCCAATTTTACGAAGCACACTGTTTGTCCGTGCCAGCCCGAGCACATGGCACACATCCCTGGCGACAAACCAGACCTCCCCGCCCTTGACGACGGTTCGTACCTTCTGCGCGTGATACATGAAAATCCGCTCCACCTGCTCCATGCCTCCATCTCCCCTTTTTTAAAATTGGAATACCCGCTCGACCGTCTGCCCGCTCTCATCCTCGTCTTCCCCGACAATCCCTTCCATGAGCTCGCTTTTCCCCTGCCGCTTCGGAAACAAACTCTGCTGTGCCGACTCAATCGACACATGTACCACCTCATTAGGCCTAAACTTCCTCAGCGCGATCAAATTTTCGTTGTTCAACTCAATATCCGCGAGGACAATTTGCACGGATTGGTACCATTGTTCTTTTCGTGACTTGTTGATGATCTCAATTTTCTTAATCGTTGCGGTTAAGGCCGATTCACCCATGCGTTCTCACCCTCTCCAATTGAATCGTTGTGGCCCAGCCGATGTGCCCCTGGATCTGTTGGAGCAAGCCTTCCTCTTCCGCAAACGCACCGAGCGAGCGTCCGTTAATCACAAGATCGTACACCAGCGGTTGACACGCGACCGGTTGGCCCGGCGGATCAATCGTCCTTGTGGCTCGCTGCAGGTTATAGGCTTGGACAAGGCCACGCACATGGGCCTGCACGACTCGCTCAATACAAACGCTCTCGTTTTCCTTGACCGAAACGGGGCTGATTGTGAGAATCGCTGGCATGAGGGCGAGCGAGAGGATGTCACTCTCCGTTTCGCCCGCTTCCACCTCTTGGTCTAACGCTTCCGTCATCCCTTGATTCAGGTACTGCTGCAGGAAGCGGTTCACTCTTCCGCTTCCCGGGTGAATAAACGACCCATGCGTCTGTGCCGAATCGCTCGTGACATGAACGGAAACGAGACAGTCGGCGTTCCATTCCTGCGCGCATTCCACTCGTTCTTCCGCGCGCATCGGTTCGTCCCCCACCCTCGTCACACGGGCCTCGACGTCATACGCCTTATTGAGCTCGTCCTGGATGCGGGCAACCACCCGTGCCGTGACGTCTTTTTCCTGAACGCCCCTCCGTTGAAGGCCCGCATCACTCCCGCCATGCGCCGGATCGAGCATGATTCTCGTTGGTCTCCTCATTCGTTACACCCTTTCTTCTTTCATCGTCTTTTCAGCGCGGCGAAGCCGGTAATCTTCTCCACTGAGCGCCACCGTGATCGTCCGGTTCATCACTCGTGAAAAATTCCGTATAAGCCTATGGGTATCCCACCGGCTGATTCGATTGTACTATGGGCTGAAAGGGAAAAACAATAGATTTTAGAATAATACAACTATTTGTTGTGGAGTTTTTTGAGGGGGAGGGGGAGGCTGCGTTTGTGGGTTAATCAAACGTTTAATTAAGGGTGAATATCATTCCTTTTTTACGTGCTTACCTCTCAATATGTAACACTTGAATTAAGGAAAAAGAATTGGAGAGGCTCGAGAAATACCTAACTCAACTTTCCGAGTTGAAAAACACAGTGGAATCCCTGTTTCTTTGTTAGTAGGAGAGAACCCCGGGGGTGTTGCTTCTCCTGTCCGATTGAATCTCGCTCTTGTCGGTATAAGCACTCCTCCTGTCCGATTGAAGCTCGCTCCTGTCCGTATGAGCTCTCCTCTTGTCCGATGGAGGCTCGCTCCTGTCCGTATGAGCTCTCCTCTTGTCCGATTGAGACTCGCTCTTGTCCGTATGAGCTCTCCTCTTGTCCGATGGAGGCTCGCTCCTGTCCGTATGAGCTCTCCTCTTGTCCGATGGAGGCTCGCTCTTGTCCGTATGAGCTCTCCTCTTGTCCGATTGAAGCTCCTCTTGTCGGTACGAGGATCGTTCCTATCCAGAATAGCTACACCCAATTCCCTTATACCAGTGGGCCAGGCGCGCTTTTCGTGTCCGAAAGTTGAATACCTAACCTTAAACGAAAGCGAGAAGGAAGATGGCAAGAAAAGCGCCGCGCTTGAAATGCGGAAAAATACTGTAATTCCCTCTTTTGAAGAGTACAGTTCTAAACTTTCTAAATCAATGACGAAATTATGTTGTTTTAAAATATCTAATCCGAGCATTGCACTATGTTCCTTAGGCAACAACCCTACATCCACTTGGAAGTCTTTAACAATGAATGAGTCTATCTGTATTTTGTCCATGTTTTTTGTATAAAATGGAACACTGCCGCCAATCCCATATGCTTCATAAATCGTGTCACCGTTCTCCTATGTTACTCCAATTGTTTCTAAAATATCTGGTGAAATAACAGTATGAGAGGATCCGGTATCCACGACCACATTATCTATTCTTAGTGCCTCCCCACGGAATGTGACAGTTAAAGAAGTTGTGATAAGTTGCCCATCATAAAATAGATTCATTAGATCCTTCTCACTTTCATTAAAGGATCTTTACGTATATGGATTACAAAATCTGTATTCTCAGTATGGTAAACCAATGTTCCTTCTTCTGCATTGAAAAAAGCTTTATTCGCATCTTCATCTTTGATTGGTCGTATTGGAGCTACCTCATCAATTATCTTTTTGTTACCTTCATAATGGTAATTTAAAATGGAAACTAAAAGAAACTGATTAGGAAATAGTTCTCGGGCTTCTTCCCATCTCATTTTACATCCCTCCATGCCTTCATTATAAACACAAATAAAGGATGACCATATTCAAACGATTAGCTCCAAGTAACTTTTAGCTATTCAACAATCGCGCCTCGATTGGTGAACAAATATAATATTCAATGCCTTTAAATGGCCCTTATACGGCATAAGGGGCACAATGCTTTATGCTGCAATCGCGCCTCAATTCTGGAATAATCTTTTCCAATATTGGTTAGAACTCCATTAATCTTCGACTCACAAGGTGATACAAACCTGCAAAAGCAGCTGATTTTGATTGCTCCGGTGTAACCGTTACCTCCACATTGTTCGGGATAAGTTCATCTAACCTTTGGGCAATTTCGGGATACCCCCTGGATATCCCCCCACCTAATGCCAAGAGGGCATCTGAATTTATGTTTTTGATACCGATCGCTGTTGCCAATTTTTCAGCAATAAATGTGATGTTCTTATTGCTTAAATACTTCGGCAAACGCTTTGATTCTAATTCTGAATTTAGGCATCCAAAACTGCGACAACCCTCACAATAATTCTTGCCACCAATATGAAGGTGGCCCAAATCTAAGTCATAAGCTTGATTATTGAAAACCGAAGCACTACCTACTCCTGTTCCTAAAGAGATGAAATGTAAATTCATTAAGTTCGAGTTTTCTGAACGCAGAACACTTTCCCCCAAACTAGCTGCTACCACATCATTTTCTACTATTTGAATACTAGGTGCATTTAATTCTTTTCTTGGATCAGCTTTATCTGGCCAACCTAAGTTGGTTGCATAGTAGACCATATTTTCTTTTATAAGGCCCGGACATGCTAGAGCAATACACTTTTCGGCATTTAGAATGCCGGGATGAAAGCTAAAAGAATCTTTTGATTGATCATATATAATTGTTTGAGAAGATGATCCTCCCAATTCTAAAAATATCCAGTTATCTAGCACAGGTATCCCCCCTTTTTTATCGAAGTTCCTTGGGTCATGAATATTTTAGAATACTGCCATTATTAAGCAATATGGACCGTTAATTGAAGATTGTTTCTCCTCAAAATTCCCTTTGGAATAATCATATCCATGGATATGCGAGTAAAACCATGAGCCTTGTAGTATTCCTCGCGATGAGGCGGGGACTCCAAACAGATAAACGGTATTCCAACTGACTCAGATAACTGCACGCATTTGCCCATAGCTTCTTATAAAATGGATGAGCCATACTTCTTGCCTTCGTACTTAATATCTCTTCCCAAGTAATGCAACCTCACAGCAGGAAGCATTTTAACAGGAAGGTCATCATACTCTTCCCATCCTTGTTTCAGAATTTTACTTTTAGGCACTCTTATATGATCTGCGAAAAGAGTATAAAACCCAACGATGCTGTCATCCGTGGCAAAAACACGGGTTTTTGCTAAATTTTTGGAATGATAGCTAGGCTGGCTTCTTTTAGAAACTCCTTAACTACATCGTCATTGCAATCAAATTTTTTAATTAGCTCTTTGTCAATTTTCGTGATCGGGAGTATATTAGCGTCCAAATTTGAATGTTCCGTTCTTTTGCATTGCTCTAGCTTTTCTAATGCCTTTTCTTGCTCTGAACAGATCCTTAGACTGAGTTTTCCGCTTGCTCTCGGCCCAATTTAGAAACTGCTCCCGATCTGCCTCGTTTTCAAATTCAACTGAGATGGGTTTGATTTGTCTATTCGTAGTGGGAGTTGGCATGTTTTTCTTCCTCCTCGTCCTTGCTCACCCTGATCACCACCTTACTTATGAATACTATCAAGTGTGAGCATTTATTAACAATAGTATATCACGGCCTTCGGTTAAAGTACTTTCTTTATTGCCCATTCCTTCTCATTTTTCATCTAAAAAAATGACCCTCACGTTTGTTTTCCTATTAGGCAAATGGCATTTGCAGTTAGACGGACATTGACCAAACGAACAAGCCGTCCTAGAATACGAAAATGGGATCGATAAGCATTCCGTTTCGTCTGGTATCTTGAAGCAGAAGAAGCGCTGCTCGTCATGACCGACGTCAAACGTTACTTAATGGAGGCACGCGGAGCTTACTGAAATGTTCTGCACAACACGTAAAGAAATGTCGAGACTGGGTTATCTACAACTGCTTGCGGAGCGTTGCAGTTGCACGGGGGGAGAAGCGGATGGCTTGTTAATAACCGTATCCGTTTAACACATATAGCCTTTGTCACTTACTTCCTAATCGATGAGGCAGCTGAATCGATCAGCAACTGCCTCCTTTCCGTTTCCTCTGCCTAGTTCTATTTATTTAACCAATACACAAACAGAGGGAGACAGAAGAAAACGGTATACAAACGAATAAGCTGAACGGTAATGACCGTCATTTCATCCAATTGTAGAACGATAGCAGTAGAAGACATTTCTCCAGCGCCAGCCGGGATCCAGCCTAACACTGCACTAAAGACGTCGACCCGTGCCCAAAGACTGAATGCAACACCAATCAAGATGGTCATTCCAACCATACTCACCACAAGGCCAATACTTGTCCACTTGATTTCCCGTAATGTCTGCAGTGTCTCCCGATTAAAACGCAGACCTACCGAAGCACCAATCAGCATTTGTCCGATTCCAGCTAATAGGACCGGAACCTCGAACGATGCGAAGGGGGCCAGCAACACCATGATGATCGTTGAAAACAATAACGGACCCGCTGGAATTGGGAAGAGATAGTGTACCGATATCGCCGCGAATAAGATAAGAACAATGGGGAGAATCGATGCGCCCAAAGACAGTATATCCGCAATCACCCGCGTCCTCGTCCCCTGCCCTGCTCCCACCCCAACGAAAACCGGGATAAAGCCGACAAAGAGGATGACTCGGACAGAATGGAAGGCAGCCACAATACTAATATTGGCACCATCACGATCAGCAAGCCCGAGAACTTCTGAAGCTCCGCCCGGGATAAATGAATAGACGGCCGTTTTCTTGTCAATGCTTGTGCTTCTGTGAAGGATAAACGCAAGAACCAACCCACATCCGATAGTGGCGGCTATCCCAAACACAATCGCCCAACCAAAACGCATAATTGAATCCCATATTAACGGAACATCGACAGCACTGCCTAAAGAAATCCCTATCAGCCCGAGCGCTACAGGAAACACTTGCTTAGTAACCTTTGTGTTCTTAATGAAAAAGCTGCAGTACATTCCCACGCATAAAGATCCGATGAGAAATCCAGCAGGAATGTTTAGGAGATAAAAGATCGACGCCACGATAATGACGACGGGCCAGAAAGCAAGTCTTTGAATGTTATTCACTCAGGGAGCTTAGCTGGATGTATTGTTTTTCCCACTCTTTGATCCGAGCTCGATTGGTTATTCGGTTCCTCTCGTCCATCGTAATAATGTCGTTCATTTGAGATGTTGTCGACCCTTCTTCCTTAAGTTGAAGCAAGGATTCCTGCATGGCTTTAATGGTTCTCCTCTGAAGAAAGTTGGCATACAATACGATCCGAAAACCAAGCGTTGTTAATTCCGCATTGTTTAATATTGGGGTTAACCCATGCTCCACCATATTGGCGACCTGAGGAACGCCGTTCAATTCAGAAGTGATTTGCCTCATTTCTTCCTCGTTACGTGGCGCTTCTACAAACGTGATGTCAGCTCCTGCCTCTACGTAAGCATGAGCGCGCTCGATCGCCGCATCAATTCCTTCGATCGCAATCGCATCTGTCCTGGCGATAATCTTAAAGTATGGATCCTTTTTCGCATCTTTAGCTGCTTGAATTTTGAGCACCATCTCTTCTTGCGATACGATCTGTTTTCCGTCAAAATGCCCACACTTCTTCGGGGTCACTTGGTCTTCTAATTGAATGGCTGAGACTCCTGCTTTTTCAAACTCTTTCACGGTTCGAATGACATTCACCGCATTTCCGAATCCTGTGTCTGCATCAGCAATGACTGGAATGCTGACTGCATCGGTAATATAGTGCACTTGGTCTACTACTTCCTTAAAAGAAACCAACCCAACATCTGCGACGCCGAGCATTGAATTTGAAATACCGGCTCCTGTTATATAAACCGCGGGAAACCCCGCTTCCTCGATTAATCTTGCCGTGATCGCATTGGCCGCCCCGGGAGCGACGACGAATTCATCCGTCGAAAGCAGATGATGAAACCTTTCATTACGAGACATTGTGAAACACCTCTACTGGTTTTATTTGATCTATTTTTCATAACGAATGCTGTGAAGACTCTTCAATTCTCTTTTTCCTTACCCTCTTAAGAATAAATGGCGTTAATGCACCCGCTACCGTAATCATCATCATAATCAGGCTGATGGGCCGCTGGAAAAACGCCAACCAGGTTTGATCGCCGTACAGCTGGACGGATCGAAGCAATTCCTGATCCGCAATCGGCCCTAAGATTAATCCTAATACGACGGCAATGACTGGGTATTCGTTTCTTCTCAAATACCATCCAATCAACCCAAAAATAAAGACGATCGAAGCATCAAAGAGTAAATTCCGTTCGGAAAATGCACCAATCAACGCAAAAATGGTGACCACAGGAATCAAAACTCTTGTCGGAACTTGAACCACTCTGCTTGCCAGTAAACAGAAAGCAGCGCCGACAATAAACAGGACAATCATGGATACAAACTCAGCCATAATGACCCCATAGAGGACAGAGGTATGGTCAATAAATAACCTTGGCCCCGGCACCCAGCCCTGCATGACAATGGCTCCTAAAAGCATAGCTGCAGATGCACTTCCAGGGATACCCAGCACCAACATCGTTGCCAGCGCCCCCCTTCTGAAGCATTATTCGCGGACTCTGCGGCGATTACGCCTTCCTCATTCCCTTTTCCGAAACGTTCTTTATCTTTGGAAGCGCGCTTCGCTTCGTTATAACTGAGCAGACTGGCAACGGTTGAGCCTGCCGCTGGAAGCGCACCAATGAATACACCAATCCCGCTGGAGCGTACAATATTGAATGGAGATTTAAGCGCCCGCTTGATCCCATCCAACAATTCAGTACCATTGTTTCTCTTCACTTGCTGAGTGGCTACGTACTTCTTGTCCACTAAGAAGAAAAGTTCGGATATGGCAAACAACCCAATCAAGGCAGGAATAAGAGGGATCCCGTCCAATAAATTCACTTCACCGAACGTCCCTCGTACCGCCCCTGTGCTGGACATGCCAATTGTTCCTAATAGGATCCCAAACAAACCGGCATAGAGAGTTTTTACGAAACTTCCGCCTTTTAACGCTGCGATAATGGTTAAACCAAAGACAGCAATCATAAACAGTTCAATCGGACCAAACATTAAAGCAAAACTAGCCAGCGGTTCAATGATAATGAAAAGCACAAATATTCCTAGAAACCCACCGATGGAAGAGGAAGCAATTGCGATTCCCAAAGCTCTTCCAGATAACCCCTTTTGTGTCATTGGGTACCCATCGATCGTCGTGGCCACTGCAGCCGGTGAACCTGGTGTATTAAGCAATACCGCCGTGATCGCTCCTCCAAATAAGCCCCCAGTATAAATCGAAAGCAAAAAGACGAGCGCAGGCAGCGGATCCATCATAAACGTGAGTGGCAGCATGACTGCGATTCCAAGAGAACCTGTAAACCCTGGGATGGACCCAAGCACGACCCCAAGAATCATTCCAAGAAAAATGAGCAGGAAGTTTTCCCATTCCAAGAGCATCATCGTGCCTTCCAACACTGAATGCCAATCGATCATTCCTACCACCTCCTACGAAGGCCAGACAGGGAATGGGATACCCAGCGCCTCCACAAAGATAAAATAAATAATCAACACAACGGTTATGGGAACAGTCGTGAGCACTTTGAAAGATTTCGTCCCAAGCACCCGCATCATTACAGACAGAAAAGCCAAAGTGACAATGACGAAACCGAGGGGTTCGACTAATACTAAGTACAACGCAATTCCAACCATATAGTAAAACACTTTCTTTGTAAGCCTTGCATCACCCTCGCTTTTTGTGATCGCTTCAGCATCCTCGAGCGTCATTTTTTCTTGATTGATGTCTGTAGTGGCGCTTACATCCCCAAGCGTTTCATTTTTTTGTTTCCATTGTTTGCATTCCTGTACTATCACCAACAGGTAAAGAAAAAGCACCACCCAAAAAATTGGATTGATTAACAATTGATCCTGTGAAGAAAGTGCCTTCACTTCAATAAAGTAAGTAATGCTAAAACATAAAATCAAAGTAGGAAGAATCAAGCGATGAGCCAGTTCCCATTTTCCATGAGCCATCATGACTTGTTACACCTCGCTTTCAATTGCCAAGAAGAGAGAACGCTTTATCTTCTTGGCCGCCTGCCTAGTTTTCATCGCTCATAAGTTCAGATTCATATTGAAGGACTAACTCGTGCAACTCCAGATTCATCGCATCACTTTCTTCCGGTCCAATGAAACTACTGACGACGTCCGCCCCTTGATCGTCTAGATGCGACTGGTACGCTTCACTTTCAAACATACGTTCATAAGCTTCAGCGAAATAATCAAAAAGCTCAGGGTTGGTTTCTTTCATGGAAGAATGGGCCGCAATGAACCTGGCAGACCCGATATCAGGAATTTCCACTCCACGGTCATCCAATAATCCGTTTAAAGATTCCGTTCCTTCATAAATATTCAAAATTTCTTCATCCTCAGATGCAACCGCCAGCACTCGTGCCTGATCGCCGATCGCCAAGTCGCCATTTGCGTTCCCGATCATAAAATCGGCGTGCTGTCCTAAAAGTGCGTTTCGCATTTCGCCGCCCCCATCATAAAAGACAGGGCTTAATTCAATATCTAGTACATCTTCCAAGAGCACCCCTGTAAGATGTAGCGCCCCTCCATAGATCGTCGTATAGCTGATCTCCCCCGGATTGTTCTCAATGTCTTCAATGAGATCATCCAAGGTCTCGTGAGGAGAGTCTTCGTGAACAGTAATCGTAATCGGATCAAACTGTTCATAATTAACCATCGCAAAATCATCAATGCTAAAGTCCGCTCCTTGAAGAGCGATGTTGGCACTCAAGTATAATTGCGTTCCTACAAAAAAGACAGATCCATCATCAGGGGAATTTATAAATTGAGAAGCACCAATTTGCGCAGATGCCCCAGGGTGGTTCTCTATCCTTACATCAACACCTAATTCGTCTTCAAGATAGGGAGCCATGCCCCTGGCCATCACGTCCACACTTCCGCCTGCATCAAAAGGGATAATCAACGTAATTTCGTCATGTGGCCATTCTGTCATCTCCCCGTTCTCTCCAACTGCTTCTTCCTGGCTGTCACTTCCACACGCCGTCAACACTACAACAGACGACACAACCAAAGGAACCGATAACCGTTTGAACACTTTATACATTCTCAACCTCCCCTTTCACGTATTGATCACTAAGAATGTTTGATGTCTGCTAGCTGCGATATGTTCCTACATCATTTGCTCTGCCTTTGCCGCCTCCTCACATTCGATTGCTTTTACGACTTTCAGATGTTCGTCAAAAGCTAGAACAATTGAGGATGAAATGCACGTCCCCCATACCGGTGCGCAACTTGTAACAGGCTACGCCCCCCTGTCTTTGCTTAAAGCTCTCTTTTCTGTGGAAAGGGTTTCAAAAATAGGCCTATTTCTTTATTTCGGTAACTCCCCCTTTTTCACAAATTTAGTACGCTTATGCGTCCAACTTCAAATCACATTATAACGTACGTTTATAGGTACAGCAAGTACTTTTTACGAAAAGATGTGAAAACAATGAAAAGAGTTGAAGTAGCACTGAACGACCTTCTTCATAAACACGACTTAACCGTTCATGGACTTCATTTAAAGACTGGCATTCGACGTGCGGCGTTGAGTGAGCTGGCAAGTGGCAAACGAGAGAGAATTCAGTTTGAACACATTGAAAAGATTGCAGATGCCCTAGAAATTGAAGATATGAATGAGATTTTGAAGTTTGTGGAGAGCGAGGCAGAATCAGAGAAATGAAGGTATTGAGTACTACTGCTTGGAGTCTCGAATTATCCGCGAATCGGGGTTAAAGCACGTGCCGGTTCTCTTTACGAGGTGTTGAATGACTAGCTCTTAGCGTGGATGATCTTGTTCGTTGGGCCACTGATATTATTGATAACCAATTAGAGGGTTAAACATTTCGATAAGATAAACAGCCATTGGAACGGCACCGTTCCAATGGCTGTTTATTATTTTGTGCTTTGCCGTCATTACTAGCTCGCACGTCCAGAGCGAGCATAAGAATTACTGGTTTCTACATTGAACGCCATTCTTTGGACGAAGCGGAGCTAATCCACGAAAACCTTCCTCACGCATATTCAAACGTAAAATTGGATGATGCTGAATTAGTGCAATATAATAGGCTAATAGACCGCCTTGAATTCTATAACTCTACCGAAAGTTCTCCTCTATAAACTGTTCCTCCTCTTCCTCCGTAAGCAACCTTGTAGCCTCTCCGACTGTTCCTCCTTCCCAACCCCAAACGGTATTATGAACTTCTACGGCATTGGAAAAGTCCCCCTCAAGCCAAGGTTCGATTAGCTCTTTTAGCTCTTCTGCTTTCGGATGGCTGATATCTTTAATCTTGTCGTAAACCTCTTCTATCCTCTCGGGCGTGGCCTCTAAATTCGTCCACTTTTCGTCTGCCTCCACTTTTTGATGGGACATATAGTGAACATCGGAAATCGCTCTAGAGACGGTTGTATTAGGACTTTCATAGTCATCATCTTCTGATGCCTCACTGGCTGTGACAACTATTGATTCCTCGGTTGCAGGGGCTGCTTCTTCCTCTTCTCCGGTTGAGGAAGATTCTGCTTCAACGAGCTTGAACCAATAAACGCCGAATACGATGCCTCCTGCAACGAGTACTAACGAGAAAATAGAAGTCGCTATTGTTTTGTTCCTCATTTGTAATCTCCCCCTAATATGTAGTCTCTATTCCCGTCCAGTCTATCGTTAGGAAGACTATTTTACCACCCCTTTGAATCAATCCATTTCATCACTTTATCTAGGAATACGAACAGCTCTTTTGTTTCACATTCTTCGACTGTAGCAGAAAAAAAGGAAATCCCATCTTATCTATGAGAAGTCACTTCATTGGGTATATCTGGACACCTAATGCTCAGTATTTCTAATAACTCGGGTCCATTTGTCCAATTAGGGTTTTCTTTCATCGTTCCCAGATGGTAACATGAGAGCTCGATATTCCATGAAGGTTCATGGCTTCGGCGCTCAGCACTCGGAAGCTAGCATCCGCATGTTCGCGGGACGCTATCATGTCGTCCACGAACTCGTGCTCTTCCGGTGTAAGACTGTTATAGGACGGCCCCTTTGCGCTTTTTATAGGGACGACGCGAATGGAGGGCTTAGGGCTTTCAAGTCGTTCTCATAACGTCCTTGGCCGCCTTGAGGTTGTTCTTTTACTTCAGCCCATGCCCCGCCCAATGGTCCACAATTGTTCTTTTCCATATCATGTGATCATTACAAGCCAAAACATCTTTATCTTATATAAGTGTTCACTCTTATTTAGCGGAAGTTGTCTACTTTAGTATATTATCACCCCTTTGCCTTGTTTTTTTCTGCAACACCCAAAAAGAGAGCTACCTCGTAAGGTAGCCCTTTTTTAGGTGTTATCTATTTTTTCCTGTGTCTCTACTACTAGGTGGTCTTCCTGCGGGTTTTGCTTGAGTAGCAGGTGGCTTGACCCCCTTTTCGATATTTCCGGGCTGAACTGGAACTACTTTTTTAAAGTTTTCTCCCAATAGAATACACTCCCTTTTAGTTACATTATTTTTTGAGTTCAATTTCCGTTCGATGTCTTTGTGCTACTAGGTGGTCTTCCTGCCGGCTTAGGAACCGATGATGGAGGCTTCACACCGTTTTGTTGCTTAGTCGGTGGTTTCAGCACAGCTTTTTCCACTCTCTTCCCTGTCAGTTTCTTCACCCCCTCCATATATTTCGACGGCGAAATCTTCAGTAGCGTTAAAATTAAAATACATACTATCTAAGTGATAGAGCAATTCACCATTACCTTCTGGATACACATCCACGTCACTCAAATATAACTCTCTTATGTTTTCTTTTTCTGAATAAACCGCCACTTTCCCTTTGTATATTAAATCACCTCTCCGAATGTTTATCCATTGAACGTCATTAGAAGCCATAATATACTCCCATACATCTGAATCTCCATGGCTAGTTGATAGTCTTATTGCATTTACTGCCTTATAGACTAGTCCCCGAGATATTACAAAAACCAAAAACAGAGCTAAGGATATTCCAACTAATGTCGAAAGGAATACTTCCCAAACCTGAATTTCTTGACCACTGTTTAAGAGTGTTTCTAAAAAAGTCCCATCCAAACTTATTATGAAATTACAATAATTGGATATAAATGAATAGCCATGCAAAATGCCATATGAAAAAATACCAATTAGATAAGCATGTATAACAAAATTAAATACTTGTCTTTTCCTATGAGTGGTTAAAATATCAATTATAACTGCACCAATTATTCCCGGTAAGAACAGAAATATTATCCTTACTGACAAATCCGTAATGTCTATACCAATCACCCCGGGGTTATATACTACACACATTAACAACGTTCGACATAAAACTCTAAAATCCTTTTAAGCTGTCCATCCCCGCTCATACATTGACTAATGGCCCCTTAGTACGAGTCATCCTCTTGAAGTCCTACTAACCCTCTAAGCCAACAGTAGCGGATGAAAGATAAGGAACACGTCCTTTTCCACCTGTTGGATACGAATTAACCCTCCCTATTTCTACTACTGATGAGTATTCACTTTCCTAATAGTCTGGTTGAAGTTTTCTGATCCTCTCTTTCTATTACAACCTTCTTAGGGTTTATTGATTATCAAGGTTTTCAGTTTCATTTCCAAGATCAAACTTGATATCGTCTAATTTTTCCTTAACCTTGTCTTGTATTTCTGCCCCAATTGACGAAATAAAATTAAGCTTCATTTGTTCGTTCCAGCTACCTACATCAAGATGATGCTTGTACGCCTTAAGTATTGTTGGATATATTACCTTATAGAAGTATATCAGTAGACAGCCTTTCTTCTTGTCACGCTGGTAGAGAAAAAAATTCCCAGTATGCGAGTCCACATCAAATTTATAAGAACCATTAAGATTTATTTCTACAGTTAGATTTATGTTATCTACACTTAACTCTGGCGTTAAAGACTTTAATTTTTCTGTATTGAATAAGAATGCCAGTGTAGCAAGAATCTTTGTAATACGTAATCCCCTCCCCCAAGTATCATTTGCTTCGTCATCTGTACCGCCTCTATAAGCGGTCAATGCATTAACGTAAGCACTAGTTCCTTTAAATAACTCCTCAGTTTCAAAATTCATATATCTGTTAAAAAGCCAGTAAAAAATATCCTCTGAAACATCTAAACTATTTTCAGTAATTTCCTTTTTTCCACTAAAATTATTAGCTGATCTAAGGGCGGTTTTAGTATTAGCAGTTAATCCCTTAAAAGCAATAAAGAAAACTTGCCCAGTAGAATTTTCGCACACTAAAAATTCTAAGTCTGATTGTTTTATTCGCCTATTAACGTCTTTGTTATTACTCTCTGTACTGACCACCCTTTCCCAACTATGTAATACTTTAGAAAAGCGAAATGATTCATCGTCACTTATTTCAAGCTTATATTCATCACTATTATCGACCTCAATTAGAAATTGCAAATCTCTTTCTGAATCAACGGTGTCGTAATTTACAGGTTTCCAACCTTCGTAATCAATCATATTTTGTATAGTTTCGTCATAGCTCTTTTTTGTGTTTAGATTCCAAAAAGAAAATGTTTCCATAACCCCCATAAGAATCCCCCTATTCTAAGATTTTAAGTTTAAAATTTTTCTTGTCAGCAAAGAACCTGTTTAAAATTTTACCTTTTTTGAGCTCTGCTTGTATTTGTCCGGTTACCCCATTGAATTTTTCTGGCATTACCTTGAATTTAATAGTTTGAGTCTGTTCATTAGTTATTTTGTGATTAAATAACTTGTCCAATTCGATATAAATTACAGATTGAGCACGATCTATTTTTACTATACCTCGGAGTTCAACATCATTATCAACCTGTATACTCAACCAAGAAGAAAAATTTAATATCAATTGATTCTTCGTTTTATCTACAGCCTTACCACTGTCCAGAGTTATTTTACAGTTAACACTCAGGGGATTATAACTCTCTTCAGGCTTTAAAACTAAATTATTTTGTTTTTTCCTTGCCTCTTCAACTGACACAGTATACTTTGAGCTATCATGAAACCATGCAAGCAATACTTCTAATAAAATTCCAAGTAACATAGTGTTAAAAGTTAAATCTATAGCCCAACGTATCGATTGGTCTATATTGTTTAACTGGATAATGAAATCAGAAATTCTAAAAAAGAAAATGGAAATAACTAAAGACAATAGATTGAGACTTAACCTAAAAAATGCTATTGCTACCTTCATATGTGCTTCCTTAAAACGGGGGTTAATAACTCATTCTTTATAAAGTCAATTTCTTGATCAGTTGTGAAGAAAACTCCATTGTTATAAATCGTTGTCTTAACAGATGTTCCACCTTTTTTAAAAAC
Source organism: Shouchella shacheensis (assembly GCF_001484965.1). Lineage (GTDB taxonomy): Bacteria > Bacillota > Bacilli > Bacillales > Bacillaceae_D > Shouchella > Shouchella shacheensis. Next base: position 13,397 of record NZ_LLYY01000007.1, on the reverse strand, counting down.
AACTATTTCCTTAATATCAATGCTTTCGTCATTCACCAGCCAATCAATTGATTTAAACAAGGTGTTAATTAGTAGTTTATTTCCCTTAGATTGATTAATTTGATCAAGCAATTCTCTCATGTCTTCTGTCAAGTAGTCTTCTAACGGATCTATAAAATTTATCTCGGCTACAAATAAACCCTTTTCATAAACTAATTTTACAATTGATTTGAATATCGCTGTGGTAATTATAACTTGTTTGAAATCTCTTAATTTTGCTTCTTCAACGACTTTTTTATAAGAAGCTGAGCCATAACCGTAAGCTAAGTAATCAAACTTTTTCGCCGAATTAAAAAAAGCCTTATATTGTACCTTAGCCACCGTTATTCTCCCCTTCCCGATTTATGATATGCGCCCTAGTATTATACCATACCTAAGCATTAAGGAAATAAATTAAATTCAAATGTACGAACTTTTATGACAAGCAACGCTTACACTAACGTTAACAGCCAGGGTTGGCGTTAGTGCAAGAGTCTAGCAATGCGAGTGGTGGAAAGTATTCTAAATCACTTGGGAATACAATCCTACTCGAGATATATTTTAATATCTTCACCCACTTGAGTTAGTGCACATTGTACTTTCCCTGACTCTGTTTTATGAGCTTCCATTAAACCAAGGTTTTGCAACTCAATAATTGAATGCTGAATTCTAGCAGTCTTTTTTTTATCACTAATTCTTTTATGTTTGCAGTACTCTGCTGTAAACTCAGTGTAGAAGTCAGAGGTGACCTTTGTCCCGTTGGTCGCTGTGAAACCCAAGGTGATTAATGGCCAACTTCTTTGATCAGCTATAATTGTTAAAGCTTGAGGCGTGAGTCTTTCTATTTGGCCTAAAGCATACCTGTGTTGTTCAAAAAGAGATTTAAAATTTCCGTTCTTACAGATATTCTCTAATACTTTTGAAAGGTGCTTAACTAACTCAAGATCAGGAGGCGAGTCGTCAACAATTCTTATCAGTTTATTGAAAAGGGTATTGCCTTGAGGATCTCTTATAAATGCCGACAATTTTTCAAGAGCATGCTCAAATTCATCACTTTTATTAAAATATTCTTCAATTAAAATCATTTTCTTAGCTTCGCTGATGTTATCATTCACTTCTGTATTCCAGTCTAATATACTATTCGCAATATCGCCTACTACGCCGAACAGTGAGAACCCCTTTTCTCTTAAAATGGCTGTTCCCTGTTCCTTTTTAATAGTAGCTTCCTCTTTTTTACTTAAAGTAATTTCCTTAATACGTTCATCTAGACTTTTCCCTGATGTTTCGAGGTATTCACTTTGATGCTTAGCTATATATGCAAGTTGTTGTTTTCTGTTCACTTTTTCATCTCCTAGTAAATCAGTTGGACTTTCTACTGACATTCTCTACATTTCTAGCGTGAACCCTCACTATTTTACTTACGATACAGCTATATTGCTATGAGACCACCTTTAAAAAACCAGCGGGTAGCAGATACTGCGGACAAAAAATATCCAAATTAAAACAGAAACCACTCTCAGTGATAGTAAGGTTATCTTTATTTCTTTACGCTACTCCCTCTACTACTCGCACCTTCAAATAAAATGTTCTAATACATGCTAACATAATAAAACCCTTCAAACGCAGTTTCCTCTTTCCTACTTTAGGAGTTGCTGAATAATCTCCAATTCCTTCGAGCCATCCGGTGTTTCGAAGGCATGCTTGAATAAGACCGAGGCCATAGGTGCGTTTGCCTTCACCGGCAAAGGAATGCTCTTCACTAACCAGGCGGGTGGTGACAACACAATGAGACCCTACCGTTTTTCATTGCTCTTCTGGGACATACTCAATTAAATCCTGCACGTCACACTCAAGTGCTTCACAGAAAACCTCCAACGTTTCTCGTGTGATGGATCGAACTCCTTTGCCCTCATCCTGTAACTCATCGTCATGAACCCATTGACTAATTGTATTCGGTCTTATGCCAGTTAATTTGCCTAACTGATACATCGTTAAATTGCGCTCTTTTAATACCTCTGCTAACTTGAACCGAATCATACGACTCCTCCGTACACTTCATTTACAAAAATTTTATCATCTTAGTTATTGATTTTAATAACCCATTAAGTTATTATTAACTCATTAGGTTATTATTAATCAGATCAAGGAGGAGAGTTTTATGGCTTTTCACGCCGTTCAAGTCATTCAAGACCTTTCTCAACCAAATGAACAAGCGGTTCTAGAATACGAAGGTTGGATCGATACGCATTCCCGCGTCGTTTGGTATATCGAAAAAGAAGAAGCGCTGCTCGTCATGGCCGATGTCAAACGTTACTTAGGTGAAGCCCGTTATGAAATTCATCCTTACAGTACCCTCATTATTATGACCTTGCAGGATGCTGCTGCTTTCAACTCGGAGCACTTGGAGATGTTATGTACAACACTTACAGAAATGTCGAGTCTGGATTATTTGCAACTGCTTGCGGAACGTTGCAGCTGTACGAATTTGGGATTGGAGCGGGTGATTTAATAGCCGTGTAAGATAGCTTCAAATCATTCGGCGGCATTTTCATCGTGCGATAATCGATGCTCGAACTACTAGCCGTCGAATGCTATAGCCTTTCTACTTATTATTGTCTGATAGAATAATGTCAGTCACTTGTGGCATCTCCTTAACACTCCTTTCTGTCTAACGGGACAGTGAAAACTTCTCAGCACTAAGAAGCCAACAAATCCTCATCAATATCAGATGATTTCTGCTTAGTTGGATTATTTTCGTTATGGATAAATGCGGGTTCCGGGCAACCATGCGAAAAATAGATCGCCGCAAATAAGCCATAACTGACTTCGGAGACGATGGTCTTGGACGGTGACCGCAAATAGCGGAAAAACAAGTTGGAACTCGATGAGAATAGCGCACGGCGATAAGTTGCAATAGACCTATAGCCATACAACTGCACATGACGTAGCTTCGATGGCTTTGATTGTCAGGCGGATGCTTTCCTTGTCCTTCTCACCGGCGTCATGATCCAGTAATTGCATCGCCACCATTACTCCTTAAGAGAGCCTAACACCAAAAAAACCACCCTCAACAAGGATGGCCACAAGCACTCCCACTACTCCCTCACCTCTACAATATCAATAATCTCACGGATATCATCAATATCGAAGGTTTCAGCAATCTTTTCAATATGATGGAAATTGATATTCTGTCGCTTATGAGTGGAAAGCTCGCTTAAGGCTGCATGTCTAATATCTGTCAGTCGGGATAACTCCCGCAGTGATAGTTCTCGTTCATTCATTAACTGTTTTAACTTGACCTCAACTCTTTTTCCCATAGACATTCCTCTATAATTCTTTAATTTATAGTTGACTATCTTTTCAAACTAACATATACTAATTTTTAAACCGGTACGCTATAACGTACCATAAGAAAATATTTTGGTAGCCTTAAGGACTGTTTTAAGAGCTATAAGACTCTGTGCCAGATGTTCTTCAAAGGTGTAGCTTGGTGTAGTGAGCTTTTTGCGTTTCTTGGCATTGAGTTACAGCCGGAAATTTCGCCTATGTCTAGCTCGGCTGGGTTGTTGCGGTCGGTGTTGATTAGGAAGATGTGGATCAAGGTGAGAAAACGATAAGAAATAAGGACGATTCTATTCCTGTACCCGCGGCCCCAAGTTCGTCTTATGGTATCTTTATCAAAAATTCTTCTCGAAAAGGAATTAGGAGGTCTCAAAATGTCGTTTCAAGAAATTCAGGTTATACAAGACCTTTCTCAACCTAATGAGCAAGCGGTCGTGGAGCATGAAGGTTGGATCGACAAACATTCCCGTGTCGTCTGGTATGTTGAAAAAGAAGAAGCGCTGCTCATCATGGCCGATGTCAAACGTTACTTAGGGGAGGCACGCTATGAAATACATCCTTACAGTACCCTCATTATTATGACATTGCAGGATGATGCTGCTTTCAACTCGGAGCATTTGGAGATGTTATGTACAACGCTTAAAGAAATGTCGAGTCTCGATTATCTGCAACTGCTTGCGGACCGTTGCAGTTGCACGAATTTGGGGTTGGAGCGGGTGGTTTATTAAAATCCGTGAAATAGATACCATTCGGTGGCATTTCTTCATTGTGCGTTAATTGGTCTTGTTCTTCTTGCCATCGAACATTTATCGCCTTTGCTACTAACCCTACTTTCGTTTTAAAAGCCTGGAAGTTCCGTTGCATTGGGATTTCCTTTTTTATTTTGGTCACTACAAACTTTTTCCGACAATTTCGTGGTTCCTCTTCAACGGGTCTTTAACTCCCAATCGTTGTAAATCCCATTGCGCTGGATTTCCGGTTCCAGAGACTTTGATAAAGTGAATCTGATCGTTCATGATTACCGTTGATCGCTGATGGGTGGAAAGTTGGTTCTTGATGGTGATCCAGTCACGGTTGTCCCCACTTTCCTTTAGTTGATACTCCTTGCTTATAAGCAGATGATAGGCTAATACAGCGGTGAACAGGTGACCATTTGTCCGTTTAGCTGTTTGGTGATAAATCGGCCTCTATTTTTGTCAGAATGGTATAGAGTTGCCATACCTCTTTAAAAGCAGTTTTTGATCATTTTCATCAAAAACTGCCAAGAGTTGGGCTAAGTCCAGAGAACGTACAGCAAAAAAGCTCCCGCCTTGGTGGAAAATTCACTTGTTATTTATTTTATTATCCCTTAGCTGATCTGTCATAAATTAAGTGACTCCAGACTCTGCTAATGTGAAGCTTCTTTGATTGCATTAACAATATCTTCTGGTGCATTTTCCTTAAATACTTTCTTCCAAGTTTTCATTAGATTATCGCGTGAAACATGAACAGGTTCAACACCAATAAATTTGGGCACTGATTTATTAAGCATAGCATTGGCAGCCACGAGCGCGAGTGCCTGTCCTTGTTCATATGGGAGTTGGGCACTTACTTTCTTAACATGGCGTCTTTCCGCCATATTCAAGGCCAGATCATAATCTAAGTCAGCAGTTCCAATAATAATATCATTCCTACCAATTGAGGATAAAGCATTGACAGCTTTTATAGCTGGTCCCTCCCATGAGACATAAAGTCCTTCAATTTCAGGATGGTCTTTTATCAATCGAACGGTTTTATCAAATACCTCTTTTTCATCCTTGAAAAAGATTTCCTTCACAATTTCTAAGTCATCGTATTCCTTCATTATCATCTGTTTTGCTGCCGTATCACGTTGGTTGGTCGCATAGAAATCTGAGTCAAAGCGAATCATCCCAATTTTGAACTTGGCGAGTTCCCGCATGCTACTTCCAAGTCCACTTCCGGCTAATCTTCCGTGAGACCATTCATTGACAGAGACACAGCTTACATAATCGTTTTGGTTCATCCCTTTAGGCACATTTGTAATTAAAATTAACTGTGACCGGCTTTTAGCAATTTCTTTAAATATATTGGAGGTCTTACTATCATCTACAGGGATTGCTATGACAATGTCAGGATCCAATGAGAGAAGCCCTTTCAACTGTTTATTTTGCATTTCTGCGTCAAAATGGGCGTCAGTAACTGCTAAAATAGAAATACCAAGTTCATTGAAGAGATCACGTATCCCACGTTCGTGTAGATGCATCCACGCAGCCCCCGAGTAATGAAAAGAGATGACAGCAGTATGCTTATTTTCCTTAATACTTTTTTTCTCGTTAGCAGTAAGCTGGATTGTGTTAACACTAGCTGCTTTCTCGCCAAATGGACCCTTTGCAATACCTCCTGTAGAAGACCGGAGCTTCAATTTTGTGTCAATGATTGTAGTCTGGCCTCTTGAACTTAATACATTGGTCTGTTCAGTTTTATTAATAAACTTATCGACGATCTTCTCAGCAATCAGTTGGCAATTCTGTTGCACCGTTGTAATTTCTGGTTGGAAAAATTCGAACCATTGTAAATCATTGATACAAATAATCGATAAATCATCGGGGCATCTTAAATTTCTGCTCTTTAAGTATTTTAATACCGTCATTAATGAATGCTCATTTGTAATGAGTAGTGCGGTTGGTGCGTCCTCACCCCTCATCAAAGCAGCCAACTCATCTTCGCTCAAATGTCTATTTGATTCTATACCTAGAACGTTTTTTTTATTAAACGGGACTTTATTATCTAGAAAAGCTTCTTTATAACCTTGATATATTTTTTTACGCTCAGCACCTCTGTCGCATTCCGTCTGAAGTAGAGAAATTTTTTCATGCCCATAGTTAATTAAATGTTTGATTGCATCATACGCACCTTGATAAATATTAGAGAGGATAAAATCAACATTGCCAGCATAAGACTCTTTTAATTGAAAGGGATTTTCACTAACAATCACAGTAGGGATCCCTTTTAACGAGGAGTGCTCCCTATAAGAATTCTTTAAAGTCTTGTCAACTAGAACCACTTTTCCAATAAAACGTCGGGATTCAGGGACAACATAATTTGCAATTAGCTCTATCATATCATCGGATTGAACGACAACTAGATGAATATTCTCCTCTTTCTGAAGCTCTTCATTCAAATGTTCAATTAATCTTTTTTGAAAAGGGTGAAACATGCTTGAAGCAAAGATGAGCAAATAACGCTTTGCAGACTGTTGATTTACACCTCTTTTTTTCACAATAAAATTGGGCAGTTCATCTAACGAGTCAATTGCTTCTTCAACCCGCTTGACTGTGTCGGGGCTGACATATCTTGTCTTATTTACAACATGAGATACAGTTGCCACCGAGACCCCTGCCCTTAATGCCACATCTTGAATTGTAGCCACTTAAAACCCACCTTTTCAGTTCACTAAAAACCAGTTGATAACAAGACCTTGCGTTTTCCCCATACTGTGTGCAGAACTCCTCTTAAATAATAAAAACAAATTTGCAGAGTTATTTTACCAGCGCATATATAAAACCTACTCAATTCTTTTTATTTATTGTGTGCTTTGTATTTTTATTAGGCGGAAAAACAAAGGTAACTCTGCATAAAATCAGCATTTGAAATAGATTTTTCCGTCCTAAAACAACAAAAAACCCATAGGTTAGTCGGTTATAACAATCGACAAGGCTTCATTGTAGAATCAACTGCAACACCTAAAAACTAGGGGAAAGGCATGGTAAGAACGTGTAACGTGTATCATGAAAGTCACCACAACCTATGATATACGAAAATCTTATCGATGGCTTATCCTGATTCTAGCACAGAGAACCGTAAGAACAAACACCGTCCAAATTCGAACGCGATCAAGCCCAGTCTATCGCAGACAAGGCTGATCAATGCTCGTATTCGGACAGGCCTTAGGCCACGCTCCGAGTGCCATCAAGCGACAATTGGACCGCGGAAGCATAAAACAGCGGGCATCCAGCTGGAAGCTATCAAAGAGCACTCCCGACACCGACCAGCGGGTGTATGAAAAATCGTCAACGTTGTGGGCGAAAGCATCGCTATTTTGCCGAGGCGTGTTCGTTTCTTCATTTCTTCCTGCAGTGTCTATATAGTATCCCTTCGCCCAGAAATGTCTGTTGCCTTTCTGTTTAAATTCTGGATGTCGATCAAAAACCGTTAGAGCACTTTTCCCTTTAAATAACCCATAAAGGTCGATACACTGATTTTTGGCGGTATTTTCACACATAAATGAATATGATCGATAGATACACTTCCCTCTATTATTTCGACTCCCTTGTACTCACATAGCTTTTTGATGATTTCCCGTATGTCTTTCTTTAATTTCCCATACAAGACTTTTCGTCCGTATTTCGGAATAAACACAATATGGTACATGCAATTCCATTTTGTGTGTGATAAAGTTGATTTGTCCATTTTGGATGCCCTCCTCCGCTTTTGACAATGGCTTGCGAAACCTTTGTCATTATAGCGGAGGAGGGCTTTTTTATCATGTTTATCGGCACTTCCTCTTCCGTTCTCCCACGCATAGAGTGGAGCTTAATCTGGAGTTATGCTTTTCTCTTCTTACTTGCAAAAGCCACAGCAAGAATAATAATTATCCCTTGAATTACTTGTTGCTGACTAACATCAAGTCCTTGCAATATTAAAGCATTGTTTATAGTTCCAATCATGACCGAACCAATAATTGCTCCAACAACCGTACCGACACCCCCAAATAAACTTGTTCCTCCAAGGATAACGGCGGCAATAACTGATAATTCATCCCCTTCACCGAAAGTAAATCGCCCAGCCTGCAATCGGCCGGAGTAAAGCATACCAGCAAGCCCAGCCATCATTCCCGAAGCCATAAAAACACCCATTTTAACCCTCATCGTCTTAATTCCTGAAAAGGAAGCCGCTGTCTCATTGCCCCCTGTAGCAAGAGTTTGACGACCAAATGTTGTTTTACGCAAAATAAAGTGACCTATTATCGCTATGACTATCGTCCATATGAGCAGGATCGGAATACCAAAAACATCCCCTGATCCAAATAAATAAATGAAGCTTTCACTTGAAATTGGAATGGGGGCAGTACCCGATATCCACATTGCCAATCCTCTGGCAATCATCATCATGGCCAATGTAACAAGGAAACTAGGGATTGCAATTTTTGCTACAAGGTAGCCATTTACAAAACCGATCGCCAACCCTGTCGCCAACCCGACGATAACACCTGAAATCATACCTAAACCAGCTTGCATTGTTAATGCAGTCGTTATAGCAGATAAGGCAGCTACGGAGCCCACAGAGAGGTCAATTTGTCCTGAAGATATAACGAATGTCATGGCTACTGCCATGATCGAAATCATAGCTGTTTGTCTGGCGATATTCATCAAATTAGACGTAGTTAAAAAGCCCTCATTTGATAATGTAATAGCGAAATATATAAACACTAGTATAAAGGCTATATAGACGATATATTGTCTCCAATCAAAGTTTTGCAGCAAACTATTCACTTTGGATTGCACGTTCAACGTCCTCCTCGCTATTAATGTCAGTCCTCTTAATCGATCTAGTAACTTTACCATCTTTCATAACCAGTAATCTGTCGCTCATTGCTAGAAGTTCTTTCATTTCTGATGAAATTACGAGAACTGCTTTGCCTGAATTAGCAATTTCCCTAATTATTTTTATAATTTCTGTTTTCGCTCCGATGTCAACTCCGCTCGTCGGCTCATCTAAAATAAGAATTTCTGTATCATTTAATAACCATTTAGCGAGGACAATCTTCTGTTGGTTTCCCCCTGATAAAAGTGAGACTGTCTTGTAAATTCCATCTGTTTTTACATTTAATTTTTCGACAAAGCTTTCAACTTTTTCATTGGCTATTTTATTTTTTATTACTTTTAAATTAGATAATTTTTCGAGACTCGGTAAAATTAAGTTTTCTTTCACATTGTGCTCAAGAACAAGTCCTTGGGAACGACGATCTTCAGGTACAAGCCCAACGCCATAATTTATGGCATCTTTCGGTGACTTTATCGACTTCCTCTCACCTTTTATCCAAATCTCACCGCTATCAAGTTCATCAATTCCAAAGATCACCCGAGCCGTTTCTGAACGGCCACTTCCCATTAGACCTGCTAGCCCAAGGATTTCTCCTTCATAAAGAGTAAAACTGACATGCTGAACTTTATCACCCGACTTGATGTTTTTTACTTCGAGCAATGGTTTGAGGTTTTCATTCTGATCCCGCTGTATCCATTCAAATGAGGACTTCATATTGCCACCGATAATATAAGTAACTAGTTCATCCATTGTGGTCTCTGAAGCGATTGATGTAGCAGCTTTTTTGCCGTTTCTTAAAACAGTAATCCGGTCGCAGATACGGAATATTTCATCCATTCTGTGTGATATATATATAATCGTGATACCGTTTTCCTTAAGGCGTCTAATAAGTGCAAAAAGTATTTCAGTTTCCGTTTTGGTCAATGTTGACGTTGGTTCATCCATAACCAATATTTTTGTATTCATCGAAAGCGACTTAGCAATTTCTGTCATTTGCCAATAACCTATACTGATATTTTCCACTAGTTCCTTTGGCGAAAATGATAGTTCCAGTTCTTCCAGCAGGTTTTTTGCATCCTCTACCATTTTGCGATCATCAATCATGCCATATTTCGTTTTTGGCTCACGATTCAAATAAATATTCTGGGCTACAGTCAATTTTGGGATTAGACTGAACTCCTGGAATATCATTGATACACCTGCAGCAACAGCCTCATTTTGATTCATTAATTCTCTGATTTCACCACTAATCCTAATCTCTCCTGAATCCTTACTGTAAACACCGGTGAGAATCTTCATCAAGGTTGATTTACCAGCGCCATTGCCTCCCATAAGAGCATGAACTTCTCCCTCTTCAACTTCAAAATCAACTTCATTTAGTACGTTTACACTATTAAATGACTTGCTGATCTTCGACATTTGAAGAATAGCTTTACCCATTTGCACATCTCCTTTACATCCTCAATTGAGGACTAAGCAGTAAACCAGCCGCTGCAGCCTCCATATCTCAATTAGGCATGGGCATTTGTTTTCGTCCACCGTTGTTCTTCTGCTGAATTCAAAATTGCATCTGTAACCTGTGCGATTCTATGCCCTTCTTTAAAACTCGGTTCACAAACACGATCATTCATGATCGCTGACAAGAATTCATGCATTTCAATGATTTTCACTTCGCTGTATCCAATGCCTAAACCTGGAATTGGCCATAAACCTTCACCATAAGGATGAACCCCACCAGTATAGACTTTTTTGTAGCCTCGACGATCTTCAGGATCTTCTGAAAAACACACTTGGAGCTCATCGCGGCGCTCATAATTAAAGAAAAGCGATCCTTTTTCACCATGAATTTCAAAGGTTAGAAAGTTATGTCTTCCCCATGCATTGCGGGTAGCTTCAAGCGATCCAATTGCACCGTTGTTAAATTTAAGCATCGTCACTAGTTCGTCATCTACTGTAACCTGTCCCTTTTTTCCATTCGGCATTTTTACATTACCAAGTGAATCTTTTTGTGAAGCTTGCACTGGTCTTTCATCTATCCATGTTCGCGTCATGGCATTTACTTCAACAATATCCGCTACAAGATAGTGTGCTATATCAAGAACATGCGTCCCAATATCTCCAAGTGTTCCCGAGCCGGCAAAGTCCTTGTCAAAACGCCATGATAAAGGAGAGCCCGGATCTGCTGACCAGTCCTGCAAGTATGTCCCACGAAAGTTTAAAATTTTTCCGACAGCACCTTCATCAATATATTTTTTAGCCAGTGCCACAGCTGGTGTTCTACGATAGTTAAAAGTGACCATATGCTTGACTCCTGCCTTATCAACTGCCGCTAAAATACGGGCCGTCTCTTCAGCATTTCGGCCGAGTGGCTTTTCGCACATAATATGCTTACCTGCTTCAGCTGCTGCAATCGCCATTTCTTCATGTAAATGATTCGGTGTCACAATATCTACAATATCAACTTCCGGATTATTGATAATAGTTTTCCAGTCCGATGTTGAATGACTGAATCCAAGTTTTTTTGCCGCCGCATCAGCTGAAGGTTCATCAATATCTGCAATAATATGTTTCTCTAGCCTTACATCATCCTCATAAAACATCGGAACAGCAGTCATGGCCAAAGAATGTGCTTTAGCCATAAAACCACCACCGATCATCCCTACCTTCATCGTTTTCATTTAGAAAAACTCCTTAGTTACTTATTCGAATGCTTCAATGATTTCTGCTGGAGGTTCCTCGTTATATACTAACTCCCAGGAATCAAGTAAATTTTCTCTAGTAACAGTTGTAGCAGGAACTGCAATATAACTAGGTACCTCTTCTTCAAGAAGCGCGTGCCCTGCTATGATAGCTTCCGCAACACCTTGATCAAATGGAAGCTGAGCACCGACCCCTTTAATTTGCTGGTCACGAGCCATATCAAGCGCTACACCAGAGCCTAGATCAATTGTCGTCATGACCAGGTCATCCATTCCTGCCGTTCTAACTGCAGAAAGGGCGCCCTCAGCTGGAACATCCCATACAACAAATAGCCCGTCTAAATCAGAATTACGAGTCAGCATAGCAGCTGCCACACTTTCTCCGTCTTCCGGCTCTGCAATACCGTCACGTTCAACAATCTCAATATTGGGGTATTCTTCTTCGATGGTCTGTTCAAAAGCTTCAACACGCTGAGCAGTGACAAAGAAGTCTGCATCGTGATAAATAACCCCTATTTGGCCCTCTTCCTCAAGTTCATCAGCCAGCGTATGCGCTGCAACAGTACCGTTTCCATAATTGTCTGCTGACACTACACTTACGTAATCTTCACCTGGCTCAAATCCGTCTGGAACATTGTCCATGAAAACGAGGTGTATACCTGCATCGGCTGCCGCACGATAAGCTCCTGCTGTTGAAACAGGATCAACTGGTATACTGACGAGAATATCAGGATCCCTAGCCATTAATGTTTCAATATCACTTGCCTGTTTTTCTACACTGAATTGTGCATCTGTAATAGCGATAACTTCAACACCCATTTGTGCAAAAGTTTGCTGCAGACCATCAAGTTGTGCACGGGACCAGTCATTTCCTGCATAGTGCATGGAAATTGCTGCTGTATAGTTTCCTTCACTGATTTCTTCCACTTGGTCAGGCGTTAATTCAATATCATGTGCTGAAGTTGCAACCTCACCTTGAGGACCTTCACTATAAATTTCAGAATCTTTATCTATATTCGGGTTGATGCGTATTGGCTCCGACGCTAATTCGACATCATCCTCATCAACTTCCACTTCGACATCACCAATATCATCACCAGTACCCACTGAATTACCATTACATGCAACTACAAAAATTGTCGTTATTGAAAGCATCCCCACCACTGCTAACCTTTTGTACATTTCCATGTGCCACACACCCCTTAATTTACTAGAAAAATTTAATCTGATCTGCCTTTGTCAGATAATATTTATTTCACTTTTTCCCAAGATCGTGATTCTGAAGACCTCATAACCGCTTCACATACGCGATCAACTTTGTAAGCTTCCTCAAATGTTGTCGATGGCTGGACACCTTCTGTAACAGCTTTCAAAAAGTCATAACTTTCAATGGTTTTTAATTCACCATACCCGATATTCATACCTGGAATATTCCATGTAATCTCTCCGTAGTCATGAGCCGGGCCTGTATAAATCGTTTTAAACCCGCGGCGGTCATCCGGATCATCTGAGAAGCATACTTGGAGTTCATTAAGTCTCTCATAATTAAAAAGGATTGATCCTTTTGTGCCGTGAAGCTCAATTGTAATGTAATTATTTCTGCCCCATGCATTACGTGTGGCTTCGATACTCCCTACTGATCCATTTTTAAAATTAACGAGGAAAGATGCTTCATCGTCAACATCCGAGGCCACTGAAAAACCATCATTTTTTCAGCTAGAGAATTTTCAAACA